>NC_008228.1:3890253-5187005 GCF_000014225.1 Paraglaciecola sp. T6c
GCTCATTAATCTCTGGCTACATTAGCGGCAATAGCAATTTGATATACAATCTGAGTCACGTCTTTTATAGTTTGCATTAATTTAGTGTCTACTTTTGGCAGTACTAAAATTTGATCCCCAGGCGCTAGCTTATTTTTGCGCTCTTCGCTGAACCATATCTCATTGTCACTTGCCATAAAATCAGTTAAACCATTCGCGTGCACAATTGCTATACGTTCATCATCGGCTCTGTCACTAAAACCTCCCGACCAAGCTACATAATCAGTTAACGTTGCATTGGGATTGTATACGATGGCTTGAGGCATTAAGACCTCGCCCGACACTTGGATAAGGTCGGTTTGTGCTGGGATGACAATCTCGTCACCTTGCTCAAGACGTATGTTGGCAACTTTACCATTTTCCGAAACGATGACTTTGCCGAGAGGGACAACGCTGCGCGCTCTAGCCACAAACTGAGTTACTAACTGCGCTTCTTGTGCTCTGATCCCAGCTTCGCCGCTGCTAGAAGCGGGCGCAGTGAAAATACTACGTTCTAAACGTTGTAGTGACTCTTCGAGAAGTGCTTTTTGTTGCTGCACTACACTTTGCCGCTTTATGTAAATCGCACCATAATTCGCTTGTTTAGGATCAACTTCAATATGACTAAGTAAGTCTAACAGACGAGTATCTTTCTCTACGGTATAAAACGACGGTCCTTCATAACTTCCCGAAATTTGTACACTGATGACCTGAGGTCGAATATCATCATTAAACAAGACAGTATCACCATCAGACATAGCAAACTGAGAAAAGTTATCAATGGGTAAGTAAACCGACACGAATCCATTTTCTCGATTACCCGTCACAGCGACATGGCTCGACTTACTTAAAGGGCGGGCGTAATACATAAGGTCTCGCCCCTGTGCTTTTTCATCTTTCAGTTCAAATCTAAACGGGTACCTTGCCGCACCTTCAACAGTCACCATAGGCCCTTGTTCTTCTACAAAAATGACATCCTCATCTTTAAAAGAAAAAGCCTCTAGTTTCCCCTGTTTCAAAAAATCGTAAAGATCGTATTCAATAATGACGCGATCATTACGCAACACTTTAATACTGCGGTAGCTGCCCCGATACGAATCAATACCACCGGCTCTCTTAAGGAAAAATAACAGAGAGTCAGATGCTAACCCCGCATATTGGCCAGGTCTGCTGACAGGCCCTGCGACAAATACACTGATAGGCGTGGCGGTTAATAGGTTGACATAGACATTCACATTATTTGTATAAATAGACTTAATCTTTCGAGTGACGACATTATTGATTTGACTGGCAGAAACATCCTTGACTTTGATTGGCCCTACATCTGGAATAAAAAGATTCCCTTGATTATCCACTGTAATAACGTCAGAGCGGGTTACCGCCCCCCACATTTGAATAGATAACTTGTCACCTGGTGCCACTAAATAAGCACTGTTCAGTCCATCACTTCGCTCGGATTCGAAACCGCCGTCAAATAAATTTGCGCCATAAGGAGGGGGTAGACTTTTTTCCTGGAGAGAGGAAACCGACGAGACGCTACGATTAGGTAGATTAACTTGTGAACCTCTACCAGTACTATTACCACTTGACTGTATATATTGAGATATATCGACTTGTTGATTGGCCCCAGCAGCCACTTGGGCTTGGCGTAACTGTTCTTCGGAAATATTTTGCTGAGCGCTTGCTGTAACAATGAATACTAGTGATATAGTCGCAAGGCTAATTGATAAAAAGTTAGAGAATTTCTTCATTTTGCTGCTCTACTCGGATTTTCATTATATTGCGATATAACCGGCCTAACTTTGTACCATTGTTTTAATTCATTTAGGCAAAACACTAGTGGACCGCTGTCGGAGAAAGTTACTTTTTTGCAACGAAATCCGCTAGCAGAAAAAAACTCAGCCCCGACCACACCGGTTTCATTTTTTGCTCTAAAGCTGTCACCTTCTGCTTTGCGTGATAGCACTATTTGCATATCATCACTTTCAGGGCGTGATTCGCCAATATAAGAGTGCTCCACGAGCGGCCTACTGGCAGTTGGCTGATTAATGCTTGAGCACCCTTGAAAAAAAACTACGCTTGCCAGTAAATAACAATATTTATTCATATACACATTGGTCTGAAATTTAGTGAATGAAGACTAACGCGAAGCAACGCATTAGTAAAACGACTTGGCTAAAGTGGTAAACACAGTGATGTATTTAGTCCACTGGGTTAATTAGTGTTCCGATCACGGACAAAGCGTAGAATTGTCCAAATATTTTGAATTACAAAACTGTAGACGAACAATAATAGGATAAAACTACCGAACATCACCGACTCGGCCACATTAAACATTTCACCTAGGATACCGATAGCTGCATAACCACAACCAAGCAATAAAATAGCCGCTAGTGCTCGGCGAGATGAAAGTCCTGCTCGCATAAAAATATTGTGTAGGTGTTGACGATCGGGGCGTAACATCGATTGCCCTTTACGTGCTCGACGGTACATGATTGCCGCCATATCCATCAACGGTAGACCAATAATCCAAACCGCTGTAATGGGGCGCATAGCCGGGCTACTTCCCTGCGTATAATCAACCATTAACCATACTATGGTTAACCCAACGAACATACTTCCACTGTCCCCCATAAATATCTTATTGCCTTTAAAGCCTTTCCAGCTGAGGTTGAATGCAAGGAAAGGAACAATCGCGGCGATAATAAGCATTGGTCCCATAATGGCACTGCTGTTATTTGAGAATATCAGTAAGAAGACGACGCCACTTAATACAACTAGGCTCATTCCACCTGCCAGCCCATCAATCCCATCGATCATATTAAAAGCATTAATAACCCCCACAACACAAATAAGCGTGAAGAAATAGCCAAACATCCCTAAATCTGAACTTCCTGTTCCTAATATATCGCCCACTGAGCTTATATGATTCTGCGCACTCCACGCCATTATAGCCGCGACAGCAAACTGGCAAAGTAATCGGCCTTTGGGACTTAAATCAAACCTGTCGTCTAGCATGCCAAGTAAAACAATGAATGCTGCCGCAGTAAAAAACTGTGCCCCATTTTTCAGCCAGACGTCAGTTACGAAACTCGCGATAAGCACCGCCATAAAAATAGCCACACCACCGGTAAGTGGCACAGTATCACCATGATGTTTGCGCTGATTTGGTTCGTCAACCAAACCCAAGTGATGCGCCATAGGGGTCATAACGATAAGTAAAATGAAAGCGACAAAGAATGCCGTAAAAATTGGAAAAAATTCCAGATGAGCTAACATACCGCTTGATATTCCTTTTCAAAGTATTGCCGAAAACACTTATTCAAACTAAACCTCAACAACACCTTTCTACGAAATACAATAATGATAAGGCAGAAATATTGCTTAATCTAAAGTGGGATTGACTAAGAACACTATTAATCGTAACCCACGGTTGAAATGCTGCAGTATGTTAGCAAATGAACAACCGTGTTTACCAGCATTTAAACGTTAAAATTTGTACTCGGTTTTTTATTGCTCAAATACTCGAAAAAGCGCCACGAGGTGTCGCCAAGCCCATACATCACAACCTTCTTAAAGATAAATAGGTATATGCCTCTTCTGGTGAAAAATAATATATGGATAATACAGTACCGAAATCAATTCTTAAGAATTTCATCTCGTTTTTAGCGCCTTTCTTGTCTTCATCCCTTGGCTCTAGTATAAACGTGGCTGAAAATCGTTAACTACCGTTAGAGTAGTCGGCAAAAACAATAATCATAACCAGACTTTTAGCATCTTCATTCGTGTTTCTTTTTTAAAATAAAGACGCTAACTGGGTTTACGGCAGGTATTATGACAACAAAAACAAAAGATTTTTTAGGCCAACCAGGGGGCCTTTCTACCCTATTCTTCACCGAGATGTGGGAGCGCATGAGCTACTACGGCATGCGCGCATTATTAGTACTCTTCATGACCGCCAGTATTCAAGAAGGCGGTTTAGTGATTACGGTAGCATCCGCTACTGCGATTTACGGCTTATACACCGGCGCAGTTTATTTTATGGGTTTGCCCGGCGGCTGGATAGCCGATCGCCTAATTGGCGGACAGCGAGCTGTTTGGTACGGCGGTGTGATCATCATGTGTGGTCACATAGTGTTGGCGATTCCTAACAACTCAACCTTCTTCGTTGGCTTAGTGTTAGTCGTCTTAGGCACAGGCTTACTTAAGCCAAATATCGGCGCTATGGTCGGTCAACTGTATGCAGATGACGACGATCGTCGTGATAGTGGGTACACACTTTATTATCTAGGTATCAACCTAGGTTCAATCATTGGTTACATCGTATGTGGTTACCTGCAGGTTGAAATGGGCTGGCATTGGGCTTTTGGTGCAGCAGCCATTGGTATGGGTATTGGCTTAATTCAATATCGCATGACCATTCACAAATTAGACGGCGCTGGTGCACAACCTATGGTGGCGATGTCTGCGACCGCCACTAAGCGTTCTTGGCAAGTCATTGCTGTTGCCATGATCGGATTAGCCGTTGTAACGTATTTGATGATCAGCGGTCAGCTTAGTTTTGACCCTGTTACCATGGCGCAGTACGTGGCTATTGCAATTACTGTGGTGTTCTTGGCTTATTATGCCGGTGTGTTCTTTTTTGGTAATTTGGATGCAAATGAGAAACGCAGCTTAGGTGCGCTTTTCTTGGTATGCTTAGCCTCTATCTTTTTTTGGACCGGCTTTGAGCAAGCAGGCTCGTCGCTAAACTTGTTTGGCCGTGATTATACTGAGCGTATGTTAGGCGATTTCGAGATCCCAACAGCTTGGTTCCAATCCGCTAACTCGTTCTTCATCATTATTTTATCACCGTTTTTCGCGGCTTTATGGATAAACCTAGCCAAGCGCATGCTGACGCCATCATACGGCCTTAAATGTGCTGTCGGCTTAATTATTATGGCAACGGGTTTCTTGGTCATGTTCTTTGCAGCCCAAGCTGCTGCGACGGGCTTGCGCGTTGCACCCTATTGGTTAGTCGCTACTTACTTCTTACATACCGTAGGTGAATTATGCTTAAGCCCTGTTGCATTAGCTGCCGTAAGTAAGCTTTCTCCTAAGCGTTTTGCTGGTCAAATGATGGGTGTTTTCGTATTAACTTATTCAATCGGGAACGTCATAGCCGGTCTGTTGGCAGGTAACTTCGATCCGAATAAAGTAGAAGATATGCCTAACCTGTATTTGCAAATTAGTTTATTCACCATTGCCATCGGTATTGTCATTTTCTTGCTGAGCTTTAAAACCAAAGCATGGGAAAAGCTTGCTGAGAACAAGCGAGCATAATGGATGCAGAGCTGGTCAACGAGCCAGCTAACAAACGTGGTTCGCCAGTGGCGAATTGATTAATAATATAATACTATAAATAGCGCCTACCTGTTTAACTTCAGCTAGGCGTTTCTTTTAGATAAGCAAGAGTGAAATGAAAATCTATTTTTCGTCTAGAGACATTCCGAGTATTACCCATTTGCCGTTGACTGAGCGGTTAGCCGCCATTCAAATTGCTCAAAATAAACTAACAGGACCTGAAAAGCTCCTGCTCAACGTTTTAAAGTTAGCGGTGCTCTTGCCTATATTCATCCTAATATTTAGAAGCACTGAAAGCTGGTATTCACTGCTTTGGGCGGCACTGGTAGCTGCCCTTTACCCCTTAGTGCTTAGACCAATACAATATAGTCTGTGCGCGAAATACATTCCCCAAATTGACCACCAAGGAGAGTAACCCGATGCAAACAATTTTAGTAACAGGCGGCGCTGGCTACATTGGCAGCCACACGGTTTTACAATTGCTGGAAAACAACGATAAGGTCGTTGTTCTCGATAACCTATGTAACTCTTCAAAAGAGGCGTTAGCTCGCGTAGAAGAGCTAACCGGCAAGCAAGTAACGTTTGTAGAGGGGGATATTCGTGATGCCAATGTGCTCGATACGCTATTTACCTCTCACAGCATTGATTCGGTTATACACTTTGCTGGGCTAAAAGCGGTCGGTGAATCGGTTGAAAAGCCATTGATGTATTACGATAACAACGTTTACGGTACCCTGGTGTTATGTGAATCTATGGCTAAGCACAATGTGAAAAGCTTGGTCTTTAGCTCTTCTGCTACGGTTTATGGCGATCCCGTTGAATTACCTCTGCATGAAGGATTACCCACTGGGCAACCTACGAACCCATACGGTCAATCCAAGTTAATGGTGGAATTGGTATTGCGGGATTTGTATAAGTCTGACAACAGTTGGAACATTGCTGTGCTGCGTTACTTCAATCCAGCAGGGGCGCATCCTTCAGGGCGTATAGGGGAAGATCCAAACGGTATTCCTAACAATTTGATGCCGTTTATCACCCAAGTGGCGACAGGTAAACGTGAATTCCTGTCAGTTTTCGGTAATGACTACGACACACCTGATGGCACTGGGGTACGTGATTACATTCACGTAGAAGATTTAGCCGCTGGCCATCTTAAGGCGCTAGACAAGCTACAAAGTGATGTTGGCTTAGTGACTTACAACTTAGGTACGGGCCAAGGCTATAGCGTAGTCGACATGGTGAAAGAGTTTGAAAAGCAAAGCGGGCAAACCATTGCTTATAAATTCGTACCTCGCCGTGAAGGTGACGTAGCAGCTTGCTATGCGGACCCAAAACTTGCCAGCGAAGCTTTAGGCTGGAAGGCAGAAAAAGGGTTGGCCGATATGTGCCGCGATTCTTGGAATTGGCAATCGAATAATCCGAACGGTTATAAGTAAATTTCAGCATTCAGTTGTAGAAGCTAAACCAATTCCTGGAAAACAAAAAAAGCCCAATTAACCTAAGTTAATCGGGCTTTTTTTTGATGCTTACCATGGCGATTCTATTTACTTAGGATTACCCACTATTCAAGGCTATTCAAGTACGCATCAATATCATCTTCAAGGGCTTCTTCTTCTTGTGTTTTTTCCACTTGGCCGTCTTTTACTTTAAACTCTAAGTTTTGGAAATATGCATTTTTAACGAAGCTGTAAGGATCGGCAGATTGCTCAAGCTGCTGCTCTTGAGACATCAACGTCGCACGACTCTCAAGTACTTTAATACCCGTTCTAAAAGCAGAAAAGTAAAAGTTAAGCGCATCTAGCGGGGTATAGGAAGTATCTACAATGTCCCCTACTCCACTTCGGATGTCGTTAGGTCCTAAGGCAGGTATCATCAAGTAAGGGCCTGTCCCAACGCCCCACTTACCTAATGTTTCACCAAACTCTTCTTCATTGCGAACAAGACCTAATTCGGTTGCTACATCTATCGTACCCAAAAGCCCTACAGTCGAATTTAACAAGAAACGGCCAATACTGATTAACATGCCATCAGGCTTGCCTTGCAATAAGTTGTTCAAAGAGTTGGAAGGCTCTTCAAGATTCAGCGCCGCGTTGAATAACCCAGTACGAGCAAATTGCGGCGTGTAATCAACATAAACCACGGTTACTGGCCGTAGCACGTAGTTATCAAGAATGTCGTAGTTAAAATCCCAAAAGGTACGGTTAACGGATTCAAACGGATCTTTCGGGTCGTTATATTCCTGCGCTTGTTCGTCTGCGCTGTTACTTGACGCACAGCCGCCCAAGGTCAATAACACAAAAAATAGCGAGCCTATTTTTAGTTTATTCACGGTAATTCCTCATTGATTAATATCGTGTATTGTTCGTTTTTCGATTTATTAAGTGTTATCTCTAACGTTCCTTGTAAATCACCGCTTGTTTTCATGACATTGCCAGACTGAGATATTTTAGCCACTAACCGCACCTTTGATAATTGCGACAAGGTTAGCGTAGGCATTACAGCGTTCGCATCTGACAATTCCACCGTAATGGGTAATTCGCCCATAGGCATTTTCACCACTGCTGCTGGCATTTTGCTGCCACCATTTGCATCTTGGGCATAAACAAACAAAAAGCCGTCTTGCGGTATTTTACCAGTCAGTGGCTTATCTAGGGTAACGTTAACACTCACCATTACAGGCACGCTATCAGGCTCTGCTGCTGAAGAGTTTTTATCTGCTGATGGCACCACACCCGCTAAAGGCTCTTGTTTAATCAGCGATTCCGGTGTGACTGCGGCATTCCCTTGTAACTGGGCTATTTGCGCTTCGATTGATTGATATATCGGCGCCTCTTTAGGCACAAATGCTTTTAATCGCTGCCAGGTTTCAATTGCTAGTTCTTTGTCACCTTGTTGGGTAGCCGCCATCGCCAACATACCCAATGCCCCGGTGTTTTGTGGATCCAACTGTAATATGCGATTCAAATACACTTTTGCCTGTGCGAGATAACTTTCTTGATTCACCATTAATAGCATTTGGCTGTAACTGGCTAGCGTTTCGACATTGTCAGGTTCAATTGCAAGTGCTCGCTCAAAGGCATCCATCGCGCTTTCAACACGATTAGTAGCCACATATACACGGCCAAGTAGCGTCCAACCTATGGCATCATTTTCACTGCTAGTAAGCTTAGTTCTTAACCCCAGCGCGAACTGCTGCAGATCTTCTTCGGTGACTGAGGCGTCACCTTGCGTCACAATGCGCTCAGCCAATTCCGGTAGCTGTGCTTTGGCATCTTGCCAGTTATTCAATGCTGATACATTGTTCACCTGAAAGTACAATACAGCGACTGTGACCACACTTAGCAAACCACCAATAAGCAATACACCGCGAGCGGAGGTAGCATTCTGAGCCTGTGAGTCTTGCTCGTCGAGTAAAGCAATTTTCAGATCTTTCTCTGTTTCTAATCGGTCTTCATGACTTAGCAAGCCTTCGTGCTCTTCCCGTTCCAGCTCAATCAAGCGTTGCCGAATTAAACGGGTATTAGTCAATGTATCTTGGCGTTTTCGCCCTTCTACTAACCAGGGAAATACAACGAAACCCGCCGCTACGAGTAACAAAACGATCCCCGTTATCCAAAATACGCTCACTTATCTTCCTCCAGCAACTTTTCCGCGGCTTGCAGCTTATTCTCATCTTGGCTTACTGGCTTTTGCTGGCGACTGCGCACAACAAAAACAATGCCGAAACAGACAAAAAACGCCGGCAATAACCATAACCAAACCGTAGTGGCGTTCACAGGCGGCTGATAATAAACAAAGTCGCCATAACGCTGCTTCATATAATCAATAATTTGCTCGCGAGATTGCCCTTCATTGACTAGCTGATACACCTTACGGCGCAGGTCAGCAGCAATCATGGCGTCTGAATCCGCGATATTTTGGTTTTGACACATAGGACAGCGCAGCTCTTTGGTTAATTCAAAGAACAACGCACTTTGCGCATCGGTTTCAAACTGGTAGGTTTCTTCACTGGCAAAGATTGAGGTACTTAGCACAGTGAACAGTGCCAAGATAAGAAATTTAAAACGTATCATTCAGCAATCAACTCCTGATATACAGACTCAAACTTGTTCTGCCACACTCTAGGGTTAATATCGCCAATGTGGTGTAAACGCACTTTACCTTGTTTGTCGATTAAGAAAGTCTCAGGAGCACCCGTAACACCTAAATCTAATGATAGGTCACGCTTTACATCAAAAATATTGTAGGCGTAAGGATCACCTAATTGACCAAGTTTCTGCTCAACTTCTTGCTGCACTCTTTCGACGGTTTTAATGCCAAAATCTGGGTCAATATCCTGATCGTAATACAAACCGACTATGTGTTTACCCTCGTTTTTTAACTGTTCTAAAAACGGAATTTCCACAGCGCAGGTAACGCACCACACGCCCCACACGTTAAGCAGGGTTACCTTGCCCACAAACACTTCTGTGGTGTAGGTTAAATCGGTATCCATTAGATCAGGCAATACAAAACTCGGAACGGGTTTGTTCAACAAGGTTGATTCGTGCTCTCTTGGGTTACTAAACAACCCTTGAAATAAAAATATCGCTAAGCCCACAAACAGAATTAAAGGCAATACGAATAACGAAATCTTTCTCATGATTGAGACTCCACTGCATCTTGAGAAGCTGGCACCTGTGGCGCGTTCAGTTTTGTTTGGTCTTTAGCAACTTTCTTGCTAGCTAGTTTCTGCATGCGATAACGCTTATCTGAGATAGACAAAATGCCACCAAATCCCATGATGAAAGCGCCGGCCCAAATCCAATTTACAAACGGTTTTACGTAGATGCGCAAAGCCCAATCGCCATCGTCAAGTTGCTCGCCAAGTGCGACAAACAAGTCGCGGTGAATATTTGAATCAATTCCTGCCTCTGTCATCACATTGCGCTGCACGGTATAAATCCGTTTTTCAGCTTCCAGGCTAGCGACTACTTCACCGTCTTGTTTCGCCACTACATGCGCTTGATAGCCAGTGTAATTAGGCCCTTTAACATTACTTACACCCTTAAAGGTAAAGTCATAACCCATGAGTTGGACGGTTTCGCCATACGCCATACGCACGTGTTTTTCTTGGTTATAGTTACTTACTAAAGTGATACCAATAATACTGACAGCGAAGCCCAAGTGGCCGACCACCATGCCCCAATGGCTAGGCGTCAGTTTAGCCAAGGCCGAGAAAATCGGTTGTTGTGACAGTTTTTTATCAGCATTAATTCGCTGGTGTATTTCCATGATCGTAGTGACCACGATCCAGAATCCCATAACCATGCCTAACGCCGCCATATAGGATGTCTGCTCAAAATTCGCAGTCACCAAGATAGCAGCGGACAAGCTCAGTCCAAACGCGAGCAATAACTGTTTATACAGCGCCGAGGGAGCCTGATTCTTCCAGCGTGACAATGGCCCGATGCCCATCAGTAATACAAAGGGCACAATCAAATAGCTAAACATTTGGTTAAAGAAAGGCGCGCCAATAGAAATAGACCCCAGACCTAACTCTTTGTGCACTAATGGTAAAAGTGTTCCTAATAACACCACCAAGCAGGCCGCGGTCAGAAAGACGTTGTTTCCAGCGAGCATCACCTCACGGGAGAATAATTTGTAACGTCCTGCGCCTTTAAGTTGTGGTGCACGGATTGCGAACAGTAAAAGAGATCCGCCAATCACCACAACAAGTAAACCTAAAATAAAGAGACCTCGACTTGGGTCACTGGCAAAAGAGTGCACA
Organism: Paraglaciecola sp. T6c; assembly: GCF_000014225.1. Classification (NCBI taxonomy): domain Bacteria; kingdom Pseudomonadati; phylum Pseudomonadota; class Gammaproteobacteria; order Alteromonadales; family Alteromonadaceae; genus Paraglaciecola; species Paraglaciecola sp. T6c. The sequence goes on from NC_008228.1 coordinate 3,901,385, forward strand.
GACACCAAAATACCCGAGCGCACTAAAAATGTACCAAGTAGGCTTAACGAGAACGCAGCAATAGCCAGTAAAACAGTCCATGATTTAAACACTTTGCGCTTCTCGGTTACCGCTAAGCTGTGCATTAACGCGGTACCTACGAGCCACGGCATAAATGAGGCGTTTTCAACAGGATCCCAAAACCACCAACCGCCCCAGCCAAGTTCATAATAAGCCCACCAACTACCTAGGGCGATCCCTACGGTGAGAAATGACCATGCAGCAATAGTCCAAGGGCGAGACCAACGGGCCCACGTTGAATCTAACTGACCAGAAATCAATGCGGCTAAGGCGAAAGCGAAAGCCACAGAAAACCCAACATACCCCATGTACAGCATAGGCGGATGAATTATCATGCCGAAGTCTTGAAGAAGCGGGTTTAGATCACGCCCATCAACAGGATAAAACGGGAGTAATACATCAAATGGATTCGATGTAAGCAACATAAACAAGTAGAAACCAATCGCTACCATGCCAAGAATAGACAAAACGCGAGCCACCATTTTCAGCTCTATCGCTTTACTAAACAACGCGACAGCGACGGTCCAAATCGAAAAGATCATTACCCACAGCAAGAATGAGCCTTCATGCCCGCCCCATACGGCAGTGTATTTATACACAAGCGGCAAGGTACTGTTAGAGGTGCTCGCCACGTACGCCAAGCTGAAATCGTCGTGTACAAATGCCCACGTTAAACAAATATACGCAACTAGGGTAAACGCAAACATACCGATGGCCAGCGGTTTGGCCATTTGCATCAGTTTTAAGTGGTCTTTTTGTGCGCCCCACAAAGGATAAATAGCGAGTGATATAGCCATGAGTAACGCTAAGACCAGTGAAATATTACCTAATTCAGCCACCATATCAGCCACTCACCTTTGGCGTTGAGTAAGCCTGCTCTGGCTTCACATGTTTGATGCCTTTCATTTTTTCTGCTAACTCAGGTGGCATGTATTCTTCGTCGTGCTTAGCCAGCACTTCATGTGCTTCAATGTGATTTTCGGCGGTTAAAACGCCCGTGGCGACGATGCCCTGACCTTCACGGAACAAATCTGGTAGTAAACCTTGGTAGCTCACTGTCACGATTGGACCTGTGTCGATTAAATCAAAACTCACCGCTAAACTTTCGTTGTCACGCTTAACCGAACCGGGAACGACCATGCCTCCGATACGCAAACGCTGCCCCACTTGAGGAACTTCTGTTACTTGGCCTATTTGCTTGCCGTCGATAACTTCCGAAGGTGTGTAAAACAGATCAATGTTTTGACTCAGGGCATAAAGCATTAAGCCAATTGCTGCGCCGATTACCAATACGATAGCGGATATCACTATCAGGCGTTTTTGACGTCTAGGATTCATTTTTTTTCTTCCTCGTTTTGTAGCGACGCTTGCGCTGCTGCAGTAGCCTTCGCCGCTTTAATACGTGTTTTTCGGGCCTGCTCTTTTTCTACGGCATTAAACAATTGCTTTTTTTGGCGAACTGCATCAAAAGCGAGAATAGCGAGAGCCAATAAACTAACGCCGAAAGACAGCCACACGTAGAATCCGTAGCCGCCCATATCTAAAAATGCACTGACACTTTCAAATTGCATGCCTTACTTCCTCTTCGTTTCAGTAACTAACGATTGAACCCAAGGGCGATGCAGCTCACGACGTAATATTTCGTTCTGTAAACGTCGAATAAATATTGCGCCCATCACCAAAGCCAGTCCCACGATGCTGATCAACAAAGGCCAGAGCATTTCAGGCGCTACGGATGGCTTATCGAATTTAGTGATACTCGCGCCCTGGTGTAAGGTATTCCACCATTCCACGGAAAAATGAATAATCGGCAAATTGATTACGCCTACCAGTGCCATCACACCTGCGGCTTTGCCTGCTTGCTGCTTATCCTCAAATGAGGCATACAAGGAAATAACGCCTAAGTACAAAAATAACAAAATCAACTCAGAGGTTAAGCGCGCATCCCACACCCACCAAGTGCCCCACATGGGTTTCCCCCAAGCAGCGCCGGTGAACAATGCGATAAAGGTTACCACTGCACCAATTGGCGCGAGCGCTATCATGGCCATAAATGCGGTACGCACCTGCCAGACTAAACCGATAAAAGCTGAAATCGCCATCGCACTGTATGCACCCATCGATAAGATCGCGCTAGGCACGTGAATATAGATTATGCGAAAGGAATCCCCTTGCTGGTAATCAGAGGGAGCAAAAGCAAGGCCCCATATCATCCCAACGCTAAAAGAGATAAGCGATGAAGTGACAAACCAAGGGAGTAAGCGCTCACATAGCTGGTATGCATTTTGGGTTTTCGCATAAGGATGTAACCATTTCCACATCAGTTTTGACTCACTCGTAATGCGTAGGCAATAGCGAAGGGCGCCAAAGCCAAGGAGATTAATAACATTGCACCAATAATGGCTAATTGGGCCGTATACGGTAATTGTAATGACGCAGCTTCTACCGCTGCAGTAGCAAAAATCAATAATGGAATAAACACCGGCAACAGCAGCAGTGCTAATAACACGCCCCCTCGATTAAGCCCTAGGGTTAATCCGACGGCAATGGCGCCCACTAAACTCAATAAAGGCGTACCCAATAAAAGTGTACTTAACAACGCCCAATACATAGATTCAGTTAAATTTAAAAAAAGCGCCAAAAGAGGTGATAACAACAAAAGCGGTACGATACTGGTGAGCCAATGGGTAAACACTTTAACCAGCACCACAAACGGCAGCGGCGTCGCCGACAACATTATTTGCTCAAGTGAACCATCATTATAATCATCTTTAAACAAACGCTCCATACCCAGCAATGATGACAAGATCGCTGCAACCCATATCACACCAGGCCCAACCTTTTGCAATGTAGCTGGGTTTGGCCCTATGCCTAACGGAAACAAACTTATTACCAAAATGAAAAACATCATTGGCTGCATCAGCTCTGAACGCTGGCGATAGGCTAAAGCCAAATCGCGTGAGAATATCGCTTTTAATGCAATGCTCATATGCGATATTCCAACTGTAACTCTTTTGTTGGGTAATCCACCTCTAACGCTTGATGAGATGTCATGACCACACACCCATCTTGCTGCAAATGCTGAATAATTCGAGCGTTTAACAGCGCAATCCCTTGTACGTCTAGTGCAGTGAATGGTTCATCTAATATCCATACGGTGGCAGTGGTTTTTAACCAAAATCTCGCTAATGCAACACGCCTTTGCTGCCCTGCCGATAAATTACTTACCCGCACATCTTCTAAACCCACTAACCCTAGTACACCCAATACATTGTATATTGCGTTTTCACTGGTCATTACATTGTGTTGGCAACACCAATACATTAAATTCTCAAGTGGATTTAAACTGCGATTTATGCCCAAAGCATGACCAAAATAGAGTAAGTCACTTTGGTAAGCCTCACGATTTTGCATAATGTTTTGCCCGCGGTACGCAACCGAGCCGCTGTCAGCGTTTACTAATCCGGTTAATACTCTCAATAGACTTGTTTTGCCCGCACCATTTGGCCCCTTGACATACATCAAATCACCCGCAGAAACAGATATATTTATCTCATCAAACAGCAACCTATCGCGCTTTGAAACAGATAATTGATGAGCAGAAAGTAGCGGCAAAGCAGTCCCTAGATAAACAAATAGTTAGACAAAAAAACGCCGCGATAATACCACAGCCCAACAATCTGGAATACTCAGAAAATCAAATAAGTCGTATCAATTCATGTACTAAAGTTGTCATTTTAGGGTACTAAAGAATGATTCTTATAAAAATGCCAGAGCTTTGATAACAATATGAACGGCAGTAATGCGCCCCCTAGGTGATACGCATCAGCCATAGTGTGTTCATAATGAAAAAACGCTGATAATTCCCGTGCTATTGCAAAACTAAAAGACGCGCTAAGCCTACAGTTTTGGATTAATACCATTACACGTTAATAAGCGATCACTCAGCGATAGTGTAAAAGGCTTAAACAAGGCGCATGACTGGCCGCTCTTTATTAAAAGACAACTGGTTCTCTTTCGACGTCATGCAACACATGTGTGAGTCCTTTTAAAACTCGCCTAAAAGGAATGCTACAGCAGCTTTTGCTCTGTGTTTTCACTATTTGAAAGGGAACAACCATTACTGCATAGTGACACCTTAATCTAAACCGCTGGACGCATTCTGATGCGGCACTTATTGATGCGGAGTGGTATAAGAGCATGCTACATTTAGATTAATATTATTCGCTAACAGCCGATAAACGATATATGTCAGATAGCCCCCCTATTTCCTCAACGCAGACGACGCAAGCTACTCACCCAGCTAAGGTCGCGCCAAGTACCAGTGGGCATAGTTCTGAGGCTATCATTAAGCAAGTATCACCTGCCCTTGTGACGGTCAGCTCGACGGCGCAAGGTCAGCCTGTTGCGCTCGCAACAAATGAGATTAAAGGTCAACTCGATCCGAAGTTGCGCTATAACGTTAGTGTTACCATTGATGTTGCAAACACGGCAACCTCTACTAAGGCGACGCCGCAAGTATCCACCGCAGCTTCATTGTCATCAGTTCAGCCCTCAACCGAATCTCAGCCTAAAGCGGCGCCTCAACCCGCTATAGGCACTCGACCCACTGTAGGCACTCAACAAGCGACTAGCACTCCAATTCTGCTATTTACCAGCACTCAAACAACAAGCGCCAAGCAAACCAATGCAACGATAAGCAGTCAACAACTAGAACGAGTTTTAAGCTTACCACCTGGCCAAATACAGGCTGCTCGCATTCCTCCGACATTATTGAGCACTCAAGCTCAAGTCGTCGCAATCGATGCTAAGTTAACAACATTGACGTTTACAAGCTCAGCTACTCAGCAAAGTTCCAGTGTAAGTTTATCTACCTCTTCCCCAGCCCCTAATCCTTTCAGAAATGGGGAAATACTTAATGTGCAGCTTAAACCGGTTGGCAACCAGTGGCAGATTTTACTTAATAGTCTTAACACTGGTTCTCAAAGCATTATCACCAACGTCACTAATGATCAGATCTCGCCGCTGCTTAAACAAATGCTTGTTGATGCAGCCTCAAAGACGCCAGTGCAAGGCAATACGTTACAACCTCGACAGAATACTCTCCCCTTTAATCAAAACTCGCCTCAAATAGTAATTGATAGCAAGGCATTGGGTCGCGCTCTGACATCGACAGCACCCCTGATACGCGACGCGAATATCGGCGCAAATACTTCACAGTCGAATGTGAGTACTTCCCAGAATATTAAAAACAATCCTCTATTAATGACGGCGTTACAAAGCTCTATCGCAACAAAATTACATTTGGCGATAAATAAAGATGGTGGGGCGGTTATTCAAAATATCGATGAGCTGAATTCAGTAACCACGAAACCGTCAGCCCAGATACAGATAACTGGAAAAAATATCGACAGCATTGCAACACTGTTAAAAACACTAAATGTCCCCGTCGACGCGCAAACACACAGAGCACTACTACTTATTGCGAGCAACAGCGCGCAAAGGTCAGCCGCTCCTATCATAGATCCTTTGTTAAATCAGTCTCTAGATAGGAAAAATTTAGAGCTGCCTTCAAATCACCAGCCAATAAATAGGTCACAAAGCCATATCTCAAAGTTAGCAGGATCTGCTGCTTCATCCTTTCGCCAGGGAATAAATCAATTTCTGAACAACATAACGGGCGATCAGCAAGCTACTGCAAAGGCGATAAACTCTGAGACAGCCAGTACCATTCTATCCAATGGCAGTAAGCCTGATAGCGTTTCAAAATCCACAGCAATACACTCTACTGATAGCACAACGGCTAAAACTCCACCAATTGGCAGACAAGCTGGGACTTCAGTAAACAATGAACAGGTTGATAAAGCGAATATTGTCGCCCCGCAAATGACACCGAAGGTTAAAGCGCAAGCGATAGAAGTGCTGCATTCGTTATTGCGCGTTGTGCAAGCAAGAGCTGAGCAGCCCAGTGAATCATTAACCAGAATAGCCAGTGCGCTAAACGATACGCAGTTTATTGAGGAGCCAGGGGTAAAAGGTCTTAAAGAACATGTACTGGAACAAATAAAACAAAATATACCTCAAGGTAAAGAGCAGGACGCTAATCAAATACGTCAGCTATTAACAAACCAAGCACTGAGTTTAAGTGCAACGCAAATTGTTAGCCCTGTTTCAGGGCAAGGCATGCTCAGCGGCTTAGTAACGTTAATTCAAATATCTCTGGCATCACGCTTTGCGCGCAACCAACCTCACCAAAGCGAGAAACTTTCCAAAGGGATTAATTCTCTTTTTAGTTCTGAATCGAGCGCGGGTTCTGGCAAAACGAATAGCAGCGCACCAGTCAGTTCAAAGGGGTTGAATGAGTTTGCTCAGCTAGAACAGAAGCATCAAATCTTGCGAGAAATAAGCCGTTTATTTGCTGGTCATCAAAGTAGTAAAATTGGCAACGCCGAGCAACTCCTGCAAGGTCAAGACAGTTTTTACTACACCTTGCCCTCTGCGTTTGGCAATAAGTTGCAAGATATCGAGTTATTAGTCAGGCGTGAGAGTGATTCAAGAGAAGACGGGAAAGAGGATGCAAACGACAACAATCGAATTTGGCATTTGACCATGAAATTAAGTGCTGGTGATTTAGGGGAATTGTTGACCAAGGCCAAATTGCGTCAAGGTACACTAGAGTTAGACTTTTATACTTCTAATGAGCAAACCAAACACCAAGTAATGAATTACTTACCTCTATTTAATAAACGCCTGACTGCGTTAGGAATAGAAGTCACCAAAACTCAGTGCCAATTAGGAAAAATTCCTGACACGTTACGTCAACGACCTTATCACCTACTGCAGACTAAAGTTTAGTCACGCTAATTCGAATTTAAATAGGTATCCCGTGACCGATAATACAAATAAAGACAACTCGAAAGCCAGAAGTGCTGTCGCACTGAAACACCATGAAGGTGATAAAAAAAATGCGCCTCAGGTAGTTGCAAAAGGGTTCGGCGACTTAGCAGATGAAATCATAACGCTGGCGAAAGAAAGCGGCGTGTTGATCCATGAAGATCCGTACTTAAGTGAATTTTTAGCGAGTTTAGATTTAGGTCAAGAAATACCAGAAGAGCTATACCACGTGATTGCCGAACTCATCAGCTTCTCCTACGTTCTGCAGGGAAAATTCCCAGAGAGCTGGGCGAAAGACTATAACAAGGTGTCCAAGCAGGTTTGATCGAATTATTTTTCTGTCAACATCAATAATATAATAAAAACCGCCAAGTGGCGGTTTTTATTGAATACAAGCTCTACTTATTCTTCGTCAGCTTTTGCAGGCTCTTCTGCTTTAACGGTTTTCTTTAATAGCAGTTCAGCGCGCAGCTTTTGCTCAATGTCGTTAGACATCTCGGTATGCTCTTTAAGGTATTTAACCACGTTAGCTTTACCCTGACCGATGCGTTCGCCATTGTAGCTGTACCAAGCGCCCGCTTTCTCAACAAGCTTCTGCTTAACGCCTAAATCAATCAATTCGGCTTCTTTACAGATCCCTTGACCGTACATGATCTGGAACTCAGCTTGTTTAAATGGCGGAGCCACTTTGTTTTTAACCACTTTCACCCGAGTTTCATTACCGACTACTTCATCACCGTCTTTAATCGCACCGATACGGCGAATATCTAAACGTACTGAAGCGTAAAACTTAAGTGCGTTACCACCAGTAGTTGTTTCAGGTGAACCAAACATCACACCAATTTTCATACGAATCTGGTTAATGAATATGACTAAGGTGTTCGAACGCTTAATGTTACCCGTTAGCTTACGCAAGGCTTGTGACATCAAACGGGCTTGCAAGCCAACGTGTGAATCTCCCATGTCGCCTTCGATTTCCGCTTTTGGTGTCAATGCCGCTACAGAATCGACTACAACCACATCAACTGCGCCTGAGCGAACTAACATGTCACAAATCTCTAACGCTTGTTCACCAGTGTCCGGCTGTGACACTAACAAATCATCAATGTTAACACCCAACTTACCAGCATAAATTGGATCAAGCGCATGCTCAGCATCAACAAACGCGCAAGTTTTGCCCATTTTTTGCGCTTCAGCAATAGCTTGTAAGGTAAGCGTGGTTTTACCTGATGATTCAGGTCCGTATATTTCAACCACACGTCCACACGGTAAGCCGCCTATGCCTAAGGCGATATCTATAGTAAGAGACCCAGTAGAAATCGCTTCAATATCCATTGCTTGGTTGTCACCCAAGCGCATGATTGCGCCTTTACCGAATTGCTTTTCGATTTGACCAAGAGCGGCGGTTAGCGCGCGAGTTTTGTTATCGTCCATCAGTATGTCCTATGGTTCAGCCCGTGCACTTACACTTGGTTAAAGTCTAAATCGACACAGATAATTGAAATTATATGGGCGTAGTATACTGTACAACCATACAGTTACAAGTCACTTTATGAAAATATTAACAAAGGATGAGTTTACCTTTATGTAAAGGTACGGCTTATAGAGTAACAGCTTATCAAGGCACAGAAGCTGCGAGCACTGTGAGACAGCATCAGGGTCGTAATCGCAGAGTCGTTGAATTTTAGTGTTCAAGTTCCTTTATTGCAATGCTGTCTAAGGTTTTGTCTATGTATATCTTTTACGTGCTAATTTCCGCTCACGCATTTAGTTACTTAGGCATCGAATCGAACTTCTTGCATACTGTAACTGAGTCAAACCATGGAGCTCGTTCAGTATAAAAAATCTGACTCTGAGGTTGAATATTAGGTTCACAATCTAAGCTGCCAGCAGGCACAACCAACGCTTTACCAGACAAAGACTTATAAGGTACAGCGCTACCACATTCACCACAGAACGCATTGGAAATGCTACGTCCAGCAACGTTAAAGCGCATGATGAGGGCCTCTCCAGTGAGCCATTTAATATTGTCAACATCTGTAAACAGGTTTGCCGCATATGCCGAGCCAGTTGCCTTTTGACATTGCGTACAATGGCATAAGTGGAATTGACTAAAATTATTTTCGCATGCGTACGTCACTCGATTGCACAAACAGCTACCTAATACTTGCTTCATTAGCTTCTCATCAATTATTTTTGAATAAATTTAAATAAAGGAAACGAGCTACAGTTCAAAATCTAATTCGTAACTATGTTTTCCGTCTTGCTGGATGATCCGCATCGCGCCCTTTAACCCAGCCAAATCGCCGCTGGCCGAACCTTCCAACACTGAAATATTCAGAGATTGTGTTTCAGCTGACATGTTACCATTATGCAATAAAGAAAACGTCCCAGCCCTGCCCTTGAGCGTTCCTTCAAACTCTTCAATTGCAAAATATACTGCAACACCATTGTCTGTGCGCTTACTGATCATTTGCCCTAGCCCTTTGCCTGCCAAACCCCCTTGGTAGGTTTTATTAATTACCATACGTCCAGCGGGCGCTGCCTCGTCTTCTTGTGGTGTTAAGTCCACCTCAAAAGTGCCTGTTGCGATCAAAATTAACTCCTTATCTGAATATTGCTAACGCTTAAAGAGCGCCTTTTTATCTAATATAATAGCGAAAGGTTAAATCCTACTTCCTTTGCTACAGTGGGAGTAATTTACCGTTTCCCGCCCGAAGATAATGACTCTGCTTTACAATGTATGACTAACTGATTCAGTGCATACTCAATAGCTCGGGCCCTCACCTGATGCCGATCCCCCGTAAAACACTGGCAAGACGTTGTGACCTCCCCATTTACCGAAAAACCGAACCAAACGGTACCGACAGGTTTTTCTACACTTCCGCCATCAGGCCCGGCAATTCCGCTGACCGACACAGCAACATTTGATCCAGCGGCTTTAGACGCTCCCGCCGCCATCTGTTGCACCACCGCTTGAGACACAGCGCCATGCTCGTTTAAGGTTTGCTCGCTCACGCCCAACATAACTTGCTTTGCTTCGTTTGAATAAGTGATATAACCACTTTTAAACCAGCTTGAGCTTCCAGATGTACTTGTGATGGCGTATCCTATGCCCCCTCCAGTGCATGACTCAGCACAGGTAACACTCCAGCCTAGTCGCTGCAGATGTTCACCAAGTTGTTGTGCCAATTGAATTGAATTGTTTGTCATAATTTACATCCATACAGGGTTATTTGACGCGCTGAAAAATATTCAGCGAATACTATAAGCATGCCAAACAATGATCACTAAACAAAGCGTTAAAATTACATCGCGATCCCGATAAGAGTGCCGTAGCGAATGCCAAAAACAAATTCATCAGCAGCGTCAACAAACGCTAATCCCTCATCTTTGCAGCAGCATACGCCTATGATGCAGCAGTATTTGAAAATTAAAGCTGAACATCCTGATATTCTATTGTTTTATCGCATGGGAGATTTTTATGAATTGTTCTTTGACGATGCTAAAAAAGCCGCCGAACTACTCGATATCTCCCTAACTGCCAGGGGGAAATCAGGCGGCAATGCCATCCCTATGGCAGGCGTTCCTTATCATGCGGTAGAAAATTATTTGGCTCGACTAGTGAAAATGGGCCAGTCAGTCGCTATCGTCGAACAGGTGGGTGACCCCGCAACCAGCAAAGGGCCTGTTGAGCGAAAAGTGCAACGTATTGTTACCCCAGGTACAGTATCAGACGAGGCACTCCTTAATGATAAACAAGACAGTATATTAGCCGCAGTTTTTTGCCCCACGCAAAAAGCAAATCAAGAATTGATATTCGGGTATGCCACCTTAGATGTAACCAGCGGTCGCTTTACGCTATGTGAGCTCAGTGGTGAGGAAGCTCTCGCTGCCGAGTTACAACGCACGAATCCTGTCGAGCTTTTATACCCTGACGATTTTGCCTACAGTCATCTTATCAATCAGCGAAAGGGTTTACGCCGTCGCCCGCAGTGGGAGTTCGATTTACAAACCGCCACTAACCAGCTTACTAGCCAGTTTGGTACCAATGAGCTATCTGGTTTTGGCGTGCAAAACCACCAAGTCGGTATTTGTGCTGCAGGTTGCGTAATGCAATATATCAAAGACACCCAGCGCTCAGCCCTGCCCCACATTGACCGAATAGTGCTTGAATCCCACAACGACACAGTCGTGATGGACGCCGCCACACGGCGTAACTTAGAGCTAACGTTTAATTTATCTGGTGGTATTGAAAACACGCTCGCGAGTATTCTTGATAAAACCTCAACGCCTATGGGCAGTCGTTTGTTGCAACGATGGATCCACCGTCCGTTAACAGATGTCACCGTGCTTAAAAAACGTCAACGAAATATTCAAGGGTTGATGGAGTCACCCTATACCCAGTTACAAAGTGCCCTGAAAAAAATAGGTGACATGCAGCGCGTGTTAGCAAGGCTTGCGCTGCGCAGTGCTCGTCCGCGGGATTTTGCCCGCCTGCGCCAAGCCTTTGCACTATTGCCAGATATACAACATTATCTTGAGCACGAAATTAGTCATACTAGCGAAAGCGCTCAGCCAAGCGATTTACTTCACTTGGCAGAAAAAATCAGTCAATACCCTGACTTCGCAGACTTGTTAGAACGTGCAGTCATTGAAGCCCCCCCAGTATTAATCCGCGATGGTGGGGTCATAAAAGAAGGTTACAACGAAGAGCTTGATCGCCTACGTGAACTGTCAAAAGGGGCGACCGACTATTTAGAAGAATTAGAGCTACGCGAAAAAGAGCGTACTGGCATCGCGAGCCTCAAAGTGGGCTACAACCGAGTGCATGGTTACTTTATTGAAGTCAGCCGCAGTCAATCTGACCTCGTGCCTGTAGAGTATGTTCGTCGCCAAACGCTGAAAAATAACGAACGTTACATTATCCCAGAACTCAAAGAGCACGAAGACAATGTGCTTAGCAGCCAAAGTCGCTCATTAGCCCTTGAAAAGCGCTTATACGATGAGCTTTTCGATTTACTCTTACCGCAATTAACACAACTAATGCAAAGTGCTGATGCACTAGCAGAATTAGATGTACTCACTAATTTAGCCGAGCGCGCTGAAAGCCTTGATTATCACCGCCCAGAATTATGCCCCCAAAGCGGCATTCACTTTAGTCAAGGTCGCCACCCTGTTGTAGAGCAGGTATCAGATGCCCCCTTTATCGCCAACCCAATTAACGTTAACCCAGATCGCAGAATGTTGGTGATCACCGGCCCGAACATGGGCGGTAAATCAACGTACATGCGTCAAACCGCCCTCATCGTGTTGATGGCCTATATCGGCAGCTATATACCTGCGCAAGATGCTCAGATTGGCCCGATAGACCGCATATTTACCCGCATTGGTGCTTCCGACGATTTAGCCTCTGGCCGATCCACCTTCATGGTAGAAATGACCGAAACCGCTAACATTTTGAACAACGCCACGGCGAATAGCTTGGTATTAATGGATGAAATTGGCCGAGGTACCAGTACCTATGATGGCCTTTCTTTAGCGTGGGCCTGCGCTGAGTATTTAGCGACCAAGCTGCAGTCTTTCACCTTATTTGCTACCCATTACTTCGAGTTAACAGGGCTAGCGGATGCATTGCCAGAGTTAGCCAATGTGCATCTAGATGCCGTTGAGCACGGTGAAAGCATTCGTTTTATGCACGCAGTGCAAGATGGTGCAGCCAATAAAAGCTATGGTTTGCAAGTAGCTCAACTCGCAGGCGTGCCGAAATTAGTGGTACAAGCGGCTAAACGCAAATTACATGAACTTGAAACGGGTGATATTTCCAAACAAGGTCGACAAGAGACATCGCCAGTCAATACAGTTTATGCAACAGAAAAAGTAGAGACGCAGCTGGACTTGCTCAGTCAGACAAGCGAAGCCGAAGACTTACTGCACAGTATTCAGCCCGATGATTTAACGCCTAAGCAGGCCCTTGATTACTTGTACCAACTAAAAAAATTGGTTCGATAAATAAATATCTTTTAGAGGGGAAATGACTATTCCCCCCCCTCGGACGTGCTGAACTTTGCAGTTCATTTTTGTAGCGGTCTGTGTGCTGTTTAGGCAAGGCGAATGGTTGAAGATCTAGTGCGCTAAATCAAAACCATTCAACGCGGTATAAACAGTACATATGCGCTACCCGCAGGGTTCTTGGAAGTCTTTTACTCGTTATTACAGTTCTTTAACTTAACCCGCTAGGCTCACAGGACTGTTTTGCGAATAAAACGCTTCTATTTAGACCAAAATTCGTACAGCAATGTTTAACACGCCCTAGAGCCGCTCCATTAAACTCAATAAGCTCATGGGAGTAACAGGTTTTTCCAAAAAACCCACTGCACCAATTTCGTATGCCAGATTAACGGTTTCTTCTGACGTATCAGCGGAACACATGACTATTTTTGCGTCAGGAATTTCATCGTGAAGAATGCTTAGTAATTCCAAGCCATCCACTTTAGGTAATTTGATATCCATCAGAATCAATTGGTAATCTTTGCGACAAACTCTAGACATGACTTCTGCTGAATCGTGAGCGGTATCAACATGCACATATCCATTCCCTTGTAACACAGTGCATATAAAGGTGCAGATGGCTTCAACGTCATCAACAACCAAAATGGGACGCAATTTATCCATAAAGCGGATCCTTTTACTATTTGCTCAGTAGTGTAAACCAATAAAATCTCATTTTCCGTATATTTTTTGCAAAGCTGGAGCGGTTTTCAATTGTCTGTAGGGCTGCGTTTGAGTATACTATTGCGCCGTCCGGTACTGAATAATGTCACGCCTATTTAAAGGCAGCTAGACTACTCCAGTATTAAAAAATCTCATTCAACTCCAACGCCTTAGGGTACTCATGACAAACTATATTTTCGTCACAGGTGGTGTCGTATCATCACTTGGTAAAGGCATTGCTGCTGCATCGCTCGCTGCCATTCTTGAAGCACGTGGTCTTAATGTGACCATGCTCAAGCTCGACCCATACATTAACGTCGACCCTGGCACCATGAGTCCTATTCAGCACGGTGAAGTGTTTGTCACCGACGACGGCGCTGAAACAGACTTAGACTTAGGTCACTACGAGCGCTTTATTCGTACCCGTATGACTAAGCGGAATAACTTCACCACTGGCCGCGTTTACGAAGAAGTCATCAAACGCGAACGTCGCGGTGATTACTTAGGCGCCACCATTCAGGTGATCCCACACATTACTAACGAAATAAAACGTCGCATTATTGCTGGCGCTGAAGGCGTAGATGTAGCCATCGTTGAAATTGGCGGTACAGTGGGTGACATCGAGTCGCAACCGTTCCTAGAAGCGATACGCCAGTTGGGCACTGAAGTTGGCCGTGACCACGCCATGTACATGCATTTAACATTGGTTCCGTATATAGCGGTATCTGGCGAAGTAAAAACCAAACCAACTCAACACTCCGTTAAAGAGTTGCGCTCTATTGGTATTCAGCCTGATATTTTGGTTTGCCGTTCAGAAAACGCGCTACCGTCTAACGAGCGCTCTAAGATTGCCCTATTTACTAACGTAGCAGATAAAGCCGTTATCTCGTTAAAAGATGCCAACAGTATTTATAAAATTCCTGCCGCATTAAAAGCACAAGGTATGGATGAACTCGTCGTGCAGCGCTTCGGCTTAGAGTGCCCTGAAGCGGATTTAACCGAGTGGGAACAAGTGCTATACGCTGAATCGAACCCTGTCGGCGAAGTCACTATCGGTATGGTAGGCAAATACGTTGAGTTACCCGATGCGTATAAATCAGTCAACGAAGCCTTAAAACACGCGGGCTTAAAAAATCGCTTAACGGTCAATATTCGCTATGTCGATTCACAAGACATCGAAAGCAAAGGCGAGCAAATCCTTCATGGGCTTGACGCTATCCTAGTGCCAGGTGGTTTCGGAGAGCGCGGCATTGAAGGTAAAATTGCTGCGGCCAAGTACGCTCGTGAACAAAAAGTGCCTTATTTGGGGATCTGTTTGGGTATGCAAGTGGCGATTATTGAATTCGCCCGAAATGTTGCAGGCATGGAAAGCGCCAATAGTTCTGAATTCGATCCACAAACACCGTATCCTGTTGTCGGTTTAATAACAGAATGGTTAGACGCAGATGGCAGCACGGCACAACGCTCTGAGGCGTCAGATTTAGGCGGCACAATGCGTTTAGGTAGCCAACTTTGCCACCTCATTCCTGGTAGTAAAGTGCACGATTTGTATGGTTCAGCAGAAATATACGAACGTCACCGTCACCGCTATGAAGTAAATAACAATTTACGTGATAAATTAGAAGCATCAGGATTAAAAGTAACTGGTCTGTCTACTGATAAACGTCTAGTAGAAGTAATTGAATTAGGCGATCATCCTTGGTTCGTCGCAGGTCAGTTCCACCCTGAATTTAACTCTACACCCCGTGACGGTCACCCTTTGTTTGAAGGGTTTGTTAAAGCTGCGGGCGAATATTATAAAAATAATAATTAGAGCCAGTTAACATTGGGGCCTCGTGTGCCCCGCGTAAAAACTAGGCAGAGTAACGATTGAAAACTCAGAATATCTGCTCGCAGATAAACGATAAATTTTTATAAACAAGGCAACAACTATGTCAAATATCAGTAAAATCATTGGTCGTGAAATCATGGACTCTCGTGGTAATCCCACTGTAGAGGCAGATGTATATTTAGAGTCAGGCGCAATGGGCAGAGCTACTGCACCATCTGGCGCATCTACCGGCTCTCGTGAAGCGTTAGAATTACGCGATGGTGATAAAAGCCGTTATTTAGGCAAAGGCGTACTAAAAGCAGTCGCCGCGATCAACGAAGATATCGCCCCAGCCTTGTTAGGCAACAGTGCATTTGATCAGAAGAAAGTCGACCAAATCATGATCGACTTAGACGGTACTGAAAACAAAGAAAAATTTGGTGCCAACGCTATCCTAGCAGTATCACTTGCTGTGGCTAAAGCAGCTGCGCTTGATAAACAAATTCCTTTGTATCAGCACATATCTGAGCTTAACGGCACAGCTGGCAAATATTCAATGCCAGTCCCTATGATGAACATCATCAACGGTGGTGAGCATGCTGATAACAACGTCGATATTCAAGAATTTATGGTTCAGCCAGTAGGCGCGCCTAACTTCCGTGAAGCATTGCGCATGGGTGCTGAAATATTTCATAGCTTGAAAAAAGTATTATCTGCTAAAGGCTTAAGCACCGCAGTAGGCGACGAAGGTGGTTTTGCCCCTAACCTAGCGTCTAACGAAGAAGCCCTAAAAGTCATTATTCAAGCGGTTGAAAATGCCGGCTACGAAATGAATAAAGACGTAACCCTTGCCTTAGATTGTGCATCATCTGAGTTTTATGTAGATGGCAAATATGATCTTAAAGGCGAAGGTAAAGTATTTGACTCAGAAACCTTCGGTGACTACTTAGCTGACCTTGCAGCTAAATACCCTATCATTTCAATCGAAGATGGTCTTGACGAAAGCGATTGGGACGGATGGGCAAGTTTAACCAAGAAAATCGGCGACAAAGTACAACTTGTTGGCGATGACTTGTTTGTAACTAACACCAAAATCCTTAAGCGCGGTATCGATAACGGTGTAGCTAACTCGATTCTAATCAAGTTCAACCAAATCGGTTCATTAACGGAAACACTTGAAGCGATTCGTATGGCGCAAGATGCAGGCTTCACAGCGGTTATTTCTCACCGTAGTGGCGAAACTGAAGACGCCACTATCGCTGACCTAGCGGTGGGTACTGCGGCGGGTCAAATCAAAACAGGTTCATTGTGTCGTTCTGACCGTGTTGCTAAGTATAATCAACTATTGCGTATTGAAGAAGCACT
Organism: Paraglaciecola sp. T6c; assembly: GCF_000014225.1. Classification (NCBI taxonomy): domain Bacteria; kingdom Pseudomonadati; phylum Pseudomonadota; class Gammaproteobacteria; order Alteromonadales; family Alteromonadaceae; genus Paraglaciecola; species Paraglaciecola sp. T6c. The sequence goes on from NC_008228.1 coordinate 3,918,228, forward strand.
AGGTGACGCTGCAACATACGGTGGACGTAAAGAAATAAAGGGTCAATAAGACCTATATCTGAAGCGCCCTAGTGCTTATTAGGGCTTTTAGATGTAAGTGGGCAGCACATGCTGCCCCTCATTTATTATGGTCACGCCTCCCGCGCAGCCCCAAGTAAATATATTCACTGACTCACATCAGCAGACTCATTTTGCTGAAATTTGCAATGCGCTTTATGAGCGTGAGCTAATGACCTTAGCGCAACACCCTTTTACTAACATCAGTTTACTACAGCGCAAGCTTGGTGGTTTACGCCATCATATTAAACGCGCCGCCTATCACTTTATTCATCATAACGGCCCGCTATTAGTGGATGTACACAATGCCAGTTGGCAAGCCAAACAAAGTGCAAATTGCATTGCTAAAAAACATGACGCTAGCAAAACTGAATCGTGGTTTACTCAATATGCCCGCTCTGGCCTGCCTGTCGCTATTTATATAAGCGATTTGAATGGCGATCACCTAGAGCTTGATTCCATTGATCGAATTGATACCGACAACCAGCGTTTACATAGTAATAAATGTGGTTGGTTCAATATGGATGGAACGAGCGTAAACACAGACCAAGCTAGCGTTGCGGCGTTTCAAAACCCTGCAAATTCACCGAACACTGCAAACAGTCAACAGCTTCTATTGCGCCCCAGCAAAGCCGTTTTTAGCGCCGCTTGCTGTGGCCACACATGGAATCACAAAGGTCGCAGCCAACCTCGCACCCTAACACTGCGCGAGTTACTTTTATCTGGCAGTATCAACTGGAAAAACTTCCGCTGAGAAAAGCCATGGGGCAAAGTCCCTTTGATAATCTGGTCGGATTAGCTTGTATTCCTATAGAAATCAAACTTATATGCAATTTTGTTCTATGCCAATTTGTTAACTAAGGTTGACGCATAAGCCGCAAAGAGTTACAAATACCGCACTGACGTTTCGAGCTTATAATAATGACATCATTACTACTATCAACTCTACTTCTGCTGGCAGCAAGACTGCACGGGTAGGTTGTAAGCGAAACGCAAACAATAACTAAAAACCCGTGCTTAGCAGCACGGGTTTTTTCGTTTAAGTGCCTAAACAAGCGCTGATCATTCAAAGAGGAAAACACATGTCCAACCAAGTCAAAATATTCGACACCACATTACGTGATGGCGAACAAGCGCTAGCAGCCAGTTTGAGTATGAAAGAAAAACTACAAATTGCCTTAGCGCTGGAACGACTTGGTGTGGACATCATTGAGGCGGGCTTTCCGGTTTCCTCCCCTGGCGACTTTCGCTCAGTTCGCAGCATCGCACAAGAAGTAAAAAATGCCACAGTCTGCGGCTTATCTCGCGCCTTAGAAAAAGACATAGATGCCTGCGGCGAAGCATTAAGTGTTGCCGACAATTTCAGAATACACACCTTCATCGCCACCTCAGATATTCATGTCGCTAACAAATTGCGTAAGTCTCAAGACGAAGTCGTCGAGATGGCCGTTAACGCCATTAAGCACGCAGGGCGTTACACTGACGACATTGAGTTTTCTTGTGAGGATGCGGGCCGAACCCCGATTGATTACTTATGCCGCATGGTTGAGTCAGCGATTAACGCTGGCGCGACGACGGTTAACATTCCTGACACCGTTGGCTACACCACCCCCACGGAGTTTGGCGGTATTATTCAAAACTTATTTAATCGCGTGCCCAATATCGATAAAGCGACTATTTCTGTGCATTGCCACAACGATTTAGGACTGGCGGTTGCCAACTCGTTAGTCGCAGTTGAGTACGGCGCTCGTCAAATCGAATGCACTATTAACGGTATTGGTGAGCGTGCGGGTAATTGCTCGCTAGAAGAAATCGCCATGATTTTGCAAACCCGTCAAGCCATGTTAGGCCTGAACACCAACATTCGTAGTCACGAGATATCTCGCACCTCAAAACTAGTCAGCCAACTATGTAATATGCCGGTACAATCAAATAAAGCGATTGTCGGTGCCAATGCCTTTAGTCATTCTTCGGGGATTCACCAAGATGGCGTCTTAAAAGCGCAAAACACTTATGAGATAATGACCCCTGAAAGTGTCGGGATCAATAAAAACAACTTAAACCTAACCTCTCGTTCGGGTCGTCACGTTATCAAGCACCGTCTTGAGGAACTTGGCTATAAAGCCGAAGATTACGACCTAGATACTTTGTATGCCTCATTTGTAAAATTAGCGGATAAAAAAGGCCAAGTGTTCGATTACGACCTTGAAGCCTTGCTGTTTTTCGACAAACAAAAACCTGCTGACGAACACTACAAGCTACTTTATTTACAAGCCAGTTCGGGCAAAGAGATCATCCCGAGCGCGACGGTGAAGTTACAAGTGGGCGAAGAGGAAATCATCGAGTCTTGTACCGGCAACGGCCCAGTAGATGCCGCCTACAAAGCAATCATTAAAGTACTAGGCCATGAACAACTTGAAATAGTCGACTTCAAGCTTGATTCAAAAGGAGAAGGCGCTGATGCCCTCGCCCAAGTTAGCGTTATTGTTGAATATAATGGTCGTCGTTTTAACGGTATTGGTCTAGCCACAGATATCGTTGAATCAGGCGTCAAAGCCCTGATCCACGTATTGAATAACACTCATTTAGCCGATCAAATTGATCACCAGAAAAAGCAACAAACACAAACTGCCGGAGTTTAAGTAGCACATGTCAAATTATAACATTGCCGTATTAGCGGGAGATGGCATTGGCCCAGAGGTCATGCAAGAAGCGAAGAAAGTATTATCAGTTGTAGAGCAAAAATTTAATCTGACGTTTACGCTGAATGAATTTGATGTTGGCGGAATCGCCATCGACAATCACGGTAAAGCCCTACCTGAGGCAACGCTGAAAGGCTGTGAAGATGCTCAAGCCATTTTGTTTGGCTCCATTGGCGGCCCAAAATGGGACAGCCTACCGTTGGAGGAGCGCCCTGAACGAGCAGCCCTATTGGCTTTACGCGGTCACTTTGATTTGTTCAGTAACTTGCGCCCAGCGAAAATCTATCCGGGTCTTGAGTCTTTATCTCCTCTGCGTGCAGATATTGCCGCCAGCGGTTTTGATGTCCTTGTTGTACGCGAACTAACAAGTGGTATTTATTTTGGCCAGCCAAAGGGCATCGAAGGTGAAGGCGAAGAGCAATTCGCTTATGACACCATGCGTTACAGCAAAAAAGAAATTCGCCGTATCGCCATCAGTGCCTTTGAAGCCGCACAAAAACGTGGCAAAAAAGTCACATCGGTTGATAAAGCTAACGTATTAGTGTGCAGTCGTTTATGGCGTGAAGTCACCGAAGAAGTCGCTAAAGACTACCCAGACGTGACGCTAGAACACATCTACATTGACAACGCGACCATGCAATTATTACGTTACCCCGGCGATTTTGATGTGATGCTATGTTCAAACTTGTTCGGGGACATTATCTCAGACGAGTGCGCCATGATTACAGGCTCAATGGGTTTATTGCCATCAGCTAGCATAAACAGCGAAAACTTTGGTTTATATGAGCCTGCAGGCGGCTCAGCACCGGACATCGCAGGCAAAGGCATTGCTAACCCCATTGCGCAAATTTTATCAGCATCTATGCTACTGCGATTTAGCTTAAATCTAAATGACGCTGCAGATGCAATTGATGCCGCCGTGTTGAAAACGCTGGCAGATGGCGTATTAACCGGTGAGCTACTTAGCCCAGAAAACCACGACCAAGCCAAATCGACCAGTGAAGTAGGCGACTATATAGCGAATATTATCGCCAGCGCAAACGCATAAAGGAAAGACCAGATGAGTACCACCTTATACGACAAAATATTTCAGGCCCATATTGTCGATGAAATCGGCGACGATGCATTATTGTATATCGATCGTCATTTAATCCATGAAGTTACCTCCCCGCAAGCGTTCGATGGCTTGGCGCAAAAAGGACGTAAAGTCCGTCGTCCTGATCTGACCTTCGCCACCATGGATCACAGCATATCAACGCGCTCTCTCGCCATAGATGCGTGCGGCCCAGCGAACAAACTACAACTTCAAACCCTAGCAGACAATTGCGAAGCTAACGGCATTCAGTTGTTCCCTGTGGGTCATCAAAAGCAAGGTATTGTACATGTAATGGGCCCTGAACTTGGCCTAATCAAACCAGGAATGACTGTGGTTTGTGGCGATTCACACACAGCCACCCACGGTGCTTTCGGCGCACTTGCCTTTGGTATTGGAACGTCTCAAGTTGAGCACGTATTCGCGACCCAAACTCTTAAGCAGAGTAAAGGTAAGTGCATGCAAGTTAAGGTCAATGGCGCTCGCCCACTTGGGGTAACGGCAAAAGACATCATCTTAGCCATTATTGGTAAAATTGGTCATGCCGGTGCCACAGGATGCGTTATCGAATATTGCGGTGACACCATTGAAGGTTTGAGCATGGAAGAGCGCATGACAGTATGTAACATGAGCATTGAAGCCGGTGCAAAGGCTGGCTTAATTGCCCCTGACCAAACCACATTTGACTACCTTGCAGGTCGTGAATATGCGCCAAAAGGCGCAGACTGGGATGCCGCTGTAGCCTATTGGAAGACCCTTAAATCAGATACAGATGCTAAATTTGATATTGTGGTAGAACTGGCCGCTACAGACATCGCACCACAAGTGACTTGGGGCACCAACCCAGGCCAAGTGATTGGGGTCAATCAGCCTATTCCTGCGCCAGAAGACTTTAGTGATCCTATCGACCGTGACTCAGCCGTTAAAGCGTTGAAATACATGGATATACAAGCAGGTCAAAAATTAGCAGATCTAACCGTAAATCACGTATTTATCGGCTCATGTACCAATGGCCGTATTGAAGATATGCGTGCGGCTGCCGCGATTGCTAAGCAAGGCAAAGTCGCAGAGAACGTCACCGCTATTGTGGTACCAGGTTCTGTGGCAGTTAAAGCACAAGCAGAAGCCGAGCAACTCGATAAAATCTTCCTCGATGCAGGCTTTGAGTGGCGCTTACCTGGTTGTTCAATGTGCCTAGGCATGAATGATGACATTCTAAGCCAAGGTGATCGCTGTGCTTCTACCAGCAACCGTAACTTTGAGGGTCGCCAAGGCCGCGGTGCTCGTACACACTTGGTCAGCCCTGCAATGGCCGCAGCAGCAGCTTTAGCCGGGCGTTTCGCCGATACCCGTGACTTCATTGCCAACGATTAATTATTAGGAATAACCATGAGCAATCAATCTAGCCCAGCCAATGCTGGCATCAGCGTTCATACCGGTCATGTGGCGCCGTTAAATCAAGCCAATGTCGATACTGACCAAATCATTCCTAAGCAGTTTTTAACGTCAGTGACGAAAAGCGGTTACGGAAAGCATTTATTTCATGATTGGCGTTATTTGGATCTTCACGAACAAGAGCCAAACCCTGATTTCGTGTTAAACAAACCTGAGTATCAAGGGGCCAGTATTTTGCTAACCCGTGAAAACTTTGGTTGTGGTTCTAGCCGCGAACATGCGCCTTGGTCCCTCGATGATTACGGCTTTAAAGTCGTTATCGCGACCAGCTTTGCTGATATTTTTTACGGTAACTGCATCAATAACAGTCTGTTACCTGTGCAACTTGAAAGCGCGCAAATTGACGCCCTCTTCGACGCTGTTGCACAAGATCCAGCATGTCAGGTCGTGGTAGATTTACCCCAACAACAAGTGCGTTTTCATGAGCAGGTGATAGGTTTTGATATTGCCCCTCACCATAAAAACAATTTGATTAAGGGTTTAGACGCCATTGGGCAAACCTTAGAGCTTGATGCCAAAATTAAAGCATTTGAAGACCAACAACCCGCTTGGCAGCACTAGACACGCTGCCTATCAATAATCACAGTGTAGCCATGTTTATGCGTGGCTACGCACCCTGTGCATAATTATCATACAAATGAAAAGCCTTTTTGCTTTCATTTCCCACTAATATCATTTACGCCGAAAATAATATAACACTCTGATTCATATTAGTTTTTTCACCTGATAGTTTTGCATTCCAGTTAAGACAATTTGAAAACGTTTACAGGTTGCTTTTCTGCGGCTAACCTATGCTTAATCACGGCTATCGAACAAGAGAGAATTTTTTGGCTAAGTTAGGCATTAAGGACATTGCAGCTATTTCTGGGGTATCCCCAGCCACAGTGTCGCGGACACTGCGCAATCCCGATATTGTCAGTGAAGAAACCCGCAAAAAAGTCATGAAGGCAGTCGAAGAAGGCGGATATACCCCGAGTCGATTCGGCGCCAATCTGCGCACCCAAAAAAGTGGCAATATTATCGTTGTCATGCCGGACATCACCAATCAAGTTAATGCTGGTATTATCCGCGCGATTGAAAGTGAAGCGCAAAAAGCCGGTTATTCTATTTTACTGGGTGACACCCAAGGCTTAGCCGAGCGTGAAAAGCACTATGCGAATATGGCGCAATCGGGCCAAGCAGACGGTGTACTCTTGTTCACCTTCCACATGCCATTTAATCTCAATGAAAATCAACCTGCGGCCAAACAACTGCCGCCTATCGTCAACTCTTGTGAATCAATCCCTATCGAAGGTATTAGCAAAGTCATGATTGACAATAACGCTGGGGCTCGTACAGCAGTTGAGCACCTTTTAAGCCTTGGTCACACGCGTATTGCTGCCGTCATGGGCCCGCGGGACACACCTAGCACGCTCGAGCGCTTAGAAGGTTATCAAGCCGCACTTTATAACGCCGGCATCGAGGTAGACGAGCAGTTAATCATTCGCGGAGATTACGGCTTAGATTCAGGCATCGGCGCCATGGAGCAGTTACTCAAATTGCGACTTAGACCCACCGCAGTGTTTTGCTTCAGTGATGATATGGCCATCGGCGCCATGAGTGTCTTGCAAGAGAATGGTTTTCGCATTCCCCAAGACATATCTATCATGGGGTTTGATGATATTCGCTACGCTAGGTTAATGACCCCAGCCCTGACCACGATCCACCAGCCCTTGGAAGATATAGGCAAGGCCTGTATGGCGCTGTTACTAGAGCAACTATCGGGTAAATCTGATCAAGCAAGATACGTTGAATTGCCGTTTGAGCTAATCGTTCGCCAAAGTACAGGCCCTGCGCCTAACGATACTTAACAAGATATTTATCCCATCAAAAATCCATTACACTAAAGAAAACATCCCCTTAGTGAGTGAGATATGAATAAAATACTAGTCGTCATCAGCAGTGTATTTCTGTTAAGTGCATGTGATTCAAACGAAGTGGGTGATGTGAGCTTAGGCTTATTTACCACCAAAGACATTAAGCTAAATATACTGCAAGACCCCATTGTCAGTGGTGTAACCTGCCATGTAGCAAGCATTGAAGCCGATCTTAGTTTTTCCGATCCATCGGACAGCTCTATCGCTTGTCGTCAAACTGGGGAAATCACCCCTGAAATGATTGCCCAAATCGACAAGTCAGAATCCGGAGATGTGGTCTTCAAAAAATCCAAAAGTGTATTTTTCAAGAGCATGAAAATACGCCGAATTTTTGATGCACGCAGTCAAACCCTAATGTATGTTTCTTACTCCACGAAAGAGACATCAGGCAGCTTTAAACATAGTCTTTCGACCGTTCCCTTGTGGGGAACAAAAGCATTCAACACCTATACTGGCTCTTAACCGAATAAAGGCAATCAAAAGGTCATAAAACGCCCTCGATGCTTATGCAGCGAGGGCGTTATTCACACCTCAACAGACCGCTAGCGTGCTCTGCTTAACCGACGATTGTCGCGATCACGTGATGCTCACCGTTGAATTGACTGTAATCAACGAGATTGCCCTGCACTTTTTTACCATCAATTTCTAGCTGCACCTTGCCTGACCCAAGGCCATCGGGATTACGTACCTCAATACTATAATGCGCACCTCTGAAGCGGCGCGACACAGCAAAGCTAGGCCAATCAGCAGGAATGCAAGGCGCTATCGTTAAGCCCGCATAGTCCGGTTTAATGCCCAATATATATTGGCTGGCCGCGTAATAGCACCAAGCCGCTGTACCCGTTAGCCATGAGTTTTTAGCTTGGCCCGGCGTTGCAGCATCAGTCCCAGCAATCATCTGGCTGTACACATAGGGCTCTGTTTTATGCAGGCTTTTAACGTCTTGCAAGTAAGCAGGCGAAATACTGGAAAAATATTCGAGTGCTTTATCGCCCCGCCCTAGCATGGCCTCTGCCACCATGATCCACGGATTGTTATGACAAAATATGCCCGCGTTCTCTTTATAACCGGGCGGGTATGAAGATATCTCCCCCAAATATTTATCGTACTCGCTAAACGCTGGTTGGTTCAGCATGATGCCGTGAGGCGTGGCTAATCGTTTTCCAACAGAATCGAGTGCTTGGCGTGCCTTGCCATCTTGCATGCCAATTCCTGCCATCACGCAGAACCCTTGAGATTCTATGAATATTTGGCCTTCTTTATTTTCGTGACTGCCTATTTTTTCGCCCTTGGCATTGTAGGCCCGCAAAAACCACTCCCCATCCCAACCATGCTTGAGCACAGCATCGCGCATTGCATCGACTTGCTTTTGTGCATAATGGGCCAGTTCAGCCTTGCCTAGTTGCAAGCAGAGTTGCACAAAATCTTGACCGTAAAGCACAAACTGGCCCGCGATCATCAAAGACTCTGCAACGTCAGACTTACCGCGCTGGGTGGTTTGATAGGATTCGTTTGGATCGTCAGAAAAACAATTAAGGTTTAAGCAATCATTCCAGTCTGCTCGGCCAATTAACGGTAACCCATGGGGCCCAAGGTTGTTAACCACATGCTCGAAAGCACGCTTCAAATGTTCAAAATGGTCTGGCTCCCCAGTTTCATCACCGTCAAACCCCACCTTTTCAGTGAGAATCGAAAAATCCCCCGTCTCTTTAATATAATTAACCGTTGATAACACCATCCACATGGGATCATCGTTAAAGTTGCCACCTATATTGGCATTACCTTTTTTAGTCAGAGGCTGATACTGATGATATGCCGAGCCGTCTGATTTTTGCGTCGCACTGAGATCTAAAATTCGCTCTTTGACCTTATCCGGCACCATATGGGCAAAACCAATGGTATCTTGATTTGAATCACGAAAGCCCATGCCGCGCCCGATCCCTGATTCATAAAATGAAGCGCTGCGTGACAAATTAAAAGTCACCATGTTCTGATATTGATTCCAGATATTAAGTGAGCGATTAAATTTTCTGTCTGGGCTGTTAATTTGAAAGTTACCCAACAAGGTGTCCCAGTGTGTCGCCAAATGATCTAACGCCCGTTGCACACTGTGGTTATCGGCGTAGCGCTTGATCAGTTCTTGCGCCGGCGTTTTATTGATGACCCCTGGAGATAGCCATTTTTGAGCTTTTTCCACTTCACAGTAACCCAAAACAAACACTAGGGTACGCTCTTCACCCGGCGCTAACTCGACTTCTACATGATGTGAAGCGATAGGCGACCAGCCATGGGCATGAGAATTCGCAGACTGGCCCTGTTCAACGCATAAGGGGTTTTCAACACCTCGATAAGGCCCTAAAAAATGCTCTCTGTCGGTATCAAACCCGTTGATGGGTTGATTAACCGAGTAAAATGCATAGTGATCTCGGCGCTCGCGGTATTCGGTTTTGTGATAAATAACACCGTCTTCTACTTCCACTTCACCAGTGGACAAATTCCGTTGAAAATTAGTGCCGTCATCCTCGGCGTTCCACAAACACCACTCGATATAAGAAAACAAACTGATTTTTCGGTGCCTAGCGCCAGTATTTTTAAGGGTCAATCGATGCACTTCAGCCTTTTCACCTAAAGGTACAAAGCAAGTAAGTTCAGAATTGATCCCTTGGTGACTCACGAGAAAACGGCTGTAACCCATACCATGTCGGCATTGGTATTTTTCGGGTTGGTTAGCCACAGGTCGGCCCGAGGCAGACCAAATCTCATCATCACATTTTAAGTAGAAATAACGGCCTGACGTATCGACGGGCACACTGTTATAGCGATAACGCGTTAAACGGCGAAACTTGGGATCTTGATAAAAACTATAGCCACCAGCAGTATTCGAAATTAACCCGTAAAACCCATCGTTACCTAGGTAGTTTATCCATGGGGATGGCGTAAACGGCGTGGAAATGACATATTCTTTTTGCTGATCATCAAAATAGCCAAATTCGGTATTCATGGCATCAGTGGACGGCTCGATCATGGGAAAACTCTCTCTAAGTAAATACGCGGCCTAAAAGCCAAAGCGCTATTGATGATTAGTTTGAATGGCGTTTCTGCGCTCAATAAGCTGGGTGTTCATTAGCTGTTGCTTTTTATCCGTTAATGGATAAAACAGCATCAGCAATGCTCCGGCTAACCCAAAAGCTGCGGGAATAAAGCTCATAAGCTGTTGCATGCCAGGGAGTGAGGCTTCAATCGTGCTCGCATCCATACCGTCATAGCCATAGCCCGCCAACACAACCAGCACCAACGCGCCTGCGAAACCGTTACCGGTTTTTTGCACAAAAGTCCCCGCGGAATATACAAGGCCAGTCGCCCGGCGACCGTTCCGCCATTCTGAGTAATCAGCGGCATCACCTAACATGCTAAAGAATAAGGTTGGCATCATTGCAGCAAAAAATTCCGCGCTACAGCCAAGAATAAATATGTAGCCAATGTCTTCCCCTGGTATCCAATAAAACCCGCACGTTAGGGCACTACTTAGAAGCAGGGCAACAATAAACAAATTTCGCCGACCAAGCTTATTCGCTAAGTAGCTAGTGCACAGTGCACCTATGATTGACACTACCAACAAGGCGATAAAATACTGGCCTGTGAGTAACTCATCGCCCACAAAGTACTTGAAGTAATATGCAATCACGCTGTACTTAATACCGTTGAACATCATAGTAAGAAAGCCCATCCCAAGTAGAATAAGCCAAGGGCGATTCGTCAACAGATCGAGCATGTCTTGCTGGGTACCTGACACATCTCCCCGAGGACGACTTAACATCCGGCGCACCAACCAGGTAGCGGTTGCGAAAACCAGCACAAACAGAACGCCAGTCGCAAGATTGCGGTAATAGAAAAATAGGCTCATTGAGAGCAGTGGCACAAGTACAAAAGGAGATTGTTTGGCTAAATCCCATAACTCACTGCGAAAGCTGCCGCGCACTTGTTCAATGGGAATAACCCGCTCTTTTGTCGTTGCGACGGATGTCACCATAAGAGCCATTAATAGGCCTGCGAACACATACATGGTGTACTGATACCCTTGCACGTCGTCACCGCTCCCTAACATAGCTACTAGGCTTGGCAGAAAACCCATCACAAATAAGCCTCCCACGAAGGCACCAGCAAAACGAAATCCAGACAAGCTAGTGCGCTCTTTATCATCTTCGGTCATCACCCCCATCAAAGCAGAATAAGGGACGTTATTAACGGTGTACGCCAGCGTTAGACCTATGTAGGTCAAATAGGCATAAACTAATTTGCCTGTGTCACTCAAGTTTGGTGTGGTGAAGCACAGCACCATAAACGCCCCTAAAAAAGGGGTAGACCACAAAATCCAAGGTCGAAATTTACCCCAAGCGGTGTGAGTACGATCAGCAATCATCCCCATGATGATGTCTGTTACACCATCGGTCAGGCGCACCACCAAAAATAAAATAGCCGCAGCAGACGCTGCCAAGCCAAACGTATCGGTATAGAACACAGCTAAGTAAGCTAAGGCGCCACGCCACACCAAATTCGCAGCCGCGTCCCCCATGGCGTAGCCAATTTTCTCGTATAAGGGTAAGGTTTTCATAAATGATGCGTACTGTTGAGGGGATACTGGCTGCGTTGAAGCATTGTTATTATTCCTATTCCAGTGCAATTGGGGCGACTGTCTTTGTAACAACAGTACAAGATTAACGTGGTGATAAACCTAGTCTTAGGTAATTGTTAGCGTAACGTTAAATGCAAATGAAAACGTTTTCAAGACTTTTGTATCTTTTTCTTTAAGCCGCTTAAGATAGAGCCGTCATTCGAACGCTAGAGCGAAGATTAAAATATTGAAAGGTAACTATTTAGACCCGACACTAGGCCAGTCTTGGTATGCCTAAGGTGCTTTTGTCTTACCGGTCGTTACAGTCTAGGCGCACTAAAGCAGTAGCCCTATGTACACTGCAACACCGTTCAAACACTTACACTTTTTGAAAACCGTACTGCTTAACGTGACTGAGCAATTGACGATTGCTTTTCAGCCCAGCCATGAGTTTACGCACATGCTGCTGGTTTTCTTGCAAGTGTTTGACGGCACTTTGTGGCGTGTCAAATTCCCTTGATGACACATCATTCAAGGTTTCAAAGCCCATACCGTACAAAACATATTGGTAACTGGCTGATGGAAACATGATTTCATTTTGCACAAAGTCATTGCGACTAGGTGGTTGAAAACGCCACTGCGTGAGTAATGAGCTGAGCCGTGGGGATATCGACTCAGGTGCACGCATTTGATGCCAGTACGGCTCACTGCGCGCGCTTAAAACATAATGCAACTTTAGAAATTCGACTATGTTTTCCCAGTGCAAAAGGAATCGTCGGTTAAAGTTATCCTGGGTAACCTTCATATGATCTGTTGTTACAGGCAGGTTTTCAGCAATGGCGGTAGCCGAGAGCTCAACCAATGCTAATGCAGATGCCTCTAAGGGCTCTAAAAATCCTGCTGACAAGCCAACCGCGACACAGTTTTTATGCCAAAAATGACTACGGTGCCCAGGTTCAAAATTGATCTTTCGTGCTTTGAGCGCATTAGCACGTTCTGGCCCAATAGACTGCGCCACATAGGCTTTAAGTGTTCGCTGCGCCTGCTCATCGTCAGTATGCTTGCTAGAATAGGTATACCCCACCCCTCGTCGGTCTTGTAAGCCGATATCCCATATCCACCCGGCCTCTTGGGCAGTTGATACGGTCGCCGAGACGATAGGGTCATCATCATTAGTGTATGGCACGTGCAGCGCCATAGCACTGTTGTTAAACAGCACGTCGCTTTTATCGATAAATGGCACATTAAAATGTTGCCCTAGTAATAACGAACGCGCCCCTGTGCAATCGATAAATAAGTCGCCGGTTAGCTCACCACTTTGACGCGTTTGTAATGCTTTAATGTCGCCATCATCGTGACTGATCACACCTTCAACGTGATCTTGAATATGGCGAACGCCTAGCTTAGCCACGCAGTGCTGCTGGATTAACTGGCCAAATTTGCCTGCATCAAGGTGGTAACCGTAATTGAGCACCCCTGCATATTCAGGGGTAGCGTTTTGTTTTGGGGCTAACCCTGCCTGACAAATATGACTTTGCGCACAAACCACGTCAGCAAAAGGATGCTCAGAGGCATAGGTTTTCCACGCGCTGTATTGATTTGCTTTGCCGTAGCCGCTTGGGATCACAAAAGGGTGGTAGTAAAAGTCATTGTCTGCGCCGTTTTTCCAGCCGACAAACTTTGAGCCCTGTTTAAACGCTGCGCCGCAGTGGCGAATAAATTCAGTTTCGCTAATCCCCATGCGCTGCAAAGAGTTACGCATTGAAGGCCAAGTTCCCTCCCCCACGCCAATAATATCCACATCGGGTGATTCAATTAGGCTGACGCAGATTTTGCTTTGCTGTGAGCCACATTGGTGCTCTGCGGCAATGATCCCAGCGGTTAACCAACCTGCACTGCCACCACCGACGACAACGATATTTTTGATACTGCGGTTACTCATTTGTGACTACCCATGTTAAACATGACATGCTATTTACGGACGCTTTGGCACAATACTCTTTATACTACCCCATCTAAGTGGATGACACGCAACAACTGCTTTATGTTTTCTTTTGCTGCGTATTCGCGGCCTACCCGTCACTCTGCTTGCTAGTGCTTATGACGCTTTGCAATAGCGCTGAATAAACTGTTGATGACTAGGCAATTGGGCAACTCGTTGCTCTATTGCGCTGCGCATGCCGGCTAAAAAGCGCGTTAACTCATCCTTATTCATTTCATTCACGATATGGTGATACTGCTCTGGCGCTAGGCCTTGCCCCAACATGACTTGCGTCCAAGAATCGACGCGGAATATATCGCCATCATCTAAAAAGACTCTGCCCGTTCCTTTAAATAAGCGAATTTTGTGGGCCAAAGATGCAGGCACTTCCATGCTTTGGCAATGCTGCCAAAACGGTGAGTCATCACGAGTGGTAACCTTATAGTGCAAAACAATAAAATCACGAATACTGTGCAGTTCACTGGTGAGTTTTTCATTGTATTCATCAATAGTGGATTGGCACACACCATCGAAGGGGAACAAGCGCATTAGTCGTACGATGCCTGTCATAATCAAATGAATGCTGGTGGACTCAAGTGGCTCTACAAACCCACTGGCTAAGCCCAATGCCACACAGTTTTTGTTCCAGCCCTTGCGTCTGCGGCCGGTCTTGAACTTAATCACTCTGGGTTCGTTAATGGGGACGCCATCCAGGTTAGCGAGCAAAGTGGTTTTTGCTTGGTCGTCACTCGTGTATCGGCTACAGAATACCATGCCATTGCCTACGCGATGCTGTAACGGAATTCGCCACTGCCAACCAGATTCATGGGCGGTAGCACGGGTATAAGGTAGAGGATCAGAATTGGCTTGAGTTTGCACCGCGACTGCGCTGTCGCACGGTAACCAATGTGACCAATCCTCGTAACCAGTATGTAAGGCTTCTTCTATCAGCAGACCTTTGAATCCTGTGCAGTCAATAAAAAAGTCTCCCTCAACAACTTGACCTGATTCAAGTGTTAAAGATTGAATGAAGCCACTCTCTTGATGCTTATTCACCTGTTGAATTTTACCTTCAATTCGTGTCACCGAATCGGCGCAAAAATTCCGTAGAAACTTAGCGTATAGCGTGGCATCTAAATGGTAGGCAAAGTTCATTGGCGCATTTGCAGAGAAGGCAAACTTCCCTTGCTTTGAAGCCTGAAGCTCGTAGCAGTAATCCCCGAAAGGGACGTCTATTCCCAGCTCTTTTCCCCGTAGCCAGAAATGATGGAACTCCCCAGCCCAGCACTCTTTTCCCGTGACACCGAAGGAGTGAATATAACTGTCATCTTTTTGTCCCCAGTTATTAAATTCAATTCCCAGTTTGAAGGTACTATTGGTGGCTCGCATAAATGCTTGCTCGTCGATATTCAGCAGTTTGTGTAGTGTTCGAATGGGCGGAATAGTGGCTTCGCCTACCCCTACCGTGCCAATCTCGTCTGACTCAACCAAAGTGACATCGAGTGATTTTCCCAGTAATTTAGATAGCGAAGCAGCGGCCATCCAACCTGCCGTTCCACCACCTGCGATAACCACTTTTTGTACTCTTTGTCGTTTCTGCCCATTCTGGGTGCTCTGCGTTTTCTCGTTGTTCAAGACTAACCTCGCCATCCAAATAATTAGGTTGAGTACGTTTGGTTCAAAGCTCTTTTTTAAAGCTCTTGTTTCAATATAACTAAAAAACAAGCCGCGATAAATCGCGGCTTTAAATGCCGATTAACTCGGCAGACCTACAGGTACACACTTGTTACACATTAGAACGTATATCGGGCACCTAGCGCGTAGCGCGCGCCAAGTTGTTCCAAGTTCCATAATTGAGCGGACGTACGCCCGTGACGGCGACTGTTCTCATCCGTAATGTTTATCCCTTCAAGGAATACAGATAAATCATCATTCACTTGATACGACACATTAAAATCGATTTGCGAGTAAGACTCGGTAAAGCCCGGTTCATTCACATATTGACTCGTGGTGTCCAAAAACTTATCACGCCAGTTGTAAGCAATACGCCCCTGCCAGCCATCTTTCTCATACATGGCAACCAAGTTTGCCGTATCACTTAAGCCCACTAACGCGAATTGCGTTACCGATGGGTTAGCAGTGATATCGTAACTTACATCACCATTGACTGTGGTGTAGTTAGCTTGTAAACCAAAGCCCGTGTCTCCGAAGAAGTGCTGAGCAGCCAGCTCGAAGCCATAAATATTGGCGTTCTTATTATTCACTGGTTTTGAATTAATAAAGGTTAAGAATGGGTCATCTTCATTAGGTAACACATCATACTGGGCTTCGAATTGCTCTATGGTTAACGAGTCATAAGCGATGTTGTTTTCCATGGCTGCCACCATGTTAAACAAATTAGTATCGGTTAACGGTTGTCCAATACGTTCAAGTTCAGCGGCCGCAGCCTCTGCACGTGGACCAGCGGTCGCATCACGTAGACCGAATACGCTTTCTTCCACCTGCTCGTTACCAATAAAGTTCTTCACTCGTTTATCGTAGAAGCCTAACGATACATAACTGGTATCTTCAAAATAGTATTCAACGGATAAATCGATATTGTCAGATTCAAGTGGCACCAAAGAGGGGTTACCTGAGCTAGCGGTTGCAGTTGCGCCTTGGGTGATTAGCGTTGGACCGCTTGGCGTGCCCACGGATGCTGCCGCGCTCAAGTTATTGTACGTTGGGCGAGCAATGGTCTTGCTGTAAGACAAACGCGCCTTAACGCCATCCATCACTTCAATATCAAAATCAATACTAGGTAGAATATGGTCGTAGTCAGAATCAACAGCCACGTCTTGAGTCTCAGAGCCAAAGCGCACATTAAAATCGTTATTACCTTCCCACGCTATTGCACTGGGCAAGCTGATGTTAGCGACCGACGTAGAATCAGTGCTTTCGTAACGAACACCCGCAAGGATATTGTACGGACGACCACCTAACTCTCCGTCTAATTCAAACTCTACATAAGCCGCAAATATGTCTTCTTCAATTGTGCGATTAGTGGCGAACGGGTTATCGGCTGCAAATGCGAAGCCGTATTCCTGCGCGGCAAATGCGCCAATCTGTGCTACATCACCAGTGAAACCTTGGCTGAAAATGCCGTTGGTGTTGTAGTCATCAAACTCGTCGGCAAAACTAAACGGCGTTAAGTAGTCCGCTGGCAATTCACCCGGGTTTTCAATACCCCAGTTACCCATGGTACGTCTGGTTAATGATTGCAGTGACGTGCTTTCCATTGAGCGCGATTCAACACCGAAATTAATCCCGCCATCGTCAAATGAGTACTCACCATCCAAACGGAATTGGGTGATATCCGTGCGCTGAGAATTAAAATTCATATCAAGAATTGCAGTACCTACATCATCTTGGTCAAGCACGCCATTACCGTTTAAGTTGTCACGCGCAGCGTCATCAAAATCTACCGTCATGATAGGGAAATCACCAGAGAAGTCAGCCCCCTGCCCACGGTTAACATTGGCCCCTAACCCTAGGTTAGTCCAGGTACCATAAGGCGCATCTGGGCGCCCTTCGGCTGATGAATCATGCACATCGAAGAACATGACTAAGCTGTCGTTGACGTGGTACTCAACATTAAAACCAACAGATTTGTTTTCATTGACTTGGTTCAGCTCCTGAATGGCTAGCCCCAAATCGCGCGGCAGTAAATCACGGCGTTCTTGTTCAATCAATATAGGGGTTTTAACCACTTCGTCGTCAAAGGTAAGCTCTGAGAAGTAGCCATCATCCATCCAGATGGATTGCTCTGCGCGAGCCTCGTATAGGTCCTGTTTTGAATAGGTGTAATCCAAGGTTGCGGTTAAATCTTCTGATGGGGCATATTGAAAAGTAAGCTGCGCATTAGTACGTTTACGTTCACGATCAGCAATTGAGTAACGTAAATCAGCTGGAATGGCAAACAGTTGACCGTCTGCTGGACCATTGTTTACCACCACCGCTGGCCCATTAAAGCCAGGTAAATTAGGATCGGTTTGGTTAGGTGATTGTGGAATGCTGCCCTCGTATGGGTTAACACGCCATTCATTAACAAATGCACCCACTGCTGAGCTGTCACGCTCTTGTACACTGGCAGATAAAGACACACCAAAAATGCCGTCGTCATCAACAAAATTAAAGAACCCTGATACTTCAGGCGTTACGTCATCCCCCACACGGTTAGTGGTGTCCATCAATGCTTTTGCGCCAACAGAGCCGGTAAAGCCGCTTTCCAGTGCGTCTAGTGGGCGCGCCGTCTTAATGTTAACGGTTGCCCCGATACCGCCCGTTGCTATGCTAGCACGACCAGTTTTGTACACTTCCACACCACGTACGCTTTCAGAGGCTAAATCGGCAAAATCAAAAGCCCGTGAATTTGGCGTGCCACCACCGCCAGGAATAGCAGCACCTGGCATGGCACGACCATTTAGCGTCACCATATTAAAATCAGGTCCAAAGCCTCGAGCCGTAATCTGGCTTCCCTCACCGTTACTCCGACTAATAGAAATACCCGTGATGCGTTGCAAAGATTCCGCTAAGTTAGTATCCGGAAACTTACCTATGTCTTCTGCAGAAATGGCATCAACCACACCAGCAGAATCACGTTTAATCCCCATAGATTCTTGAATACTCGAGCGCATGCCTCGTACTTGGATCACCTCCAAGTCATTCGCGCTTTCTTGAGCAACGGCAACCACAGGAGCAAGTACTGTCGTACCAAGCAGTATTGAAATACTCTTGGTCAGTAGTGACTTATTAAATTTCGCATATGTGTTCATTTTTGTGCGTCCTTTGTGTTTCTATTAGTAGAATTAACCTAAACCATACAAGTTGGAAGTCAGCTACTGCTCTTGACCACTTTTTTATTTTCATTAATGAAAGCCGGTCTTCCCAAATACGTTGCGCGGTCGCTGTAACATCAATACCCTCAGGGCATAAATACATGTTTTGCGTTTACCCAATTGAGTCTCGCCCAACCACCAATGTAAACGTTTTCATAATGCTAGGTTTATTTTAACAATTCGTCAACATTTTTAGTCGATAAGCCGTTTAATTTTAAACATCACTATCAAGCTAATGAAATGTTACAAATACATTAATACAAACTCGACCAGTGTGGGTATCACAAAATCGGTGACTAATATGACAAATTCGGCGCTAAGATAGCTATAAGTTAACAAAGGCCTTATAAACAAAGGGTAAAGATGGACAGCGAAAATATTAATAATTATATGTTTGCCTATACCTAAAACGTTAAAATGTTAATGAAAGTAGACAAATAAGCGTTAAAATTATATGTGAAGCACTGTGCAACATGCGCAAATAACGACAAGAAGTCGTGCATTAAATACAAGAACAATGAGATATAGGTTAACAAAGTAACCTGAAAATATTGAGATCCAAAGCATAGCGAATGAAAATTGATGAAAACGAAAACATTTACAGTACGTATCGTATACGATGATACTGCTGCACCTATCAGGCAGACTGGTACTAATAATTGGCTTATATCAAGGTGCAACGTCGCCACTGTGTGCATAATGACCATTCAGGATGAAGCTTAATGGGTCACAAAAATAGCGCTAGTGTCTGCAAATTCCATCGAGTCAAGATAATATGCATTAGTAAATGAGTGAAATGCAGCGTAACTATCTTTGATGAAAATCTGCCGAAAAAGTCGACACTGTTTCTACATTTGAGGGATCGGCATATTCATAAGACCCACCCGCTTATGATGCAATACGCTAAAACATGTTAACTCGCGCTGTATGCTCTACAGAAAACGTTTTCAGATGAAATTTTGTAGATGTAGCGGTTTGAAAGCGTTATGAAATAGGAGATATAAGGGGTTGAGGGTTGATATACCTAGGATGAATTTGAGTCGAGTAGTCGAATAAACTTATTATCTATTTCCGCTTTCGCGCCGCTTTTAATCAAACGTTGAAACGCGCGATCGAACTTATCCATCCACATTTTCGCTTCGGGGTAAGACGTTGAAATGATGAAATGCAAAGGCACTTGCTCTACATACTTTTTAAGCACAACCAGCTTACTGTCTGTTAAGCGGTCATTATTGACCTCATTCACAGAAACATAGTCATTTGTCAGGCCAGCGTCACTCCACCCCCGCTGCACATGTCCTATGCATGCGGCGCCATCAACCACGCGATTAATCTTCAAATTGAGACTTTCCACTACACCACCTTTCACAAATTCGGCCGAATAGCCGTAAGGTAAGCATAAGCGTTTATCCTTCAATTGTTGTACATCAGTAAAATTCGATGCCTTGCTGACATAGAAACGTACTGGGATAAAATTGATAGGCTTAGAAAAATAGTATTTCTTAGCCCGCTGAGCAGAATAGACATAAGGAAATGTCCCCAGGAAACGTTGCTCTGTAGTCCATCGTTCTCCCCTACTCCATGGCAAAATGTGTATATCAACATTGAGCCCCATCTCTGCAAACGTACGTGTTACAAGCGCTTGAGACCAGCCACCGTGGGGCATCTTGGCGGATATAAAAGGGAAGTAGCTTTGGCCGGTTGTTAAGCGTATCCGCTTATTCACCGCTTCAAAAGGTTTAGGGGCAGCGCCCTGGTCATCCGTATATATGACGCGAGCATCATTAGGCTGATGCAAATCGTCTTGATTAGCGTGAGGGAGGCTTGGACTGTCTGATGCATTTGCCACCTTCAGAATACTAATTACCAAGAAGAGTAAGCAGGCCTTCGAGGCGAAGGTAAAGTGCAGCAAACAAAAGTGCGGTTCCTTGGCAGCCATGTCTGGTTGATATTCCTATTTGCGGTAAACGAGCAAGTAATAAACGCATTATGCATATTACTTGCTGCAGTTCTACATAATCATGGTCACTATAAAGGTGGTCGGTTGTGTAGCCCACTGGCGAGTGATAATTTTACCACTCGCTAAGTGCCGACATACTGAACGTTTGCCCCTGATAGTTCAGGATCACATGTTGTGGCTCTATATGCTCGATACGCACTTTATCTGCAATCATATCCCCTTCATTCAGCGTCCTGTTATTCACCTTTACCCATCTATCTTGCGCTGAAGATGCATACATGTGCGTGGTAAAAACCATGGGGGGCAGTTGTGTTAACACCCATGCAGGCAACTGATCAATGCGCGGGGTATCTTCACTTTTTGTTTGCGTGGCTTCGAATGGCTGTTCGGGCTCTTTGTCCAATTCTGTGATCACCTTCTCAAAGCGCTTTAATAAGTCAGACGATATTCTGGGGCTTGGCTCTGGCTCTGGCTCTGGCTCTGGCTCTGCTTCAGGTCTGGGGTTGACTTGCTGTTCAAAGGGAGTCGTTGTCTTAAGTTGAGTATTACTATGCGGCTGGTTAACGGCCATTGCGACAGACTCATTAACTGCATTTTGATTGCCGCGTGTTTGAGCAACATCTGGCTCGTTCGATTTTACCATTAAGACTTTTTCGTTGTTCTTCCCAGAAGGTTTATCTCCCCCAGGATCCTTCTCGCTCGTGCGCAAATTATCAGCAAGGGTTCCATTAGTGTCTATCGCAGAACTCGCATTTTCTCGACTGCCTCCAGCGAAACCTTCAACAATGGCGGCGTCATCTTGTGCCGCTGGACTGGTGAGCTTGGCTAACAATGACGGGGCGATTGCTACGCCCCACCCTAATGCAAATCCAATAAATACCACCACCACGCCTTGCAATAGCGGCTTGGTATAGTATTGCCAGCGAGAAGGTAACGCCTGGATTGACGGTAAAAACAAACTGCGATTGAATTGATCTGACACCGCCGCATCAGCGCCATGCAGAGCTCTAGCCCCAGCGACGCGCTCACTTTCGAGTAATTTCTGCGTTTGTGATTTTTGTACTTTAGGCCGGTCAATCTCCACGGTTTGGGCAGGGTCAATTTCCACCTGCTGTACGCCCATTTCCCCTAACCCTGTGACCATTTCCATGCTGGTCACTAAACCGGACTTACGTATTTTAATTGGGCCGTTTTGCTGCGTAATCTTTACTATCACCATGCCAGGCAGTAAGGCATCAATATTGATGAGGTTATCCATACCAATGGCCTCCCATAAAGCCTAACCCGAAGGCCAGTACAAACAAGCCTGCGAGTATTAGGGTACGCTGTTTTCCTCTGCGCTGAGCCACCACATCAGCGCCCAAGATTTGCTCTGCGGCAGCATAAAATATATGGGTATGTACCACGGGAGCTTGTTTAGTAAACGTTAACGTTAACGCCCTGTCACATAGTAAATTAATCACCCTCGGTATACCGCCAGTGACCTGATACACAGCGCCCAGTGCGCCTGCACTAAAAACACTGCTATCGCCATTTGCTACCCCTAATCGGTGATGAATATAGGCTTTTACTTCACCAGAAGTGAGCGGTAGCAAGTGGTAACGGGCGGTGATGCGCTGGGCTAATTGGCGCAGCTCGTTACGTTTCAACAATTGCTGCAATTCTGGCTGACCGATTAACACCACTTTGAGCAGCTTTTCCCGGTTGGTCTCAAGGTTGGTCAACAAACGTAACTGCTCAAGCACCTCTGGCAACAAATGCTGGGCTTCATCCACAATCAATATCGTGTTCAAGCCTGCGTTGTGATTAATCACCAGCTTGTTGAGGATCAAATCCGTAAAGTATTTTAGGCTCGCTCGTTCGTGTTGATAATCTATGCTTAGCTCGTCACAAATGGTGGCGAGTAACTCAATGGCTGAGAGCGTTGGGTTAAGCACCATGGCGACCTGAGTATTATCAGGCAGCTGTTGTAATAACTTACGCGACACGGTGGTTTTCCCCGTTCCGACTTCGCCTGTTAACATCACAAAACCGCCACTTTCCCGTAACCCAAAGGTCAAATGAGCAAGGGCTTCCTTGTGTCTTGGACTCATATATAGGTACGCGGGATTAGGTGCGATAGAAAACGGATTATCTGAAAGTCCGAAATAATTAAGATACATAGCTGCGGTTCTAGTGGCCGATTGAGGATAAGCGGAAGATAAACTAACGGCTTCATTCAAGCTTGTCAAAGGTAAGACGCGTTATGCATAAAGCTGATGTCTACAGTTTTAGCACTGCAATTTCGCCCCCGCCAATTCGAGTAAATTCAACTGCTAAGTGACTTTCACAGGCGATACACATTATTAATCGCTTATTCCTATGCGTATTTTTGCTCATCGGATAAATCAGGCATAATAAGGCGATTCTCAAATTTAAGGTGACTATGCAAGTATATTTAGTAGGTGGGGCAGTACGGGATAAGCTACTCGAGCGACCAGTAAAAGATAAGGACTGGGTTGTCGTGGGTGCTAGCGAAGCCGATATGCTGGCCAAGGGCTTTCAGCAAGTGGGTAAAGACTTTCCAGTATTTTTACACCCTAAAACCCAGCAAGAATACGCCCTAGCCCGCACCGAGCGTAAAATAGGCCAAGGCTATGCCGGGTTTGAGTGCGACACCTCTACCAATGTCACGCTCGAGCAGGACTTACTGCGCCGGGACCTAACCGTGAACGCCATGGCAATGGACGACAACGGCAACATTATCGATCCCTTCAATGGCCAAAAAGACCTTAGAAATCGCGTTTTGCGCCATGTGTCTGACGCGTTTGAGGAAGACCCGCTGCGCGTATTACGCGTTGCACGGTTTGCAGCGCGCTACGCGAGTTATGGCTTTAGCATAGCGGATGAAACCAAAACCTTAATGGCTAACATAACCCAATCGGGGGAGCTCAGTCATTTAAGCGCTGAGCGTGTGTGGGTCGAAACCGCAAAGAGCTTACTTGAAGATACCCCCCAAATATATTTTGAAACCCTGCGCGAATGCGGCGCCTTAAAAGTGTGGTTTGCTGAGCTTGATTGCTTATGGGGCATTCCTAATCCAGCCAAATGGCATCCCGAAATTGACACTGGGATCCACAGCATGATGGTACTGGAACAATCTGTGCGGGTATCTCATAAGCTCAGCGTACGTTTTGCCGCTTTAGTGCACGACCTAGGCAAGGGGTTAACACCACCAGAAGAGTGGCCGTCACACCGCGGGCATGAAAAACGTGGCCTCGTGCCCATTAACACCCTTTGTGAGCGGCTAAAAGTACCCAATGACTGTCGTGATTTAGCGTTATTAATGAGTGAATTTCATAGTCATGTGCATCATGCGTTTAAGCTCAAAGCCGCCACGATCAATGATTTTTTAGACAAATGTGACGTATGGCGAAAGCCTGAGCGCTTTGCCGATTTATTGCTGGCCTGTACCGCAGATGCGAAAGGGCGAACGGGCTTTGAAGAGCGCCCCTACCCCAACGCAGACTATATTTGGCAAGCCTATTTGCTCGCCAAAGAGGTCAACGTACAAGAAATAGTGCAAGCAGGTTATAAAGGCGCAGAAATAAAACAACAACTCAGACAAAAACGCATTCATGCTATCGCCACAAACGTGGCATAATAGTCGTCCGCTTTTGTAGCATCCAAACGATAAACAGAACACACAAGGCTTACCATGTTATCCACCACTCAATTAAACACCATGCTGACACTGCAAGACGGCATGAACCGAAAAGTTAACCCACAATGGCTTAGCGCAAATTACGCCTATTTACGCGCCGCTATGATCGAGTCGGTTGAAGGTATTGAGCATCACGGCTGGAAATGGTGGAAAGCCCAACAAAAAGACTTGCCTCAGCTACAGATGGAGTTAGTCGATATTTGGCATTTCGCGCTATCGTCAATCATTATTCAGTTTGACGGTGACATTGCCCAATCGTCTAGCACGATTGCTCAGCAACTTGCATCAAATACCAGCAGTGTGACGTTTGATGGTAAACCCTATGATTTTACCAATTTAGATATACTCGACAATTTACAATTAATGGCTGGCCTGTGCGCCGCTAATCGTTTTGACGTACCTTTGTTCATCAAAATCGTTGAGCAGGCTGAAATGAACGCCGACGAACTTTATCGTCAATATGTGGGCAAAAATGTTCTAAACTTCTTCCGTCAAGATAACGGTTACAAAGAAGGCAGCTACCATAAATTATGGAATGGCCGTGAAGATAACGAACACTTGGTTGATGTGTTAAACGCCTTAGATATTGCCTTACCAGATTACAGCGACCAAGTGTATCAGGGTTTACAACAGCGCTATCCCACTGCTTAAACACGCAGTGAAAATAACATCTCGGAGGCTCAACAATTTTGTAGCCACCATAATATTAAGTACAACGTTAAGAAGCATATAAACGCCATGTTTGAGCAATTAGAATTAGATGATGAACTTTGCCGCGCAGTCGCCGATTTAGGTTACAGCGAACCCACCAGCATTCAACAGTTGGTCATTCCAGCGGCGATGGAAGGTAAAGACATACTCGCATCCGCCCCAACCGGCACAGGTAAAACGGCGGCGTTTCTATTGCCCGTATGCCAATTCTTATTAGATTACCCGCGCCGCCATCCTGGCTCGACCCGTATTTTGATTTTAACCCCAACCCGAGAATTAGCTCAGCAGGTTTATAACCAAGCACTTGAGTTAAGTCGCTACACAGACATAGTGTGCGGCGTGATCACAGGTGGCATCAACTACGGCACCGATCGCGATACTTTTGAGAAAAACCTCGATATATTGGTGGCCACTCCAGGGCGCTTGTTCGAGCACATCGAACAAGAAAGCTTTGATTGTCGTGACATCGAGTGCCTGATTTTAGATGAAGCTGACCGTATGCTCGACATGGGCTTCTCATCAATCGTTAATCAAATATCGGCTGAAGCCCGCTGGCGCAAGCAAAGCATGTTGTTTTCTGCCACTCTAGAAGGCACTGGCATTAGTCGTTTCGCCAAAGACATACTCAACGACCCCGTTGAGTTGGAGGCTGCATCTAGTCGTAAAGAGCAAGGTAAAATTCATCAATGGCTACATATCGCCGATGATGCAAAGCATAAATATGCTCTGCTAAAACATATTCTGACCCATCAAGTGGAATCTGCCGTGGTGTTTGTGAAAACCCGCGACCGCCTGAATGAGTTAAAGCAAATTCTGGAGCGCGACGGCTTTACCGTGTGCTGGCTACAGGGCGAAATGCCCCAAGACAAACGTAACTTGTCCATGGCAAAATTCCGCTCTGGTGAAGTCAAAATATTGATTGCCACCGACGTTGCCGCCCGTGGTATTGATGTTGAAAGCATCAGTCATGTTATCAACTATGATATGCCGCGTACCGCAGACGTTTATGTACACCGTATCGGTCGAACAGGTCGCGCTGGCAACAAGGGTACGGCCATTTCTTTGGTTGAAGCACACGACATTGGCATAGTGCCCAAAATCGAACGCTACACCGAGCAGCCGCTTAAACGCCGGGTAATCGACGAATTACGCCCGAAAAATAAAGAAGCCAAGCCACCAGCCAAAAGAAAGATCAGCAACAAAGCGAAAAAAGCCGCCGGTATACCGCTGAAAAAGAAAGCCAAAAAGAAAAAGAATCGCGGTTAAAGCCTGTCGTTTTAGCCAGCCGGTTTGACGCCAACTTTCACATTTAATACGTCTAGCTAAGCTGAATGTAACGCACAAAAAACCTGCAAATTTGCAGGTTTTTTTGTGTTAGTTAAGTGTGGTGTTAGTTCGTACTGGTGGGCTCGGTGAGTACTTTAAATGTTGTAACTCAATACAAATCCCCTCACGCTTACCATGCTGGATGACCCTTAAGCAGTGTTCTTTTTAATTCGCCATTTCTGGCATCCTGCTCGGTCCAACTTTCTCCTAATTTACGGTTTATTAGATTAAGACAATACTCTTTTGGCGGGTCATTTGGTTGTGCAAAGATGGTGACACACATACTATCAGTCGTTACTCGCCACTTCCCTTTACTCGTTTGACCTTGCTCTGCAAGGTGTTCAAAAGAGCCATCAGGATCAAAATATATAATGCTTGCACCAAACCTATTGGTTATTTTTAGGGCGTTACCCGATATTAACGTTTGAATTTTCTCAACGCCCAAATCTGAAGCGCCTGCATTCATACAAAAAAACATAAGAATAATAGCAATCAGTGATATTGGTTTGCGAGCTTTCAAAGTGCTGTACATGTTAAGTCCTAGATTCTGGCGAGCACACAACATTAAAGTTCCATTGCCGCCATATATTGACAAACATAAGGGTGAAACCCAAAGCCCCCTTATATTCCAGCCTATTTGTTTATACTCGTTGCCACATATGCAGACAGACTGAAATCAACTCTGCTCACTCTTGGTGGGTATTTCTAGCAAGGTGAATTGGCTGTCGGTATCTCCTACCACCCTTACACTGCAACGTCCCCAACTAGCGGGTATATTCCATGTGCTGTCTGTGGTCGCTGTGTATAACTCGCTTTTATTGTGACAACGCAGTTCCACTGTATTTAGGGTGCCGTTCACGTCATGTAAACTAAAGGCGCGCCTGCTCAGGGCATGCCACCAATCACCGTCTTGTTTGACTTTCCCTGGAATGGCTATGACTTGGTCGCTTTTGAGCACATTGAGTATTTGGGTCACATAAGGTTTGAGCATGGCGATGCTTTCGTCGTTATTTTCTTGCGTCTCAACCCGCTGAAACGTATCTAAGGCGTCAAGGTATTGGGACTGATTGATTTGCAGCACAAACTTACGGTTTAACAATAATCGATGCGCTTCGCTGCCCAAGTACTTGCCTTTGCTATCAGTATTCAATATATGTTGAACGTGCTTAAGCTCAGCCACCTCATCCGCTTCAGCCTTTGCCAAGTCAGCACGTAGCAACGAATAAAAGCTAAACTCTATGCTATTGAGCAAGCCTTTGTCTTTCATGTTGTCACTCAACTCACGCGCTAAGGCAATATCATTGCTGCTTAGTGCAGCACGCACACTCTCATAATTGCGTTTAAACTTGCGCCTAACCCCTCTTTCCCCCCCGTCTAACTTAAAGTCCATTTGTACTTTGTTGTGGCATTGCTCAATTGGTTTGCCATCAACAAAAGCCGGGCTGTATTGCCAGTTTTTCATTGCTTTTATTGCTGCGCTTTCAAAGGCTTTCATACCACTTGAATCAACCACAACGATATTGTTGACGCTGCCGTCAGTACCCACCACAAAATTCAATTGCACCCAGCCCTCAGCGCCTTTTCGTGCCATGCTCACTGGATATTTAGGTGCTACACGTTCAATAGGTTCGGGGAGCTTAGCGGACTCCAAAAGCACAGTGCTTGGTTCGCTGATTGCGATGTGGTGGGCCTGTGCTTCCGTTTGAGGCTTATTGATAGCACTCGCATTACCAGTGATTAAACTTGCACTACTAATGAGGAGTAATTTGGCGGTAAATGTCATAAAGCATCCTTGCGCTACTAAGCGGTTAAGTTTGGAAAAAGACAATATTGAAAGGAATAACGTTGCGAACAACTTCCGATATTCAATAGATAGTATTAAGACTAAATAATTTACCCAACTACAGCAAGGCGTATTTGTTATGGGTAGCCCCCATATCGACAAAAGAGGTGAAAGCGCAATATCAATTACATCTCTAAACAGGTAAAATTTGCCGATAATAGACCAATGCATGAGTTTCCCCTTGTCACGTAAAATCGTTTTAGCCACAGGCAACAAAGGCAAAGTGGCTGAGCTTAGTCAGTTGCTTAGCCCACTACACATAAACATTATTCCACAGAGTGAATTTGACGTTCCTGAGGTGGCCGAAACAGGTACCACCTTCGTCGAAAACGCCATCATCAAGGCCCGTCACGCAGCCAAGATTACGGGCTTGCCCGCTATTGCTGACGATTCTGGTTTAGCCGTAGATGCCTTAGGCGGAGCACCTGGCGTATACTCAGCACGCTATGCCGGTAGCCATGCCACAGATAGTGATAATATTGATAAGTTGCTTCACTCACTAAGTGATATTGCACCAGTGAAACGCCAAGCGCGTTTCTTATGTGTATTGGTGTATATGCGCAGCAGTGAAGACCCCACCCCCATCATTTGCCAAGGCGAATGGCATGGCGAAATAACCCTCGAGCGTAGTGGTGAAAGTGGCTTTGGTTACGACCCTGTGTTCTGGGTAGAACAAAAAAAGTGTACTTCTGCACAACTAACAAAAGAGCAAAAGAACGCCCTAAGTCATCGCGGCCAAGCGTTACAACAGCTATTAGTAAAACTGAGCGCAGATTTTGAAAAAGCAGGTGAATAGCGTAATGGCAAACACTTGCGAAATGAATGACGCCGGTGAAACGAACACAACGCTCCCCCCTGTTGCCTTGTATATTCATATTCCTTGGTGCGTGCAAAAGTGCCCCTATTGTGACTTTAACTCCCATGGTCAAAAGCAGGACTCCTTGCCAGAAGCTGAATATGTCAGTCATTTACTAGATGATTTAGCCCAAGACGCCAACCTGATTGGCGATCGTCCCGTGCACAGTATTTTCATCGGTGGCGGCACTCCGAGTCTGTTTTCGCCCGATGCCATAGGGCGCCTATTAACAGGGGTGCGTGAGCGCGTCAATTTAGCAGTCGATGCCGAAATAACCCTTGAAGCTAACCCTGGCACAGTGGAAAGCGAACGTTTTAATGGCTTTGCCCAAGCTGGGGTAAACCGTATATCAATTGGCGTGCAAAGCTTTCAGCAAGAGAAATTGGAAAGACTTGGGCGTATCCACGATGAGCAACAAGCGTTAAATGCTGCCGGTTACGCACGCAATGCTGGCCTGAATAGTTTCAACCTTGATTTGATGCATGGCTTGCCTGAGCAGTCCATTGACGATGCCTTGTTTGATTTGCGCCAAGGCATTGCCCAGCAGCCGCCGCATCTGTCTTGGTACCAGCTGACGATTGAACCCAATACTCAGTTTCATTCTAAGCCGCCGACGTTGCCAGAGGATGACATATTGTGGGACATTCAAGAGCAAGGCCATGACATACTGACCGCAGCAGGTTATGAGCAATACGAAATATCGGGCTACAGCTTGGCCGGCCAACAATGTCAGCACAATCTTAATTATTGGCGCTTTGGTGATTATTTAGGGATTGGCTGTGGTGCCCACGGTAAAATCACACTGAAAGACTCGGGCCAGATTTTACGCACGGTTAAAGTGAAACACCCTAAGGGCTATATGGATCTCACGCGCTCATACATGCACCAACAACATACTGTGCAAGATGAGGAGTTACCGTTCGAGTTTTTCATGAATCGATTACGCTTACTTGAGCCTTGCCCAAAACAAGACTTTAGCGCTTTCACTGGTTTAGTCTTTGATGAGCAAACAGACCTAAAAGAAAACCTGGCCAGTGCAGTGAACAAGGGCTTACTTGCCGAATCAGACACCCATTGGCAAGTCACACCACTTGGCAGGCGCTACCTTAATTCATTGTTAGAAATGTTGGTGTAATATCCGCAAAATGGCGACACTTTGTCCTTTTGCCCGTGTTGCCATCAGCTCTATTACCCTAGCATCCTAAACGTTTAACCGCGTGCTCATGTGCCGAAGGTGATAAGTCGGCACCTTGCCACTCTCGATTACAATTTTGAGCAGCCACTAGGGTCGCTCCTGAGCCAAAGAAAGGGTCGATAACCAAATCACCTTCACTCGAGCTTTGTACAATCAGCTTTTCAATCAAGGGCACGGGCTTTTCTGTAGGATAGCCTCGCCATACGCGCTTTTCTTGCAGCACATCAGGCATGCTTAAATCCTGTAATTTACGTTTGCCTTTTTCAAAAAACAGAATGAATTCATAGCGTGCGCGGTAGTGATACCCCATACCAATGGCGCACTTGTCCCACACTAAGGGTTTCCAGAACTTGAACCCTGCCGCTTCTGCTAGCGGCTTGATCACAAACATCGTTTCTTGGTCGCAGAACAAATAAAAATGGCTGTTGTGCTTTAGAACGCGATAAATCTCTGCCACCAGCTCAATGAAGCGCGTATTCGGAAAAATGGCAAACCACTCGTTGCTTGAAGATTTACTGTGCTTTAAACGAGTAGTCGTGCCTTTGGCTCTATGCTTTTCTAACGATTCATAAGGCGGGTCGGTAATGACCAAATCAACGCTGTTGGCTGGTAAGCTCTGCAACCATTCAACGGCATCTTGCTGGAATAAACGCATGGGGGATTTCTTAGGACTGAAAAAACGGCGGCTATCTTAATCGTAAAACATTGGCTAAACCAGCAACTTAATGGCTATGGCCTTGCTCACTGGTGACTACATCATATTTCGTGAGTTGGGGTATATCACGGCGTAAGCGGTCTTCGACCCGATCTAAGCGTTTAAACTCATTACAAAACCAGTGGGCTTTTTGTTGCAGGGTTTGGCTTTTCGGGCTGATGACGGCGTCAACGGTATTCCCGATGTTGTCAATTTTCTCAGCCAGTTTTGCGATTTTTTCTTCTGTGCTGGTGCTTTCTGACACTAAGCCGCCTATGGCCGATAGAATGCCACCTAATGAGGTATTCATGGCCTCTTCAATTTGCGCTTCTAATTCGCGGTCAACTAAGTCGTCGACGTTCTCTAATGTGCCAGGGCCCATATAGAAATTACTGCCCGCATGAATGAATTTTTCTTTGACTCTGGCCTGCACTCTGGCTAAAGACGAACGCAATTTCTCGTAACTTTCGTGCTCTTCACCTACTAAGCCAATATACACGTGTTCCACAGTTTCTATCGCCAGTTCAACACCTTCACTGGCCAGTAAAATCATTTTAGGTACGACGTGATGCACACCGTCGGCCAGCTCTTTTAATTCAGCTTGTTGCTGCACAGACAAGGATATCCATTGCCCCTGAACAATAAGCTGATCGTCGTTATTAATTTGGTAAACAGTACGGCTATTATCGATAATACGTATCTGATCGTTCGTCACGACCAAACCGTAGTTTAGCTCTACATCACACTTATAATCGGCTTTCACATTCGCGGCGTAAAAACCCAGAAAAAATAACCACAAAAAACGCATATCGGATCGCTAGCTTAAAAAGACCAACACATTCTGACCAGTTAACGGGTAATTTAAAAGCTCGATACGATAATCGAATTAAAATATACGTTAATCGACTGTTCTGACCAGCCGCGTGTATACGAATAAACTTTTTTCTTTCAACGCATTACTGCTGTTGAAAAACGCTACCACCCAGGCACGATCCGCATCGACGACAGAAGGGGTAGAAGTCCAGTAATCATCAGACAAGGTATCAGGAAATACACTTTCATCTATGGCTGGTCGCACGCAAGCTCGCTCTGTTAACGTAGCCAATTCTTTTAAATTCGGTACTCTCCAACCGCTGTATCCTGCATATGTGAAACCGTGGGCTTCACTTAACGCTTGTTGCCAATTCAATTCGTCGGCTTCACCCACACAACTACCAGCGCTATAGGTTTGCCCGATGCTACAGCGCATCCACATCAAACCACTGCTGATATGCGTTGCAGTGCCATCGGTGTTGACCGTAAATTGTTCTTCGTTGGCCGTTTCAGTTACGTCCCCTAGGCACGTTTGGGCAAGGCTATTAAAACTAAGTAACGCCAAAAACAATATCTTTTTCATATTATCGTCCTGCTCTGACTAAACGAACGTTAGCCGCTGTGGATTTATTTAAAAAGTTGTCATTCCCGCTAGAGAAATCGATCGCCCATGCATTTTGCGCTTCCTCGTTGGTACCATCGACGCTGGTTTGTGATGTCCAGTACCATATATTGCTGGTTTGCCCGTTATCTGCGTAGGGAAAATAATCGGTATCTAACATAGGACTGGTAGATTTGCCAAAATGCATAATTGAAAGAAGTTCGTTATGACTGGGTAGCTTCCAGTCGTAAAAACCACACAGGCCCTGGTCATTGACGGCTTCAACAAAATCCTGCGTATTGCAGTCGCCCAGCGAACAGCTAGGAGTGGCTGGATTCAACGGACCACTATATCCACCATTGTTCTCTTCTGAATACCAGCTGTAGGTATGGCGTCGGCCATGTAAGTCACCATTGGTGGTTTTAATTTCCCACACTAAACCGGTCACATTATCGCGTACACAGCGCCATGGCTGGCTGGTATCGTCCACTTCATCGCCTATGTCATCTAGGCGGGTAAAGTCAAAGCCACCTTCACCCCGCCCGGCCTTGGTAAGCATATTGTTAGTCGCAATAACGTCTCGCCCCCGTTGCCCGTCTTGCGCAGGGTAATCGCCTTGATGCGAGCTGTTCACTGCGTTCACACTGCCTTGGCGCATCACCCCCGTATCGTTTATTAAACTACGAGGAAACGGTTGTACTGTTACCGAAATACTGTCGTCCACCTCATTACCGTTGGCATCATTAACCTCTAAGGTGAAGGTCAACACCTGACTCGTGGTGACCATAGGCGCAACAGCGTATGTCTGTAACACATTGGCGTTATTAATTTGTGGCTCTAAGGTAGAGTCAGTTAACCACAAGTAGGTTAATGGCTTTGCAGAGGGAATAGCAGTATCGGCCGTTCCTGAAAGTAAAATGCTCTCTCCAGAAAACACTTGATGATCGACACCAGCATCAACAGTGGGCACATTATTACTTGCACTTAATATGGTGATAGTCAGCTCTTCGGTGTCCGTTGCGCCTTCTTGATCAGTGACGGTCAACTCGAAGGTTAACGTGTTGTCTTCATCGACAATCGGTGTGGTAAAGGTAATGTTACTTGCATCTCTACTGACCCCAGAAAGCACATCAACTCCGGCAAGTTGTTGCCATTGATATGCGGCAATAGGGTTATCTGCATCCGTCGTATCGGCGTCTGTGCTGGTGTCGCCATTTAAGGTAACGTCTGTGCCAGCTGGAAAGATATTATTAGAAAAACCGTCAATCGGTTGATAGGAAATGATCGCGCTTGGCGCAGTGTTTAACGGCAAAACGGTCACTTCTAGACTGTCAGAGCCAACGTTGCCATTGCCATCAGTTGCCTGAAGGGTTAGCTGATAAGTCAATGTATCGCTGGTGGTTGGCGCCACAAACGATGCCACACCCGTGGTGGTATCGTCATGGGTAATCGTTAATGCCGGCGAGGCAGACCAAGCGTAGGTCAAGGCATCGGTGGTGCCTAGCGCATCACCTTGCAAGTTGACTGTCGTCCCCTCATTAACCGTAGAGCTTGGTCCCGCATTCACAATGACATCAGGCGTGTTATCAGAGTCTGAGTCTGAGTCTGAAGAGCCACCACCGCCGCATGCTGTTAGCACCACACTCGTGAAAAACACGAATAACCAAATGTGAATAGAATCGTCCGCTACTTTACGCATAAATATATTAACCCGTGTGTACCGCCCCCATTACAATAATCATGGGGCGTTGCTAACTTAGCGGAAAGTTTGCAGTATTCGTACCACTAGCTGATAAGAAAAAAAATAATCGGCAGAATAATGGCCGTTAGTACCCCATTTATGCACAAACCTATGGTGGCAAATGCACCTATTTTCTGACTCATCTGAAATCCTTGAGCAGTGCCTATAGCGTGGGCTACAGTACCTAAAGCAAGTCCTTGCGCTTGAGGGGACGTGACGCGAAATATGCGATACGTTATGGAGCCAAATACAGCCCCCACTATGCCAGTGAAAATAACAATCACGACTGCAAGCCCAGGAATACCGCCAATATGTTGACTGGTCTCAATCGCCAATGGACTTGTAATCGACTTGGTCAGCAAGCTTAACTTTACGTCGCTGTCCAAAGGCACAAAATACAAACCGGCCAGAGCCAAAATAGGCGCAATGGCACCACCAATCAAAATCGGCAGCATAATGCCTAGGCCATTTCCGCGAAGACTTCTTATTTGACTGTAGAGAGGAACGGCCAACGCCACTGTCGCTGGGCCTAACAACCACGTCAGCAGGCTCGTATCTCCTTGGTATGATTCAACAGTGACGCCAGCATAGAAGAGCACAACCGCGAGCATGGCAATGCAAAAGATCATTGGATGAAATGCCGGACGTCGCCCTAATAGGCGAAAAACGGTCAATGAAAGCAAATACACGCCCACGGTAATGGTCGTCCACATCAACGCAGAGACGAGAGGGTATTGCTCGCTGTAATTGTTTAGCATGATGTCACTATCAATTGCATTTGTTTAGCCTTGGCTGAGATGTCAATCTTCATGAGGCGCAGACGGGTGTTGGTTGGTCGATTGCCATAAGCGTTGGCAAATCCATGCGGTTATTCCAAGACTGAGCACGGTGCTGACAACAATACTCAATATTAGCCACAATAGATTATCCGCTAACTTTTCAGCGTAAAGTAGCACCCCCATGGTCGCTGGCACAAAGAGCACCAGCATATGCCCAAGCACAAACTGCGACACTTTGAGCAAAGCAGAAGGAACGCGCTTAAGCCACATCAAACCCAGTAGCAATACTAACAAACCTAATAAAGAAGCAGGCAAGGGTATAAATGTGCTTAGGCCTAACCCTACAAACCATAAGCCAACCAACGACAACAAAGCTAATGTGTATTTGAGCCACCGCATTTATATATGCTCAAACACAAGGCTTAGCCGAACGTCGGGTAACCCTTCACACACGTTGTTCACATTAGGAACCAGTTTTAATGTCCTCTAGATGGTACTTATCAATCAGCGAATAAAGCGTAGGGCGTGTCACCCCAAGTAATTCAGCAGTGCGCGACATATTGCGCTCGGCCACTTGAAACGCATAACGAATAGCTTTGCTCTCAGCTTCCTCGCGCACTTCACGCAGGTTAAGTGTGCGCATGGTGTTGAGTTCTTCATTTACCTGCAAACCTAAATCATCTGGTTGAATGTAAGCTGACTCAGCCATGATCACCGCAGATTTAAGCTTGTTCTGTAATTCACGAATGTTACCCGGCCAGCGATGCTGCAACATGGCTTGTGCTGCGCTGTCACTGAAGCCCTTCACTTTTGTTTTGAAGTCTTCGTTGTATTGATTTAAGAAGGTTTTACCCAGCAAAATCACATCGTTACCACGCTCACGCAGTGGCGGTATCACGATGTTGATTTCCCCTATCCGGTAATACAAATCTTCGCGAAATGTCTCTTGTGCGACCATGCTATTTAAATCACGATGGGTCGCGCAAATAACACGAATATCGACTGGGATCTCAGTACGCCCGCCTACTCGCTCGATAACACGCTCTTGTAAAAAACGCAGCATCTTAGCTTGTAAGCCTACAGGCATATCACCGATTTCATCTAGAAAAAGTGTGCCGCCTTGAGCACTTTCAATTTTACCTGGTGTGGTTTTATTTGCGCCTGTAAACGCGCCTTTCTCATAACCAAACAGTTCACTTTCGAGCAAATTTTCTGGGATCGAGGCACAGTTAATAGCAACGAAGGCTTTGTTTTTGCGTAAGCTGTGTTCGTGAATGCTGCGCGCAAACACTTCTTTACCCGTGCCACTCTCCCCTAATAACAGCGTACTGATATCAGTTTGGGCAATGCGTTCAGCTTTTTTACTGACCGCTAAAATCTGTTCACTGTTGCCTATAATACGATCCATTGAGGGCGCCACCGCAGACAAGTGACGATTTTCTTGCTCTAAATCGTAGAGCTGTGCTGCTCTGCTGACCAATACTTGAATGGTATCTGAGTCAATGGGTTTCTGATAAAAGTCATACGCACCAAGCTCAATCGCTTTTAAGGCATTCACTTTGTCGTTGTTGCCAGTTACCACAATCACTTTGGTGTTAGGGGATAACGCAAGTATTTCTTGAAGCGCAGCTAGGCCTTCAGTGGCATTGGCAGGATCTGGCGGCAACCCTAAATCAAGGGTAATCACCTTAGGCTCATGCCGGCGTAACTGAGTGATCGCAGAGGTGCGATCATCTGCAAACACCACATCATAGCCCGAGAAGCTCCACTTCAACTGCTTTTGAATACCTAAGTCGTCATCAACGACTAAAATCTTTTCCATGCCTTTATCCTTGCAACCTATTCTATTAGTTCGCTGGTATGTTCAACGTAAAGACTGTACCAACATTCTCTTCACTTTGAACATGTAAAAACCCACCTATTTTCTCTAAAAACGTTTTAGCATCATAAGCACCTATGCCCATACCGGCATTGCCTTTAGTGGTATCAAAAGGCGTAAATAAGCGCTGCTGAATAAAACTCTTGCTCATGCCCGAGCCATTATCAGAAATAGTCACCACCATGTTTTCGTTTTGTGGGGCATGGCAGACATCTACACGCACAAAACCATCGTCGGCGGTGGCTTGTTGCGCGTTGCTGATCAAGTGATACATCACATTGGCGAACTTTTCTTGGTCAAGCACAACATCTATTTCACTATCGATCCTCAATTCTGGCTTGGGCAAGTATGTTGCACAGCGCTGTTCAATGACGTTTTCGATACACCCCGACAAATTGACTAACCTGTGCTGACTCGCTGGCTCTGCATTCTTCTCTGACAACTGGCGTAACATTTTATCCATACGAGCCTTGGTGTGATGCAGCGTTTCAAAGGTATCCTCGATAAATTCGGGGTTATCCTTATGCTGCTCAGCATTACACAAAATTAAGTCAATTTGTGCCAAAACATTTTTCAAATCGTGCAACACGAAAGCCGACATACGGGTGAATGCAGCGAACTGAGCATTTTCAGCCACTTCTTTTGCGGCCTCATGATGAAATAAAAAGTTAGTGATTTGCGCGGTCACCGCAGTAAGGTAGTCACGTAATTCCCAATTTAAACTGCGCGATGTGTCATTGGTGTTGCCCATCAACACTAACCCCCACAGCGTATCGCCTCGATAGATAGGGATAACCAATTGGAATGCAATTTTATTCAAGGTCCCGTGATTCACTTTTAAGCCCTCGTACACATAGGGCTTGGTGCGCAGCTCCGCCATATCGATGATCCAGTTTTTCTGCTCAAAAAACGCAAAAAATTGCCTCATCACTTCGAGCTGCTCTTCGCATAAAGGTTCAGCGTCTACATCTGCTAGGTATTCTACTTTGCTATCGACTCGCTTAAGTAGCAAGCCAGATTGGTAATCCATCGCCTGCAAAAAAGCGTTTAGCACAGTTTGATAAACAGCCTGCCCAGACTGATTACTTTCTAACGATTTGGTTAACTTGACCCACTCATAACGATAGTCAAACTGATTGGCAAAAAAGTGTTTAGTAATAAACACTTTGACCTTGGTGCGAAAGCTCGTTGACAAAAATACCGTGGCAAGCAACGCCAACGACAGGAATATTAGCGCGACTTGGATTGAAGTACTCCACTCTCCCCCGTAGTATTTCACCACATAGCCGATAAGCGACATGACAAACAAATAACACCCTGCCACCAGTAGCAAAGAGCTGTGCAACACCACCTCACGACTAACAAATATGTCAACGCCCCAATGCTGTACACGGCGTATGGCAAGCACCAGTAGCGGGATCATAGCGGTGTAAATAAAGCCTCTGGCGGCGATATACGTCAAGTCGATTTGCTCGACCATAAGCGCGTTGGCGAAGGTGACAAATTCAAACAGGTTTGTGGCGCCTAAGTATAAAATTAGCGGTTTAAACGCCCAACGGTTTTCACCTGATTGGCGGTAGATAATCTCTAATAAAACCAACACTTGTAGTGCCAGAATGGTTTGCAGTAAAAACAACCAACTGTCGTTAACATCTAGAAACAGAGGAATAATTATGCCAGTAATTGGCAACGCCAGAATTAACCATGTTTCAGGGCGCTTAAGCACGCCCACCAAGCTGGTAAAGTTATCTTTTAAACACGCCGCCAGAAATAGCAGCCAGAACAATTGTTTGACGTTATCAAAAACGATGAGACGCTCTACGGTCAATTCGCCAATGAAAAAAGGTGAAAGGGACCACACACACGTAGCAGCTGTGGCCAATATTAATAAATATTTAGCTAAGCCCGACTTGCGCGATGTTAACAATAACAGCAGCAACAGTGCGTAACCCAAAGCACTGGCTGCATATCCCCAAACTGCTAGCATAATGGTGTTGTCCCTGACGTGATTGCTATTGTGTTTTTCAAGCGCCTTAGCGTAACAAGGTTACCTTTTTCTGACTAACAAACTGCCGATGGAATATCCTGCGCCAAATGAACACAGTAAACCGTAATCCCCGGCCTGTAAGTCTTTGTGGTGTAGATTGAACGCAATGATTGAGCCAGCAGATGCCGTATTGGCGTACCTGTCTAATACAATCGGCGCTTCTTCAACAGTCGCTTCACGGCCTAGTAGTCTTTTACTAATAAGCGTGTTCATGTTGATGTTTGCTTGGTGTAACCACCAACGCTTCACATCAGCACTGGTTAACTGATGTCGCTCTAAGTGCTCGCTAATATGCTCAGCCGCCATAGGGCACACCTCTTTAAAAACTTTACGTCCTTCTTGATGAAACAGCTTATCTGCTCCATAGGGGTCAACATCATTAGCCCGGCTAACATAACCAAAGTTTGAGCGAATATTATTTGAATATTGAGTAATCGCTTTGGTACTTAAAATATCAAACACATGCTCAGATGTCGCGGTATCTGCATGCTCCACTACCATAGCGGTTGCCACGTCTCCGAAAATAAAGTGGCTGTCACGGTCACAATAATTGACTTGTGGTGAAGTCAATTCAGGGTTTATCACTAATACCCCTTTTGCCGTTCCGGCACTGATCATTTCATAAGCACGATGCAAAGCGAATGTTGCTGCTGAACACGCCACTAGCATATCAAAACCAAAACCTTTGATCCCCAAAGCGCCTTGCACTTCGATGGCTAACGCGGGATAAGAGCGCTGCGTATATGCACAAGATACAATCACTACGTCGATATCTTCAGCGGTTTTATTTGCCGCTTCAAGGGCCAGTTTAGCCGCATTGATCGCCATTTCGGCCTGATCAGATAATTCTTCTTCACCGCGCTCAGGAATGATGGGACGCATACGGTTAATATCCAGTACCCCATCTTTCATATAGCAATAACGGCTGCGTATACCGGATGCTTTTTGAATAAATTCAGCGCTAGAGAAAGGTTTCGCTGTTATCGCACCTGATTCAATCTCATCGGCATTTTGCTCATTAAACTGCTGAGCATACGCATTGTACGCATCTACTAACTCTTCGTTTGAGATGCTATGTGGTGGATTCCATAATCCTGAACCACTGATCACTACAGAATTTGTCATGTTTGTTTTTCCACTTGAAATATCCCCTTAGCTTATCGCTTTGGCGAGGAAATGTCATGAGCGTTCAAACGTTTACCTCTTCTATCATGCATATAATCAGCCCATAAATAGATCTGTAAGCGCCCATCGCCCTTTGATTAGGGGCTCTAGAAGGTAAAGAGAACACAGAAGTTATGTAACAATTATCGACAACGAGCTGACGATATTAGGTTTTTTGGATCTTAAAGGAAGTGCCTAGTCTTGTTGTATGCTAAGTAAGTTCACGCTGCGCGAGAGCTGCCTGCAAAGCTCTCCCATCTCTAGTCTCAACAGGGGTGAAACAGAGAGGGGCAGACTTTGAGCTTGTAGAAACTATAAGTTTGGTGCTAAGGGCTAGCACCCAACTTATAGCTTAAGCCTTACGCTGATGCCCTACGGCTCTTACTATTGACTTTCTTGGAGTTGAGCGCCTTCTTCCCGCTGATGACTTTCATGTGCGACTTCGTGTTTTAAGGTTAACGCGATAAGTAAAATAGCGCCTATGCAACCGCCAACCAATAATACAAAGCCACCGTCCCAGCCGAAATGGTCAACCGTATAGCCAAGCGCAATATTGGCTACAACTGCTCCACCTAAATAGCCAAATAACCCGGTTAAGCCAGCGGCAGTGCCAGCAGCCTTTTTAGGTACCAGCTCAAGAGCGAATAAACCGATTAGCATGACAGGTCCATAAATCAAGAAGCCAATTGCCATGAGAGCAGCGATATCGATGGTCGGATTACCTGCTGGGTTCAACCAGTAAACCACAACTGCCACCAATACCAATAACATATACAATATGGCCGCAGGTGCTCGTCGACCTTTAAACCATCGGTCGCTTATCCAGCCACATAGTAGGGTGCCGGGAATACCTGCCCACTCGTAAAGAAAGTAAGCCCATGAGCTTTTATCAAATGAAAAGTCTTTTACTTCATACAAGTAGGTAGGCGCCCAATCAAGCACGCCGTAACGTATTAAATAGACAAACGCATTCGCCACAGCGATGAACCACAACAATTTGTTATTCAGTACAAACTGCATAAATATTTGCTTTGCCGTTAGTTCTTCTTCATGGCTTTGAGAATACTGAGCAGGGTAATCGTTTCGATACTCTTCTATTGGCGGCAAACCACATGACTGGGGTGTATCGCGCATTACAAAATAGATAAACACGGCAATTAAGCTTGCTGCAGCAGCTGGCATATAAAAAGCACTGTGCCAGTCATTGAACCACGCCATACCTAAAATAAATATTGGACCAATCAAGCCACCGCCAACATTGTGCGCAATATTCCAAAACGAGACCGTACGGCCTCGTTCATTTCCTGAATACCAGTGAACCATGGTCCGCCCACATGCTGGCCATCCCATGCCTTGTGCCCAACCATTGATAAACAGCAACACAAAGATACTAGCAACACTTTGGGTAGCCCAGTCGGCGAAACCAAATAGAAACATTACGCCGGAGGATACTAGTAATCCTGTCATCAAAAAATAACGGGGGTTACTGCGGTCAGACACACTGCCCATTAAAAATTTGCTCAGGCCATAAGCAATAGAGACCGCCGATAATGCAATCCCCAACTGGCCCTTGGTAAAACCTTGTTCTTCAATCAGAAAAGGCATTGCCAAAGAAAAGTTTTTGCGCACTAAATAATAACCAGCGTAGCCCACAAAAATACCGATAAACACTTGCCAACGCAGGGCTTTGTATTCTTTGTCTATTTCTTCTTTGGGGAGTCGAGGTTGGTGTGAAGCAGGTTTAAAAATACCAAACATAGAGTTACTTTTTACTTATAATTTTGCTAATTAAAACAGATGTTAAGCGTTAATGATATGTTGCGAATATGACATTTTGACGTCCCTTAGCGGCACAGCAACATTTCGACGACCTCAATAGCGCCTTCATAATGTTGACGACGGGTCTTAATTTTTAGGGCTTGCAGCCGATGCCGAGCGCAATTTCTTGACCTTTTTGGCCAATAGCAAAGCGCAAAAACAGCCAATAAACATAATCGCGGCAATAAATAAAAAATAATACGCAAAGCCGTTTTGTCCGGCATCCAGCATACGACCGGAGATAGATGCAAAGAAAATATCGGGGGTAAAACCCAGTACTGATATGATCCCGACAGCAGTGCCTGTCGCCCCCATACGAATTTGACTCTCGTCTACCAACGCGAAGTAAATTCCACGCAAAGCGAATACTGCAAAAAAGGTAAACAGCAACATGGCTAACACCAGTGTTACTCCTGCATTGAAATGCGTCATCCACGCAATCGCCGCAAAGATCGCCCCCAGTGCGGCAAACAGTAAGTAAGTCATTTTACTCGTACGTAAGCGATCGGCGAGTAACCCTGCCCCAATCGCGGCTACGGGGCGCATATAACTGGCAAACGTAATAAACTTGGCACCTTCCACTTGTGACCAACCATAGTGCTGCACGACGAAAAGGCTGTAATTGTCCAGCGCTTTATAGCCACAATAAGCGCAAATAACGATCCCTCCTTGCAGCCATACCAAGGGATTAATAAGCGTCGAAGCGAATGACAAACCAGGTGCTTGTTGCTGCTGTTGAGCGTACGTGTCAGATGGATTATCAGCTTGAGAACTGACAAAAAACCAAGTTAACCCAGCTGCTAATGCTGTTAACGTGCTGTAGTAGATAATCAGCATGCCCATAGCATCGAACGCTTCAGTTGAGCTGTTGAAATCGCCTTGCGAGCTGAATGTCCCAAGGCTCAATAACAATATGCCTACACTGGCAAACAGACTTGCCGCTAACCCACGCCCCCCATCGAGCAAACCAAATGCGAACCCTTGACGATGGGGCGGAGCCGAAAGCCGAGTGGCTTTAATCATCGCCGCCCAAAAAACCAAAACAGTGGTTGCGCCCCAATAAGCAAAAAGCAGTGTAAGTCCCAAATGACTCGGCCTGCTGAGTAAATATAAGCCCCCCGCCGCTGTCGCCAACAGTGAAATGCTCATAAGGCGATTTGGGGGGTACTTGTCAGCAATTATGCCTCCGGGGAAATATGACAGCATAGCCACAACGCCATAGACAGCGAAAATATCGCCTAATTGGGTGTTCGTTAGCTCGAACGCTTGTAGGAACGTTGGTCGAAAAAAGCGTGCTAGATGAAAAGGTAAAGCGAAAATCAACTCTCCCGCCAGTATAATAATGAGGATATGACCGAATACCGATGTCACCTTTTCGTCGCGCTGCATAAATTATCGAATGTCTGTCAAAGAGTTCACGGTAGGGTTCCTGCTTTGTGTATAACTGTCAAGTAAGTACATAATTGCCCCCCTGGTAATGTGCAATTGGCACAGAGATAAATAAACCTCAAAGCACTCAAATTGAGTGATTCTCAGTTGAGTCGGTATCCGCTAAAGGGTAAACTGCGCGGCAAACACACACGCTACCCCACACCGCTCAGTTTTAAATAAACACAGAGTGACTGCCTTAGTTGGACTCTTTATGCAAAATACACATTCCAGATGGATTAAAATATTCATCGCCGTCATTCTTGTCTGTTCGGGTTGCGCGACCATTGCCAATCTTGATTTCAACAAGCTTTATGGCCACGAAGCCCCAGTGAACCGCGCACCAGCCAGTGTCACGCAAGCGTTATTAGAAAGCCCTGCCACCGCATTCTACCAAACCAAAGTAGCACCCGTAATTGAAGGGCGTTGTGTTGTGTGCCATGCCTGCTACGACGCCCCTTGCCAGCTTAAGATGAGCTCGCCAGAAGGAATAGATCGCGGCGCGAGTAAAGAAGTTGTCTACCATGGCTCGCGTATACTTGCCGCCACGCCAAATCGATTGTTTTTAGACGCATTAGATTCTCCCGACTGGCGCAAGCGTGGCTTTTATCCTGTGCTAAATGAGCGAGAACAAACCCCTATTGCCAACACGCAGGCGTCAGTTTTAGCAAAAATGCTGAAGCTTAAACAGCAACACCCTTTACCTGACGACAAATTATTAGACGAACGCTTCGATGTCTCTATCGATCGCAGCCAACAATGTCCTACCATTTCGGAATTTGATGGCTATGCCACAAGCCAAGCATTTGGTGGAATGCCCTACGCTCTCCCAGAATTAACCGGTGAGGAGCACAATATACTCATGAGTTGGATGGAGAGCGGCGCTTATATGCCTGCTCGCGCACCACTGTCTGAAGCCCAAGAGACAGCGATAAACTCGTTAGAAGACTTTTTAAATGCTGACGATTTGAAAATGCAGTTAAGTGCTCGCTACATTTATGAACACTTGTTTAGCTCTCATTTGTACTTTAGTGAGATAACCGCGCCTAATACCCAGCCACAGTTTTTTAATCTTGTGCGTTCAAGAACGCCATCAGGGCAAGCTATTGATGTCATTCCGAGTCGCCGCCCTTTTGATGAGCCAGGGGTAAAGCGCGTTTATTACCGCTTGCAGCCTGTTATGTCGACCATAGTCAACAAAACACACCAGCCTTATGCTATTCACAAAGCACTCACCGACAAATGGCAGAAGTGGTTTGTAGACGCTGACTACACAGTGACCGAGTTACCTAGCTATCAGCCAAAAGTAGCGGCAAACCCGCTAACGGCTTTCACTCAATTACCGGAAAACGCGCGCTACCGCTTTATGCTCGAGCGTGCACAGAACACCATTATGGGTTACATCAAAGGGCCCGTTTGTCGT
This sequence comes from Paraglaciecola sp. T6c, assembly GCF_000014225.1. NCBI lineage: Bacteria > Pseudomonadati > Pseudomonadota > Gammaproteobacteria > Alteromonadales > Alteromonadaceae > Paraglaciecola > Paraglaciecola sp. T6c. The sequence goes on from NC_008228.1 coordinate 3,962,902, forward strand.
GGTCAGGTGGCGTTGAATGTCATCAATGATCGTTTCTGGGTTTACTTTGTAAAACCAGAAGTGGCAGATTCACCCAAGATACACGCCTTCTACGAATCACAAAAAGACAACCTTCGCCTCCCTGCGGAACACGAGAGCACCGCATTTGCGGTAACTTGGCTTGAATATGCCTCACGACAAGGTGATTACATGCGTGCACGGCATGATTTCATGGCAACCGCCTTGGAAGATGGCCAGCATTTCACTGCTAACGATATATGGGATGGTGACGGTGAAAATGACAACGCCACGCTGACGGTGTTTCGTCACTTTGACAATGCCACCGTCATTAAAGGCTTAGTGGGTAAGCCTCCCAAAACCGCTTGGGTTATCGACTACGCATTACTAGAGCGTATTCACTACCTGTTAGTCGCTGGGTTTGATGTGTATGGCAATTATGGCCATCAATTGATGACGCGCCTGTACATGGACTTTCTGCGCATGGAAGGTGAATCAAACTTTTTGGCCTTTTTACCGCCTAAAACGCGTCACGAAGAGTTGGCCTCTTGGTATCAAAAAGCTGGGCCAGAGCTAACCGAATTTGTTGAGGGTAAAATCAACCCGTTCGATCAACCTAGTGGTATGCAGTTTAAAACCCAGCACCACAAGAAAGAATTATATGATATTTTTGCTGAACATGTGAAAGACGTGCAACCCAGCCGTTACCGATTACAAGACAGCGAATTAGGTCAAAATAGCAAAGCCCTGCTCGGACAATTAGCCAACATCAAAGGCCAAAGCGCCTCAATATTGCCCGAGCTGAGCATGATCATGGTCGAGCCCACAGACAGTGATAAACCAGAGATTTTCACCTTGGTGAGAAACAGTGCGCATTTCAATGTGAACAGCTTGTTTTCTGAAGATGCTAATCGCGACCACGCCAATGATGACGTGACGTTAGTACATGGGTTACTCGGTAGTTATCCCGATGTATTCTGGCGGGTAAAAGAAGCAGATCTGGCCAAATTAGTGGCGAAAGCTCAGCAAATTGAAAACGAGCAAAATTATGAAGCCTTCTTGGATCTATTTGCGGTAAGGCGCACAACCAAAGATTTTTGGGCATTCAGCGACAAACTCAATCAAACCTTCATGGAGCACAATCCGATCGAAGGTGGACTGCTGGATTACAATCGATTAGAAAACCGTTAGAGATTAAATTAAGTAAAAAGGGCAGCTACCTCAATCATCTCATTGAGGTAGCAGCCCTTTTAATTAGCTTTTTTAGTGACTCTTTAGCCGTTATCTATTTTGTTTTCTACGTTTGCGCAACCCTGCAAAACTAAGCGCAAATACACCTGCAAATAAGCATGCAAAAGTCGATGGTGCTGACACCGGGACACTTCCAACCACAATATCAATTGAACTGGTGGCCAATTCTCCACCATTTGCATCTAGTACCGTCAAGTTATAAGTAAACATGCCCTCAGTAGCCGCATCAAGCAGGCCAGAATAGCCAAAGCCGCGATTCTGAGAATTCTGCGCAACACTATAATTACTTAAATTAGAGGCGTAGTTAGCAACATCCACTAACCCATCACCATTCGCAGTGCCGCTATCGCCCAGTTCGTTGTCAGTCTTTAAGGTAATGATATCGAAACTGACAAAGTCAGTGCCGGCTGTGGGGTCTACATCAAACTCAAACAGATAAGTAAAATCATCTAACATCGCGCCCGATGCGTTAGCGCCCGCGTCAACATTCACCGCGTACTCGAAATTAAATACTGAACGATTTGCAGGTAATAAGCTTAAGGTAGGGTCAAATGTATAAGTACGATCGCCGTCGTAGTTAAAGGTATTTTCAGGACTTCCGGAAGCGTTATATCTTAGCTTTCCTCGCAGGGCTACTTCAACGCCATTCAATGCTTCCCCTGTCCACGAGCCGTTTGCATTACCATCGCCAAAAATGACGTCAGGCGTAATATTGCCTGTACCATTGATGGGTGTCGCTAAAGCATTAAAAGACAAACTGAGTACAGCGGTTAAACTCAGCAGTTTGGCCATCTTAGTGATCAAGTTAGAACGTATTTTTTTGCTATTATTCTTCTGCATGTGACATTCCTTTTAGTAAAATCACAGCCTTACCAGCAAGAACAACACCACTTTAATTTTAACTTATGTATCAGACATTTAAAAAATCACAAAATACGAACGGCAGGCAAATGTAAATTAATTTGACAGAAAACTAACATAAATCACTATTTATAGTTTGAAAAGCAGTGAAATAGCACTGGGTAAAAATATACTCATCCTGAACTAAAGTACAAATACTTCACCGCGCGCCACTTTAAGGTTTACTGGTTTCAAGCGTCTCTTGGCGCTCACGTTCATACTCTTCAAAACGCTTGGCCTCCACATTTTCACACTCTCTGAATTGTACGTCAGAAAGTGCTGAACGCTCGCATTCACTCTTCTGATAAGACTGCCCTGCTTTGTAGAGTTGCTTATTCGTACAGGCAGATATCATCATCAATATCGCAACTGACACTGTCACCTGAGGTAAATAGCGCGATGTATTCTTCTTATGAGTGAGCATATAAAGCCTTTTTTGATAAATTTTAAAGAATTCAATCTATTGATATACTCAATCCTATAAAAGTTCATATTTCAATATTCATCAATTTGTAACCCGCACTATATCCGCTTGCCAACGCTCGACGAGAAAATCAATAAAAGCCCGCACCACATTTTGCTGGTGGTCACGAGACAAATACACCGCCCACAGATTACTGCCAGGTGTGTTGTAATCAGGCAGCACTTGAACCAGTTCACGGTTCAGCAAATAATGATTGGCCAAATCACTTGGTAAACACGCAATGCCTAACCCGCGCAGCGCCGCCTTTAAAATAACGCCCATTTCATTGGCTTGTATGTTGCCTGATACAGGGACTTTCTCGTCGCTTGTTGCACTGACTACCCGCCAATGAGGGTTACTACTGTGAACAAGACAATTATGCGCGAGCAAATCACTGGGTTGATTCAATTTGGCGTGCTCCGCAATATAGCCAGGAGTTGCACACAGAACGCTATCGATGTGCATTAGCCTTCTAGCAATTAATTGCTGATGTGGTTGATCAATATAGCGCAGCGCAATATCAACTCGCTCATCCACTAGCTGCGACAGCCCATCAGATAACACCATTTGAATATGGGTTTTGGGGTGAATAGCCACAAATGCTTGAATGGCATCAAACAGCATATTTTGACCAAGGCCAATTGGGGTCGCAACTCGAATGGTCCCAACGAGTTCGTGGTTGTGACTATGAGCACGGCTCTCCAGATCCGAAACCGAACTGAGTATTTGCTTAGCAAACCCCAACGTTTCTTCGCCTTGTAGAGTCAAACTTACTTTACGTGTGGTGCGATGAAACAAGCGTAAACCTAACCACTGTTCAATATCTTGAACGTGGCGAGTCACTTGCAAACGACTTAATCCAATACTATCTGCCGCCTTAGTAAAGCTGCTACAACGCGCCACCTCTATGAAGCTTTGCAATGATGTGATCCGGTCCATTAGCATCCCAAAGTGAAACAATGTTAATCATTAATCTGTATTTATCACTTATTCCAACACAAGTAAACTGGCTTCACTTTCTTAACGCAACACAGTAAACAATTGGAGAAACAATATGAAAATCGCAGTTTTAGGTGCAACAGGTTGGATTGGTAGCACAGTAGTAACAGAAGCGAAAAGTCGAGGACATGAAGTAGTGGCAATCGTACGTGATGCTGCGAAGTTAAACGCTCAAGACGTTACCTCCCGGGTTTATGATTTACAAAGCACTGCAGACTTCGCGCCTGTCGTTGCCGATGCGGATGTGGTTATCGCGTCTGTTGGTGGACGCGCAGCAGGTAATCATGAAATAGTCGCAAAAACAGCTGAGCGTCTACTGGCATCTCTTGCCAATAGCAGTAAACGTTTAATATGGGTAGGCGGCGCCGGTAGTTTAGAAATAGCGCCGGGTGTAGCGCTTGTTACCTCACCTGACTTCCCTGCTGAATATAAAGATGAGGCCATCGCCCAAGGTGAAGCCCTCGATGTATTTCGCAGCACTAAATCGAAAACACCCTGGACCTTCGTTAGCCCTGCGGCTGTGCTCTACCCAGGTGATAGCGTAGGACAATTTCGTATTGGCGGTGATGCATTTTTCACCAACAGTGACGGTGAGAGTAAAATATCGGTCACTGATTACGCCAAAGCCTTAGTGGATGAAGCAGAAAATGCTGAGCATGTAAATCAGCGCATTAGCGTCGCTTACTAATTCGTACTCTGTGACTAGCAAAAATAAAATAGCTCAACGTTGTTGGCGTTGAGCTATTTTCAGGTAAGTTACAGCCTCGAAGTCAAACTCGGCAGTTGAGTATATTACTCCTGTAATGTGTCTTTCTTCGGCCCTAAATTTTCTGTCACTTGCGTCGCGTCAAAACTGGTGCCTGAATTAGGTTGTGCCCCCTTACCCATCTCAATATTTAAAATACTCTCAATTTCACTTTGCTCAGAGCCGCCAATAAACACGCCTGTCTCGAATTGACTGCGGGGAAAGCGAGAGGTCCGGCAGGTCAACGCCCCACAGTCGGTTACTGTGGCGTAGCGGCGGCTAAAACCAACCTGCGGGCTAAGTTGCACGTTTTCTTTATCCACTAAGGTTTCCCTGTCTGTGACTACGAACCAGTCGTAACCTTGCTCTAAGGTCAGTTCCGCGGCGCGCAACATGGCGTAATCCATTGCTTTTGATTTATCCGTGCCTCGGCCTTTAAAGTTCACGCGATATTGAGTGTCAGTAAATTTGCTTTCGGTATAGCCAAAGCCCCCTTTGGTCGCTTCACGATAGTCAGGCTGACTTTCACAGCCACCTAGCAGAATCGCAGTGAGTAATAGCACTATATTCGTTTTCATTTTTGTGTCCCTCTTTTGGCCGGAGCCACCCAGCGTCTCATGATTGCCTGATGGTTTAGTTTGATGTATTGCACGCGACGTTATGAATTACTTTACCTTGTCGTTTTCGTTTTTTCGCCTTTCTATTTACCGTTTTGGTTTGTGTTTTGTAAAATGCAAAACCAGCGTGAAACTGAGTATAACATCCAGTGAACAACAAAAATGTGTACCCCAAGAGCTGAAGCCAATTGTGTTATTTCGAACGACCTCAATCATGCATACTCCCGTTGCCCGTTTCACAGATCCAAAACCCCTTGCGGTTTTAAGCTTCAACACTCTGCGTTCCAACGGGCTTAATCGTCTAGGTGCTTCGCTCTTTGAACCTTGACGCTACGGGCGAACCGGAAAATGCAGAAATTCATCAAGGATAAAATCAGCGCGATTTCGTAGTTTTGATAGGCCACTGCCACACCTATCGCCCCAGTATTCCATATACCCGCTGCGGTTGCTGTGCCACTGGCGCCATTTTCTTGCTTAAAAATAGCGCCACCACCAATAAAGCCGATCCCCGTGACGATACCATACATCACTCTTGCTTCTGCCTCGCCGTCACCTTCAGCATAAGCATTCATAGCAATGAGCATAAACGCGCACGACGCTAGTGCCACTAAAGGAAAGGTACGCAGCCCCGCGCCTTTTGAACCACTTTCTCGGTTCAAGGCAATGGGCAACGCAAACAGAAATGCCAGACCTAGCTGGAACAAGTGATACACCACCAACTGAAGATCGATTTCAAAATTAATAAGATGCTCAGGAATAATATCCATTTTAAGGCCCTGCTTTGTATATAAATGCTTGTTGTTTAATGCTTTACATTGCAACGCCTTGTATTTCAAAGAAGCGTATTACTGTGTAGTAAAGCGGTTGTAGTGGAGAGCAAAGCAAAAGCAGCGCCAGATAAATATTAATTAAAAATCATGAGCTTATGAAAAAAAGAAGGCGTCAATCAAGCGAATAGGTAGGAGGTTGTGTAAATTTTACCGTGACATTTAACCGTATTATTTAACCATGCGTGTTCCCATGACAAGTGAATCAAGAAGGATGAGATAGAAAATGAGAAAAACGAAGAAGCAGATGAAAGCGGTAGATAAGAAGCTGAAAAAAATAGCGTTTACAGTAGACGCGGAACCACCATTGTAAACACAGCGCCGTGTTTACAATGGCAAAACAAATCTACCATCCCACTTACCAATCCATAGCGTAAGGGAGTTACTATCGTTGTTATTTTTTAGGCGCTAGGGTCTCGAAGTGCAGTCCCTTGGCCGTGCGGTTTCCAAAGCCTTTCCAATAAGTATGTTCTGGTTTCGGCTCACCTTCTTCGTCAAGGGCGTAAACACCGCCGTTTGAATCGGGCACAATATCCAAATACGCTTCTTTAGACGTATCGTTTTTCAAGTATTTATCTAGCCATGCGGTCACAAAATGCTGTGCAATATTGTTCATGCGTGCATTATCCCAAACAGCATCGATATAATGCTCACTGATATTAAAACCTAATTCCTTATCAAACATATAGGACTCTTCTGGTGCCGGCATCACCGCACCCGCATTATGATTGGCATTATCATAGGTCAGAAGTGAGCGATTCACGTTGCTGGCCCCCTGCCAAATGGCACGAACGCCGTTCTCATAACCCGATACGTCGTCCTGAGAGCCTGCGATGAGCAACATAGGCACACTGATTTCTTTAAGGGTATCATTGCTAAACATGTGGTAATTCATACCCCATGGCGCAAACGCTATAACGGTCTTTAAACGCTTGTCTGCCCCTGACTTAATGCCTGACTGATGACGTTTGAGCGTACCAAACGGCGGGCTTTGCTTGCTCGCTACCACTTGTTCAGTTACCCCAGCCCCGGCGTTAATCACCGCGCCGTAACCTCCCATTGAATACCCGATTAGACCGGTGTCAGAGGTATCAACCAAACCGTACAAAAATGAATCTTTGTCTTTCGCCATGCCCTCTATTTGTGATAACACGAAAAGCTGATCCACCGGGCGATTAACTAAAGTCGAAGAAAACGCCGCTTTAGTGCGATAAGTTGAGTCGGTGTGATCGATAGACACCACTACATAACCCTTCGAAGCAATATTTTCAGCTAAGTGCGCGAGCAAAAAACGATTCCCCGGGTATCCATGTGAAATAAGCACCAACGGAAAAGCGCTGTCAGTCATTTCAGGCTTAGCATCTCGCACAGCCTTACCCTGTAAATCCACTTCGGTTTTACCATCACGTATATAAGCCTTAAGAGTAGTATTGCCCGTACTGCCTTTTTGCGCTGGGTACCAAACTTCTAATGTAAGCGGCCGATCGTAACGGGGCAACGTTGCGGGCTCTGGTTTAGTGGGGTCGAGTTTTAGCATCTCAATCTGATTCGGGTTCGCCACTTCAAGCTGGCGTACGCCAATGCTGTGCTCACCATAAGCAGCAAGCTCAGGGGCATCAGGGCGCTGGGTATCAATTCTATTTTCGGCAAATGCAGTTACATTTACCCCTAACGCTAATACGACGACGGCACCTTTGAGCCATATATTTTTCGCCAAGTGACTAGTTACACCCTTAAAACCCATTACCTACTCCAAAAAATAAAAAGGCGATTATGCCCACAAAAAATGACACTTTGCAGACAATTAGCATGCTGCTGTGCAAAGCATCTACAAAAAGAAAAAACTGGCTAGGACGCCCTAGGTCGCATAATCATACAAGTCGCGGACGCATAAGCATAAACTTTCCCCGATTCATCAATTAGCTTACCTTGTGATACGCCGAGTGAATTTGACATACTGATGACCCTGCCTTCTGCTTTTAACGGTGTGTCTTTAGGCACGGCCTTGAGCATTTTCACATTCAAATCAATTGTCCCGTAACCGACGCCCACGTCCAACATACTATGCACGGCACATCCGGTAACCGAATCCATTACTGTCGCAGCGAAGCCGCCATGAACGCCACCTAATGGATTAATATGTCTATCATCGGCGGTAGCCTCAAAAATGGCCACGCCCTTTTCCACCGAAATAAATTTCATTGGGATAGTGCTCGCCATATTGGGATGCGGCAAATCGCCCCTGGCAACGGCCTGCATCATTTCAAGACCCGTCATGTTTGCAATATTCATCTTGATACCCTTTTCAAATTAATACTTATGCTCGAATTAATAACCACATTAGCGGCTGGCGAAAATCAAGGCTCCATCATGCTTGAAAGCATCGACAGCTATAAACGAACAACAATTTATGAAACGAGCAGGACAATTACCAATAAGTGTCGGTGATAAGGGGTTATATAGGGATTGAGATAAAAAGATTATAGAAAGCTATTTAAAGAAAACGGCGGTCGTATTTTAGCCATATCTACAAAGAGGCTGCTAAATTTAGGTTATAGCCGCCTCTTTGAAAGCATTTGATTACCGATGAAAATGAGCGAAATGCAATAACGCTCTAGTGATAAAACTAAACCTAAAATGCATACACTTGGCTATTGTTCAGCAGTGCCTCGTGATTGATTTTATCTTTTACACAAGCCTGAATGTCGCTGTGCTTGAAGACGTAGACTCGGTCTTGATTACTGTTACTGGTCGATGAAGCAAAATTGCTAAGTACAAAATTTACATGCTCTTTATCATCAAGGGCGTTAAGCCCAGCACCATAGCGGCATAGCACCTGGCCTAAATTCTGTTCAAAGTTGGCTAAAAAGCGCTTACGTTCTTGTTCGGCGGCCTCTTTTCGTTGTTGTAATTGCGCTTGGCGCTCAGTCTCGATTTTAGTTTTGTATCTTTCCACTTCTGTGCGTTTTGTTTGAAGCTTTTTGAGCTCAGCGTTTAACTCGCCTAACTGCTCTTCGATGCGAGCTTTACGTTCGCTGTTACTGTTGCTTTTTTCAAACTCAAGATCTCGGCTACGGCGTTCATATTCGCGCTGTTCCCGTGAGAACTCCCGCAGTTTTTCACCGAGAGACCGCAATTTACTGCTGGACTCCCGGGATAAATACTTAGCTCGCTCCATGGCGTCTTCTACTGCATCCTCTATTTCATCTTCGTCCATGTGAATGTCGATATCGAGGTCTTGCATGTCAAAAACGTTAGGCGCAAGCGGCGCGACAGGCACTGACGGGTGACCATCAGTAAAGAACACTTGCCTGCTACCGTAGCGATTTAAATCCAGTTTAAATACCACCCCTTGATTTTGCAGATAGGTATAGCCGATATCTCGTATACTCAAACTTCCTCTTTGGTTATCTTGCTTGAGTGCGGTTTGCAAAATACTGCTCATTATTTCCAGCTCGCCGGTCAAATCCTGCTTATTCGTGTCAGCTAAAACGGGGGATGACCACATGGCGACAAGCACTGTGCTGAGAGCGAAAATACGTTTAGACATGTTCATAGGGCTACCTCTACTGTTGAATACTTTCTAATGCGACGCCAGTCGCATCATGATAAACGTCTTGTTGTAATTGATTGAGTTGGCGCGCATAAAAGAGTTGATCGTCGCTGCGCTGCTGATTAACAAACTTAATCAGTTCGGCAAAGTCTTCGCGGCGCTCCTTGCGACTTGAACTCAACAAATAGTTCGTCAGTTGGCTTGCGCTTTCTGACTGCTGTTGCTGCAACGTTTGTGCATACAAAGTAAATGCGTCTTGTTGATTTTGTTTAAACGCATCTAACTTGCTATCAACTAATTTCACTAATGCCTGTTCTGACTGTCCAGAACCGAAGCGAATACGCAGTTCCCCCTCAGAAGTGGTGACTTGCGTACCCGTTAACACCAGCACAATAGCCAGCGCTGACGTCACCAAAGATACACCGGATAACCAGGACCCACTGTTATTGGCTTGCTGGGGCTCGAAGGTAGCGGCTTTATTCCACTGTGGAACCTCAGACGAGGAGTAATCATCAGCCCCTATTTTAACCATAGCGGCCGCATCTACCTGCTCAGCAAATTGACTATCTTGGATACAGCGCTGTTCAAATTCGTCCCGTTGTTTTGGGGTCAGTTTGCCCTCTAGCCACAAGGCCAGAAGTTCGGCGTTGTCATAGTTCGACATAATCCACCTCCATTAAGGTTTTCATTTTAGATAACGCGCTGTACAAACGAGACTTTGCCGTATTAACCGACATGCCCGTTTGTTCAGCGATTTCTTCAAAGGTAAAATGCCCAAAAAATTTCAGCTCTATCACTGATTTTTGTGCCAAAGGCAATTGCTGCATCGCACTGACCAATTGCGCATTACGCTGTGTGTTCTCTATATATTGGTCAACGGGTGCGGTGTCGCAGGGTATGTCCGGTGCATCATCAAACCCTTGCATCGGGCGCTTACGGCGATAAAACTCGATGCAACGATAGTGAGCAATTCTAAATAACCAGCCTTTAAAACTCCCATCGCCCCGGTAAGTGGCAAGATTGCGAAATACCGAAATAAACACATCTTGCAGCAGATCCAGCGCGTCAGCGTTATTCCCGGTCATGCGCAGCCCGTAATGATAAACAGGCTTTTCGTAGCGTTTGAGTAGACTAAACCAGGATTTTTTATGTCCTTTCAGTGCTTTCTCTATTAACTGTTCGTCACTCTTCTCAAACACCAAATCGATTCCCTATTGTGTTGACTATAAATAAAGTCGAAAGGCCGGTTTAAAAAGTTTGAATAAAAGAAAATTTATTTTTTCAAGGTGGGGATTGGTGTCAAAGGCGCTAGCAATTCAGCTAAATAGCGAAACAAGCGAACACGTGTGGTTGCATTGCGCCACACAAGGCCAATTTCACGATATGCACTGTCTTCTGCCGGTAGCGAGACCAATTTTGAAGTACTCAGAATATGATTCTGTATGGCTAATTCAGGCATAAAGGTAAAGCCCAGCTTACTGTTGGCAAGCTGCACTAGGGTGTACAAACTGCTGGCGGCAAGTGTATTGACTTGCTCTTTATGGCGTAAGTTGCACGCACTTACCGCGTGACCGGTCATACAATGCTCTTGCTGCAGCAAAAAGACACTTTTGGCTGGCAATGCAGAAACATCCATAGGCATTGGCAAAGTATCCACTAAATCAGAATGGGCAATCAGATGAAACGGATCATGGCCAATCACCAACTGTTTGCAGCCTGGGGTTTCCATGGGCAAGGCTAAAATCAGTAAGTCCAAAATACCTTCATTTAACTGGCTGAGTAAATTAGTGGTGGTGTCTTCCTGAAGCTGCAACGTGATACCAGGTAAGTTTTGTTGCACTGCACTGATCAAACCCTCGAAAAAAAACGGCGCAATGGTAGGGATCACGCCTATTTTCAAATTACCAGATTGCCAATCCCCGGCCGTTTGGGCGAAATCTACCAGCTCATTGGCTTCATTTAACAACCGACGGCTGCGCTCAACTAGCTCCAATCCAAAAGGCGTAAAAACAAAGGTTTTGTGTTCACGCTCAAGTAATTGACAGCCAAACTGCTCTTCTAAATTCTGAATGGCAGTGCTTAATGTGGATTGGCTTACATGGCAATGATCAGCAGCTCGGTGAAAATGCTGCTCTTGGTGCAAGGTAACAAGATAATGCAGGTGTTTAAGATTAGGCCACTTCATGTGAGACTCATTAATAAAAACGATTGATAAGCCAAGTTTAAATCAAATATGCAGGGGTTTCTTGTTGATTTTGCATTCTTTTTTATTGCTCAAAGGTGAAAGTGAGGCGGTAAATGCTAAAGCCGCTCCTGACAACAGCATTGCCCGCGTTCGTTGACGTTAATTCGACAAGTCGCAGGCATTTCGCGAGTGCAATCTAGCGTCACAGATGACAATAGGCGGTGTCCGTACCGGCTTAAAACCCTAGTTGTCCTCTTAAGCCAATAACATTCACAGAAAAGTCGTTTGGTGCCCCTTCTACAATATTAAGAGCATCTGTGTAGGAGAGATGAGCATAATTAAATAGGAAGCGTACTTCATTTATGGGGGTCCAAATCAGCGATGCCATGTAGGCATCCTGTGCACCACCCACTATACCGGCATCAACCAAGTCGAGTCGGTCAAAGCGAACGTTAATCTGCCACGCCCCTGTTCCACCATTGCTAACAGGGTCGTTTACCTTCACACCTTTAAACACGCCGCCTTTGTATTCGCGCGTGTCTTGGGTTAAGTAGTAGCCAGCTTCTATAGAGCCACCAAAAAAGGTCGGGTCAGCAAATTCTGAACGAGTTACTTGAGCCCAATGAGTTTCAGCTACGACATGAAGACGCCCAGTAATGACAGCCGCTTCAAGACCATAACTGAATTCATCCGTTGCGCCAGAAATGTCATCTGTATTAATAAAACGGGTATCAACACTGTGAACAAACGGACGCTGACGGTATCGAATACTGTCAATTTCATTACCTAAGTCGCGCACATGTACTGAGCTACCCAAGTGAATAAAAGTATCGTCGACAACGGTAGTGTATCCAACTCGACCATCTACGCTGAACGAATTATTACCATCGTTTAAATCATCAATGTTATCAGTAAACACGCCACCTTCGAGGAGAAAGTCGTTGAGCTTATAAGTAGCAGAAAGGCCCACTCGACGTTCAAAACCGAAGGCATCTGTGTAAGCTGCACGCTCTACAAAACTCGTATCATTACTGCTTGATAACTCTTCAAGCCCTTGAAAGGTATTGTGCTGACCGAGCGTAAGCTTTAAAGGACCATCTTCATAGGTAAAGTAGGCATCCGTTAGCTTTACGCCATCTAGATAATCAGCGATAAGTTTGTAACCGAAGCCCCCTGGCATCGTACCCTGAATCCCAAATCGAAGACGCCTAGCTTCACTCGAAAAACCTTCTCCTGGTATATCAATACTTGAAGGCACAGACGAAAGGGTATTGAAATCATAAAGCACGCGCCCCTTGGGTTTTACACTCCACCCGCCATCGCCTTTAATCTCAGGGGCACCTTTCCACTTAATAGAGACAGGTGCTGCATCTTCATTAGCAACCACGCTAGTATTCTGGTCTTGTTTTTGTTCTTTTTGCGCTAAGTCAACCTGCTTGGAGTCAACCTGCTCGGAGCCAACAGAGTCCAGTTCGCTGCGCAATGAGCGCACTTCTTGCTCTAACTGATTGATGCGTTTAATGAGCGAGGCTAAATCTTCGTCACTAATAGTTTGTGCATCGGCACTAATGGGCAATAAGGCGACTAACGAAAAATAGGCAATTAGGGGAGATTTAATCTTCATATAAACGAATTCCAATTATACAGCCGTAACCTTATGCAAAGGGCAATGGTATCTAGCAATCAAATTATTAATGACTTCTTGTCTGATTGTCCCTGATTGCAACCTGCCATTGGCTAACACTATGGGTATCGAGATTACGACTTACTGTGCTTTATCAATGCCAAAAAACATACGATATTTGTTCGCATGTTCAGTATATGGCGCATTGTACTGAATTGCGCGCAATGTATGACACTTTTGTGACGATTGAATGACAAAATGACAGTTATGTGAATAATTTATGAAAAGTTGGCAGCGTGTGGAGAAAGCGACTCCAGCGAACGAAAGACAGAAATAAGGTAGAACCACTGAAAAACGCGTTTCAGGCGCGCGTTTCAGCCACGATAAGAGGAATTAAGACTTGTTTAGTCTCTTTTCTATTTCATGCACACTGGTGTGACGCACGTCATACCCTTTGACCAGATATATAATGTGTTCAGCGATATTACGCGCATGATCGCCAATTCGCTCAATTGAGCGAAGCGCCCATAAAATATTCATAACGCGACCAATCGAGCGTGGGTCTTCCATCATATAGGTGACAATTTCACGCATAGCGGATTTATATTCTCTGTCTACTTGGGTATCGGCCCGAGCGACATCTAAGGCTTTGTCCGCATCAAAACGAGCAAACGCATCCAGCACTGAATTCACCATTTTTTGTACTAATGCGCCCATGTGACGAATTTCTTCGTAACCACCTGGCGCTGCACCATCATCACTTAACGCAATGGCCATTTGAGCGATTTTTTGCGCTTCGTCTCCCATTCTTTCTAAATCACGGGTCATTTTGGTGACCGATAGCACCATGCGTAGATCTGACGCTGCGGGTTGGCGACACGCTAAGATCATGGTGCAATTCTCATCGAGTAGTACCTCACGGCGATCGACATCGTCTTCCACTTCCAGAACGTGTTCGGCTAGCGGCCTATTAACAGATTCTATGGCTTTAACTGAATCGATAATCTGTTGCTCAACTATGCCGCCCATTTCTAGGACTTGGCTTTTCAGTGCTTCTAAATCAGAGTCAAAGCGCTGAGAAATATGGCGTTCCATATTATGCTCCTTAGGTTAACCGAATCGGCCGGTAATGTAGGCTTCGGTAAGCTCATGCTCTGGATTGGTAAATACGCGGCGTGTGTCGTTTACTTCGATAAGCCGCCCCATGTGGAAATAAGCCGTTCGACTCGACACCCTAGCGGCTTGTTGCATAGAGTGCGTGACTATGGCGATGGTAAAGTTTTGGCTTAATTCCGCCATCAGCTCTTCTATTCTAGCCGTTGCAATGGGGTCAAGCGCTGAACAGGGCTCGTCCATTAAAATAACTTCTGGGCTTACCGCTATTGTACGGGCAATACACAAACGTTGTTGTTGCCCGCCGGATAGGCCGGTGCCAGGAGAAAACAAGCGGTCTTTTACCTCATCCCACAGGCTAGCTTTACGCAAACTGTCTTCGACAATCTCATCTAACTGGGCACGTCGTGAAACCAATCCATGCACTTTTGGCCCGTAAGCCACATTTTCGTATATCGATTTAGGAAACGGATTGGGCTTTTGAAACACAATACCGACTCTCGCACGCAGCGGTACAACATCTTGCTTTTTATGATAAATATCCTGTTCATCAAGCGTGACTTCACCATTAACACTGCAGTTTTCTATGGTGTCATTCATGCGATTAAGGCAGCGCAAAAAAGTGGATTTACCGCAACCTGATGGGCCAATCATCGCCATCACTTCATTGCGATTAATATCTAAACTCACGTCGTGGATGGCCTGCTTGTCATCGTAATACACATTCAAATTACGCACCGACATTTTAGCCTTCGCTGAAAAAGGGTTACCGACGGTTTTTTGCCCCAGGCCATGCTGAGAAAAATCTAAGGCCTGGCCTGTCTCAGCCATAGGGTCAAACAAACGATTGTATCCTGACTTTGAATTCACTACCTATTCCTACTATTGATGACTGCGACCAAGACGATGGCGCAACCAAACCGCTAAGCCATTCATCGAAATTAAAAAAGCGAGTAACACCATGATTGCCGCTGAGGTACGCTCAACAAAGGCACGCTCTGGGCTATCTGACCAAAGAAAAATCTGTACGGGTAAAGCACTAGACGGATCCATTAAATCCGCGGGCACATCCACAATAAATGCCACCATGCCTATCATGAGTAATGGGGCCGTTTCACCTAATGCTTGGGCGAAACCAATAATAGCGCCGGTTAACACGCCGGGCATCGCAAGCGGTAAAACATGATGCAGCACAACCTGCATTTTCGATGCGCCAAGTCCATAGGCCGCATCTCTTATAGAAGAGGGTACCGCTTTAATCGCCGCGCGACTTGAAATAATAATGGTTGGCAAGGTCATCAAGGTCAATACCAATCCGCCCACCAATGGAACTGAGCGCGGCATATCGAAAAACCCGATGAAAATGGCTAACCCCAACAGCCCAAAAATAATTGAGGGCACTGCGGCTAAGTTGTTTATATTCACTTCAATGAAATCAGTGGCTCTATTTTTAGGCGCGTATTCCTCTAAGTACACCGCAGCGGCAATGCCTATGGGAAACGACAAGCCAATGGTGACCAGCAACATATATAAAGAGCCCATTAGTGCGCTGCGAATACCCGCTTGCTCTGGCTCTCGGGAGTCACCTGACGTAAAAAAAGTAGTATTGAACGTTTGCCTTACTTGCCCGTTTTCAATCCAGCGGTTTACCCAGCTTTGCTGCTGCTGACTCAAACGGCCAGTGTACCCCTTTCCGCCATGGGCAAGACTTTTGACGTAATTATCCACATCATCATCAACCGTTAGCCATATCCCCACGGATTGGTTAAATACGCTAGGTGAATCAGTCAAGATTTCCCTCAGGCTGTACACCGCCCCGGTACTGATCAAACTCAGCAATTGGCGCTTATCCACAGCACTCAATGATGTGGGCGATATACGTGCATTGTCTGCAAATAGCGCGTCCTGAACAATATTATCGTAGTTAGCATTATTGAATTGCTCGATAGCACTGGGCTGTGATACCTGCAAACGCTGGGGGTTAAAATGAACCTGTAAATGAATCTGGGTCTTAAAAAAAGCACCATGTCCTTTGCTGATAATATCGCTAAACAGAATGAGCAAACAGGCAAAGCCAAATAGGATGGCCCCGATGCCGTACACACGAAAACGCCATTCAGCGCGCTTACGTTTAGCAAGATTCCGGTTAACTAAGTCGATGGTGCTAGGTACCTTAGTAAAGGGCAATTTGTGACTGGCTTTACCCATGATTATTCGTACTCTTCACGATATTGGCGCACCACGTACAAGGCCACATAGTTGAGGGCTAACGTCACGGTAAACAGCATTAAGCCCAAAGCAAATGCAGACAAGGTTTTAGGACTATCAAATTCTTGATCGCCTACTAATAGCGTGACGATTTGCACGGTAATAGTAGTCACTGACTCAAGTGGATTTGCCGTAAGATGCGCGGCCAAACCAGCCGCCATTACGACTATCATGGTTTCACCAATCGCCCGTGATGCCGCCAATAACACCCCACTGACGATACCCGGTAACGCGGCGGGAATCACCACCCGCTTGATGGTCTCAGACTGTGTTGCCCCTAATCCTAATGACCCATCACGTAGTGACTGAGGCACCGCTTTTAAAACATCATCGGATAAAGATGAGACAAATGGGATGATCATCACGCCCATCACTAAGCCTGCAGCCAGCGCACTTTCAGAGGATACCTCCAAGCCGAGAAAGCCTCCGGATTGACGAATAAACGGTGCCACGGTCAGTGCCGCGAAAAAACCATACACAACCGAGGGTATACCCGCCAAAATTTCAAGCATAGGTTTGACGATGGCGCGCAATCTTGGGGTAGCGTATTCTGATAGATAAATCGCTGACATCAACCCCACTGGTACGGCAATCAGCATGGCAATAAAGGAAATAAGCAGTGTTCCTACAAACAAGGGAACCGCCCCAAAAGCACCGGAGGCGCCTACTTGATCAACACGCAATGCCGTCTGAGGGCTCCAATGTGTGCCGAATATAAATTCAAAAAAGCCCACAGATTGGAAAAACCGCAAGGATTCAAATAATACCGACACCACAATACCGATAGTCGTCAAAATAGCGATGCTAGCGCACAGTAGGAGTGTCCATTTGAATATGCGCTCTACTTGTTGACGCGCCTTCACTTTGGGTTTTATTCGCGCCCAACATAACGAAAAAGCCAAAAACAAAGTAATCAACACCACGACCGATAGACTAAGCTGGCTAAGTTGCTGCCATCGCAAGTAATCTTGCCCTGCTTGAATGAGGTAATCTGGCGTGCTGCTGCTCAGTAACGCATTGGGATACAAGGCTAGATTAATCACGGTATTGACCATCAAATCAATTTCGCTTGCGGGCAAGGCTTGCACCGATTCTGGTAACAAGTTCACAATAGCGGCGTGAACTGCGTAATCATCGAGGACAGTCCAAGCAAACACGATCAACAAGCAAGGCAAGGCACACCAAAGCGCGCTAAGCATGCCGTAGTAATAAGGTAACGAGTGGAGCGCAGGCTTTTTGCCAGCTCGATAGGCGATATCAGACGCACGATTACGCACTAAAATATAAGCGCCTGCAGCACATAGAAGGGTCAGAATGATGAGTGTCGGGGTTTTCATAGCGCGTATATCTTATCTATTGATGCATAGTTGGGTGCAAGGCGTTGATTCGATATTCGATGGCTTGGCGTTCTGATTTGGTCAGTGGGATCATCCCCTTGCGCGGCAAATAGCCACTTTCGCCGGACGCATTATCACTGATAAATTCGCGTATAAACGCCTCTATTCCTGGGATCATGCCAATATGTGCTTTTTTAACATAAAAGTAGAGTGGCCTTGAAATAGGGTAATCACCATTGGCAATAGAGCTAAAGCTCGGAAGAAATCCATCGATTTTAGCGCTTTTAATGCGGTCTCTATTCTGATCAAGAAAGCTGAAGCCCAATAAACCCAGCGCATTTGGATTGGCATTTAATTTTTGCACAACCAGATTATCATTCTCCCCCGCATCAATGTAAGCGCCGTCTTCCCGTAACATCCGGCATAAGCGTCTTTGCTGGCTTTTTCGGATTCTGGCTTCTTTTGACGTTGCCTGTGCCTGGCTTTGTGGCTCACTCATCTGAGCTAACCAAGCAAAGGTATGACAACCATAATCGAGTACCAATTCAGAAAAAGCGTCTCTTGTACCTGAAGTCGAGGGAGGACCAAACACTTCGATTTCGATGTTCGGCAATCTAGGGTTGATGTCTTGCCACGTTATGAACGGATTATCGATGGTGGTTGCACTACCATCTGGATTTGGCACGCTTTTAGCCAATGCTAGGTAGAGTTCGCGGCGTGTTAGCGGGATACTTTCAGCCAATTTACTTTGCGCAAGCACGATCCCATCAAAGCCGATCAAGATTTCAATCACCTCGTGAACACCGTTTCGCTGGCATAGGTCAATTTCTGATGGTTTGATCCGCCGGGATGAATTGGCAATATCAGGAAACTTCATTCCCACACCTTGGCAGAATAATTTCAACCCTCCACCAGAGCCAGTCGATTCAATTTTGGGTGTATGAAACGGTGAGGTTTTGCCGAAACGTTCAGCCACGACCGTGGAGAAGGCATACACAGTTGAAGAGCCGACAACATCGATATAGTCGCGCATAGCGTTTGCTGGAGCGCTGATTAGCGTCCACACACATGCACAAATTATCGATAAAGTACTTGGTTTCATTCAACTATTTTCATAAGAGACTCAAATTAGCTGCCCATAATATGACAGTTTTATAACGGTTATATTACAGTCGCGCCAAAGGGCTAAATTTTCTTCGATACCAACGCCATTAGGTGAATTTCACATATAAAAAAACAGAACCTGTACCTAGCCCTAAGGCTGAGAGTACACGGGTTCTGTTTTTATTTGGCGGTTGCCCGCCAACATGTGTCCCTATGGAGCGAAAATACCTTTAAGGACAAAGAAGAACAGTATTGACAAGCCAGCGCCTGCGGGCAAGGTTACCACCCAAGACACCACTATGTTGCGTACTACACCTAAGTTAATCGCGGCGATACCACGCGCCATGCCGACACCTAATACGGCCCCCACTAAGGTTTGCGTGGTTGAAATAGGCAAGCCAGTACCAGACGCTATTACCACGGTACATGCTGCAGCAAGTTCTGCCGCAAAACCACGACTAGGAGTAAGGTGAGTAATACCATTTCCTATGGTAGCGATAACTCGGTGACCAAAAAGCGCTAAACCTGCAACAATACCTAAGCCACCTAACGGTAAAATCCACCAGACCAACCCGGCTTTACTGGTTATTTCACCATCATTGTGAATGATACTAACGACGGCAGCCAGCGGCCCAATCGCATTAGCTACATCGTTTGAACCATGGGCGAATGCCATGCAGCATGCCGTCACGACCATCAGAATAGCAAACACTTTTTCAACGTTAGCGAAATGGGTACGCTTGTCTGCTTTCTCATCGTATTTAATGCGATTTATCGCGTACTTACCAACAATCCCTACCAAGATAGCGATGGCGATAGAGACGTAATATCCCTCGGCGGCTCCAATTTCAAAACCAATATGCTTCAAGCCTTTTTTGATCGTCACCAACGACATTACAAAGCCCGCTGCAGCCATGTAAAAAGGCACATAACGTTTAGCGTTGTTAAATGGCTTATCAGTATCAAAAATGAGTTTTTGCGCACTTTGGAAAATAAGGAAAGCAATGAAACCCGATATGGCAGGGGTTATCACCCAACTCCCCACTATGCCACCGACTTTATTCCAAGCAACAGCATCAGCACTTACTCCTACAGCGGCGAAGCCCACTAGCGCGCCCACAATTGAATGTGTAGTCGACACCGGCCAGCCTAGATAAGAAGCAAAGCCCAACCAAATACCAGCCGCAAGTAACGCGGATATCATTCCGTATACTAATAACTCGGGACTTTCAATAAAGTAAGACGAATCTAAAATACCTTTACGAATGGTGGACGTTACCTCACCGCCCGCCAAATAAGCCCCTGCAAACTCAAATACCATAGCAATCAAAATCGCTTGCTTGATAGTCAAAGCTTTAGAGCCAACAGATGTGCCCATGGCATTTGCTACATCATTTGCACCAATACCCCATGCCATGAGGAAACCGACCAAAGCAGCTACAACAATGAGTGTGAAGCCGTATGTTTGTAAAATATCCATTAATGCTTTCTCTTAATTGGCTAACATGAGTTCGAGTCTTGAACCAACTCGCTCTGAAATATCAGCCAACTCCCCAACCCATTCGATGATGCTGTATAAAAACATGACATCAATCGGGTTAAGCTGTGACTCTAATTCCAATAACTCCCTACGTACAGCAACTTGCATGACGTCGGTATCATCTTCAATTTTATCTAGATCGACGATCATATCTTCCACTAGGCGGACTTCACGTCCACGAAACCCAGTTTCAAGTAAATCCTCTAGCTCGTTTATCACACGTTTTGCTTGTTTCGTTGCATCTAGGCAACGCTCCAAGTAAGCCATGAAGCTTTCACGCATGATCACTGGAATATCCATGTGTCGACCTAACACACGACCAGAAATATCTTTCGCTTTATTGGCAATTTTGTCCTGCTGGGTTAACAACTCAAGAACGTCTTGACGCTGAATAGGCATAAAAATACCGCGGGGCAAACTGATGCGAAGATCTCGCTTAAGCGTGTCAGCTTGCTTTTCTAAATTAGAAATTTCTTTCTGAAATAGTGCTGCTTTTTCCCAATCGCCGGCGAAAACAGAATTAAAAAATGGAAGCAGCCCTTGGCTACATTTGTTCACCACTTTAATGTGATCTTCAAGCGGCTTCAGGGGAGATTTTGCGAAAACCCCAAGAAATGTGTTTGTTGGCATACGTTAAGTATCTCTATGGTTTAAATACTACAATTCGAATTTAATCGTCGCGCATGATACCTGAAGAAAAATGACAGTAACATGACAGTGACGTGCTTTTCGTATCAGTTTTACAACACATGGTAATAATAGCGCTCAATTGGCATTTCAATAAACTGTCACATTTGCTCGGCAATCAGAGCTAAATTTGGAAGGTCTATATTATACTATCAATTGATTATTAAGGAAAAATTACACACATTCACCATGATTCTACGCTATGCTAAATCTCAATACCTAGAGCATCACTTTAACGCGAGGTTCATTAATATGAAATCATTGATTTTTACACTTGTTGGTAAGGATAAGCGTGGCTTGGTCGACTCACTTGCTCAATCAGTGTTCAAATTGGGCGGAAATTGGCTTGGCAGTAACTTGTCGTACATGGCAGGTCACTTCGCTGGCTTTGTTGAAATTCAATTGCCTGAGGAGAAAAAAGCAGCATTAATAGAGCAATTCTCTACCCATCCGGATCTCTCTATCAATTTGGTCGAAGGGGATAACAACCTTGCCGCCCACACTCAAACGGTTCAAATAGACATAATGGGCAATGACAAGCCTGGGATCGTGCAAGAGCTTACAACGATTTTGAATCGCTTCAACCTCAACATTGTTAAATTTGACTCCACCTGCGACAGCGCTCCTAATTGGGGTGGTTTACTGTTTAAAGCTAACGCATTAGTTGCCATAGAAGAGGGTTTCGATTTGGATGAGTTGAGTGATGCATTAGAGTCCATCGCCGACGACTTGGTGGTTGATATCAGCTCAACACCAACAAAATAGATTTACATCGGGCTTGGCTGTTTTGTAAAGCCTAAGTCTACGATGAGCAAGGCGTACAAGGCTGCGATATAGCTGTCATAAATTCGTCATACACAATTGACACTATATCGCTCAAATTTTGTTTATTTTGACAATTAAGACGTAATGACTTCTCAACCCAATATCTACTTTTCTCGTGAAATCAGTTGGCTGGCGTTTAATCAACGCGTTCTTCAAGAAGCAGCAGATCGCAAAAATCCTATCGTTGAACGAATTCGATTTCTAGGTATTTACTCAAGTAATATGGACGAGTTCTATCGCGTTCGTGTCGCTGATGTTAAACGTAAAATCTATATTCACTTGGACGAAGGTGATAATGAAAAGGCTGAGCAAACTAAAATACTCATGGAGCAGATCCAAGAGAAAGTCTTAGGCATGACAGAAGACTTTGAACGTGTGCGCGAAGACGTTGTGGCCCGACTCGCTCGCTATAATATTTTCTTACTTGAAAATGAAAAGTTGTCCGACTACCAAACTACTTGGCTAAAGAACTACTTCAAAAATAAGATATTACGTCACATTGCCCCCATTTTATTACATGGCAAAGTAAACCTTGTATCTCGCTTAAATGACTCAGCCACCTATTTATATGTAGCGATTAATAATAGCGGCAAGAATACTCAGTACGCCACAATTGAAGTGCCCAGCAAGGCGCTGTCACGTTTTGTGGTGATCCCTCCTGAGAATAGCCGTAAAAAGAAATACATCATATTGCTCGATGACATTATACGGCTCAATCTTGAAAGCATTTTTAAAGGTTTTGTTGATTTTGAATCAGGTGAAGCCTACTCCTTCAAAATGACTCGAGATTCTGAATACTCTATAAATGATGAAATTGAAGAAAGTTACGTTGAAAAAATGTCAGAAAGCATGAAACAACGTTTGATTGCCGAGCCGGTGCGCGTGGTGTATGACGAGCAGATGCCCAGTGACATGGTACGTAACCTGAAGAAACGCTTAAAGATATCGTCTTACGATAGCCTCATTGCTGGCGGTACTTACCGAAACTTTAAAGATTTTATTGGCTTTCCAAATGTCGGCCGTGACTACTTAGAAAATCCAAAACTACCGGCCATAACCTCGAGCGATTTCGCCCGCCACAACACGGTGTTTGATGCGATCAGCGAAAAAGATATTCTGCTTTACTATCCTTACCATCGCTTCTTGCATGTGACTGAGTTTGTACGCCAAGCTGCATTTGATCCCAAGGTGAAACAGATAAAGCTCAATATCTATCGAGTAGCAAAGAACTCGCGCATCATAGACTCGCTTATTGATGCAGTCGACAACGGAAAAAAAGTCACTGTGGTGGTTGAGTTAAGAGCGCGTTTTGACGAAGAAGCCAACATTGGCTGGTCAAAAACCATGACCGATGCGGGTATTAAAGTCGTATTTGGTATGCATGCGCTGAAAATTCACAGCAAACTGTGTTTGGTTAGCCGTGAAGAGAAAGGGGAATTAATTCATTATGCACATTTCGGTACAGGTAACTTCAACGAGAAAACCGCAAAAATCTATACCGATTTTAGTTTGTTTACCCGTAATCAAGAGCTTGCCCTGGAGGCAGAAAACGTTTTTAACTTTATTCAGCAACCCTATCGACGCCAAAAGTTTCAACATTTACAGATCTCGCCAATTAACGCACGTACCAAAATACAACTGTTGATCAGGCAAGAAATACAAAACGTCAAAGAAGGCTTAAGTGCAGGCATTACCCTTAAACTGAATAACTTGGATGACCAACTGCTTATCGACGACCTGTATAAAGCCAGTCAGGCAGGGGTAGAAGTACGTTTAATCATTCGCGGGATGTGCTCACTGGTTCCTGGCGTAAAAGGGTTGAGCGAAAATATATCGGTGATCAGCATCGTCGATCGATTCTTGGAGCATCCTCGGGTGATGGTATTTGAGAATGCCGGCGAGAAACGCGTGTTTATCTCATCCGCGGATTGGATGACCCGCAACATGGATTTTCGTATCGAAGTGGGTTGCCCCATATACGAACCCAAGCTCATCAAGCAAATTTTGGATATTCTCGAAATTCAATTTCAAGATACCCTTAAAGCCCGTATTATTGACCAACACCAATCGAACAAATACGTACGTCGTGGTAATCGCAAAAAGCTGCGCTCTCAAATAGAGACCTATGAGTACATTAAACAGCAGGAAAAAAAGAACGATGCCCAATGACAATGCGCCATTTGATGGTGTAGAAGTAAGAGACACCAGCAAAATTGCCGCATTAGACATTGGCTCTAACAGCTTTCATTTAGTGGTCGCCCGCGTAGTCGCAGGATCAGTTCAGATCCTGCACAGAGTTAAACAAAAAGTGCGTTTAGCTCAAGGCTTAAGCAGTGATTATCACCTTGATGACGAGGCCCAACAACGCGGCTTAGATGCCCTCAATGTCGTAGCAGAAAGCCTGCGAGACTTTCCACCAGAGAATGTGCGCATCGTCGCCACCTATACCTTACGCAAAGCCAGCAACGCCAAAACATTTATCCGCGCAGCACGTAATATTCTTCCCTACCCTATTGAAGTCATAGGAGGCGCCGAAGAGGCTCGCTTAATTTATTTGGGCGTCGCTCATACTAACCACGACAACGGTCAACGGTTAGTGGTCGATATCGGTGGCGGCTCAACTGAATTTATTATTGGCCAAGGGTTTGAGCCTAAAATGTTGCGCAGCTTACAAATGGGCTGTGTCAGTTACACTAAGAAGTTCTTCAAAAACAATGAGCTGAAAAACAAGTCTTTCGAGCGTGCTATTACCGCCGCTCAGCAAGAACTAGAAATGATCGACAAAGCTTACTTACGCGCGGGCTGGAAAAGCTGTATTGGCACCTCTGGCACCATCCGCAACATTATTCAGATCGCGCAAAATGACAGTGTGAAATCCACCGAAGGTAAAGTTACCTTGTCACAACTTACCCGTTTAGTGAAAATCAGCTGTGATGCCGGCACGCTAGATAAACTTAACATCAGCCAAATGAGTGAAGATCGTAAGCCTGTTTTCGCGGCGGGTTTGGCAATCTTGATTGCCATCTTCAAGAGCTTGAATATAGACCATATGGTGTTCTCTTCAGCGGCATTGCGCGAAGGGGTCTTATATGAAATGGAAACCCAGTTGACCCACCCTGACGTACGCCAGCGTTCTGCTGAGAGTCTTGCGACGCGTTACGATGTAGATATTGAACAAGCTAGACGGGTTCACAGTGTCACTATGGACATTTACCAACAATGTAAAGACAGCTGGAATATTGCCACCAAAGAGCTCAAAAGCATGTTAGGTTGGTCGGCACTGCTTCACGAAGTGGGCCTGCAAATCAACACTCACGGTACCCAGCGCCATTCTGCCTATATTTTGCAGCACATAGACCTACCTGGCTTTAATCAAGAGCAACAAATATTAATAGCCACATTAGTGCGTTACTACCGTAAAAAAATTCGCCCAAGCGAAATTGCAGATTTCACTCAACATCCAGCAGAGCAAGTGCACAAATTAATCGCCATTTTACGCTTAGCAGTGCTGCTAAACATTAAGCGTCAAGACGACATACTTCCCCCCATTAACGTAAAAGTGAAAGCAAACAGCATACGGCTAACATTCCCCGAAGGTTGGCTTGAGAATAAGCCTATTTTTAGTGCGGATCTGGCAACCGAAGAGCGCTATCTACACGCTGTAGACCTACAACTGCGCTACGAATAACACCTGCTTGAATATCAGTGGTTTAGGTAAGATGCTGACCCATCAGGCATAACCTATTGTATTAGTTAATAAAAATATCTTATAGTATTGCCTTCACATTGTGAGAGCAATGTGGAACTTCGCAGTTGAACTGCGTTTCTAATATACATAACAAGGAAGCTATACAATGAAAGATCTTTTTTTCTTCGACTCCATGCTCACCCCAAAAATCATCACCGTTGTTTACTGGTTGATGCTGCTTGCAGCTGTAGTATCAGGCGTAGGCACCATGTTTAATTCTTACGGCGGTGGTTTTTTCGCTGGTGCTGGGATACTCATCGCGGGCGCAGTGGGTGCCCGAATCTGGTGCGAACTACTGATCGTGCTGTTTAAAATTCACGAAAACTTGAAAAAAATCGCAGATCGAAACGACACCAGCGAACTTTAAGTACCAACAAGGCAACACGCATTTCGCTGTTGCCGCTTTCCATATTCAGGATCTCCCAAAACATGCACGACCTTTCTGCTCAAATCTCTTTTATGCTCGAAATAGACAAACTTAAAGCGGTGTATCGCAAGACGGTTGTTGAAGCCGACGATAATCGTCAAGAAAATAGCGCCGAGCACAGTTGGCACATTGCACTGTTAGCAAACGTTATGGTGGAATACGCGGACGAGCCCGTAGATATATTACGCGTGACTAAAATGCTGCTTATTCACGATATTGTTGAAATAGACGCTGGGGATTTATTTGCCTTTGCAGACGAGCAAGATCATCAAGCGCAAGAACAAAAAGAACTGGAAGCTGCCAAACGTATCTTCGGCCTGTTACCCAAGCATATAGGGCAAAGCATGTTAGATATGTGGCTCGAATTTGAGCAAGCCCACACCGCAGATGCAAGATTCGCCAAAGGCATGGACAGAGTCTTGCCTGTGTTGCAGAACATGAGTAATCAAGGTGGCAGTTGGAAGGTAAATCACGTTAAGAAAAGCCAAGTGCTTAAACGAAATACCTATTTGCAAGATATTGCGCCTAAGCTATGGGAGTATGTATTAAGCCAAGTGGATATAGCGGTGGAAAAACAGTGGTTACTGGACGCTTAACGCCCCAAATATTGATCAATCAACTCGGCTAGTTTGTCTTGAAAGTGCTCTTCAAACGTCTCTAACTCTTGCTCAAAAACCCGTAAATATTGGGTCGCTTTTTTGTGATCAAGACGCTTATTATTGGTTTTATATTCGGTTTCAGGCAAACTTTTGTCGTATCGAGGTATGATACGCCAGCGCACAAAGTCACTATGCAATTTAGCCACTTGCTGCTTAGCAAACTGACAAAAACCCTCAATATGCTCAACCCCATCAGGCCCTAAACAACCAGGCTCTACCCTGAATGTAACTGACAATTTTTTATATAATGGCAGAGGCAACGTTACTTGCATATAACGCGCACCATTTTCTGTAAGCGGTTGATAAACATAATTTTATCTTTAATTAACAAAACGAAGATAGGCTACCCATATAATAGCAAGTGTAGAGGGTAAATCTACTAGGCAAAGGTATAGACACTATTTTGCTATATAGAAACAATTCAAATACAAAAAAACCAAGCACTAAGCTTGGTTTTCATGAACACATTCAGCACGTTATCAGCTAACTGATGCTTGATAAATACCTTCAATAGCGTCATCTAGCGTCGCGTTAAACTCTTCGTCTGATTGCTTAGCACTCACGCCTTCTGTTAGTGCGCGCGAGAAGCTAGCAATAATGCCTTTATTCTCTGACAAACGACGGTTGGCTTCTTGACGATTGTAACCACCTGAGAGGGCTACCACTTTCAACACTTTAGGGTGCTCAACTAACTCACTGTAAAAATTAGTTTCTTCAGGTAGAGTCAGCTTGAGCATCACAGTTTGATCGGCATTCAAGCCATCAAGTTCGGCTAAGATAGCCGCTTTCAACAATGCTTCTGCTTGTGCTTTTTCTGGGCTGTTAATATCAACTTCTGGTTCGATTATCGGCATTAACCCGGCAGCTAAAATTTGCTTACCCACTTCAAACTGTTGAGCAACAATGGCATCAATACCTGCTTTGTTAGCCAGCTTGACCACTGAGCGCATTTTGGTGCCAAACACATCTTGTGCATTTGCTTTAGCCAACAAGTTGTCTAAATCAGCGATAGGCTTCATTAACTGAACGCCGTTCTCTTCATCCAGTAAGCCTTTATCTACTTTCAAAAACGGAACAACGTTCTTTTCCTGCCATAAAAAATGCGCAGATGATTTACCGTCAATTTCACGATCTAATGTATTTTCAAATAATATAGCGCCCAGTACACGCTTACCATTAAAGGCAGGGCTCGTGACTATGCGAGTTCGCATCAAGTGAACTTGAGTGAACATCTCATCATCATTGCTATATTCAGTTTCTTCAACACCATATAAACGCAAAGCTTTAGGCGTACTGCCTCCACTTTGGTCAAGGGCCGCGATAAATCCATTGTCGCTTTTTATTTTTTTTAGCATATCCAATTGTGCTTGTGATGCCATGAGCAACACTCCTTAATTGTGTTGTGAGCCGGGGGTAAACCGGCTAGTAGGTTACAAAGGTTAATGAAAGCTTTTGCTTTTCTTATTATTGAATTTCTTGCTCTTAAATTTCTTGTTCGCGCTCTTTGTTTACGCGCTGATCAAATTATCAAGTAAATTACGCGCCGCGCGCTTCTAACATAGTCACAGCCGGTAGCGCTTTACCTTCTAAAAATTCTAAAAATGCGCCACCACCGGTAGAGATATACGATATCTTATCTTCGATACCATATTTGTCTACTGCTGCTAACGTATCACCACCGCCAGCAATAGAAAATGCATTACTTTGTGCAATTGCCATAGCAATGGCTTTTGTGCCCTCTCCAAATTGGTCAAATTCGAATACCCCTACAGGGCCATTCCAGACGATTGTTCCGGCGTTTTTGATCAACTCTGCCAGCTCAGTGGCAGTCTGTGGCCCGATATCAAAAATCATATCATCGTCTGCTACGTCACTAACGGCCTTGAGTGTTGCTTGTGCTTGCTCTGAGAACTCCTTGCCAGTGACAACATCAACAGGCACAGGGATATTCCCACCTGCATCTTTTGCCGCCGCTAATAAACGATTCGCTTCAGGGATTAAATCAGCTTCATACAAGGATTTACCCACGTTGTTGCCAGTGGCGGCAATAAAGGTATTGGCGATGCCGCCACCCACAATAAGCTGGTCCACTTTATTAGATAAAGATTCAAGTACCGTTAACTTGGTTGACACTTTAGAGCCGCCAACAATCGCCAGCATTGGACGCGCCGGATTGTGCAATGCTTTACCTAGTGCTTCTAGTTCACCCGCCAGTAGCGGGCCAGCGCAGGCAACAGGTGCGAATTTGCCCGCGCCATGAGTTGAGGCTTGTGCACGGTGCGCAGTGCCAAAAGCGTCCATTACGTATACATCACATAACGCGGCGTATTGCTTAGAAAGCGCTTCGTCGTCTTTCTTTTCGCCTACGTTGAAACGTACATTTTCAAGAACGACCAGTTCGCCGGCTTTCACATCAACACCGTTTAAATAATCACTCGCTAGGCTTACTGAGCACTC
Source organism: Paraglaciecola sp. T6c (assembly GCF_000014225.1). NCBI lineage: Bacteria > Pseudomonadati > Pseudomonadota > Gammaproteobacteria > Alteromonadales > Alteromonadaceae > Paraglaciecola > Paraglaciecola sp. T6c. Next base: position 3,992,228 of record NC_008228.1, read on the forward strand.
TAGAACGTCATTAAGATAATCAACCACGGGCTGCAATGAGAATGCACTGTCGTACTCACCTTCTGTGGGGCGACCTAAATGAGACATAACCATGACCTTGGCACCGGCTTCAAGTGCATGTTTAAGTGTGCCTAAAGACGCCTTAATACGCGCATCGGAAGTGACTTTTCCGCCCTTGACAGGTACGTTCAGATCCTGACGAATAAGTACGCGCTTTCCTGCTAAATCTAAATCAGTCATGTTAATTATTGACATATTTTCCCCATTTGACGTGTTAAACGTGAATTGCTAATTAAAAAATGTAATCTGTAAACTCGTTGTGTACCGGGTTACGCGTGCTAGGTGCAAAAATGCCCTCTCAATTGCCGCGACCAACATCATTTGCCCGTATTGCCCAGCGATAAGGTGTTCATGACGAGTACAATATCAATCATTCGGTTTGAAAACCCCCATTCGTTATCACACCACACCAGTAATTTAACCAGTTGTTTGTGGCTCACTCGCGTTTGTGTGCCATCCACGATGCAAGAATGTGCGTCGTGGTTGAAATCCACTGACACCAAAGGCTCTTCAGTAAAATCTAAAATACCATTCAAACGCCCATTTTTTACCGTTTTTAACGCTTGGTTCACGTCATCGATAGTCACTTTGGCATCAAGGGTTACGCTTAAATCCATTGCAGAAACGTTAATAGTCGGCACGCGCACAGCGATGGCTTCGAATTTGCCTGCAAACTTAGGTAAAACCCGCTCTATTCCCCGGGCTAATTTGGTGTCCACTGGGATAATTGATTGGCTAGCGGCACGAGTTCGGCGTAAATCTGGGTGGTAAGCATCTATCACTTGTTGATCGTGCATGGATGAATGGATAGTCGTGATGGTGCCACTTGAAACTGAAAATGCTTCATCGAGTACTTGAATGACAGGGACGATGCAGTTGGTCGTACATGAACCCGCAGATACTATGCTATCGCTAGCTTTAAGAGACTCCTCGTTGATCCCCATAATAATCGTTGCATCAACATCTGGGCCACAGGGCTGAGAAAACAACACTTTTTTCGCCCCTTGAGCGATATGTTGTTCGCCGTGAACCCGCTCATTATTGACACCGGTACACTCAAGAACCACATCAATATCAAGTTGCGCCCAAGGCAGGTCGCGAATATTTTCTTGCTGCAATAAAGTGATATGGTCACCAGCAACCACAAGCTGTTGGTTGTCTAGCACTACAGGAAAACGGAAACGCCCATGCGCAGTATCATATTTTAATAGATGTGCTACGCCCTCAGGCTCGGCGAGTTCATTGATCGCCACAATTTGTATTTGCTTGTTTTGCCCTGTTTCGTATAACGCACGTAATACGTTGCGACCAACACGACCAAAACCGTTAATTGCTACTCGTATCATTTGGCTCTTACTGAAATTTAAAACACTATTTGCAACATGATTTAAAACGCAATTTAAAACGTAAAAAGTGCGTCACTAAAATAGCTAAGGCGCTCGAAAGCGCCTTAGATTATAGTTTTATTGTTTCAACTGGAAGCCATTTCCTAAGAATTCAATAAACCTTGTGCTTTCTCAGCCACGGCATCAGCTGTGATACCGAAGTGCTTGAGTAGTACGCCACCCGGTGCAGACTCACCAAAAGTAGACATTCCGACGACTGCACCATCAAGACCAACATACTTGCTCCAGTAATCGACGTGAGCAGCTTCAACGGCTACACGTGCAGTCACTGCGCGCGGTAATACAGATTCGCGATAAGCCGCATCTTGTTGGTCAAACACCGAGGTACTTGGCATAGACACAACGCGCACAGCAACGCCTTTGGCAGCTAATTGCTCAGCTGCATCCATGGCAACACCGACTTCAGAACCGGTACCAATCAAAATGACTTGAGGCTCGCCATCGCTATCTTTGAGGATGTAACCCCCTTTAGCTACGTTAGCGAGTTGTTCAGCGTTACGCGTTTGACCAGGCAAACCTTGACGGCTAAACACCAATGCACTAGGGCCATCTTTACGCTCTAGCGCAGATTTCCATGCAACGGCTGTTTCAGCACCGTCACAAGGGCGCCATGTGGCTAAATTAGGCGTTAAACGCAAGTTTGCTAATTGCTCGATAGGCTGGTGAGTTGGGCCATCTTCGCCCTGACCAATCGAGTCATGGGTATAAACAAAGATATTTGGAATCCCCATCAAAGAAGCCATACGCACTGCATTGCGTGCATATTCCATAAACATCAGGAAGGTGGCACCAAATGGACGGAAACCACCGTGCAAACCAATACCATTCATGATGCCGCTCATACCGAATTCGCGCACACCGTAGTATAAATAGTTACCGCTGGCATCGTCAGCTGTGACGCCTTTAGATTTTGACCAAAGCGTTAGATTTGAACCAGCCAAATCTGCCGAGCCACCTAAAATTTCAGGCATGATGCCAGCGAATGCTTCGATAGAGTTTTGTGACGACTTACGACTCGCTACATTTTCAGCTTTCTCTTGAGATTGCTCAACGAATGCTTGGGCTTTTTCAGCGAAATCAGCAGGTAAATCACCGTTTAGACGACGTGTTAATTCAGCGGCTAATTCAGGATGGGCTTTCCCGTAAGCAGCAAATTTTTCATTCCATGCTTGCTCTAAATCAGAACCTGACGCTTTTGCATCCCAACCTGCGTAGATGTCTGCCGGAATTTCAAATGCCCCATATGGCCATTTTAAGAATTCGCGGGTCGCAGTGATTTCATCTGCACCTAATGGTGAGCCGTGTGAATCATGGCTACCTGATTTATTTGGAGAACCGAAACCGATAACGGTTTTACAGCATATCAACGTCGGTTGAGTGGTATTGGCTTTCGCCGTTTCAACTGCCGCTTTAATCGCTTGTGGGTCGTGGCCATCAACATCGGCAATAACATGCCAACCATAAGCTTCAAAACGTGCAGGGGTATTATCAGTGAACCAACCCTCTACGTGACCATCGATAGAAATACCGTTGTCATCCCAAAATGCCACTAACTTGCCAAGACCTAATGTTCCAGCAAGTGAGCAGGCTTCATGAGAAATACCTTCCATCAAACAGCCATCACCTAGGAAGCAATAAGTGAAATGATCAACGATATCGAATTTTTCTTGGTTGAATTGCGCTGCCAACATTTTCTCAGCAATCGCCATACCGACTGCATTACTGATGCCTTGACCTAGTGGGCCAGTGGTTGTTTCAACGCCTGGCGCGTAGCCATACTCTGGGTGGCCTGGTGTTTTAGAATGCAATTGACGGAAGTTTTTCAACTCTTCAATGGGTAACTCATAACCGGTCAAATGCAACAATGAGTAAACTAACATCGAACCGTGGCCGTTAGACATAATAAAGCGATCGCGGTTAGCCCAGTTTGGATTCGCCGGATTGTGCTTTAAAAAATCGTTCCACAATACTTCGGCTATATCCGCCATGCCCATTGGGGCGCCTGGGTGTCCTGAATTAGCCTGTTGTACTGCATCCATACTAAGCGCACGTATTGCGTTAGCGAGTTGTTGACGTGAAGGCATGTGGTCTCCTGATTATTAATGACTGGTTGACGCTCGCTGTTAAAAACTCATCGAAAATGTAAAATAGCGACCGATATAGCGCTACATTCTGGCTTACGCCTCGCCTAACTGCAACGACAAAACCTAACGAAACTCCATTTGCGGTTGACTTTTTTTACTGGAACGGTTCGTTTACGCCCAGCCGTTTGGACGTCTAGAAGTAAAGACTGGTATTTTTGATCTTAATCAGTAAAATGTCACTATATTCGTTAAACCATTTTCATTTGATAAGGATCCAACATGGCTAAGCATCTTTTTACCTCCGAGTCGGTTTCCGAAGGGCACCCAGATAAAATCGCGGATCAAATCTCTGACGCGGTACTCGATGCAATTCTAAAGCAAGACCCGAAGGCTCGCGTAGCCTGTGAAACCTACGTAAAAACCGGCATGGTCATGGTGGGCGGTGAAGTCACCACCAATGCTTGGGTGGATATTGAAGAGCTAACACGCAATACCGTTCGTGAAATAGGCTACACCCATTCAGATATGGGTTTTGACGCCGACTCATGTGCGGTATTGAACGCCATTGGTAAACAATCACCTGATATTAATCAAGGTGTTGACCGCACTCGCCCAGAAGATCAAGGCGCTGGCGACCAAGGACTTATGTTTGGTTACGCCAGTGATGAAACTGACGTACTGATGCCAGCTCCAGTCACTTACGCTCATCGTTTAGTGAAGCGCCAAGCTGAAATTCGTAAAAGCGGCCAATTGGATTGGCTACGCCCTGATGCAAAAAGCCAAGTTACTTTCGTGTACGAAGATAACGTCCCCGTGGGTATAGATGCCGTTGTGCTATCAACCCAGCACTGTGATTCCGTGACCACTGAGCAATTACGTGAAGCGGTGATGGAAGAGATCATTAAGCCGGTTTTACCTGCTAAATGGTTAACAGCGCAAACTAAATACTTTATTAACCCAACAGGCCGTTTTGTGATTGGCGGCCCAATGGGTGATTGTGGGCTAACAGGACGTAAAATTATCGTTGATACCTACGGCGGTATGGCACGTCACGGTGGCGGTGCGTTCTCTGGTAAAGATCCGTCAAAAGTTGACCGCAGTGCTGCATACGCGGGGCGCTACGTGGCCAAAAACATAGTGGCGGCTGGTTTAGCAAAGCGTTGTGAAATTCAAATTTCTTACGCCATCGGTGTTGCCGAGCCAACATCCATTAACGTTGAAACCTTTGGAACAGGGCAAGTCTCTGATGAAGTGTTAACCACCTTGGTGCGCGAACACTTTGAACTTCGCCCATACGGCTTAATTAAAATGCTTGATTTGGAACGTCCAATTTATCAAGCCACCGCCGCCTACGGTCACTTTGGCCGTGAAGAATTCCCCTGGGAGAAAACAGATAAAGCGGACGCTTTGCGCGCTGCTGCAAATCTATAACTGAAAAGATCAGGTGCTGACTAGCATCTTGAGGACTAATCCAGTGACACAAAAAACGTATCAGCAAGTGCTTGATACGTTTTTTTTTGGCTATCGTCGACCCTAAACAGGGGACATCTATTAACCCTGTCGATATAACAAGGTAGTATCACCCTATTCCCTTTACATTACTTTACAGGAAGTACGCCATGACATTTTCACTTAGCAAAGTGTTCACCGCCGTCTGTGTATCCACGTTACTATTGACGAGCTGTGCTAAATCACCATTAGGGCGCAACCAACTTAAGCTTTATTCCTCTGATCAGCTAGCTAACATGGGCCAGCAGACATTTGATGGCATGAAATCAGAGCAGAAAGTCTCTAATACCCAAGTCACCAATAAATTTGTGTCTTGCGTAGCGGATGCCATCACCAAGCATGTACCGAAATCAGTATTCTCTGGTGAATGGGAATTGGTGGTTTTCGATGACCCGCAAGTCAACGCATTCGCGCTTCCAGGGGGCAAGATTGGCGTGTACACAGGATTACTTGATGTCGCAGAAAATCAAGATCAGTTAGCTGCGGTAATTGGCCATGAAGTGGGACACGTTATCGCTGACCATGGTAATGAGCGGATGTCGAGCAGTACCTTGATAGGTATTGGCATGGAAGCAACCAATCAATTATTGCAAGCCAATCAAATCGCCAATAACAATATGATAATGGCCGCTATCGGTATGGGCGTGCAAGTAGGCGTACAACTGCCTTTTAGCCGCACACATGAAACCGAAGCGGACTTAATTGGCTTACAGTTAATGGCACAATCAGGCTTTGACCCAAAGCAATCGGTTAACCTATGGCAGAACATGGATAAAGCGAGTGGTGATAATCGTCAGGCAGAGATGCTGTCTACCCACCCTGCCCCGCAAAGCAGAATCGAAAAGTTAGGTGAAAATATGGGACCGGCCCTTGCGTTATATCAGCAGGCTAAAGACCGTCCCCAATGTAAGACGTAATCAACTTAGTCATACAAATAACAGACAAAAAAAATGCCGCTTTAAAGCGGCATTTTTGTAAGACTTTAGAAATTATTCTGCGTCTTTGTGAAGGTGTACATCCATTTGTGGGAATGGAATTGAAATACCTTCTTGGTCGAAACGTAATTTAACCGCTTCGGTAAAATCGAATTTAACACCCCAGAAATCAGCAGATTTCACCCAAGGACGTACCACAAAGTTAACGCTGCTATCAGCAAGTTCAGCGACAGCAATAGTCGGCGCTGGATCTTGAAGAATGCGTGGGTCAGCAGCTGCTAGCTCTTTCAATACTTCTTTAGCGCGCTTAAGGTCAGCGTCATAGCCGATACCAACAACCATATCTACACGGCGCGTTTCTTTTGCAGAGTAGTTAGTGATGGTGCCACTGTATATTTGGCCGTTAGGTACGATAATTTCTTTGTTATCACCACTGGTCATGATGGTAGTGAAAATACTGATGCTCTTAACCACACCTGCAGCTCCACCCGCTTCAACAAAGTCACCCGCTTTAAATGGACGAAATACAAGTAACATTACGCCTGCAGCAAAGTTTTGTAGTGAACCTTGTAAAGATAAACCAATGGCTAAACCAGCAGCACCTAAAATCGCGACAAGCGAGGTAGTATCAACACCTAGTTCGTTCAATGATGCGATGATAACGAACAACATCAGAATGGCGTTCAATATCGCTTTGATGAAATTTACTAACATATCGTCGTATTTAGAGCGCTTCATTACCTTGCCAAACAAGTTAACGATGATGCCAACAACTATTTTACCAACGATGTAGATCAAGATAGCCATTACGATATTAATTCCCCAAGGAATAACGTAAGTGTCCATCATTTGTGACATTTGTTCTGAGTCGAATTCAAACATGTATTTCTCCATTTATTTCATTATTTTTCGATGGTTACTCCGAATCCTCTACCATCACGCCCAGCATATCTGTGCAGGTACTATTTAATATTACATATTGATTAAATAATACAAAGCCAGTGCTTTTTTACGCTGGCTTAATATACCTGTAATTTTTAATAAATATATTGTTTTTGCTTACAACTTTCGGCTACTACCCTTTAGTTGTAAGACATGAAGGCGAAAAGTTTATTCTTTGAACACACTTTGCTGTTGGTGGTATACTGGCCTCGTCGACTTAATCGATTTGGCATAATATTTTTAAAGGAATTGAAAATGTTGCTACTCGTAATACTCGCGACTACCGTAGCAGTTCTATTTGCTTATTCGTTATTTAAAGACACGGGTAAGAATACTAAATATGCACGCAAGGGGGCTAACGCCATAGCTCAGGCGTCATCAATAGATACTGGTAAGGTAGCAGAAGTAAACTAAATCTAATACTCGATAGGCCTGAACCCCCTATCGAGTATTGTTCTATATGTTAGACACGATTTAATGACCCCAAACTAACTTTACTTCACGTTTGTGTTCCCCTCTTCTAGTTCACGTTTCTAATACACTTTCCTAATTCCAAGAGACCTTGATACCATAGCTGCAAACCGACTAATTGTTTGAACTATGCGAATCTCCAGAATTTATCATCCTGATACCCTTCATCCAGACCAAGAATTGTCATTAACCCCTGACGCCAGTAATCATGTCGCCAATGTATTGCGTTCCAAGGTCGGCCAGCCTGTCGTTCTGTTCAACGGTGATGGCAATGAGTACAGCGGTGAATTTATCGATGTTTCCAAGCGTAAGGTGCGTGTACAAATCGACGCTAAGCTCAGCATGAGTCTTGAATCACCTTTAAGCATTCACTTAGGCCAAGGCGTATCACGTGGCGACAGAATGGATTGGGTGCTGCAAAAATCTGTTGAGTTAGGTGTCACTGAAATAACACCGCTCATCACAGAGCGCTGCGGTGTGAAGCTCGATGAGCAACGTTGGCAGAAGAAACATGCACAGTGGCAAAAAATTATTATTGCGGCGTGTGAACAGTGCGGCCGTAACGTCTTGCCCGTTTTGCATATGCCGATGGATTTTCAAAGCTGGGTTAATCAATCTACGCAAGCATTGCGCTTAGCCCTACACCCAAGAGCCGAGAAAAGCTTTCGTCATACCAGCGTTGGCAAAGATGGCGTACGTTTGCTAATAGGTCCGGAAGGTGGGTTTTCCGATCAGGAGCTTTATCAGACCGAACAAGGCGGGTTTCAAACCGTTCAATTAGGCCCAAGGGTACTGCGTACTGAAACCGCCGCAATCACTGCTATCAGTGCCTTACAAGCAATTTACGGCGATCTATAAACCTGATAACTATATATACTTGGCCAACTTTTGTTGCTATTTTGAGCATCTCAGTTAGGCAAATATTGACTGAAGCTTGAGGCTAAGCAAAAGTTAACGTGACTGTTCACCCATAATAAAGAGGCTTAAGCCGCCAACATTAAATTGAAGGTGTGCGATAAAAAGCCCAAACGTCGAGGTATGACCCAGTGCATGACAGCACATTTTGCAGAGCGCACACGCTTGAGCATTGATAGCTTTAAGTCAGATGTACTAACAGCCTTGCTTGGTGAAACATCAAATGCTGTACATACCCTGGCGGCGTTATTGCAAGAAACCTTGAACAGCCAATATCTAGTTCTGTGGCGCACCGAGATGAACAACAGCGTGTCTGTGGCGTTGAACTTGGCCACACCTGATACGTTATTAAATGCCATATTAGCCCTAAATGGTACCCAAGCTAAAAGCTTGCCCCACAGCGTATTGTCCCACGTGCAGACAGAACTCATCGCTAATATAAGTGCAGATCCGAATTGGGCAGCCTTGCATCAGGATACACAGAAGCTATCAATCGATAATTGCATTGCCCTTCCAGTTGTCACCCATTCAAATGAACTCTTAGCTGTGGTGAGTGCATTTAATATTGCCAATACAACAGTGTCGAAAATGCAACAAGCGCGCATAGATATACTCTGCTCAGCGCTTTGCCAGCTTATGCACAATGAAGCCAATACACGCCAGCTACGCTCACTTAAAAAAACCCAAGCCATGCAAATCGCTCAGCAACAACAAGAGATAGATGAATCGAAGCTCGTGCTACAAAAAGCGCTGTATCAACGGGATCATGTTCAAGAGCAACTCGTCGAAATGGAGAGCGCGACTGCGTTGACCACTATGCTTTCAAGCCTCGCTCATGAAATGAACACCCCTTTAGGCGCTGCTTTGACGGCCGCATCGCATGTGGAAACGGGCAATGAGCGTTGTGAGCAGAAATTAGCAAACAATTTACTGAAAAAATCTGAGCTAAAGCAGTTTCATCAAGACTCTCGCACCGCACTCGGTATCATCAAGCGCAATGTACTGCGAGCTGACCAACTTATGGGGAGTTTTACCCAATTGGTGCAAGACCAGCACCAACGCAGTAAGCGTGAAATCAACTTTTGTCATTATTTGACTGAAGTATTGCTATCACTCAAGCCCAGATTAAAAACCACCCGCCACAGAGTATGTTTGGATATACCGAGTGATTTGTCTGTTGTTTGTCATGCCGGCGCAATTGGGCAAGTACTGACCCACCTCATTATCAACTCAGTGGAACATGCTTATACAGATAATCAGGCTGGAAAGATTACCATTCATGCGAGCAACACATATATCGAGGATCGGCCATGCTTGCATATTGTCTACATTGATGACGGTCAGGGCATGGAGCCAACGAGCGTTAGCAATTTATACAAGCCCTATTTCAGCCTTGTTGATAAAAATAGTGAAAACGGCCTTGGCATGCATATTTGCTATAACTTAGTCGTCAAGTTTTTAAAAGGGACAATCGATTGCCACACCAGTGTCAACGGCGGCGTGCGCTTTGAATTAACTATTCCTATATAACGCCAAAGTGACTCAGGGCTGTGCCAGTTCATGACTCTAGCTAAAAAACAGCCCAGCAACCTATCATTAGACTTGTACAGCTCACTCAGTCTTAGGCAAAAACCAACTTATTATGCTCCATCGTCACCATGTCTTTCACTGTCATCTGCAGATAGTTATCGGCTTTTACACTCGCTAAAAAAACGTTAACGTTTTCTTTTTCCGAAGCGCTTAACTGCTGGTATGTGTTTAGCACTCTTTGTAACTTGTATTGATGAAAACTTGATATCGCACGGCTTTCCGACACTTGGTTAATTGAAAAACTATGTTGACCAATACTACGCGGAATAAAATGCTCCTGGGGGTTAGCCTCTCGCCATTCACTGAGTGCTGAAACCGTGCTCTTAAGTACAGGCCACTGCTGTTCAAACATGTTCTGGATCAGGGGCAGCAAGGTTTCAGGAATGTCATCATCCGGCAGAAACTCACCAAGCTCTGCTTCTGGTTTGTTCATTCGCTCTACCCATGCGGCCACATTCGGTGCAATTTTTCTCATTAATTTACCTGGGGCTGGGTCGCGATATAAGTGGGCGTATAATGGCCCCATCAACCCAAAATCTCCCACACATGGGCGAGAGCCGAGCAGGTATTTATGCGTGGCGAAATGCTCATTCAAATGATGCAACACTGTTTTTTCATACCACGCTTCGATACTGGGAATAGAATGAGGTGTAATTCCCAGAACCGGCACAAAACCACTGAACTTTTTAGCCAGTTTTTTACCGAAATACGCTCTAATGAAGCCAGGGGCTTTAGGAGCAACGACCCGCCCGAACTCTTGGTAAATAAAAGGAAAGTTGTCTTTATTCCAACGATAATGCATAGCTGGGATCACTAACCAATCATCTCCCCACAACGCGAACAACTCACTGACCAAGTGCTGTTTTGGTGCTGTAGGTGTAATAGAACGCTCGCTATGCTGCCCCTCTAGATGATCGATAATACGTGCGGTATCTTGTAAGTACTGCCCTTGCGGTGTTTTTACAACAGGAATATACGCCACTTTGGTCTGAGGGCGAATGATATTTTTATACACCTTGACGGTGGATAGCTCTTCGGTAAAAGGTAATTGCTTAAATTTAAGATACGCGCGAATTTTGCCCGTATACAATGAGACTTCTGAACCATATAAGGTGTACATAATAAGATATCCGCAAGTAAGACCTGTGCTTAGATTAATACGCAGTGTGCTGGCGGATCATTTTGTTCATTGATATTGGGATATAAGCGCGCGAAAGCTATCAATTTATTTTGCTAGCGGCTTTCAGGCCTCATTATCCATAAGGCCTCCACTGCGCTATTGTTTGCTTATGAACGCTTGAAGAGCTCCAAGCATTTTTTGGTGTTTCGGATTTGCTTTTGGCACACTGCACGGCAGAATTTCAGTCACTTGGCTTTCATCAAAGTCCATTTGCTGGATTTGCTCGTTATTTACCACCAAATCCGCGTGACAAACATCCAAATCATTCTCAATGGAAAATAAAATGCTCTCACCTTTATTGTATGCTATCAGGTCTTTCACGCCGGAGATGGGCGTGGTGTTATCCGCCTCGGAGTGCGCCGCAAAAAGAGCAATATCCAGCGGCTTTTGTTGTTCTAACAAGTCGCGAACTGAGAATATAACGTCCGTTAACTGAAACGCCGAATAACGCGCCACACTAGGGTATTTAAAAGGATTCGGCCCAACGCTTTGATAATCACCATCTAGCGTTTTGGCCAACCACTTTATGCCCCAAATATTGGCCATGGTCTCAACACTTGGATCTAGCGCTAACGCCCCAGAAAACAGCAGTAATCCTGTTGCTTCATTTGGGTTTTCCAGCACATATTGCGCAGCCAGCGCACCACCAGTAGAGAATCCGCCGATATATAAATCAGTGCCAAACTCCGGTGCTAAGCCAATCATATTTTGTACATTATCATGCCAACGCGCCGCCAATTCAGGATCTTGCATGTCTGCATCAGCCTCTTTTTTACCATGACCAGGCAGTAGAGCAACCAACACGTTGTAGCCCTGATCGTATAGCGACTGGGCAATCGTCGTTAAGAAAAAAGGTGAATCACTGAGTCCGTGAAAAAGCACAAACACCTTTTGGGTTTTGTCACCATGATGCAAAACAAACGGGGCGTTACCTTCATTTTTTAGCAGCGAAGAGCACACCTTATGACGATGCGATGGCTGACTTGAACAAGATATTATCTGGCCTAGTTGGTTTTGATAAAGCTGATCAAACTTGGCTAAACCAGCGGTGACGGTTGCGTTAGCTTGCGATGCAGTTAGTAATATAAGAGTGAGAGTTAATAATGGTCTAAATACCAATCGCTTAAATGACATAAAATAGGTGTCTGTCTAATAAATTTTGACCTTATCATAGCTGGCAGTGCCATCGATTACCACGGGTGACATTTTTCTCGCCCATAAAAAAGGGCTAACATGGTTAGCCCTTACAGTATTTATATTGCGATGAGTTTATTTATTAAAAAATTCTGCCAATTCATCGCTACCACCGATGTGCTGACCATTGATGAACACCTGCGGCCAAGTATCGTTACCTGAAATAGCTTTCATACCAGTGAACGTAATTTCTTTGCCCATCACAAGTTCTTCAAACTCGTAACCTTTTTCTGTTAACAAAGCTTTTGCTTTGGTACAGAAAGGACAACCAGGTTTAGTGAAAATTGCTGCAGGAGCGGGTTTAGCCGCATTTGGAGCAATATACTCAAGCATGGTATCAGCATCAGATACTTCAAACGGGTCGCCTGGTAAATCCGGTTCGATGAACATCTTGTCTACCACACCGTCTTTCACCAGCATAGAGTAACGCCAGCTGCGTTTGCCAAACCCAAGGTCTGCTTTATCAACAAGCAAGCCCATACCGTCAGTAAATTCACAGTTACCATCTGGTAATAGGCTGATGTTTTGCGCTTCTTGGTCTTGCGCCCATGCGTTCATCACGAATGTATCGTTTACAGAAACACATACTATTTCATCTACACCGTTGGCTTTAAACACTTTCGCCAGTTCGTTGTAACGCGGTAAGTGAGTAGATGAACAAGTCGGCGTAAATGCACCAGGTAAAGAGAACACAACGACTGTTTTTCCTGAGAATATTTCATCTGTAGTACGTTTTTCCCATTCGTCGTTCACACGTACAGGGAAAGTCACATTAGGAACACGTTGGCCTGTTTTATCTGCAAAATTTGGATTAGACATAATATCTCCAGTTAGTTATTGAGTTAATCAATTTGATGTAGCTACTATAGCCCACCACCAAGAACATAAAAAACAATTAAAATCTATCAGCTAAATCTAATTAATCGATTAAAGAAAGAGGCTCTGACTAAATGCTCCTGCGTTGAAACTCACGCTTTGAAAAAGTCGTCTCCTTGCTGACTCAGCATCGCCTCAATCTCTTCTATATCAGGTAATTGTGACGTTTCTGCGTCTTTTGACGGGCCGCAGGGTATCGCTTTTTGTTCGTCTGCCCATTCACCTAAATCAATTAGCTGACACTTCTTACTGCAAAAGGGTCGAAATGGACTACTTTCATGCCACTCGACCGATGTCTTACATGACGGACAATTCACCTTCATGACCGGCTCCTCTCTCAAATCGTAAATCGTTGCTGGTCAACAACAGGCCAACTTGCACGTTACGTGTTCGTCCACTGTTGTTGAGCCCTGCATATTCGGTGTGAACAACATAAACCGGATCGCATAGCGATATTTATTGCCGCTTAACATGGGGTAGTAACCTTGATCAGTTGCACTGATAACCCGGATAAGCTCATTTTTATCATCCGCAATGCCTTGGTAAAAACCTTTCGCCGCTTCTATTGGTACAAATCGGCCTCGTTCGCGCAAAAATGCCAGAATGACTTGTAAGCCGCGATCGATTAGATCGATGTCAGACATCCATCCTTTGATATCTCCTTGAATTCGCTCAAAAGGCTGTTGCAGCCAATAATGTAGGCTTGGCAAATCGAAACTGCAGGTGCCTCCAGGTATGGAAAAACGTTGGCGTATCGCTGCAAGAAAGCGGTCTTCTTTTAAATCTGAACCGAATTTTTTGGCACTTTTAAGCTCTTCACGCAAACGCAATATCTGCTGCAAAGCAGACTGTAAAGCGTCGTTATCAATGTTGGGGTGCTGTGACCATAGAACAAGGTTTTTTTCTTGTACTTCAATATCTTTTAGCACGTCTGTGCGAAGATCCAAACGCTCAAGTAAATCTAACAAAGTGAATAATGAAGATAGAAACTGAATATATTGCCAACTCTTGGTGGCTTCTTTCACTTGATTTAATTGTTGAAAAAGTTGCTCTAGGCGCAGATAAGTTCTGACCTTTTCATTGAGCGGAAATTCGTAAATGGCTTGGGGCATTACTCTCTCAAAGTTATGTGAATGTAGGTATGAAAAAAAGCGTAAACAGTTGGACAGCAAAAAGTCCAATTTGTTTATCATTCGATTTAATGCATCGACACAGCTATACAACGTCGATAATCAGCTTAAATCAAGACTGGTCGATAGCGCCAGCGTACTTAAGGTAGCTATGATGAAGATTAGCAACCTGTTTTACCAGCGCGATTTCGTTGCCACTATTATCTATCACGTCATCAGCAACCTCAAGCCGTTGTTGCCTAGTCGCCTGAGACGCCATAATCGACTTGATCAACGTCTCATCTGCTTTATCCCGCGCCATGCTTCGCTGCAATTGCATTTCCTCGGGCACATCGACGATCAGAACCCTATCGACAGTTTTGTAACTACCGTTTTCAACCAGTAGCGGGACGCTTAACATACAGTAGGCTGACGTCGCTTCGATTGTTTGACGCAAGGTTTCTTGTCTTATTAGGGGGTGTAGTAACGCATTGAGCCACGCTTTAGCCTGCTCATCACTGAAAATTATCTCCCGTAGTGCGCGCCGATTAAGGCATTGCCCTTGATCTAAAATCCCTGTACCAAATTTAGTAATAATGGCGCGCAAACCTTCGGTTCCCGGGGCTACCACATCTCTGGCAATCACATCCGCATCAATAATATCAACGTCTAACTTGGCGAACTCGTTGGTAACAGTCGTTTTACCGCTGCCAATTCCCCCGCTGATCCCAACAACATAGTTACTCATAGCGCTTTCTCGTATCTTTTTATCATGATGTTGCTCATCGTATGCCAACCCACTGCCAGTAATAGTCAGAAATCCAATCTCCGTATAACAAGGTTAGCCAACCAGCAATGGCCAAATACGGTCCAAAGGGAATCGCTTGACCTTTGTCCTTGCCCTGAATTGTCAATATGCTAATTCCAATAACAGCGCCAACCAATGAAGACATGAGGATAACGATAGGCAAATACTGCCATCCCAACCAAGCACCAAGCGCAGCCAGTAGTTTGAAGTCTCCATACCCCATGCCTTCCTTACCTGTGAGTAACTTGAATGCCCAATACACAGACCAAAGACTTAAATAGCCTGTGGTCGCCCCTATGATCGAATCTGTGGGTGTTACGTCAGGGTTAATAATACTGAACAGTAATCCCATCCACAGTAACGGTAGCGTGAGCTGGTCAGGCAACAACATGGTATCAATATCGATAAAAATCAGCGCAACCAAAACCCAAGTCAGCACCACGGCTGCAAGCGCTGACCAAGAATAACCAAAATGCCAGGCTATCCACACGGAGCAAAATGCAGTGCCTAGCTCAACAAGAGGGTAACGAACTGAAATAGCGTTTTGACATTGGCTGCATTTCCCTCTAAGCAACAACCAGCTTAGCACCGGGATATTTTCCCACGCCCGAATTTTATGCTGGCAGTTTGGACAGGTCGAATCAGGTTTCACAAGGTTAAAATTTGCAGGCTCAGTAGGTGCCTTGCTAGGCGTATTTTCGAGCGCTGTGTCAGTATCAAAGTGCGCGTGAAAATCCGCTTTCCAGCTGCGCTCCATCATAATGGGTAAGCGATAAATAACCACATTCAAGAAGCTACCTATCATCAAGCTAATGATAAAAACGAAACCGAGGAAAAAAATGAGAGAGTCAGCCATCAGCTGAAAAATTGCATCCATTGTACAGAGCTTTTAAAGGCGATTAATGGTCGCTAGCTTGCCAGAAAAGGCAAGGCGAAACTAGGCCTCAGGATAGATTGTACGGCTGTTGCAGCCTTTTTACTCCTTAAACAACATTACCCATTTCGAATATCGGTAAATACATGGCAACAATCAAACCACCAATCACCACCCCAAGCACGGCCATTATCATAGGCTCTAGTAAGCTGGTTAGACCATCCACCATATCGTCGACTTCTGCTTCGTATATCGTCGCGATTTTACTCAGCATATCATCTACTGCGCCGGCCTCTTCACCAATAGCAACCATTTGTGTCACCATATCAGGAAATACAGCCGTGGCGCGCATGGCCGTGTTCATTTGCGTACCGCCAGCGACTTCTTTTTTAACGAATAAAATAGCATCCCGAAACACCGCATTACCCGACGCTCCTGCGGCAGAATCAAGGGCACCGATTAACGGAACGCCCGCAGCAAAAGTCGTGGCTAAGGTGCGACTAAAGCGCGCCACCGCGGCTTTTTTTAATATTTCTCCAATCACAGGGATTTTAAGCATTTTGCCATCTAGACTGTCTCGTAATCGTTTTGATTTTTTATAAGTCTTACTGAATACAATACTCGCTACCACTAAGCCCGCCCCCACGAACAGACCGTAGTCTTGCAAAAAGCGGGAAATAGCCAACACAAACTGAGTAAATGCCGGCAACTCAGCACCAAAGCTACTGAAAATTTCTTCAAATTGCGGTACCACGAATATGAGCAATATGGTGGTGACAATAAAGGCCACTACAATAACGGCCACCGGATAAAACATGGCTTTTTTAATTTTTGATTTTAACGCTTCAGCCTTTTCTTTGTACGTGGCGATCCTGTCGTAAATGGTTTCAAGGGCACCCGATTGCTCTCCGGTCGACACTAAATCGCAATACAAATCATCAAATTGCTCTGGATGTTTGCGCAGCGCACTTGAAAAAGGATTACCCGCTTTTACTTCGCCGCCTATTTCCCCCAGCATTTTGCGCATATTCGGGTTGTTATGCCCACCCGCTATCATATCTATGGTTTGAATTAAGGTGACCCCAGCGCTTAACATCGTCGCGATTTGCCGAGAGATAATACTGATGTCCACGGGTTTGATTTTCTGAGCACCGAAGAAAGGCTTTGAGAGCTTTTTGACTTTCTTAGCCGATACGCCTTGGCGACGTAACAGGTTTTTTGCTTCTAATACCGATAACGCACTGATCTCCCCTTTCACAGTTTGACCTTTACGGTTGGCTCCGCTCCATACAAAGGTAGTGGTGGCTTTTGGCATAGGGCGCTCTCTTAAATGAAAAAGCCCAGCAAGAGGCTGGGCAGAAATTCGTTTTGTTAGCTAATTAACATAAGTTAGCAGCAATACAACCACCTGAAGTAGCCCAGTTGACCGAGCCATCAGCAACAGTGCCGGTTAACACATAAGTTTCAGCGGCGGTAACACCAGACTGCACATCAGCGTTAGGAGTGACAGTTACGACGTATCCAGCTGCTTCTGTTCCTGAGATCACCACGGTGTTCACTAGATCACCTGACGCCCAGCCAGCTTGATCGGCAAGATCATCACAGTTTGCCGGAATACCGGTTTGCACACAGATTTCAACAGCCGTTTTCGCTGGGCCAGCGGCTGACACCACTTCACTGAAGCCGGCTTTTGCCGTGTAAGTTTGATAGGCAGGTAGAGCTATCATGGCTAAGATGCCGATGATGGCCACCACGATCATTAATTCGATTAAGGTAAAACCGCTTTGTTTTTTTGTCGCGACTGTATTGATGTCAGTTGTGTTCATGGAGCTCTCCTGCACTTGCTCGGTGCATGTTTTGTAAGTTGGGCCCTAGTCACGATTTTGTAACAAGGCGTGTTGTTAATTCCAGTTCAGTATAGAACGCCCCGACCAACTGACAAGTATGCAGGGCTATACCTAGGTTTATGAAATTAGTAACTTAACTCATTACCAACCAGATCCTATTGAAAAATAAGGCGGTATCAAAAATTAACCGACTACGCGCAATGATAAATCAATGGCTTGCACATGTTTGGTGAGTGCACCACTTGAAATGTAATCCACTCCCACTTGTGCAAGTTCAGTAATACGCTCTTTGGTGATATTACCGGACACTTCCAATTTACTCGCACCTTGGGTCAATGCGACGGCTTGACGCGTGTCCTGTAATGAGAAATTATCCAGCATAATAATATCCGCTTTCGCATCTAATGCCTGTTTGAGTTCTTCTAAGTTTTCTACTTCCACCTCAACAGGAATATCAGGGTGCATTTCACGCGCTTTTCCTATCGCATTAGCGATAGAGCCACAGGCCAAAATGTGGTTCTCTTTAATCAAATATGCATCAAACAAACCGATACGATGGTTTTTGCCACCGCCACAGGTCACGGCATATTTTTGCGCTAGGCGCATGCCTGGAAGGGTTTTGCGGGTATCCAGCAGCTTAGTGTTACTGTCCCCTAAAGCTTGTACATAATCAGCTACAACGGTGGCAGTACCAGACAATGTTTGTAAGAAGTTTAACGCTGTTCGCTCACCGGTCAAAATCACCCGGGCGTTACCGCTAATCTGACACAATACGGTATCTGCTTTAACGTGCTGCGCATCCTCTACATGCCAATTGATGTCGATATTGTCGTCCAACTGCATGAATGTCGCATTCACCCATTCCTTACCCGCAAGCACACAATCTTCACGGGTGATAATGTTCACCACGATTTGCTGGGGTTCAGGGATGAGGTTGGCAGTAATGTCGCCCATGGTGCAGTCTGGGCCGCCTAAATCTTCGAGTAATGCGGCTTTAACGGCCTCTTGAATTGCGTGTTGTAACATGTTGACTCTTTATTTATGAATAGGAAAATTTAACGATGAGCAAAGCGTTAATCGCTTCGCAGTATTAGCTGGTCGCCTCTTTGCGCGAATTCTACTTGTTTCAAGGCGCTCATCCCAAGCAATATCTCATTGCCCATCATACCGGGATTCAAATGCGCCGTGACATTGCGTAAAACAATACCGCCAATTTGCAGTTCATCAATACTGGTTTGTGAGACGCGTAAACGCCCATTGGCTGTTTGCACCCAAGCTTGACGACCGGGCGTTAGCCCAAGCGACGGACCGAGCGCGCTGGGGATTGACACATTAGTCGCGCCGGTGTCCAACATAAATACAACCGGCTGAGCATTGATTAAACCACTAGTGACGTAATGCCCGTATCGATTTTGCTGCAGTTGTACCTCGATACGCTCACCTCGGGTTTGGCTTTGTGGCGTCGTATTAGGATTAAGTTGCTGAGCAAGTTGTTTATGAAACAATAAGGTCAAAAGGCCCAACCCTGCGGCCCAAGCCAATATCAGCATCCATTTACCCATTGGGCTTTGGTCAGTCTGTGCGGCCTGCAATGGCCCATCTTTTGGCATATTCGATTCGACTTTTATCTTGTGACGTTAAATAATACCAACCTCACTGAGATTTAACAGGGTTGCTGTGTTGTCCTCATTATCACCATCTGATATTTTCACTCGATTAACCATCAATCAGCATAGCGTTGTGCAAGCGCGGCACATCACAACGACTCACAAAGATGAACGCCCAGACCCACAAGATATTTCCGTTTTGGTTATCCATAATATATCGCTGCCGCCAAATCAGTTCGATAATAGCTACATTGAAGACTTTTTTGTCGGCAAGCTCGACCCAGCTGCACACCCTTTCTTTGAAGAGATCCACCAAATGCGTGTGTCAGCCCATTGCGTGATTAAGCGTAACGGTGAAGTCATTCAGTTTGTGCCCTTTGATGAACGAGCTTGGCACGCTGGGGTGTCCAGTTTTCAAGGACGTGAGCGTTGTAACGACTATTCCATCGGCATTGAGCTTGAGGGAACTGATGACAGCGACTATACGACAAAGCAGTATGACGCATTAGAGCAACTCGCCAAGGCTATCATGCTGGCTTACCCAAAAATCACACTTGGGCGAATAGTAGGGCATAATGATATTGCCCCTGGCCGAAAAACGGACCCAGGAAGGTCATTTAACTGGCAACGCCTAAGACAAGGTTTGTGTCTTTAACAAAATATAAAAATAATGATAAAAATAATGATAATAATAATAAAAGTGAGGAATAAGACATGACCTTGATCAGTTTATTACTAGTGCTTTTTGTGGAGCGCGTGACGACTAAATCCAGATACTGGCAGGCCGACTTTTATAGCACTAAATACTTAGCTGCGTGGCAAAAGCGCGATGGGTTATCGAGTGACACTTCATTGCTATTTTTACTCGTAGCGATTGTCATTCCCCCTGTGATTATTTTTTGTTTTTTGAGCTTTGCCGTTGGTCAGATTATCGCGTTTATCATCAGCACGACCATACTCATGGTGTGCATGGGCTGCCCTAGCGTTCGTGCAACCTACAAATGCTATTTACAGGCCGCTAATCGCGGTGACATGGAAGCGTGTAGCTTATACGAAGACCAAATCTGTGACCGCGAACAGATCTCGGCCACATTCGGGCAAAATTTAGTCTGGCAAAATTATCGACACTATGCCGCAGTCATTTTATTCTTTGTACTGCTTGGTGCACCAGGCGCTGTTTTTTACGTATTGGCGCGGGCGGTTCAATCTCAAATGGCCTTTGAGAATAAAACCGCCAATCAACTCATGCATGTTCTTGATTGGTTGCCTGTACGCATTACCTCTTTAGGCTTTTTGTTGGTTGGGCATTTCTCTCGTGCGCTGCCTATTTGGCTGGGACACTTTCTCACGCCGAGCATTTCCGCTAAGAAATTACTGGTGGATGTGTCAAGAGCGGCAGAAGATATCGAGCCAAATGAACGCAATTGCACTGAAGAGCCTTGTACTCTCGTCAAGCTAGCAAAACGAAATATTCTATTCTTAATGGCCGTTATCGCTGGATTAACCCTTGGTGGTTGGCTTAGTTGACACATCAGACCAGCCGGGGTGAATCCCCTTAATCTCCCGCAATTTGGGTTATCTGTTCACTTTTTTTTACTTTATTCAGCTCCTTTTAAGCAAATAGACATTTACCCAATGGCGATACTGCTCTAAGCTATTGGGTCAATTGGTCTTACCAATTGTCCAATTTGCATGTTTTACGTCCCGAGCGTGCGATTTTAAAAGACAGGAGTGGTTACACGACATGCAGCATGTTCGTACAAAAAAATTGTCCGATGAAATAATGGAGCGAATTGAATCCATGTTAATTGACGGCACTTTTCTTTCTGGACAAAAAATGCCGTCTGAACGTGAGCTGGCATTAAAGTTTGCGGTGTCTCGTCCTTCCGTTCGTGAAGCAATACAAAAATTGGAAGCCAAAGGACTAGTTGAACGCAAGCAAGGCGGCGGAACATTTGTAAAACGTCGGATGAACACGTTGCTCACCGACCCGTTAATGGCCTTGTTAACCACGCGGCCTGAAACGCAATTTGATTTATTAGAATTTCGTCACGCGCTCGAAGGAATGGCAGCTTATTACGCTGCGTTACGGGGACAACAGAGTGATTACGACGCCTTGCAAAATGCACTGTTAAACTTACCCAGTGCAACGCAGCAAAGTGATCACAATAAAGAAGCCGAAGCATTGGTTGAATTTTATCTAACAATGGCTATTGCAGCCCATAACGTGGTGTTATTACATGTTATGCGCAGCTTCGAAGCCCTTTTAAAAGATAATATTTATCGAAATTTAGTTTTTTTATCTGCCTACCCTGACGCTCAGCTGATGATTAATTCTCAACGTAAAAATATTGTACAAGCCATTATTAACCGTGACCCTGAATTGGCTCGCGAGGCAAGTAACGAACACCTTGGATACATAGAAAAAACCTTGTTAGATATTAATCGTCAAGACATGCGTATACAAAGAGCGTTGCGAAGAATAGAAGTAAAAGAGTAGTCGTTTTAAGTAAACAATGAATCGCTTTTATGACCGGTATGCACTACATAAGTGCTACTGAAATAAAAGTAAATTTGATAAACAACTTTAAATATAGGAGAGCACCATGGCTGATATGATGCATCCGGATGTGGATCCACAAGAAACGCAAGAATGGTTAGATGCCTTAGACGCAGTATTAGAAGAAGAAGGCATTGACCGTGCGCATTATTTGCTAGAAAGCTTAGTAGAAAAAGCCCGTCGCAATGGTGCGTATTTGCCTTATGATGCGACCACAGCATATATCAATACGATCCCTGCAGGCCAAGAGCCTACCATGCCAGGTGACCAAACCATTGAAGCCAACATCCGCAGAGCCATTCGCTGGAACGCGATGATGATGGTGCTTCGCGGCTCTAAGAAAGACTTAGAGCTAGGCGGCCATATTTCAAGTTTTGCCTCTTCTGCCATGTTGTACGATGTAGGCTTTAACCACTTTTTCCGCGCACCTAACGAGAAAGATGGCGGTGATTACTTGTTCGTACAAGGTCACGTGTCACCTGGAATATACTCACGTGCATTTATTGAAGGGCGTCTAAGCGAAGACCAACTTGACGGCTTCCGTCAGGAAGTAGACGGCAAAGGTGTTTCATCTTATCCGCACCCTAAATTAATGCCTGATTTCTGGCAGTTCCCAACTGTATCTATGGGCTTAGGCCCGATGCAGGCGATTTACTTGGCGCGCTTCTTAAAATACCTGACCAGCCGAGGCCTGAAAGACTGTTCAGATCAACGCGTATGGTGCTTTATGGGTGACGGTGAAGTCGATGAGCCAGAAAGCTTGGGGGCTATTGGTCTTGCATCACGCGAAGGCCTAGATAACCTAACATTTGTCATTAACTGTAACCTACAGCGCCTAGATGGCCCGGTACGTGGTAATGGTAAGATTATCCAGGAACTAGAAGGCACGTTCCGCGGCGCAGGCTGGGAAGTATTGAAAGTTATTTGGGGTCGTTACTGGGATCCACTATTGGCCCGCGACTCATCAGGCAAATTGCTTGATGTGATGAACGAAACGGTTGATGGTGAATACCAAAACTACAAAGCGAAAGGCGGTGCTTACACACGTGAGAACTTCTTTGGCAAATACCCTGAGCTAAAAGAAATGGTGTCAAATATGTCAGACGATGACATTTGGCGCTTGAACCGTGGCGGTCACGATCCGGTTAAAGTCTACGCTGCGTACAAGCGCGCAACTGAAACCAAAGGTCGTCCACAGGTTATCCTAGCCAAAACCGTCAAAGGTTACGGCATGGGCTCAGCAGGTGAAGGTAAAAATATCGCTCACAACGTGAAGAAAATGGACGTGGATTCGGTACGTGAATACCGTGACCGTTTTAATATTCCTGTTGCAGACGAAGATATTGCAAACTTGCCGTATTTCAAATTTGCTGAAGACAGCGAGGAAATGAAATACATGCGTGCCCGCCGTGAGTCGCTACATGGTTATATGCCAGTACGTCTTGCAAAAAGCACTGAAGACTTACCTGCTCCTCCTCTTAAAGCGTTTGAAGCGATTACTAAAGGATCGGGTGATCGTGAAATCTCGACCACTATGGCCTTCGTTCGTGTACTCACCGTTATGTTGAAAGACAAAAAAGTCGGTTCTCGCGTCGTGCCCATCATTCCTGATGAAGCTCGTACGTTTGGTATGGAAGGCTTATTCCGTCAAGTTGGTATCTATTCCAATGGCGGTCAAAAGTACGTCCCTCAAGATAAAGATCAAGTGGCTTACTATCGTGAAGACGAAAAGGGCCAAGTACTGCAAGAAGGTATTAACGAGCTAGGCGCAATGGCCTCGTTTGTTGCGGCTGGTACGTCATATTCGACCAACGATTTGCCTATGATCCCTGTTTATATTTACTACTCAATGTTCGGTTTCCAACGTGTTGGTGACATGGCGTGGGCAGCGGGTGACAGTCAAACACGCGGTTTCTTAGTCGGCGGTACAGCGGGTAGAACAACCCTCAACGGCGAAGGTTTACAGCACCAAGATGGTCACAGCCACATTCAAGCTGGCTTAATTCCTAACTGTGTGTCTTATGACCCAACCTATGGTTACGAAATTGCCGTTATCGTTCAAGACGGTATGCGCCGGATGTTTGAAGAGCAAGAGAACGTGTTCTATTACCTGACCGTAATGAATGAAAACTACGTTCAACCAGCTATGCCTGACAACGTTAGCGAAGGTATCGTCAAAGGTATTTATAAACTTGAGCATCAAGGTAACGCCAGCAACAAGACCAAGGTGAAACTGCTTGGCTCTGGCACCATCTTAGAGCAAGTGCGTGAAGCCGCTAAGATTTTGCATGACAAGTACTCTGTTGCATCAGAAGTCTACAGCGTGACCTCATTCAATGAGTTGGGTCGTGACGGCTTGGATTGCGAGCACTTTAACTTGTTGAATCCTGAAAAAGAGCAACGCGTTCCTTACATCACGACAGTGTTAAACGACGGTTTTGATGGCCCTACTATCGCAGCAACGGATTACATCAAAACTTATGTAGACCAAGTACGTGCGTTTGTTCCAGGTCAATACAAAGTGCTAGGCACAGACGGTTTCGGCCGCTCAGATAGCCGCGCTAACTTGCGTCATCATTTTGAAGTAGATGCTAAATTCGTGGTCATTGCTGCCCTTCGTGAATTAGTTACAGCGGGTAACATCGATAAGAAAGTATTGGTAGATGCGATTGCAGAATATGGCATTGACCAAAATAAAATTAACCCGCTTTACGCATAACCATTGAGGATTAAATCAAAATGTCAGATATAAAAGATGTATTGGTACCCGATGTGGGTGGCGACGAAGTAGAAGTCATTGAAGTACTTGTTGCTGTTGGCGACGACGTTGACGCAGAAGCATCCCTTATCACGGTAGAAAGCGATAAAGCGAGCATGGATATCCCTGCCCCTTTCGCTGGTAAAATCAGTGATATTTCGGTCAAGGTCGGTGACAAAATCAGCCAAGACCAACTGATCATGAAAATGTCCAGTGGTGACAGCGCACCCGCAGCTCAAGAGTCTCAAGAGCAAGCCCCTGAGCCTGCTAAGACTGAAGCTGCCAGCCCTGCGAAAGAAGAAGCACCAGCGGCTTCTTCAGCAGCACAAGTGATTGAAGTGACCGTACCCGACATCGGTGGTGACACCGATGTTGAGGTCATTGAAATCCTTGTCGCCGCCGGCGATAGCATCGAAGAAGAAACAGGCCTTGTCACCCTTGAAACAGACAAAGCCACTATGGACGTTCCTTCACCTAAAGCAGGTGTTGTTAAAGAAGTGAAACTCAGTACTGGTGATAAAGTATCTGAAGGCTCACTAGTGATTTTGCTTGAAGTCGCAGGCAGTGCGCAAGCTGACTCTGCACCTCAAGCACAAGCAGCGCCGGCTCAAAAGCAAACTCAAGCCGAAAGTGCCCCTGCAGCACAAGAAGAACAAACCTCTGGCGAACCTGAAACGATTGAAGTGACTGTACCGGATATCGGTGGCGACACTGATGTCGATGTCATTGAAGTCTTAGTTGCCGTTGGTGATGAAATCGAAGAAGAAACCGGTTTAATCACACTTGAAACAGACAAAGCGACCATGGACGTCCCCGCACCTAAAGCGGGTGTGGTTAAAGAGCTTAAAATCAACGTTGGTGATAAGGTTTCAGAAGGTTCAGTCGTGCTTCTGCTTGAAGTCGCTGGTAGCGCTGTGAAAGCAGCGCCTAAGGCTGCACCTAAAGCACCTGAGCCACAAGCATTACAAACATCAGCGCCTGCGCAACAAGCCCCTAAATCAGCCCCTGTGCCTCATCATCCTTCAGCGGGTGAGCGCGGTAAAGCAGGGAAAGTACATGCCTCACCTTCGGTACGTCGTGTAGCTCGTGAATTTGGTGTTGATTTAACCCAAGTCAAAGGCACTGGCCCTAAAAACCGTGTGTTAAAAGAAGATGTTCAATCTTACGTTAAGTATGAATTGTCTCGTCCTAAGATGACCTCAGGTTCTTCGGTTAATGCTGGCGGTGGCGGTTTACAAGTGCTTGCGCCACCTAAAGTTGATTTCAGCAAATTCGGCGAAATAGAAGAAATTCCATTGACTCGTATCCAGAAGATTTCTGGACCGAACTTGCATCGCAACTGGGTCACTATCCCACACGTCACTCAGTTTGAAGAAGCTGATATCACAGACTTAGAAGCATTCCGTAAGCAGCAAAATGTGGTTGCTGAGAAGAAAAAGCTTGGCTTTAAAATAACGCCATTGGTCTTCATGATGAAAGCCGTAGCGGATGCCCTTCAAGCGTACCCCGTGTTTAATTCTTCTTTGTCTGAATCAGGTGAAAGCTTGATCCAGAAGAAGTATTTCCACGTGGGTATTGCGGTAGAAACACCAAACGGTTTAGTTGTACCTGTGGTACGTGATGTTGATAAGAAAGGCATTTACGAGCTATCGAAAGAATTGATGGATATAAGCATCAAGGCGCGAGACGGCAAACTGAAGGCGGCTGACATGCAAGGTAGTTGTTTTACCATTTCCAGCCTAGGCGGAATTGGCGGAACCGCGTTTACCCCTATTGTAAATGCGCCAGATGTCGCCATATTAGGTGTGTCTAAAAGTGAAATGAAGCCGAAATGGAACGGTAAAGACTTCGAACCAAGGCTAATGTTGCCTTTATCTTTGTCTTACGATCACCGAGTCATTGATGGCGCAGTTGCCGCACGCTTCGCTGTACACTTGGGCAAAGTCCTAGGTGACTTGCGCGAAATGTTACTGTAACGAACAGCTAGGCGATAATGTACAAAAAGTTATCGCCTTTTCTTTGCTAACCAGACATCGGCTAGGTAGAATTTCCTAGAGTCTGGAAGAAAATCAATAGATTGAGGTCAAAATGAGTGAAATTAAAACTCAGTTGGTAGTGCTTGGTGCGGGCCCTGGTGGTTATTCCGCGGCTTTCCGTGCTGCTGACTTAGGAATCGAAACAGTAATTGTTGACGTAAACAGCAAGCTAGGTGGTGTGTGCTTAAACGTAGGGTGTATCCCTTCAAAAGCTCTGCTTCATGTAGCAAAGGTAATCGAAGAAGCTAAAGCGTTATCGGCTCATGGTGTCGATTTTGGCGCGCCAAAATTTGATTTAGACAAAATTCGTGACTGGAAAGACAGTGTAGTTGACAAGCTCACTGGTGGTCTCGCTGGCATGTCTAAAATGCGTAAAGTGAAACACGTGCAAGGTTACGGCAAATTCACAGGCAGTAACACCCTTGAAGTGAAAGGCGACGACGGCACAACCACAATTTCTTTTGACAACGCTATTATTGCCGCCGGCTCTGAGCCTGTTAGCTTGCCTTTTATCCCTCAAGATGACCCTCGGGTAATCGACTCAACTGGCGCCCTAGAGATGAAAGACATCCCTGGTAAAATGCTAGTTCTAGGCGGTGGTATCATCGGTCTTGAAATGGGTACGGTATACAGTGCGTTAGGTTCACAAATTGACGTGGTTGAGTTCTTGGATCAATTGGTGCCAGCAGCTGACAAGGACATCGTTAAAATTTACCAAAAAACCGTTAAAGACAAATTCAACATCATGCTTGAAACCAAAGTGACTGCGGTTGAAGCGAAAGATGACGGTTTGTACGTGACGTTTGAAGGCAAACAAGCACCGGCAGAACCGGTTAAATACGACAAAGTATTGGTTGCAGTGGGTCGTCGTCCTAACGGTAAGTTAGTTGACGCTGACAAAGCTGGTGTAACCGTTGATGAGCGCGGGTTTATCAATGTTGATAAGCAAATGCGCACCAACGTTAGCAGCATTTTTGCTATCGGTGACCTAGTAGGTCAACCTATGCTTGCTCACAAAGCCGTACATGAAGGCCATGTAGCGGCTGAAGTTATTTCTGGTATGAAGCATTACTTTGACCCGAAATGCATTCCTTCTGTTGCCTACACTGAGCCAGAAATGGCTTGGGTGGGGTTAACTGAAAAAGAAGCAAAAGAGCAAGGTATAAGCTTTGAAACAGCTAACTTCCCTTGGGCAGCTTCCGGTCGAGCAATCGCTTCTGCTGCTACCAACGGTATGACTAAGCTTATTTTCGATAAAGACACTCACCGCATCATCGGTGGTGCCATTGTGGGTACCAACGCAGGCGAAATGCTTGGCGAAATTGGTCTTGCGATCGAAATGGGTGCTGATGCTGAAGACATCGCATTGACTATCCATGCTCACCCTACCTTGAATGAGTCTATAGGTCTGGCTGCTGAAATGTACGAAGGTAGCATTACAGATTTGCCTAACCCGAAAGCGAAAAAGAAAAAGTAATATTTTTTAACCGCTTGCACGTTAGATTTTAAAAGGGCCTCAGGGCCCTTTTTTATTGCTCCCAATATGCTCTAGCTCTTATTTCCAACAGCGATGACTCGATGAATAACCTTTATAACGTGAAATACGCTGGAATTATCTGAAATTCAGCTAAATGCAATGTGTTACAAATTATCACACTTATTATGCGATTCTTAGAGCTAAGGATTTTGCACTTAACGGTTGTTGACATTAGACTGCTCGCTGCCTAAACGACAGAATAAAAGTGAGTGCACTGCCCGTTCTCGTGACGTATCACGAACTTTAGGCATAATGGTGTAACATCACTTCACAAGGAAAAATATGAAAAAGCTATCTTTAGTAGCAATGAGTGTATGCATTGCATTGGGTTTGAGCGCTTGTAGTCCTAGCCCTGAAAAAGAGTCAGAAACAAAACAAGAAATCACAAAAGTCGCTGAGAAAAAGGCTCCTGAATTATCAGGTATCGACTTAACGGCAATTGATAAAACCGTTCGTCCTCAAGACGACTTGTTTCGTTACGTAAATGGTACATGGCTTGAAACCACAGAGATTCCAGGAGATAAGTCTCGTTATGGTGTATTCAACGTGTTATATGATGATACCCAAGATCATCTTAAAACCATCATCCAAGAAGCTGCTGACAGCAACGCCAAGAAAGGCACCAATACGCAAAAATTAGGCGACATGTATAACAGTTACATGAACGTTGAATTAGCCAACTCCTTAGGCCTTTCACCACTTAAAGCTGAGCTTGATAGTATTAACGATATCAGAGATATGAAGCAAATATCGGCTAAATTTGGTGAGCTTTACACTAAAGGTATTGGCGGGATCTTCAACTTCTATGTGTCACCTGATGCCAAGAAACCTGAAGTTGTTGGTATGTACTTAGTGCAAGGCGGCTTGACCTTGCCTGATCGTGACTATTACAGTAAAGACGAAGAAAAATTCGTTAACTTCCGTAATGCAACGCAAACATACATGGCAGCTCTACTAGAAAAAGCTGGCGTAAGTGATCCTGAGCAAGCCGCTTCAGAGTTAATGGATTTAGAAAAAGACATAGCCTCCAAGCACATCTCGCGCGTAGAAAGCCGTGATGCAGAAAAAAACTACAACAAACGCAGCGCGCAAGAAGTAACCAGCTTAATGGGCGGTAGCTTTGACTGGCAGGCTTATGCTGCTGCTAGCGGTATCAGCAGTGTGGATGAAATTATCGTGCGCAACATGCCTTACTTTGAAGCCGTAGGCGAGATATACGCAAACCATGACGTGCAAGTTTGGAAGAACTATCTCACTTACAATTTGCTCGATGCTTACGCCTCTCGTTTAGATGAAGAACTGGTTAACCTACATTTCGATTTCCACTCAAAGACGTTGAACGGTATTCCTGAGCAGCAACCTCGCTGGAAACGTGCAGTTGCCGCAACCAGTGGCGTATTAGGTGAAGTACTCGGCCAGCAATACGTTGAACGTCACTTTACCCCAGAAGCAAAAGCAAAAATGGATGAGTTAGTTAAAAACTTGACCAAAGCGTACGGTGAAAGCATCGATCAACTCGATTGGATGACGCCTGAAACGAAAAAGGCTGCCCGTGAAAAGCTTGCTAAGTTTACCCCAAAAATCGGCTACCCTGATAAGTGGTTGAACTACGATGATCTAACCATTGCCGCAGACGACTTAGTCGGCAACTATCTGCGTTATTTCGAATTCGATCACGCAGTAGATGTAGCTAAAATTGGCAAACCCGTCGATAAAGCAGATTGGGGCATGACACCGCAGACAATCAATGCTTACTACAGCCCGGTACGCAACGAAATCGTGTTCCCTGCAGGCATATTGCAATCACCGTTTTTTGATATGACCGCTGATGATGCTGTTAATTACGGCGCTATAGGAGCGGTAATTGGCCATGAAATTGGCCATGGTTTTGACGACCAAGGCTCAAAGTACGATGGCGAAGGTAACTTGCGTAGCTGGTGGAGTGATGAAGATCGCGCCGCATTCGATGTGCTTGGTAAAAAGCTTGTGGCCCAATTTGACGCTTACGAACCCATCCCAGGTCAGCACGTAAACGGTGAGTTGACTTTAGGTGAAAACATTGGCGATTTAGCCGGTGTGACTATCGGCTACAAAGCCTATCACATGTCACTTGGTGATAAAGAAGGCAAGGTCATTGACGGCCTAACCGGTGACCAGCGCTTCTTTATGGGATATGCCCAAGTATGGCGTAGCAAAATGCGTGAAGATGCTTTACGTGCTCGCTTGCTTAGTGACCCACACTCACCTGGCGAATACCGTGTAAACGGCATAGTAGGTAACGTTGATGCTTTCTATGAGGCCTTTGACGTTAAAGAAGGTGATAACATGTATCTGAAGCCTGAAGACCGCGTTAAAATCTGGTAATCAATGGTCGGTCTTTGATCGCCTAGCTATGATTAAAAGCCAATTGAGGTGCTCCTTGATTGGCTTTTTTATTCCTTTGAGCTATGAGCTTTAGCGGTACCAATTTCCCCCAGCCCGACGTAAACTTTAACTATTCCTTTTATCGAGGCCTAGCGGTGCAACAACTCGAAATATTCCACATTGAAAGTCCTTGTATTGGCGTTTGCCAAGCAGGCCCGCGTGGATATTGCTTAGGCTGTTATCGCTCTAGAGAAGAACGGTTGCACTGGATCAACTTAGACGATCAAGTAAAAAGTAAGATTGTGAAGGCTTGTGCTCTGCGTAAAAAACGTGCTTTTGCGCGAAAGCGCAGCCAAGACGCGCCTCCCCCACACCCGCCTATTCAGGGCGACTTACTAGACTAAACCGCGGCTTTTAGTCGCTCACTGACCTTTCTTAAATCTGCACTGTGTGCGATGTTTGCTATATCGCTGACGATAGACTGCCACAATTCAATGGGCAACGTATGCCCCATTCCAGCATAAATTTTCAATATCGCGTTATCAATTGCGCTCGCGGTTGCTTGGCCGTTATTCACTGGAAGCAAGGGGTCACCCTCACCGTGAATAACCAATGTTGGTAAAGATAAGCGATTCAGGTCGCTGGTGCGATCCTTAGCCGTTAAAATAGCAGCAAACTGGCGTAGTACTCCATCTGTGCTAACCCCTATTTCATATGCTCGCCGCACTAGATTTTGCGTTCGAGGTAAGTCGAAGGTATAAAAATGACCATGCAGTAATCGCCAAAATTCAACACCACTTTCGATGCATTTTTCACGCTCTTTAGGCATCGGTTTCAACAGCTTAAGTAATACCATTTTGTCAGGCTTATACAGGTTTTTATCACCGGTACTAGACATAATAGATGTCAAGCTCAGGACGTTTTGCGGATGATGTATGGCCAATAGCTGAGCTATCATTCCTCCCATTGATGCGCCCACTATATGGGCTTTAGTGATCCCTAATTGCGCCATCAAACTGACCACATCATCTGCCATATCTTTTAATGAATATGGGGTAGAAACCGTTGCGTCAAACAATCCACTTGCCGCCAACTGCAATAAATTCGGAGGCAAGCTATCAGCCAGTACTGTGCTCTCTCCCACATCTCGATTATCGAAGCGGATCACCCAGAAGCCTTGTTCGGCGAGCATGTTACAGAACCCATCTTCCCAGAAAATGCGCTGGGCCCCTAGCCCCATAATCAGCATGATTGAGGGGTTTTCGCACTTACCAAAAGCATCAAAAGCAAGGCGAACAGCGCCGGCGTGATTTCTCAATTCTACAGGTAGAGCATGGGGCATAAATAAGGACCTAAATGAAGACACTCCGTTTTGGCCTGTAAAAGCGCCTTTAGTTCAATGTCAATATTGCAACAATGAGGGCTATACTGAGCGACTAATAATAATAAAAATCAAAGAGCCAGCTTATGTTCACTGCTGATGAATACGCAAACCGTGCCACTGAGTCATTCGCTTTACCTAAAATTTGTATACAAATTCGCACGCTGCTGGACAGCAACAATGCCAGCACGGACGATATCGCCAGACTTGTCTCTACCGACCCAGCCCTTAGCTCCAAACTTCTGAAGCTGGCCAACAGTGCCTTGTTTCGTTTTGAATCTCAGGTGGATAACATTAATAAAGCCGTTAATGTGGTGGGCGGTGAAGCGCTGTATAACTTAGTGATGGCCGAGACGGCTGGCTCTGCGTTTGAACATTTCAGCAACGACGTCATTGATTTAAAGCGTTTCTGGTTACAGAGTATCTACGCTGCATTGGTGGCTAAACATTTAGCAAAGATGACGCAAACCCGCACCAGTGCTCGGTATTTTGTTATCGGCTTATTGCACAATATTGGTGAACTCATCGTGGCTGTACAAACCCCTGAATTGGCAATTGCCTGTAACGATTACGACCAACATGTACCACCTTGGAAACGCCAAAAGTCAGTACTGGGATTCTATTATACGGATTGTACTCATGCGTTGTTAAAACAATGGGGACTCCCTGCGCATTTGTACCAAGTGTTGCCAGATGCCAACAATGAAACGGCCGCAAACTCGAGCCATGAAGCAAGCCTAATGTTTATAGTTTGCCGCGTGGCTGTTGCTATGGTTTATCCTGATAAGTTTAGTGCTTCAAGTGTGATTCACCCGATGATTTTGCGCAAAGCGGGTTTAGAAGAACAAGACATAACGGACGGTATAAAATTCGCACACATGGAAGCACAAACGATGATTGAACTTCTTAGCCCCTAATGTTCTAGTAGTAGCCTAAAGTAGAAGGCTTCAGCCATGTTTATGGATGCATTTACTATCCCGTTTAGCTATACTGCACGGCATTGTCTTTTAGCTACCTATCATGTTTCGAAGAATAATGCTTAGATACCTCATCTTGCTGGCACTATGTTTCCCCTGCCATGCTCAAATAAACATTATGCGCTCACTCTACATGTCCGACAGCGGTGGAAACCTTCCAGCCTCTGGAAGCAACATCACGGCCACCGGTGAATTAGGTTTACTGTATAACAAGGGCAATACCAACTCTTCCAGTGTCAATGCTAAATTTAATATCAGTCACGAACTCGAGAAATGGAGCTATCAAGCGATTGCCAACACTCGGTATAAGACCTCAAAGGAAGCAGATGATGGGGGGGATGAATATGATGTCACTACGGCTCAGAAGAACTTTATCTCCACCCAAATAGACTTTAAGCTCGCCTCGCCGGATGAACGGATCTTTATTTACGCCGAATATGAAAATGATCGGTTCGATATTTATGACTACCAAACTTTAGTCGCCAGCGGTTGGAGCGAACGCCTTTGGCGTGACGAGTTTAGCGAGTTCAAATACAGTGTAGGACCGGGTTATGCTATCGCTGAAGCCAAAAACGACGAAGAAAATGATGACTTACAAGGCGTCATTCTACGTACTGCTTTGGAATACACCTTAGAAATATCTAAATCAGCGCAGTTTCGCCAGTTTATCAGCACAGAAACCGATCCCGAATACACCAAAACAAAATCAGAAACGTCACTTTCCACTAAAATATTTGGTTCATTAGCCATGAAGCTGTCCTTCATTATGGAACACAACAGCAACGCCGAAGTGAGCCAAGAGAGCCTAGATACGGAAACCGCTGTTACGCTTGTTTATCAATTTTTCTGATGCGCCATCGCCCTAACAAATTTACTTTTCAACTTAAGGATATTTTTAAATGAAAAAAACGCTTATCGCCACTGGATTACTCCTTGCGGGAAATGCCTTCGCCCAAGAAGAAGTTAAACCATTTTCTATGGATGGCGAGCTGGGCTTTATCGCTACCTCAGGTAACACAGAAACCACGTCTTTGAATGCTAAGTTGTCTGCTCATCAAGAGTTAGAGCAATGGAGTAATGATTTCTTATTCGAGGGTTTATATAAGAAAGATGATGTCACCCTTGATGATGATACTAGTGAAAGCCAAACTACAGCGCAGAAATTCTTTATCTCTGGTCAAGGTAACTACAAGTTAGCCAACCCTGATCACCGTTTATTCGCGTTCGGTTCATACGAAGATGACCGTTTCAGCAGCTTTAATTATCAATCAACCGTTGCCGCGGGTTGGAGCCAAAAGTTGTGGGACAACGAAACCACCAAGTTTGAATACAGTGTGGGTCCTGGTTACTCTTTTGCTGAAACCTCTGAAGGCGAAGACGCTGATAGCTTTATCGTCCGTGGGGCATTGGGCTTCAATTGGAAAATTTCTGATACCGCAACGTTCAAACAAACAATGAGTACGGAAGTCGGTGAAGATAACACTAAGTCTAAGTCCATAAGCTCTATCTCAGCCAAAATAAACAGTTCATTATCAATGAAACTAACCTTAACGTTCGATCACAACTCGAGTGTGTCTGAAGGAATAGAAAAGCTAGATACGCAAACAGCAGCAACCATCGTTTACACTTTCTTCTAAACAACGGTCAAGCTTAAAAAGAAACGGCAACCATGGGTTGCCGTTTTTGTATCTATATACTGCTAGCGCCATCTGTACTGCGCCACGGCAAGGGTTTGTTGCTGATTTTGTCTTTGTTGTTCGCCGAGCGTCGAACGAATATCAGCGCGATTACGATTAAAATGTTGCTCTAGCCCCACTTGCCAATTTTTATCAATAGTATAGCGCCATGCCAAGGTCATAGCCTGCCCGTCGCTGTTGTTTGGATCATCTGGGAATATGTCATCTTCCCTCACCTCAAAGTCATCGTAGCGAGCGCTGAATCGATGTGAGCCGACTTTATGGCTGTACATCACATAGTATGCATCGAAATTAATGTATACGAACCGCTGCCCCATGTGGCTGCTGCCTGTTAACCATTGGGCAATGAATCGTCCATTTGGCGTGACGTCATGTGAGAACGCTAACGAATGAAACTTAGTACGCCAAGCGTATAAACGCTGAGAATTCACGACGTTTGGATTGGCTTGATTGTCGTAGAAATAATAACGGACTTTGCTTCTGTGATAGTAATTCAGGTGTGCACCTAGGTAATACCCCACTCTGCTATCAAGCTCATGAAATGGCTCCACATAAGACGGATGAAAAATTCCGTTAGGATCCACAACCGTAGGGTAATTAGCGAAAACAACTCTATCATTGTGCAAACTTTGTCTATCGTGCATTGCAAAGCCTCGCCAGCTAAGCACGGTCCCCAAGGTATCGTTGCCTTTAAATGCCCCTGCTGTTACTTCCCAAGTCAATGGACTGCGACGACTGCGCCCGGAACTAAATAACGATCCCTCGATACCCGCAACCCTGAGTTCTTCACCAATCCAACTGTTGATAGCAGATTGCGTATAGGCATAGGGCGATAACCATCCTAAATCAACATTCTCAAGAGACAAACGCGGGTAAAAAAAACCTGCTCGCCCTTTAAACCGGACCTGGCGATGAGACAAAGGCTTATAGTGTATGGTGGCTTGTGAGATACCCAAGCGCTGTTCACCTAACTGATACAGGTTAGCACTGACGTCATAGGAAAAACTCGATGATAACCGATCCGTTATTCTCAATACACCTTGCTGTAAATGCACTGCATTATCTTCATACGCAAGAATACCGGTCCCTTTTTCAAGCCATGGCGCCTGCTCATCACCGTGCACAATATTCGCCTGAATGAGGCCGCTGAGTTGCTGGGCACTTACAGGGATTTGCCAACCGACTATTCCATAAAAGCCGAGTAACATCACAGACACAAAACGCGATAACCTCATTGTGAGCACGAAGCCAATCCCTGCTCGGTAAACATTTCATACCAAGAGATTAATTCATCAGCGCGCAATGCCTTAGTCATATAGTAGCCTTGCGCCTTGGTGCAACCGACTTCTCTTAAAAATTCTAACGTTTCAAGGTCTTCAACTCCCTCAGCTACGGTTGTAAGCCCTAAATTTTGCGCTAAGCTGACTAGCGTTTTCACCATCACTCTGTCTTCTTGGTTTGTGGCTAGCGCAAGTACAAATGCCTTATCAATTTTGAGTTCATCTACCGGCATTTTTTTCAATTGAGCCATCGAAGAATACCCCGTACCAAAGTCATCGATAGACAAGGTAACCCCCATATCTCGGAGCAGGTTTAATGCCTTAAGGGCATTTTCTGGATCGCCCATAACCGCGCTTTCAGTCACCTCCATTGTCAATGCACTGGGGGGTAAATCAAACTCATTGAGCAAAGATTCAATGCTCGCTGGTAACGATAAATCAACTAAATCGATCGCTGAAATATTCACTGCCACGGAAAAACATATGTTCTTATCACGCCATCGTTTGACTTGCTCACACGCTGTTCTTAATGCCCATTGGGTAACGTGGCGAATAGCGCCTGTTTGCTCGGCTAGTGGAATAAAATCATCAGGGGGAACGAAACCATGTTCAGGGTGAAACCAGCGTATTAGGCATTCCAGCGTCTCTATTTTGTCGCTCGCGATGGTTAACTTCGGTTGGTAATGCAGCTCTAATTGTCCCTCGCCTAACGCGCCTTTAAGCTGTGACATCAGGCTCAACCGAACCACTGAGTGCTTGTTAAGTGCATCATTATAAAGGGCGAATGGATTATGCTGATCTTTACAACTGTACATAGCAATATCAGCACATTGCATAAGCCCTTGCAGCGACGAAGCGTGTTGTGGATAAAGGGCAATTCCCATTGAGCAGTCCACATCTAGTACTAGATTTTCTATCTTAAAAGGCTGCTCGAACACGCTCAGGAGATTTTGAGCCACATCTTGCGGGCGTGTATTGGCCTCTTGAAGGCCGACCCAAGCATATTCATCTCCCCCTAATCGCGCACAGAAACCCTTGTTTTGCGTATGACTATGTAAACGCTTGGCGATGGCAATAAGCAGTTCGTCGCCTAAATCATGACCTAGGGTATCGTTTATCTCTTTGAATCGGTCTACATCTATCATCAACACGATCAACTCGCATTCTGGTGCTTGCCTGATCATGTCGCTGATATGGTTAGAAAACTGGATGCGGTTTGGGATATGAGTTAGCTCGTCAAAATATGCCAGTTGGTGAATTTGCGCTTCACGATCTTGGATACCTAGTTGCATATCACTAAAGGCGCTGGAAAGCGTTTCTACTTCTCGAGTGTTTGCACTAGGAAAACTATCAACATTCTCACCGGCACGCATTCTGCGCGCTGCATCTATCAATTGCTTCAATGGCTTGGTAATTTCGCGTGATAGCAGTGTCGCACCTAACAAACCCAGCGCGGCAGCGGCCAACAAAATGAAGATTAATTGACCAATTAAACTTTCATTAGAAAGAAACGCATCATCTTCGTCCATCGACAATACAATAAAAGCCGATTCCCCTTGCCAAGTGCCAAGCTCAAAAGCACTGTAAATGATGCTGGTAGAATTTAATGGTAGCCTGTGAAGCCCTCGCGTTTTAGCGATTTCACCTTGCTTTTGGCCCGCGACGAAATGCGCTTCAGGGGTCGCTCCCAACAGCACACTGGCATTGCCACCGAACAGTGATATTTGCATATCGGTTAAATCCACCAGATGTGGTGTGAACAATTTCTTTGCATCAATCCCCATCACGACCCAAGCATTGATATGGCCTGACGTTTCGACAAAGCGCACAGGTGTTGAGCGCATAAGGTAGTTACGCCCTTGGTAAGTAAACCAATGTAACGCTGCTTTGGAGAAAGCAGGAACGACTTGCTTGCTATTTTCAAACGGCGAATGCGCTTCAATAAGTGGTGTGAAGTCCTTACTCAAAACCCAGTAGATATCTGCTCCTAAACGGCTCTGGTAGTTTGACATAGCGGAGCTTAATGAGCGTTGATCATTTTTAGCTGTTGCTATGAGTTGCTTCATGCTGAAATCTTTGGCGAGTGTGGCCATTCCGTTATCTAGCGCACTGGCTCGTCCCTCCACATTGTCCTGAACGACCGCAGCAGAAGTTTGAATATGATTCATTAGTTGAGCACTAGCGTGTTTGAACGTGGCTTGCTGAACGAAATAAATGGTTACCACGACGATAATACTGAGCAAGAGCAAAAATATGAAAGACATCCGCATTTGCAAAGATGGTTTAATCAATACGCTTTTGTTACTCATATTCACCGAATTCATCTGCCGCATCTTCAAAAGCATTTACATCAGGTAACAGAGCAGAAGGCACACTCATGCTCACGTGAGTATCACCTTGTATTGATAACATCATTTGAAATGACTCTGGGCTATCGCTAATACGTGGATGCCATGCTTTAAGAGTATATTCACCGTCAGGCACGCTGATTGTCACCTCGCCTGCGTAGTCCGATTTTTTAAAATACGGTGTATCCACTACATAGATGTAACCCAGCATCCAGTCATGCACGTTACACCCCATTTCCACCACTCCAAGGTTGTCGAACAATAACGGATCCGCCCGTAATCCCTTGTATAGCTCTAACTCAAACACCTTGGCGCTAGAGAACGAGTATACGTGATGCTGAATCGAGTCAGAATTAGGAAAACTCACTTGAGTGTTACGCTGAACAGCAAGAATATGCGGGTAAAACTGGGTGTCGACTTGATCCATGATCGCCATGTTTTCAACAGGCTCGAAAGATTCCGTTTTCGGTATAAGATAAACCACAGCATTCGCTAATGGGTTTTGCTGGTTATCCAAAAGGGAAACCGCAATGTTGCCAGCAAAACTGACTGAATTTGCCATGATTAGCAATAGAAAGAGAATGAACCTGGTCACAGCCGCCTCAATTTTTTGAATAATACTAACTTATTTTTTGTTGATGTATTATATAAAGACGCTTTTTTACGACATTTAATGGGGCAAAGACAACGAAATCACGTCGTCTTTGTCATAGTTTCTTACTTAGTCATTTTCGGATAGGCTAGCCAGCACACGCTTAGCTTCATCTGATTGCGGGGGGTGTCCGTTTTCGATGATTTCTTCAAGTAGCTCCGTAGCTGATTCTGTCTCACCTATTTCGATATAGGCATGCGCCAAATCAAGCTTAGCGCCAAAGCCGTCGTCACTGTCCACGTCAATATGATCAACGTCGCCTTGTGCCCCTGAAAACTCCCCCATCACAGACTCTAAATCTAGCGCTTTTTCCGGTGAGGGATCCGCCGTGATACTGTCATTAAGCAAGTCGTCAACGTCCAGAAAATCGCGCTCTTGTTCATGGGGATCGCTTTCTTCCAGTAAGGTTGCGATGTCCACCGCGTCGTCAATATCCTGTCCGGCTTGATTGGTATTGCTGGGTGACGGCGTGTTTTCGGTCGTTGCAGAAATGGCGTCGCCCAAATCTTCATCTAAACTTTGCAACATGTCATCGAATGAGCCGGATTCTAGGTTCTCGATGGCCCCTTTGTCGTCTTCATCTACTTCGTTTAACCAGTCCCCTAGTTCAGGGAATTCATCTAACTCTTCACTGTCTTTATCAAAGGACGGTGCTAATGATTCGTTATCAGATAACGCTGCGCTATTGCTAGAGTTATCGTCTAGAACAAAATTATCTAGCGCACGCTCTAACTCATCATCATCAAAATCACCTATGGCATCTATGTCGTCTAAATCCATTGCATCGGATGACAGCTCACTTTCCTCAGACTGAGATGGCTGTACACTGGTTTCAGGCCCATCGTCGTCAAAATCTGCAAGTGCTTTTTCTAATTCACCGTCATCAAAATCGCTCAAGCCATCTATATCATCCAAATCCATAGGATCAGACAAGGTGTCGCTTTCACCCGCTTGAGAGGGTTCGTCATTTGCCTCAGCTATCGATTCATCGAAATCAGCAAGTGCTTGCTCTAACGCATTATCTTCATCGAGAACATCTGATTCAGTATCTAATTCCAGCTCTTCATCTTCTGCCTCGTCGACTGATTCGTCAGCGGCTGTCGCCTTAGATGCGGTTTCCTCTGTTAACGGCTGTGACTCCTCTGTCACAAACTCGTCGGCCTGCTCAGCTATCGGCGTCGATGCTTCATCGCCTTTCCCTGGCTCTTCTTCTGCAGGTTCGTCTATTAATTCGTCAGCAATTGCTGCCTCAGGCAATGTGCCCTCTTCTAACAACTCTGATTTATCTGCTGCAAGCTCTTCAAGCGGCTCGTCTTCTGTCGCCGGCTTTTCATCTACTGAGTCATCTACTAACTGGTCAACATCTGCTGCTTCTGGGGTTAGACCTTCTTCTAAAGGCTGTGATCCCTCTGTTACAAACTCGTCGACCTCCTCAACCGTCTGCGTTGGTTCTTCATGGTCTGTCCCAGACTCGTCAAGCAGCTCGTCTTCTGTTGTCCGTTTTTCACCTATGGAGTCATCTACGGAGTCGTCTACTGACTCGTTAGCGTCTGCTACTTCTGGGGTTAACTCTTGTTCTAGAGGCTGTGATCCCTCTGTTACAAACTCGTCAGCCTGCTCAGCTGTCTGCGTCGACTCTTCATCTTCTGATTCTTCAGTGTTTGCCGCCTCTGGGGTTAAATCCTCTTCTAGAGGCTGTGATTCCTCTGGTAAATTTTCCTCTTCTGAGAGCGCTGATTCTTCTGTTTCGAACTCGTCGGCCTGCTCATCGGTCAGCGTTGGCTCTTCAACTTCAGTCCCAAACTCTTCATCTGCTGACTTCAAATCTTCTACTGACAGATTTTCAACATCATGTTCAATTTTTTCAGACTCATGGCTATCAGCTTCAGCAAAGATATCGCCTAGCCCTTCTGTAATCTTGTCTAATTCCTGAATATCATGTTGCGGCGTACCGGTAAATTCTGGCTCGGATGCATCCTCTTCGTCGGGGAGCATATCCTGCATCATCTCGACTTGTTCAAGTTCATCAATCAAGTTGCTGGTGATGTTGTCTAGCTCTTCACTTTGCGATGCAATTTCTTTATCGAGTTGCTCGAGCATATCTTCATTGATAGGATCATCTGCATTTACTTCAGATGATTCTGGTAATTCAGGTTTAGGCTCAACGAGTAAATCATCAATACTGATCTCAGGTTGCTCATCACTGTCATCTACCTGGGAGACTGCACTAGCCTCGCTTGATGTTTCCTGTAATAGCTCGTTAGATGCATCACCAGTGGCTTCGACGTCCGGATCATCCGACTCGTTATCGTCTAAATCTAAGTCTTCATCCCCTAGCTCTTCAACAATTTCGGCTTCGGTTGCGCTCTCTACTTTCGCCGACTCGTCGAGATCTATATCAAAGTCAAACTCTTCGTCGTCTGAGGCGCTCGACTCCTCAGTGTTTTCAGGTTCAGGAGTTTGTGCTTGCGTGTCGTCTATTTCGACCTTCTCAGTTTCGGCTTCTTGCGCGTCAGCCTGAATTTCTTCCTTATCTTCATCAGACAGGCTGATGTTATCCATTTCTTCATCAATTTCAGCCAACAGATCGTCTTCATCTTCGAATAGGTTGTCTAAATCATCTTGGTCAAGTTCGTCACTTCCTGCTTCAAACTCTTCTGTCGGGTTGAGTTCGCTATCTGGCACCAACATATCATCGCCAAGATCATCGAATTCTTCCTTTCCAGCAAGTTCTGATGTGTCATCTAACTCTTGCGTGTCGTCAAATGAGTCTTTCAGCTCTTCTGCTAATACATCGTCGGGAACATCTTGTTCGCCAAATAAATTATCGTCATCTAATTCCGAAGTTAATTCTTCGCTCAATGCATCAGACAGATCATCCATCTCACTGGCCACGTAAGTATCAGCCGGCTCATCTTTTGTCGCCAATAAGTCTAGATCCATCTCCTGCGGCTTTTTACGCTTCATTAGCCAGAAAGCAAAACCACCTAAGATAAGCAAAGAAATTAAGATAGAGGAGATAATCAAGGTCAGTGGTTTCATCAGCCAGTCTGTGAAACCGCCTTCTTGCTGCTGTGCCAACGCTTTGGCCTCAGCATCACGTGATTTAGCAAGAAGCTCTTCAATGCTCTTGCCCATTTGCGACATTTGTTCGTCTCGGATTTCTTCTTGACTGCGAATTTCTGCTAAGTCTTTGTTAACCGAATCAAGGCTTTCGAAAACGCGCTGGTTTTCATTGAGAATAGTTTGAACGCTGAGAATAGACTCGGCAAATTGTTGCCGAATTTCTTGAAATTGACGATTTTGTTCCTCATCGATAGCACCTAAACGTTTTTCAATTATGTCTTTGGTTTCGTCTAAATCGTCTTTACTGGCTAATTTTTTATTGACGTTACCTGTTGCGCCATCGCCAAGAGTTTCGCCACCTAAATTAAGTAGCTGATTGTCGTAGCGCACTTTTGAAATAGCCTGAGCTTCGTTTACCCTATTCACATACTGAGACGCTGGTAGGCGCAAAATAGCCCCGTCTCTCATCAGGTTTATGTTATTGCGTTCAAAAGCATCGGGGTTAAGCTCGTAGGTCGCGAGCATCACTTGATATATGGAGTGATTGGTATTCTGTCTTGCATCGCTTGCAATACGCCAAAGTGTGTCAGCGGCCGTTATTGGGCCATATGTTTGACCTGAATAATCGGAATCGCTGCTTTTGGGACCTTTAATACGGATTTGCTGAAAATCGGCTGCGTGTAAACCAATAGAGAAGTTTAAGGTGAGGCTCGCTACAAATAAGAGGGCTAGCGTTCGCAAATTCATTGATCCTTTATGCCTCGAAATTAGGGTAAATAAGCCGCCATCAGGTTATTTACAATATCATTTATTATTATCGTTACGCGTACTTGCATACGACGAATCACAGCAAAAAATATTCCACAAATTCATAAACTAAGTGGATTACATCTTCACGTCTTACTATAAACCAGAAGATTCAGATGATCTAGAATGGCCTAGTCGCCACTTTCCTATCAATTCATCTAAGACCGGAACAACTCAAACATCACATGATTTATGATAAGGCTACGTCTTATTATCGACACATGCAGTAAAAATATGAATATATAAACCATCAAACTATAAGCGATTATTAGCACTATCGGCTGCACAAATAATTAACCCACGGCCGTAAAGTACGCACCGTGGGTCAACATTAGTCTATTCGGTGATTACATGTAATCGCGAATAAGCACCTCTGCAATTTGAACACTGTTAGTAGCAGCGCCCTTGCGCACGTTATCAGAAACAACCCACATATTCAGGCCATTGGGGTGGCTAATGTCGTTACGAACGCGCCCAACGTGAACATCATCGTTTCCGCTCGCATCACTTACTTGAGTAGGAAAGTCGGCTGGGTCTGCTTTTAGAACAATACCCGGCGCTTCAGCCAATAAGTTTTTCGCATCTTGTGCATCAATCGGAGTACGCGTTTCTATGTGTATCGCTTCACCGTGGCCATAGAATACCGGAACACGCACTGCGGTGGCATTCACACGAATGCTTTCGTCACCCAAGATTTTCTGGGTTTCCCACACCATCTTCATTTCTTCTTTGGTGTAATCGTTATCTAAAAACACATCTATTTGCGGAATTACGTTAAACGCGATTTGACGACTAAACGCTTCAGGCTTTGCTTCTTGCCCGTTTAGGAGCGCGGCAGTTTGCTTCGCCAATTCATCCATAGATTCTTTCCCGCCACCTGATACAGACTGGTAAGTGCACACGTTAATGCGCTCAATACCCACTGCGTCGTGGATTGGTTTAAGTGCTACCATCATTTGGATGGTTGAACAGTTAGGGTTAGCGATGATGTTGCGGTTACGAAAATCAGCCAATGCATGAGCATTCACTTCCGGCACCACTAGAGGGATATCCGGTTCATAACGGTAGTGCGATGTATTATCGATAACCACGCAACCTGCTTCTGCAGCGATAGGTGCAAATTTCTCAGAAACACTGCCGCCTGCTGAAAAGAAACCCAATTGCACTAGGCTCCAATCAAAAGTATCTGCGTCTAGCACAGTTACTTCTTCACCCTTAAACGTCACCGTACCACCAGCAGAACGTGAACTTGCCAATGGGTAAAGTTTATTGACTGGAAATCCTCTTTGTTCAAGAATTTCAATCATGTGTTGTCCTACTAAACCAGTAGCACCCAACACGGCGACATCAAAAGACCGAGACATGTAGCATAACTCCTAAAATGTGATTGTTTATTTAAGTAACTTATTTACGGTTGAATCCGAGGGCGTAGATTGCCTCTGATCCGCTATAATTTCCAGTATTTACGCTAAGTGCAGCGAATTCTCTTCGAATAGAATAGTTTTTTCGGATATATCTAAACTGATCCGGCTGTTCAATGGTCTCTTTAAACTGCTTAGAGTCCTTTCGAATGTCGTAAACACTAAGCACTAACGCACTTAGTTGCGCTTGCCCGCTTAATGTTTCATCAAGCGTGATAATGCTTGGCTGGGGTGCCGGCAAATAATCGCTAAGCTTTTTTGTCGCATTAAAGCCAAATTGTTCGCACACCTGCTGATAAAGCATTTCAGTACCGCGCGCCTTTCCCTCAACAGTGTGCCCAGCGATGTGCGC
Source organism: Paraglaciecola sp. T6c (assembly GCF_000014225.1). Classification (NCBI taxonomy): domain Bacteria; kingdom Pseudomonadati; phylum Pseudomonadota; class Gammaproteobacteria; order Alteromonadales; family Alteromonadaceae; genus Paraglaciecola; species Paraglaciecola sp. T6c. The sequence goes on from NC_008228.1 coordinate 4,036,871, forward strand.
CGTAGCTAATGCGATATAGGGTACGAGCGCTTGGTCGATATCTGGTTCGTTTTCCCACACATCTAACACAACATTTAGCTTGTACCCTGATTCAAAACTCTTTAACAACGCTTTATTATCAATGACTTCACCGCGACAGGCGTTAATCAAAAGCTGGTCTTTACGCAATTGCCCAATACGTTTAGCATCAAACATATGCCCTGTATTGTATTGACCGCCTTCAATTAAAGGCACATGCAAGCTAATGATATCGCACTGCATGATGGTATCCATATCGACAAAATCTCTGGTGTCGCCAGCATCGGCCAACGGGGGATCGCACAAATGGTAGCGAATACCCAGCGCTGTCAGTTTCTCAGTTAATCGAGTGCCTACATGGCCCGCCCCGACAATACCAACCGTTTTAGTCGTTAACTGCCAATCAAGTTTTTCAGCCATAACGAATAATGCACTAAGGACATATTCGGCAACGGCTACGGCATTGCAGCCCGCTGCAGAGTGAATATCTAATCCGCGGCTGCGCAAGTACTCTTTATCGAGATGATTAGTGCCTGCGGTAGCAGTACCCACATATTTGATGTTTTGATTAGCTTTAAGAAGCTCAGCATTGACCTTAGTCGTCGATCGCACCAATAACACGTCGGCATCTGCGACAAGCTCACCATTAACGTCTTTGTGGGAAAAAACCTGGCTGTCACCTAACCCTGCAAAAAATTCAGCAGCATAAGGCAGACTGTCTTCATAATAAATTTTCAACTAATGAGGCCTCATAGCTCGCCAGCGAATTTCCGCTACGCCTGAAAAAAAGAGCGCAAGTATGCCACGCTGAATCAATAAGCTAAATGCCCACAAGGGATTTTCTAAGGTGTTTAGGCAATGGTCTAATCACTTGCGTCTCTGAAAGTAGACAAAACCCGCGATTCAATAGATGCACACCCTATAGGTTTATCAAAGCAACCCAGGTTATTGATCTATCAGCGGTGTCATTAGCAATGTAGAGCCACAAATGCTTGATATAATTCGGTGACTTGCTGGGGCGCTTCAAGTTGAGGATAGTGACCCACATCCAGTTTATAGGTTTGAGCGCCAGGCAGTAATTTTTCAAATTGATGTAACATGTGCTGACCCGATATGGGATCGTGTATGCCGTTCACAAAGCACTGGGCAACGGGTGTATGCTGCATGGCAGTGAGCCATCGAGCCCCATGCACTTTGCGCTCATCTATATAGCCTAATAAGCTTGGCAGTACTCGTTTTCCTTGCTTCCATTCAAGTAACTCATACAAAATTGCAACGTGCTGTACTTCAGGCTGGCTTCGCGGGCCAAAGATTTTCGCAAAGCTGTTGTGCAAACTTCCTAAGCTCATCAATCTTGCCACCAACGATCCTAAAGGGCTTTTAAGTAACGTTTGTGTGAGCAACGGGCGATGGTGATCCGCAAACAACCCTCCATTTAAATAACAAAGGCTTTTGATGTTCAAGCCCATTCTTTTTTCATGTTGGCGAGCCAATAACTCTTGGGCGACCGAGTCTCCATAATCATGAGCAAGAATATGGCATTGGCCAATTTGCAAATAGGACATCAGTTTTTCAACAATATCCGCTTGCTCGAGCAAACTATAATCGTATTTGTGCGGCTTATCTGATAACCCAAGACCCAATAAGTCCAAACACACTAACCGGTATTTTTGACGCAAAACCTGCCATTGATAGTGCCAATCCCATGCTGCGCTGGGAAAGCCATGGATCAGTAAGATCCACGGTGCGTCATTTGCTACAGCTTCCTTGTCTTGTGCTGTCCAGTAGGCAATTTGGTGCTCACCAATTTGTGCGTAACTCGCACTTGATTGGTATTGCGCAAGACTAGGAAAATCACGCATTATTCGTCGTAGCCTGGATTGGTGCGATCAAGTTTACGTAAAATGCCCGGCCAAGCTAGAGCACCACCTGCTGAGCGTGTCACTTGTTTTGCTTGCGCTCTGATACCCGCCAAAATTTGCTCTGGAATGGAAATAAGTTCTTGTCCTGATGCTTGCGCTTGCAGCTGGATTTCACAAGAGCGTTGCAACAAGAACATCCCCAAAAATGCATCCGCGATAGAGTCTGCGCAGGTTAACAAGCCATGGTTACGCAAAATCATAAAGTTGGTGTTGCCAAGGTCGGCCACCAATCGTTTTTTCTCCTCTGGGTTTAACGCAACCCCTTCATACTCGTGATAAGACATAGAGGATAATGCAAATAAAGACTGTTGGCTCAGAGGCAGTAGCCCTTCCTTTTGAGTAGAGACTGCAATGCCGGCAGTCGTGTGCAAATGCATCACACACTGGGCATCCTCGCGAGCTTCATGCACAGCACTGTGAATAACAAAACCGGCTGGGTTGATGTTGTAATCAGACGCCATCACCTTTTCGCCCTGTAAGTTAACTTTCACTAAACTCGATGCGGTTACTTCGTCAAACATCATGCCGTATGGATTGATCAAAAAGTGATGCTCAGGCCCAGGCACTCGCGCTGATATATGGGTAAAGACCAAATCATCCCAACCATAATGAGCGACCATACGGTATGCAGCCGCCAAGTCGACTCTGGCTTTCCATTCTTGTTCACTGACATGTTGCTTTACTGATGACATTTATTTACTTCTTTTCGATTGTTAAATTTGTGTTCACAACTTAATCTACCGATACCATTCAAACTGTCGCCTATACGACAATCAAAGATAAATCCCATGTTATTAGACTCGATCAGGCCCATTCTTAGTCAAAGTTCTTGGTTCAAATCACTTCCTCAAGACGCGATTGAACAACTTGTCACTGCGGCAAAATTAAAGCGCCTAGACACAGGTCAATTGGTCTATCAAAAGCATGATTTAGGCGACGGCTTGTATTGCGTTATGTCAGGTAAGGTGCGTTTAAGCAATGTCACACTCGAAGGAAAGGAACTCATTTTAACCTGGATGCAACCCGGTAATTGGTTTGGGGAGATTTCACTGTTTGACGGATTGCCTCGGGCTCACGATGCTTATGCAGATGAGCCCTGTGAGTTACTGAAAATATCGAGTCAGGATTTTAAAGCCTTGCTGATTGAGCGCCCCACGCTTTACCCACATTTCATGCGTTTGCTGTGTCAGCGCATTCGCACCACATTTTCGTTCATCGATGAAACCGGAAGCTTGTCTCTAAAAGGGAAATTATGCGGCCGCATTTTACTATTCGCTGAAGGTTTAGAGCATCAAGCTCCTATCGAAAACGGCTCGAGCTTGTGCATTTCTCAAGAGTCTCTGGCCTTGATGCTGCACAGCTCAAGGCAAACGGTGAATAAGCTACTGCAAGAATTACAGCAGCAAGGCGTTATTAAAGTCCACTATGGGAAAATAACCATTGTGCAGCACACCATGCTTAAAACCCTTTGCCAGATTTAGCGCTTGCTACACCCGCACTAAATACTTAACACCCATACGGTTGTGCAGACATGCTTGGTGCGACAATTTGTCGCGTTTTCAGCGCCTATCGCCCTTTATATAATGGTGCTCTAATCAAGTCATATAAGATAGATAATGAAACCGTCATCTCCTCGCTCATCCTATATATGGTGTTTATCCCCCGTCGCTTTGGCCATCAGCAGTACTTTCTCTTTTGCAATACATGCTGAAGAGACCATTGAAATAGTCGAAATCAATGGTCATCAACAAAATAATGCGAGTCAACTAGGGTCAGTGGACGAATTGTTAAAGCGTCAAGGTGTCGATTTTTCTGCTGCAGGCGGCATGTCGAGCTTACCGGTTTTAAATGGCATGATGGGCGACAGGGTAAAAGTGTTAATTGATGGGGCTGATATTACCGCCTCTTGCGCTAATCACATGAATCCGCCTTTATCATATGTATCGGCCAACCAAGTTCAGGTACTGAATGTTGTTGCTGGGATAAGCCCTGTCAGCGCAGGTGGTGATAACATTGCCGGCGTTATTAGCGTCAATGAGATCGCTCCACTGTACTTGGAAGGTAACGATGTGCGTTGGCATTCAGGTTACGGCTCAGTGCAATACAACAGTAATAATCAAGCAAAATCAATAGGGCTAGGGGCCCGTATGGCAAGCCAAAATTTTAGTCTTGATTACCAAGGGGCTTTTGAGGATGCAAAAAGTTACGAAGACGGTCATGGCAACACAGTATTGGACACGTTATACAGGGCACAAAACCACGCATTAACTGTCGCTGTAAAAGACGATAAACAACAGCTCGCTGTTAAACTTAACCACCAGAATATCCCATTTCAGGGATTCCCTAATCAATTTATGGATATGACTGACAACAAGAGTTATGGCATGACTAGCTTGTATCGGCGTCAGCTTGATGAGGGAGATTTTGAAGTTCAAGTAAATTGGCACGGTGTTAAACATGAGATGGGATTTTTCAGTGATGAAAAAACGGGCATGATGCCCATGAAAACGTCGGCAGATGATTACAGTTATCGATTGAACTGGCAATTTATCACCAGCACAAACAATACCGTCAATTTTGGACATGAGTATTTTGAGTATCATCTAGATGATTGGTGGCCTGCAGTTGAAGACTCTATGATGATGGGGCCAAACAATTACATCAATATTAATGACGGTAAGCGTCAGCGAATAGCTGTTTTTGCTGAAACATCTCAGTCACTCAATACCAATTGGTGGCTATCTGCTGGTATACGCCTTGAGCAGGTAACGACCAATACCGGTGAGGTTCAGCCTTATACCAATGACACATTGATGGACATGAGCTCAATGCATATGTCAATGGAGCCCAGCATGTCTATCAGTGCGTTAAACAATAACGATGCTGCAGATATTTATAACGCAATGAACAGAAAACGTAGCAATACGTTAATAGATGCGACGCTCAGCACGCGCTACTTATTTGATGCCAGCCAGCAACTAGAATTGGCTATTGCCCGTAAAAGTCGAGCACCCAATTTATACGAACGTTACAGCTGGGGCGTCAGTACCATGGCGACCACAATGATAGGTTGGTTCGGTGACGGTAACGGTTATATAGGCAACCCCAACCTAGCACCAGAAACAGCTCGCACCTTGAGCGTTAACTATAGCGATTCGACAGTGGATAATGAATGGAAATTTAGTGCCAATGCTTGGTATACGTCGGTAAAAGATTACATTGATGCTGAAATAGTGAGTTCCTTTAACCATGCCTCGTCCGGTGCTGGCAACAGGAATATTCTGCAATTCACAAATTTAGATGCAACCCTGTATGGGGTTAAGTTGAATGGGTCAATTCAGTTCTTAGATTCTGAAAAATGGGGGCTATGGCAACTGAACGCTAATCTATCCACCACTCGCGGCAAGAGGGATGACAACGAAGGTGACTTGTATCAAATAGTGCCACTTAAATCTGAATTGAAAGTCGAGCAAAAAATGGGGAACTGGCAAAATGCAATTGCATGGCAATGGGTAGCAAGTAAGAAAGATACAGATGAACGACGTTTAGAAAATAGCACCAAAAGCTATCATCTCATTAATGTGAGCAGCAAATTAACTTGGCAAGACGTTACCCTATCATTCGCAGTTAATAACTTATTTGACACTTACTATGCGTTACCTATGGGAGGTGTGAGCATCGCCGAGTATAAAATGGATAACAGCCAAGGCTTCAGCCAATTAGCGGGCGCGGGGCGGTCTGTTAATATTGGCCTGAGTTACGCGTTCTAGTATTCTTGTGCGCTTTAGTTAAGAGCAAATAGCAAATGTTGTTACTGATGGCAATGGCGTGTAAACGTCAAATACGCCTAATCCCCTGGTTAATGCTGTGTTTGTTGATGTTGGAAGTCATTAGCATTAATACCTTAATAGCGCTTAATGGTGCCGCAAGTAATCCATTCAACGCGATACTGCTGGTTCCATTAGTATTGGCCTTTATGTTACTCCCCTTAGCGCATGCAGGGAGCTTGTTAATATTGAGTATCATTGCGCAATTTGTTCAAGTGCTATTGCTACCCGAACACGTCCATCATCAAGGCATGATGCAAGAGCACTCATATGCCATGGTTGGAAGTTTTGTTTTAACCAGTTTACTTATTGCCATCGTAGTGTGTTACTTCCGTTATCAAATTGCGGATCGTGAACGTATCTTACAGAAACTACGAGAGCGCCAACTGCGAGACGAGCAACTACTGGCGATTGGAACCGCTGCAGCGCAATTAACACACGATGTAGCGACGCCAGCTCAATCTATACGTTTATTATTAGAAGAAGGCGCCGAGCAGCAACGTTCAACAGGATGGTTACATGCGTTAGAGCAACAATTCCAGCGTATCGAACAACAGTTGCGCAATTGGCGAGTGGTTGCCGATGATGTAAGAGAACAGCGGATGCATAGATACAAGTTGGATGAATTAACCGATTCATTACGTCAGCTAATGCAAATATCTAGGCCAGAAGCAGAAATCCAGTGGCAGTCACAACGCAATGATAAGCAGCAGTTTATATTGGCAGATCGAACGCTACTGCCAGCGCTTACAAGTGTCATCATCAATGCATGTGAAGCGGCACTCAAAAGCCATAACCAGCGTGTATTGGTGAGCACTAACATAAGCAAAAGCGGTTGGCATTTGCAAATAGAGAACGAAGGGAGAGCCATGCCAGAGGAGGCTATCGCATCATTGGGCAGGCGGTTTTTCCCTAGTCACGAAGGCCACGGCATTGGTGCAGTTTTGACTAACGCGACCCTCGAAAAATTTGCAGGGAAAGTAAATTGGCAGTTCAAAAACGACACCATGATAACCACGATTTATTTGCCTTTGGACTATACGCATGCGTAGCCTAATACTGATTGACGATGATGAGGCATTCTTAACCGTCATTAAGCGACGATTTCTGCAAACAGGCTTATTTACCGTCACCACTCACACCAGTGTTAGCGAAGCCTTACTGCAACCTGTTTCACCAACTCACGGAATATTACTCGATATGATGCTCGGCTCCGATTCAGGATTAGACGGCATCGAGGCATTAAAACGGCATTTTCATCCTACCCATCTCATTATGCTTACTGGCTATGCCAGCATAGCGACTTCTGTGGAGGCCATGCGCCGTGGTGCAACTGACTACATTACCAAACCGATTAGCTTTCAAGAGCTTGTCCTGCGCTTCCAAGAAATCCCCGGTTCAAAGGAGCCTCCTCAAGCAAAACCTATGACGCCTGCTCAAGTTGAATGGGAACACATACAGCGCATTTTACTCAGCCACAATGGCAATATTAGTGTGACTGCCCATGCTCTGGGTATGCACAGAAGAACCTTACAACGAAAGTTGCAGAAATTTTCACCAAGCAAAAGTTAATACCAATATGGCGCGCTAAAACAATAAACGACAAATATAAAAATAATGCGATGCTAATGTGCATATGCTAATACGGATGAAACCAACTTCATTGAATATGATTAGCCATGCGCCCGCTGAAATCCCAAATGAAATCCAATACTAAACAGCATGGCTTTAATCAAACACGCTTTTTTTAATATTCGAATGCCACAAAAATATACATTTATGTCTAATATCATTCATGTTGCCGCCCGTTAAACTGGCTTGGATTGATACCCAAAGATATAAAATGCCTAAAGACACCCATGTAGCCACCTTTAAGTTACGCAAGCAAACACGTATGAAGCAACGATACTGATGAAGTAAGATCTAACAGGGACAGCTAAATAGCATGAAAAATGTTTACTTGCAGAAACGAACGTTAATCGCCCTAAGCGCATGTTCATCAACTTTTTCTGTAAATGCAGTCCCCCTAAACAGCCAATGGCTAACAGAAAACAGCCGCTGGACAATCGACGCTTCCGCGCAGGTAAATCGTAATACCGACACCCAAAAAAATGCACAAAGCTATGCGCTAGGAGTGGATTTTCACAAAGTATTTAGCGATGACACTCACGATATCGGCACCCTTACCTTTCAACCTTACTTAGTAAAAATCAATAATGTAGGTCGCCCCCCATTTACGTTTGATGATGGAGATGACACGGAACTGACCTGGCGAATTGCAAATTTTAACTACACCGCGTTAGCGCAAGGTAAATTCAATGTTCGGCTAGGACACTTTGAAATACCCTATGGCTTAGAGTATGCCGAAGACACCAATGGTACATTGAGACAAATGACGGCCAGTGATCGTGGCATAAAAGCAGATTGGGGTATTTCTTTTAATGGCATTTTACCCTACCTAGAATATGAAGTGGCCTTTACGCGGGGCTCAGGGAACGAGATAAAAAGCACTGGCAACCCTCATGTAATTTCAGGTCGAATTGGTTCACCGAGCCAGCGTAACCTGATCACTGGTATTTCGTGGTTCAAAGGTGACGTTCTGACCAGAGATGGCTTGGTAGAGCGAGAAAGATATGGTATTGACGTGTCGTACTTCTATTACCAGTGGCAGTTTATGCTTGAATCATCTTGGGGTGAAACACAAGACAATGACACACGTCATAGCTTTGCCGAGGTTGCCTGGATGAGCCCTCAAGAGCACTGGAAAAGTTACCTTCAATTGGTTTATCAAGATATTGACGTTGAACGAAGGAACGACTTTGCAAGCTATTGGATATTCGGTCTAAGATGGCAAAATAACGATGGCTTCGATTTAAGTGCCCAGTTTAAACACGATCTCCATTCAGCGTCTACAATTGAGACAGCGCCAAATTTAAGCCTGCAAGTAAGGTATAGATTATAATGAAGAACAAATACCCACGTTTCATCGCCCCCACCATACGCTTAGGTTTGCTCGTTTTAGCCTTAGTAGCACCAACCGCCTACGCGGCTTTTTGTTCGTTACGAGACCCAATTTCAGCTATTCAAACCTTGTTCGATGAAGATAATCAATTTCGCTCCGTGGTCACCGATGTGACACACAAAGACAGAGAGCAACTTAAACAATTACTGCCATTTACAATACATCAAAGTGAAGTGGCCAAGCACACCTTGTACGTCGTGTACGACGGCGAAATACCTCTGGGGTTCTTACAGGCTCGCTCTGAATGGGCGAAATGGGGACTGGTGGAAATTGCTTGGGCAATGAATCTAGATAGAAGTATAAAAGGGTTTTATTTTCAGCGTTGCCGAAGCCCCCAATGCAACGACACCGTTGTAGCAAGTATATCTGAGGCGTTGAAAGGAAAGCACTTTTCTGATTTAAAAAGCCTACTCAGTAACGATGGAAACGCCTTGTCTGCTGCTGGTGAAGCGGCCTTCCCTATTGCCCCTAATTTAGCCCTTCTGACCTTGCATTCAGCGTTAAAAACGCTGGCGATTACCGATATTAGTTGGCAGCACGAAATCCACAATATCACTCAGCGAGACTAAGGAAGTTAATGAGAATACGCAGTTACCTGGCTTTACTTGTTTGTGCCTGCTTGCTGGGTGCATATGTTTTAGAGCAGGTGCTCGCTTATCGTTTTAACAATGTACAGACCCTAGCCGAAGAGCATAGTAAAAGCCTACTTTGGGAGAAAGATTTACAGCGAATTGAAAGCACCGCCTCCCAGTTTTTAGTGTCATCTGATTTAGTGATTGGCTCCGGCAATACCTACCTTATATTCGGCGCCAAAAACATGGGGCAGTACCTCGTAGATGAGCTAGAGGTAATGCAATCCGATGTGCGATTCCCTGAGCTCACTTCCAAAATATATGAATCTCAATCTTTTGTTAAAAATATTATCGGTACACTGGATATAGTTTCAGATCTTCCGCCGAGTAATTTACAACTGAGCTTGAGTAAATTGCTCAATCAATATGACCCCGTGAGTTTGACGCTATCCCGCAACATTCAGTTTTTAACCCAAAAAACCGCCGAACTGATTAAACTGGAGGCAGTACAGTTAGAAAACGAAAAACAGCGTATGGTAGAAGTAAGCTGGGTGACGCGCATTGGCTTTTTTCTGCTAATAATCGGTCTATGGTGGTGGGCTAACAATCGCATCTGTAAACCCCTGAACGGCCTAATTTATTCATCGCACCGCGCCCTTTCAGGTCATGATTTTGAAGCTTCTAAAAAGGCACCTACAGAAATTTTAGAGCTGAGCAACGACTTTAAGCATTTAACCGAGACGCTGTTTCATCAAGCGTCTCACGACCCTCTCACCGAGCTACAAAACCGAAGGGCGTTTGAGCGTAATCTCCATGAGATAATGGACGACAGAAGGCTTAGCTACTTTTTGTGTTTTATAGACCTAGATTACTTTAAGACGATCAATGATACATGCGGTCATGCTGCTGGGGACGAAATTCTGGTTAAGGTCGCCCGTATTTTAAAAGCCAATGTGAGAAGCAACGACATAGTGGCGCGCTTAGGAGGCGATGAATTTTCAATTTTAATTAAAGACTGTCCGTTTGATAATGCATTGCAAATTGCCAATAATATAAAGGAGAATATTCGGGGCTTAACATATCACTGGGAAGGTGAAACCTTTCACCTCAGCGCCAGTATCGGCGTAGCACCTAAAGTGCATGGTAGTACGACCACTGAGCTGCTCAATTCAGCTGACGTTGCTTGCGGGATAGCAAAAAATGCTGGGCGTAATACAGTGCATTTATATGATGTGAGCAATGAAACGGGCGTCAACAAGCGCCAAGACATATTATCCGTTCATCAAATCAACAACGCCCTCAAAAACGATCTTTTTGTCCTATATAGGCAAGACATTATACCGCTACAACATACTCAGCAGGATCAGCATTTTGAGGTCTTGCTGCGCATGAAGGGCCCAGATGACACCATTATCAGCCCTGCACGTTTTTTCCCCATTGCTGAGCGTTACCGCCTTACCAGCAAGATAGATCGCTGGGTGATTAACGCTTTATTTACCCATTACGCCGATAACAAAAAGCAGCTCGACAGTATCCATACGATTTCAATTAATCTGTCAGGTCACTCAATGAATGACAGAGAGTTAGAGCAGTTTATTATGACTAAAGTAAAAAGCGGGCTTATCCCAGCGACAAAAATATGTTTTGAAATAACGGAAACGGTCGCAATCACTAATGTTAAGCGAGCAAGATTGTTTATGGATAACATCAAGGCACTTGGGTGCAGTTTTGCTCTGGATGATTTCGGCAGCGGACACACTTCTTATACCTACGTAAGGGAACTTCCCACCGAAAAAATTAAAATCGACGGCTCTTTCGTTTCATGCATGATGGAAAACCCTCTTGATTACACAGCGGTTAAATCTATTTGTGATATTGCTAAAGCGGCAAAACAGGACGTTATCGCTGAATGTGTTGAAGATAAAAAAACGATGGAAGCACTGAAGAAGCTCGGTGTGGATTACGGGCAAGGTTATTATTTTTGCCATCCTTATGCTCTTGTCTAGGGGGTTAACCTCGCCGCGCCGGTGTGACGGCCATTAAAAAGCCGCAACATGAAACATGAAGCGGCCCAGGGATACTACGACAGTTCACTACGCTGTCATTAAGTTAGTCGCCAAATACAGGTAAAAAGTTTAATGAAGAAAAAAATAAAAATTTATTTTTTTCCTGTGTGTCTTATACCTTAGGTAGTATACGGTATTATTTTTACTCAAAAATATAACTGAGCATATTGTGCTTAGACTAAATATCAATACTTATCAGAGATTTACTTTTTGAATAATACTTTGTTACGTTTTAGACTCAATTAACACTCGGCGATAAAGGTTAGCTTGATTTTTCCTATTCAGAGCACTAAAAACGTTTGAGTTCCAATCCACAACCAAGAGAGCATTATGTCAAACAGTACTTTTCGACTTATCACCCGCAGCGACTTCGACGGCTTAGTCTGTGCAGCTTTGCTTAAAAACATGAACATGATTGACGACATTAAGTTTGTTCATCCTAAAGACATGCAAGATGGAAAAATTGAGGTGGGGCCGCAAGATATTCTAACTAACTTACCTTATGTCGAAGGCTGTCATATGTGCTTCGACCACCATCACAGTGAAACCATGCGTAACAAAGCGCACGATAATCACGTTATCGACCCATCTGCCCCTTCTGCCGCGCGAGTGGTTTACGATTATTATGGTGGCAAAAGCAAATTCCCTAAAATCTCTGACGAGCTAATGGATGCCGTAGATAAAGGTGATTCAGCCAATTTTAATCAACAAGAAGTCCTCGACCCACAGGGATGGGATTTAATGAATTTCTTGATGGACGCACGCACTGGATTAGGCCGGTTCCGTGAGTTTACTATCTCAAACTACAATTTAATGATGAAGCTTATCGATTGCTGTTTAGATCTCAGCGTGGATGAAATTATTCAGCTTCCCGACGTACAAGAAAGGATCAAAATCTATCAAGAGCACCGCCCGCTAGCGATTGAACAAATTAAACGCTGCGCGACAATCAAAGACAACTTAGTGATTTTAGATTTAAAGGATGAAGATCCCATCTATGCCACCAATCGTTTTATGATTTATGCCTTGTTTCCCCAATGCAATATCTCTATTCATAAAATGTGGGGCTTTCAGAAACAGAATGTGGTGCTCGCTATTGGTAAATCCATTCTGAATAAGTCGTCTAATACTAATATTGGTGAAGTGTGCTTGAAACATGGGGGCGGCGGCCATGAAAATGCAGGTACCTGCCAAATTGCCACCGAGCAAGCCGAAGCAGTATTGCAAGAAATCACCCAGAAGATTAATCAAGACGGCTAAACTACATTAGCTTAATAAGCACGTTTATGTTGATTCAGCGTTTTTCAGGCCTGCATTTGCAGGCCTATTTCTTCCAGTAAATCAAAGATACCGGTCTCATCCACTTTAATTTCATTAACCGAACCATTGTCTGCCATGGCGTCTTGGCTGCCAGCAACATGTTGTGCATAACGGCTTTGGGTATGTATATCGCAATTCTCGAAAATGTCTTCATCAATATGAAAAGCATCATTGTGCAATGATAAAGGTTGTGGGTGCATTGCCAACCATAGCTGAGCACTGCGAATACCATCGCTGTGAAGTAATTGCGAGGTTGTATCCGCTAACGGCCAGTCTTGGGCAATTGCTTGCAATGGAGCTTCGGGGTAATCAGATTGAACGCCATAAGCTTGCTGCGTGACAGCTTCGTTTGGGGCGCCAATGCGGGGGCGAGCCAATACGTCTTGTTGCAGCATCGATAACAACAGGGCAAATTTCGCACCTTGGCTTGACGCGCGATTAAGCGACCCGCCGAATTCAAGATCCTGCGCAGCCTTATTGACCGTTTGATTATGTTGTGCTGATTGAGTTTCCTGCAAACCTAGCTCACCAATAAATATCGTTCGAAAAACGGTAGATAGTAAAATGATTGATTAACTAGGTTATCGCTCGAATAGACTGAAGCTTGAGAGTTTGCTTGGTAAAATTAGCAGCAGAGTTAGCTTGGCCATGAACGCCGGCATTCAAAATAGGCGCCCAAGGGCAGACTTAAGAGTTATCGTTTGGGTACAAGTAACGCGGGATCAATGCGCACGTTCATCCAATTCATTCGCCAGTCAAGATGCGCACCAGTCACCCGCCCTGTGGCACCAATTTCAGCAACCAATTGACCTTGCTTCACTTCATCACCCGCTTTCGCTAATCCCTTACTTAAGTGCAAGAACGTAGATGACACACCAAGCCCGTGATCGATAATCATAGTGCCCCCCGAGTAATACATATCAGGGACAAATAGCGTGACTACACCATCAGCTGGCGCATAAACAGGAGTGCCTGTAGGCGCTGCGACATCCACACCATAGTGAGGGCGTTTAGGCTGACCATTAAGTACCCGCTGGCTACCGTAAACACCGCTTATCGGGCCTTCTGCCGGCCATAGAAAATCTTGAGCGAAGTCAGTGCGCTCATCACGACGTGCGCGAGCTGCAGCCACTTGCACGTTATCCTGACGGATTTTATCTAGCACCTCCTGTGGAGGAGAGACCATTTTACTGGGCAGGCCTTCAATACGCTGAATGTCGTATTCTCGCGAGGTTAACGTGATACGCTTTTCATGTGTTTTACCTTCAGGGTCGCGCCATGTCAGTTGATGCTCCAACGTATCGTCTCTGCTAAAACCAAAAGCAAATTTGCCATCATTGCCCACTAAAATAGACTTATCATCAAGCCAAATTTCACTGCCCACTGGCACGCTGCCCCGCAGCAAACTGCCTTGAGTTAGCTCTCCTCGCAGCTCAAGTATCTCGGCGTGGGCCCCCACCATAAACAGTAAATTGATAAACGCCCCAAAAATAAGTTTATGCATAAGCGATAGCGCCTTTGCCGACACCTTCAAAAGCAAATATTTTAAATTCGCTCTCAGGTACTAAGCGCTTTTGCTCATCAGCAATGTACTGCGCTAGGCACTCTACTGTGGTATCTGTATCAACCATTTCTGTTTCAGCCTTGGGAATGGCCAATTCAAACCAACCCTGAGACGATTCGTAGCCAAACAAATAATGTTCAGTGAAATCCGTTTGGTTTTTCACGAAGTTCACCTTATCAGCGCTCACTAAATCTTCGTTAGAGCCTACATAAATATCGCACCAGCGCTCGGCCCAATACTGCTGCCACTCTAGGCTTTCATGTTGGTTTTCAACAATGGTAATTTTTGAGCGATGCCCATGTGCGATGCGCTGACAGTTACCGTCGTGCTTTTTCAGACCATGGGTATAGTGGTAATACGGGGTATTGATCACTTCAGCGCGCAGGGTTAGCTCTAGTCCTGCCACATTGTCAGGTAAATGCGTTGCGATCACCTGCTTTAAATATTGGCTAACCGATGACATAGTTACATGCTTAGAGTACACGAAAGCATACGCCTCAGAGGGGCAATTAAGATGGATAGAGCGACCTTCTGGGCGCATAAAGTCCACACTTACTCTGTCGTTCTTTTCATCCCGCCATATATGGCTGTATTCATGTTCAACGGGGATCAGCAATTTATGGTCGACATATTCATCGATCAAATGCTTGAGCTGCTTTTTAACCTTAGAGAAATCGAGCACCATGCTCTCTTCATTCAAATCGCCGTCTAATACGACATCGACTATCCAACTTTCTCCAACCATGCCGCGCTTGGGGCACAAATACGAGAAGTCCATAACGGTTAAATCGTTAACGAATAATTGCATAAAACAGACTGAATACCTTTGTTGAGAGCATAATTTTGGGGCAATGGTTGTATATTACGAGCGCAGTATATCGCGGGTGTGCAACTTTATCATGTGTTTACACCAGCCTGAATCATCAGACTGGTGCGCTTTAATCGCTATATCACCGTCACTTTTGAGCCTTGAGCAACTGATCTTTCAAATTCGGCGGAATGCCCTTGATCATCAGCGTGTCAGAACCCGCATCATAATGCACGCGTTCACCGTACAAATTACGCTCAAAACTTAAGCTTATACCGCCGCCTTGACCGCTAAATTTTGCCAAGGTTTTCAAAGCGCTACGGTCTGCTTGAAAGTTTTCTTCAATAGGCGTTTCACTCTTAGCTACGAACTGATAGAAGTCTTCGCCTTCAGGCTCTTTAGGTAGTTTATCCGCCAATTCTTTTAACTGAATATCCTCACCTGCATCGAGTTTTTCTTTGTAATACTCGGAAACAGTTTTACGGGTCGCTTGCTTCTCACTGGCATCCATTTGTTCTGACGCTAAATAATCATCAACTGAGCTGAGTAATTGCTTATTTTGCTGCTTGATATCGACCAATTCTTCACAGCCCAAAAAGTGCATGAAGAAGTCAGAGACCTTGCGGCCCATTCTGCCTTTAATAAAGCTGATATAGCGATTCTGCTCCGGTGTAGTTGAAAGCTGAGTAATATCAATGCGTACCGCAAGTTGCATTTTGGCTAAATCTAAGTGATCGCTGCTGCTTAGTTCTAATTCACGATTAATTTCCACGTGCTGCTTGGTGTTTAATATCGCGATCATTAAATATTCAGTAGCCAGAAATTCATAATGGCTGAACACCACAAACCCCGTTTCAATACTCGCCATGTCCGCCATGGTCTTTTTCAACATCTCGCTGCTCTGAATACTGAAATCGACGAACTGTTCAGGGTCGCCAAGCATCGCATTCAGTTTGTCTTGGAACTGACTCACCGGTACCTCTTCACCATCTTCATCTTGGGGAGGCGCTGAGCCTTGCTCAAGGAACCCACCCACCCCTTTACCTGGCTTTGTATTAAACGCATGATTAATCTGCTGGGCGAGATCTTCAATCTCAGGGGTAACTGAAAAACAGCTATCGCGTGGAACAAGTGTCAGTTGTTGCTGATCATTTATCGCTAATTGATGTACCACAAAGTGACGAATGAGTGCGCTCACGTTGGCTCCTTTAGTATTGTTAATGGTTTACGCTGTTACAGCACAAACCTAAAATGGATTTTGTTGGACGAATAACTAGACAACTACCGCCCTTTTCGCCGACTATTTATCTGCCTACAGTGCGCATTACTCGCATTTTGAGCAGACCATTGTTACTATCTCGCCATCACTATTGAGAGAAAAAACATGCCTCAAAATTCTAAATATTCGGACACCCAATTCGAAAACGTTATGCACGACATCATCATCGCACTGGAAAAGCATCAAGCCAGTCGAGATTTATCATTGATGGCGTTGGGTAATGTCATCACTAATATTTTTATGCAACAGGTCAATGAAAGTCAGCGAAGTGAAATGGCTGATAAGTTTACACAAGTACTTTTAAAAAGTATCAATGCTAAATAGATAAATTCATGATTTTAACAGAAACGCCTAGACGCAAATTAGTCACGCAGTTAGTTACTTGGGGCCATTGGTTTGCGCTTTCAAATATGATTCTGGCCATCGCGATTGCCAGTGTCTATATTTTTAGCTCACCCGCCCCTGAAACGCCATTGGGGATCACTTATTTACTGACTAACTGGATCAGTCATATAGGGTTTCTGACTTTCTTCGGGTTTATCATTCTGATATTACCCTTGTGCTATCTAGTACCTAACGCGCGAACGGTCAAAGTGGTAAGCGCTGTTTTAGCTGCGGTGGCACTCGCCATGCTCGGGTTTGATGCATTGCTGTATAACAAATACGGTGTGCATCTGAGCTTTTCTACCGCTGAAATGCTAAGAAGTGAAGCCAACACCAGTATGTCGTTGTTTGGTTGGCAAAGGTGGGCTTTTTTCTTTCTCATCTTTATATTCTGGTTGTCTGCTCAATTAGTCATCGCTAATGCGCTTTGGAAGCGTGTTGCGCGCTTGCAAAAACGTAAATTGGCCTTGCCAATCAGCAGTTTTTTTGTGGTTTGTTTTGTGTCTAGCCATGCTCTGCATATATGGGCTGACGCGAACTTGTATCACCCTATTGTGCAGCAAGATGATTTATTTCCGTTATCTTACCCAGCCACAGCGAAAACCTTGATGTCTCGTTATGACCTGCTTGACAGAGACAACTATGAGCAACGTCTTGAGCTGCAATTTGATGATCGGATCAGCCAAATTAACTATCCTTTGTCGCCTTTGTATTGCTCGGTGTCTGTACAGAAGAAAGTGTTATTATTGGTCAATACGGACACGCAGGCGAGCACGCTTGAAACAACCTTAAGCCATCACATTCCGCTATACGCTGATCAATCATCAGCAAGCGATAGCCAGCGCAGTTACCTGTTTGGTCTACCTGAGCTATATCATTCAGCGCTTAGCAAGAAAACGCCTATTTTGCTGGAGTTACCTGCCGCTTTAGGATTACAGGTGGGTATTTTTGCGAATGAACTTGAGGCTGGTAAACAAACACAGAAATTCAGCCAACAATGGTCTGATTTCGAGCAAGGCGTTACCTCCGCCAAGACGAACCTTGCCATAGGCTTTGTCAGCAATGAGCAACTCAGTGACATACTCGCTACCTCGCAAGTGATGCAGGATTACCAAGTATTAGTTGTGAACACAACTGAAGCTGGCGAGTATGCTCTGTATAGCACTAACACGCTTTTCGCTGACTTTGCCAGCAGTGAAGACTTAGCGCCTACCATACTGAATTTGTTGGGTTGTAACGCCCCTACGCAAAATTACAGTACCGGGCGGGACTTGAGCAAGCCAGGGCGTGACTGGTTAGTAACCACCCAAGAGCGTATGGTTATTGTGATGCAAGATAACAAGCGCATTGAGGTCTCCAGTAACGGTAACAGTAAAGTGTATAACTTATTAACTGCTAAAGAGTTACCGGATGACGCTGATACACGCTTGCTCAGCCAAGCAATTAAACGTCTCAGCAGTTTCGCCGCGCCACGTTAAATTGAATATCGAAAGATCATAAAGCCTGCTTCTGCAGGCTTTTTTGTGCCCGCTAGTCAACTTTACGCAGCAATCGTAATGAGAAATGCGCACTGACGTGAGTTAATAATTCTTTGATCCGCTGCGTGTTTTCTACCGACGTAGACCAATAGTAGGGCGTCATCATTAGCAAGTTCATGCGCATCTCAGGCTGGGTTAGCTCAAAATCAAAAACCAGCGTTTCTTCATGCGCCAATTCGAATCCCGGTGGCACGGGCGGCGACGCTTTGTGCTCTGCGGGGGCTGCGTATACACAAGCTTTTAGCTCAGCTAAGTGTTCAGGAGCCGGGTTCACTTGTAACCAGATCCCGGCTTCATCCAAAATACGCAAAATTTCTTGCTCGCTACTCGGGGCAAATACTTGGATCACGCCTTGTTGACTCGCATCGGGTACAGGAATAGCAAAGCTGCTGGCAACGCAGAATTCGCTCTCAGGGTATTTTTTAGCAGCCTTTTGCACCGCAATTTTTGAAATGTCTAAACCCGCGCCAATGACTTTAGTACTTTGGGACTGTTCATTCATTATCGTTAAAATACGATGTAAATAGTAACCTTCACCACAACCTGCATCGAATACATTTGAGCTTGCATCGGCTTCGTCATTTTGCTGCTGTGAGCGAACATACTCACTCAACAATTCAGCCATTCTAGTGGCCAGTGGTTGGTAATACCCTTGCTCCAAAAAGGAGCGCCTAGCATTGACCATCTGTTTGTTGTCACCGGGCTCTTTACTGTTTTTATGATGAGCGAGCAGTAAATTAACGTAACCTTCTTTAGCCACATCATAAGTATGCCCCGCGGCGCATTTATAGGTGCGTTCAGATAAAAGTAAAGGCGACTGACAGGCAGGGCAAATCCACATGGCGTATTCCAGATAATAAAAAAGCGCAGTGTAGCAGAATTTACGCTGCGCTTGAGGCTCATTAAGCCCCGCGATTAATTAACATCAACCTTGCTTGATGCGATATGTCTTTTTATGAAACGGCTATAAGCCCACGCCATACACCATAGCCAAGCACCACCGATAGGGATAACCCAAAAGGCGGTGGTTAAAGGGGCGAAATGTGCCCACAAGCCTGTACTGAAAGATGCTACCTGTACGCCAATAGAGGAGCCAATAACGCATAAACCTGAAATAATTGGCCCTTTATCGCTGTCCACATCCATTGCAGCCGACAGCATAAGCGGGAATAAGCCGCCTAAACCTAATCCCAACATGAAATTCCCCCACGACATCACTACAGGGTCAACCGCGAGCTTGATCATAAAGCAGCCAGCGACCATGATAGTCGCCAAAATCAGCATCAATCTGTGTGAGGTTAACCACTTTAGTAACAGCGCAAATACAAGGCGGCTCACCACCATACCCGCGGTAAAAAAAGCGAACACTAAACGTGATTGCTCACCGCTAAAGCCATGGCCATTCTGTGCGTAACTTACAAACCAATTAGCGTTACCAAACTCCACCATGCCATAGCCAAATGCAGCAAGGGCTAGAAATATAAAGACGGGGCGACGAATAATGTCGCCATAAGACAGGCTTTTGCGATTCTTTTTAGCCTCTTCAGGCGCCACCAGTTTTTTGCCTTGATGTGCTACGCGCCAGGTATATCCGGCTAACAAAAGTAAACCGGCAGCTAGAATACGTAGCGGCCAGCGCCAATCGTGTTCTATTAAGTACAAGCCAGAGACATAAAATGGTGCGGCCAATGTGCCTAGGCTAAACATGAAGTCCATAAAGCCCATCATCGCTGAGCGCTTATGAGCATGTAAGCGAGCAATAACTGTATGACCTATGGTAAATAGACTCGAAGCAAACATGCCCAGCACTAGCGCTCCTACTAACAACCAGAACCAATGCTGCACAAATGAGATAGCAAGCAGTAGTACCAAAACGCACACAAGCAATACGGCAAAGAGTGACATAAAATCAAACTTCTGCGCGTATTTACCACCCAAGATAGCACCGAGGATCATACCGATAGAGATTAAGGTAAAAAAGGCACCACTTATCACCTCACTCATCGCCAGACTCTCAGCCAAGTCTGGCAACAATACTCCCCATAAAATAAACACCATGCCAAGAAAGAAAAACCCAGCAAAGATGACAGACGTAGCTGCGCGGCGATCCATATATACTCCAAAGAAATAATTTGATGCAGATAAAATGTGGTGACTGGAATCTTAGAATAATAGACTCAGGGTAAAGTGCCTAATAGCAAAACAGTTACCGCGAGAAACTGCAATCACCTTTTTCACTAACGAGGCTAATTTTCCGACTATTAATGCACAGCTAAAATGCTGCTAACACCAACATTACAAACCTTACATAACATCAATATGCTCAGCCTGCCAAAAAAACCGTTATAGCAATTCCATTCACCGTGGCAGTAAAAATATGCACACACTTAGGACACGTTGAGCAAAAAAATTCACTTATAAAAAAGCCCGCTAAATAGCGGGCCTTTTCATGATTGATGCGCTGAACTACTAGCCTTTGTAGCGCTGCATCACCAAAGTACAGTTTGTACCGCCAAAGCCGAAGCTGTTTGACATCACCGTATTTAGTTTAGCGTCACGGGTTTGAGTCACTACATCCATCCCGTTCGCCGCTTCATCTAATGTTTCGATGTTGATAGAAGGCGCAATAAAATCGTTTTCCATCATCAACAAGCTGTAAATCGCTTCGTTAACGCCAGCGGCACCCAGTGCATGGCCGGTCATCGCTTTTGTAGCGCTCAGTGGTGGTACTTTATCGCCGAACACTTCACCGATAGCCCATAGCTCTTTGACATCGCCCACTGGGGTAGAGGTACCATGAGTATTAATATAATCAATTGGCTCATCAATACCGTTCATCGCTTGCTGCATGCAACGAATAGCACCCTCGCCTGATGGTGCTACCATATCGGCGCCGTCTGATGTCGCGCCGTAACCCACGATTTCGCCGTATATTTTAGCCCCGCGTGCCAGTGCATGCTCTAGCTCTTCAACTACAACCATACCGCCGCCACCAGCACCAACGAAACCATCACGGTTGGCATCATAGGTACGTGACGCCTTGCTTGGCTCATCGTTGTATTTAGTAGAAAGTGCGCCCATGGCGTCAAATTCCATTGATAGCGTCCAGTGCAGCTCTTCACCGCCACCAGCAAAAATAATATCTTGCTTGCCTAACTGAATTTGCTCTAGGGCGTTACCAATACAGTGGGCACTGGTGGAGCATGCTGAACTAATCGAATAGTTAACGCCTTTAATTTTAAAGGGAGTAGCTAAGCAGGCGGAGACGGTGCTGCCCATGCATCGCGTTACCATGTATGGCCCTACGCGGCGTAAGCCTTTTTCGCGCAATATGTCTACCGCTTCCACTTGATGTTGAGAAGACGCACCGCCAGATCCCGCAATAATGCCCGTTCGTACGTTTGATACCATCTCTGGGGTCAAACCTGAATCTTCAACAGCTTGCTGCATCGCAATATAGGCGTAACCTGCGGCATCCCCCATAAAACGCAATGTTTTACGGTCAATGTGGTCAGCTAAGTTGATATCAACTTTGCCCCAAACATGACTGCGCATGCCATTTTCGGCAAATTGTTCAGAATAAGTGATGCCAGAACGCCCTTCTCTAAGAGATTTCGTGACTTCAGTTTTGTTGTTACCAATACTAGAAACAATGCCTAGCCCGGTGATAACCGCTCTTCTCATGATAAACCCTTCAAGCAAAAAATTGCTGCTTTTAAAATTGCCGCATATGGTAACGATTTTCGCGATGCAACTGGTCTGCTCTTTAGCGTATAAAAATCGCGCATCTCAGCCTGCGTACTACAAATCATTACCGGTTATAAATAGCATCCCTATTTACTTAACACTGTTTGGTTTGTATAGACCGTTTGGATTGTCCAAGCAGTTACCTTAAACTATCGTGCTTTTGAAGACTAGCCCAAGCATACGTGGAGACCCAAACGATTGACCATTAAAACAGCAGATATTCAGTTTAACGCTGATGGCACGCCAATCGCCACGAATTTTGATGACGTGTATTTTTCATCTTTTGACGGCGCCGCAGAAACCGAATATGTTTTTTTACACAATAATCTGTTGCCTCAGCGTTGGCAGCAATGGTCAAAGCCTACCTTTGTTATTGCTGAAACAGGCTTCGGTACTGGGCTTAACTTATTAGTGACACTGGCTGTATTTAAACAGCATTTGGCTCAACACCCTGCTAGTACATTTACCCTGCACTATATCAGTACGGAAAAATTCCCCCTCACCCATACAGACTTAGTCCAAGCGCTTAATGCTTTTGTTCAATTTGAAGATGACGCTAAGGCATTAATTGCTCAATATCCTATGCCACTCGATGGTTGCCATCGTATGTCTTTTCTAAACAACCGCGTCATTGTCGATCTATGGCTAGGTGATATACATGACTCATTACCCCAATGGCACACCAATGAAAACGGTTTAGTGGACGCCTGGTATTTAGATGGATTTGCCCCCAGCAAAAACCCACAAATGTGGTCCCCCCAGCTGTTTGAACAAATGGCCCGCTTAGCCAGTAACGGCTGCACCTTCGCTACCTTTACCGCTGCTGGTTTTGTTAAGCGTGGCTTACGTGATGCAGGCTTTGAAGTAGAGAAACGCAAAGGACACGGCCGCAAGCGAGAAATGCTTGCAGGCATTATCGCCAGAGAGCTTGAAACGAAAGTCAATCGTCAGCAAGCCCGTTATTATCAACGCGGCGCTTATATGAATTCTACGTCTGTAAATACTCGCTGTGCAGAAAATCACGCGCAAACAGCTTTAGCGAGTAAGCCCAAAGTCGCGATTATCGGAGCCGGTATTGCAGGGGCCAGCATGGCCTATGCCATGGCAAAAAAAGGCTATGACTGTGATATTTATTTTAACGATGCGACCCCTGCACAAGGCGCATCGGGAAATCCCCAAGCCGGGTTTTATCCACAACTCAATGTGGATGCGAGCCATGCCAGTCAGATTAATGCTCACAGTTTTGTGTATGCCGCCAACCAGTATCGACAGCTTCAGTCTCAAGGTTTTCACTTCGCGCACCAATGGTGCGGTGTGTTGCAATTGGGTTTTAAGCCTGCGCTAGCAGAGCGTTATGCAAAACTGACCGAAAGCCAATTATGGCCCGGTGAGCTAGTAAGGTATGTTAAGCCTAGCGAAGCCGCACAATTAGCCAACTGCGAGATGCCATACAGTGGTTTGTTTATGCCACTCGGCGGTTGGATAGATCCAGCACAACTGGTCGATGCCCTATTCGATGCTGCAGCGAAATTGAGTCAGGTGAGGTTATATAGCCATCATGCACTCAACGGCATAGAGCAAAAAAATGTCTCAATTACCGCGCAAGAGAACACACGCTGGCAATTACATTTTGAAGCGTCAGAGGCCACTTCTGGAATGAATAAAAATACTAGCTTAGCCCAGGCTGACATTGTGATTTATGCCACCGGTGCACAAAGTCATGACATAGCAGCGCTCGCGGATTTTCCTCTGCGCATGGTGCGAGGCCAAGTTGAAGCGGTGCCGACTCAAACGGCGCTTAGTAAATTAAATACCGTGCTATGTCATAAAGGCTATTTAACCCCGGAATATAACGGCCAGCATGCGCTAGGCTCAACCTATGTGAAAAATGATTTAAGCACTGATTACCGCCTAAGCGAGCAAGACAAAAATTTAGCCACCCATTATCAATCACTGTCAGACTGCCAATGGGCGCAAGAAGTGGTGGGGAACGCACAAGGCCGAGCAGCAGTGCGTTGCAGTTCGCCGGATCACTTACCTTTGGTGGGGGCATTAGCAGATATTGAGAAGCAAAAGAAAGAATTAAGCGATTTGTACAAAGCCCTGCCCTTAAGCTATTACCCAAAAGGCAGCAATATGAATAACGTATTTGTTCTCACAGGGCTTGGCTCTCGTGGGTTAACTACGGCGCCGTTAATGGCTGAAGTACTCGCCAGCCAAATCAGCGGACAGCCACTGCCAATGGCAAATGATTTATTAAACACCCTAAACCCGAATCGTTTTTTAATCCGCCAGCTGATCCGCCGAGAAGTTTAAGCGAGCGCCCTTAGTGATTATTCAGCGACTCGCTTTTGCAAATAGGCTTTGCCATAACGCCGAGACTTGAACTTGGTCTTGGCCTTCGACTTCATTGTTGGCGTAGGCTTTTTCTAAACTGGTTTGCATATAGGTATCAATCGCTTTTAGCGAATAGTCATCTAATGCCAATGCATTACTCGTTACTAGGGAGAAGTGTCCCGTCAAGTAGCTGGCAATAAACAACTCTTGGTCGCTGCCATCAACGACCACACCATCAAGGTAGCTTTGCGTTGAATCGACAAATTCATCGAATCTTTGTTTTGCTGCATCACTGTTTACTGATCCACTCATATAATCTGTTCAAGTCCTGTCGTTAGCTAGTCATTAAAATTTAGCGATGGGGTATAACACCTGATCTTTGTAACCTGTAGTCACGCTGATCACGCCCGCCAACTGAGCATCAAGCGTGATATCCCCAGTGTCTGCGATTAAAGGCTTACCCTTTAGGCCTTGTAATTTGCTTTTGGTCGCCACGAGCAACAGGTTGTCACGACCAATTTTTTTGAGCACCTCAGGGCTAAGCTGCTGATTACCTCGGCCGAAGATATGTCCTTGGCCACCAATTAAGGTGATAACTAAGGTGACGGGTACATGTGAAGCGTATTCGAGCAAAGTACTGGCAGTCACATCATGGGCAACAACCTGCTGATTTTGCACAATATCTACGCCAAGTAAGGTGTTCTTTAAACCTAACTCCTGCATAATGAAATCAACAGTTGAACCTGAGCCCATCACAAATAGACGCTCTGGGTGCTCGTCCATGAATTCAATCACATGCGCGGCGATATCAGCCAACACTAACTCGTCAGATTCCTTGCCGCCCATTTTCACCGCTTGGATATAGCGAAGTTCACTGGGCACACGCATTTCACCATACTGACGGGCATTGACTCTGCCTTGGCGAAAGAGTGTTTCGTCTATGTCCATGACATCAGCGTCTTGCAAGGTGACAATTTCGCCGTTGACCATCATAGCTACCACACGACCTGCCGCCTGCGGCGTGACAGCGTATACCCCTGAGTGAATTTTGCAGCCTGCAGGCACACCCAGCACGGGTATTGACTCACCGACAATATGGCACACATTGCGCGCTGTGCCATCGCCTCCCGCAAACAGGAGCAAATCTACGCCTTGTTGCTGTAATACGTGTACGCAGCGCTCGGTATCTTCAGGCTCGCTTTGAACGGCTTCTTGTTGATACACCACTGTGTGTTCAAACCCCATTTCAGCCACAAGCGCTTCGCCCATTTCACCCCCGGCGGTATAGATATGCACACAATCTTTAACCCCCAGCAGTTCTTGTAGTGCCAATCGAGTACGGCTGTTCGCCAATTTGGTCGCACCTAGGGCGAGTGCTTTGTCTCGAGTGTGTGCCCCGTCGCTACCTTTTAATGCGACGCTGCCACCAATGCCAGCAAAGGGATTAATCACTAAACCAAGTTTAAATTGCGTCATTGTCATTACACCGCAGCCTCAGACATAGTGACACGCCATTCTTCGGGCAAACTAAACTTAGCTGGCGTTAATGCCTCTGTCGCATAGAATGCTGCAAGCGCCTCAATAAACAAGGCCGCCCGCGGGGGGAATCCATCTCGTAAATATTCTAATACTTGTTGATGCACATTTAAGGTAAATGCTTTGGTATCGGGCTCGGCGCCATTTAAGTTATCAGTGCTAACACGAAACGCTTTATTAGCTGCCACAGAAAACGCCCATTCGATTGCTTGAGGTTTAATTTCTACTTGCTCGAATTTTTTCTGCTCGGCTTCTGTTCTTCCATCTGGGCAATACCAGTAACCATAATCGTTTAACATACGACGCTTTTTTCCGGCAATACACCAGTGGGCAATTTCGTGCAGCGCACTGGCGAAATACCCATGAGCAAAAATCACTTGATGGAAATCACACTCCTTATTGGCAGGGATATATTCAGGCTCGCCAGCGCCTTTGATCAAGCGGGTATTTTCGCTTTGATTGAAGGCAGCATCAAATAACGCAATGACATCTTGGTATCGATGTATTTCTGCGCTGATAAGACGACAACTCGGTTCATTGACATCGTTGGAGTGTATGCAGGCGTTAGCGGTATTCATAGGGGGCGCATTCTACCTAACCCAAGACCATAAACTCAAGCGGCGAAACGCCCTATTGTGTTAACTCGTACTTTACGTCAAGCTAACCTAAGCATATGTTTATTGTTTTCTATTTTCTGTTTTTTCATACCACGAACAAGGACTTACCATGTTTTCACGCCTAGTAAAATCACTGCTGATGGCCTCAACATTTGGCGGACTATCGCTTTCTGCCCATGCATTTGACGTAACGTATACCGCTCAAGCCCCTATTATTGACGGACATTCAGAAAATGTTTGGCAACAAGCACAATGGCACGACATGCCATATTTAATGGACGGCACCTTTCCAGAAAAAGCAGATTTTTCCGGCCGCTACCGTCTGCTATGGGATGAAAACTACTTGTACCTACAAGCCGAGATTACCGACGACCTGCTGATCGACACCCATGCTGATCCCTTGGTGCAATACTGGGATGATGACGCCCTAGAAATATTTATTGATGGTGACGCATCAGGCGGTAATCACCGCTTTAATCACAGCGCATTGGCCTACCACATCGGCCTTGATAACCAAGCAGCAGATATTGGCGACGATGAAAAGGCGCATTTGTATAACGAACATGTAAACAGCACCTGGAAGCGCCAATTAGATGCGCCCAACACAATATTGTGGGAAGTGGCCATCAAGCGCTATCCCAACAACTACACTGATGCCAACCCTAAAGCGGCAATTCCCCTGAAGAGCGGCGATGTGATGGGCTTTATGTTGGCTTACTGTGATAACGATGGCAGCGAAGTTCGTGAGCATTTTATGGGGTCTCATGATTTTGCTGAGCAAAACGGTAGCAAAAACTTGGGTTTTATCACCGCTGACGTCTTCGGTAAAATCACATTGAAAAAGTAATGTCTTCTCTTAATTCAGCGCTTGTTAAAAAGACGCGCGTCAAGATTGCCTCATTGACTGTGTTATCTAATGCCTGATTTAGTGGCTCAGGTTTCGCGTCATTTACACACCGTGCAAACGCTGCAAGAAATGGCGTTAGACGCGAAACTGTTACCCCTCATCCAAGGGGTACAGGCATGGCAAACTCTGCGTATGCAAAGCACCCATCAAGCGCACATGAGCAATCCTGATACTGCGCCTGCACTGGCTTTTTTTGTTGAACAAATTTATGGCCCAAAGGATTTCAGCCAGCGAGATGCGGATATAAAACGCGTTGTACCAAAAATGCACAAATACATGCCCAGCAAAGCGTTGTTCTCCTTGGAAAGCGCTTTGCGTTTACACGCATTATCTTATGAGTTGGATTACGTCTTGGCGCTGGAACTCAAAAAGCATGTAACAGCCGCTAACCGCCAATTCGTCACACCTAATCAAACTGACGCCAATAAGCGCATCATAATTAATCAGCAAACGTACGCGGCGGCTTTTGTCAGTGGGCACAATGGGCATTTACGCCAAGAGCAAATCAGTTTGCTTGAGGAGCTTGGTAACAACTTAAGTGACGCGGTAGCGATCAAAGGCGTTGCTATGATGTTGGCCCTGTCAAAGCACCCCGCTCGTATGAAAGGCTTGCAAACATTGCATTTATTTTTGCAAGACGGCTACAAAGCATTTAAAAAAATCCCTAACAGTCAGACCTTTATGCGCGAAATTATCAGCAAAGAAGCACATCTTGTTGCGTTGTTGTTTACTAAGGAGGTGTTTCCCAAGGAAGTGCTTACTAAACAGCAGCTTTTCCAACAAGGTACTAACCCATTACCTTGTATTCCCAGTATTGAAATTTTACTTGAGAGCTAATCGATCATGTCAGACTCCCTAGATCTCCTTCCGTGGCATTACCCAAAGCCTTTTGTGTGCCAATGGCAGATAAGCCCTGAACAAATTGACCATTACAACCATGTCAATAATGTGGCCTATGTCAGTCAATTAGAGCGCACCGCCTGGGCCCATTCAAATGCACTAGGTCTGAGTATCGAACAATACCAAGAGCTAGACAGAGGTATGGCCATTTGCCGCCATGAGATTGATTATCTGGCAGCGGCCGTATTGGGCGATACGCTAGCTTGTGCCACATGGATTGTCGCCTGTGA
This sequence comes from Paraglaciecola sp. T6c, assembly GCF_000014225.1. Classification (NCBI taxonomy): domain Bacteria; kingdom Pseudomonadati; phylum Pseudomonadota; class Gammaproteobacteria; order Alteromonadales; family Alteromonadaceae; genus Paraglaciecola; species Paraglaciecola sp. T6c. The sequence continues at coordinate 4,065,465 of NC_008228.1, forward strand.
TAACAAGTTAAAACTCGCTAGGCAGTTCCAGTTTATTCGCCTAAGTGACGGTTTAACCATGCTCAATGCACGCACCGAATTTGTGTGCATAGCATTAAGTTCCGGTAAGCCAAAGCGCATGCCCAAGGTATTCTGCGATACCTACTTTAATGCCATGCTGGCGTCTCAAACAGAGTGAAGGCATCAATGTCATGACTAAACTCAATAGCGCACTGCTCTTGGCTTTATTGGCTTCAATTTTTGCTAACGTTTATCAGTACCTAAACGGCCACGAACAAGTACCCGTGCCCCAGTCAGAACAGAGTCAAATTGAATCACGCCGATCTGATGCCCTAGCGCACCAGCAAAGTAAAGACACCCAGCAGCTAAATGAACAGCTAAGTGAGCAGCTAAATCAAGACACTCAACCTCACTTTTCTCAAACGCCCAACGTACATGAACCAAGCATTGAAACCGATTCAAGAGTAACAAAGAAACCAACCACACCAGCAAGCGCTGAAATGCAACGCGGAGTACCAAACACGACACGCTTCAAACCAGATAGGCGTGTAGCCTATTTGGCCCAAACTCGGCGCTGGCTTGCGGCGCAGGAGTACGCCAAATTAGATGCCTTTTTCCCACTATATCTACGCCAATACCCACAAGATGTTGAGTTTTTGTTGCTAGAAGCCGAATATATTGCACATACGCATTTGCTCAGTGATGCCATCATTCATTACCACGGCATGCTCAGTTTACCCTTGAGCCATGCACAGCAAACTCAGGTGCAAAACACCATTTCGCGCTTAACCAATGAAACCATCAACCAGTTAAAACAGACCTACTCATGGGATATATTGGCGCAATTTGCTGAGCCCTTACTACAAGTAAGCCCCACCAGCCGTGAATTAATATTAGCGTTAGCCACAGCGTACGCACACCAGCAGCAAGCGGGGTTAATGGAAAACACCTTAGCCTCTATTCGCTATGAAGACCCTCAAGCCATGCAGATACGCGGAATTATTCAACAATACGATGACGAGGTGAACGCACAAAGCGATAGAGCCACCAAAACAACTAACGACAATCCACGCAAGAATGTCCCCGCAGGTGTTACGTCAATAGGATTACAAAAATATGGCGATCAGTACGTAGTTGAAAGCCGCTTAAGCGGCAATCAAGTCCACTTTTTAATTGATACGGGCGCATCCACTACCACCATTTCAAGACAAAAATTCAAAACACTATTTAAATCAGTCGCCACTAAATTTGTTGGCCAATTTAACGTGCAAACTGCCAATGGCACCGTACGCTCCCCTATGTACCAATTCGCTAGCCTGGAAATTGCAAAGGCGAAAGTAAAAAACATCAACGTGATGGTATTGCCACTCGATGAGCTAGGTCACAGCGATGGCTTATTAGGAATGAATTTTTTACGAGAGTTTGATTTTAGAATAGATCAAAAAAATGCCCTGCTGCATCTGCAATAGGCGCCTTTCCTTAAGCGCCGCTGCTGAAGATAGTAAGCTGTGCTATTTATATTAATGAGGTTAAAAGCTGTTGTCAGTTATCTGACGGGAAATAGGTAAGGTTCCCTAATCTTCGTCACTAGGGCCTGCGATGCGTGCTTTACGCTCTTGTTCTTCTTCAAACGCGGCTTTAATTTCTTCTAAAACAGTATCGACATCCGCTTCATCATCTGGGAAATCAAAATGCCCAGTTAACTGGGTATCTGCTTCAAGCTCACCTGCTTCAAACAAAGCCCACATTTCTTCGGCGTAATGGCTGTTTTTAAGCTCTGGGGCATATTGTGCGTAGTACTCAGTCATATTGCGCACGTCGCGCTGTAACATGCTAAACGCATTGTTATTGGCTGCCGCATCAACCACTTGGGGCAAATCGATGATCACGGGGCCGTAAGCATCGACCAAAACATTAAATTCTGACAAGTCACCATGCACCAAACCGGCTAATAACATACGCATCACATACACCATCACAATGGCGTGATCTTCTATGGCTTGTTCAGCAGGCATAGTCACATCATTTAAACGAGGCGCCACATCGCCTTCGTCATCGGTGATCAACTCCATTAGCAATACACCGTCATAACAGCCGTAAGGCTCAGGCACACGAACCCCGGCTTTAGCTAACGTAAATAAGGCATCTACCTCAGTGTTCTGCCAAGCGTCTTCTTGCTGCTTACGACCGAATTTTGACCCCTTTTCCATGGCTCGGGCGCGGCGGGTGTTGCGCACTTTACGCCCTTCTTGATATTGCGCCGCTTTTTTAAAACTGCGCTTCATCGCTTCTTTATACACTTTGGCGCAGCGGATTTCGTTACCACAGCGCACAGCATAAACTGTAGCTTCTTTGCCGCTCATTAGCTGATAAAGCACCTCATCAACGAGGCCGTCATCAACCAGGGGTTGTATTCTTTTAGGTATTTTCATGGCGCCGTTATACAGCAGTTAAGGCTTGCTTGGAATAGCAGCAAAAATTTGACATACATTTACTCAATGAAACACCTTAGACAAGAAATTTGATATGGATTGCGAACGGATGTTCGACGACGCTCAACACTGTGTTTTATCGCATTTTTTCACCGTATTGTTTCAACGTAATTTAAGCCTGAAAACAACATAAAACACACCTTACGACGGATAGATTAATCTGCTAATGTTGCAAATTCAAGTGCTTAAATCTTCTCCCCCTAAAAACGTTATACCTGTATCTAACAAACTGATTTAGCGAGCGCTTTTCGCGCACAATCGTATATCAGTGTAAAGGTTGTCATTTTTCATTTTAGCGTCATTTACGCCCAAGAGCCCTTTGAGTGTTGCCCGCGTGCACTAAGTGCTATGCTGCATACTCGGCTCAGTTGTTTACGCCATTAGGAACCCAATGAAATTACCCTGGTTACGTCGTTTAATATTTATTAGTAGTGTGTCATTTACTTGTTTTAGTTTGGCACAAGTCTCCTCCCCTCATGTATTGGAACAAACCACAGGCCTTAAGCGCTTCGACGCGTCGCACCGTCTATCCGGAGCGGATAGCCGCAGCACAGTTGACATAAAACAGATGCATGTTGGTGACAACGCCCTTGCCAGTGCAATATCGCTTTATGACCAAGGCGCTAAATTACATCACATCGCCGGCAGCAGCCGCAGTGACAAAGTACGTTTGAGTTTTTATCAGCCCTATCAAAACTCCCGCTTAGAACAGCGCCTAGCGCTACATTTTAATAAATTCAATGGCTTTATTACTCAAATCAATAGCGTGTATACCGTTGAAAGTGCTTATGTGGGCATTAAAGACGTACTCAAAGACGTGTTGGCCTCAGCGGTTACTAAGTATGGTGAGCCCATTAGCCTTGCCGATGCGCGCACGCAAACCAACCTGACGCAAGATGAGGTGCCGCTTAGCAACTTTATTAAGACCCTTGCCCCAAGAGAAGATGTAAAGAACGACGTCATCGCATTCTTTGAAGACTTACGGGTATCACGCAGTGCCAAATTTGTGGCTGACGACGCTGGTCGCGCATTGTTACAAACTGGTTTTAACCGTTGTTATCTTTGGCAAACAGACAGCTACAACGAAATACTCACCTTGTGTTTCTTCCCACCCAATGCAGCCAACTCGGCCAACCGAGGCGTTGAGTTACAATTAGTCGATTTTGCCGTGCAGAAAAAAATTGCTGCGACAGAAAAAATCAAAAACACACTATCACTCAGTTTATAAACGATGACGGGTCTAAACAGGGCAAGAATCCTCTGTAAATTATAATTTATAAGCAAAAGGGGGCTGTCAATTACGTCGTTTCACGCCATAATTCGCCCTCAATTTTTAAACTATCGACACTAGGAAAGATAAATGACTGTAAAACGTATTGGTCATCGCTACATTGATGCCGCCAGTGGTAAAACGTTAGATGTGTGGTTTCCCCGCGCGAACACCCAAATTGCACGTAGCTGTCTTGCGCAAAAGGTTGGCGTGATCAACAGCGATTTCGTTGAAGTTGAACTTGAAATCGACGGCGCACCACAAAACATCGAAGACGCTTACCTGCGTTTACATTTATTGTCAGAAGGCGCAGTAACACCTAATAACATCAACTTAACAGGTATTTTTGGTTTACTGACTAATGTCGCTTGGACGTCTGCAGGCCCTGTATTACCCACTAAAGTTGATGAGTTACGTGCCGCGATTGCCAGTGAACATCATCATTTAACTGTCAGCTCAATTGATAAATTCCCACGTATGACCGACTACGTTATTCCTGAAGGTGTGCGTATTGGTGATGCTGATCGCGTTCGTTTAGGTGCACATTTAGCTTCTGGTTCAACGGTCATGCATGAAGGATTCGTTAACTTCAATGCAGGTACCTTGGGCAGCTCTATGGTTGAAGGGCGTATTTCACAAGGCGTAGTGGTCGGCGATGGCTCTGACATCGGCGGCGGAGCATCGACGATGGGCACGTTATCTGGCGGCGGCAAAACCATCAATGCAATTGGTAAAAACAGCATGGTTGGGGCGAACGCTGGTATCGGTATTTCATTAGGTGACGACTGCATCGTCGAAGCGGGCTTGTATGTCACAGCTGGCACGAAAGTCACCACACCAGATGGCAAAGTAGTGGCTGCTCGTGAGTTATCCGGTATGAACGGCTTATTGTTCCGCCGCAATAGCCAAAATGGTTCAGTGGAAGCCATTGTCGCTGATCCCGCTAAGTGGGGCGGACTAAACGCCAGCTTGCATAGCAACGACTAAACGTTTGTAGCCTAATGTAATGAGCACACTTCATTGCATGGCTCTTCAACGGTAGCTCTTTAACTGGGCGGCAGAAAAAAAAGCCAGCTGATATCAGCTGGCTTTTTTGTACGTAACCGTTTATTTCACTTACAAAACACGCTATCAAGCAAACCACTCACGGGTGCGATTCGCAAAATACACCAACGATAGCATCACAGGAACTTCTACCAACACCCCCACCACGGTCGCCAGCGCAGCCCCGGAATGCAGGCCGAATAAAGATATTGCTACCGCAACGGCCAATTCAAAGAAGTTAGATGAGCCAATCATACTCGCTGGCGCTGCCACATTGTGGGGCAAGCGCATGCGCTTGGCTGCGTAGTAAGTAATGGCAAAAATACCGTAGGTTTGCAGCAATAACGGAATCGCAATCAGCACAATCATTTGTGGTTTGTCTAATATGGTTTGCGCTTGAAAACCAAACAGCAGCACCACAGTCGCTAACAACCCAATAATTGACCAAGGCTTTAACGCGCCAACAAATTTCGCGATGCGTACGTCACCGTCTTGTGCTGCGCCTTGTGTAATATCAGCGGTATCATTGTGACTTTTATTCAGCCAAGAGCGGGTCATCGCACCGGCCACCAATGGCAGTAACACGTATAAGACCACTGAGATAATCAAGGTTTCCCAAGGAACTTGAATATCGCTCATACCCAGCAGTAATGCGCTGATGGGAGCAAACGCAAAAATCATGATAATGTCGTTTACCGACACCTGAACCAAGGTGTAGTTAGCATCTCCTTTCGTCAGTTGGCTCCACACAAACACCATAGCCGTACACGGTGCCACGCCAAGTAAAATCATGCCTGCGATATATTCATTTGCGGTTTGCGGGTCAACCCAATCCGCAAAAACACCCTTGAAAAACAACCAGCCTAGGGCCGCCATAGTAAATGGCTTAATGAGCCAGTTGATCACCAATGTCAGTACGATCCCTTTCGGTTTGCGCCCCACGTCTTTGATCGACGAGAAGTCGATTTGAATCATCATAGGGTAAATCATCAACCAGATCAGCACCGCCACGACTAGATTGACGTGGGCGTATTCAAGCCCTGCCACCACGGCGAAAAGATCAGGAAATACACTTCCCAGAACAACCCCGGCGGCAATGCTTAGTGCAACCCAAACAGATAAATAACGTTCGAATAAACCCATTTTTTTTGCCTCCCTTAAATAGAACGTTGGTTAACGCGCTGACTTAATTGCTCTGCATTTTCGACTCGCTCTGAATAACGATCAACCAAGTGATCTTTATTATCCCGCGTCAACAAGGTGAACTTCATCAGCTCTTCTAATACGTCCACAATCCGATTGTAATAGGATGACGGCTTCATGCGGTTGTCATCGTCAAACTCCATAAAGGCTTTTGCCACAGAAGACTGGTTCGGGATAGTCAACATGCGCATCCAGCGACCTAGCACGCGCATTTGATTCACTGCATTAAACGATTGAGACCCACCGCTGACCTGCATAACGGCCAAGGTTTTACCTTGTGTTGGGCGAACGGCTCCTACCGATAGTGGCACCCAATCAATTTGGCTTTTTAGAATGCCAGTCATTGAGCCGTGACGCTCAGGTGAGCACCACACTTGCCCTTCTGACCACATCATTAAGTCGCGCAGCTCAACCACCTTAGGATTGGTCGCATCATCACCATCTGGCAATGGCAAGCCGGTGGGATTAAATATGCGTGTTTCAGCCCCCATGGCTTGTAAAATTCTGGCGCTTTCTTCTACTACGAGTCTGCTAAATGAGCGCTCACGCAATGAGCCATACAACAACAAGATACGTGGCTTGTGGGCAGACGACTCAGTGTTAAATTGTGCAAAATTTGGAGCACTGAATGCCTCGGCTTGCACGTTTTCAGGTAAGGTATCTGAGTTTACTATGTTGATATCAGTCATTACTGAGCTCCCAACGCTTGAAATGCTTCGCGTAACGCTTCTTGGTCTTGGGTATCAACATCGACATTGAGCATGGCATTTACGCGCTGAGTAATTTCATCAATGGTGGCGCGAAATGCTTGCGCTATTTCATCTTCGCTACCGGATAATTTAGACGGATCAGCTAAGCCCCAGTGTACTTTGACACTTTTGCCAAACCAAAGCGGGCAGGTCTCGCCCGCTGCGTTGTCACAAACGGTGATCACCACATCAGGAGCAAAATCTTCAAACTCGTCCCATGATTGACTAATCAATCCTTCGGTACTGATACCCGCTTCTTGTAAGTATTTAATTGATAATGGGTGTACCTCACCTACCGGTTGGCTGCCAGCGCTTTGCGCCTCAATCTTGCCTTGGCTAGCATGGTTAGTGATCGCTTCTGATAAAATGCTACGGCAACGGTTGTGGGTACATATAAATAAGACTTTCAAGGTGATCCTCGCTTTGCTTTTAGGGTAAAACACATCATTCAAACAAAATGCCATTGTCAGTAGAGCTATTTCTTAAAGCACCGCAACTCTTTGTTATGAATAAGATTCGATTCTTTTTATGAACTACGCTCGTTATTCGCAGCTAACAACACTCGCTTTGCTTGGCCATGTTCAAATTGGTGATGTTGTCATTCAAATAGGCTTCTGTGTTGTGTGCGGTCAATTCAAGGACTTTCATCGCCCATTCTGGCAATTTAGGGTTAACCGAGTAGTACACCCATTTTCCTCGACGCTCATCAAGCAGAATATGACATTTACGCAAATCAGCGAGATGGCGTGACACTTTAGGCTGGCTCAACTCTAGCGCCGTAATGAGATCGCACACGCACAATTCTTTTTCAAGATAGATCAACATCAGTGCTTTAAGGCGCGTGTCATCTGACAAACATTTGTAAAACGACAAGGGTGACAAAATAGGGGTAGACATAAAAACGCTCCGCTTTTTAATATTCGATAAATCATATATGTGTTTTTTCGAATGTCAATTAGCTATTTTTCGATTTAACCCAAGAAAAGCCACGACATTATTGAATGTGATTAGGGGCGCCGGCGTACTTTGGTGATAACTTGATAGGACTGTAAAAATGAATCCACTGGAAATCAGTCGTAAAATCAAGGTATAACAAGATATGAACTTTCGATAACTCAGATTATTTCGGACCCCCCCATGCCTTTAAGTGACACCTTCATCAGCGATTGGCTACCAGTTGTATTGACCTTGGTTTTCTTTGGTTTGCTGACCTGGCTAGCGCAAATTTTTCTGTTCAATAAACTTAAACACACTGGAGACGAAAATATTTTTGCCCGTCAGCTTGGCATGTTAATGCTAATGTTGGTTGGCCTAGTCACCGTGGTGATCATGCTGCCCATATCTGAAAGTTTAGAGCTACAGATTTTAAGCTTAATCGGTTTATTACTGTCTGGTTTACTCGCCTTCTCCTCTACCACCTTGTTCAGCAATTTAATGGCAGGAGCGTTATTGCGCTTCACTCAGCCGTTTCGCACTGGAGACTTTATTCGTTTTGACAGTAATTTTGGCCGGGTGACTGAACTGGGCTTGTTTGATTGTGAAATTCAAACGCAAAACCGAGAGTTAGTATCGATTCCAAACAGCTTACTGATCAATAAACCGGTTAGCGTAATCCGCCGCTCAGGCACCATCATAAGTGTTGAGTTGTCATTGGGTTACGATCTGCATCACAGCAAAATTGATGAGCTACTATTGCAAGCCGCAAAACAAGCCGGACTAGAAGACCCATTCGTGCATATCACCCAATTGGGCGATTTTTCGGTCAGTTATCGCGTTAGTGGCTTGTTAGTAGAAGTGAAAAACCTACTGACGGCTCGCTCAAACTTACACCGCCACGTACTTGATTGCCTTCACGATAATGACATTGAAATTATGTCGCCGAATTTTGTTAGCCAACATGCGGGCCCAGATGTGGAGCGAAAAATTGCCCACTCCCCCGCATTTAATCAAGTACAAACAGAGTCCACCGCAGAAGACATCGCATTTGATAAAGCCGAGCAAGCTCAGCAACAAGCCAATGATAAAATTGAGACATTAGCAAAAATAAAAAGTTTAGAAGAGCAACTTACCCATGCCGAGAAAGACCAACGTCAAGCGATAGAAAAGAGCATTGACCAACTAAAACAGAAATTGGCCGAAATCAAAGATGTCGTAGACGTACCTGAGGATGAATAACCTACTACTAACGAAACGCTTCTCGCAGTGAACGCCTAGCGGCCTTATCGACTAAGGCAAAGCGCTGAGCGATTTCGTCTTTATCACGAGAAGGCTGATGCCCAGCCACTTTTACAAAATCACATTTAATGTTGTCCGTGAGCCGATAAAGCGCTTGGTAAAGTAGGTAGTGAGATAAACGTTTATTTTTACTCGAATAATAATCGTTCCTTTCAAGGCTGGCCCGGCGCTGCGGTAAACAAATGATGTTCTGTGAATCCGTATACACAGTTAACTCTATGTCGTTGGTGCAACCAAGTTCAGTAATTTCACCGAGCGCCCATAATAAGGTTTGTAACTCTAGCTGAGTCGAACTGGTCTGCTCGAAACGCTGAACCTTTATCTGCTTTTGTAATTCTTTTAGGGGGGAATGAGCAAGCGAGATAAGAAGATACGCACCATAACCCACCCCAATTTGGGTATTCACACTGCCGTCGGTAAATAGACTCAAGGGTTGCATATTGGATCGTGTATAGAGCACATACGTATATTCGTTCGCCTTTCAGTGTGAAAGCCAATGAAAACAAGTATCAAGGTAAGCCACATCCCGATACACTACTTTTTTAGATTGATTTATAAAAGCCAATGACTGCGCCCTTTAGTTACTCAACAAGCTACGTATTAGATAAAAGCCATTTCATAGAAACTTACGATGCATCAGCCCCATCGGTCTCCCCAAAAAAAGCGTACACCATAGCGGTTTTATTAGGCCTAGCAGGGCTAATGCTGCTTATGCTAACGCCGGTAGATCCATTCGTCGCTTGGTTTATTGTTGCCTTAGGAGGGCTTGAAGCTTTCAGCGTGCGCTATAAAAAAGCCTGGTGGCTGGGCAGGCAATTAATCAGTAAGGCAGCCAATACACAACTTACATTAACGGTAAACGAAGAAGGTGTCAGTAGCGAATCAATACATATTAAAAGCACGCTATTGTGGGCTGATATCACAAAAATTGAAGCCACCGACAACGGCTGGTTGCTGCACCACAAAGGTGGCAAAAACTATCTTTCCGCCAGAGCCTTATCAGAAGAAGCTAACGCATTTTTGATAGCAAAAGCTGAAATGATTAACCCCAGCGCAAAGTAAAATAAACGCTGCTTAGTCCTTAATAAACAAGCTGTTGCGCTTGGCATACATCCAAGTCAATAGGAGAAATACTAAAGTGACCGTGGCGCACACTAACTCAAACTGATCGCCCAATACTTCACGATATTTCTTAGACCAAAACAAAGCGAATAAGCCATGTGAAGTAAGCAAAAAGCCACACCAAAAATTCACCCTTTTTGCCCAATTTGTTTGCGTTAACCCATACCAAGCCAAGTTACCTAGAAGTAAAGTGACCACCAATAATACACTAGGGATGATGTAATGCTTACCAATCACGAATGTTTGCAGTACCGCTAAGCCCGCCAATAAAGCCAACAGCGCCAAAAACCAATCTAAAGAATTTGCCCAACTAAGTGATTTTTTCATGCTGTCTGCCTTTTATTTTTATTGTTCGCTTTATCCTACTGTAAAACCAAACAACAAAACCAGTATATAAAGACAATTGTGGATAAGACATAACACTTGAGTGACTTAAACTCATAAGTATCGGTTCAAGAGCATCAATGCCTCTGAGCACCTATTATTTTCAGGCTAATCCCTATTATTGTTTTACCAACATCACTTTTGTTCCTTTATCACTGAGCATACAGTCACGCTCTATGTCACTAATTTTAGTATCGACTTTTGAATCAAACGCACCGGTCGCAATGGCCGCTCGGCTAGTGAACTCCCCCAGAATCACGTTTAATAAAATGGAGGTTGGCAGCACAGACGCCACCCCATTAACTAGTTTTTCACTAGCGGTTGTTTTATGGGATTCAAGTGAGGCGATATGCCCGTGCGCTTCCTCGCAATCTACTGCTTTATTTAAATGCTCTGCAGCCAATTCATGGCGCTTAACTGCTGAAGCACAACCAGACAGTACTAACGCGGAAATAGGGATTATGAGTATTGCTTTCATTGAAGTTAGTCGCCTGTTTAGTAATGAACCAAGTCAGTCTAGACAGGTTGTTTTTCAAACAAAAGGGCGTGACGGCCAATGTTAACCAATAGTGATAAGTCACATACTTTCGTGATAATTATGAGTGTATTGCTACGGGCAACAAATAGATGCTTTCTAAAAACTAGGTGAGAAACATCGTCGAAATTTCATCTCGACGCTTAGCCAAAGGCTATTAATCCCCAGATGCTAGGTTCTCGGATGCCCGGCTTTGCCTCACTGGCGAAAACACGCGCCCAGTTACTTTTTAAGGCTGACAACTCGCTCAGTAAAGCCCAATGGCAATACTGAGCAATACTTAGCAAGCTAAAGTGGTTCGCTCAAAATAACGCTAGCCTTTACTGCATCATGAACGATTACACAATCAAATAAGCTAAGCGTTCGCGGTATTCAAATGCTCAAACCTGATTACTCAGAACTTATATAAATAAGCGAACATCAGCCTGTTTTCAGTGGAACTGTCCACTAACGGGCTGTCTTTAATTTCATCACCTAGACTGATAATACTGGCATCAATGAAAATCGAACTCTGTCTGCTAAACAAGTATGCTGTGCGTAGGCCTAGTTCAATGTTTATCGTTGAATCGCCACTATACGCTTGTCGCTCTGAGGTCGCTTCATTGGCACGCACGCCGTATTGGTAATCCACGTAGCTTTCATCTAGCCAGGTGGCAACAATTCTCGGTGATAACATGACTTGCTGGCCGAGCATCCATCTTTTATCGAGCCCCAAGCTAAAGGTACTACCATCTCGGTCGCCTGAAACGTCACTCGTCCATTTAGCGCTAACATTAACAACTGGGGTTTGCCACTGGGCTCTGGCGCCAATCACAAAACCACCATCACGTTCATCCATGCCCTGCAGGACTGGCGTATCTTCAATATCGTCATCATCATATCCGCTAAAGTCATACCCAGCTGATAAGGTAAAAGCGATGCGTTGCGCATCATTATTTACTTGCAGGCTAGGTAGCTTAACGTCGAGGTTCGGTCCAAACCAACGGATATAGCGATTTTCATAGCTGATAAATGGGATAACATTGGTGTTTCTGTCGATGTCTTTTATGCCTAACTGTTGGCTAAAGGCGCCGCCCCCTATTCCCCATTGGGACTTAGTCGATTCTGGTTGTAGACCTGTGCGCTCGCTTGGGGGAGTTTGTGCAGAAACAGGAGCACACAATCCCAAGGCAAAAGCGAGCACACTAACGGAGCACAAGCTTTGCTTAGATAAGCTATAAAAAGGTAAAAATGCGAATGACATTCGTGATTCTCCAGTAGATTTTAACATTCGATGTACGCTTTACAGCCAAAGTTATGCGCACAAGCTAACCGACTATGCATGTGTTCGAATGATGACAGCGCTGCCGCTTTGCAGTAAGAGGCCTCACCGTGCGGTAGAAAGCGCTCACCGTGCGGTAGAAAGCGCTCACCGTGCGGTAGAAAGCACTCACCGTGCATTAAAACGCACTTAGGGTGATGATCAGCTTTTTGTCTTTCACCTCGAGTGACTCTAACGTCGCTTTGGCTAATTTTTGCTTCAAGTCGCCATCATCCAACACGTAAATAGGTCGCGACGCTAATATGGTACCGACCACAGATTGCAGTAATTTTCTGATGTCGTTTTGCTGCTTGTCTGACACTTTGTTCAGGTTTAGCTCCACCAATTTGGCGTTAGTAAAATACAGTGCGCCTTGCTCCTGATTATACGCTAGGCTACCGGTAATATATGAGCTGCCTGAGCCACTATACGTGCCTAAGGCACTGGCTTTAATATTCGCCCCAAGGCCAATTTCATTGGTCTCATCTAGCAAGTTCAGGCGCGGCTCTGATAAGGTCATAGTGACGAAAAACTTCGTTCTGGTCATCGGCATGATAGAACTCACCATCTCTTGCAGCTCAGCCTCGGTAAACTCATGCGTATAAGCCTGCGCTTGAGTGCAGCTCACACTAAGAAACAGGATTAAACTAATAATAAACTTCAAATTTCACCTCGTGTTGACGCTTGTTATTCAGCGTTGCTCTTGAGTTAGGACTTCAGGGATAGACGCGTGGGGTACTTCTTATCCCTAACAATAACCCAGTTTTACATCATTCGATGACGTTAGGAACAACAATCACTATCGCGGTTCTAATTTAGCGCAGAAAATTCTGATAAAGGTGTCATTTTTGGAGAAACATTTGGTAATGTGAATGAATTGATAACGTAATTTAGCAAGCGACTTTAGAAGAGGAGATTGAGCATGAAAAAGGAAACTATCTGTATCCACGAAGGGTACGAAACCGATCCCACAACAAAAGCCTGTGCGGTACCCATTTATCAAACCGTTGCCTATGAGTTTGATGATGCCCAACACGGCGCAGACTTATTCGATTTGGCCGTGCCTGGCAATATCTATACGCGCATTATGAACCCCACATGGGACGTGCTTGAAAAACGTGTTGCTGCGCTCGAAGGAGGCGTTGCAGCCTTGGTCGTTTCAGCAGGCAGTGCAGCCATTAACTACGCTATTTTAACCATAGCGGAAGCGGGCGATAACATAGTAGCCACCCCGCAGCTTTATGGCGGTACATATACCCTCTTCGCTCATTTACTGCCCAAACAAGGCATTGAAGTACGCTTTGCTGAAACTGATAAAGCCGAAGATTTAGCGAAATTAATGGACGAAAAAACCAAAGCGGTATTTTGCGAAACCATAGGTAACCCAGCGGGCAATATCGTCGATATCGAACCTATTGCCAATATGGCACATGAGCACGGCGTTCCCTTGATGGTGGATAACACTGTGGCCACACCGGCACTTTTAAACCCGATTGAATACGGTGCAGATATTGTGTTGCATTCGTTGACGAAATACATGGGTGGCCACGGCAATTCGTTGGGCGGTATCATTGTTGATTCAGGTAAATTTCCATGGGCTGAGCACAAAGAGCGCTTCCCTATGCTCAACGAGCCTGAGCCTGCTTATCACGGCGTAGTATATACCCGGGAGTTTGGTGCCGCGGCGTTTGTAGCGCGAGCACGTACTGTGCCCCTTCGCAATACAGGCGCCGCTCTCTCTCCGATGAACGCTTTTATGTTAATGCAAGGCATGGAAACACTGCCCCTGCGGATGGAGCGTCACTGCGACAACGCCATAGCCGTAGCCGAGTACTTAAAAGCCCACCCGAAAGTAGAATGGGTGAGTTATGCAGGCCTTGAGGGCGATAAGTATTATCCGATGGCCAAAAAGTATTTTAACGGTCGTCCTTCATCGTTAATGACATTTGGTATTAAAGGCGGTTTTGAAGCAGGCGTTAAGTTTTACGATGCCCTTAAATTGATTAAGCGTTTGGTGAACATCGGCGACACGAAAACACTGGCTTGTCACCCTGCCTCAACCACCCATCGCCAGCTAAATGAAGATGAGCTAAAAAGCGCTGGCGTGAGCCCAGAAATGCTGCGATTGTGCATAGGTATTGAGCACATTGATGATATACAAGCTGACTTAAAGCAGGCGTTCGACGCAGTTTAACGTCAGTTTTTTGTGCACTAGCCCATTGTTTTCAATCACAAAACAGTGGGCTTTTTTGTATTTAGGCTTTTGTTTTCAAGTAGATGTCATTATGATTCTGCTTCGAATTTGAGTCCCCTAGAAAGCATACCCATTGTCCAAGGAACAGGAACAACATGACATATGTACAACTTGCCTACTTTCACCTCGCCACTGTAGTACCGGCTTTTTTGATTGGCACCTATTTATTGGCCAATCGCAAGGGCACACCAACCCATCGCCTGTTGGGTAAAATATATATGAGCTTGATGCTCATTACTGCCATTATCACGCTTTTTATGGCCGCTGTGGTGGGCCCCGTACTGATTGGCCACTTTGGATACGTACACCTGTTTAGTCTGCTAGTACTATACGCCGTACCGAGTGCCTATTTCGCTGTACGAAAAGGGAATATTGCGAAGCATAAACGCAGTATGATCCTGCTTTATGTGGGGGCAATTTTGATTGCCGGGGGCTTTACCTTTACCCCGGGCAGAATGATGTATGACTGGTTTATAGCTTAGTCATTTAGCCAACATATTAGGCTGACGAACTCGACCAACACTGCAATTACCACTGACTCATCTATTCCAATGAGCCGTCGAGCCAACAATATGGAGTATGGACTTTGGTTAATGCAGTGACAGCGCCTGCTGCATTTTCACTTCGCCAGTATCGTCTTTTACACTCATGGTGACGCGCACTGCCTTTTCGTCAAATTGGATGTCCAATACGCCGTAGTTTGCTTTTGAAAAACTGCTACCCACACGGTGTTTATTCGGGCTAACTTGTTTCCACTCTTCTGTTAAGCCTGACGAGGTCATCTCCCATAACGATGTGCCACTTTTTCGCCTAACTTGGCTCAGTTCGCTCCAATGCGTATCGCCACTGACAATCACTAAATTGTTAATCTCCAAAGAATCTAACATGCTGAGTAAGCGCTGGCGCTCTTGGGGAAAGTTAGCCCAAGACTCCCAGCCACTAAATTCGGGTAAAAGCTGCAAACTTGAAGCTAAAATGCGCACATCAGCTGGTTTTTGTAATTCCTCCTCTAACCATGCCCACTGCTTATCACCCAGCATTTTGTGGCTAGGATCAGTATGCGGCACATAAGGCCCCTGGTTGTTCGGTTTCTTCTTCAGCATATATTCTACGCGAGTCACGTGTTTTAAATCGTCTCGATTCCAGCGTAAATCTGGCATGATGACTTGCACCCGATGGGGAGTGTCACCATAAAAGTAACTGGTATAAATACCGTCATCTCGGCGGCGCCTAATACTATCTTTTGGCTCATTAAAATAGTCGAGCATAATCTGCCGAGAAGCCTCTTTTTGTGGATATGCTTTGCCTGCATCATTTTCACCAAAATCATGATCATCCCATATACCAATGGTTGGCGTGCTCGCTAGCATTTTTTGCATGCCAGGCGTTGACCATTGTTTTTTATACTTTGCTTCTAGTTCAGCCATGTCTTCAGTATCACCGTAAATATTGTCACCGAGGAGCATAAATAGGTCGGCATGCTCTTGTAGCATAGGCTGCCAAATTGGCTGGACTTTGTCTTGATGCAAGCACGAGCCAACGACCACTTTAAAGCTCTGGCGACTGGGGTTCATTTGTGGTGACGTTTTTTGCTCAGCTAACGCACTTAGGCTAACTAGGGCAAGCGTCGCAATAAGTGACATGAGAGGTATCATCTGAATTCGGCTTTTCATATATTTATAATCAATTTTTAATAGTTTCATTGTGAGCTTGTTTGGGTTTCAAAATAGGCAAGGCTTCACCTATTGGCTCGCCATTGATTTTTGCATATTCATCAGGGTTTTGGTCTAACAATATTAACGCCGTCGCAGCGATTTGATTTAGCCCGTAGGTTTCACTGTTGATCACCTCTCCCGTTGGCTGGATATCAGGCCCTAAAGCAGCCATCCACACTTGGTTCGAACCTGCTATGCCTTCTTTATGCTTGGCTAGACCGCTCAAATACCCCTGAGTTGCTTTTGGACTTGCGTGGTGTTGCCACGTTTCGATGCTATCCCCACGACCGTGATCAACGGTTACCAGTAAATTAGTGTTACCTTGGTATTTAGGTATGGTTTGCAACATACCCCATAAGCGTTCAATAAACACATCGCTTTGGTGTGCCGAGCGCAAGTATGCTGGGTAATCTCCGTCGTGGGCGAAGTCATCTGTCTCACCGAGTGCCACATAAATCACGCTTGGCTGTTTGGCTTGAATATACTCTTGGGCAAAACCCACGGTGAATGCATCAAGGCGCACGTTATGCCATGGGCTGGGAATGTCTTTTTGCAGCTCATTCAACCATTTCGCTTTGGCGCTTAGCCCGCTCCAGTCGGCTGACATAAACCCGGCATTTATCGGCAGTTTGCTGCGCTCTTGATTGATAATGGCAGGAAACACATCCCAACTGCCAAATGCAGCCACATTGTTTTGATGGCTTTCTTGCTGATTAAGCCACTCTAAAATAGTCATATTTGGGTTTGCTAAGGGGTTGTTTGAATCAATCCGCTCGTCTGCCTTGCCGGTCAGTATTTCGTTGTAACCAGGATACGAAAACCACCAAGTGTTGCCGACCTTCATAGCCGATTGCTTATCTCTATTACCTATCACTACTCCTTGCTTTGCCATAATATTCCACAAAAACGGCATTAATTTGTGACGCCTCTCGTTTGCTGTTTTTGCACCTAGATCGTGGCGGATAGATTTTTTGTGCTTTTCAAATTCAGGCTGGGCTAACAGATTAGCGTCATAGCCGCGAAAGACCTCTTGCCAGCGTAAACCGTCGATACTGATGATAAGGAGATTATCCGCAGCCCGAACAGGTGCGCTGAGCGTTAAGATAAACAAGACCTGACATAAAATGACTATTTTCATGATGGATTTAACAGGTTGATTGAATGACATAAACGTTCCTTAAAGCGATGCTGAGACTCTGTTTGCTCGTTATTTTTTATTGCTTGCTCGTTTCGATATTTGTTTCGACACTCGTTTCGCGACTCGTCTTAATATACGAAAAAGGCGAGCCGAAGCTCGCCATTTCTATTGATTGCACGAGTACAACCTAGCTGTACACTTAGAAACGTGCTTGTGCGTTAAATGCAGCGGTGCGCGGTGCGCCAATCCAAGCTGATTGACCTGCAATACCCCCCAAGTAACTTTCGTCAAACATATTATTTACGGTGAAGCGTAAGTCGATTGAATCAATACCTTGAATAGGTGCATCAAGGCTGACTCCGGCATAAAAATCAGTGACTAAATACGCCTCTGCCACTTGGGTATTAGCAGCATCGATGAAACGGTCATCTACCCATTTGGTTGACGAACCTATGAAGTAGTTTCCCCGTGTCCAATCAAGTGACACAACTGCCATATTCTCAGGTGAACCAAATACGGTGTTACCTTCAGGGAAGTCGATTGAACCATCTGTGTACTCTGAATCGTTGAAGGTATATGAGCTATACACTGACAATTCATCGGTCACATTGAATGATAATGACGCTTCAAAACCTGAAGACTCGATGCCGCCCACGTTAACGTAGCTACCGTTAGTACCGATTAGGTAATCAATACCATCTGGCGAATCAGGGGCGATAAAGGTTAAGCGGTTATCAAACTTGATGCTGTAGTAGGTTAAGCTCGCATTGATATTTTGTGATACGTAACGTAAACCCACATCCACATTTTCAGCGGTTTCAGGTTCAACTTGGGTCAACGTTGAAGCGTCGCGCTCAAGCACTGTGTCTTTAATCGCGGCAAAATTCTCAGCGTAACCGGCGAAGACTTCTAAGCCATCAATTGGCGTTTGCGCCACAATACCACCAGAGAATAGCGTGTCTGAGTCAGAATTGAGCTCTGCTTTGTTAGCAGCGTCAAAGTTATCTTGGCGCTCTAAATCAACGAAGAAACGTTTCATGCCTAAGCGAATACTGGCCCAGCCCATGTCTAGCTCGTCTTCTGCGTAAACCATTAAAGTTTCTACTGGGAACTCACGTTCGTACTGCACCCAATAAGGCGTGTGGTCGAATTCAAAGCTTGAGCGAGAATCTAGAATTTTGTGCCAATCACGTGATTCTTTACGGTTGTAATCTTCGTACCAAATACCACCACGTAAGGTGTTATCCATATCATTTATTTGTGTGTACCACGCAAAATCTGCGTCAAAACCGAAACGCTCTTTCTCGTAATGAGTGTGGCGGTATGAACCAACGGGGATTGCACCTTGTGCATAACAACCTGGGTCATATTCTGGGCCTGCACCGCCATACGGCGCGGTGATCGTGCTTTCACAACCGGCAATGGGGCTAACGGCTAATCCGCTGGCGTTAACAAACAAAAGCTCGCGGATCGCACTACCACCGTAAACGGTATTCCCCGATGAAAGCTCTGAATGCGCCACGCCATCACCGTCCTCTTTTACATCAACAATGTACTGAGGAGCCCAATCACCACGGCCTTCGTTGTCGTGGTAATAAACATTGCCCGATATCTCAACGTTATCCGCTTTATAATCAGCACTTAAATAGGCAAACATGTTTTCACGTAAGCTTGACCAAGCCTGACGAAAAACCTGATCCACATAAGGAATGCCCACCCACTCACCCGACAAGCCATCTGACTCAGGGTTTTGTTCAAACTGGGCTAGACTGACGCGCTGGTAGTTATCTTCGTGCACATCATCCCACGAGAAATACCCTTTGATATCAACGTCGCTCACTACCGTCATAAACTTAGCCGCTAAATGGTCACGTTTATTCTCAGCGGTTTGGGTTACCCAATCAGTGTTTTCGCTGCTAGACGCACTGAACCATGCGTAGGTATCAGGTGCTATTTCGCCTGTTTCGTAGCGCACGAAGTACTTCTGCGCATCAAAACTACCAGCAGAAATACTCACCACCATGGACTCTTCCATGCCAGGGTCAATGGTGGTGAAGTTAAGCGTACCGCCTAAGGCCTCGTTAGAACGCGATGCAATATCACCGGTCCCTTGAGATACCTCAACTCGGCCCAAGTTTTCGGTGTCGATGTAACGGTTAGCCTTAGCACCGCCGCCATAGTTTGAGTTACCGTTAGCAATACCATCAATGGTGATACCGATTTGCTGCTCATCTAGGCTTAATTGAAAACCGCGAATAGACACAGTGGTAGACCAATCATCTGAGCCAAAGGTATCCCCTTCGTTGATCAACACGCCCGGTAGGTTATCAATCACCGCAAGGGCACTGGTCAACGAGCTTTGCTGCTTTGCCATCTCATCAGACGTTTGGTTGTTTGCGTAAGAAACGCTTTTACCCACAACCGTGATTTCTTCAATCGCAGCATCGTCTGGTGTTTCTTGAGCAATTGCTGAGCTAATAAAAGATTGGCTACCTATGGCCATAGCAATGCAAAGTGCTAAGTGTGTTTTAGCGGTTGTTTTCATGTGTGTGTATTCTCTTAGGATTATAAAGACCGCAACAATGTGACCGTTTCTCGTTACAATTTGAGTGCAAAAATATGACGATATTGTGACGGGTCAAACCACTGAATTACTTAACTTAATGCTTAAAAGAAACTTCAAAAACAACGCCACACTATGCTTCATCGGTCTTCGAGATGTGACTGTTTTACAGCAACTGAGAGCTAAACTTCCCTCTAAGCTAAAAAATAGCCAACGAATTACACTTGAAAACAGGAATCATTATCAATAACATCTAAGCACTGAACCATTACCCTGTACTGCCATGTCCTCTCAGCGTATTTTGATTATCGAAGACGACGCCACCTTAAGTGGTCAAGTCGCAAGATTACTCGAAGAAAAAGGCTTCAATACCCACCAATGCTTAGACGGGCAGAAGGGATTACTCTGTGCATTACAGGAAAGCTTCGATCTCATTTTGCTCGACGTTTTGCTCCCCTCTCTCAATGGCTTTAATGTGTTGAATCAAATACGTCGCAGCAAGCAGACGCCGGTTATGATGATCACGGCCTGTGGTGCCGAACAAGAGAGAATCGAAGGCTATCGAAAAGGCGCAGATGATTACCTACCCAAGCCGTTTAATTTCACCGAAATGATGCTGCGCATTGAAGCATTGCTGCGCCGCAGTCAACACAGCGTAGAGCCAATCACGAAAACGACAGAATTGAAAATTGATAAACTTCGTCTTAATCGGATAAAACAGCAGGTTTTTTTTGCAGATTGTGACGTTGAACTGACGCCAATCCAATTCCGATTACTGTGGGTGTTAATCGAAAACAGAAATGAAATCATGAGCAAGGCATTTCTCTATCACAGTGTGCTAGATAGGCCCTTTAGTCGTTATGACAGAAGTTTAGATATGCACTTGAGCCGAGTGCGTAAAAAGTTGGTCGAGGTGGGCATGTCGCCGGAACGCTTGCTGACGATGCACGGTAAGGGTTATCGATTTACATGAAAAACACCCTTTTCTGGCGTCTTTGCGCATTTATTGCGTTGGGCACAGTGTTACTTTTTTGGGCATTGAGTTGGTTAACAAACCACACTGAAACCAGCATGAGTTTCATCGCGCCTGAGCATCAACAACAGCTACTTGAATATGGTAAAGAGGCAGAAGAAATTTTACGCCGCGACGGTGAAGCGGCCTTAGCAAGTTGGCTACGCGCGTTGCAGCAAAAAGAGCATACCTGGGCTGCTGTGGTGCGAACAAATATCACCCCTTTTGCTGGTTCAACCATAGAAAGCCAGTACCTTGATCGGTTCCAAATGGGGCGAAGCGTTGAGTGGAAAATTCACCTGTACTTTGAAGACAACCCCACCATGGAGATCCCCTTTTCAGATGCCTCAAGCCACTTTTTGATTCGACTCCCACAACGCATGCGCCCTGGGGCATTTCTGATTTACGCAAAAGTCATTTTACAAATTGCTCTACCCTTACTATTACTCAGCCTTTTAAGCTTTGTACTTTATCAACATGTAATGTCACCGCTACGAAAATTAGAAAATGCCACTAAGGCGTTCAGTAGCGGAGAGCTCGATGTAAGAGTCTCACCTTATTTATCCCATCGAGACGACGAGTTAACACGCCTTGCTGCCACATTCGATCATATGGCACAGCGCATAAGTAAGCTTATTTACAATCAAAGGCAGTTGCTCGCTGACTTATCCCATGAATTACGCACTCCTTTGACCCGAATCGACATGGCGGTGGATTTTGTAGAGCAAAATATAAACCCCAAACAAGCCTTAGAACGCTTAAGATACGAAGCAGCTACCATGCGCAATTTGGTAGAGGACACGCTCACATTAGCTTGGCTGAATAATGAATCGCCACGACTCGACACGGATGATTTTGACTTAGTCGAGTTATTAGAAGTGATTTGTGAAGATGCTCGCTTTGAGTATCCGGATCGCCTGTTAACAACAGACTTACCCGCGCAAAGCAAAATGTCCCACAGTAGCCAAACAGCCTTAGGCCAAGCTATCGAAAACATCATACGCAATGCTTTGCGTTACACGCCAAAAGACAGCGAGGTAAAGGTCTCCTTGAGCCAGCGTGACGACGGCTACCTCTTGATCGTTAGAGATCAAGGCCCAGGTGTCCCCCAAAGCATGTTGTCAGATATATTTAAGCCATTTTTCCGGGTCGATAAAGCAAGATCGGTAGATACTCCACCAGATAGAACTGTCAACCCTAGTGGATTCGGCCTAGGACTGGCGTTAGCCCACAGACAGATTGCAGCAGTAGGCGGTAGCATAAAAGCCTCAAACTATTACAATAAAAACGACGGTAACGAACAGGGCTCGCCACTGGGCTTAGAAATCAGCGTTGAGCTTCCTTGCTCAAGCTCTTTTGACGAGTCACCTTGATCTATGTAGGTGTATTTCTTTGTCGAGGCGCTGTTATCAATCGTCGCCACGCCAGTAAAATACCTGTGTACACCAAAATGCAAGCCATTAAAGACACCAAGCCAGCAATAGTCTGGCCTATTACGCCGAAGTATTCCCCTGTGTGTAAAAATCGAGCTGTGCCCCACGCTTGACCTCCGCGGGACCAATCTGATTTTCGCAATACCTTACTGATATCGCCGCTGGAAGTATCAAAATACAATGAATACGCCAGCTCTTGTCTGTGACCAATGCTTTTGTCGATATAGAAGCGGGCCTCATTTTCCTCCTCTCCTATTTCCAACCACATGGAATGCCAATCAGCGTAGTCATTGTCATTTGCGTGGCCAATAGCAAATTGAAACAAAGTCTCGTAAGGCACAACATCCGCCGCTAAACTTGTGGGTGCTTGGTGAGTTTCTCGTTGCGGTACACTTTCCCCAAACACACCATATAGCGCTTCATTTGCCCACGTGAAATGAAAAAGGGTGGCTGTTAGCGCAATAACAAACAGTGCGGGCAAGCACCAAATTCCAAAAACCAAGTGCCATTGTCGATAGCGATGCTGAGTATTTGAATAACGCTTTGGTAACCTAAATGCATGTTTTAAAGCGGTGCGATTAAAACGTTTCGGTAGCCATAAATACAGACCGCTGAGCAGTAAAAATAAAAAGACTAGGTTCGCGTAAGCCGTAATGCTTTTGCCGATAGCGCGAGAATCTCCCGCAAGCAGTAAATAGCGATGCAAGTTGGTCACTTGGTGGAAAAACTCAGCCGTCACGCCCTCACCGTCTCGCAACACCTCTCCCGTATAAGGGTGCAGTAAATAACTGCTCTTACCGGACCAGGCAGGTATAGCGGCACCCTCTTTGTTCACCCAGCGGATAAATATATGATGCTCATTGGGATGGAGTTGGTGCAAGATATCAACAACCTCATCGGTGCTGATACGCCTAGCTAATGTGTCAGGCTCGACGGCATATTGCATTTCGCTGAATTCAATAATTTGCCGCTCGTAGGTCAATAACACACCAGTAAACGACATACAAAAGACAAACAGACCTGCCACCAGCCCCGTCACTAGATGGGCCCAAAAGACCCACCTCTTGATTACATTACTGCTCATAAATTGATAATACTAGGTGATTAAAAATCGTAAGAGACAGACAAGCGAACGTCACGACCTGCTTCATATGGGCCAATAACCGTAGCAAATACCTCGCTATAGTCCCCCACACTTGAGTGGTCGATATATAACTTATCGAATAAGTTGCTGACCGCTAAATTAACCATCAAGTTATTGGTGATATGCCATTTTCCGTAAATATCCACTGTAGTGTAACTGGGTTTATTTAAGCGATATAAGGCATCTGTCCAACCTAAATCTACAGCTTGATGCAGGGTGTCAATATCAATAGAGTCCACTTTAGCTACACTCACACCAATGCTAATATCTGGGTTGATGTCGTAGTCCGCTCCCGCCACCCAAGTATTTCCTCGGCTGTTTCCTAAGCCGACAAATTCATAGCCGTTAATATCAATTGATGAGTAGCTGACGCTGTATAAGTCGTCTCTTGGCTTTAATTCAGTATCTGCACTGGAGAATCCAAGGAATAAATCGATTCCGTTTACACGATATGCCACATCAAACTCAACACCACTTGTATCGAGTGTGCCGATATTGTTAAACACAGCATTACCTTCATATCCTTCAAAAATAACGTCATCCAAAGAAGAGCGATAAACACTAAGCTTAGCGTTCAGATTATGAGTATTGTATTCAACAGACGCTTCGATATTTTCTACGGTTTCAGGTACTAGGTCATTGGCAACAACCGGTATATCTGAGCCATCATAGAGATAGCCGTCGATGGTAAAGCCATCACCTATCTGCTTGCCTCTAGCGGCTTGAGCGTAGCCTAACCCGACAGTCCACTCTTGGGTTAAGTCATAGGCGAGCCCCACATTAAAACTGACTTCAGAGTCATCCAATGTCGATGCAACGTCGGTGACGGGTTCACCATAGTATTCATCAATCAAGATGTTTTGCTCAAAATCATAGTCGTCGTAACGAACACCGTAACTTAGCAATAACTCTGGGGTGAGATCAGTGTAACCTTGAGCGTAGATCCCAAGCACACTCCCTTCTTCGGCGTTTTCAGTCGCGCCTTGGGCAGATCCACTGGTCACTTCATCGTGACGATAATCAAGACCGTAAACAAATTTATGCTGCCCAGTTTCACTGGTATTGCGCAGATCGAAACCATAGGTGTCAATTTCTGCTAACCAATCAAAGCGGCCACCGCGAAAAGAAGAGTCTGTTTGGTATGCGGTTGCTTCGATGTGAACCAACGCACTGTGTGCAAAACGGTAGTTAGCCACGTAGGTGTCACGCTGAGCTTCACTTGAATAAAGGGCATCACCTTCTTGCACAGCCCAATTAGGCCGCGCTGAAAACTCGCCTTCTTCATCACGTTGTTCAACGCTTAACGACAAGAATTGATTTTCTGCGATATCACCACTAACTTTCAAAAACGCCATGTCTTGATCTGCGGCGGTACCGTATATCTCATTGCCGTTACCATCTTCCATGTTGTCTCGGTCAATGGTGCTGTAATAACCCAATACCCCCCAAGAATCGCTTAATTTGCCGTAAAGACTGCCACTGTAGCGAGTACCGTCATTTGAAAAGTAGTTTGCCTTAACGCGGCCTCCAAATTGCTCTTCTGGCTTTAACATGTCTTGCGCATCTTTGGTTTTAAAGCGAATTGAGCCTCCAATAGCACCAGGACCACTGGTGGCCTCCCCTGCCCCCGCCTGCACATCAATTTGTTGTAAAAGGTCTGGGTCAATCGTCACCCGACCAATATGGTGAAACAAGGTAGAGGTTTGCTGCGCCCCATCGACCGTAACATTCAAAAACGCATCTTCTAAGCCGCGAATATAAATCTTTTGCGCTACGCCCACTGAGCCACCCACACTGACAGAAGGTGAATAACGGAAGATATCCGCCAGATCACTCGCTTGATATTGCTCTATATCTTCGGCGGTAATGCTGAGATTGGTGGCGGCCCCTACAACTGATATTTTCTCTACGGCCGATGTACTTTCGGTTTCTGTTGTATCAGTATCTGCATATGCCAATGTGCTGGTTAGTGCACCCACGCTGGCTAATGAGCATATTGCACCTATGAATACTCGTTTTTTCAAGAAAAGCTCCCTATTGATTATTGTAATTTCAAATAAGAAGCATTCTCATTAAGTTTCATGTAAAAGCCTAGCACTTTTACATTTGTTACATTTATACGGTGATTTGATACACACCTACCAGTGCTATCAATGATAGTGCACAGAAAACGGCAGGTTTGTCAGCGGTAGCTGCAATAAATGCAACTACCGTAACATCGAAAAGAATCGTGGCTCAGAGCAAAAGGTTGAGATTTAAGGTTATAGCGATCAGCGCATGCCGCGCTTTTCTTTGATCATTTCATACGCCGCTTGTATATCTTGCGCCTTGTTCTTTGCTAGTTCTAAGGCCTGCTTCGGCAAGCCTTTGGAAACCAGTTTGTCAGGGTGGTTTTCGCTCATAAGCTTGCGATAGGCTTTTTTAACTGCTTTATCATCATCCGACTCACTCACGCCCAATATTTGATAAGCATCATTCAACGATTGCTGAGTAGAATAAGTCGACTGGCTGCCCTGATGTGCTCTGTGTGACGATCGCCCATCTCGCTGACCACCACGCTGACGAAAACGTATTTCCGCTTCGTAAACAGAGAGTAAATACAATAGCTCGTTTTGTTTGAACCCAAGATGCAAAGCTGCAGTTTCAAGGACTTTTTGTTCTGCTTTATCGAGCTTACCGTCAACGTAGGCTGCTTGGATCAAAATCTCTAAAAAGACTTGCAGTATGTCTCTGCGCCCATGGCAAGACTCTTTCAATTCAACAATGATGTCTTTTAGGGCGAAGTCTGCTTCTTTACCTTCGCGAAAGGCCTGCTGAGCTTCTTTACGGGTATCTCCCTCCAGCCCCATTTGATCCATCAAGGCGCTGGCCATTTTGATCTCTACATCGCTGACTTTACCGTCTGCTTTGGCAATGTGTCCCATGACTGAAAACAGGGCATGAAAAAAGATTGCCTGCTTTTTAAAGTCATCTTGGCTGGTAAAAAAACCACTGAAGCCGCCCATTTGATTGAAGTCTTGGCTATAGCCTTTGTCGAACATATGCCCAACAATAAAACCCAATATGGCACCGGGGATCCGCCCAAACATAAAACCAAAAATGGTACCTAAAATCTTGCCAATCATCATTTACCCTGTCATAAAATTAAGTTCTTGAACTCAGTCGTTCAATCTTGTGTATTTAATTGAGCCAAACGCTCAGGCGTGCCTATATCAATCCACAGGCCTTCAAATAGGGACCCACTGACTAACTCATTGGCCATCGCATCGACCAATACCGGCGCTAACCGCAAACTCGTTGGAGTGAGGCTGTCGAACAACGCCTTGCGGTATACTCCGATACCGCTAAAAGTGTATTTACCCCACTGGCCGTCGCAGGTTGGTGTTTCATTCTGGGGGACTTGCTGTAGCACTTTGCTCACACGACCACCCCGTAGGTAAAAATCGCCATCAGGATTGTGTGGGGGGTTTGGCACTAATATCAAGTGGGCCAAGGGGAACTCATTAGCAAGCAGAGCAGATTTTGCCGACAATTCATCAAGCATGTTCACAAAAGAAAAGTCAGTGAAAACGTCACCATTGACCACTAAAAATGCACCTGACGGGTTATCTTGACTAAGCAGTGGCAATGCTTGCTTTATGCCACCTGCTGTTTCAAGTGCCGTTTCTTCCTTCGAATACATTATTTCTAGATTAAAGCGCGAACCATCACCGAGCCGTTGTACTATTTTATCGCCCAACCAAGCGTGATTGATCACAACGCGCTTGATACCCGCTGTGGCTAGGTGTTCAAGGTGGTATTCAATCAAAGGCTTACCGCGCACTTCTAACAAGGGTTTTGGGAGGGTATCTGTTAATGGACGCATGCGCTCACCCCGCCCAGCCGCCAAAATCATCGCAGTATTTATTCTTTTATTCATTTATTAGTGACAACCACTGTTCGTCATAACCTCGCGTTATCATATCCAAGCTTTTTAACGTTCGACTTTACTAGCCTTTGCTGCGAGCGAGTGAGACCACTTTACCTTTTCCAGCATCTTCTATTGCCAACACACTGGGTAAAACTTCATCTTCAACAAACTTAGCAAATCCATAAAGCTCAGGATAACCTTTGCCAATATCAACTAAGTAACCCAAGGTGCGGGGAATATCGCCTAAATAGTCACTTTTACCATCTCTGTGATGAAGGCGTGCGAATATGCCGCTGGCTTTCACATGTCGTTGCATACCGGTTAAATCAAACCAACGGGTAAATTTAGCAAGGGAGTATTGCGGGTAAAACTGCTGTTGAAATGCCTCTAGCCAATTGCTGACCCATTCATCCGGCCAGCGCCGATAACAGTCGCGCAATAATGACACCGCGTCATAAGTAATGGGGCCAATCACTGCATCTTGAAAATCAATCACGCCGATATCACCGCTTTCAAGCATCATCAGGTTGCGCGAATGGAAATCTCGATGTACGCCGACCTTGGGTTGCTCAAAAAAGCTATCCGCTAACACGTTGAATGTGTCGTTCAACATAGTCTGTTGCTCGGTCGTGGTTTGGTAACTCAAATGCACATCTAATAACCACTGGGTGAATATTTCAAACTCACGAGAAAAAAGTTTGTGATCATAGGCTGGCAAAGATGCTTGAGTAGTCGTTGTACATTGCTGTACCTTTGGCAGCAGCGCTAACGCCTTGGGATATAGTTGATGGCAACTTTGCTCGTTTAATTGATGCGCCAATTGCTCATCACCGAAATCATTGAGACAATAAAAACCTAAGTCATGATCAGCGGCCAATATATCGGGCACGCATAATCCGTTAGCAGCAAAGAGCTCAGCGACTAATGCAAATTTACGACTATCTTCAAATTTAGGTGGGGCATCAACAGCAATAATGCTGCGACCATCAAAGGTGAAGCGAAAGTAACGCCTAAAGCTGGCATCACCGTAAACCATGTGTAATTGTTGACACAAATAAGGTGTGGAATGATTAATCCAATCCATCAGTTGTGCTTGTCTTTGTGCCAATGGGCTCACTTAGGACCTCTTGTTGGGGTAAAAATTGACAGCGAAGAATGGCGAAATATCGCTTTTTTTGCAAGTTTACTAGCAAATCTGCGTGAAACCCTTAAAATTGGAGCTTAACCCCCGTGACTTTAACCATTATCAGGCTGCCTTTTTACCCTACCGTATGAAAATTAAGCAACCTCTTCACGTGCTCTGTTTCTCTGTGTGCTCGCTTAGCGCTGTAGCCCAAGAAACATGCCCAGCACCTGCAAATACTTTCGTGGTAGAGAAGCGTCTGCCAAACGGACAAATTCAAGTTATATCTAATATGACCTCTATTCAGCAAGATAATTTCGCAGAATTTGAGGGAGACGTGGAAATAACCAACAAAGATTCACAAATTATTGCCAATAAGGCGCAAATTGACCGCACTACTCAGCAATTAATTGCCACTGGGGATGTGAGCTATCAAAACCCTCAATTGAGCGTGACCAGCCAAAAAGTGCTTCTTAATACCCAGAATAACCGCATGGAAATTGCCGATACGCAATATGAATTGACCACCCTCAATGCTCGTGGTCAAGCAGAGTTATTAGTGGTGGACCAAACCCAAGGCTTGGAGTTAAACGGTGTCACGTTCTCCACGTGCCCCACAGGACAGGAAGATTGGTTGGTACACGCGGATAGTATCACAGTGAAACCAGATGAAACCCGTGGTGTCGCGCGCAATGCGTTCTTCTATGTGCAAGATATTCCCATATTTTATTTACCTTACTACTCGTTTCCGGTGACCGATGCCCGTGAAACCGGTTTATTGTTCCCCCAAGTCGGCAGTAGTAGCAGCACAGGTTTTGCTTACGAACAACCTTATTATTTGAATCTAGACCCGCAGTACGATGCGACGATTACCCCTAGATACATGACTAAGCGTGGTTTGCAGCTAAAGACAGAATTTCGATATTTGACTGAGAACAACAGCGGCCAGATTGATATTGAGTACTTACCCAACGATTCCGATTCAACGACCAACGAGGATCGCTATTTTTATCGCTTCACTCATAAAGGTGCGTTATCAGACGATTGGGAAGTGAATGTAGATTTTAACGGCTTAAGCGATGACAACTATATTGTCGATTTGGGCTCTGATTATTACAACTCTGCGGATACTCACCTGTTTAGAACCCTAGGTTTGCATTATTACTCCGACGCACTGAATGTTAGTTTGCAACTTAGAGATTTTGAAATTTTAGGTGATCACGATGACACCTACCGCGCGCTGCCCGAATTAAAACTCGATTATGTTACCGATTTACCCGCTGGCTTTAAATTTGATATTCACTCTGAGCTAGCCCGTTTCGACAATGCTAATGGTACTAGCCCTAAGGCCACCCGCGCACATATCGCCCCGACGCTCAGCTTACCTTTAGAAAACAGTTGGGGGGAATTCTTAGCGGAAACCTCAATAATGCATACGGTGTATCGCCAAGAGGATATCGAGGGCACTGACCTGTCTCGTGACGTGTCACGCACCTTAGGCCAAGCAAAACTATACGGGGCCTTAGTCTTTGAGCGTCAAGCTCATTGGTTTGGGGATAACGTCACTCAAACGCTAGAGCCCAGAGCCCAGTACCTTTACACCAGTTATGAAGACCAATCAGATATCGGTTTGTATGACACAACACGCTTGTTTAACGATTTTGCTGGATTGTTTCGAGGGCAGGAATTCACTGGCTTAGACCGCATCAGCGATAAGAATCAAGTGACCCTAGGAGTAACCTCTCGCATAATAGATGAAGATAATAGGGAACAATTTAAACTTAGCTTAGGTCAGATTTTCTATCTTGAAGACAACAAGGTCACCGCAGCGAGTAAAGAAGATGACCGCTCAGCCTTAGCAGCAGAGTTGGACTGGCGCATCGGCAGTAAGTGGTTAGCCCACAGTGAAGTGCAAGTATCCACCCAAACTGACAAAGTTGAACGAAGTAGTGTTGGCCTTGAGTATCGGCTTGCTAGAGACAAAATGCTGCAAATCAACCATCGATTTGTGCGTGATTTATCTGGCGAACAGATCAGTCAACTAGGCTTAACAGCCAGTTGGCCCATCGCCCAAGACTGGTACTGGGTTGGGCGATGGTATCGAGATATCGATCGTCACCGTACCATCGAGAGCTACACAGGATTACAATACGAATCGTGTTGCTGGGCATTGCGCATCGTAGCTCAACGTCAATTAACCAGTCGTTTTGATGATGATGGCCTACAAAGTACTGATGAATTTGATTCAGGTATCGCGATTCAATTCCTATTTAAAGGAATTGGCGGCGATAGCTCCGGGCGCGATATGTTAAGAGATGGATTGTTCGGCTATCGACAGCCTTATCTGTTAGATTAGCGCCAAGTACCATAAAAAATAACCCATACACTCAGGTGTAAATTTTAATTAATAAGTAACCATAAATATGAAATTAACTGTAGTCACTTTTGCCCTTTTGGCATTTATCTCGTTTAACACGTTCGCCAAGCAAGTCCGCTTGGACAACGTAGCAGTCATTGTCGATCAAGGCGTGGTTCTTGAAAGCCAAATTGAAGAATTAGTTAATACCGTAAAACGTAACGCATTAACCAACAATCAAACCTTACCCTCAGATCGCGTTTTGCGCACCCAAGCGATTGAGCGCTTGATTGTGGATAGTTTGCAAAATCAAATGGCTGAGCGTATGGGCATTCAAATTAGCGACCCGCAATTAGATCAAACCATAGACAACATCGCCAGAGAAGACGGCACAACAGTTGAAGACTTGCGTAAAAACCTTGCCTCTGAAGGGGTCAGCTTTGAGGTATATCGTGAGCAAGTGCGCAAAGAATTGGTCACTGGCGAAGTGCGCCGCGCCAACGTGCGTCGCCGCATATACATTACGCCTCAAGAAATAAGCAACTTAGTGACGCTTATCGATGAACAAGGCGGACAACAAGCTGAGTATCATTTAGGTCATATTTTGATTGGTTTTCCACCTGAGCCAACTGACGAAGACGTCAGTAAAGCCAAAGACACAGCAGAGAAAGTATTAGAACTATTAAACAACGGCTCTGAATTTGCCAAAATCGCTACGGCTTCTTCTTCTGGCTCTAAAGCGCTTGAAGGCGGTGATTTAGGTTGGATGAACATTAACTCTATGCCAACACTCTTTGCAGAGGCAGTACAAGGCACCAGTAAAGATGATTTAATCGGCCCTATCCGCAGTGGTGCAGGTTTTCACGTGTTGAAAATTATTGATTTTCGTGGCATTGAAAAAGTCGAAGTTGCAGAGCTCAAGTCTCGTCACATTTTGATCAAACCCTCGGTTATTTTAAGCGATGAAAAAGCAGAAAAGATGCTGACCGAATTTAGAAAAGAACTGTTGGCAGGTGAAGCAGACTTCGCTGAATTAGCTAAAGAGCACTCAGCTGATCCTGGTTCAGCTTTGCGCGGCGGTGATTTAGGTTGGGCTGACCCTAACGTTTATGTACCGGCCTTCAGGGATACATTGCAGAGCTTAGAAGTAGGCGAAATCAGCCAACCTGTTCGCTCTACTCACGGCTGGCATTTAATGCAATTGATGGATAAACGTGTACAAGACGCCACAGAAAAACGCAAAGAAGACAAAGCATATCAGTTGTTGTTCCAGCGTAAGTTTGCTGAAGAAACTGAAGCATGGTTGAAAGAAATGCGTGACAGCGCTTATGTCGAATTACTTGATGAAAAAGACAATAGTTAATTCATGACCATTAAGCTTGCCATAACACCGGGCGAACCAGCAGGGGTTGGCCCAGATTTAATCATCACCTTAGCGCAGCAGCAATGGCAGGCCATGTTAGTGGTATTTGCCAATGCTGAGCTGATGCGTACCCGTGCAAATGAACTGAATATCCCACTGACGTTATTACCATACGATGCAAGCCGCACGGACATTCAACCTGCAGGGTCGCTTTATATTGTTGATATACCGCTGCAAGATGAAGTCATTGCTGGAAAACTAAATCCAACGAACAGCCAATACGTACTAGATACACTGCACCAAGCTTGCCAGATGAATCTCAATGGCGAATTTCAGGCTCTGGTGACAGGTCCTGTGCATAAAGGCGTGATAAACGAGGCAGGCATTCCCTTTAGTGGCCACACTGAATTTTTTGCCCAGCAGTCGAACACCCCTGAAGTTGTGATGATGCTGGCCACCGAAGGCTTGCGCGTAACACTCGCTACGACGCACATTCCAGTGACAGCGGTATCTGCTGCTATTACTCAGCCCAAGCTGGATAACGTGATCCGTATCATAGATCACGATCTAAGAACCAAGTTCGGCATTGCTAAGCCGCATATTTTTGTATGTGGGCTCAATCCTCATGCAGGTGAAGACGGGCATATTGGCCGTGAGGAGATAGATACGATCATTCCTGCCCTTAACGCTTTGCGCCAAGAGGGCATAACGCTTACCGGGCCGTTACCGGCTGACACTATTTTTAATCCAAAGTATTTGCAACAAGCCGATACCGTGCTTGCTATGTATCATGATCAAGGGCTACCTGTGTTAAAATACAAGGGCTTTAGTCAAGCGGTAAACATCACGTTGGGATTACCCTTTATCCGCACCTCCGTGGACCACGGAACCGCACTCGATTTAGCCGCTACCGGCCAAGCCGATGTTGGCAGTTTTAGCATCGCTATCAAGGAAGCCATTTCATTGGCAAAAAGTACACAATGAGCAAACAACATTTAGGCCACACAGCCAGAAAACGTTTCGGTCAGAACTTTCTTCACGACCCTTACATTATTGATCAAATCGTATCTGCCATTAACCCACAAGTGGGACAAAACGTGGTAGAAATAGGCCCGGGTTTAGGCGCACTTACCGAACCGGTTTGCGAACTGATTGATAAGCTAACCGTAGTCGAGTTAGACCGCGACCTTGCCCAGCGTTTGCGTACGCACCCGTTCATTGCCAGTAAGCTGAACATCGTAGAAAAGGACGCCCTAAAGTTCGATTTTTCTGAGTTGTTCAGTGAAGAGCATCCGTTAAGAGTATTCGGTAACTTACCATATAATATTTCAACCCCTTTGATGTTCCATTTGTTTTCGTTCGCGCACAAAGTGCAAGACATGCATTTTATGCTGCAAAAAGAAGTGGTAAACAGGCTGGCTGCATCACCGGGTAACAAGAACTATGGCCGCTTGTCTGTGATGGCGCAGTATCACTGCCACATCATGCCGGTTATTCATGTCCCGCCAGGGGCCTTTAACCCACCGCCTAAAGTCGATTCAGCTGTGGTGCGTCTTATTCCCCACAAGGTTAGGCCGGTAGAGGTAAAAAGCGAAGAAGCACTTAACCGCGTATGTGCTCAAGCGTTTAATCAACGCCGTAAAACCATTCGCAATAGCTTGAAAGAAAGCCTTAGCGAAGCGCAACTTATCTCGTTGGATATTAACCCTGAATTACGAGCGGAAAACTTATCACTGGCTCAATTTGGACAGATTGCCGATCTTGCGTTTAGTACTCAGGAGGATTAAATGACAAGTTCATTAAGTACGGGTCACGAGCTAAGTGATAAAATTAAGGTTGTTGTACACACCCAGCATTTACCAGAGCATACCGCCAATGAGGCGGACAAATACGCTTTTGCTTATGAAATTAACATTGCCAATAAGAGTGACGAAAGTGTGCAGCTTATCAACCGTTATTGGCTCATCATTGACGGCAATGGCAAACAATCTGAAGTAGAAGGCGCTGGCGTTGTTGGTCAGCAACCACACATCGAAAGTGGCGATAGCTTTCAATATACTAGCGGCGCTGTGCTTGATACCCCCGTAGGCTCAATGCAAGGTTATTACGAAATGCAGGATAAAGATGGCGCACTCTTTCGTGTACCCATTGATATTTTCCGCCTAGCCGTCCCTCATCAAATCAACTAGTTCAGAGTTTACACATGGCTGATTATATCGTGGGTGATATACAGGGCTGCTTGAGTGGCCTTAAAGTCGTTTTAAGCAAAGTAGACTTTGCACCGGGTAAAGACACACTATATGCGGTTGGCGATCTTATTGGTCGTGGCCCTGAATCTCTAGAAACCCTCGGTTATTTGCACGGATTAGGTGATAGTTTTCACACCGTGTTAGGTAACCATGACTTAAATTTATTAGCAATATTCTGCGGTGTTAGGCGCGCAAAAAAGGGTGACAAGCTTGACAGCGTCATTGCTTCTGACAGGTTCGCAAAATATTGCCATTGGCTACGCCAAAAGCCACTTGCTCTAAGCCTTGGAGAAAATACATTGCTGACCCACGCGGGCTTATATCCTAAGTGGAGTTTTGATAAAGCATTGGGCTTGAGCGATGAAATTAGCACAGCGCTACAAGGCCCTCACTGGCAGCAATTAGTACAAAACATGTATGGTGACAAGCCCAACCGCTGGGCTGATGACTTGACAGGCGAGTCAAGGCAACGTTTTATCATTAATGCATTTACTAGAATGCGTTTCTTGGAAAAAGACCAGCGCCTTGAGTTTGAATGTAAAACCCCACCGCAAGATGCGCCTAAGTCCCTCACTCCGTGGTTTAGCGTCAACAACCCAGAATTAACAACTCAGCAAAGAGTCGTTTTCGGGCATTGGGCGGCTTTGAATGGCGAGACTCAAAACAGTCACTTTATTGCCTTAGATACAGGATTTGTCTGGGGAGGGCATATGACCTTGCTTCGTGCAGATGACTGGTTGCGAGTGCAAAGCTAAAACGAGACCATATTCAATCACTTCCCTATTCATAATTTCCGCATTTTGTCATAAAACGTCTTCAGTTTTGTATTATATTAATAACTGCTAAATGTGCTGAATGCGAAGCATTTCGTTATTATCTCAAGTAAAATTAAAAAGTTAGCTAATGTTAACCGCTTTTAAGTCGATACTACTTTCGTAGGGTAAATCTAAGCAGATTGTAGTGGTTATCGAATTTGATAAGCATTGTGTTAGGGACATAAGTAACGCAGGTATGATTGCCTTTGTTATTGTGTGAAACTGGCCTGTAAGAGATTAAAATATGTAATTTAGCTGCATTGCAGTTTGCATTCATCACACAATAAAATAATCGCCCTAACACCTATAATAAATAGATTTATTTGGAGAGCACACATGAAATTGACTGTAGCACTGCGCGTTGTAGGTGGGTTTGCCATTATTACTTCGCTGCTTATCGTCATGGGAATATTTTCACTCGCTACCTTAGATGATATAGATGACGCTACCGAAGACGTAAGTAATCTCGCTTTTCCGACGGTCAGCGGCAGTAGTCAACTCAAAGTGTCATTCTTAAACATGGGGCGCCTAACGGCAGAAGCCTACTACGGTGACGGTTTAGACAGCCTTGATGAAAAAAGCGAAGCCTTTAACAATAGCCAAAGCAACTTTGAAAACGAATTCAACACACTTAAGCAGGTAGTCAGCCAAGAGTCTGACTTAAAAGCCTCTTTAGCAGAAGTGGATGGCATTTACGAAGACTATAAGGTCAATGTCTTAAAGCTGTTTGATAGCCGTAAAGCTGACCTTGCTATGCGCGATACACTGCGTGGTCAAATTGGCGATATTGAAGATAACGCCGATGACACATCCTCATTGATCTTAGATTTCTCTGACCTTGACGAAGTTCAAAATAATGCCCAACTTGCCAAGGCTTCAGAATTAGCCAATCGCCTTGAAACCAATTTAATGTCACTTATCACAGTGAGCTCAGAATATATTAAAACCCAAAATTTGGTTAGGGCTGACACCCTAGGCAACGAGGTAGAACTGGTTGTAAACCAAATTCGTGAATCTTTGAGTGGCATTCAAAACGCAGCGGGTGGCAACGACCCTAGTGGTACCCTGTCCGAAATCTATCAGTTGACGGGGTCAGTCCTAGACTTGGTAAGCTCGTCAACGGGTGTGCTACAAAACCAAGTAAAGAAGATCAACAAACAGAATGAAGCCACTGCCGCTTACAGGGCCTCAGATGCCAACATCGAGTTAGCCATTACCAAACTTAATACTCTGTCTAAACTTGCCGATGATAAAGCATCGATAGCCAATGAATCGGTCAAAAGCTCAATTAGCTCTGGCAATCTACGAACCACATTTATTGTTATTATCTCGGTCTTAATTGCCAGCGTAATTGCCTTCTTTGGTGTGCGAGCTATTATCAAGCCGCTTAACAGAGTTAATGAGATGCTGAACATTGTTTCATCAGGGGATCTTACTCAACGTTTAGACGACTCTTCCGATGATGAATTTGGCACTTTGGCGAAAAACTGTAATAACTTGGTTGACAGCTTAAAGTCATTGATTTCAGGTATAGGCTCTCGCTCTGCTCAGTTAGCTGCCGCATCAGAAGAGACCTCTGCGGTGACCATGCAAACCACCACATCGATTCAAGAGCAGAAATCA
This sequence comes from Paraglaciecola sp. T6c, assembly GCF_000014225.1. Classification (NCBI taxonomy): domain Bacteria; kingdom Pseudomonadati; phylum Pseudomonadota; class Gammaproteobacteria; order Alteromonadales; family Alteromonadaceae; genus Paraglaciecola; species Paraglaciecola sp. T6c. The sequence continues at coordinate 4,102,497 of NC_008228.1, forward strand.
CAGATCGCGCAAGTTGCTACCGCAACAACAGAAATGCACAGTACGTCCTTGGTTGTCAGTCAAAGCGCTGAAGATACATTGCGTCAAATTCAACATGCTGATGAAGAAGCCGAGAAGGTTAAAGCTATCTCGGAAGAAAACATTCGCACCATTGAAGTGCTCGCCCGTGACGTTGAAGAAGCGGCCGAGGTTATTAATAAGCTTCATCAAGACAGTGCCAGCATCGGCGGTATTTTGGATGTTATTCGTGGCGTGGCTGACCAAACTAACTTACTCGCATTAAACGCGGCCATTGAAGCGGCGCGCGCAGGTGAGCATGGTAGAGGCTTTGCCGTAGTAGCAGATGAAGTACGTACCCTTGCCAGTCGCACACAAAAATCGACTCAAGAAATTAACTCGATGATTGAAGTGCTTCAAGCGGGTGCTGAAAAAGCCGTAGCAGTAATGAACCAAGGCAAAGAGCAAACAACCGTTTGTGTTGAGAAAACCGAAGCCTCAACCAAAGCCTTGCAGCTCATTTCTGATGCCGTTCATAAAGCGTACGATGTTAGTTCGCAAATCGCTCAAGCAGCGAAAGAACAAAATGTGGTGTCGCAAGAAATCAGCGAGAAGCTAGAGAATATCGTGAATATCGCCGAAGAAACCTCTGTAGGCGCGCATCAAACGTCTGAATCAAGTCACGAGGTGGCCAAGCTTGCTGAAGAGCTACAAAGTTCTGTACAGCAGTTTAAGGTCTAATTAGCCTATATTGCGCTTACTTGTAGCGCACAAAAAAACCGCTACTTTTCGATAGCGGTTTTTTTATGACTAAAATGCGTTAATTATTCAGCTTCAAACAAGCTCTTATGCAGGGCTTTCACCACATTTGAACTGTCCTTTTCGCTCACTAACATAGACATATTATGCACGTTGGCACCGAAACAAATCATTCTCAGGTTAAAGTCAGACACGGCAGCGAAAATACGGCTCGATACACCAGCTGCACTGTGCATGTTATTGCCTACCACAGTCACCAAATCAAAATGCTCTTCAAGCTCAACTTCACAAATTTGGCTAAGCTCTTCGATCGTCTCACGGTTCAAACGCTGCAATACTGAATTAGGCGGGTTATCCAGAGTGAACGAGACACAAATTTCAGATGTCGTCACCAAATCAACACTTAAGTTGTGCTTGGCGATAATGGTAAATACATTCTGCAAGAACCCCTGAGCGTACATCATCTTAGGCGTTTTCACTGTCACCATAACTTGGTCTTTACGGCGAGTAATAGCGCGGTAAGAAGGTTCATGTTCACAATCACGAACAATCCAAGTACCGCCTTTTTCAGGCTCCTTACTTGAGCCAACAAATACCTTTATATTTTGACGAAGCGCCGGCTCCATGGTCGCTGGGTGTAACACCTTAGCACCAAATGTAGCCATTTCTGCGGCTTCTTCAAAGCTTAGCTCAGGCAAAGGTCTTGCTGCATCAGTAATGCGCGGGTCCGTGGTATAAACACCAATCACATCCGTCCAGATTTCACAGCTTTGTGCGCCTAAGGCTTCAGCTAATAAAGCAGCAGTAAAGTCAGAGCCTCCACGTCCAAGGGTAGTGGTATTGCCTGCTTCGTCAGAGCCAATAAACCCTTGGGTAACCAGAACGGTTTTAGCTATTTCAGGTGCCATTAGCTTTGCCGCGCGCTGCTTTATGCCATCTAGTTGCGGAGCCGCCTGACCAAACTCGCTGTCGGTCAGAAGGACATTACGCACATCAAAATTATCCGCTGGTAGACCTTGCTGCGTCAATACCTCGGAAAACAGCAGCGATGCCATGCGTTCACCGTGCGACAGCAAGCTGTCTTTTAGATCAGGACGGTGGAGTATTTCTTCATGAAACGCCAATTGTTTCAATGACTCAAGTAACTCCAACAACTTATCGGCCACCAAAGTCGGCGCGCCTAAGTCATTTAATATAGCGAATTCAATGGCTTGTATTTGCTCAATGTAAGCCGAAATTTCATCTTTGGTCAGAGCCTTGTGTGCCAGCTCTACCAGAATGTTGGTTACCCCAGCTGATGCACTTACCACCACCACTTTAGTAGCAGGGTTGCCTTTTACCACCTTGGCGCAATTAAGCATGGTGGCGTAGGTTGCGACACTAGTTCCGCCAAATTTAGCTACGTTTATCGAAGAGTCACTCAAAGTTTTTCCTAATTAGAATATGTACAAAAAAGATGCCATAAATTACCAGCTTTTTAGCGCAGATAAAGCACATTTTGCCTCTTTCTGTACACTTTTTGGAATAGCCTATGCGATAGTGATACTGGGCGTACTATTTGAGTATTTCAAAGGACGTCTCGCCCTCTATCATTTAATAATAAAAATCGCCAAATCCAGTCAAATTAATGGTGAAAATACAGTCAGTTAAGGAAACATAGACATGCTCCGATGCAAAACCATCAGCAGTTCATTAACGAGCGGGGTCATCATTGCTTTGCTCGCAACCAATAGTTTTGCTGCACGAGCCAGTGAAACCATCGCTAGGCCGTTACATGAACTCACCCTCAATGAAACACAAACATTATTGCGTAACAACACCATCACCGTCACCCAATTGAGTGATTACTATTTACAGCGAATCGAGAAATTCGACGATAACGGCCCGACACTCAATGCCATCGTCACGCTTAATCAGCAGCTCGCTGAACAGGTGGCAGCGTTAGATATGAAACTTAAGAGTGACGCGCCAATGGGCATACTATTCGGCGCCATGGTGCTACTCAAAGACAATATTGACGCCACAGGTATGCCAAACACTGCAGGGTCTTGGCTGATGCGAGAACACGTCCCTAGTAAAGACGCCTACTTGGTTGAAAAGTTAAAAGCACAGGACGCGATTATTCTGGGTAAAACCAATTTGTCTGAATGGGCAAACTTTCGCTCCACTATGTCATCAAGCGGCTGGAGTAGTTTGCACGGGCAAACCCTCAACCCTCATGATGTAACGCGCTCTCCGTGTGGCTCTAGTTCAGGATCAGGTGTGGCTGTCGCCGCAGATTTTACGTTATTAGCGGTAGGTACAGAAACAGATGGCTCCGTTACCTGCCCTGCTGCTGTTAACGGTATTGTGGGCATCAAACCCACACTAGGCCTTATTAGCCGCAGCGGCATCATTCCCATCGCCCACTCACAAGACACAGCAGGCCCAATGGCACGCTCGGTTGCTGATGCGGTCGTTATGCTTGAAGCCATGATGGGTGAAGACAAGAACGATGCGAGCAGCATTGCCCCTGTACGCTTAGTTGAGCATTTAAAAGCCGACGGACTTAAAGGCAAGCGGATAGGCGTAGTGCGCAACATGATGGGCTATCATCCACAACTTGACGACGTCTTTGAAGCTCAGTTATCTATATTAGAAAAAGCGGGCGCTATCATCATAGACAATGCCGATATCGACGATAAAGGCAGCTGGAATGAAGACGAGTACAGCGTGTTGCTGGCTGAGTTTAAAGCGGATTTAAATCACTATTTAACAAAGAGCAATGCACCAATAAAAAGCTTACAAGAAGCGATAGACAAAAATGAAGAAGCAAAAGAGCGCACTATGCCTATCTTTGGACAGGAGATATTCATTAGCGCCCAAGAAGCGCCTGAGTTAACGGATAAACGCTACCTCGATGCGTTACACAGCGCTAAACAAAAAGCAGGCAAAGACGGCATAGATGCCACACTCGCAAAATACAATGTAGATCTACTGATTGCTCCCACAACGGCACCTGCGTGGAAAATAGACCATATCGATGGTGATCACTTTCTTGGCTCAGCCAGCGGCGCGGCGGCAGTCGCCGGCTACCCGCACATTACTGTTCCAATGGGAGAAGTGTACGGCATGCCTGTTAATATGAGCTTTATTGGTGGAGCAAAGAGTGAAGGTTTGCTGATTGAGGCGGCTTATGGGTTTGAGCAAGCAACTCATGCGCGTATCACTCCGCTGTTGTTTTAGCGTATTAGACGAGCAAATATTGACTGTAATACCAGTGCCCATCGGCATTGAAGCACACCAAAGTGAACTTGATAAGAGCGGCTAAAATGCCGTCTTTATCACCCAATTCAATTGGTTAGTCTTTTATCACTAGTGTGTCGCCTACTTTTACACCGTTTTTAGCAAACCAGCCTTGATTCATCTCAAGTGCGTAAAGTACCGCTTGAGATGCCCCAACTGAGGTTAAGTCGTGGGGTTGCATCGGTTTAATATCGGTGATCACACCGTCACTGGTGATAAAGGCAACATCAAGCGCTAAAAATGTGTTCTGCATCCACATACTGGCTTTTTTGGCGCCTGAGAACTTGAACAACATTCCACATTGGCTACACAGCGTTTTACGAAACATTAAGCCTTTTGCTCTTTGCTCAAAGGTATATGCATATTCCACCTCAAGAGGCTGCTTACCAATAGTAATGCTAACCAAAGGTAACGTCTGATATGACTCGTTTTCTTGGGCACTTGCCCCTAGCATCACACTTAAACTAAAAAAGCCTGCAAGCAAAACAGACGTGAACAAGCGAAGGGGTTTAATCAACATGTGTATTCCAATAATTTAGATAAAACTCTCGAAGCCAGCTGGCACGTAGCGTGTGAGCAATAACGGAGTTTTATTATTAATTCGGTTAAAACAAACTTAAAAACAATGGGTTAGTTTATTTATCAGACTAAAGTCTACTTTACCGGAAAACAGAAAGGAATAGCTCGAGGACACAGATTGTAGCAAATACGGGTTTAGCAATAAAAAAAGCCGAACTAGGCATTCACCTGTTCGGCTTACAGTATTTTATTCTGATTTAGTTATATAAATCAGTGATTAAGCAATGTTAAGAGCAGGAATAATCTTCTCTTTCGCAGCAGCTTCTGCTTGCTTGAACTCATCGATACGGTCGAAGTTCAAGTAACGGAAAACATCACCAGACATAGACTCGATCTTGTTCGCATACTCCATGTACTCAGCTGTAGTAGGGATACGACCAACAATCGCACCAACAGCCGCAAGTTCAGCAGAACACAAGTAAACATCAGCACCATCACCTAAACGGTTAGGGAAGTTACGAGTAGAAGTAGACAATACTGTTGAGTTAGCTAATACGCGTGCTTGGTTACCCATACACAATGAACAACCAGGCATTTCAGTACGCACACCCACACGACCGTAGATGTTGTAGTAGCCTTCTTCCATCAATACGGCTTTGTCCATCTTAGTCGGTGGAGAGATCCACAAACGCGTTGGCAAGGTCTTGTTGTATTGCTCAAGTAGTTTACCTGCAGCACGGAAGTGACCAATATTCGTCATACAAGAACCGATGAACACTTCATCAATTTTCTCGCCAGCAACGTCAGACAAAGTTTTCGCATCATCTGGATCGTTCGGGCAACAAAGAATAGGTTCGTTGATATCATCAAGGTCAATCTCAATGGTTTCAACGTACTCAGCGTCTTTATCCGCTTGCATTAGCTCTGGGTTAGCCAACCACTCTTCCATTTTACGAGCACGACGCTCAAGCGTACGAGGGTCGCCGTAACCTTCGTTGATCATCCAACGTAACATAGTGATGTTAGACGTTAGGTACTCTGCGATAGACGCTTCAGACAACTTAATAGTACAACCTGCTGCTGAACGCTCTGCAGAGGCATCTGACAATTCAAACGCTTGCTCAACGGTCAAATCGTTCAAACCTTCTATTTCAAGAATACGACCAGAGAAAGCATTGACTTTACCTTTCTTAGCTACAGTCAAAAGACCTTGCTTGATACCGTACAATGGAATGGCATGCACCAAATCACGCAACGTGATACCTGGCTTCATTTTACCTTTAAAGCGCACCAATACCGACTCAGGCATATCAAGCGGCATTACGCCTGTTGCAGCTGCGAATGCAACCAAACCAGAGCCTGCAGGGAATGAAATACCCATTGGGAAACGCGTATGAGAATCACCACCAGTACCCACGGTATCAGGCAATAACATGCGGTTTAACCAAGAGTGGATAATACCGTCACCTGGGCGAAGTGAGACACCGCCACGGTTCATAATGAAATCAGGCAATGTATGCTGAGTATCAATATCAACTGGTTTAGGGTACGCCGCTGTGTGACAGAACGACTGCATGGTTAAATCTGCAGAGAAACCTAAACAGGCTAGATCTTTAAGCTCATCACGGGTCATTGGTCCAGTGGTATCTTGTGAACCCACAGTAGTCATTTTAGGCTCGCAGTAAGTGCCTGGGCGAATACCCTCAACACCACATGCTTTACCCACCATCTTCTGAGCTAAGGTATACCCTTTGCCAGTATCAGCGGGTTGGTCTGGCTTACGGAACAAGTCAGAAGCACCAAGGCCTAAAGACTCGCGCGCTTTTTCGGTCAAACCACGACCAATGATTAAGTTAATACGGCCACCAGCGCGTACTTCGTCTAGCAATACGTCAGACTTATACTCATATTTAGCCAGTTCAGCGCCTGTTTCAGCGTTAGTAATACGACCTTCAAGTGGGAAGATGTCAATCACGTCGCCCATGTTCATATTGTCTACGTCAGCTTCAAATACTAACGCACCAGCATCTTCCATGGTGTTGTAGAAAATTGGCGCAACTTTGCCGCCGATACATACACCGCCGCCACGTTTGTTTGGTACGCCAGGTAAGTCTTCACCGAAGAACCAAAGGACTGAATTAGTCGCTGACTTACGTGATGAACCGGTACCTACAACGTCACCCACGAACGCAACAGGGTGACCTTTTGCTTTAATTTCGTCGATTTGCTTAAGTGGTCCAATTTCTCCATGTACTTCAGGCGTTAAGCCGTCACGGGTCATCTTATACGCTGCACGTGCGTGCAATGGAATATCAGGACGTGACCATGCATCAGGTGCAGGTGATAAATCATCGGTGTTTGTTTCACCGGTCACTTTGAATACTGAGTAAGTGATTTTCTCAGGCATTTCAGGGCGTGAAGTGAACCACTCGGCGTCAGCCCAAGATTGTAATACGTCTTTGGCGAATGCGTTTCCTGCGCGGGCTTTTTCTTCCACGTCATGGAAAGCATCAAACATCAGCAAAGTGTGCTTCAATTCTTCAGCAGCAAGCTCAGCCAAATCATTGTTATCAAGTGCATCAACTAGCGTCACGATGTTGTAACCACCGTGCATGTTACCCAACAATTGGATAGCAGCGTCTTTGCTGATCAAAGGAGATGATGCTTCACCGATAACGATAGCATTTAAGAAACCAGCTTTAACATAAGCCGCTTCATCTACGCCCGGTGGAACACGCTCTGATAACAACTCAAGTAAAAAGTCACCCTCGCCTGCAGGCGGCGCTTTTAATAACTCAACCAAACCAGCAACTTGCTCGGCATTTAATGGTTTAGGTGGGATACCTTCGGCAGAACGTTCTTCAACATGTTTACGATATGCTTCTAACACAATTAGGACCTCTTGGTTGACTCAAAGAACACCGGACGTTCTTGAGTATGTCTATAAAACCGAGCAAGTATAAGGCTTATACAGCCAAAATAAAAATAACCTGTATGTTTATAGCCTTATACTGGCTATTCCCTACAAAAATAGGGGTTAATAGGATGTTAAGTGACGCGATAATCGTTTTTTATGACGTTAAAATACCCTTTTCATTATTTATGTTTTTATCTAGGGGCAAGTCTACTGTCACAGAATACACTTTGTACTTCCCTATAACTTACGGAGCATCAATTGCACTTCAATGACAAGCTCGCTTCATAATTAGGTTGATAAATACACCCAAATAACGAATCACAATTTAACCTAACAATATCATCATGCTATATCTTGTTGAAATGTTTATCCTTTACATATCAGGGAGATATTATGAAATTGGTTAAATTTGCCCTACTCGCTATTTTTGCCCTTAGCGCGTATTTACTGCTATGGCCTGTCGCTATTGATCCAGTCGCTTGGCAAGCGCCCACAGCCACAGGGTATGTTGGCCCATGGGCATCAAACAATGCATTAGCCGACTTAGATCTATTGTCGTTAGGTGACCATCATGGGCCTGAAGATTTTGCCCTTCGAGATGATGGTGTTATCGCCACAGCTACCCATTCGGGAGATATCATGCTGCTGGCACCCAACACCAACGAATTTAAAACTTGGGTCAATACAGGCGGTCGCCCACTAGGAATCGAGTATGACCTACAAGGGAATCTATTGGTTGCCGACGCGATGAAAGGATTAATATCCATAACCCCCAATGGTGATATCAGCCTTGTCACAAATCAGGTAGACGATACCGATATTGTATACGCGGACGATGTAGACATCGCACAAAATGGTATGGTCTATTTCAGCGATGCCACAAACAAGTTTTCTGCCTCGCAATTCGGCGGCACATTACCCGCAAGTCTGCTGGAAATAATGGAACACAAAGGCAATGGACGCCTCTTGCAATACAATCCAGCCACTGCCGAAACTAGGGTATTACTGGAAGGCTTAACCTTTGCCAATGGTGTCGCGGTGAGTCACGATCAACGCTCGGTGCTAATCAATGAAACCGGCAGTTACCGTGTATTACGCTATTGGCTGAAAGGCCCAAAGGCCGGCAAAGTTGAGACCCTTATTGATAACCTACCGGGATTCCCTGATAACATCGCCCGCTCTCCTAGCGGTGGATATTGGCTCGGGTTTGCCTCCCCTCGCGCCAAAAGCATAGATGACTTATCTGAATCACCCTTTCTAAGAAAAATGATTCAACGTCTGCCCAGCTTTTTGCAACCAGCAGGCAAAGATTATGGCCATGTCATTAAAATTGCCGAAAATGGTGAGGTACTGATGAACTTACAAGACCCTAGTGGTGCGTATCCCTTTACTACTGGCGTGCTAGAAACGGCTGACGCTTTATATATCAGTAGCCTTACGGCTGATGCAGTCGGTAGAAGGTCGATTTAAGGAAGGTAACCTGTTGATTTGGATATTCGTTGTTAATAAACGCATCCCAGTCTGCAAAGGTGACAGAAATTGGGTTCTGGGTTTTAGCTTTTTGCGGAGCCCTCAACCCAATCAGATGACGTGAGTAGTTGGGTCGGTGTAAGCCAACACCGGCCTCTGTAAAAATTTCTCTTGTCTCTAAAATTTTGTCAGGCTTAAAGTATGATAAAAACCCTCCCCTTTGATCGTTAAATCGAAACCGTCACAACTGGCGTGGCTTTGCGAGACATTTGAGCTCTCAGGAGCTGTGGCACGGCATTAGCATTTCTTCATTCACAATATTGAGCTTAAAAGATGAAGGAAAAATTATGACTACGTCACTAGCACATAAGCGTGTTGCCATTTTGGCCACTGATGGTTTTGAGCAAAGCGAGTTATTTCACCCATTGAATGCGTTAAAAGAAGCCAGCGTAAAAGTGGATATCATTTCTCTTGAGAAAGGGTCAATTAAAGGTTGGGATGAAGATAATTGGGGGGAGTCGATTAAGGTCGATTTAACACTTCAAGAAGCGAAAAGCGAAAACTATGACGCTCTGGTGCTACCTGGCGGATTATTCAACCCCGACACCTTACGTACCAGCAATGCTGCCATCGCGTTCATTAAAGATTTCTTTGCCGATGAAAAACAACGCCCCGTCGCAGCGGTTTGTCATGGCCCTTGGCTACTCATTGAAGCAGGTATCGTAAAAGGGCGTAACTTAACCTCTTATCCGAGCATTCAAACTGATTTACGTAACGCAGGGGCAAATTGGCAAGATGCACAGGTGCTGATCGATGGCCAAATCATCACGAGTCGTAACCCAGATGACTTGCCCGCGTTTAGTGAGCAAATCATCAAAGCGTTGAGAAACTAACCCTGAAGCACAATAAAGTTGAGTTTCAGTACATTGAATTCAAATAGCAAAAAGCCACATTAATGTGGCTTTCTTTTTTTATTACTGCTGTTTTTACGTCGGTTATCAGTGTTTGTACCGGCCGAGTTTCCAGTACCACCGGCCTTATTGTGTGGCTGATTGTCACTGAAGCGAGTTAAGCCCTGTTGGGCTTTTTTACCCTTCGCTGTTTGCTGAGCTTGACCATTTCCTTTGCCTTTCGCATACGCTTTATTTGCAGAGCGCTTTGCATACTCTTTTTGCTCACGCCCTTTTAACTCATTACGGCTCTCAGCAGGTATCAAGCATTTAGCGCCATTGCCAATAAGATAGCCTTTACCCATGTCGGTTAACGCTTTACGCAACATTGGCCAGTTAGCAGGATCGTGATAACGCAGAAAAGCACGGTGCAACCGGCGCCGAATTTCACCCTTGGCCACAGTCACAGCTTCACTTTTGTGATTCACTTTATGTATCGGGTTTTTCCCCGTGTGATACATAGTCGTGGCGTTCGCCATAGGTGACGGATAGAAGTTCTGTACTTGGTCGAGTTTAAAGTTGCGCTCTTTTAGCCACAGCGCCAAGTTCAGCATGTCTTCGTCTTCAGTCCCTGGATGAGCAGAGATAAAATACGGGATCAAATACTGCTCTTTGCCCGCTTCCATGGTGTACTTGTCGAACAACTCTTTGAATCTATCGTAGGTGCCCATCCCCGGTTTCATCATTTTATCCAGCGGGGCTTTCTCTGTATGCTCAGGCGCAATCTTCAAATAGCCACCCACGTGATGCGTGACCAACTCGCGTACATAATTGGGATCTTCAATCGCCAAATCGTAACGTACACCCGATGCAATAAGGACTTTCTTCACCCCTTCCACATTACGCGCTTTACGATATAACTCAACAGTAGGCGTTTGGTCAGTATCTAAATGACCGCAAATTTCTGGCCATACGCACGATAAACGACGACACGCTTGTTCCGCTTTCGGACTCTTGCAACGCAATTTATACATATTGGCGGTTGGGCCACCTAGATCAGAGATCACCCCAGTAAAACCCGGAACCTTGTCGCGGATCTGTTCAATTTCACGAATGATCGATTCTTCAGAGCGACTTTGAATAACGCGCCCTTCGTGCTCGGTGATAGAACAAAAAGTGCAACCCCCAAAACAACCACGCATGATATTCACCGAGGTTTTAATCATGTCGTAAGCAGGTATTTTTGCTTTACCGTAGCTAGGGTGCGGAACACGTGCATAAGGTAAATCAAACACGGCATCCATTTCTTCAGTTTCAAGCGGGTAAGCAGGTGGATTAATCCAAATGATTCTATCGCCATGGCGCTGTGCAAGCGCACGAGCACACCCTGGGTTGGTTTCTTTGTGCAATATACGCGAGGTATGCGCGTAATGCGTTTTCTCGGCACGCACCACATCGTAAGCTGGCAGCATCACATAGGTTTTATCCCAGGGCTTGCGACGTTTGGTTTTTGAGGTAAAAGGCTGTACCACAATCGGCTGGGCCTTTTGCTCTTCAATGGCCGCTTGTTTATCTGCCTCAGAAGAAACCGCGCATTTATCTTCGATGATTTCGTAGGGGCTAATAACAGGGTCAATTTTACCTATGGTGTCTAAATGTGTTGAGTCTACACCTTGCCAACCAGGCAACGGCTCTTTGCGGATAACGGCCGTTCCGCGAATATCTTGCATTTGCTCAATGCTTTCACCCGCAGCAAAACGATGGGCCATTTCTAATAATGGACGTTCAGCATTACCGAACATCAACATGTCAGCTTTTGAATCAAACAACACAGAGCGACGCACTTTATCTGACCAGTAATCATAGTGGGCAATACGACGCAAACTGGCTTCGATACCGCCAATCACTACTGGTTTTTTATAGGCCTCTTTGCATCGCTGAGTGTATACCGTGACTGCACGATCTGGGCGCTTGCCCCCTTCATTATTAGCAGTGTAGGCATCATCGTGACGCAGTTTTCGCTCTGCTGTATAACGATTGATCATGGAGTCCATGTTACCTGCGGTCACGCCGAAGAATAAGTTCGGCTCACCTAACTGCATAAAGTCGTTTTTGTTCGTCCAATCTGGCTGAGAAATAATTCCTACTCGGAAACCTTGTGACTCAAGCACGCGGCCAATTACCGCCATGCCAAAGCTGGGGTGATCCACGTAGGCATCCCCCGTAACAATAATGATATCGCAGCTATCCCAACCTAAGATTTCCATTTCTTTGCGTGACATGGGTAAAAATGGCGCAGGGCCAAAACACTCAGCCCAATATTTGGGATAAGAAAAAAGTCCGCGCTCGGCTTTCATACGCTCAGCAGGCTGGCGTTTAACAGGCGATTTAGCGACAGGTTGACTCAGGTTGGACATACAACTCCACAAAAAATAAAAAGTATTAAAAAAGCGCTCAAGATGGAAATGCGAAAAGCGCTTAAAATTTGACCGCGGGAGTATATACCTAAAGTACTTTTTAGCCCAGTAAAGACCGCAAAAAAGGCAAATAATTACCGTGAGGAATAGCAGACACTGCCCATAAGATTAATGGGCAGTTTAACACTGTAACAAAGCAATATATTACAAAGTGCTTATGAGTTGCTTGGCAGAGGCTGCTCCATTAAGGCATCGAACACGTCACGTGCTGGGTAACCATCTGCAATCATGTCTTTTGATAATTGAAATTGGCGAATACCGCTTCGTGTACCCGGTCCCAAAATACCGTCGGCCTTGCCCACATCAAAGCCCAAACCATTGAGCTTATCCTGTAACTTACGCATTTCATCTACCGTGTAATCCGGCAGCTCAGGCAGAGTTTTAGACAAGGTACTCAAACCAGCAATACGATCCGCTAAGTGCCCCACAGCGATGCCGTAATACTCTGAGTTATTCCAGCGCAATATTACATTAAAGTTTTTATAGGCTAAAAATGCCGGCCCTGCATGACCCGCAGGCACCAGAAGCGCACCTTTGATATCAGCGTTACCGATGGCATGGCCGTCAGTACGGGTGACGCCAGCGCCGTTCCATACAGAAAGCGCTTTGGGATCATTCTTGCCCGCTAAGGTATAATCGAATGAGTCAGGCAGGCTCACCTCTCTGCCCCATTTGTAACCTGATTGCCAACCTAAATTTTTCAAAAAGTTAGCCGCCGAAGCCAGCGCATCTTGCTCGCTGTCCCAAAGATTGATTTGGCCGTCTTTATCTCCGTCAACTGCGTATTTCATATAAGCAGAGGGCATAAACTGTGTGTGCCCCATGGCACCGGCCCAAGAGCCAACCATTTTTTTGTCGTCTAGTTTTTCACGATCAATGAGCAACAGAGCTTGCATTAATTCACTGGAAAAATAACGGCTACGGCGATTGTCACACGCCAAAGTGACTAGCGAATCAATAACCGGGCTTTTTCCCTTGTAAGAGCCAAAATTCGTTTCTAAGCCCCAAAAAGCTAAAAGGTACTGAGCTGGCACACCGTATTCTTTATTTAACTCCCCCAGAAAAGCACGGTGCTTGGCCATCATTTGCTGGCCTTTTTCAATGCGCCAGGTATTCACCCGTTTTTCAAAGTAATCAGTAAAGGTTTGAACAAACTCAGGTTGATTTCGATCCAGCGAGATAATTTTTTCTTTGTATCTGGCGCCGCCAAGCACTTCATCGGTAACACGCTTAGAGACACCGGCTGTTTTAGCTTGACCCTGCAAGTCAACAACACATTGTGCAAATAAGGCCTGTGGGCTCGCCACTTCTTGGGCCTCACTTACAACCTCCTGATCACCTAACACATTCATGTCAGTAGCATCTTGTTGAGCAGCCACACTGATGCCGCTTAGCAATGAGCAACATACTATGGCAGATAATTTCTTTAACGCAGTTTGCAACGGATATCCTTACTAATAAAAAATGGGTAATCACATAAGTCACCTTATGTTACACCTCTGGTAATAAATCATAGCTTTGACTGAGTATCGCTTAGATTAGCCTTTGCCCTTCGCACAAATAATTAAATACGCCTATTCAATTGTTGAGATAATCTCATGGCAGAATGGGCAGCTCTTAGCAGTTCTAAACGCAACACCGCTTAACGATTATCGTCGTTTTTGATTTCGCTTTGTCGGTCATCAATGCCTGCTATTTTTCTGCGCCATACGGATTCAGCCATAATATCGGTGTTAAGTTCAACATGGTCAAGCCACGTTTTACCAATCAGATGATCGAATTCGTGTAGGAAAATGCGTGCCACAAACCCATCTAAGCGCTGAGTGGCCGGTGTTCCATCGCGTTGCAGATACTCTATCTCAACCCAAGTCGCCCGGCGAATAAAACCACGTAAACCAGGCACAGACAAACAGCCTTCCCAGTCCTTTACTGTTTCCTCGCTACTTTGTATCACTTTGGGGTTAATTAACACCAAAGGTTCCATGTCAGGTGCATTTGGGTATCTAGGGCTGGGCCGTGATGCAATGATCATGACTGCACGCTCATCAAATACTTGCGGTGCTGCAATACCGACCCCATTGGCCTCTTGCATGGTCGCGAGTAAGGCATCAACAAACTCCTGAAACGCACCGGTTTCAATATCTGTCTGGGAGACTGATTTGGCTGGCGTACGCAAGATAACTTCACCCACTTGTGCAATTTTCATCATGTTATTTATCTTATTCTTTTCATAAATTAACTGACCAACTGCAACTCGGCGAATTCCCGATAAAGCGCATTACTGGCGATTAATTCTTGATGATTACCTATTGCCACTATCTGGCCTTTATCCATCACGACTATGCGATCCGCATTGATTACTGTGGCTAATCGGTGGGCAATAATTAAAGTGGTCTTTTCGCGCATTAGTTCGTCCAGAGCCAGCTTGATAAACTGCTCATTGGCTGCATCCAGTGAACTGGTAGCTTCGTCCAGCAACAAAATAGGTCGATCAGCGAGGATTGCTCTAGCGATAGAGATTCGCTGTTTTTGCCCCCCAGATAAACGTACGCCTCGCTCGCCCAAATAGGTTTGATAGCCTTCCGGCAACTGCTCAATAAACTCATCGGCTCTGGCGGCTTTAGCAGCGGCTTGCACGTCTTCATCACTGGCATCCGGTCGTCCGTAGCGAATGTTCTCGGCAACACTGCTAGCAAAAATCACTGACTCTTGAGGTACGAGGGCATATTGTTGGCGTAAAGACTCTAGCTCGAGCTCAGCTATATTCACCCCTTCTAAACTAATTTCCCCCGATTGAATATCGTAAAACCGCAGCAAGAGTTGGAATAAACTAGATTTGCCAGCGCCGCTTGGGCCGACTAAAGCAATACGCTCGCCAGCTTTTATGTCAAGAGAGATATGCTGTAATGCAGGGCTGTCTACAGCACTGGGATAGCTAAAATTCACATCCGTTAAGGTTAAGTTGCCTTGCACCTTTTTTGCTAACAATTGGGGCGTTTCAGGTTCAAGTACTTCACTCTTGGTATGCAATAACTCCATTAAACGCTCGCTGGCTCCGGCAGCTTTTTGAACTTCCCCTATGACCTCGCTTAACGTGGCGACCGCACCGCCTGCCATAACGGCATAGAACATAAACGCGGTAAGCTCACCGGCGCTAATACTGGCAGTTAACACCTGCTGCGCACCTAACCAAGCGACTAAGGTAATGGCGGTCATGCTGATACCCATAATCGTGGCCATCATCAAAGCACGAAAGCGAATGCGGCTATTGGCCGCTGTCATCACATCTTCTACCCGACCGGCAAACTTACTTCTGTCGAGATCTTCATGAGAATACGCTTGAACGGTGTGAATTTCATGCAGTGACTCATCCACGTAAGCACCTAAATCTGCCACTCGGTCTTGACTGTTTCTGGCATGCAAACGCACTTTGGCGCCAAAGAAACGAATTGGCAATAATACAATTGGCACAGCAATCAATACGTACAGGGTCAACATGGGGCTGGTGATTAACATCAGCAATAATGCACCAATAAAAGTAATGCCTGCGCGCAGTGCCATTGACAGCCCCATACCCACCACCGACTGCAGCACGGTAGTGTCACTGGTAAAGCGTGAAATGACCTCGCCGGTACGTGTTCTCTCAAAAAATGCGGGAGGTAACGTTAGCAGGTGAGAGTACACAGATTGGCGAATATCTGCGCTGACGCGCTCTCCTAGCCAAATCATTAGGTAAAATCGAAAGTACGCTGCAATACTGCCCAGTAGCGCAATACCCACCACCACCAGCATCATTTGATTTAACATGGTAGCGTTATTTGCGACAAAGCCTTCATCGACCACGACCTTCACACCTTGGCCCAGTAACAACCAAGAGCCTGAACCAACAATAAGCGCGCTTATGGCACACATTACCTTTGTTTTATAGGGTGCGAGTTGGCCAAATAACCAGCGCATTAGGGTAAGAGTTTTTACAGCTTTCACAGGTGTCCTAATAATGTTGCCAACGCAAAATAAGAGTGACTCAACAATATATTTCACATTCGACTGATACAGATTATTAGGATGTTGGGGCACATTGCTTCATTTTAAATCAGCTCTTTTAAATCACGCCTTAATATTGTGTTAAGCCACCATCCATAAGATTCGCTGCCATCGTGAACCTAGGTATTAATCTGAGATGAATAAAGCGGCCGCCCAAACACCAATACGAAGCGAATGGTTACGGGCTTTTAAAATTCCCCCTCAACTTGTCATGCTGCTCGCAGCGCTATTTGTCACGCTAACGGGCAATCACACCTTTTTCGGCCATCTTGAGACAATTTACTCTTGGCAAAATAATGCATTATTCATCTGCTCAGTTGGCGCTATTTTATGGGCATTAACATCTATTGTGTCAATCGTATTAAATTGGTTTATGCCGGTAAAATTAGCGTTATCCATCGTGCTTATTACGGGGGCAATATGCAGCTATTTTACCGATGGTTTTGGCGTTATTTTTGATATCGACATGATGCGTAATATGTTTGCCACTGACACCAGCGAAGCGGCCGATATACTCAACTTTGGTTTGCTTAATCACGTCTTGTTATTTGGAGCGATCCCGATAGTTTTTTTTAATCTGTTGCCACTGAATAAACAACCCAGATTAAAAGACATTAAGCGCCGCTTTTTGATGACGGGGTTTACCTTAGTGATTGGCATAAGCGTTATCGGCGGCAGTTTATTTGCTTTTAGTGGTCAGTACGCGAGCTTTTTTCGTGAACACAAATCCGTGCGTTACTACACGAATCCAATACAACCTATGTATTCATTCGTCGCATTTCTGACGCAAAAGGTTCGCTCTGCTGCTTCCAGGCAATTCGTGTTCCAAACGTCCCGTGCTGCCATTCCAGACACAGATTTGAATCGAGAGCTCGTGATTGTGGTTGTCGGTGAAACCGCTCGCGCTGATCACTTCTCAGTCAATGGCTACGAGCGTGAAACCACCCCTTTGTTAGCCAAAGAAACTGATTTAGTCTCTTTCAGCCAAATCAGTAGTTGCGGCACATCCACCGCAGTTTCAGTACCTTGTATGTTTTCCATTCTGGGTCGTGATGACTTTGATGCAGACAACAGCAAAACCACAGAAAATGTGCTAGATATTGTGGCTAAAGCCAATATTAGCGTGCAATGGCGGGACAATAATTCTGATTCAAAAGGGGTCGCAGAGCGCATTCCCTATATAAGTTACAAAACTAGCGAAACGAACCCAGTTTGTGATGAAAAGCGGCAACCCAAAGAGCAAAAATATAGAGAGTGTCGTGATGAAGGTATGCTTGATGGGCTACAAGAATTTATTAACGGACAAGAGCAAGACATACTCATTGTACTACATCAAATGGGCAGCCACGGCCCTGCATATAGTAAGCGCTACCCGTCAGCATTTGAAAAATTCACGCCAGCATGTCAAACCAGTGAACTATCAATGTGCAGCGACGAAGAAATTATCAATGCTTATGACAATACCATCCTCTACACAGATTACTTTTTAGCAAAAGTCATTGGGTTGTTAAAACGCAACACTCCTCGTTACGAAACAGCCATGATTTACGTCAGCGATCATGGTGAATCTTTAGGTGAAAACAAGGTCTATTTGCACGGTTTACCCTACATGTTCGCACCCAAAGCGCAAACGCATGTGCCGATAATAGTGTGGGCGGGTGCATCTTCGGATATTGATATTGCAAAAACCCGTGAGTTAAAAGATTTACCTAATTCCCATGATGCATTGGCTCAAGCCATTTTACTAAGCATGGAAGTTGATTCAGACGTAAAGCTCCCCCCTATGTTCCCGTTGTTAGTAATGAAATCGGATGACTAAAAGGAGCTATTAAGCCAATGCGGATCAGACCATTTTTATCAGTGTCAGTATTTTTTGCACTTGTGGCTAATTTTCAAACAAAAAATAGCTAACCCTTTGATTTTATTAAGGGGATCGAAATATGCATAATCGTTTTTCGGCATGAAAACGTCTGTGCACTTTTGGGATGTTCTATGCTGATGCTTATCCCGCTCGGGATACTAACAACAATAAATTATAATTGGCGTTGTGCAGTATAGAAGCGCCCTGAGGTGAAACAATGAACAACCTGACTCTGCCACTGTCCAGTGGATTGAATTATTTACTTAAAAAAACTAGAAGAACACTGTGTGTATCTGGAGCATCACTACTGATGTTTGTCAGTTCAACAGCATCCGCCACGCCTATCAGTGATATGTATGTGTTCGGTGATTCGCTATCGGATACTGGCGCATTAAAAACACTCCTCCCTGCAGCGTGTCCTACCGCCCCCTATTTTGATTGCCGATTTTCTAATGGCCCAGTATGGGTTGAGCATTTGGCTAGTGACTTAGGTGTATCCGCAAGTACTGCTTATACAGGCGGCACAAATTGGGCCATAGGCGGCCAGCGCACTGACAATTTATTTGCTGACCCCAACTTTGGTGGTCAACTTTTTAACTACTTAGGTAGCGCAGGTGGTATGGCAGATGCCGATGCACTCTACGTGATCTGGGCTGGTGGCAATGATTTTTTGCAAAATGATCCCGTTGGCACCTATACCCCGGGCGATGCAGCGCAAAACATTGTTGACAGTGTGACCACTTTAGCAATGGCGGGGGCGATGAACTTTCTAGTGCCGAATTTACCCATTGCAGCGCCTTGGGCTTTTGAATTTAATGCCGCGTTAGCAAACGGCTTAGATGGCATCAGTGGCGGCTTAAACATCACCCAACTTGATGTGTTTAGTACGTTTTTAGATATATCAATGAACCCCAGTGATTATGACCTAACGAACGTATCAGCTCCTTGCGTTGACTCGGCAAATATGACCGTGTGTACGAATCCTGATGAGTACTTACTTTGGGACCAAGTTCACCCTACTGCCGTGGGTCACCAACTTATTGCCTCTGCCGCACTCGCCGCTTTAGCAGTACCTGAGCCCGCCTTACTGGCGCTTTTTGGTTTTGGCATGTTAGCGCTGGTACGCACAAGACGGAAAGTGTTTCCTTAATCCCCCCTCTACGTTAGTAACTGTTCCCTCAGTTATCAGTGCAGATGGGTATAACCCACCATTCCAATAAAAAGCCCTCATCAGAGGGCTTTCTATTTGAGCTAGAAGCTGTCAATTTAATGCTCTTAGCGCAGCTAATATCCTGCCAACGCCGCGTTCATATTAGGTTATTCACTACCAGAATGTTTAGCTTGCCGGATATCTATAATCGATTAAGGCTTGAGCTGGTACCGGTTTACTAAAATAGTAGCCTTGAACTAAGTCGCAGCCGAGTTTATCTAGCAACATAAGTTGCTCATGAGTTTCAACTCCTTCAGCGACGACCTCTAGGTCTAAACTATGCGCCATTGCGATGGTTGCTTTGACTAAATCAAAGTCCTCCTTATTCACAGTGATGCCATCAATAAAGCTGCGGTCTATCTTTAAAATATCAAATGAATAGCGACGCAAATAACTCAGTGAAGAGTACCCTGTACCAAAATCGTCCATCGATAATTTCACACCTAACTGGTGAAGCTCTTCCAGCGCCTCTTCCACATAGGCATTACCAACCATTAATACCCCCTCCGTTATTTCAAACTCCAAATTTTGCGGCGAGATTTCCTCTTTGCTCAATGCCGATAAAATAAAGTTAATTAGCTCTTTGTCCCTAAATTGCCGCGGCGATAAATTGACCGCAATGGTATAGTTTTTATTATGAATACTCGCCCACTCCCGCAAAAACTCTAGAGCTTGTTCAATAACATATTTACCAATGGGCACAATTAACCCGGTATGTTCAGCAATGGGGATAAATTCGTCAGGAGGCACATTACCCAATATCGGATTACGCCAACGAATTAATGCTTCAGCACCGATTACGTTTCTATTTTGCACACTAAATTTGGGTTGGTAAAACACCTCAAATTCTTTACGCTGAAGCGCTTGATTGAGCTGCCCTTCGATTTCGAAACGGCGCAACATAATGGCATTCATTTCTTTTGTGAAAAATGAATACGTATTTCGCCCTGATAATTTAGATTGGTACATGGCAGCATCAGCATGGCGCAATAAATCAGAGGCACTGCTGCCGTTTTCAGGATACGTTACAATGCCAATACTCAAGGTTAGGATCAGCTCCTTACCATCAATTAGAAACGGGTCTCTGAATACCCGAAGTAGGTTTTCGGCCACCTCCTTTGCATCGTTATCATCAGCAAGTGCCCGTAACAACACGATAAACTCGTCTCCCCCTAAGCGCCCTACCGTGTCCGCCTTTCGCAAGGCTAAGGTTAGCTTGTTAGCCGCCTCAACTAGGAGTTTGTCGCCTACTTCGTGGCCTAATGAGTCATTCACTTTCTTAAAGTCGTCTAGATCTAGAAATAGCAGAGCGGCTTTTTCTTCGTTTCTTTGCGCCTCTTTAAGCATTTGCGATAAACGATCCAGAGACAAGAAGCGATTCGGCAGCAAGGTCAAACTATCGTAATAAGCGTGATGGCGTATCGTTTGAGCCGCCTTATGCTGCTCAGTGATATCGCGAACGATCACTACTATTTGGTTGTACGCCTTAACATGGCTCAGTCTTGCTTCGAAGTAGCGAATACCGTCTGGCAAAGTGAGTTCATATTCAAAGGTAGAAATACCCTCTTGCTCAATCACCCTTTTATTAAATAGCGTATACTTGCGTGCCACCTTGCGTGGAAACAAATCTGTAATGGTGCGTCCGACGCATTCACTTGGTGATGCACCGAGATATTTGTCATCCCCCCCATGAGAATCAATGATGGTGCCGTCTTCTTCCATCAAGAAGAACAAATCTGGGGTGGCCTCAAAGACCGCTTCAAGCATGTTGTCTTTAAATTTTGCTTGCGCTTGGGCTTGTCGTACGTCGGCGAGATCGATATCAATGCAGTACATTTCGTGCTTATTGTGTTCATTTGTGAACAAAACATGGCTCGAAAATACGTTAACATCGCCACCATTTTTATGGCGCAATGTCAGTTCTTCAGCAGGAATTTTAATGCCTTTATTGATCCAATCAGTGTGGGCGGCAATAACGGGTTCACGCATAAAGTCGGGGAAAATCAGATCTTCGAGTTTCTTACCTAACGCTTCTTCTTCGCTAAAGCCATAAAGTAACTCGCTGCCCAAATTCCAGTAAATCACATTCCGCTCTTCATCGTATCCTTGGACAGAAAGAGCATCTACCTCGTCAAACAACTGATACACAGCGTCTTTTATGGCTTCTTGATGGACTATCATAGTACTGGATTGACTGCCTCTTGGTTAGTGTAGATAAGCATTACCTATCTTTAATAATCAATATCGCGCCTATGAGTAACAGTGCGGGCATGAAGACAGCGCCTGAACTCTTATATGAAGAATAAACGCTAACATTGAACTGCGCAATTTTTGAACAACTGTTCTTTAGTCTTAAATCTACACGAAAAAATCACGGCCATCACAATGGTAAAAATATACCACTGGTGAACCAGTGTACAGAAAAGTTACGAGCGACAACAATGGTCTTTTCCATATAAACCATATTAGTCAACGTGATACGAATTACTTCTGTATTAACCGAGTTCAATATGACAGTGGTTGTACTTTAATCTAGAGAATAAAGAACGTACTTATTAGGCCTTTACTGGCAAACCCATGTCAGTGATTTATCACCCTATGTAAGGCGCCAAATTATAAGCGAGACTCACCTGAATCGGACACATGAGAAGGGAATGCTGGAGAAGGAGCAGGAGATTACGTTGTAGTAGGTTCACTATTCAATATAGCAAGCACCAACACAAAGAAGCACAGCACCAAGTTAAACAGTGGAAGTTGCAACGCTGGCGGCATCAAATAAATCAGCAAGACAGAGGGTATCCATACTAACCAATTCGTCACTATCGTAGTGGGTAAGTAGAGTAATAACAGTCGTTTATCCAATAGCTGCATGGTACGACGTACATTGAAATGCGCATCTTTGAATTGATAACAAAGCGTCAGCAGTGGGCATGTGAACAACGCACTAAACACAAACTGGTCGAAAGCGATTTTTTGGATCAGGGTAACGGCATCAGTACCATTGCCAAACAAGGTAATTTGCAAACCATAGAATGCATCTACTAACCAACCCATAAAGGCCCAAAGTAAACAATAAAATGCTAACTGCCGGACAGGCTTAAAATGAATTTGACCGGATAAGCTTAAGTACATAAAAGGCAGTAAGCCGCCGAACACCGCAGTAGACATCACAGCGTAAACCACACCATAGTGCGATTTGAGATCGGCGAAAAAATTAAACACAGGTTCGCTTGCAGGCCAATAGAAAAAGCTTAAACCAATGCCTAATGCTATCAACTGTAAACACATGGCAGGGATGAAGTTTAGTTTTAATGCTCGGCGGATGTTCGAAACCAAAAGAGAATGACTCATAAAAAATAAATGTCTCAAGTATGCATGGTAACTATGCTAAAAATGCGGATGTTAACGTCATCTATCCCAGCTGGACGTACTAACGTAAATTCACGATGTTCAATACTGTAATGATTAGCCCTAACGTACAATCTTAATCATCAATTCCGTAAGCCTGTTAGCGCAAAAAGCAAACTTAAGCCCTATCACTTGGAAGTAGCAAACCGTTTGGCTACGCCAATATAGCGGAATAGCGCGGCTGCTCACGTACCCTATTCAACGCCTTTGCCGTCTGCCCTTGCATAAATTCGTTTATTTTCACATGCTCCGGGCTCCAGCCGAGCAAAAAACGATGAAAGTCAGCCCATACAAGTGGTATCAACCCTCGCCACTCTTGCTCTAGCTCTTCAACCCAGCGCTTTTGGACCCCTTGTGTATCTGAAGAAAGAATCGCCGCTCTAAACTGCGCAAAATAATAATCAATATAACTATCGTGTTTTTCGAATAGCACAGTGTCAGTCAAACAACTGCCTAAGAAATACATCACATCCTTGATGCCTATTCCCCTGCCTACGTACTGAAAGTCCACTGCGGCAACGGTTTCACTAGCGCTAAAGCAAAAGTTCGCTAGTTTTGCATCGCCATGCAACAGTGTTTGAAAACGCGCATTGTTCAGTGCCTCATCAATACGCTGGGCATTGTACTTGAGCTCGCCCTGCGGCATTACGCCAAACTCAGCTTGGCGAGTAGCCAAATACCAGTAACAACCAACGGGCCACAATGTCGATGTGTCTATGTTGATAAAACGCTCGTGAAAATGCGCTAACCAACTCAGCACTGTTTTAATTTGCGTTTCCGTAGCCCGTGCATATACCAAATCAAAACCACTACTTTTCAGGTCCTCCATGATCAAGGTTTGCGTCTCTGGGTGGTTCGTTGATTTGATCAACCCGATAAACTGCGGTACATAACACGTCTCATCGCAACGCCCAGCGAAAAATTGGTAAAACTCGGCTTCTACTTGGTAGGAGCGCACTTTACGTTGGTGCCCCACCTCACTGTGCCACCCTCGAGGATGGTGCACCTTGGAGGGCGGCGCGACATGCTTCACAATCACGCTCTTGCCTAGCTTGGGGCTATCGTAACGGGCAATCTCACCGTACTCGCTCCACAAATTTTGCAGTAGCTCGCGTTTTTCAAGCTTAGGGTCGTCAAAGTACTCGCGTAATCTAGTCAATAATTGAGTTTGCATGGGCGCCTTGCTTACAAGTAACACGGTGAATCAAGATAGATCCTCATTTTGCCCTATGGTTACTTTGGCAATCAAGGCTTTAGGCTGTCACAATAGCGAGCTGTTAACGCCCTACCGTTATTCGGCGTCAATTTCGTACACAGGACCAGAACAACATGACCATTTACCAAGGTAATATTCGCAAAATGCGCGTATCCACCGATGCTGAGCATCTTGCCCAATATCAATTGCCCATAGGCGAGCAACTCATTGATATGAACCCGCTGATCGGTAAAGCGCTTAACGTCAGTTTCGATAACCAGATCAACTGCGTGCATTGCCAAGCAAAAACCAAGAAAAGCTTCAATCAAGGCTACTGTTACCGCTGCCTAACGAAGTTGGCACAGTGCGACACCTGTATTATTAAGCCTGAACTTTGCCATTATGACGCTGGCACCTGCCGTGAACCTAGCTGGGGCGAAGCAAATTGCCTGTCAGATCATTACGTATATCTAGCCAATACGGGGACGATTAAAGTGGGGATTACTCGTCATGTCAGCGATGCAGTATCAAGTCGCTGGCTCGACCAAGGTGCCACTCAGGCGATGGCCATCATGAGAGTACAAAACCGCCTAACAAGTGGTTTAGTCGAAACTGCCATGAAAGAGTTTATTGCGGATAAAACCAATTGGCGCACCATGCTTAAAAGCCAACCTGACACTGCCGATTTACAGCAATTAAAAGAAGATCTCATCACCGAAATAGAAGATCAATTAGACGAAATTACCGAAGAGTATGGTTTTCAAGCCATCGATATTCTTGATTTACCCGCGGTTGATATTCATTACCCAGTGGACCAATATCCAGAAAAAGTAAAGTCCATCAATCTAGACAAAGAACTGTCTTTCAGTGGCGTACTACAAGGCATTAAAGGCCAATACTGGATGTTAGATGGGGATCGCGTGATCAACATGCGTAAGTATTCCGGTTACCACCTAAGTATTGAAACCCCTGAGTAATCGCATTTAACACGGCGCTTTAAAACCTTAGCCAAGCGTTTAAATGACATAAAAAATCGGGCGCAGTTTGCACTGAGCCCGATACAAATAGTCTACTTCATTATTGCGTGCCCTAAGTGCTTGTTTCCAAGCTAAGGTCGCTTCTACAGCGCAATATTAGAACGTGACAGATACCTTACCGTAAACAAAACGGCCTGAGAAACCAAACGGTGAAAACCCTGAATAAGGGAATAAGCGTGAGAACGTACCCACATCTTCCACCAATTCACGGGTAGTATCAGGGTAAACATCAAATAAGTTGTTCGCCCCTAATGTTAGCGTTAGGTTGTCTGTTACGTCATAACCAACGTCCAAATCTGTGACCCATTTTTCGGGCAATACTTCATTGGTAGCTGGGTCACTTGATGGCTCTTGCGTTTCACCGTAGCGCGTTGTGCGCAGTGTTGCGTGCCACTCATCCATGGTCCACACGGCACTTAAGTTGAGCTTGGTTTTTGGTGAGCCCACTTCAAAACGACGCAATTCAACATCCGAGAACAAGTTGCCTTGATCCACGCCAGCACCAGCAAGTACCGCAGGTGGGTCGATGATGTCAGTCACTTCATTTTTGTTGTAGTTAAAGCCCGCATTAAAGGCCACATCACCCCAGTTTTGAATATCAGTATTGTATGACGCCACCACATCAACCCCTGATGTTTCGCTGTCAATGGCATTCAAGAAGAAGCGCGCACGGTTTGCCCCCGTACCTGCTAGTAAGGTTTCAATTCCCTCACCGGACAAGTTATTGGACAACACAATACGATCGTCAATTTTGATATTGTAGTAATCCACTGACACACTGAAGTTTGAATCTGGTGACCAGGTAATACCCGCGCCGTAGTTCACCGCCTCTTCTGCATCCAATCCAGGTGAGCCTAACGCTTTTGCCACATCACTGTTGGGTGCAAACGTGCCAGTTTCAGTTGGTTCACCGTCTACAAATACCGTCGCGATAGAAGTGAAATACTGCTGCTGCAACGATGGCGCTCTAAAGCCAGTGGACACTGACGCCCGCAGAGCTATTTCTTCTGTCAGCGTGTAACGGGTGGCGAACTTACCGTTTACCGTTGAGCCAAAGTCAGAATAATCTTCATAACGAGCAGCTACAGTCACATTCCAGTTGTCCGTAATATAGGCTTCTAAATCCACGTATAAACTGACGTTGTGACGGCTGTTGTCACCGGCTGATTCGGGGGTAAAGCCAGGAAATACCTGTGAGCCCGCAGAGCCACCAAAGGTACCTTGAACATAAGATGCTTCTTCACCGGCTTCAATTTCGTAGCCTTCACGGCGATATTCAGCACCTACCGCCACGTTGACGCCACTGGCTAGGCCAGACACATCAATTTCGCGGCTAAGGTCTAGGTTAATGGTCAGTTGGTCGTAAATCAGCGTACCAGCATCAAACACCGTTTGGCTCGTTGGCCCTAGAGAGGTGTTCAAGCTGTTTTTCACGCCGAACTCAAACTCATCTTCACCGTATACGGCAGAGAGGTCGTAGTTCCAATCACTCATAAACCCTTTTACACCCGTGGCAAATGAATAATCATTGATGTCAGAGGTTATAATAGGTAAGAAGCCATCGGGATAAATCGCTTCGATGTTGCGGCTGTCTTGGGCACGGCGATAAAAACCTCCACCTTCCCCTTCACGGGTGCTGTACGAACCAAATGAATATATTTCTGCGTTCTCGTTTAGCTCAAAGCCCGCGTTATAAAACACCGCCATGTCTTCAACATCGCCATTGCCAAAGTTATGATTGTAGCGATCCCATGTGAGTTCGCGGGGATCTAACGAGCCATCTTCTAAACGCGAATAGTTTTCTCGTTGATCATAATCAGAGCGATTACTGGCGCTGCGATCACGAAATTCAGCTGACAGGTTAAAGAAACCGTCATCCCCTAGCGCAAACCCCATGTTGGCACGCATGGTAGCGGTTTGACCATCGGTTAATTCGCGATCGCCACCTTCGGTAAAGGCAAGCTCGCCGTTATCATCAATGCCGACGTCTTTTAAATCAGGCACACCATCCATGGTCGTTACGTTCGCACCGTACGTGACTGACGCCGAGCCACCGCTGCTGGCACTTTTCAATACTATGTTGATAACCCCTGCAATCGCATCAGAGCCATATTGCGCTGCTGCGCCATCGCGTAATACTTCGATACGCTCAATGGCGTTAGCAGGGATCGCATTTAAGTCGACCGCTGACGAACCACGCCCGGTGGAGCCATTAAGGTTAAGCAGCGCGTTTGAATGGCGACGCTTACCGTTTACCAATACTAGCGTGTGATCCGGCGCTAAACCGCGCAGTTGTGCAGGTCGAACGTGGTCGGTTCCATCGGTCAATGACGGTTGAGGAAAGTTAAAACTTGGCAACAAGTTGCCCAGAATCATATTGGTTTCAGTTTGCCCAGTAGTGCTAAGTGAATCGGCACCAATGATGTCGATAGGCACCGGGCTATCTTCAACCGTGCGCCCTAATCGACGTGAACCGATAACACTGATTGTTTCTAAATCATCTGCAGCTTCAGTCGCTTGCTCCTGAGCGTAAGCGTTTGCTCCGCTCAAAATTGCAGATGATGCACTCATCATTAATGCGACTTTTAACCACTGATCTTTGGCTTTGAAGGTATGTGTTTTTTTCATTGTGTTGCATGTCCCAATGTCAATGTGGAGTAATCAACACTGCACCGTCTTCTGTTATTGCTTTCTGTCCGGCCAAAAGTACGATTTATTATTGTTTTTATCACAGGTGATGTGGTTGCCCAGTTGCCTAGGCTGCAACACTATTAACACGAAAATCACTCCACGGCGCACTTCCACATACTTGGTTACAAATTTAGAGAAAAATGTTGAGAAACTAAGCATCAGAATCAAAGACTTAACGTCGTTGAAAAGAAGTAAAATAGCTATCAAACACCCCGAACGTCGGCCAAATATCAACACCTGCTGTAAACAGGTTTTATTTTCAGTCTTGTCATCAATCGTGTCGGCGCTCACAGAATGGCAGCGCTGTGCGAAAGAAAAGTTTTCCTGCTTTTTTTCTTGCTCTCTTTCCTACTCATCTGGTGTGAACATCTACCTAGCTAAGCACTGATGCAGTACACTTATATCGGATATCGCATATTAAAGCTTATCCCGCACTGTGTATCAGTGGGCGGTATCAGTAAACTGCTGCAGTAATCTGACGCGCTGCAATTTGTCATTCGTAAAAACACAAAGGACTTGGCATATCAAAATTCTACACACCTCTGATTGGCACCTAGGGCAAAACTTTTTCACTAAAAGCCGCAAAGACGAACATCAAGCCTTTTTAAACTGGTTACTTAACGTGCTCCAAGTACAAAAAATTAATGCTGTTATTGTCGCGGGGGATATTTTTGATACCGGCACGCCGCCAAGCTATGCCCGTCAAATGTACAATCAGTTTGTGGTTGAACTAAGCAAGCTCAGCTGCACCTTAGTGGTATTAGGGGGCAATCACGATTCTGTATCAACCCTAAATGAATCTAAGCAGTTACTCGCCTGCCTGCACACCCATGTTATAGCCAACACCATGGATAACGTGGAGCAACAAGTTATCGAACTAACTGACGCTACAGGCCGTGTCGGCGCTATATTGTGCGCTATTCCGTTTATTCGCCCTCGTGACGTGCTACAAAGCCGAGCAGGTGAAACCAGCGAAGACAAAAAGCTTGCCCTAAGCGACGCCATAAAAGCCCATTACGCCAGCATTTTTCAGCTTGCCGTTGAACGTCGTAATCAACTTGCCGATAACGGCAATGGCAATGCAGCTCAAGGTATTCGCAACGTCAGCAGCACGAGCGTCCATATTCCTATTATTGCCACTGGGCATTTAACGGCATTAGGGGTAAGTCAATCGGAATCCGTACGAGAGATTTACATCGGCACATTAGACGGCTTTGCGGCTGATGGTTTCCCCCCAGCGGATTATATTGCTCTTGGCCATATTCACCGACCGCAAATGGTCGCTAAATCTGAGCACATCCGTTACAGCGGCTCGCCTATACCCCTGAGTTTTGACGAGCTTAAATCACAGAAACAAGTGGTGATCGTAGCGTTTGACCAGCAAGGTCAGCGCAGTATCGCCCCGTTGGATATTCCGATGTTTCAACCTATGGCCATGCTCAAAGGGGATTTGGAGAGCATAAAAACGCAACTGACAGCGTTTCCCCTTCTCACGGAAAAAACTAGCACTGAAGCAACTCGCACTGAGGATGACGGCCAAGCTAACAATCTCAGCAAACCGCAAGTACTCACCTCAGTAAAGCCCACTTGGCTGTGCATTCATGTTGACGTGCAAGACTACTTAAGCGATTTACAGCAAAGCATTCAAACCTTGACCGAGGGGCGCAATGTGGAAGTGCTGCAATTACGTCGCACCCGCACCAAAGCAAGCCAAGGGTTAAACCAAGTTAACAACGAAACACTGGCAGAGCTAACCCCCTTCGATGTGTTTGAAAAGCGCCTCGCCCTTGAACATTTTGAAGGAGAGCAAGACCAAACTCGCTTAACGAAAATTCGCCATACCTTTAGTGAAATAGTGGAAGAAGTGCGCCATCAGGAGGCTAAATAATGAAGATACTTAGCCTGCAATTTAGCAACCTCAACTCATTAAAAGGCCAATGGAAAATAGACTTTCGCCAAGCGCCTTTTGCCGATAACGGTGTGTTCGCTATCACGGGCCCTACTGGGGCAGGCAAAACCACCTTGCTGGATGCCATCTGCTTAGCGCTCTACCATGAAACCCCGCGCTTAGGGGCGCTGTCGGCCAATAACAACGAGATCATGACCCGAGGCACAGCCGAGTGCAGTGCCGAAGTTGAGTTTGAAGTAAAAGGCATGGCCTATCGCGCCTTTTGGAGTATGCGCCGCTCACACGGCAAGCCAGACGGTAAGCTGCAAGCGGCGGTGGTGGAGCTAGGGGACGTTGCCTCAGAAAAAGTGCTGGCTAGCCAAATTAAGAAAAAGTCAGAGCTGATAGAGCAAATCACCGGGCTTGATTTTGGTCGTTTTACTAAATCCATGATGCTCTCTCAAGGGGAGTTTGCGGCGTTTTTAAATGCCGATGAAAAGCAGCGCGCCGAGCTATTAGAAGAACTCACAGGCACTGAAATTTACGGCTTGATCTCTGAACGCGTACACCAACATTACAGCCAAGCGAAACAACAGTTAGCCGAGCTTGAAGCCCAAGCCAAAGGGGTACAGTTGCTCAGCGAAGATCAAAAGCAAGCCTTAATGGATGAACAGCAAGACTTACAAGGGCAGCAAAAAGAGCGCCAAATACACATAAGTGCTAAACAAGAGCATGTGAACTGGTGGCAACAACTTGACTCCGCTCAAAGTGCACAACAGCAAGCCACACTGCAGCTGACCCAAGCTCAACACGAAAAAGAGCAGCAAAAAGAGGCCTTACAACGACTGGCCAACAGCCACCCGAGTGAAGCGCTGCGAGCGCCGTTTGAGTTATTAACCGACGCTCAAGCCCAGTGCATTAACGACGAAAAGGCCTTGGGTCAAAGCCAGCAGCAACTGCAAACAAGTGACGCTAGCTTAGCGCAAAGTAAAACCGTAAGTGTGGCAGTGAGTAATGAATTTCAGGCAATCAAAGCGACATACCACGCACAAGAAACCTTGCTCAACGAAGAGGTTATTCCCCTAGATAACGAAATACGTCAACACCAGGACCAGCTCACCCAAACCAACGCGCAACACGCTCAGTTGAGTACAAAGCATGCACAGCTTGTGCAAGATGTTGAAAACACCCAGACGGGGATTAATAGTCAGCAGCAATCGTTAAAACAAGCCAATGACTACTTAACCGCTCGTCCCTCTGATGAAGCACTGAAACAGTATTTAGGTCAATGGCAGTTGCAAGCGCAACAAATCAAAAAAGAACAAACGAGTTATCAGCAACTGGCTGAAAAGTGTAAACAGGAACAAAGGCAATTACACCTAGCCCAGCAAGACGCTCAGCTTAACCAGCAGCAACATGAAAAAATCAATCAACAAACCCGTGAATTGGAAAACGAGTTTCAGCAACAAACCGAGCGTTTATCTAAGCTTGAAGAGCATGGCGCGATTGACCCCCAAGAGCGGCAGCTCAGTACATTACAAAGCTTAACGCCGTCACTATTGGCGTTAAAAAACACTCAGCAACAATGGCAACAGCAAACCCAAGAGCTAACCGAAAAACAGACTCAGCTCGCTGATAACCTAGCGCAACAAAAAAACCTGAGCAATGAACGAGAAGTTATAAAACGTCAGTATTTGGCAAAAAGCCAGCAAGTGAAACTGCTTAGCCAACTTATCAGCCAAGAAGAGCAGTTAATTCACTTTCGCGCAGCCCTAAAAGATGAACACCCCTGCCCTTTGTGCGGCGCCAAAGAGCACCCGCTGACATCTGAAATGGCGGTGGATATTCCTGATACCGTTACGCAAAAACAACAACAGGAAAGCGAACTGGCTCAGTTAGAAGAGCAAGGTAAAGAAATACGCGCAAAACTAGATGCCTTCCTGCGCGGTGAAACCGAGCTGAGACAACGTATCGATTGGCTCAGTACCCAACAAGCACAATTAAGCCAAACATGGCCTGAGATGTGCCAAGCCCTAAGCCCGTTATCTGATCAACAAACTAACCTGCAACTTACTATTGATAATGCTGACTCGCTTATTGCCATTGAAAATCAATTTAACCAGCAAATTCAGCAGTTACAAAAGCAGATAGAAAAGTTAAAAACGCAAGCTCGCACTTTGTTAGTCAGCAAGGAAAAATGGCAACACAGTCAAAGCCAGAGTCAAAGTGCCAGCTCAGCCTTATTGCTGGCGCAGCAGTCAGCGAAAAACCTAGAAAACAGTGCGCAAAATCTTAGCAACGATATACAACAGGCCGGTGAGACATTAACTTCATTGAGCCAAAGCTTGTTAACGCATATTCAGCAACACGGCTATACACCACCCGAGGCAGATAATCTGCTTCAATGGCTAACGAGCAAAGAACAAGACGCCAAGCAGTGGGAACACCACGACAATCAGCGCAATGAGGCGACGGTGCAAATAGACAAACTCACCAGCGCCCAGCAACATCAGCTTAGCCTATCAGGCGACACCAAGAGTCAGCTAACCGCTATTGAGCAGCAACGCCAAACGTTACGCGCACAACTTGAGAGCCTAAGTACTAAACGCTTTAGCTTGTTTGCTGATAAGTCGGTTAAAACAGAGCGCGAGACATTAAGCGAAACGCTGCGCACTTTAGAAGCGCGCCACGAACACGCTCAGCAGCAAATGCGCCAAAAAGAGCAGGAACACAATACCCATTTGGCTAACGTACAAAACGCCCAAACCCAGTTGCAACAAAACCAAACCCGCCTCAAAACGCGGCAAAACGAATGGCAAACCAAGCTCCTAGCCAGCCCCTTTGCCGACCAGCAAGCCTTTGAAGCCGCCTTACTTGATGAAGCCACCCGTGCGACATTACAAACACTCAAACAAACCTTGGATGACAACCTAGCAAAATATCAGGCTTTGCTTGAGCAAGCTAACACCCAAGTCAAAACGCTGTTGGCACACAACAATGCCACCCAGTGGCAACTACAAACGCGCGATGCGGTTATTGAAGCCTTAAATGCCCTGACTGAAGAGCAACACAAGGGGAACAAGCGTGAAGGTGAAATCAGCCAAGCGTTGAATTTCGATAAACAGCGCAGCAGCGAACAACAAAGTCTATTTAGCCAAATTGAATTACAGCGAAATGAATTTGAACATATTCATTACCTGCATTCGTTAATTGGCTCGCAAAAAGGGGATAAGTTTCGTACGTTTGCCCAAGGCCTCACCCTTGATAATTTGATGTACCTGGCCAATAAACAACTAGAGCGCTTGCACGGCCGATATTTACTCAAGCGCAAAGCCGAT
Source organism: Paraglaciecola sp. T6c (assembly GCF_000014225.1). Lineage (NCBI taxonomy): Bacteria > Pseudomonadati > Pseudomonadota > Gammaproteobacteria > Alteromonadales > Alteromonadaceae > Paraglaciecola > Paraglaciecola sp. T6c. The sequence goes on from NC_008228.1 coordinate 4,135,483, forward strand.
GCCAGTTTAGCCCTAAGCGTGATTGATACCTGGCAAGGGGATATTCAGCGCGACACTAAGACCCTCAGCGGCGGCGAAAGCTTCTTGGTCAGCCTAGCACTGGCACTGGCGCTATCAGAACTGGTCAGTCACAAGACCAGCATCGACTCTTTGTTTTTAGACGAAGGTTTTGGCACCCTAGACAGTGAAACACTGGATATTGCCTTGGATGCACTGGATAACCTGCACGCCTCGGGCAAAATGATTGGGGTTATCAGTCATGTTGAAGCCATGAAAGAGCGCATCGTAGCGCAATTGGCAGTGACCAAGAAAAGTGGATTAGGGGTGAGTGAGTTGGATCAGCGGTACGCTGTGCGTTAAGCAAACGCGTCGCTTGTTTATGTGCTGCGCACACTGAGATTACGCTGCGCTTAATTATGGCCTTCGGCCACACAGCACAGCTTCGCTGCGTTACGCACTGCGTGTGCCAAGCAATCGCGTTGCTCACTATGCGCTTTGCTTATTTATGGCCTTCGGCCACACAGCACAGCTTCGCTGTTCACACACTGCGCGCACCAAGCAATCGCGTTGCTCACCGCAATCTATTGCGTTTTTGATACGGCATCCCTGCCGCACCAGTAACTCTTTCTTCTACAGCTAAGAAAAGTACGCACAAATTCATCGGGAATAAATTTGAACATCCGAAGGATGGCCTAAGCGTCGCGTGCGCAAGGTGAAATGCATGGACGCATTTCATAAAAGAAGCCGCTCTCCAGCAAGTCACTTTTCTCGGCAACTGCTCCCTGCGTTGCTCTACCTTCCAACATCCATGTTGGTCGCCTGCGCGTCTCGCCTAACACTGGCCGTGAAAACGCGTTCCCGACGCGGCTTTCACTTGAATGACATCCATGTCATTAATCCAGTGTCAGTCTTCGATGCTCTGGGTGACTTGAGTCGGTAAGTAAGGCATGCGCTTCGCTTATTTATGGCCTTCGGCCACACAGTACAGCTTCGCTGCATACACATTGCGTGTGCTAAGCAATCGCTTCGCTCACCGTCATCCATGACGTTTTTCAAGCCTCATCCATGAGGCCCGACATACTTTTCTTCAACAGCTAAGAAAAGTACGCAAAAGAAGCCGCCTTCCAACCAATTTTTTGATCCATATTTTTGATCGACTTCAACGCCAGAACGGCGAAAGGTAACGTCCCTGTAGAGCACTTCTCTATGTAAGCTCTTCGAAAACTTATAATTCAAAACGGAGTTTAAACCCGTCGCTGGTGCCTCACCCAGCTTCGCCATCCATGGCGAATCGTTCACCCGATAGGAGCGTTGCTCCTAAAAGCTTCGGGCTCCCCCCTGTCTGGACATCTGACAAGCCAATTAAAAAGATGGAAAATTGGAGTCGTGAACCACAGCAGCAACTGCGTCGCCAATAGAATCGGTTACGCCGCTGACTTGGGTGTACTGTTAATTCTTAGTTTTCATTACCCCATTTGATTTAGCTTTTATATTGTTTGTTTTCATCTGAAGGTGTACATTGTACACTTAAGGTTTAGCAATGGGGGATCCTGTGAGTCATGCTATTGAGTTTATTGAGACTTCGATATTTACCAAGCAGATTAGCGCTATTGCTACCGACGATGAACTTAAAGATCTTCAAGTAGAACTTATTGCCCAACCCTAAAAAGGCGATTTGATTCGAGATACTGGTGGCCTGCGCAAAATACGAATGGCTGTGGGCAATCGAGGAAAAAGTGGCAATGCTAGGGTTATTTACTTTTTGGCTCATGTTGAAAAGATCTACTTAATTTTGGCGTATCCCAAGAGCGTTAAAGACTCCTTGAGCCAAAGTGAGAAGGCTGAGTTAAAGAGCCTTGTAAAATTATTAAAAGGGGAAGATAAATGAGTGTTTTTGATGAATTGAAAGCGTCTCTCGAAGAGGCTGTTGTTATCGAGCAAGGGCAAAGGAAAGCTGCTCGTGTGACCTCTTATGAGGTTGCAGATGTTAAAGCTATTCGTGCTCAACTAAATGTTTCTCAAATAGAATTTGCCGCAGTACTGGGCACGAGTGTCGATACCATCAAAAGCTGGGAAAAAAGACGTCGTAACCCAACAGGACTAGCAGCAAAGGTGCTAGCAACAATTAAAGACAATCCGGCGGTATATCAGGAATTAGCAAGACATTAGGAAGTCGCTCTGCTTATTTATGGCCTTCGGCCACGATGCATGTGCTGCGCACACTGAGGTTACACTTCGCTAGGGCATGCGCTGCGCGCACCAAGCAATCGCGTTGCTCACTATATGCTTCGCACTCGGCATCCATGCCTTTTTTCAAACGAAATCCATTTCGTCCAACTGACTTTTCTTCAACAGCTAAGAAAAGTAAGCAAAAGAAGCCGATCTCCAGCCAATTTTTTGATCCATATTTTTAATTGTCTTCAATGCCAGAACGGCGAAAGGTAACATCCTTGTAAAACACTTCGCCTTGTCCAGACGTCCCTGTCTGGACATCTGACAAGCCAATTAAAAAGATGGAAAATTGGAGTCGTGAAAAAGCCAAAACATGCGCTGCGCGCACTAAAAGTCTGAGATGCTTTGGGTGACTTGAGTCGGTGGAAAAAGAAAAAAAGAAACGACTGCGTCGCCAAAACATGTGCTTCGCGCACTAAAAACAGCGGTTGTATCACTAGAATAGCTGCATTTTCGAGCTCGGGTTGAAACGACTTAACATGAGGGCCCTGTTAACTCGCCACCTTTTAAACTCGTAAGGTGAAAGAATTGAGTAACTTTACCTGTCTTATGTTTTCCAATATAAAACCTACTTCTTAGAAGTTCTCATCTATTGGATGTATGCAAAGCTACTGCGCACATAAAGCGCTTTTTTAAGGCGTGATATCACGATAACAGCTCTGTATATCACTGTGATTTCGTAGGTTTCATATTGTAAATGAAGCATCTTGCTTCAAAAAACTACCCCGTATAGATCACCTAACAATGTTAGCGATTTGCACTCTGATAATAGCATCGATACGTTATGTATTAGGCGGGTAACAAGATACGGTCATTCGCTACTCATTTGTGGTGAGCCATCAAAAAAAACAAGGCTAATCTAGTGACATAAAGCTATGAGAAGGCGTTCAATTTAAAATGATAAGAGGTACACAATGGAGTTTACGAACAAACGCACCATGCTAATTTCAGCATCTTTAGTATTATTGGTGGCGATAACACAGATTATTTATACTGCCCTTTATGTTGCTGAAGTTGGCTTTTCAAGGCAAGTTTTATGGGGGCTAGAAGCATTAATATTTACTGTTCTCGTTGCTTTTGCCGGTGCATCTATGGTGCAGGCAAAAAACTGTCAACTAGGATGGTCGGCTATTGCATTTAGTGCGGCTATTAACATTGTGCAGGTGAGTATAGGTCTGACTTTGTTTTCAACATTTGGCAAAGTTGCGGGTAGCGTAGAAGGGGCACAACCGTTAATTGGTGGCGTGGTGGCTTTGTCTTTCATGATTTACTATGCCGCGAAAGTATTATTGGGCTTAGCAGCACTTGTTTTTGGTATGGCAAGTATCGCTAAAGGCGGTAAAGCAATAGGCGGCATTACAGCGTTAGCGGGTGTGGTTGCTATGTTTGCTAATGGCATATTGATCACCTTTAGCCGTGATGGCTTTCTTCCCTCAGGCGTTGCAGGTGGCTCAGGCGTAATTGCAACGTTACTTTTAGCAATATGCTTGATAAGTCTTTACAGTAAGGAAGATTATGGCTGACTGTCTAACCACTAAAAGTCTTTTTAAAGAAACAATAAACATCGGTACATAGTGCATGTGCCGATGTTTTTGTATGTAGTTAATTATGTGGCGTCAAACCAGAGCCGTTTAAGTATTAGGCAAAGGAATTTCAGACACACCGGCTCTTATTTGTGGCCTTCGGCCACGATTCATGTGCTGCCCACGCTGAGGTTACGCTTCGCTAGGGCATGCGCTGCGCGCACCAAGCAATCGCGTTGCTCACCATGCGCTTTGCTTATTTATGGCCTTCGGCCACTAATCATGTGCTACGCACACCAAGCAATCGCTTCGCTCACTATATGCTTCGCACTCGGCATCCATGCCTTTTTTCAAACGAAATCCATTTCGTCCAACTGACTTTTCTTCAACAGCTAAGAAAAGTAAGCAAAAGAAGCCGATCTCCAGCCAATTTTTTGATCCATATTTTTAATCGACTTTAATGTCAGAACGGCGAAAGGTAACATCCTTGTAAAACACTTCTCTAACTAAGCTCTTCGAAAACTTATAATTCAAAACGTAGTTTAAACCCGTCCCTGGTGCCTCACCCAGCTTCGCCATCCATGGCGAATCGTTCACCCGATAGGAGCGTTGCTCCTAAAAGCCTCGGGCTCACCCATGTCTGGACATCTGACAAGCCAATTAAAAAGATGGAAAATTGGAGTCGTGGAAAAGCCAAAGCATTCGCTTCGCGCACCAAGAATCCAAGATGCTCGGGGTGACTTGAGTCGGTGGAAAAAGAAAAAAGCAACGGCTACGCCGCTAAGAAAGCGGCTTTTTCGAGTGCTGATTTAAAATGAATTATCATAGGTGTCTTGTTTAATTATCATGGGTGTCTTGTTAATTCAGTCAATTTAAAAGATGGAAAATTGGAGTCGTGAAAAAGCCAAAACATGCGCTTCGCACACTAAGAATCCGAGATGCTCGGGGTGACTTCATTCGGTTTTAAAAGAAAAAACAGCGACTGCGTCGCCAAATGCAACGGCTACGCCGCCTAAAAAGCGGCGTTTCCAAGCGCGGATTTAAAATGAATTAACATGGGTGTCTTGTTAATTAGGAGTCGTGAAAAAGCCAAAGCATGCGCTGCGCGCACTAAAAGTCTGAGATGCTTTGAGTGACTTGAGTCGGTTGAAAAAGAAAAAAAGCAACGGCTACGCCGCTAAGAAGCGGCTTTTTCGAGTGCGGATTTAAAATGAATTATCATGGGTGTCTTGTTAATTCACGGTTCACACGATAGGAGCGTTGCTCCTAAAAGCCTCGGGCTCACCCCTGTCTGGACATCTGACAAGTCAATTTAAAAGATGGAAAATTGGAGTCGTGAGAAAGCCAAAGCATGCGCTGCGCGCACTTAAATCTGAGATGATCGGGGTGACTTGAGTCCGCGGAAAAAGAAAAAAAGCAACGGCTACGCCGCTTAGAAAGCGGCGTTTTCGAGTGCGGATTTGAAAGGAATTATCATGCGTCTCTTATTAATTCTTGTTCTGAGAATATTTTAACTAGAGTTTGATTTTTTATAAATTCAGTCTCTTTAAATAAGTCTGGATTAGTTTTTAATGTTCTTTGTATCTCAGACTTTAATTCACCAAAAACTTTTTTTCCATACCTATAGCGAGCTACGTTTTCCTCATATTTTCTATTCAGTAAGCGAATTTGTTTTGCATAAGCTGATTGCTCAGGCTTATTGCTCTTAAGATCATGATCAATTAGCCTATCGATAGAAGCATCCTTCGCCTTCAAGGTTGCACTCTAACGAATCCCCTCATAATTATGAGCAGAAACAATAATATAGACACGCATAGCGCCATTTGATCTAATAAATTTCGCCAAAAACCAACTAGATAACAACACCATGCGTGATATTCATATCTTACACGATTTGCTTAAAAAACAATGTCCTAATCTACATGCAAAACGCCTTTCCTCTTTGATGGTTGCCACACAATCTTTGCTAGATGGTCAGCAACTGTCGTTGACCGAATTAGGACGCAATATCTCAGGCTCCGTGGCCCCGAAACACAACATTAAACGCATCGACAGGCTGCTTGGTAATAACAACCTACATAATGAACGGCTCGACATCTACCGTTGGCACGCTCGCTTGCTTTGCGGTGCTAACCCCATGCCGGTTGTTCTTGTGGATTGGTCTGATGTGCGTGAGCAGCTCAGGCATTTAACCTTACGTGCATCGGTCAGTGTTCAGGGGCGCTCTGTCACGCTTTATGAGCGCGTATTTTCATTCGGTGAATACAATTCACCTGTTAGTCATAATCCGTTTTTACGGGAGTTGGCGAGTATCCTGCCGTCGGGTTGTTGCCCGTTGATTGTGACCGATGCAGGCTATCGTAACCCTTGGTTTCGTGAAGTCGAAAAGCATGGATGGTTCTGGCTAGGCCGAGTGCGCGGTGATGTGGGATTTAAGCGTGATGGGCAAGCATCATGGCAAAGTAATAAGTCGTTTTATCCCAGTGCAAATTCTCGGGCCAAATACCTTGGGTGTGGGCAATTAGGGCGTAAAAGCCCGCTTCATGCACACCTGCATTTGTACAAAGCAAAGGCCAAACATCGAAAGGACAACCGTTCTTCAAAGGCAGGTCGAAACCACACCGCCCAGCAAAGCTATCGTGCCGGTAGCAAAGAGCCTTGGCTACTCGCCACTAACCTTCCCGAGAACGATAAACTTAACTCAAAACAGCTGGTTTCCCTTTACGCAAGACGGATGCAAATAGAAGAAACCTTCCGCGATATTAAAAGCCCTCAATACGGAATGGGACTGCGCCACAGCAACAGTCGCTGTACCAAACGATTCGACATATTACTGCTGATAGCGATGCTCGCAGAATGGCTATTACGGTTACTCGGTATCATTGCTCAAAAACAAAATTGGGAAAGAGCATTTCAAGCTAACACCATCCGTCATCGGCGCGTGTTATCTATCATTAGGCTAGGCAGAGAAGTCAGGAAAAGGGCAAAAGATTACAGGATGAACTCAGCTCAAATGACATGGGCTATCGCCCAATATATTACCTGGGTTCACAAAGAAGGGAGACCAATTCTATGAGGGGATCCCCCAGGGTTGCACTATGGATTAGTGTTTCAGCCTTCTCTAATGAAATTTCTTGATATAAAGCATTAATATGTTTCGGACAGATATACTCTGACTCTAAATCCACACCTTTAGTAACGAAAAAAGTAAAACCTTTTTTTTCGACTCTATTTCTCATAGATTCTATATCTTTATCATTATAATAATCTCTATCTCTATGAATAATTACATGTATATCAGGTTTTTTATCTTTTAAATATTGGCCTAGAATGAGCGCCGAGCTTATTTGATTGGCACCGAGGTAAGAGTAAAACTCAGTTACTTCTTCATTGCAACCTTGCGCTTTAAAATATGAAATAACATGTTCATGTTTTTCATCCTCTGTTAAAACAACAAAGCGTATACTATCTTCAAGTTGAATTAACTTAGACTTTAAGTTTTCAATTTCGCTTTGATGCTCATATATTTTAGTCAAATAAGGAGTGATAATTGGAAGCAATCCCATACTTTCATGAAGTTCATTAGTTTTATCATGCGAAACAACATCAACCTGAGTACAGTTATCTTCACCTTGTGAAATGTAAAACGTATTTACGTTATCACCATCAGTTTTATCAAGTGCATAAAATGCAGGCGAATGTGTTGTAATAAAAATTTGAATATCTTTTGAGTACTCCTTAAAGGTTTTAGCTAACTCAAAGGCGTATCTTAACTCTAGATTATTTTCAGGTTCCTCAAAACCCCAAATAGTGTCAGGCTTAACATAACCCGCTCTTGAAATACTTCGTTCTTGTTCTGACATATATTTTAAAATCACTGGTATATGTCTAATTTTTATTCCATCACCGCGTTGCTTTAAGTGGTAAGTATTACCACTTACTCGAACACCAAAATCTAGATTAGAAAATAACTGCTTAAAGTCTGAGGGAACTTGAATTGTATTTGAAATCCCAATTTGTTCAGATAAATCTTCAGTTATGCCTTTAGTTATATTCTGGATTCCACTTATGAACTCTTCACCTTGCGTAGATAAAATATCTGCGTAAGCTTCATTCAGTACATCGTAAAGTTCCCCCATTAAAGCTAAAAAATAATTTTGTCCCTTTATCGCAGGAATATACCTATATCTAATTTTATCTAACCACTGTGACACGCCATCCCTAGAAGGTACTTCATTACCACTTTCTATATATTTTCTTTCTTCAATGATAGATCCATCTTTTCTCCACCGTTTTGTCCATCTTAACGGCTTTGCATGCTTAAAGCGTCTTTTAGGTGGTTCAATAACTAAATCTATCCTAATTTCATTTCTGGTACCCTTGCCAGTATTTGAGTGATAACAGTAATCCTCTGAAAATCTAAAGCGAGTATCTAAATCCGTTTCATTGTTGAAGAAAAGATTTAATGCTCTCAACAAGTTCGATTTCCCTTGGTCATTTTGTCCTACAAAAATATTAAGGTCTGAAAACTCCAAATTTTTGGTTACTGACTTTAATGAACGAAATTTTCTAATCTGAACGGACTTAATTATTTCCATGTAACTAGGAGACTCCATATTTCAGTGTAATGTAACGCTTTACTAAGCCGATAAGAATCGTTTGCTATAATCGCGAAGCGATGGCCAACTGTTATTTTTCTGTTTGAGCAACTTGTTATGTTTACTTTTTATCTGTGATAGCTTTAATGCCTTTAATAGAAAACTTCTTTGAATAAAGAGGAGACTTAAAGTAAGCAGGTGTGACTTTTTCCGCTGTTGATATTAAGTTTCTCATAGCATCTTCTAAGCCTTCCTCTTTATACGCTGTTGAAGGATCACTTGAATATGGCATGTCAGGGTTATTAGTTACACAAGGAACTGTAGGATGATTTATTTCTTTTAGGTATCTGAAGAATGCATTGTCAGAGATAACTGTCCCGAACATTCTCCACGCATATTTTTTCCCCCAATAATAACCATCAGTGGCATTATGTGTAACTCTTGTATCATTTTTTTCTTTTTCAACAATATGATCTTCACGTGCTAACTGAAGGGAATACGCATAGCTAAACATAGGGCTAACTTCTGATGTTTTTGATAACGCAGATAACTCTATTATATTGTTATTATTTTCATCGATAAAGAAACCAATGTTGTACCTCTCACCTTCAACAATTATGAGGCTGCCATTGGCTTCAAATTGATAAATGGTATCTGTAGTACTTGGAGTAAATTTATGTAAAAACTTGCCATTTGAAAGCTCTGTAACAGTATAATTGCTAGCGATAAGATCGTGCCTAGTATATAAATCCCTTGATTTCATAAATACTCCTTAGGTGATGTAAACATAACGATATTAATAGCCGGAAAAATTCCGCGATTGCATCCGCGTATTAATCACGGCATTTTTCCGCCTTTCCTTATCTGTCTTTTTTAGCATACACCGTAACTTGTTGTACAGGTTAAATTTTTTCCATTCATTAAACATGCGCTTGTAGCAATACGGAAAACCTCCAAGATCTTGCTGTTAACCGGAAATAGTGACAAATCTGTGCAGAAAGCAGCTTTAGGTGGTGCTCTTTATCACTAGTTCTTATGGTTTAGCGAAGCGTAATCTTAGTAAGCGCAGCGCATGCTTTGGCTTTTCCACGACTCCAATTTTCCATCTTTGTAATTGGCTTGTCAGATGTCCAGACAGGGACGTCTGGACAAGGCGAAACGCTTTACATGGATGTTTCCTTTCGCCGGTCTGGCATTGAAGCCAATCAAAAATATGGATCAAAAAATTGGCTGGAGATCGGCCTTTCTTGGTGACTTCTTTTGGCTGTTGAAAAGAAGTTACTGGCTCGTAGGGACGAGAGTCATACTCGTCATGGATGACGATAAGCGAAGCGCATGGTGAGCAACGCGAATGCTTGGTGTGCGCAGCACATAAGTGAGCGAAGCGATTGCTTAGCACACGCAGTGTGTAAACAGCGAAGCTGTGCTGTGTGGCCGAAGGCCATAAATAAGCGCAGCGCATAAGTAAGCAACGCGAATGCTTGGTGTGCGCAGCACATAAATGAGCGAAGCGATTGCTTAGCACACGCAGTGTGTAAACAGCGAAGCTGTGCTGTGTGGCCGAAGGCCATAAATAAGCGCAGCGCATGGTGAGCAAAGCAAATGCCCCGTGGCCGAAGGCCATAAATAAGCGCAGCGCATAAGTAAGCAACGCGCATGCTCAGTGCGCACAGCGTATAAATAAGCGACGCGCATACTCAGTGCGCACAGCGTATAAATAAACGAAGTGCATGCTCCTTAAAAACAAAACCCACTGGGTATAATTGTTTATTCATAATAAAAATAGATGCTGAGCCTTCAAGTTGTAACCACCCAGTAACCGCATTGTTACTGACTTGTAAAGAATGTGGGGTTTTGTGTGGTGCCCAGTGAGCACCCTCACGCCCATTGCTGATGCTTGAGCGGATAATATTTAGTCGGCATACTCGATTTTCCTATTAGCCAATACTCTTTTGAGAATGTTCTATGAATGCGGAAACACGCAGTTATCGACGCTATGTCCTGTTTATTCTTACCTTGGTTTATATCTTCAATTTTGTTGATCGCCAAATTTTGGTCATCCTGCAAGAGCCGATTAAAGCGGAGCTGGGGTTATCTGATACCCAGCTAGGTCTATTAACTGGTTTTGCGTTTGCTTTGTTCTATGTGGTGGTAGGTATTCCTATCGCTCGCTGGGCTGATGTGGGTAATCGGCGCAATATTGTCAGCTTAGCCCTAGTCGTATGGAGCGGTATGACCGCGGTGTCAGGCTTGGCGCAAAACTATACCCAATTACTACTGGCCCGAATTGGCGTCGGCATTGGCGAAGCTGGTGCGAGCCCGCCTTCTCATTCAATGATTTCAGATTACTATGCGCCTGAAGAACGCGGTGCGGCCATGTCTATTTACAGCATGGGCTTGTATCTGGGGATTTTGGTGGGCTTGCTGTTAGGCGGCTGGTTGGCAGATAAAATCGGATGGCGTATGGCGTTTTTTGCCGTGGGCTTGCCCGGTATATTAATGGCCGTTGTCGTGCGCTTAACCTTGAAAGAGCCGCCCCGTGGCGGTTCAGGCATGGTCTCTGACCCGAACGTGGGCGAAAAGTACACCTTTAAGCAAACATTGGGGTTCTTGTGGAAGTCTAAACCGTTTCGTAAAGCGGCCTTTGCTGCCGGTTTCTGTGCGTTTACCGGTTACTCTACCTTAACCTTTATCCCTTCGTTCTTAATTCGTAGTCACGGTATGAGCATCGCGGAAGTGGGCGTTTCTCTTGGCCTTATTATTGGTTTCTCTGGCGTCATTGGTGCACTCAGCGGCGGTTTTCTAGCCGACAAATTCGGCAAGATGAATTTGCGTTGGTACATGTGGGTCCCTGCCATTGGCGTGCTGCTTTCTGTGCCCTTTAGTCTACTGGCATTGAGCCTGGACTCGTTGACCTTGGTGTTGGTGTGCATCTTTATCAGCAATGTATTTGGCTCTTGTTACCTTGGCCCCACGATTGCGATTTCCCATCATTTGGTTAAACCGTCGATGCGTGCAACAACCTCGGCAATTTTGTTCTTTATTCTCAACATTGTCGGTTTGGGTTGTGGCCCTGTTGTCACCGGCGTAGTCAGCGACTATTTTGCCCCTGAATACGGTAGTGAATCACTGCGTTATGCATTGGTTTTCTCTAGTTTGGTGATTTTACTGGCGGTAGTGCAATACATTCGCAGCGGCTCCGCGTTATCAGCCCATGAAGCGGCTAAACCATCGCCGAAGGAACCTGCTTCAGTTTAAATGCTAGCGCCTGTGGCTAGCGCAAAAAAGTGCGCTAGCCAAGGGCATTGGCCTTGCGATATGGCCCTTGGTAATCAAATAATCGTTCGGTGACTTGCCAGTGGTGTTTTTGCTTTTTGGCGATCACAAAGTCAGGTGTTGGTAGATAGGGCAAAAACGGTTGCAACTCTTCAATGGATTCGAAATGAATTGACTGGGTGGCGCTGGCTAATCTTCGGGCGAATAAATCATTAAAGCGTTGTCGCGCTTTTTTATAATTGAAGCGAAAGGTTTCTGATAGTGTTAGACCATCTTCATCGTGGTAGGTGATTTTTATGCTCTTGTCCGCCTGGTTGATCACAGGCGTTATGGCGGCGCAGCGTAGCACTTTATTATTATTTAAATTTAACGCCTTTCTCAATATGTCGTCAGGGTCGATGAGCTTCTCATTGCAGTGATGGCATTGTCTGGCAGCAATGTCGTTCTCCTGATTGCAATAGGGGCAGTGTTTAAAGCGAAAGCGATAGCTGCATTGCATTGTGAGTTGTGGGCCATCGACGGTGTTTGGGCTATCAGAGGCGTCAGGGCTTTCAATCAAGCCTTGGCAGCGGCGACCAAAATGCTCAAGTATGTGACCCTCTGCGTCTTTTCTCCCCCAAAATGCATTAGCAAAACCGCATTGTGGGCAATGTACTTGCACGGCAACAGAATCTGGCGTTGGCTTTTTTTCGCCAATTTCAGGCTGAAAAATATCGTAACCATTATTGGTGTAATCCAACACTAAGCAGTCCTTTTTGCCTGGGCTTAGGCGCAAGCCGCGCCCGACAATTTGTTGAAATAAACTGATCGATTGTGTGGGCCGCAAAATGGCAATCACGTCTACGTGGGGCGCATCAAAGCCTGTGGTTAATACAGATACATTCACTAAGTACTTAATGTGTTTAGCTTTAAAGGCAGCGATGAGCGTGTCACGTTGCTTTATTTTTGTGGTGCCGGTGATTAAGGCGGTTTGCTGTGGGGGTAAGTAACCGCAAATTTCTTTTGCGTGATCGATAGTGGCGGCAAAAATCATGACGCCTTGGCGGTCCTGACTAAGCTGTAGTATTTGCTCGGTCACGGCCTTAGTCACTCTAGGGTGTTTATCAATGAGTTCATTTAATGCGATGTCATCGGTATTTTGCTCGCCGTCCAAACTTTCTGTTAGCAAACTAAAATCATAATGAGCAACGGCGGCATCATAATGAATGGGCGGCGTTAAATAATGGTTTTTGACCATGTATTGCAAAGGAAGCTCAAAAATACATTTTTTGAAAAAAGATTGGGCTGAGGGCCGTGTATAACCATGGTAGTGATGCTGATAAATCCAACCACTGCCTAGTCGATAAGGAGTAGCGGTTAAGCCAAGCATTTTTACCTTTGGATTTAAACGGCGAAAATGTTCCAGGGTTTTATTGTATTGAGCGCTGTCTGCTAGCCCTACTCGGTGACATTCATCAATAATAATTAAGCTAGCAGGAGCGTCAAAAGCCTCTAAGTTTGCAGACAGCGACTGAATACTAGCGAAGGTCGTTTTCAGGTTGCTGTCTTTTTGGCCTAAGCCAGCTGAAAAGAGTCCTGCCGACGAGCCGGTAGCAAGAAACTTAGCGTGATTTTGCTCCACTAACTCTTTGACATGAGCAAGGCAGATAACACGGCCTTTTGCTAATCGACTCAACTCGGCAATAACCAAACTTTTGCCTGCCCCCGTCGGCAATACAATCACTGCGGGGTCATCGCTTTGCCGAAAATGCGCTAGGGCGGCATCAACCGCTTGCGTTTGGTAATCACGTAATATGAATGCTTGGCTCATCAAATTTGAAAATCGAGTCTAGGTTGCGATGGATCCTATCAAAAATAAAGAAGGTACGGCGCATGGTTTGTGCTTTATCAGTGACGTAAGCAGCCAGAGGCCATCCAGCGACATACCGGCGGCGTCGCTACGTCCGCTAAGCAGTTTTCGATTTCACACAATACAGCGCCTCGTGTCCAGCTCACATCTTTTGTAGTGGTTTGAGCTGGCGAAATATTAAGGGTCTGCAAATATTTATCTAAATAAATCGGGATAAAACAGGCTGTTTGCGCTTTATAGCATGCATGACTTTTATTGAAACAGCATTGGTTGATGTCTGTTTCTTTTTTATAGTTAAATGCTCCGGTTAACGTCCATTTAGGGATGTTTTTCTGAGGATCCGGTAGCGTATTCGTTGCTCCTTTTGACCTTGTTGTCCCTTTTTTTCTAGGCCATGAGTAATTATATGGGTCTTTTATCTCTGAACTAGTACCGTCAATAGTAAGTAAAATATCATCAGCACAATCCGCGACACTCCACTCTTTTTGCGTCGCCCCTATCCCAAAAGCACAATTTTTAGGCACAGGATCAATAACCGGAGAGGTCAGTGACTTAGGGGCTTCATCTTGACCCAAGCCCAGATAAGAATAACTGTATATCTGTATGGGTTTGCCATTTAACCTCACTTTCTTAACCGCATCATCAGCAAGTGAGCAATCTGGGCAGGCAAACGTCACCTGTGATGAGGCGCCGCCCATATCAACAATCCCGAAATCGGTTGCGATATATGTGTCTTGCACACTTAACCAAGCAAACAATCCCTCTTCGAATCCAGTGACTGTTTTCGTTTCAATTAACACCTCTGAGCCAAATTTTTCAGCTAACTTTTGCGTTAAGGTTTGCCACATGATGAGGCTACCTTCGGGATTAGATTGTTCCGCAATACGCATACCAGCCGTGGCATATATTCTTGCTGATACAACATTGCATTGATTCACCCAGTCGAATCCTACCCATCGGGGTTTTCCTTTATGTAGGTCGCCATCACTTTTGATTAAATCTAATGTACTGATAACGTCACTCACAATGCTATCGATATCCGTCACTTGGCTTTCGTTAATGCCGCGCAATGGGTCGGCAATAGCCCGCACTTTTGGGCCACTATGGGCGATTAAATTTGTACCTGATTCTTCGTATACAAACAAACGAGTGCCGCTACTACCGGCATCGTAAATGATGTGACAAATATTTTTTGGGGAGGCCATTGGCATATTGAAGCAGCTACTCAAAGCCAAAAGACTCAGTGCGAACAGCGCGGCCTTGGATATTACATGATGCAAAAAATAATCCTCTTACCAATAAGGTTTTTATATGAAGTATCAGAAGCGCTGAGCTAGATGTTGTATGGCGCTTTGTTAGTGCGCCGCGCTATTACGTTCTTTTATTGCGCGACATCGTAAAACAGAGGAATTTTACAGGTTGTTGAAAAGTAATCTAGATAGGCGCCTACTTTTGGCGGTATTGTTAGCCCTTTAATTAAGGTGATGCCCCGTAATCGGCCAAATAAGGTTATATCGTCAATAGAAAGCTGCTCATTCACACCTGTTTCGCTGTGTAACATGTGCGCCAACTCCCCTAACTTATCTTCAAATGCTTTGATGAGTGATTTGCTATTGGCCAATGCCTCAGCAAAAGAGCCAAGTTCCTTGGTTTTTTTGTGAGTGAAATAATCTATCGCACTTTGTGTTTGAAACTCCTTCACTGGTGAGGTTACCCACCTTGGGTAAAGTAGTTGCTTCATTAATAAGTTGACGTCTTTCAACCAAGCCGATACGTCTGCTCGATTCGCTGAGGGTGAAAATATCGGGCTGCCGTCAAGTTGGTCAATATAGCTGACTATATCCATGCTTTCAGGCATAAAGCTACCATCAGGCTTTTTCAAAATTGGGCATGCTTTAACGCCTATCATGGCTATCGGTGTTGCTTCATCGTCGCTAGGTAACACGGTTAGTTCGACAGATACGTTTTTCATAGCAAAAGGCATACGTGCCATAACACAGTATGGGCAATGGTCGTAAATATATAAGTGCATAATCGACATAATAAAATGATTCCTCAAGTCTAAATGAGCTGACATTATCCTGAACTCCAGCATAAGACAAATCGACAATGCGAAAGGCGTTTTTTGCTGCTCATGTCCAAAATGAAACGCTAATTTGTGTGTTCGGGGATTAATTAGGTTTGATTTTTGTAAGCCCATTGTCAGCAAGGGCTTTTTTGTGATAGAAAAATACTAGGTGATACATCTTATGAGTATCGCCTTTTGGGTGTACTGCGCATTTTGAAACGTTTCAAAAGTGATTCTCGCCTCTTTAATTTCACTGTCATTTGTCTATCAAATTTTAACTATCGGGAACAATCAATGAAGTTTCATATACTCGCCTTCGGGGTGTTATCCGTCAGCCTTTGGGGTTGTAGCTCAGCGGAGAACCAAACAGAAATAAGAGCAGCACTGCCTCAACAGCAGGCCATGGTGGTCACTGCTAACCCCCACGCTACAGCCGCAGGATTAGAAGTATTGCGCGCTGGTGGTTCAGCGGTCGACGCGGCTATCGCCATTGAATCAGTATTGAGTCTCGTTGAGCCGCAAAGCTCTGGCCTAGCCGGCGGTGCATTTATGGTGCATTACGACAACGAAACAAAATCAATCGCAGTTTACGATGGCCGTGAGAGTGCACCAAGTGGTGCTAAGCCTGATATGTTCATGCTTGAGAACGGCGATTCAATGTCGTATATCGATGCAAAAACTAGCGGCTTATCCACCGGCGTACCTGGCATCGTCGCCATGTTATCCATGGCCCATAAAGACCAAGGTACCTTAGAGTGGAGTAGCTTGTTCAGCTATGCCAGTAAACTCGCTACCGATGGTTTTGAAATATCTCCTCGATTGCACGGCATGCTCGAACGATTTGGTAAATATATCCCCAGCTCCCGTGACCAAGGCCCGTTAGATGCGCACAATTATTTTTTTGATGACGCCGGCCAGCCTCATCCAACGGGTTATTTATTAAAAAACCCTGAGTACGCGAAAACACTAGCGATCATCGCTAACGACCCAAGCGACTTTTACCACGGTGATATTGCTAAAAAGATTGCTGCCATGGTGCAGCAGCAGCCAAGAGCGGGCTCGTTAACGGCTGAAGATATCGCAGCTTATCAGCCGGTTAAGCGCACCGCACTGTGTCAGGATTACCGTGATACGCAAATTTGTGGCGCACCGCCACCGTCTTCATGGTTGGCTGTAGGCATGATCATGGGTATTTTAGAAAACGGCCCGCGCCCGAGTGCTGCTGGCCCCACAGATCCGAAAAATTGGGCTGTTTTGGCTCAAGCTCAACAGTTGGCCTATGCCGACAGAGACCAATTTATTGCCGACCCTAACTTTATCGATATGCCCATAACCGGCATGTTGAATAAAGCGTATTTGGCAAAACGAGCCACCTTGATCTCTGATAAGGCAACCCCTGAGACTTACGCAGTAGGCGACCCTTGGGCGTATAACGACACACCCAGAAATACAACAGCCGGTATTGACGCGACCCGAGATGTACACGGCACGACCCACTTCGTCATTGTGGATACCAAAGGCGATGTGGTGTCTATGACGGCAACCGTTGAAAGTATCTTCGGTACCACGCGCATGGTAGGCGGTATGTTTTTGAACAATCAGTTAACGGATTTCTCGTTTCAGCACCATGATAAAAACGGCAATGCTATCGTCAATGCTGTAGCGGCAAATAAACGCCCGCGCTCATCTATGTCACCTTCCATCGTGCTGGACAAAAACGGTGAGTTCTTGTTAGCAACCGGCTCTCCTGGCGGCAACAACATCATCGCTTACACAGTGAAAACCTTGGTTGGCGTGTTCGAGTGGGACCTAAGTCCACAAGCCGCAGTTGACTTACCAAACATGGTTGCCAGAGGCAAAACCGTGCGTTTAGAAAAAGACGTTGCGCCCGATTCACTTATCTCAGCCATGAAAGACATGGGCTTCGATGTTGATGCATCAAAAGGTGAGAATTCAGGTTTAAGTGTGATTATGCGCCAGCCTGATGGCAGCCTAGAAGGTGCAGCAGATAAGCGCAGAGAAGGCGTAATCGGCTCACTTTAAAACGAGTAAGCAGAACTTTCATACAACAAACGGCGGCCAACTTGAGCCGCCGTTTTCGTTTGACGCTTTCAAGCTTCGCATGCCCGCGGCTGCTCTTGCCCCAAACACAGAAGTCTAGTCAGGTTAGCTTGTTAGATAGGAAATGATGTTATCTATCATGGTATGGATTCCGATCCGGCCGTGCACTTGACCGTCGGCCGTTTAACATGTTGCAGGTGAACTATTCTACATCGGAACTGGCTCGCCCACTAATAGTGATGGCAAGCCAGCTCACACAAGGAATAAAAAAGGAGTCACCGAAAAGCGGCAGAGGAATATTGCCTTAGGTGAGTTGAGTGACTCCTAAAAAACTGTTTTTAAGCCAGATTAACTAGGCTAACGATGCGCATTATCAGTGGCACCGATGCGGGCTTAGAGCCTGTCATGCCCACTGCAGCACCTGCAGCAAACGCCCCTACAGGTGTTAATGGCAATCTGCAAAATTCTTTGGTCGCACTAGCAACCTGTTCCTTACGCGCTAAAATCATCTGCTGATTTTCAAACGCATCTGACGTTGCTCTTTCAACATCGGTTAACCGTCGACCTAATAAGAGTCGGCTGATAGAGTGACCAAAATTACTGTCAGTTGACATCATCTGCCTCCTTGAGCGCCCCTATCTAGGTCGCGATTAATGCTGAAAATGGTGCTTAGTATTCATACTCTGGGCCGATTTATTGTCATCTGACTTAGCCTTTGAAGCCTTCGTGCCTGACAATGTCAATGCGTCCCATGCCCGGGATAAACTCACGTGCTTAAGCAGCGCTTTAATGGTCATTACTATGCCCAAGGCTACCGCGGCATTCAGTAAAATCACGCCGCTGCCCACCCACACCCAATGCACATTAAGTTGGATAAGCCCCAGCGCTAACATAGCGTTTAGAGTGATCCACAAAGTTGCACTGACTGCCGTTAGTAGCAGCACACCAGTCAACACCAACACCATGGCTCGGGCAGAGAGTTTCCACTCACGCCCGGCTAAGGTCTTGGCTAGCGATAGCTGTCGCTGGTAGCGTTTGCCTGCATCCGTAGCGGCCCCGATGATTTCCTTTATAAGTTCACCGTGCTGTTGGCTGTCTTCTTCAGCAGTGCGAGGCTTATCCGGGTTAGGCATGTCCATTTGCTTAGCGCTTACGCAACAGCGAAGTGATTAGCATACCGGCGGTAAACGCAATGCCTACGGTGGCGATTGGGTTTTCAGTAGCGAATTTACGCACTTGTGAACCGTTCCACTGTTTGACCATTTTCTCTTGCGCTTCACCCAGAGATTCCGCAGAGCGCTGTGCTGTGTCGCGCACAGAACGTTCCGCTTTAGACGCTTTATCTGCTACTGCATCTACAGAGTCGTGCAATGCTTCTTGCGCTTTTTTCGAAACTGGCGAATCCGTTTTTGAGTTAGTATTCGCTGTCGTTGTTTTTGCATTTTCCATGATTTTCCCCTTACGTTGTTAGGTCGTTTAACCGAGTGGCTAAGTTCACACCTTTGGGTTTAGGTTAACGTTTTGCGCTGTGCCTAAATCCAATGAGAAGGTTCTCGCAAATGCATAGGTGTTTATTTGCATCCTTGACTAAGTAAAAGCAATGGCTGTGCCAGCGCGGTAAATAATAAGAAAAACCATATATGCCAATAAGTTACAATAAATGGTGTATCACCAGCGCAGCCGCGCCTTTCAGAACTGTGGGAAATTATTGCATCGGGTGTGCAATTCTTACGGGGGCTGAAATCAGAGAGGTTTATTTACCTAAAAATGGCTAAAATTGACATGAAATGCCTGCTTTTACAGACACTCCGTTAACCACCCAAACCTTTAGTACAAAAAGCAACCAGTAGAGATGTCATTATTGAGGGAGTTTTTGCTTTTTAAATCCGTTTTCGTTCTTGGATTGGCTGCCACCAGTGAGCGCAATACGCATAGCAGTTTCTACGTCTATATCCAGTGGGGTTACTTTAGTTTTGTCTATATATAAGGTATAGCCACCTATTTGGTAACTAAGAGGAATGTAAACGCCGACTTTTTGCGCATCGTTAAATAACGTTTTTCCACCTTCGGCATTGGTCACAAAACCAATTAAATCAATACTGTCGCTAATTTGTACCGACACAACGCTTTGCATCTTTTGTTGCTTACCCACATTGATTAGGTTTACGGCATCTTGAATGGCGCCATAAAAAGTTTTTACCAATGGAATGCGCTCGAAAACCCGCTCGCCCCAATGCAGTAGTACTTTAACCACATAAGCGTTGACTAATAAACCTGCGAAAAACAACAACACAATGCCTGTCACTAACCCCATGCCTGGGAAGTACCATTGAGCAGGTATGATCGGCGTTAACGCCAACTCCACGGTTGTTACCAGCCAATACAATGCATAAACAGTCAATGTTATAGGCACCACAGCTAACAAGCCTTGGACGACCAGTAGCATAATTTTTTTGAGCATAAGTGGGTCTCGGGAAGAAAATGAAGCAGCCTAGGGTAATATAAAAGCTGCATGCGTTATTTGATTTACTTAAATTTTATCACGTTTTTAAAGTGGATAGAGGATCAACCACCAATTGCATTTCGAGGCAATAATCCCCATCCGCATTAATCAGTGCCCGCCTCAGAGTGCGTCCAGCGGTTTTTATTAAGGCGTCGCAATGTCGTAATGCTTGTTCCCTTTCAAATAGTGAGAACGCAGAGCAAAGTCGCTGGGGCGTTCCCTCGTGATTTATCGGCTCAAGGCTGTGTATTGGCTCAAGGCTATTTTTAGGCTCGGGCTGTTTATCAGCTCAAGGCTGCTTTTAAGCTTAGGGCGACTTATAAGCTTAGTGCTGCTTTTAAGCTTAGGGCTATTGCACGAACTTCTTAATGATGCCAGCCATCCGATCTTTGACATCCATCAAGGTCAGGTTATCTTCATCGCACGATTGGGCATGCTCACCATTGAGTTTCGCTATTTGGCTTAGCTCATTCAAATGGCGCAGTATGTCTTGTGTCACGATGCTTTGTTGGGCAATCGCTTCAACGATATGTTGATTCACTGCTGCAATATCTTCAATTGCGTTGGTCACTCCTTTCAAATTACCATCGGCTTCAAGCACCTTATCAACACTGAATTTTGTTTGGTCTTGCCCTTGGCTAATCGCATTTACCGCATCACTGGTGCCTTGCTGCACATTTGCGATCATCTGCTGAATTTCTTCTGTAGATTGCTGAGTTTTAGCCGCAAGTGTACGGACCTCATCGGCCACGACAGCGAAGCCACGACCATGCTCCCCGGCTCGCGCGGCTTCTATGGCAGCATTGAGTGCTAATAAGTTGGTTTGCTCAGCAATGCCTTGAATAACGTCTAATACGGTACCTATTTTTCGCGCGTCTTCGTTTAACGCTGAAATCACTTTTGCGGTGTCTTCAATCTGCTTAGACGAGCCAGAAATGGTCTCAATGGTTTGCTGCATAACATCAATACTGGTGACCGCTGAGCGACTCGCTGTTGTCGCTGAATCTGCGGCATGATGAACATGCTGCTCAATAACTTGCGCCACTTGCGACAGTTGATCCACCGCTTCTTGCACACTGGCCGTGCCGTGATTTTGCTCCGTAACCCCCTGGCTGATGGCGCCAGCGCTGTCGACTAAACTAAAACAGACTCTGTCTAAATCTTGTTGTGTTGCGCCAAGCCCTGAATGGATCTCTAACAGGTCTACGCGCAATGTTTCTACTGACTGAGCCATTTGGCCAATTTCATCTTGGCGTTCAAACATTAAAGGAGATGCAAGCCGGCCTTGACTAACATCATGAATATGCTCACTTAATTTACGTAAAGGCGAAGTCACTAATGCTTTTAAACTCCACAACAGTAGGGCGAAGCCAAGCACTATGGTTGAAATTAAACTGACACTTCCCCACCATAAAGAGCGCCTAACTTGGCTATTCTTGGATTGGTTTTGCGATATTACTTGGCTGCTTATTTGCGCACTGAGGGTTTCAAGCAATTTAGTCGGTGCTCGGTCAATACCTGCCACAGCTTTATCGCCAACGTATGGGTCATAACCTGCATTAATAAAGGCTTGATAGCCCAACCGGTATTTGTCGTATAAAGTTGAATGCACTGAAGCAAAGTCGTTTAACTGCTCGCGCACTTGTGGACTGACATCTATGCTCTTCAAGGTATTCAGCTGCTGCTCAATTTCTTTGTGCCGTGCACTGAAGCTATTCCAATATTTTTCACGTTTTTGGCTATCTTTCCCCCTCAGAAGTACGTTTTTCCACTCTTGCACTTGTCGCTTAAAAGTGAGATTCACCGTATCAATTAACAGCGCTGCTTTTACTTCTCGCTCCAGTAAGTCGCTATATTGGTCTACATGAGAACTAAGATTGTTGATAGTCAGTGCAGCGATGAGGCCGAGTACTGCCACAAAAACCATCAATACACCCATTACTTTTGAACTGAGTTTTTTTATATTAACCAACGTCTTGCCCTGTTTTTATAGCCAAAGGTTATTCCACTTAGTCTATGCTTATTCAATATTATTATTGTTTGCGCTGAGTTTACCCCAGTACAAACTATTTTCATCTTTCACTATATATCGTCATCATTAATGATTTGATGAGTGCGTAAATTCCATCACACGCTCCTGCTAAAACTCAGGGCTTTCATCAATCCATTTAAGGTGCGCCAACGGATACCCCAAAAACCACTTGGCTCTGTCTAATACGATGCGGGTTTTAATGTGTTTGATCGACAATTCAGGGTTATCACTTAATTCGGTGCACGCTGCGTTGAGCGCTTTAATATCTGGGAAACAACTCAAGGAAATATAATCCACGTCTCCACTGAGCTGCATGCAATCCATGATGTGAGGCATGTTCTCGATGACGGCGGCGAAGCGTCTGCGAGTGGCAGCAGTGTTATTGTCAAAGGTGAATTCAATATAGGCCAACACATGCTCACATAACTGATCTAAGTTCACGTCAGCATGAGCAGCTCTAAAATAGCCGGCATCTTTGAGAGCCTTCACTCTTTGAAAACAGGCACTTGGCGATAAGTTAACGATTTCTGATAACTCTATATTGGTTAAATCAGCTTGCAGGTGCAGTGTTGCTAGAATTTTTCGGTTGTAACTATCGATTTTAATCGTTTTTTTCATTTCACTACCTGATGGTTGCCTTTTATCCTGGCTGATAAAGGCTGTTCAAACAAAATCTAGCGTTTATGGTAAAGGGTTCAAAAAATAATGCCTGAAACGAGCACGCACAACAAAATATTATTTTGTTCCAATTGTGGAAACTTAAACGACTCAAAATTTGAGCAGCGTTGGAACGGCTCAATATAAAAAATGAACTCCCACTGAGGCGTTAATATGCACAAAAAAGTAAAGCCCTTCATGCAATCTACCCTTGCCCTATGCGTTAGTCTATCGCTTGTTCCCCATGCTTACGCTCAAGTTACTGACACCCGCGCCTCGATACAAGCTCAAACAAATGATCTAGAAATTATCTCTATTTCTGCTCGTGGTCGAACAGAGTCCATTCAATCGGTGCCTGATTCAGTTACCGCGTTTTCATCCGATATGATACAAAGCGCACGAATTGCTAATTTCAGAGATGTAGCAAACCTAACACCTAACCTAACGCAATTAGATAATTTCCGCCCAGGTCTATCGCGCATCACTATTCGTGGCTTGATCACACCTCAAGTGGGCGATCCCCCGCTTGCTTTCGTGGTGGATGGCGTCACCGCATCTGATATTGAATTTATCAACCAAGATTTAGTAGACGTTGAGCGCATTGAAGTGATGCGCGGCGCCCAAGGTGCTTTATATGGCCGCGGAGCCGTGGGCGGTGCAGTGTTAATCACCACAAAACAACCCATTGAAGACTTAGAAGGCAGTGTAAAAGGGTCCTACAGTAATGGGAATGCCTATCATCTAAGCGGTGTACTATCCGGTTCGTTGAACGAAGAAGACAGCGCCTATTTTAGAGTAGGCGGTTATACCAAAAGCAGTGACGGCTTAATCGATAACGCGTTTTTAGACGAGGAGGCCGATGCCTTAGATGAGGACTCAGTCTTTGGACAATTGCAATTTGATATATTCGATGACACCCGCTTAAACATTAAAAGCAGATACACCACCAGCACGGCTGGATTTGCGTATTATCAAGGTGTGACCGCTGACACCATCGAAGATTTTTCCATCGACACCTCGCAAAACATAGCAAACCGCGACGAGCGCGATGTGTTCGAGATAAGTGCCAAACTGTCACAGGATTACGCATTGGGTACCTTTGATTTCATCACAGCTTACAGTCAATCCAAGAACGATCATTTCTACGACGGCGACTACTCTGCTGATGCCACTTTTATCGATGAAGCGGACTTATTTCGCGCTCCTTTTGGCACTGCGGGTGAGTCAGACGTAGAATCATTTACGGTTGAAAGCCGCTTCACCTCGCAAAATCAGCAACATTTACGCTGGGCGGTATCTTTGTTTTATCAAGACAGGCAACGGGACACAGTTGTGAGCTTTTTTGATGATTTTGCCGGCGACGCTCCCCGTAACCGCAGCGACTTCACTGACGAAGAGAAGTACTTAGTTATTGCCGACAACAACAGCAGCAAAGCGTGGGCTATTTCTGGCCAAGTAAACTATGACATTACCGACAAACTGGAATTGACCACTGCCTTACGTTTTGATCAAGACAAACGCGAGTCGTTTGCTCCTAATTTTGCTGATGACACCTTCGCGCAAAAAACCTTTAGCCAGTCGCAGCCAAAGGTCACCCTTGCTTACCAAGCAATGCCAAATTTTTTGGTTTATTCAAGTTACTCTAAAGGCTTTCGCAGCGGTGGATTCAATGAGCCAGCAGAGGGCATAAGCCGTACATTCAACAAAGAAGTATCAGACAGCGTTGAAGGTGGCTTTAAAGCCACCTTGTTTGAAAACTCGGTGACCTTAAACGGTGCTGCGTTTGCGATCGACCAAGATGATGCGCAAGTCACGCAATTCAATGTACGCACTTTTACACTTGAAAACCTCGCCATTGATCGTGTTGAAACCCGCGGAGTTGAGCTTGAACTTGGCGTGGCAGCGACACAGAACTTGGATATTCGCTTCAGCGCAGGCCTGATTGATTCTGAAATTAAAGCGTTCTCACGCCAGCCTTCGCTTGAGGGAGAAACCATGGTGTGGGTGCCTGACTACAACTTAGCATTGTCGGCCAACTACCTGACTGAGCTAAACGATACTTGGTCACTCACCTCAAGCGCGTCACTGCAAGTGGAAGGGCCTAAGTCATTCGACATTACCCAGCCGCAAATTCGTTCGTCTCAGTACCGCTTCATCAATGCCAACCTAGGATTACGCAGCGAACAATGGACAATTCAATTGTTTGTGAATAACTTAACCGATGAACGTGCGATCGAGGACATTTTTATATTAGACGATGGTGTTACAGAGTTTGCTCGCCAGCCTAATAAACCTCGCACTTACGGGATTGAAGCTGCATACCGCTTTTAGCGCAAACCTGTTTAGCATCCCTAGAGCCACAGCTAAACATTTTTAACAGCCCCAATCAGGGGCTGTCTTTTATAGGTTACTCAAACATGTCAGATAAACACAGCGCTGCAACTGCAACCTCTTTGAACGATTATGCTACAACGCCCGTGCCCCAAAGCGAGACAGTCAGTGGCATTGGGATAGGTATGATAAATGGCGGGCTGGCGTTTGCCGTGCCGGGGCTTATAACAGGTATACAACTGGGTGATGCATTGGGATTAGCGCAATCGATTTTCGCCTTTCTGCTGGGTGGTTTAGCACTGGCTATTTTAGGCACAGTCACTGGGCTTGTTGGCATGCATAATCGTTTTTCATCCTGCATGACGATTAAATTTGTGTTTGGTACATCCGGGGCGAACGTCATTAACTTTGCGTTTGTGGTGTCTTTGCTCGGTTGGTATGGCATTAATGTCGATTTATTCAGCCAAGTTAGCCAGCAGCTTTTACTTAAATACACTGATTCTGCCCCAGAGGCATGGCAGCTTGAAACGCTATTTGGTGTGCTGATAACAGTGATAACCATATGGGGTTTTAAAACCATAGAGCGCATCACCAATCTATTGGTGCCTATTTTATTTGCGATTGTGGTGTATTTATTGGTACAGAGCTTTGGCTATGCCCAAACCAACCCTACCCCCGAAATAATGAGCGGCTCACTGACCTTTGGCGAAGGGGTTTCAGCGGTCGTCGGTAGCTTTATTGTGAGTGTGGTACTCATGCCAGATTTCAGCCGCTATGCCGCTAAACCCATCGATACCGTTTACGCATCTTTTCTGCCTTTCTTGCTGATCAACTCTTTTGTATACGTTGTTGCGGCTTTTGCGGGCATTGTTGTGGCCGATAGCGACATTCTATCTGTGATGCTGGTGCTGGGTTTAGGCGGTTTGGCATTCTTTTTATTGCTTATTTCTTGCTGCGTCACCAATGTAATCAACCTTTACAGTTGTGGCCTAGGCATTATTGCCGTGTTCCCTAAATGTAAAGAGTGGCAATGCATCGTCGCCGCAGGCGTCTTAGGCACCGTGGTCGCGTCATTTGATCTACTGGACAACTTCACCAATTTCTTGTTTGGTTTATCCATCATATTCACCCCAGTCGCCGCCATTTACGTGGTGGATTTTTTCATCGTTAGGCGCGGTGAAAAATACACCCTGCAACACCTTACCCACAACCAAAGCTTGAATATACGTGCCATCATCGCATGGCTTATTGGCGTTTCTACCTCAATGGCGTCAAATCAAGGCTGGATCACTATCACCACGATTGAGGTTTTTGATGCCGTGTTACTCACGCTGCCTGCCTACTACTTATTATCACGTAGCGAAATCAGAGCACGTAACAAGCTAACAACGTCTCACCCACAGTAAACGAAATATTATTTTGTTTACCCGTACACATTCGAACAAGTTGTGCGGGTAAACCAACCATTTACCAACAAATACATTGCGCCACATCACTAATATTTATGCAGCTAAAAAAACACCAGATTGCTCTGGGTAAATGCTTCCCCAGCGCAAAAGAGGATTAAACATGAAACAGTTAACCCGGTTAGACATATCAGACATATTACATGGCTGCGCAGTACTTGGCACCGGTGGCGGTGGTGAGCTCAGCGAAGGTTTTCGCTATATTGAAGCCGCCTTTGCTGAGGGTAAAACCTTCACCTTGGTAGACATCGATGAAGTCCCAGACGGTGAAAAGCTATGTACACCTTATATGCTAGGTGCGCTAACCGCTATTTCTGGGGAAGAAGAGCAAGAATATGCCGCTCTGCCAAGAGCAAGCGGTATTCCCATGTTAGCAGCCTATGAGCGCCTACAAGCCCTGACGGGTGATGATTATTACGGCACTATTTGCTGTGAACTCGGTGGCTCCAATACGGCTATCTCCTTTTATCTAGCCGCCATGACAGACGGTTACATTATTGATGCCGACCCCGCTGGGCGCGCCGTACCCGAAATCACTCACTCAACCTATTATTTCAATGGTTTGCCTGCCGCGCCTATCGTGACGGCTAATGAATTTGGTGAGTGCTTTATCTGTGAAAACGTTGCAGATGACCAACGCGCTGAGCGTGTTGTGCGCGCCCTTGCTATGGTGAGTCGCAATGACATTGCAGCGATAGATCACGCTTTACCTGTGGAACAGCTTCGCGGTGCAGTGATTCCTGGCACCATCAGCAAAGCCTTAAACGTCGGTCAAGCTATTCGCTTAGCGGTTCAAGAACAAGATGACATTGCCGATGCCATCGCCGATTGCGCCGGTGGCTATGTGGCGTTTCGCGGCAACGTTAGCCAGTTTCATTTTGAGACCAAAGATGGATTCACCTTAGGCACTATCGACATTCAAGGCCACAGCCAGTACCAAGGCTCGACGTATGCTATTGATGTAAAGAATGAAAACATGGCGGCGCGTTTAAATGGCGTAGTAGATGTAACCATTCCTGATCTGATTTGTGTACTGGACGTGGATAACAATGTACCTGTGACTAATCCTTATCACAAAGTCGGGGCTAATTTGGCAGTCGTCATTTTACCTGCGCCGAAGGAGTTCACTGGCGAGAAAGGTCTTTCGGTATTCGGTCCTGCGTACGCAGGGATTGATCAAGCGTACGAATGCGCGGTGAGTAAGCATTTCGCTCAGCTTAAATAAATCTGCCTAATTCAGATATAAGGAGCCCATTTTACGAGTATCTCGCTCGTTAAATTGGCTTTGATATCAATACGCGTTTCATATGAAAAAAGGCATGATTACGCCGTTAAATTACACTTGGAGGAGCAACCGTTTGCCACTCGCCTTGGGCTAAATCTTGCAGCCTGTATTGACCAAATTGACTGCGATGCAGGGCTTCAACGTGATAACCGCAAGCGGCAAACATACGCCTCACTTGATGATATTTTCCTTCATTTAACGTCACGTTCGCTACATTTTCACTGACTATTTCTATTTTCGCGGGCAAGCACTGCTCAGCCCCTTCACCCAATACCACGCCTTTAGCGAATGAATCAATGATGTCACTTTGCAACGGGCAATCCACGCTCACTTGATACACCTTGTCTACGTGGTGCTTGGGGGACGTGAGTTGATGTACTAACTTGGTGTCATCGGTCACTAGAATAAGTCCGCTGGTGTCTTTGTCTAATCGGCCGACGCTGACTATTTTTGGGTTTCGAAATTCCCAGCGCTCAGGCAGCAAATCGTAAATACGCATGCCCTCGTTATTGTCATGACTGCACACATAACCTAAGGGCTTATTCAGCATCACGAGAATGCCATCAGGAGCATCAAGGGCTTCGCCGTCTACCCGCACGGTGGCAGGATCAACTTTTAACGCGGGAGATTTAGCGAATTCACCTTTGACGGTAACGCGTTTGCCTTTGAGTAAGTATCGGGCTTCTTTGCGGCTGCAATAGCCTAAATTACTCAGTAGCTGGTCAAGACGTTTAAGGGCGGGCATAGGGCTCCAAGGATGAAATACGAACATTGATAGATTCACAGCACACGTACTAGCATGCTCAGGGGCACAAAGTATGTCACATAAGTGCCCAAAAGTACGGTGGCTAAAGCAGAGGCGATTTAGGATTCAAATGGGATCTGCTGTTGCTTAAAGAAGGTTTCAAGCGCCTGAGTATGTTGTCGATAATGCTTCCAGCGGCCGATTGAGGATTGATTGATCGGTTGTCGCACTTGGACTTTGCTGGCTGTTGACACAGGGGCTTGATTGCGCTCTACATGCAAACACTCTTGTTGCCATGACAAACCACAAAATGACAGTAAATCACGAATATTGGTCTCAGGATTGCGCACCAAATCTTCATAATTAAGTAGCTTGAAGTTATCCGTGCCCGTGGCCTGCCATTGATGTACCAGCGTGTGAAAGCGACTATAAAAGCGCCCGATATTCTGCAAATTATAGGCGTAGGCATAGTACGGGCTATTCAGTGAAAACAACTGGCGATAATTACCGACACTGGTATCCATTGGGTCTCGTAGTAAACAAATGATTTTTGCATTAGGTAAAGCGCGACGAATGAGGCCAATGTAGAAAAAGTTAAACGGTAGCTTATCCACAAAATGGGGAGTATCTCCCACTATGGCTTGCGTGCGTTGAATATACCGCTGGCCTATTTTTGCAGGCTCAATTTGCATGGCTTTGCGCAATGTTTCTACGTCTAACACCGTGGGTGATGGCGTTTTGGCTAACTCTTTCACTGCCACGCCAAAATCTTGTAGTTCTCCCGCTGATAACACCTCGCTATGATTACTTAGGATACGCTCAACTAACGTGGTGCCAGAACGAGGCATGCCCATCACAAAAATGGGCTGGTGCGAGCTATCACCCGCTTTAGCATAATCACCCGCTTGAGAATAATCGCGGTCTAAATCCTTGAGCTGGGTTTGCTCTACGCAATCGAAAAACGCGGCATCGTCAGCAAATTCATAACCGATACTCGCCAGCTTCGCGCTTTTGGCATTTTCAAGTACATCAAATGCGCTAGTGTAATCTTTTAGTCCTTCGTATTCTTTAGCCAGTGCGTGGGCAATATGCATGGCACCATCAACCGTTTTGGTGCGTTTCGCAGCGGCTCGAAGGCGTGGAATATGATTGTTATCAGCACTGATGCCACCTAAGTCTGCCAAAGCAAAGTGCGCTTGGTTATAATCTGGAGCGATGCTAATGGCTCGCTCAAAATGTGCTCTAGCATCCTCAAACTTACCTGCGAATTTACTCGATACCCCAGCGTTATAGTAAAAGTGCGCATTATGTTTATCTAGCGACAACGCCTTACTGAAATACCCCAATGCTTTTTCATGCTGGCCAACTCGGCTAAGTGCTACGCCTAGTGTATCAAGCGCAAGGGGCTTGCTGAGCTGTTCAAGAGGCGCATTGGCTGTGGCATCAAGTACAGATTGTGATTCACCGCGCAATGAATGGCATTTGGCTAAATAGGCAAAGTATTCAGCTTGCGGCGCGATGGCATTCGCTTTTTCAATTAACTTAATCGCCTTGGCAATTTGACCGACTTCGAGGTTGATCATAGCCAATAAAAAATAACCATCGTGATCGCATGGATCCTGTTTCACGATCTGTACGCACACGCTATGGGCTTTAGCAAAATCACGCTGATTAAGCGCATAAATGGCTTGTTGATGCAGTTGCTTAATATCTAGCATAGGTTTCTTGTCACTTTATATGGAACTGGGCTGCTTTGTTCACTTATAAAAAAGGGCACTCAGCGCCCTTTTTATGCATTAAGAATTTTAGCCTAAACTACATCTCAAATTGGTAATTAAATTTAAGCCCAACTGTGCGCGGTCTCTCTAAGTAATGACCATAGTAACGCAATATATCACCTCGGTTCGAGTTAGTATCAGGGGCTACCGCCAAACCAATATCACCCAAATCATTTCGTGATGAGCTCACGGCGTATTTGTCAAAGAGGTTGTCCACGTAAAGGGTGACCGACCAATCTTCGTCAGACAAAGACGCGCTTAAATTACTTAGCGCATATCCTGAAATAATTTCGCCAGATTCGTGCAGGCCTATTTTAGAGTAAATATCGCTTTGCGCCGTTAGGCCGTAGGTCACATCTAATAATTTATCGCCAAACACTTCTGTAGAGTATTTAACTCCAAGGGAGAACTGGTGCTCCGGCGAACCTGGTAGGCGATCGCCGTCAAGGCCATCAGAGTCATCGAACAACTGAGCTACATCTTCGGTCAATTCAGCTTTGGTGTAAGCATAAGTGGCATAGGCACTGAATTCATCGCTAAAAATTGCGCGTGACATCATCTCAACGCCTTTTGAATTAGCTTTGCCGGCATTAACCAAAATAGTCTGCTGACCATTTTCCGTGGTGCCCGTGACTTGAGCGTCATCCCAATCCACGTTGAACAAGGCCATATTGAAATGGAATCTGTTTTTTAGCCATGTGCTTTTCAAGCCAAGTTCGTAATTGGTTGTGGTATCAGGTGCGTAAATTTGCTCATCGGGTAAAGCGCAGACTTCTTGTGTATCCCCTGATAAGTCGGGAGGACAAGCCCCCACACCATTTGAGCCACCAATACGAAAGCCTTCGCTGACCGTGACATACCCCATCACATCAGTCGTAATTTGATAACTGGCGTTAAACTTAAACAAACTCCCACTGTCGTCGGCTTCATTTTCAAGGGGGATCAAGATAATTTCATCTCCTTGCCTAAAGTCTTCAGCACCTTCTTCAACCGAAATAGAGGTATACAACAAAGGTAAATCAACGTCAGATGCGGTTTCTAAATCGTATTGATAAAAACGAGCCCCTAAGGTGATATCTAATTGCTCAGTGACCGCATAACTTACTTCCCCATACAGGGCTTTTTCAGTTACTTCTGTTTCATCAAACGATATGTATTCGAGATCATCAGTACGTAAATTGCCTCCTGTTTCCCACGTCTCTATCGCATATTCATCGAAGTTCGGCGTGAACTCTAAGCTTCTGCCGTCGCTTTCAATCTTGTTATAAAAAACACCCGCGATCCAACTTAGGTCAGAATCATTTTTAGATACCAAACGTAGCTCTTGAGTGAAGATATCTCGATTGTCTTCTTCTCTGGTGTAACTCGAAAACGCAGGAAACTCTTCGTAGCTATAGGCAAGGCGGATCAATAAATCGGTTTGATCTCGCTGACCAACCGCTTCGAACGTGGATTTGCCTGTTGCGGAGACCAACTCAGCAAACCCCAAATCAACGGAGAGCTCTAAACTGAGCAAGTCGTCTTCTTTTTCACGGGGCTCTTCGTAGCGATAAGCTGATTCGTACTTTCCGATGATGTCATTCAAACCATTATCTGGCGATAATCCGTTGTAATGAACAATAGAGCGCCCTTCCACTTCTTGCTTTTGATACATATAAGTCAGTGTGGCGTCAATGTTTTCGGTGGGTGTCCAGCGCAGGGCAACGCGGCCTGAAAGGGTATCTTCGCCGTTAGCATCTTTTTTCGAGCGCAGGTTACTGTCAACATCCCTTGCATCTGTCCAATCAGGATCAGCAATGGAAACCCCACCTTCACGCACTAGGTAGTTATAATCAACAAAACCGGGATCATGGAATTTGTTTAGCGACATACGCACGCCAAGCACGTCTTCAATCAAAGGGGTATTGAAAACAAAGCCCCCCTCTGCACCGACACTATCGCTCTCATTTACGCTAAACACATTGCCTGTGACTTCACCAGAGGTGACATCTAACTCTACCTTATTAGGCAAATAACGAATGGCTCCGCCTAGGGTGCCGGCGCCGTAGAGGGTACCTTGTGGACCGATTAATACTTCAACGCGCTGAATATCGTTCAAGCGCATATTAATGAATAGGGGAATTTCACCCACATAAGTTGATACGGTGCCGCCGTCTGAACTTGGGCCTGAAGAGTTGGTATTTAACCCACGTACGATAATAGGAGAGTCATTACGCCCGCCCTGATCAGTAATGGTTAAACCCGGAACCCAGCGGGCTACATCGTCTAAGTCGGCGATATTTTGCTCAGCCAAGGTATCAGAAGTCAGGGCGGTAATGTTCAACGGTGCTTCCTGCAATGAACCAGCGCGGCGTGTCGCTGTGACTTCGATAGTTTCAATTCCATTCTCTGCGCTTTGCGCCATAACCGATGGGATTGGCGCAAACGTGGCTGAAACTGCCAAAGCAATTGATGTGTGTTTTGTTAGGAAGCGTTTAGTGATCGCCATGTATGTGTTTCTCTTTTTTGTAGTGAACGGTTTTAATTGTGAACAGTTGCGTAATTCGATGTTAATCCCAGCTAGCACAGCAGGTTTCATGCCTGCTTTTCTGATACTTTAGTGCATAGTCCGAGTGAAAAAAGCGCCGAAAATCTGCGTTATGCAGATATTTATGCACTAATTGTGGTTTTCTATAGCGATAAATTTAGAGCGCACCTTAATGATGCATTGTGTAATGAAACTCAACTAATCTTTGCAAATATTGAGGTTTAGCTACGATTAAACTGGAATACGCACCAAATATAAGTGGTTAATCGTGCATAACTATTCAGTTTTTTATGAATCAGAGATATGAAAAGCAGCAGTTTTACGCGGTAAACCGATACCTTCACTACAGGGATATGCAGCCAAAGTTTAACTAACACAGTATCAAGCTAGCCGCTAAACGGTTTCAGCGCCTAAGTGCTTTTACCAGTTACTCTGGGCGTAAAGCTACGTAAATGACAATCGATACAGCGCTGTACTAAAAAAGATAGCAACGCAATTTTACGTATACGCTGCTATCAGCACTTTCCATTATAAATCGCTATGTGGACCAAATACTTCGTAGTGGATCTGTGCGTCTTTAACACCCAACTCGAGCAATTGTTTTTTGACAAATGCCATAAAGCCAGTGGGGCCGCAAACATAAAAATGACCGCTACTGATAGGCAAATCATCCCCAAGGGGCGCTAGTGACATTAAGCCAGTAGTGACGCTGTCAGCCTTAGGTGCTTGGCTTGCATACCAAGTATGCGTGCTAAGTTGTGGTGTATTTTTTTCAAGTTCAGCAACTCGCTTGATGAAGGAGTGTTGCTCTGGGTTTTCACACGCATGCAAAAAATGTATTGGCGTCGTTGGGTGGCTCTCAACTGTCGCTTCCAGCATCGACATCATCGGCGTTAAGCCTACGCCAGCTGAAATAAGTACAGTAGGCAAATGTTGGTTCTGCTGAAAAAAGTCGCCTGCTGGTGGCAATACATCAATCACGTCACCTTGCTCGACAGAGTCATGCAAATGATTTGAAACTAAACCCTTAACTTCCCCCTGCTCCCGCTTAACACTGATACGGTATGTTTCACCATTAGGTTTGTCTGATAACGAGTACTGACGCATTTCACAGAACTCAACGTGTTTCGGTTGTACTTTGACCCCCAAATATTGACCAGGTTTATAACCTACAACAGGTTTGCCATCCACCGGCGATAATACAAAACTAGTGACCAACGCCGATTCCGGCGTTTTGCTTAGCACTGTGAATTGTCGCGTTCCTAACCAGCCTCCGTGCGCTTTTTCAGTTAGGTTATACAAATCTTCTTCCCGGTTGATAAATATTCCTGCCAACGCGCCGTAAGCCTCAACCCAAGCTTGCTCTACATCAGGGGTAAAGGCTTCAGGGGCTAATTCCCGCAGCGTTTCGATAAGGTGGTGGCCCACAATATCGTAGTGCTCAGGTTGAATAAAAAAGCTGGTGTGTTTGTGTGCCACCCGCTCAACAACCTCACCTAACGCGCTCAAGTTATCGATATTTTTTGCGTAAGCGGCAATCGCATTAAATAATGCAAATTGCTGACGGCCATTGGCCTGATTCGCCATATTGAATATGTTTTTCAGCTCAGGATTTAAACGGAACATACGTTGATAAAAATGATCGGTAATGGCTACGCCGGCGGACTCCAAAAGGGGAACAGTACTTTTAACAGTGGCGATAGTTTGAGCGGATAACATATAAAATCTCTTGCTGTGAATGATGTTGATGTGAGTAAAAACAATAAAATATGGTGGTCAGTAAACGTCGTTGTATACCGGTCTAGATAGCCTTTTTAGCCTGGTTTTCCATCGACTCTGGCCTTGGTTAACACGGGCCAGTAATACACAAAAAACAGAATAAAGGCTGTTGACCAGAGCCATGCACTAAGTTGCCAAAAAAGGAGTACCTGCTCGCTAAGCGATGCGAATACACGTACGAAACCTGCGACTAAAAGTAAAGCAAATGCAGCACTTATACCGCGGGATACGACTAACGCCCTCCCTGTATGTCCCAGTGACACTCGCGACATCATGCTTAAGATCATGGCCGAAATAGCGCTGATACTGATTAAGTGCAAGCTATCTTTTAAGGGTAAGCAGGAAGTCAATAAACTTACCCCCACCAGAGACAAGCCGATAGCCATGGCAAGGTATGCAAAGTGCAGTGACCATAACAATGAGACCGCCCAAACGCCCTGGGCAAACCATTGTCCCAAGCGCCAAAGATGTCCCACACCAAGTACAACCAAAACGATTGCAGTAAGAGTAGAAACAGGAGTAAAAAATTGAATGATAAAAAGTGCAACCGCCAGCAGAGAAAAAACCAGCAGCACTAAATCGAATCTAGGGTGTTTTACCTGCGGGCGGTTTAAGGCTCTGGCCGTGAAAAAAGGGATCACTCGGCCACCAATAACCGTGATTAACACACAGAATAAGAGCACCGCACTTTGTACCAACTGCGACGCCATTACATAGGCCTGCTCATTGACGAGCGCAAAAAAGATGAGGTTTAGGCTAAACAGACCGCCCAATAAAGCGATGAGTATGTAATTAGAGGTATTTCTTGCTTTAATGACCAGATAACTGAAGCATCCAATCACACCCAGCCACCATAGTAATTGGCTGCATATGAAAAAACCTAGGCCCCACGGCGCGGCGCTGGATACCCCACTTATCCGTGCGACAATCCACAGTCCACTTAGCATGATTAGCCATACACCATGAGCACTGCGAAGCCCTGTCCAGGTTTGCACAGCGGTCAGCAGAAAGCCTACGGCAATCATTGCGGCAAAACCAAATACCATCTCATGGGCATGCCATAAAGAAGGTGGCAATACGAAAGAATGTGACCCATGCCCGCTAAACCACAATGCCCACACTATCAAGGCAATGACAGCCCAAAGCGCCCCTAGCAAGAAGAATGGCCGAAAGGCGAGTGACCATACAGCGGCCTGAGGCAACCCCAGTGCGGTTTCTTTTTTGCTCAAGGGCTCAGCGGGTTGGGCAAACTGGATGGAAGATTGACTCGATGCGCGCTTCTTCGATACTGCTGTTTTCGTCATCTAGAGCACCCGCTTATGTTGTTCATATTGCGCAATACACCGCACCACGTAAGCGACTTTCAGCACGCTAGCGCTGACAATGATCATAAGATGGCTTGCCACCTGAATTGGCATTGAAAAAAAGTGCGATAAGGGGTAACTCACTGCGATACATACCATGAGCAATGCCAGAGACACCGATAAGGTTATATTCGCAAACGTGAACAATGCGCCAAAGCGCTTGGATACACTCTCGTTATTGACAACGTCCATGTACCAAGTGGCTATGTCGGTCATGCCTACGTTGGTCATTTGGGTATTAGTCATGTCATTTGCGATAACGTTATTCATCAGTGCCCCCAGAGTGCGCTGCTCAAAACCTGTTTTGGTTCTGCGTCAGCAGAGATACACTTTAGATAGCACCTTTAATGCCAATCAATAACTATAATATTATCAATTACTTAAATATTAACCCTGTCATAAAGAGTCATATTGACTCTATTAATTATGAGTCATAAAGACTCTAAAAAGTCTTTATGACTTGATACATTTAATGGCATTATTGTCATCTGCACATCAGCATTGCCCAGTGGAGCCCCTATGATGGAACTTAATTCAACGCTTCTGTTAGAAGTGGCATTAGATCTCGCCAACAGCATCACCAATGAAGATAGGTTCGACAGATTGCTATCCTCGATTAGAAAAGCAATTAATTGCGATGCAGTTGTATTGTTGGTCTACCAAGGCGAACAACTTAAACCATTGGCAATACAAGGGCTGGCAACCGATACTCTTGGGCGGCGTTTTAACCTCAGCGATCACCCTCGCCTTTCGCTCATTTGCTCAGGAAGTCAGCCGGTGCGCTTTGCATCAGATTCCCCATTACCTGATCCTTACGATGGCTTGTTGCTCGCAAAAGAAGGCGACTTACCCGTGCATTCGTGTATGGGTTTGCCCTTGTATAGCGACAATCAACTGATGGGCGTCGTGACCCTTGATAGTCTCAGCCCTGAAGCCTTTTCAGAAATCCCCGAGCGAACATTGCAGCTAATCACTGCGCTGTCAGCCGCCACATTGAAAACGGCTATGCAACTGAGTGGGTTGGAACAGCGCGCACAACAAGCACACGATTTAGTGCAAGAACTTACGAACGAAGCACTAACACGAGATGGTGGCGAGTTAATCGGCAATAGTCCTAGTATGCTCGCCCTTAAAAGTGATATTCAGTTGGTCGCGGGCTCTGACTACACTGTGCTGATATTGGGCAAAACAGGCGTGGGTAAAGAATTGGTTGCCCGAACATTGCATCAACGTTCTAATCGAGGGACCCAGCCTTTGGTGCACGTTAACTGTGCCTCGATTCCGGAAACCTTGGCGGAAAGTGAATTGTTTGGTCACGGAAAAGGTGCGTTCAGCGGCGCCGAAAAAGAGCGCGCCGGCAAATTCCAATTAGCCGATGGAGGCACGATATTTTTAGATGAAATTGGTGAATTGCCCTTAAGCGTGCAAAGTAAATTATTACGCGTGTTGCAAAGTGGCGAGATTCAGCCTGTAGGAAAGGATCAAGTATCAACAGTCAACGTACGCGTAGTAGCCGCGACTAACCGAGACTTAGCACAAGAAGTTAAAACTGGGCGTTTTAGAGCTGATCTTTATCATCGCCTCTCCGTGTACCCTATCAACGTGCCGGAACTAAAAGAGCGCGGAGATGACGTATTGTTACTCGCAGGTTATTTCTTAGAAGTGACCGCTCGCAAGCTAGGTATTCGCCAACTAAAAATCCCAAACGACGTACAACAGGCCCTAATTGCCTATTCTTGGCCTGGCAATGTAAGGGAATTAGAACACGTCATCAGTCGTGCCTCTTTGAAGGCAACGCGCAGTAAGAATCAACACAACATTATCTCACTTAGCACAGAAGATTTAGACTTTGAGCGTGGAATGCCGTCAAAGATCAACCTGAATCAACCAATCCAAGTGAGGGAAGTATTAGGCAGTAGCGAAGCACAGAGTCTTAAAACAATGACGGAAGCTTTTCAAGCTCAGATGATCAGCCGCACTTTGAGTGAGCATCAAGGCAATTGGACGTTGGCCGCTAAACAATTAGAGATGGACAGGGCCAACCTTGCACGATTGGCAAAGCGGCTCGGCGTACACGTACAGAAAAACGTGAACAATCAAGCATTTTGATCATGTGTTTTAATTAGCCAGCCTTGATTACGAACGTTCACCAAGGCTGGCACATAACTAATGTAAGCGGCGATAATTCGCAGGTACCCATTCAAAACCGCTTTTCGTTTCACGCACATGACCCAATCCCGGGAATTGCAAATGCGCCCCCGCCATCAGCGCTTTACTCTTAGCAACGAGAGAAAAAATCCGTTCACGCTGTTTTTTAGCCTGCTCAGGAGCTGAGTCGAAATCAATGGTGACCTCTGGATGTGGGAATTGTACTGCCCCTGCATGAATAAGATCGCCAATAACCCACATTTCCTCACCATCATTTTGCACAAGATAAGATGTGTGCCCTGGCGTGTGACCGTGAGTCGCATCAGTCTTAATCCCTTTTACAATTTGCTCGCTAGCGTCAAATGCACTGATCTTATTGGCTTTCACGTAAGGATTTAAAGACGCCATCGCGCCTTGGAAAAAACCTTTATTCGCCTCTGGCGCCTTACTCATTTCCTTATCGCTTAACCAAAAATCAATGTCCCGTTGGTTCGCATGAACCGTAGCATTGGGAAACACTCGCTGACCGTCTTTTGATAAACCACCAACGTGGTCAGGATGTAAGTGAGTGATCAATATGTGATCAACATCGCTCGGGGAGTATCCCGCTGCACCTAGGCTTTTTGTAATGTTTCCCAATGTGGGGCCAAACAAGTTACCCGCACCTGCATCGATGAGTACAAGTTCATCACCCGTATCAATCAAATAACCGTTGACTGAGGTTTCCGTTGGTACTGATAAAAATGCCGCTTCTAATTGTTGCTTTGTCGTATTGCTGTCTTGATGCAGTAATGCATCCATAGGCAAATCAACGGTGCCATCATTAAGGGCGATAATATCGAACTGACCAAGCTGAGTGCGATAGAAACCTGGGGCAAATTTATCAACCGAATTTTGTTGTGCAACTGCTTGATTAAAAGCACTAAAAGGTAATAGCAAGCCAGAGGCTAAAACTAGATAACGGATAAATTTCATAACTTTCATGATGTATACATCCTGCACTTGATGAGTTTTTTACACATTATCACCTTTATTTCTGCTCTAGAAGAGGGAGATCTGGTGTATTAATGAGCCAACTCCGTGGCAAACCCTCTGAAATGAGCCTTCTATAAGTATAAAAACTGCACAAACCTTGGAAAGTAGTGGAAATAACCAAAATCGGTTTACCTCACCATTTTAACTGCATTTAGGTGAAATACACGCGCTAAAAGTAGGCGTATTAATATACTATAACATTTAGCATCACCAGTAGTGATGGGTAAGTATTTTTCCATATTATTTAATGATGTAATAGAGGTTGGTGACTATGTTTTTTTCCCGTTCAACAGCAAAAGCAGACACTCCCATTCCAGAGAGTTTCGAATCTTGTTTTATCCATTCTTTGGAGCGCCATTGCGCCACAATTTCGTTTAATACAGATGGCATGATCCTAGATGCAAATTCGCTTTTTTTAAGCACAGTTGGCTATTCTTTAGCCGAAATTAAAGGGCAACATCACCGCATGTTTTGTAGTGCGATGGAATCAGGTTCGCCTGAGTATCGCTCGTTTT
Source organism: Paraglaciecola sp. T6c (assembly GCF_000014225.1). Classification (NCBI taxonomy): domain Bacteria; kingdom Pseudomonadati; phylum Pseudomonadota; class Gammaproteobacteria; order Alteromonadales; family Alteromonadaceae; genus Paraglaciecola; species Paraglaciecola sp. T6c. The sequence continues at coordinate 4,175,255 of NC_008228.1, forward strand.
GGGCAAATCTTGCACAAGGGGAAAGTGCAAGCGGCACATTTTTACGCAAGCGCAAGGACGGCGCAGATATATGGCTTGAAGCCACGTATTTCCCAGTAGAACAAAACGGGAAAATAGTACGTATTGTCAAAATAGCCAATGACATCACGGTTGAAAAAGAGCACTTAAATAGTCAGACCGCTATTTTTGAAGCCCTCAACCGCTCCAGTGCCTTAATTGAGTTCACGCCACAAGGCGAGATCATCAGCGCGAATGAAAACTTTATTCACACCATGGGCTACGCAAGTGAAAAAGACATTGTAGGTAAACATCACCGCATGTTTTGTACAGAAGACTTCTACCAAGAAAATCCCAACTTTTGGCGCGAACTAGAACAAGGTACATTTAAAGGTGGGCAGTTTAATCGCCTCACTCGAGATGGCAGCACTATATGGCTAGAAGCCACTTACAACCCTGTGTTGAATGCGCAAGGTCAAGTCATCAAGGTTGTTAAGATTGCATCCGACATCACTTCTCGCATTCAAAAGCAACTGGCGACACAGGAAGCCGCAGAGATAGCCTACAGCACATCCATGCAGACCGCTAAGATATCCAAAGATGGCGCAGTGATCTTGCAACGCACAGTTGACACATCGAATGCCATCGTAACCAGTACATTGACTTCCACTGATTTAATTGAGCAATTAAATAAACGCTCAGAGGAAATATCAAAAATAGTAACGACCATTAGTTCAATCGCTGATCAAACCAACCTACTGGCTCTTAATGCGGCTATCGAAGCAGCCAGAGCAGGCGAATACGGTAGAGGTTTTGCGGTGGTGGCAGATGAAGTACGCACGCTGGCGGCGCGCACTGTGAGTTCAACTGCAGGTATTGAGCAACTGGTAACAAACAACAGTGCCCTGACTCAAAAAGCGAAAGACAGCATCGGCGACATTCATCAGCAGTCTTTGCAAAGTGCCAAGCAAGTTGAAGAAGCAGCGACGATCATCGAAGAAGTGCTAACAGGGGCGAAATACGTCAGTGAAACAGTAGATCAGTTACGAAGTGAGAGCTAAGTAAGCGCCCTGGGTGTTATGCACCCAAGGGGCAGCTTCATTTAGTAAGATTTATAGGGCAAGAATTTACCTGACAAGCCAATGCTGACTCTGTCACCAGCGCTATTTTCTTCTCGCTGAATATCCATTGAGAAATCAATTGCACTCATAATGCCATCGCCGAATTCCTCGTGGATCAGGGATTTAATGGTCGAACCATATACGTTGATCATCTCATATAGCCGATAAAGCAACGGATCACTAGGCACCGCCTCCGTGAAAGTGCCTTTGTAAGGCACGACCTGTAACCACGCCTCAGCATTTTCGTCTAAATCAAATAACTTGGCCACGACCCCGGCTTGCTCTGAATTAAATGTCATTTGCCCTAAGCACCCTGCGGTGGTCCATTCTTTTGACTGACCCACTGCTTCTGCGACGTCTTGCCACGTAATACCTTTTTGTACTTTTGCGACCAATATGGCTTGGGTAACTTGCTCTCTGCTTTGCATTGTTTCTCTCCTAAATAAGAATCTAACTTGTTTCTTAAGTTGTTGGTTAAGTTATAAATTACTGTAAATATAGATAAATGAAGTAAAGGTTACTGATAAGTAACGCACATGCCGTACCTTGCCAAAATGCCACCGGGTTTCGCTGCATAATGGGCGGCTTCGATTGACGCACAAAATCGGCATTGGGGTGACGTAAGTCGTGTATAAACTCTGAAAGCTCGGCATACCGTTTGAAAGGGTCCACTTTTAACGCTTTAGCGAGCGTTGCATCCAACCACGCCGGTACTGGGCTTTTTTCGTCACGCACAGACTGATAAATAAGGCGGTTTTGCTGTGCTCGGGTACGAGTTTTGGCGACATGAGTAGCATAAGGAAAACGCCCACTTAACATGTGATACGCCAATACTGCCAACGAAAAAATATCTGAACGTGATGTGCCTACGTCACCCAAAAAATATTCAGGCGCCATGTAAAGTGCGGTGCCAAGTAGTTCACTGTTACCACAACCTTGACCGATTTCTTGCAAGCCTGCGACGGTGGTTGAGCCAAAGTCGATAATTTTCACCGTGCCTTTTCTGTCGATCATGATGTTTTCAGGTCGAATATCTTGATGCAGCATGTCCAGACGATGAAATGCCTGTAGCCCTTTGGCCACCTGCTCAATAATGCCTCTCACGACTTCTAAATCAGGTTTAGGGTTGTCCGTTAACCACTGGCTCAGAGACTGACCCTCAACATATTCAGCGACGCAGTAAATATACTGTTTGGGGTGCTCTGCAGGAGGTACGTGCAACACGTGTGCGTTATGAATACGCCTGCCTATCCACTCTTCAAGGCAAAAGCGCTCTAAGTACTCATCGCTATCGGACAAATCGACAGAGGGTGTTTTTAAAACCCACTGCTTATGCGTTCTCTCGTCATCAACTAAATACACGTGACTACGGGCAGACACATGCAATGAACGTACTACTCTATAGCCATCCAACTGCTCACCGACATGTAGTACAGGCGGTAAGGGCAAGGCGAGCATCCCTTCAGTTATTGGCTTGTCTTGGGTTTGGCTTAATTCACTAATATAGGCGAGCTGCAAAGAAAGATTGTCGTCGCTGCCCTTATCGAGCGCGGTTTGAACCAAAGCGCGTGCTAACGCATTAATTGACTCTGGATCAGTTAGCGTTTGAATTGATGCAAGAGAGGTTAATAAATCTTGTGGGGGAAGAAACTCATGCACCCCGTCAGTACAGAGAATGAATACATCTTCTTGGCAAAGTGCCACACTCGTATAATCGATGTCTAACTGGCTATGCATGCCCAGTGCTCGACTCAAATAGCTTTGCCCTTGAGCAGCATACTGGCGGTGGTCATTCGACAGTTGTTCCAGCACACCGTTACGTAATAAGTAGACGCGGGCATCACCCACGTGAAAAATGTGCGCCGTACGCTCTTTAAAGATGATGGCACTGAAGGTGCAAACATAGCCCTTCTCTATATCGTAGCGAAATTCGCTTTGCTTGGTGTAACCGTGCAGCCAAGCGTTAATCGATTGCAAGACCCGCTTAGCAGACGTTTCAACAGACCAGGCTTCAGAGGTTGCATAGTAGTCTTGTAAAAAACTGTTCACTGCGGCTTTACTCGCCACTTGACTAACGCTGCTGCTACCGATGCCATCGGCCATGGCTAATACTTGGCCTTTTAATCGACCTTGGGCATCGTTCGCACTGTGACTACCACAGTAATCTTGATTAACAGATTTAAGGCCAGCAATAGACTGCTGGCCGACTGTTAACTTAGCGAGATGCATGCTCAGCGACTGAGCTTGCAGCTACGTCAGAGCGTTTGCTATAAGGCAAATCACGTTTTTTACCGGTACGCACGTGCGTGCTATACAAGGTTAATCCAGTAAAGGCTAAACCACCGACTAAGTTACCAAGGGCCGTTGGAATTTCATTCCATACTAGGTAATCCATCACCGAGAAATCGCCACCTAAGATGATGCTGAAAGGGAATAAGAACATGTTAACCACGGAATGCTCAAAGCCCATAAAGAAGAACAAGAAGATAGGCATCCACATGGCGATAACTTTACCGCTTACGTGAGTTGAGATCATTGCACCCACCACGCCTAATGACACCATCCAGTTACACAGCATACCGCGAATGAAAATAGTGAACCAACCAGCAGTACCAAACTCAGCGTAACCTAAGGTACGCGCTTCGCCGATTGATGCGACTTTCTTACCAATAGCACCTGGGTCAGTGTTAAAACCATACGTAAAAATAAACGCCATCATGATAGCAACGGTTAACGCACCGCAGAAATTACCGATAAAGACTAATCCCCAGTTGCGCAATACACCTTGAATGGTGACGCCGGGCCGTTTATCGAGCAATGCCAATGGCGTCAAAACAAATACACCTGTTAGTAAGTCAAAGCCCATAAGATAAAGCATACAAAAACCCACCGGGAACAAGATTGCACCGATCAAAAACACCCCTGTTTGTACCGCGATAGTGATGGCAAATACTGCCGCCAATGCCAATATAGCGCCTGCCATGTAAGCACGAATGAGGGTATCCCGTGTTGACATGAATATCTTTGCTTCCCCTGCGTCTACCATTTTGGTGGCAAACTCTGATGGTAATAAATAAGCCATTTTGAACCCCGTTTAAGTGTATGTGTTTAGCCAGTGATTAAAATGGTTCGGGTATTTCGTTAATTTTGACCTTTCAAACAAACAAAAAAAAACGGCGTCAGTCTTTCCACTAAAAAGTAGAAACACTAGACGCCGTCGTCAGAATTAATTTGTTTGAGAGGGCAAAATCACCCGAACTCGCTAAGCTCTTTACAAATCTTATGCCAAAATAATAAATACAATACTTTCAGTGATTTATCTCGTCTACCTTAAACCTAGATGATTCACCATGGTGCACAGATAACGCGCAAGAGACAGCCAGCGCTACATTTTGGCGCACTACATTTTGGCGCACTACATTTTGGCGGACTACATTTCGGAGTACAGATTTTGAAGTACAGATTTTGGAGTACAGATTTTGGAGTACAGATTTTGGAGTACAGATTTTGGAGTACAGATTTTGAAGTACGGATTATTGACGCGCTATTTATGTGTGCACAAGTTTTCAGGGAAATTGATAATATACAGAGCATAAAAAGGCCCTGGAGAAATCTTAGGTTTGAATAACCGCGTTGAGCTCGACGCTCGATGGTGACCTCAACCTTGGAAAGGTTAAGCCGTGCAGAACGTCGAGATATTTCTTGAAATTGAAGCGATAACCGCGTTACGGGAAACGAGACTCATATCAGCTAACCGCTTTGCGGTCGACGCTCGATCGTGACCTCAACCTTGGAAAGGTTAAGCCATACAGAACGTTGAGATATTTCTTAAATTTGGAGCGGGAAACGAGATTCGAACTCGCGACCCCAACCTTGGCAAGGTTGTGCTCTACCACTGAGCTATTCCCGCATACTGATGTTGTGCTTGGTATGTATTTTTGACTTTATCACCTACAAATTTGGAGCGGGAAACGAGATTCGAACTCGCGACCCCAACCTTGGCAAGGTTGTGCTCTACCACTGAGCTATTCCCGCATCGCATCATGATTTGTGACAAAATCATCCGCTGTCATCAACAGCGGGTGCGCATTTTACAAAAACTAGCGTGGGACGCAAGCCCTAAATTGCATTTATACGAAATTGTTTAGCTTGAGTGCTCAGTTTATCGGCATTACGCTGAAGAAAAGCGCAAAGCGGGTATTTTCACTTTAAATATTGAATATGTGTTGACGATAAAACACGAGCTCTGCAATCGACTCGCGAATGTCATCTAGTGCTAAATGCACGCCTTTCTTGCTGAAACCTTCTAATACTTCTGGTTTCCAGCGCTTAACTAATTCTTTTAGGGTGCTTACATCAATATTGCGATAGTGGAAGTAGTCTTCAAGCTCCGGCATATACTTCACCATAAAGCGGCGGTCTTGACCTATGGTATTACCGCATAATGGCGAAGCCCCCTTAGGCACGTATTTTTCGAGAAAGCGGATGGTTTCGGCCACTGCGGTCTGCTCGTCTACCGTACTTTTACGGCTGCGCTCGGTTAATCCCGATTTGCCGTGGGTGTCGATACACCATTGGTTCATGTTGTTGAGCACGTCGTCAGATTGGTGGATCGCAAGTACCGGCCCTTCAGCCAATATATTTAAGTTGGCGTCCGTCACGATAGTGGCTATTTCTAGCACCACATCTACTTCAGGATGCAATCCCGTCATTTCCATATCAATCCAAACAAGGTTTTGTGCATCCACCGCCATGGTTTCTCCTAAAATCGCGCTAAATTAAGTTGTTGTACGGAATTGCTATAATTCCGATCGAGCTAACGTTACCATAATACTAGATATTAGAAGCAAATGCAGATATTCACCTGTGGCGAAAAAACCAAAACTTACCCATAAACAACGTCGACAAGTCTCACATAATCGCACAAAGCGGTTAGCTGAACCGGCAACCACCCCCACCGACGATCAATTAGAAGATCAGCAATCCGGTCGAGTGATCGGCCGTTTCGGTAAGCATGCCGACGTGGAAGACAAGGACGGCAATATTCATCGCTGTCACATCCGCCGCACCGTGCTAAGTGTAGTGTGTGGCGACGATGTGCTATTTCGCCCAGGCAAAGACGGCACTGAAAGCATCAGTGGCGTAATTGAAATAGTACAAGACCGTAAATCGGTGCTCACGCGCCCCGATTTTTACGACGGCGTAAAACCCGTGGCCGCCAACATTGATCAAATCATAATCGTGAGCTCGGTCATACCGGCCCTGTCTTTAAACATTATCGATCGCTACTTGGTGGCCTCAGAAGACGTTGGAATAGAACCCGTTATCTTGCTCAACAAAGTAGAACTGTTAAGTGCAGCTGAACGTGAACATGTTGAAGAACAATTACAAATTTACCGAAATATTGGCTACCGCGTGGTGTACACAAGTTGTAAAACCCGCACCGGGATCAGCGATCTCGCTCTGTGTTTGAAAGACAAGGTTAGTGTATTTGTCGGTCAATCAGGTGTAGGTAAATCAAGCTTGGTCAACGAATTACTACCTGAAGCCAAAGAGATTACCAATGAAGTATCGGATAACTCTGGCTTAGGCCAGCACACCACGACCACAGCCAAGTTACTGCACTTCCCACAAGGCGGTGATTTGATTGATTCACCTGGTGTGCGCGAATTTGCTTTGTGGCACATGCCCATGGAGCGCCTGACCTGGGGCTTTAAAGAATTTAGAGATTACATAGGTGGGTGTAAATTCCGCGATTGCACGCATGCTGACGACCCAGGTTGTATCATTCGAGCGGCTGCAGAAAAAGGCGATATCAGCATGCTACGCTATGAGAGCTACCACAAAATACTGTCAAATTTAGATGAGCAGCGTCCTTCGCACAGTAAGGTATAACAATACGGTGAGGATTCTGGCGACGTACGACAAAGGCGTCAAAATTTCTCACCATTATTAACTAGCATATAGCAGTTCGTGCTTATCATCCTTCCCACTCAATAAATTATTGCTGTACAATCGTTGGTGGTAAAAAACTTTTCGTTTTAGGATTCTCATTTTGTTCGATTCGATAAAAATTGCATTGCAATACATTACACCTAAGCATCTGATTTCACGCTTAGTAGGTAAACTCGCCGCCGCTAAAGCGGGTGGCTTAACCACTGGGTTAATTAAGCTATTTATTAAACAATATAAGGTGAACATGGCCGAAGCTGAGCGTGAAAACCCCGCTGATTACGCTTCGTTCAATGAGTTTTTCACCCGCGCTTTAAAAGATGACGCCCGCGTTATTTGCCCTAACGAGCAAGACTTAGCGATGCCAGTAGATGGCGCAGTAAGTCAGTTAGGCGACATCAAGCACGACAGTATATTTCAAGCAAAAGGCCATGATTACAGCCTAACGACTTTGTTAGGCGGTAAACCTGAATTAGCGACTGCTTTCAAAAACGGTAAATTTGCCACTGTGTATTTATCGCCGAAAGATTATCACCGCATTCATATGCCCATGGACGGCCAGCTAACTGATATGGTGTATGTGCCTGGTGAACTTTTTTCTGTTAGCCCGTTAACCGCTGAGCGTGTACCAGGTTTATTCGCCCGTAATGAACGCGTCGTGGCTATTTTTGATACCCCAAAAGGCAAGATGGCCATGGTGTTGGTGGGAGCCACCATTGTTGCCAGCATTGAAACCGTTTGGGCAGGCACAGTGTCACCACCGGTAGGTAAAAATGTTGTTCATTGGCAGTACCCAAGCGAAGGTGAAGACGCTGTTTTTCTTAAAAAAGGTGACGAGTTAGGTCGCTTCAAATTAGGTTCAACCATAGTGGCGTGTTTTGAGCCTGACATGGTGGAGTTCGCAGATTATAGCGCTGGAGATGACACTCGCCTCGGTGATGTTTTCGCTACTCTGACTCAATAGTCGTGGACCCGGTTAAAAAGAGCCTGTGGTCTCTACACCTCACTGTTATCTTGTTGGGGGCAACGGCACTTTTCTCAAAAGTGATCCCCCTGTCAGCGACTGATATCACCTTCGGTCGCTCCATAATTGCTTGCGTCGTGTTATTTTCGTTAGTCAAAATGACTGGCGGTAAGCTGTCCCTTGCCCGTAAAAAAGATTACTTCATCGGCATTGGTTTGGGGATTTTGATGGCTGCCCATTGGGTTAGCTATTTTGCTGCTATGCAGTATTCGAGTGTGTCTGTTGGCATGATAGCCTTATTCACGTTCCCTGTTATAACGGTTTTAATTGAGCCCTTCTTCGAGGGTATTCGCTTAGTTTGGCAAGATATATTAAGCGCGCTAGTGGTGTTTATTGGCATATTTTTGATTGTGCCTGAGGTGTCTTTAGAGAACGATGTCACGTTAGGTATTTTGGTTGGTATCTTGTCAGCCGTGCTGTATGCCTTTCGCAATTTATGTCACAGGAAATACTTTTCTCACTACAGTGGTTCGCTGGCTATGGCGTACCAAACCTTAGTGATCTTCTTTTGTCTAAGCTTTTTTATTACTCCAGAATTGTTAAACGCGAGCGGCCAAACGTATATTTATTTGGCATTGTTAGGTACGTTTTTTACTGCTGTGCCTCACGCACTAATTGCCACCAGCTTACAGCATTTACGCGCAAAGACCTTCTCATTGGTCGCGTGTATGCAGCCCCTGTACGGCGTTATCTTGGCCATATTAGTGCTCGACGAGCAACCCAACTGGCAAACTTATGTGGGCGGATTATTGGTGATATCTGCTGCTTTGTACGAAACTGTTAACACTCAGAAATTACACAAGAAATAGGTCGATTCTATGCTTGTTTTTGCTCATCGCGGGGCCAGCGCCGATGCCCCCGAAAACACCTTGCTTGCTATCAACAAAGCACTTGAACAGGGCTGCGATGGTATTGAGATAGACGTTCACCAACATGGCGATAGGCTGTTATTAATCCATGACCATTGGTTGCATCGCACGACCAGTGGCACAGGCCAGCTTAGTGAGCATAGTTTTGAAGCTCTGCAGCAGCTTGATGCAGGATTAGGCGAGCGCATCCCGACTCTTTGGCAAGCCATGGCGCTAATTGCGGGGCGTTGCATACTGAACATTGAAATAAAAGGCGTAAGCGATGTTCAGCTGGTTTTGGACAATATTGAAAAAGCCATACATGAACTTAATTTCACGTTAGATCATTTCATTGTTTCATCTTTTGATCATCATTTGCTGCGCAGTATTAAACAGCATAAGCCTGATTTAAAGATTGGTGCATTGACCGCCAGTAAACCTATCGATTATGCAGGTTTTGCGCAAGCTCTAGGGGCATATTCGATCAATGCTGATGTTACCTTCGTGGACGAGGCATTCGTATTGGACGCCAAACGCAGAGGCTTGAAATTTTTTGTGTATACGGTTGATCAACCAGCAGATTTAGCGCAACTGGTAAGCTGGGACGTAGATGGTGTGTTTAGTAACGGTCCAGGTAAAGCAAAAATGTTCATTACCGATTTAGTCACACTTGGTGGGAGTTTCGCTAAGTCATAACAGGGCGTTACATTGACTTAGCGGTTTATATTAACGCTGCACTCATTGCCGCGTTAAAGAAGATATCAGTCAGTGGAGCAACTGCTTTCAGACTCGCAGCTATGACAGCTTTGACATAATTTTAGATTCACCACATGAGCACCAACAATCAACATTGCGCCAATGGCAATGGTAAATGGCTCATAGGTTTCGCCAAACATGTCTTTATTCCAATAAATAATCCCGCCAAGCATTAAACTATACAAAGGGTAAATTTGGCGGTGATAACGATAGAATCCAGACAATAACGCCCAAAATCCTACGATCATAGACAAAGACAAAATAGTACGCTCAAACCAATCTTGCGCAAAAAAGCTCGCGCCGATCAAAGGCAGCAAAGGGATAAGAATAGGCAAGGCCAAACAATGCACCGCACATAGACTAGAGGCCCATATGCCTAGTCTGTCTAATAGCGATTTGTTTTCTGTTGCTTGCATTTCTGGTCAATCCTCAATAAGTTGAACGTTATAATATAACATCAATGAGATTATGCCAAACATTTTCAAGCTGATTTGCAATAAATATTGATCAAAATTGCACTAGCTTATGCTGATTTTTGCAGCGTCTTTCTTTCCATAAATACGTATAAAACTGAAATCATTGAACCCTGACTTTTTGTTTACGGTTAGCCCGCAGCATAAAATTACGCGGAGTTAATTGCCCTGAACAAAATGTGCCTACTTCTACTTGATAACCCTGCTCGTGCATGAAGAGCGCTCGGTCAAGCACTAACCACAATTCCATCGCACGGCGAAAGCAGCTGCGCACCGCTTCGAGTCGGGCAAGCAATACGCGGCGCTGTTCGCCTATTGCTAAATAATGCGCTACTTGCTCAGCATTGGCGTCGAATGTCTGCTGTTTCTGCTGTGCAGCCCATTGGCAAAAGTCACTAAACCCATTGGCCAGTTGGCTTTTTTTCACTGATGGCAAAGGTATGTAATGCTCGGCATCAAGTGTATCTCGCAGCCATGTATCAAAACCCAAACGATAAGTCAGCTCGCGCTCGCGCAAACCTTGCTCGCGAGCGCCTGCGGTGGAAACTTGTTTAACGGCCAATTTTAGGTCGTCTTTGCTGATAGACAGCCCGTGAAGGTGCAGTGACGCTCGCCCTTGATGAGACAAAGCGGAATAAAGCGCATCTTGCGTGAGGTGATAGCAGCAAGGAGATATGACTACGTGTGGCGTATGTGCTTTCGCTGCACTTTTTAATAAACTGATGTGTAAATCGCCACAGGCATGTAAAGCCACTGCACAATCTTTATCTGTTAAATGCGCTGCACTTTGGGCGGCGAGCGCATCACCACACACAAAACGTTGCTGCACATTGGCTTTTTGCGCGAGTGTTAGACCTTTATCACATAACGCCTGTTGCCACTCCACACTGTCTACTGGCGAAGAGGTCGTTAACGCCAGTAAACGTCCAAGATGCCCCATACCTGCACACCACTCAAGAAAGCTATTGGCCTGTTGCGCTGCCCCAAGTGCAAAATAGAAAGCAGTGATCTGCTGCCACTTTCGCCCGCCAATACCATGGCTAAAATGCACCGGCACACCCTCTACCTTCGGCATTCCTAGGGACGCGTTTGTAGCGGGTACATTAGCCCCTTCATCAATAAAAGAGTCAACTTCAATCAACGCGCTTATATCACTTAAAAAGGGTAAATAGGGCGCCATACTGGTAAGGGGATCTGCCTGCGCTAAATCACTCACGGATCGCAAATCTAACCAATCGCAAAGCTCTGGGTAATCTTCGCGCCAAGGTAAATCAGTTTGGTCAAAGGTAGCAAACTGCCATAAACCTCTGTGCTCAGCTAACAATTGCGTAAGCTGCTCAAACCGATAGGCAAGATTAGGATCTGACGGATGAATATGTGACATGTGGTGGATGGCTACTTACGTTAAATAAAGGTTAAAAATAGAGGTCTAAAAAGAGAAACTGAGTCTAGGTGTTCGTCTAGGGTACTATCGACTTAATTGTCCCACGAAATGCGGTTCCAGCGAAATACCTCCCCTGCAAACGATTTTGCCTGCATTGGCTTAAATTCCTTACACTAAGCATTGCTGAATTCCCCCCTTTGGCTATAACTCTTTTGCTTTTTGTAATAATGTTGTGGCCAAGTGTCATATGGAATGAACCTGATGAAAATAACCAAAAGAGCTTTTATCAAAGCCAGCGCAGCAGCCGTTGCCTCCCTTCCCCTTTCCCAATCGGTATTTGCAGCAAATAAGCCAGTCGCCTCAGTAGAAGATAATGTAGCAACGTTATCCGATATAACAGCCTCCAGTCAGCCTATTAGCCTAAGTGAACGCAAAACCCGCATACAAAAAGCGCAATCACTGATGGCAAAAGCAAACATAGCCGCCATGATTCTAGAGCCCGGTGCAGCGATGGATTATTTTACCGGCATTCAGTGGTGGCGAAGCGAGCGCTTAACCGCTGTGGTGATTCCTCGTGAAGGTGACATTGCTGTTTTATGCCCTTTTTTTGAAGAGCCGAGTATCCGTGAATCCCTTAAAGTGGGTGACGATGTGCGCGTCTGGCAAGAGCATGAGAGCCCATTCGCGTTAGTTAAACAGATTTTGACCGATCGCGGCGTGGATAAAGGCCAATTAGCCTTTGAACACTCAGTGCGTTACTTCGTGCTCGATGGGGTAATGAGCCTAATGGGTAATATGCGCCATACCTCTGCCGACCCTATTACTCAGGGCTGCCGCATGTTTAAGAGCGCCCACGAAATTGCACTTATGCACAAGGCCAATGAAATTACCCTTAGGGCGTATCAACATGTATACGCCAACCTAGCCTTGGGCATGAGCCAACAAGATGTGAATCAACTCATGAGCCGTGCTCAGGCACAGCTCGGTGGCAGCGGGATTTGGACCATGGCATTGTTTAATGAAGCCAGCGCGTACCCTCATGGTAGCAAACAAGCGCAAACCATTAAGAATGGCTCAATCGTGTTAATGGACTGTGGCTGTGCGGTGCACGGTTACCAGTCAGACATTAGCCGCACGTTTGTGTTTGGTGAGCCGAATAAAAAGCAGCAACAAATTTGGCAAACCGTGCGTAAAGGCCAACAAGTTGCATTTGAAAAGGCACAAATCGGTTCACCAGCAGGTGCGGTAGATGATGCTGTTCGTGCTTATTACCAATCCCAAGGGTTAGGTCCTGAATATCAATTACCTGGGCTTTCCCACCGTACCGGTCACGGCATAGGCATGGAAGGTCACGAACCGCTTAATTTTGTGCATCAAGAGCAAACACCACTGCAAACTGGCATGTGCTTTTCAGATGAGCCGGGCATCTACCTACCCGGTGAATTTGGCGTACGCCTTGAGGACTGTATTTACATGACTGACAAAGGGCCGCGCTGGTTCACTACCCCGCCTGATAGCCTTGAGTCACCCCTCGGTACTCTTGCTGCGTTATCTCCCTTAGACTCGTTATCCCACTTAGAATCTGTATCCCCCACAGAATCATTATCCCAATAAAATAAGAGCTCATTCATGAACCAAACCACAATAAAAACCTCACGCAGACTGCGCACTACCCTTGGCACGCTAAGCCTTTTAGCGATTTCAGCAAGCGCTTGGGCCGATGCTACTCAAGACTTTAAGCATTTACTGCAAACCCACTGGCAAGAAGCACAAAAAGAGAAAATATTCTTTCGCACTGACCCAGATGCATGGAAGCCCCAAGGAAAATTAGCAGATTTTAGCCCACAAGGGTTTGAGCGCCGAGAAGACTTCAATCAGAAAATGCTTGAACAGTTGGCTAAAATTGATGTGGCGCAGCTCAGCCCGGGCGAGCAAGTTAGCTACCGCTTATTCCAGTACGAGCGTGAAACCGAAGCCAAAAGCTATCAATTTCAAGATCGCTATTTCCCCATTAACTTTTTAAGTGGCTGGCACACCTATTTTGCCCAGGCCCCTGCCAATATGGCATTTTTAACGGCACAAGATTACGACCAATACTTAGTTAGCCTTGAAGATTATCCACGCTTTAACCAAGAAAATATCGATTTGCTTGCACAAGGCGTTGAAAAGGGCTTTGTACAACACTGTGAAACCTTCAAAAATTACCAGCAGTCTATTACTGATCATATTGTTGAAAATCCACAAGACAGCGCACTGTACGACCCGTTCACGCGTTTCCCTAGTCAGTTTAGCGAAAAGCAAAAAACACAATATGCCGCCAAAGGTGCCGCTCTTATCAAAGATTCAGTTGTACCTGCCTATGCGCATTTCAACGATTACTTTGTGAATCACTACATGACTCACTGTCGCCAAGAGCCGGGTATTTCTAGTGTCAAAGGAGGGGCTGAATACTATGCTTATACTGCGAATTATTACACCACCACAGACTTAACGCCCAAGCAAATCCACCAGCTCGGTTTGGACGAAGTTGCTCGCATCAGTAAGGAAATGGAAGCTATTATTCAACAAGTGGGCTTTGAAGGAAGTTACGCGGAGTTTCTCCAGTTTTTAGCTACCGATCCGCAATTTTATGCTCAAGACCGTCAAGACGTGATGGAAAAAACCGCTTTTATCACGCAAAAAATGTACGGCAAATTACCCAGTTTTTTCGCTACCTTGCCACGTAACACCTTCACCATTAAAGGCTCAGCGACACGCGGCGCGTTTTACATGCCACCGCCAGATAATCGCACACCCGGAACTTACTTTTTAACGTCTGATCCCGCCCAGCAACCACTGTACAACTTAGAAGCACTGAGCTTACATGAAGCAGTACCTGGTCATCATTTGCAAAATGCGATTGCTATGGAATTAGAGGTGCCTGAGTTTCGCCGCACACTTAATCATTCGGCTTTCTCTGAAGGTTGGGGCTTGTACTCTGAGCGTTTAGGCAAAGAAGCTGGTTTTTACCAAGACCCTTATTCAGATTTTGGCCGCTTAGGCTACGAAATGTGGCGCGCAGTGCGACTCGTGGTGGATACAGGCATTCACGCCTTTGGCTGGAGCCGCCAGCAAGCCATTGATTATTTGGGCTCGCGCACAGCTTTGACCGAAAAAGCCACTGCGGATCAAATCGATCGTTATATCTCTTGGCCTGGTCAAGCGCTGTCTTACAAAATTGGCGAGCTTAAAATCCGCGAATTACGCAGCAAAGCAGAGGCCAGCTTGAAAGAAAAATTCGACATCCGCCAATTCCATGACGTGATTATCGGCCAAGGCTCGTTGCCCATGGCCGTACTTGAAGATAGCGTGAACCAATGGATTGAAACGCAGCTAAAACGCGATGAGTAACTGCTCGTCACGATTTGTTACGCTTTAATGGCTTTGAGCTTACAAATAAGCAACGAATACGTAACCCCCTCTATTGAGAGGTTTACGTATTCCCCTAAACTAAGCCCTCACGTTAACGCTGAGCCTAATCGGTACATAAACACCTAAATACAAAAAGACTTCTTAGAAAGTTTAAAAAACATAATCAATACAACACCTAACCCAGGGGACAGAGCAAATGGAAAGACGCGACTTTATTAAACTAGGCAGTGCCGGTATGGGCACCCTAATACTACCTATATCGGGGGCGGCGATTTCAGCCGATCAACTTCTCGATAAACCGATGGACGTAGCCTATAAAAAGAAGCTTGCCGATATCGCTTTAAATGCTGCCAAAGCAAAAGGCGCCACATACGCCGATGCCCGCATTGGCCGCTATTTAAATCAATTTGTGACTACCCGCGAAACCCGTGTCGATAATATCGTTAACACAGAATCAGCTGGTATAGGTGTGCGTGTTATTGCGAACGGCACATGGGGCTTTGCGTCTACGTCAAACATGACACCAGATAGCGTCGCTAAAACCGCTGAACAAGCGGTTGCCGTTGCCATGGCTAACTCTAAATTTCAAACTACGCCGGTACAACTTGCCCCTGTAAAAGGTGTGGGTGACGTCAGTTGGCAAACCCCCATCGTTAAAAATGCCATGGAAGTGCCCATTCAAGACAAAGTGGATTTACTGTTGTCAGTGAACGATGCGGCGATGAAAAATGGCGCAAGCTTTATTAGCTCACGTTTATTCTTAGTCAACGAACAAAAATATTTTGCCTCCACTGATGGCTCATATATCGACCAAGACATTCATCGCTTATGGGCACCTTTTACTGCCACAGCGGTAGGTAAAGATGGTTTCAAACAACGCTCAGCATTAGGTAATCCTGTCGGTATGGGGTATGAATACCTAGACGGTTTAGAAAAAGACAAAGTGCGCATTCAAGGCGCAAATGTTGGCTACCATAATTCCTACGATATGGTTGAAGATGCCGCAGCCGCTGGTAAACAGCTGCAAGCCAAACTAAAAGCAAAATCCGTAGAGCCAGGTAAGTACGACCTGGTGCTAGACCCTGCGCATTTAATGCTAACCATTCATGAATCGGTTGGTCACCCGTTAGAACTTGACCGCGTGCTGGGCTATGAAGCGAACTACGCAGGCACTAGTTTCGCGACATTGGATAAATGGAAAAGCGGCAACTTCCAGTACGGCTCAGACATCGTTAATTTGTATGCTGATAAAAATCAGCCGCACACCCTAGGTAATGTGGCGTTTGATGATGAAGGCGTTAAAACCAAAGAATGGGATTTGATCAAAGATGGTGTCTTAGTGAACTATCAAGCCACACGCGACCAAGTACATATGCTCGGGCAAAAAGAGTCCCACGGTTGCAGTTATTCACAAAGCTGGCGCGATGTGCAGTTCCAACGTATGTCGAATGTATCGCTACGTCCAAATGAGAAAGACTTATCAGCTGACGACGTAATTAAAGACGTTGAAAAAGGCATTTATATTGCTGGGCGCGGCTCTTACTCTATCGACCAGCAACGTTATAACTTCCAGTTTGGCGGGCAATTATTTTACGAAATTAAAGACGGCAAGATTGTCGATCAAATTGAAGATGTGGCTTATCAATCTAACACCCAAGAATTTTGGAATAGCTGCAGTCAGTTAGCTGGCAAATCAGATTACAGAGTGGGCGGTTCGTTCTTTGATGGCAAAGGCCAGCCTTCACAAGTGAGCGCAGTTTCTCATGGTTGCCCTACCACGAGGTTCGACAACATTAACGTGATTAACACAGCGCGCAACGTTTAAGCAGCTCACTTAGAAGGAATACAACCATGACAATTATTACCCAACAACACGCAAAAGAGCTGCTGAGCAAGGTCCTTAAATTCTCAAAAGCCGATGAATGCGAATGCAATTTAGAAAGCAAAGTGGGCGGCAATATTCGTTACGCACGCAATACCGTTTCCACCTCAGGTGAAGAAAGTGATCTGATCCTTATCGTACAATCTACCTTTGGTAAACGTACAGGCACAGCCACCATCAATGAGTTTGACAACGCTTCACTTGAAAAGGTCGTTCGACGCTCAGAAGAGCTGGCCAAACTGGCACCTGAAAACGAAGAGTTCATGCCGATATTTGGTAAAAAAACATACGCCAAAGCGAATACCTATTTTGACTCCACCGCCAACGTTACCCCTGAGGATCGCGCTCAAGCCGCTTTTGACAGCATTGAGCCATCTAAAAAGAACAAGCTTATTGCCGCAGGCTTTTTAGAAGATGCAGTGGAGATGAGCGCCATTATGAACAGCAAAGGCTTATTCGCCTACAACACCTCTACCAACGTCGATTTCTCGGTGACTATTCGTACCGAAGATGGCAAGGGTTCAGGCTGGGCATCAGGCAATTACAGCGACGTAAAACTGCTAGATACGGCTAAATTGTCCTCTATTGCTATTCAAAAATCGAAAGGCTCTGCTGATGCTAAGGAAATGGAACCAGGAAAATACACGGTAATTCTTGAGCCCGCGGCGAGTATTGGCCTTATTCAAAATATGATGCGTGCGTTTGATCAACGCTCTGCAGATGAAGGTCGCAGCTTTTTGAGTAATAAGTCTGCAACAGGTGAAGATGCCCCGAAAAATAAACTGGGCCAAAAGATGTTCGACGAGCGCGTGCATATTTATTCTGATCCTCAACATGCTATTGCTCCTAGTGCACCTTTTGCTGGAAATGGTTATCCATTGAATAAAATCGATTGGATAAAAGACGGTACGATTAAAAATATGCCTAATTCCCCCTACTGGGCGAAACACACCAAAAGCGAATACATACCGAGTAATCGCAACATTTTGATGAGTGGTGGCGATCAATCATTAGAGGACATGATCAAAAATACTCGCCGCGGTGTGCTTGTTACCCGCCTGTGGTATATACGGGGCCTCGACCCACAAACCTTGTTGTACACTGGTTTAACGCGTGATGGCACGTTTTACATTGAAAACGGCAAGATCAAATATCCGATCAAGAACTTCCGTTTCAATGAAAGCCCGATCATTATGCTCAACAACATAGAAGCATTAGGTAAACCACAGCGAATTGAAGGTAGCATGATACCGCCCATGAAAATTCGCGACTTCACCTTCAGCAGTTTGTCTGACGCTGTATAAGTCGTTGATTTTTGGTTTTAGACTCAGGCTCTTATGAGCCTGAGTTCTTCATTTCCGACCTCTATTGTTTAGTAAGTTGCGTGGTAAGTCATGAAATTGCATCGTCGAAAATTTATTAAAAACGTGTGTGTGGCGTTTGCTGCACAGGCGTTATTTCGTGGTACGTATTCATGGGCCCAAAGCAGCGACTACGATTTCTATTTCACCCGCTTAAGTTACGAATCTGGTGATTGGGAAGTAGACGAGCGTATGCCCGCCAACGTGCTCAACTCATTGATTGAATACACCAGCCTGCGGGTAGACATTAAAGAACGCATTGTGCCTTTATCAGACCCTGCCATGCTAAACGCGCCTTTTTGCTATATGGCGGGCCACAGATTAGTGCAATTTAGTGACGCTGAAGCACAAAACTTTAAGCGTTACGTGGAAAATGGCGGCTTCGTTTTTGTAGATGATTGCAACCACGATATAGACGGCATGTTCGCTAAAACCTTTGAAGCACAAATGGGCAGTCTGTTTGGGGAAGAAGCGCTACAAAAAATACCTAACGATCACCCAATTTACAGCGCCTTTTTTGCTTTTGATGGCCCGCCGCGCACCTCTATCGAGCTCAACGGCTGGGGTGATGATCTGGTTCACAACTACCTTAAAGCCATTATCGTTAACGGAAAAATAGCGGTGCTATACAGCAACAAAGACTTAGGCTGCGAGTGGGATTACGATTTTCGCAACAAGCGATGGCTTAAAGAGGACAACACAAAATTTGCGGTGAATATCGTGTTGTACGCTATGACAGCGTAAACCATCAAGACAATAGAGCGCCCAAACTATCCATAAGAATAAAGGCAATATGACCATGAGCACCACAAACAGTTTCCCTTATCAGCAGGACCACGGACCATCTGAGCAAGAGGTTTTACAGTTACTGAGCAAGCTTGCTGATGTCAGCGATGAACTCGCCCGGGTGATTGTCGGGCAGCGAGAGGTCGTGCAGCAATTGCTGGTTGCCATGTTAGCCGGAGGTCATTGCTTGCTCGAAGGCGCGCCTGGTTTAGCCAAAACGCTGATGGTCAGTTCATTAGCGAAAACCTTAGAGCTAGATTACAAGCGTATTCAATTCACGCCTGATTTAATGCCCAGCGACATCATAGGCACAGAAATATTGGAGACCGACCACGACAGCGGCGAGCGTTTTTTTAAGTTTAAGCAAGGTCCTGTATTTACCAATATTTTATTGGCAGATGAAATTAACCGTACACCGCCAAAAACTCAGGCTGCATTGCTTGAAGCCATGCAAGAACGCACCATCAGCTACGCGGGGAGTATTTACCCGCTGCCGAAGCCCTTTTTTGTATTGGCCACGCAAAATCCAGTAGAACAGTCTGGCACGTATGCTTTGCCGGAAGCTCAGCTTGATCGTTTCTTAATGTTTGTGCGCGTCGGTTACCCCAGCGCTGAAGAAGAAGTCGAAATTTTAGCGCGCACCACTGGCACTCAACAGGTCACGTTAAATGAGGTACTGCATACCCAAGATATTCTGACCTTACAGGGCTTAGTGCGCCAAGTGGATATCTCTGGCGAATTATTAACATACATCAGTGAGCTTACGCGCAACACCCGCCCAGACAGCACGAGCAACCAAAGTGTTAAAGACTTTGTGCGCTGGGGTGCTGGCCCCCGCGCGGGTCAAGCTTTGGTGTTGTGCGCCAAAGCGAATGCTTTGCTCAATGAGCGATTTGCCGTGACCTTAGACGATATTCACAAGGTGGCCCACGGTGTGCTGCGTCATCGCATACTGCTTAACTTTCAGGCTCAGGCGCAAAATATGGACACTGACGGGGTCATAGACAATTTGCTCAAGAATACCCCGCGCCCTAAAAGCCCGTTAACATCGAACGCTTCATCAAGTCGCGTGGGTTAAACATGCAACAATGGATTGACCCGCTTACGCTTTCTCGCGTGAAAGATATGCCCTTAGTCGCAAAAACCGTGGCCGATGGCGTATTGCATGGCCAGCACACCAGTGTACAAAAGGGATCGGGCATCGAATTCAGTCAATATCGCAGCTATGAGCCCGGGGATGAACTGGGCAAAGTGGATTGGAAACTATTCGCACGCTCAGACAAATATTTTGTTCGTGAAGCTGAACGTGAAAGTGATACCCAGATTTGGTTAGTACTGGATGCCAGCCTGTCTATGCTGCAACAATCTGCCGCCAGCAAAACGAAAAATGGCTGGCACAAGCTAGATTACGCCCGCTACTTTCTGGCCACCATTGCTTATATTGCACAGCAGCAAGGTGACTCCGTGGGGCTCATCGGGTTATCAGATCAACACATCGACTTTTTGCCCTGTGGTACAGGCCAGCAACATTGGCACAAATTAATGCTAACCCTAAGCCAATTAACGGTTGGTAAGCAATTTCCCAGCGGAGCGAGTCTTGAGCGCCAGCTAGGCAAGGTGCACCCTCAGGGTTTGATCTTTGTGCTCAGTGATTTTATACAACACAACCAAGAAATTTTAGAGTTCATTCAACCATTGAATTACGGCCACAATGAAGTGGTAGCTATGCAACTCGTCTGCGATGATGAGCTTATCTTCCCTTATAAAGGGCCTATAAGAGTCGAAAACCCAGAAACGCAGGAACAGCGTCTGGTATCGAGCTCAGAAGTAAAGACGCAATATTTAGCAGCGTTCAAGCAATATCAATCTGACTTAAAAGAGCGACTGACGCAGCAAAACATCGCGCTTTTTAGGGCTAATATCGACGAGCCATTAGACAAAAGCGTGTACGCCTACCTAACGTCTCGTTCACGGGTTAAATGAGCATGGAGGGCATATTTAGCGCAGTGAGCAATACGCTGCTATTCCCTTTGTGGTTATTAGGCATGCTAACTGTGGCGATCCCTATCGGCATTCATTTTTTCAGCAAAAGCAAAGCGCCGCTCATCTCTTTTGCCCAATACGCGCTTATTCCCGTCAGGCAAAGCATTGTGCCTAATGCCCTGCGCCTCAGCCAATGGTTATTGCTGTTGTTACGGATGGCCATTTTAGTGCTACTGAGTTTGTTGTTAGCTCAGTGCATCAAGCAAACAGAAGATGACAGTGAAACGCACTACTTTTTAGTCAGTCAGGATTGGCTGCAATCAGCTCAAGACAGTGATAAACAAACCTTGTTAAACGCCTTTAATCAAGCGCAGAGTAATACCTCCAGTCGACTAATCCTGTTGAGTCAAAGACAAAACGAGGCGTCAAACGACAAAGCCCTCTTAACAGCAGGTTTACTAGACAAACTCGTTTCAGCAAATGGCAGCGGCACAAAAAAAGACTCGGAAGCAAAAGCCCCTTTATCGATTTGGCAAAAAGTGGCTGACTTCATGTTTTTACATCCATCGATAACGCCAACTAACGTGCATGTATTTACCACTGACCGATTATCCCAATTTAATGGTGATAAACCTGCCATGTATGACTCAGTGGATTGGCACATAGTACAGATCAAAAACAGCGAAATAACGCCACTAAAATCCAGTGTCTTACTGCTATCTTCCGCAAAAAACCAAATACAAACACAATACCTAAGAGCGGCATTTGACGCCTTAAACACTGAAAAAAACCGTGAAATTGCAGTAGATACATCATTAACAACATCAACGATTAAAGCGGCTCAACTTAAACAGTACGCATGGATATTTTACCTAGGTGACACCGCCCCAAGCGCGAAATTAGCAAAGGCGATGGAGCAATATGTTCAAGAAGGCGGTCAGCTGTTTATAACCGCTACAAAGCAGATAGTAAGCAGGGGCCGTTATTTTTTACCTAACTCTGAAAGCCACAATGTGTTTATTAAAAAAGTAGGTCAGCCTGCATTTCTAGCCAGCAAAAGGAACAATGGTGAAATTAAAGTAGTATGGCAAACAGCTGATAAGCAGCCCCTCTTAAGCAGAGCCGAGCCACAGCAAAAAGACACCTTAAATAATGAGGATAAAGGCGGTCAAATTTTGACGTTTTATAGTCGATTTGAACCAAACTGGACGAATTGGGTAACGCAAGCGGACTTCCCCTACACCTTGGATAACGTGTTGAATCAGGCGCTTTATCAGCAACAATACATCACACAAGGGACAGTGGTTAAAGCTCAGATAGCCTCACAGGATGCGTCAAGCACGGCCAGTCAACACTTATCCGGTCAACAGTTAACTTCACCGCTAAACCCTCAACGAGACCAGCACATTTATTATTGGTTGCTGAGCTTATTTGTCTGCGCTTTTTGCCTTGAGCGCGTATTGAGCGAATACCGTGGGAAGTCGTTACCCATAGGTGCAACCAGCTGATGGCACAATCAACAGACGTATTCGACCAAGAAACACCAGCACAGGGAAAAAGCACGCTGCAAGCCCTTTTGAATAAAAGCAAAAGGCGCAAACTCGTTCAACATCTGTTGCAATGCTGCCCCCTTCTCATGTTGATAGCAGTGCTCCTAGCAGGTGTATTTTCCCAGCTATCTGCGATAGCCATTGTGATCATATTCATGGCGGTCAGTGTATGTGCGGTATTTGCTTTCTATCGCCCCTCATACCGCGCAATTACCCTGAGCAATTTAGCTAAGGATCTTAACCGCCGCTACCCTTCACTCGAGGAAAGCTGTGAGCTATTACTTGAAAGCAATCAGGAAACCCCGACAGTGCTGCGACGATTACAATATCTTCGTACAGCTCACGCACTGGTCCAATTGCATGAAAATACGCAGGTAGATCTGGTACCCCACTATCCTTTGAAACCCGCCTTGATGGCCAATGTGATCACAGCGCTGTTTTGCTTATCTATTTGGTACTTTCTGTGGGATGTTAAACAAATACAAGAGGCGCCAAACGCAAGCATCCCGAACATAACGGATAAAATCGATGAACATCGCCCGCCAGCTGTGGCTCAACTCATTGATGCAAACGTCACAGTAGACCCGCCCGCCTATGCAATTGGTCTTCATGGTTACCAAAGCAAACAATCTCAGCCCTTAGATGCGCAGATACTTGCAGGTAGCGAGGTGCGTTGGCAATTGACGTTTTCGTCTCAAAATCCCCCAGAAAGTCAGCACTATTCACTGCAATTGAACGACGAGGATTTACCTTTAACCCTTATGCCTGATGGCCGCTACACGCTTAGCAAAGTGATCCACCGCTCATCAATTTATCAAGTTTTGGATCACCAGCAACGTATTATTGCACTGCATAGCATTGAGGTGATTGCAGATACTCCCCCTGAAATCGTCTTTTTAACGCCTCAAGCAACCATTACTGAAATTCAAACAACAACCGAAAGCTTTGAACCGACGCTTCGCACCCAAGTTGAAATCAGTGATGATTTTGGGTTGAGTAAAGTGGAGATTTTAGCTTCGGTAGCGAAAGGCTCTGGGGAGGCCGTTAAATTTCGCGATAGCGTGTTTAGCTTCGATACGGTCAGCAGCGTGGATAACACTGATAACGTTGACGGTACGCAGCTGTATAGCAAAGAGTGGAATTTGTCTGCACTGGGCATGGAGTCAGGTGACGAACTGTATTTCAGCGTCAAAGCGTGGGATAACCGCGAAGGTCAGCCCCAACTCACACAGTCTTCGACAAAAATTATTCGCTGGTTAGATGAAGACGTAGCCACAGTGTTCAGTGAAGGCACTGTGATTAGTAACATGCCCGCTTATTTTAAAAGCCAGCGACAAATTATTATCGACACCAAAGCGCTTATTGCACAACAGTCTGAAGTAACCGAGCAACAGTTTAATCACACCTCACAAGCATTAGGAGTGGCACAGGCTGATTTGAAACACAAATACGGTCAGTTTGTTGGGGATGAAGTCAGTGGGATTACGCGCTCAATGGAAGATGGTGACAGCCAAAAACACGATGAAAAGCATGACGAGCACGCTTCAAGTGAAGAACATGAACACCTTGAACACCACGACGAGGACGATGAACACGCTGCTGAGGAGCATGCTGCACATCAACACGAAGGTGAGAATGACAGCACGGAAGATAAATCAGGCTATCAAGCGGCTATTGAGCAATTTGGCCATGCTCATGGTGAAACCGATGTCGCGATTTTCAAAACCCAAGGGGGAATTGAGCAAAACCCAAGAGTGATGATGAAGCGAGCTATCGGGCATATGTGGCAAGCAGAAAGTCAGTTACGCTTAAACCGCCCACAAGATGCGCTACCCTATGAAGAACAAGCTTTAATTTGGCTAAATCGGGCTAAAAAAGCCGAACGCATTTATGTCAAACGTCTTGGGTTTGAGCCGCCTCCAGTGACTGAAAAACGCCGCTACCAAGGTGAGCTAAAAGACATCGAAAACAACGTATTGCACACACCTATCATTGAAGATGAAACGGACGTGCTAATAATAAACAAGGCAATCTTGATGTTAAACGCCACATTAAAACCCAATATTGCATTCACCCCAGAGGAACAAGAAACACTGCACAAAGTCGATGCTCTGCTAAATACCCTGCTAGAGAGCAACCCAGAAGTGATTGAAGCGCTTGGCGCTTTGGCGCAAATTCAGCGCAGTAACCAAAGAGTGCCTCGTCAATGCCGCTCATGTGTAGATACCGTAATCGCACAGCTCTGGCGTTTGTTACCGCCAGCCCGTTATCAAGCCCAACCGCCAGCCAAGCCATACACAAACACACAACCTGCGATAAAGCAGTTCACCCAATTTAGATTGGAGCAGCAAACCCAATGAGCTGGACATTAGCCCAAGTAGGCACCTACACCCTTGCCACACCTCAGGGTATGCCCTTGCTTTTATGTGTTGTGCTCGGTGTCGTGTTAATCACGGCTTGGCTAACCAGTAGCGTTTTGATGCTCCGGGGCTCCCTAAGTTTTAATAGCCAAGCAGCGCGTGCCAGCGCACCTATGGCAATAGCTTTAGTTTGCATTAATACATTGGCGTTTGCGGCGTTGCTCGCCACTGTGCTCGATATTAAAAACAGTACCACGCACATTGAGCGCGCAGTTTTAGTGACAAAAGGCACTACCCCAGAGATGCTTGCAACGTTTGAAAACCACATTCAGCTGCATTCAAATGGAAAATATACCCAGCGCTGGTTTGATTTAAAAAGTGAGCTACAGCTTGATGATGCCCAGCACATACCTTCCCCTTCTTTATTGGCGCATGCCATTGGAGATATGACTGAACTAGTCGTACTCGGGGACGGGCTTAGCCCAGCTCAGTGGCAAACATTATTTTTAGCAACGGATAACTGGGGTACGCCTGAAAACAGCAAGGTGGGAGTCACGTTTATGCCAAGCGCTGAAACCCTAGGCATAGTGAATATATCTTGGCAGAAACAGCTACAA
Organism: Paraglaciecola sp. T6c; assembly: GCF_000014225.1. NCBI lineage: Bacteria > Pseudomonadati > Pseudomonadota > Gammaproteobacteria > Alteromonadales > Alteromonadaceae > Paraglaciecola > Paraglaciecola sp. T6c. The sequence goes on from NC_008228.1 coordinate 4,200,760, forward strand.
ATTGGGCAGGCATTACACATTCGCGGTGCGCTATCTGGTGAAAGCGACAGCGAGGAAAATGAGGATGATGAAGCGCCAAGCGGCGTAAAATCCTATATTTTGCAATTAGTCAGTCCAAGCGGCGAAGTTGAACAAGAAATATCGTTAAGACGGGGCGAAGCGTTTAGCTTAGTGACTCACCCTAAAGCTGCTGGCCAATGGCGCTACCCTTTACGGCTGCGTGATAAAAGCAGCAATGCCTTGTTAGAAGAAAACGATATTGCTCTATCGGTTAGCCAGAATGACTCACTGAGCGCACCATTGAGCTCTGCACAAATCAACACTGCGCTGCGCACAGCGATTTGGCAATCAGCCCCCTCTTTTGAAACCAAACACTTAAAGGAATGGATTAGTGCGTCCGGTAACGCCGTTAATGTCACCACTCAAATAAGCCAAGACGCTTATCTACGCCAATATATTAACCAACCTACGCCAGACGCTAGCACAGTTACCCCAATTCAACAGGATGACCATTTTTACCCAGCAAAGACGTTAGCTGGCATTGACATTCTGTTTATGGATGGCCGAGGTTTGAACAACTTGTCAAAAGACCAAACGCTGCGTTTACAGCAAGCGGTAGAGGGCGGCCTAGGCCTCTTCCTGTTCGCAGATAGTAATTTGGTTTCAGAGGATACAAGAGACCTAACAAAGCGCTTGAATTTACCAGTATTGCGCGAAGATAAACAAGCTGCCGATGAGTTTACGATCGTCTACCCCAAGCAGTTTGTGCTTCGAGCAGCGCAAGCCCTGCCTGCACCGACTGATTTAACCTTACGTGTTGGGGCATTCAGATTTGATGATGAAGAAGCTGAAACATTACTGGTAGCGCCAAACGGGCGATCGCTAGTCAAACGTCATTCCCAGGGGTTGGGCCAAGTTGCTATTACCTTATTGCCCCGCACCTATGAGTGGAAGTTAAATCAAACAAACGGAGAATATGAGCGGCTGTGGCATTACCTCATAGAACACATTGCGCGCAATTCAAGCGCGAATTATTGGCTAAACGAGCCCACTTCAGGGCCGGTATTTGAGCGAAGCCACGGCGACGCGTGTTTGCGTATCGCGAGTAAGAACCACAATTTTGAAGTCTCAATGGATTACGTTCAAAGGCCAAGTAACGAGCTTGAGCAGCAACCTTTGATTTTAAACCAACGCCCTGAGCAACCTAACATCGCGTGCGCCCATTATTGGCCTGAATCGTCGGGTTGGCATCGTATATCGGCTTCAACACCACAGAATAGTCAGCCTAATAGCACCAAGATTACAAGAGGAGTAAGTAATGCTATTACCGCACAGCAATACCGATATGTGTATTCACTAGATTCATGGCTTGCAGCCCAGCAAGCAGCTAAGCACTGGGCGAGTCATGGGGTGGCAGACGCTCCGGCAAAAACAAATTTGCGCCCCCTGAACGTCACACTGAATAAAGGCGCACCGTTCGCTATGTTGGTTCTTCTGCTCAGTGCACTATGGCTAATACGCCGTTTACGTTAATCTAACCAGAAGTCATCTTAGTAAACGGCGGAACGCGTCATTTAGGTAAAATAAAGTGGGTGGCGCAACTACAAAGAGAAGTACGTATTAATTCCTTCTAAGATACTGGCCGTTGCTAGCGATGCCAAAATGAGTCCCATAACGCGGCTGACGATATTCGCGCCACCATTACCGATAACACGATGAATAGGCGCTGCTGCTATCAGTAAAATTAAGGTAATGACGAGCACGGTTAGCATCACCCCTGTGGTCGTTGCCTGCTCGGCCAAGGTGTATCGATCATTTTCAGTCAGCATTACCGCCGCTAACATAGCGCCTGGGCTGGCAATAGACGGCACCGCTAGGGGGAAAATAGCCGTTTCAGTCATCGACTTGGCCATGCGTAACTCGTTACTTGCTTTACCTTCGCCGAAAATCATCGTCAGTGCGAACAAGAACAATACAATCCCTCCCGCAATTTCAAATGCCGAGAGTGGGATCCCCATAGCAGATAAGATGTATTCACCTGCGACGATAAAAAAGAGCAATATCCCCGTCGCTGCAATGATTGCCTTAAAAGCAATATGGCGTTTGGCTTTGGCATCAAAACCTGTGGTGGTTGCAATAAAGACGGGAACACTACCAATGGGATCGATAACGGCAAAAAAGAAAATAAAAACTGGGATTAATTCGCTCATATGGCTCCTACAAAAGAAAAGTCATGGAGTTAGGGTTAAATATTAACCCAACGTGTTTGGAGGGTGTTACAAAAAGATCACACTATGAATATTTATCCTCTAAGAAAGAATACCATTAGCTAAGATTTCACCTGTTTAAGGTAGCATGCCACATGCCTAGCGCGCGAGTGAAAAAGTGTGAGGTAATGTATCTAGCTGTATTGAAGTATCGGCTATAAGCGATGAAAAGACGTGAACTTCGTATATGAGAGTATCCGATTATCTTCACTATCGATGATATCGAGCACAGCTCCTTCACCTCATAAATTACACAATATCTTGCGGAAGCAAATTTTACCCTCATCTACATCACCGCTTTTCTCATCACCGTTTTTTTCATAACCGACGATTTTGTATCCACTGCCGATAAGTAATTGCAGCATCGCGGGGTAACGATTCATGGATTTAACCTCAATATGTTCATAACCTGACTTGAGTGCCCAATCTTCTTGCTGCTGGCGTAATGAAGACGCAATACCCATTTTACGATAGGCGGGTACAACCGCCCCTAACCAGCTATAAAACCCCCTTGAAGATAATGCATAACCAAGTTTATAACCAACCGCACCACCATTTACTTTCGCCACTAATAGCAAATGCGCCCTATCATTCAGCCTTAGCTGTAATTTAGCCTGAGTGATATGCCTGTCAAACTCAGGGATTTGAGCATTCACCAGCAAAATGTCACTGAGGCTGCCTTCCTCGTATTCAATTTTCATATTCGCGCCTTGAGGACTTTTTACTGACAATGCCAGTTACTGACAGCGCAGCGCATTATTGACGCTGCGGTGCACATTACTGACAAAGAGCAGCAAACCGAGCGGATAGCAGTTGGGTAAGTGCTTGAGGTGCTATATTAATCTCTAGGCCACGTTTACCCGCACTGACGTACATATTTGTTAGCGCTTTAGCGGATTCATCGATCATTGTCGTCAATCGCTTCTTTTGGCCTAACGGACTAACTCCGCCAAGCACATAGCCTGTTACTCGCTCGACTTCGGTTTTATCCGCCATTTGGGCTTTTTTCGCCCCAGCAGCTTTGGCCAGAAGCTTCATGCTCAACATACGCTCCACAGGTAAAATAGCGACGCACAAGGTTTGCGAGTCTAGCTTTACAACGAGTGTTTTGTAGACCAAATTAGGCGCAAGGTTGAGCTTTTCGGCGGCTTCTAAACCGAAAGATTCTGCACTGGCGTCATGTTCATATTGCAACACTTCATGGGCCACTTTTTGCTTAATGAGTAAATTAATTGCTGGGGTCATAAATGCACCTTCCTTGTTACTGAGTGTTCAACCTAAGACGCCTTCCTTGTCAGTTTATTCTGCGCTAGGTGGGGCAGTTCACCACCGAGTCCAACCGCGTGCTGAACAATTTTCTGTTTTGCTTTGGGCAAGTGGTTCATGGTGCTAAGGCCGACGTCACGCACCCACTTTCGCACTGGGTTTGCCCCATCAAATAAGCGTTTGAATGACTCCATGGTCGCAATCATTTTCACCGCTTCAGTTTTGCGCCAGCGCTCATATTCACGTAAGTTTTTGGTTAAACCAATATCCTTACCTTGCTCAGCTATTTTGATCACCTGTTCGGCTAAGGCCACCCCATCCATTATCCCTAGGTTTGCACCTTGACCCGCTAAGGGGTGAATAGTGTGTGCGGCATCGCCAACCAATGCTACTCTATCGGTTACCCATTGGCGCGCGTACCGCATTTTTAACGGGAAGCTCTTGCGCTCACTGACTAATTCACATATGCCTAAACGCATATCAAACGCAGCCATAAGCGCTTTTTCAAAGGCGGTATCATCTAACGCGAGTAATGCGGTGGCGGCAGGCTCCTGCTGAGACCAAACAATTGAACAATGATGCGCATCCCACAAAGGTAAAAAGGCTAACGGTCCTTTCGGGGTAAACACCTGCCTAGCAGTATTATCGTGAGGCAATTCGGTTTTAATTGTGGCAACAATCGAATGATGTTCGTAATCCCAAAATGTTAACGGCAAATTGGCTTTTTGCCGCACCATGGAGTTAGCACCATCAGCACCGACCACCAGCCTAGCCGTTAGCATGGTGTCATCATCTAGGGTTAAGAAGCTTTCTTGTTGGCCAAATACCATTTTACTGACTTTGTTTGGCGCCAGAACCGTGATGCAAGGGCTTTGCTCTGCCTTCGCCCACAGCGCTAGCGCTAAATTTTGATTTTCTACTACATGACCAAGATAATCTTGTTTTACCTCGCTATGGGAAAAACCAATATGGGCGAAACTGTCTTGATCCCACACCGACATGTGCTCATAAGCGCATAGCCGCTCTTGCGCCAGTAAAGGCCAAACGCCTAAATTTTGCATTACGGTTTGGGTCGCTAGGGTAAAAGTGCTGACTCGTAGCTCAGGTTTATCGCCAAGTGCGGTGTCACCTGATTGCGCATCAATAATCGCTACGTTAAGCTCACCGCTCGCCAATGTGAGCGCAACGGTTAAACCGACTATTCCGCCACCGACGATAACCACATCATAACTTTGCATTTATTGCTGTCCTAAAAAGTGAACGTAACGCCAAAAGGATTAGCTAACAGTTTTAGTAGCCATTAGCGTTTCTATTTCTGAGATTCCTTTGGGCACATCTTTGGTTAATATCTCGTGCCCAGTAACCGTGATCAGTACATTATCTTCAATTCGGATGCCGATCCCGCGCCAATGTTCGGCTACAGGCGCATCACTTGCTACATAAACGCCTGGCTCTACCGTTAGCACCATTCCTGCTTCGAACGGCCTATCTCTATCGGCGACTTTGTAATTACCCACGTCATGTACATCAAGCCCAAGCCAATGACTCAGACCGTGCATAAAAAAGGGGCGGTAGTGCTGGCCCGTTATATTGTCTGCCAAGCTACCTTTAAGGAAACCCAAGTCGAGTAATCCGGCTGTTATAACTTCTATTGCGGCCGCGCTTGCTTCACTGATAGTGCGTCCAGGTTTAATGCATTCAAGGGCGGCTAACTGAGCGTCAAGCACCAGTTGATATAATTGGCGCTGCGCCTGTGAAAAACGCCCTGACACTGGAAAGGTACGAGTGATATCAGCGGCATATCCGTTTAATTCACAGCCTGCATCAATCAGTACGAGCTCACCTTCTTTTAGTTCAGCGCTGTTTTCAGTGTAATGCAGAATACAGGCGTTTTCGCCACTGCCCACTATAGTGCTATACGCTGGGTGCTTAGCCCCCTGCATAGCGAATTCGTGGTGCAGTTCAGCTTCTAATTGGTACTCAAAGCGCTCGGGTTTAGCAAACCCCATGGCGCGAATATGCGCTTGGGCGCTAATTTGCCCTGCCGTGCGCATAATCTTTTGCTCGTACAGGGATTTAAATAAACGCATCTCGTCTAAAATCGCACGAGGGTCAACAATACTCGAAGGCGCTGTCTGGCTTTGCTTTGGCGCATTGCGAAGCTGTTCAACGCACTCTAAAAGGCGCTCTTCACATTCTTGATTAGCACCTAAGGCAAAATACAACTGTTCGTGGCCATTTATTAATTCAAGTAGGCGCTCATCTAACTCTTCGTTGTCAAAAGCAATATCAAAACCAAAATCGCGCTTGGCTTTTCGCGGCCCGATGCGTTTGCCCTGCCACATTTCTACGCTGGGATCTTTACCTTGGCAAAAAAGTACACTTAAGCCGTTCGGATAATCACAGGAGTTGGTGAGTACTAGATAGGCTTCAGGCTCCGGGAAGCCGCTCAAATACGCGAAGTAACTATCTTGTCGAAACGGGAACTCAGTGTCACGGCTGCGCGTCACTAAAGCACTGCTTGGCACCACACAGATGCTATTGGGCAGCATCTTATTAAGCAGCTTCTGTCGGCGCTGGGCAAACTCGTTTTTATCAAACTCTATCATAGGCACGTAAGCTTAATGCACCGTCTTAGGTTGGCTTTGCTGCTCTTCAGGTGACTTACCCAGTTCGTTAAAGCACAACATTGCACTGACACGCACATATTCAACCACTTCAAATAGAGCCTGCTCGAACTCTTCACCTTCAGCCATTTCTTCGTCCATACGCGCGATTTCGGCGAAATCTTCTAAGGCTTCTTTAACGTCCGGTGAGCATTTAGTTAAATCGTCTTGATGTAAACCAAAGCCAAGCATAAACCCTTGAACCCACTCTAATAGTGCCTGTCCACGTTCGTTAATGGGGGCGGCATCATCAGGTAAGCACAGCACCAAAGAAAAGTCGCTTTCTACCAGTTGCTGACAGGTCTCGTTGTACAACTCGTTGAGTAATGACTGTACGTCCTTTGCCAAAGACTCGCCCTGATTGACAAAATCGGCAATGGCTTCAACCCAATCTTGAGATTCTAACGGCATTCCACCGCCTAGCATGCCGCAAAACACGCCTTGTACTTCTGCGGCGCTGGCCAAAATATTGTTGCGCTGAAGCGCGGCGGTAATCTGTTCGTATTTTTGTTCTTCAGTATTCAAAGCGTTATCCCATTTGGTTATTGGTGTAATTCTAACATCATGGTCAAATCAGGTCATGCTAAGCACAGGAGTAATTCAGCATTTGCTGAAATGAAATTGGACAACTGCCCCCCGTCCCATACTATAATGGCGCCGAAATCGCGGTTACTACTGCTTTTGCGGTAAAAGCTGACGATTTTGGTTCAAAACATGCTCAACTATGAGTGTGTGCTATGTCTCCTGGAATGTTTGCCAGTTCAGTAATGTCCCTGGCCGATGCTTTTTACCTAGGAAGTTGATTCCATCGCTATTGCGCAAGCTCGGCTCGTATCGAGACGCCTACGGCAATGATGATACTTCCGCCCTGAACTTTCGGTTCACGGGCGAACACCGAACAGCGGCATTTTGGGAGACACCCTTCCCTGCACTTTTTATGAATATTTATTAAATAAATATTTTTTAGTGAATATTTATTTTCATTACCCTAATGCATTTCGAATTCAAGGATGAAAAAATATGCAGATTATTACGTGTTACATCAATTGCGATTATAAGTAGCTCTCATGAATCAAGAATCAGTAATACGCCAACGAGGTGCCGTTATAGTTGATGCACTTAACGGCGTGGTGAAATGGAAATACGATGACTTCAATCGCGCACTTTTAGCTGAATTTTCTGCGGACAAAGCAGACCAAGTCAATGCAATCGTCAAAAAACACTATGCGGTTGAGTGGCATGCGAAGAACATCAAACAAGCGCCGATGCTAATGAAACACTTGGCGGGTAAATACGCTGTTTTAAGCAAAAAACAGCGGCTGTATTACTCTGAAGAAACTGAACGCCCAGATGTTATGCTCGCTTGGTGGCCTTGGGGACATGGGGCAACAGTATCAGTTCGCTTGTTTATGGTTAGCCAAGAACCATTTGTTTCAAAAAGGCCGCTGTTGAAACGAATTTTCGCCTTCCTAAAGTAAAAAAGGCTCGTATTTTGTTACTTATTTAGGACATATACGCATTTTCTCGGTTAGAATACCGCCAAAATGATATTAACTTTCGGAATTACGCTATATGGCTGTTATTAACTTTGGTTCTATTAATGTGGACCATGTTTATCAGGTCGAGCACTTCGTGCAACCTGGTGAAACCCTAGCCTCAACGCATTATCAATGCTTACTGGGCGGCAAAGGTGCAAATCAATCTATTGCATTAGCGAAGGCTGGAGCAGATGTGCGCCACGTTGGCCGCATTAACGAATCGGATGCCAACTTCAAGCAAATCATGATCAAGCACAACATCAACTGTAAGTATGTTGCGTGCACAGAAGCTCCTTCAGGCCATGCCATCATCCAAGTTACTCCATCAGGTGAAAACGCAATCGTATTGTTCGGCGGGGCAAATCATGAAATAACCGCAAAGGATGTGATGCTCGCACTCGATGGCGCCAAATCAAGTGACTGGGTGTTAACTCAAAATGAAACCAGTTCGATTGACGAAGTACTTAAACAAGCCAAAGAAGCGGGCTTAAAAGTAGCGTTTAACCCTGCCCCTATGACGGAATCCGTCAAACAGCTACCTGTTAACTGTATCGATTTGCTTATCGTTAATGAGGTAGAGGCTCAAGAAATTACCGGACATAGCGACATTGATGCTATGGAGCAGTATTTCGCAGCCAATTGGCCTGACTGTGAAGTGATTATTACATTAGGTAAAGCGGGCGTATGCATGCTCAAAAACGGACGCAGAATTGAAGTTGATGCGTTTGTGGTTGACGCTGTTGACACCACGGCCGCTGGGGATACCTTTATTGGGTTCTTTCTTTCTGCTTACAGTGAGCATACTGAAGCGAAAGTTGCATTAACCAGAGCATGTGCAGCATCAGCCATAGCAGTAACCCAAGTTGGGGCAGCGCAATCCATACCGGATGAAGACCAAGTAAATCGTTTTCTTGCCAAACACCATAGTTAAATTACATTCAACGAGGACTGTATGAGTCATAAAATTATTCTTGATACCGATCCGGGTATCGACGATGCAATGGCGATCTTTTTCGCTTTTCAATCTCCAGATATTGACGTACTTGGTTTAACGACCGTTTATGGCAATGTACCCGTTGAAATGGCTGCCCAAAACGCGCTTACTCTGTGCGAAATGGCCGGAGTTGATATTCCAGTATGTAAAGGCGTGGGTATGCCATGGGTTGGCCCTCAGTCTACTTATGCACATTTCGTTCATGGCGATGATGGCTTCGGTAACGTTTGTCCAGAACCGTCAAAACGCCCCTTAGACCCTCGTAGCTCAGCGCAATTTATTGTTGATATGGCACGCCAGCACCCAGGTGAAATCACCGTCGTTGCCATTGGTCCACTAGGCAACTTGGCATTAGCGCTTCGTTTAGAGCCTGAACTGCCTAAGCTGTTAAAAGGTGTGTCTATTATGGGCGGCGCTGCTTTTGTGCCAGGAAATGTTACACCGGTTGCTGAAGCCAACATTTGGAACGATGCGTACGCAGCAGAGATCGTATTTGCTGCTGACTGGAACCTCACCATGTTCGGTTTAGATGTGACAATGACTCTGCCCTTTGATCCTGCATTTTTAGAAGGTTTACGTGATAACAATGCCAAATTAGGTGGATTTGTTCACGACGCGGCGCAGTTCTACATGGACTTTTACTCGCAAAACCGTGAAAAGCGTGTGTGTTTCTTCCATGATGCTATGCCTATTGCACATTTGGTTGACCCAAGCTTATTCGAAATTGTTCGTGGCCACGCACGTGTGTCTACCGACCCTTTGAACATAGGGCAAACGACTGTTGCTCCTAAAAATACCACTGCAAGCCCTCATTGGCTTGAAGCGCAGCAGATTGATGTGGCAGTCAAAGTAGATAAAGAGCGTCTAACCAAGCTTTATTTAGACACCTACTAAGCCTCAGGCTGTTTTGATGAAACTGCACCCACATAGGTGCAGTTTCTTTGTCGTTAATAAACTCATACAAAAACCAATAAAACAGCAAAAACTCCGACAAAAAGCGCGATGATTGAATATGATGTTCCCTACACGTCACCCCAGTTTTTATTAGCATGCCAGTACCTGATAAGCGTAATCAATTACGACGACACTTTCGCCAAGCGCGTAATAACCTCAGCCAAGCACAACAGACTTTTGCTAGCGAGCAACTTTTGATGCAGTGCAGTGCTCTGACTGAATATCAAAATGCCCACGTTGTGGCTTGTTATTTAGCGCAAGATGGCGAAATCGCATTGACCCCATTAATTAACGATGCTTGGTTGAAGGGCAAAACCGTTTGCTTGCCCGTGCTACACCCTTTTTGCAAAGGACATTTAGTTTTCGTGCGCTACCGACAAAACAGTAAAATGCAGACCAATCGCTTTGGCATTCTCGAGCCTAAGCTTAACGCCTGTGACATTGTCCCCATTGCAAAACTTGACGTTATTTTTACTCCGTTAGTTGCCTTCGATGACACCGCCCAACGATTGGGCATGGGAGGGGGGTTTTATGATCGTACGCTGGCCCCAGTGACACGCCATGAAATACCTTTGCAGATATACGGGGTGGCCCACGACTGCCAGAAAGTAAGCAGCGGCTTAAAAACTGAAAAGTGGGATATTCCCATGCACAAGATAATGACGCCATCGCATGTCTATAGCCACGCCTAACCGCGTATTACGCTTAGTTTTTGTCTTTTAAACGGTTAAGGGCCTGCCCTTACCTTTGTGTTCTCAATGCTCATTAGGTTCTGGCTTCTAACACTACCTTGGGTATACTTTACACATCAAATGGCCCAAAGAAGAACATAATGAATCAAGACGATAAGAAGAAAGCAGTCGCCCAAGCAGCGGTACGATATGTAGAGCAAGACTCCATAATAGGCGTTGGTACTGGCTCTACTGTCAATTACTTCATTGAGGCCTTAGCGCCAATCAAGAACGATATAGTCGGTGCGGTTTCCAGCTCAGAAGCATCAACAGAACGTTTAACAGCGTTAGGTATTGAAGTGTTTGATTTGAACTCGGTTGATCAATTATCAGTGTATGTTGATGGCGCGGATGAAATCACTGAACACCGACATATGATTAAAGGCGGGGGTGCGGCTTTAACTCGTGAGAAAATTGTTGCAGCGGTAGCACAGAAGTTCGTCTGTATCATCGACGATACCAAAAACGTGGGCGTATTAGGTGCCTTTCCACTCCCCGTTGAGGTTATCCCTATGGCGCGCTCATACGTCGCTAGGGAGATTGTAAAGCTCGGTGGCGATCCAGTGTATCGCCAAGGTGTGGTGACCGACAATGGTAACGTCATCCTAGACGTACATAATCTGAAAATACTGAATCCTGTAGAGCTAGAGCGACAGTTAAACAACATTGTCGGTGTTGTCACTAACGGCTTGTTTGCAGCCCGAGGGGCCGACGTTGTGCTCACAGGCAGCGAGAGCGGTGTTCAAGTAAACGAGTAATACTTAATTTAGCCAATTCAAGTAGAGCCGCTCTTTAGCGGCTCGCATGCATTTAATAGACACCCAAGTGTACACAAAATCGTCATATAACAATGGCAAACTGACCGGATAACTTAGTCAAACGTAGTATCTCGTTGTGTCCATTCATTTAGATTCGATAAAAACTCGCCTCGTATTAATTATCACAGTGTGTGTTTTAGGCATGCTGCTATTGGTAGGAAGCCAAATTTATTACACCCAAAAACTGGTTGATTTAAATGAGAAAAATAAATCTCTTCTGCGCCTCGGCCAAGATTTCTTGCAATTAAGAAGACATGAAAAAGACTTTTTACTGCGCCTCGATACCACCTATGTGGATAAATTTAATCAGCAAACGGATCAATTCCTCACCCAGTTAGTCGCGATACAGAAAGCAGATGAGCACTCTGGGGCCAATCAAGCCATTTTTACCCAGTTACTGGCTAGTCTGCCTCTGTACCAGCAACAATTTAACACCTTAGTAGAGATGCGAGTGGCTATGGGGCTTGATGAAAATAGCGGATACCAAGGTGCCTTTCGAGAAGCGACCCACGCCTTGGAAGCCAAAATAACCCAAGCAAATTTGCAATACATGCACCAATTGCTGTTACAAATACGCAGAGCCGAAAAAGATTTTCTACTTCGTAAAGACATGGGCTATGTGGATAAAGAACTGAACTTGTACTCTTCCCTAAGACAACGAATTGAAACCCAGCCCGCATCTATGTATGCGCAACTTATGCCTCTTCTGACTCAATATCAGCAACAATTCATGCAATTAGTGGATGCTTATCGCCATGTCGGACTCGATCATAACAGCGGGCTTCAGGGACGCTTTCGTAATCAAGCGCATTTGGTAGAGCAAAACTTTATTAATTTAGATCAGCAGCTACAGCACCAAGTCAGTAAAGCTCAGCAACACGTAGAAATAACGAGCATCATCATCTTGCTTATCACCTCGGTTGTACTGATCATTTTACTTGTACGTAGCTTTTTGACGTTGCAACGGGCGTTTAGCAATTTTGTGATGTTTTTCTATCGCTGTAAGCGCGAATACCAGCATATGGATGAGAAAAACATGGGCTTCTCAGAGTTTAAATATCTCGCCACCATCGCCAATGAAATGATCGACTCTCGTCGGCAAATGGAGCGGGAACTGCGATCAGCGCAAGAGGAAATCAGTCGCTTAAAGCAAGAACACAGAGCAACTATTACCGGCTAAATAAGACGCACTAAAGGAATTCCTGCTGCAGCCTATTAACGATAGCGACATTAGCAGCCGGAAAATCAAAATCGCTCAATTGGGCAATATTCACCCAGCGACTAATTTGCCCTTCTAAATGTATTGGCTCGCCGCTGAATTCATCGACGAGTTGAATATGTAAGCGAACGCATTTGTCACCATAGTCGTGCTCTATCAACATATAGTCTTGCACGTGCGTAACGTGAATACCGACTTCTTCTTGTAGTTCTCGTGTTAACGCTTGAGCAGGAGTCTCACCTCTTTCTTGTTTGCCTCCTGGGAATTCCCACTTACCACCTTGATGCAGGTCGTCCGCTCGCTTGCTGATATATATCTCTTGTTCGCGTTTTATTACCCCAACTGCAACATCAATCACTTTCACCGCTATACCTCATTTTTATTCAAAAAAAACGGGCTGCTCCTAAAGGAATAGCCCGCTCTTACTGCCTATGATATTAAGCTAAAAACGCAATAACTAGCTTAATTTACCATGGCATTGTTTATATTTAAGCCCTGAACCACATGGACACGGATCATTACGACCTACTTTGGGGCCATCGCGCAGTGCATTGCCCGGACGTGCAGCAGGCGCTGCTTCTGGTGCTTGTTCAGGCGCCTGTGTCGCACTAGCAGTTTCATGCTCGTACTGTTTAGGTTGTTCGTCCGCTTGACGACGCTGCTCTTCAACGGCTTCAACATCAGATTCCGCCTTCACTTGTACTTTACTTAGTACAGTAACCACTTCTACTTTCAATGCTTCTAACATTTCAGTGAACAGTTCGAACGATTCGCGCTTATATTCTTGCTTCGGATTTTTCTGAGCATAACCACGCAAATGAATGCCTTGGCGTAAATGATCCATTGCCGCCAAATGCTCTTTCCAATGACTGTCCAAGTTTTGCAACATCACCGCTTTTTCAAACTGGCGAAGCACGTCAGGACCAACAATGTCTTCTTTCGCTTTATAAGCGTTATTCACTTCTTCTAAAATGCGCTCGCGGATTTTCTCTTCGTATAATTTGTCGTCTTCATCGATCCATTTTTGTAATGGAATATCCAATAAAAACTCACTTTTAAAGTGCTCTTCTAATCCGCTAACATTCCACATTTCGCTCAGTGATTGCGGCGGAATGTATTGGCTGATAATGCTATCTACTACATCGATGCGAATGGCTTCGATGGTCGAATAAATATCGCCTTCATCAAGTAGCTCATTACGCTGCTCGTAAATGACCTTACGCTGATCGTTTGCCACATCATCAAACTCAAGTAACTGCTTACGCATGTCGAAGTTACGACCTTCCACTTTACGTTGTGCATTTTCGATTGCACGCGTAACCCAAGGATGTTCAATGGCTTCACCGCGCTCCATACCTAGACGCTTCATCATGTTGCCCATTTTTTCAGAGGCAAAGATACGCATTAAGGCATCATCGAGCGACAAGTAAAAACGCGAAGACCCCGCATCACCTTGACGGCCTGAACGACCACGAAGCTGGTTATCGATACGGCGAGATTCGTGACGCTCTGTGCCTATGATGTGTAAACCACCGGCCTCAATTACTGCATCGTGATCTTTTTGCCATTGCTCTTTGATTTTCTCCACTGTGCCAGGCTTAGGATCGTTAATACCATCAACGGCTACTTGCCAGTTACCACCAAGAACAATATCCGTACCACGACCAGCCATGTTAGTAGCAATCGTCACGGCACCGGGCTTACCCGCTTGTGCAACGATGTCAGCTTCCTGCTCATGGAATTTCGCATTCAATACCTTGTGAGGAATTTTTGCTTTTTTCAATATATTGGAAATAAGCTCAGAGTTTTCAATAGATACTGTACCGACTAATGTCGGCTGGCCACGCTTAACGCAATCTTTAATATCTTCAACAATCGCTTCGTATTTCTCTTGGGCGGTTAAGTATATTAAGTCGGCTTTATCTTTACGGACCATAGGCTTATTCGTTGGAATAACTACGGTATCTAAGCCGTAAATACTTTGAAATTCAAACGCTTCGGTATCCGCTGTACCTGTCATACCTGCAAGCTTGTCATACAAACGAAAGTAATTTTGGAAGGTGATTGACGCGAGTGTTTGGTTCTCGTTTTGAATATTTACACCTTCTTTGGCTTCTACTGCCTGGTGTAAACCTTCAGACCAACGACGACCTTCCATTGTGCGGCCAGTGTGCTCATCAACGATAACTACGTCATCACCTTTGACGATGTAATCAACGTCACGGCTAAACAATTTATGCGCACGTAGTGCCGCATTCACATGGTGCAACAACGAAATATTAGCCGCAGCGAAAAGAGATTCATCTTCCCCGAGGATACCGCTGGTTTTAAGGATCTCTTCAACATGAATTTGACCTTTTTCAGTCAAATGTACCTGTTTACCTTTTTCGTCGATAGTGTAGTCACCGTCGCCATTTTTGCCTTCTTCGTCTTCTTTTTCTTGCTGTTCAAGCTGAGGAATAATGGCATTAATTTTACGATATAGCTCAGAGCTGTCTTCCGCTTGACCGGAAATAATCAGCGGCGTTCTGGCTTCATCAATAAGGATTGAATCTACTTCATCAATGATGGCGTAATGCAGTTCGCGCTGAACACGATCACCAGGGCTAAAGGCCATGTTGTCACGCAGGTAATCAAAACCGAATTCATTGTTAGTGCCGTAAGTAATATCAGCAGCGTAGGCTTCTTTTTTCTGGGCATGGTTCATGCCAGGGATATTACAGCCAACACTCAACCCTAAGAATTCAAATAGTGGACGGCTGCCCTCAGCATCACGACTCGCCAAATAATCGTTGACGGTAATCACGTGCACACCCTTACCACTTAAAGCGTTTAAGTAGGCAGGTAGTGTAGAGGTAAGGGTTTTACCTTCACCGGTACGCATTTCAGCGATTTGACCTGTGTGCAACACTTGACCACCAAGCATCTGTACATCGAAATGACGCATTGAAAACACACGCTTACTGGCTTCACGTACAACAGCGAACGCTTCAGGCAATAAATTGTCTGTGTCTTCACCGTCTTGCAAACGCTTTTGAAACTCACCCGTCTTAGCTTTGAGTTGCTCATCACTCAGCGCCTCATACTGTGCTTCTAGCTGGTTAACTTGCTCAGTAATTTTATTTAATTTTTTTAAAGTTCGGTCATTACGGCTACCAAAAACCTTGGTCAGAATACTCGAAAACATGGATTTACAGCTTCCAATCTAATAAATGAATGACCTTACAGCCTCGAAGGCATAAAAATCATGACTAAAGTAAGACAAATCGCTTTTAAAGAGCCGATTGCCAATAAATAACGAAAAATGTTTCGTTGGGCGATATCAAACAGACTACCCTTGCTTAAGCCGACGCTTTAACAGCTAGTTGCGATATACAAAGGGTAATGGGTCTTGTGGTTGCCCTTGTTTTATAACTTCATAATGTACATGAGCACCGGTTGAACGACCAGTATTACCCATCAAGGCGATTGATTGACCTTTGGTCACTACGTCACCCATCTTTACCTTTACGGACTTATTGTGCCCGTATCGTGTGACCAAGCCATTACCATGGTCAATTTCTACTAATTCACCGTAACCATATCGCGTTGCCGCCCACGTTACTATGCCTGCGCCAGTGGCTAATACGGGCTCCCCTTCTGCACCGGCGAAATCTAACCCTTTGTGCATGGTGGGTTTACCGGAAAATGGGTCGGTTCTGATACCGTAATACGATGATAGCCAACCAGCCTCAATTGGGCGGCCCGCCAATGCGCTTTCTTCGGTTATATGGTGACTCATGAAGATAGATTCAAGCGCACCCAATTGCTTCTCTTTATCTGCTAACTCATCAAGCATGATTTCGATACGGGAAACCATATTGTATTGGCTCACGTCAACTGGCGTATCAGGCAATACTTGCGCTTCTTCGCCACTCACTGAAAAACTAAATTCATCAGGGTTTAATTGAGCCTGCTCTACTAGCCTTGCGCCTAATGCATTCACTTTAACTAAGCGGCTTTCTGCTTCAGCTAATTTTTGCAGCACCGCTGCTAAACGTTGCTCAGTGGTGGTTTTAAGGTCGTCTAGCTGGGTCTGTTGCTGTTGTAAACCAGATTGCGCTAACGACAACCGAGCCAAGTTTTCATTGGGTAAATCTGTAGAGCGACTGGAAATAAGAAATAAACCGCATATGACAATAAAGCACGGCAATATCTGGCGCTTAGTAGGCCGATAAATAAAACGTGATTTTTTACTGCGATACAGTAGTGTCAGACTCATTATTGAACGATTTCCCAAAAGTTTGGATGCTTTACATCTCTTGTGAGATGCAGTTTAACAAAGGGTTCTTGATATACAAAATCAATTCGTCTTAAACAAAAAATGCCGCTTAAAGCGGCATTTTAGTCGTAATTCAATTTAGTTCGCTAAAATAGGTGATGCGAATCTAATAGGTAGCTCTTCGCTGTTGTCATAGCTGACAAATTCCCAACAAGCTTGGTTCTGCAGCAACGCATTAAGCAATTTGTTATTCAATCCGTGACCGGTTTTATAGGCAACTAACTCACCGATAATACTGTGGCCACCTAAATATAAATCACCAATGGCATCTAGAATTTTATGCTTTAGGAACTCATCGCTATAACGCAACCCTTCAGGGTTAAGCACACGGTATTCGTCTAAAGCCACGGCGTTCGCCATGCTGCCACCAAGCGCAAGGTTGTTGGCGTTCATGTATTCTAGATCTTTCATAAAACCAAACGTTCGAGCACGGCTCACTTCATCAACATAGGAAGATGAATCAAAGTCTAACACCATGTGTTGGCGCGTCTGACTGATCGCAGGGTGATCAAAGTCAATGCGAAAATCCACACGGAAACCGTCATGCGGGCGTAACTCTGCCCACTTGTCGCCGTCTTTCACTTTGATCGCTTTTTTGATCTTAATGAATTGCTTAGGGGCGTTAAGCTCCTCAATACCAACAGATTGCAGTAAGAAGATGAAAGGGCTAGCGCTACCGTCCATGATCGGCAATTCGTCACTATCAACTTCAACAATAATATTGTCGATGCCTAAGCCGGCAAGCGCTGAAGCCAAGTGCTCAACGGTGGAAATAGACACACCGTCAGCGTTGGTTATACACGTACACAACATCGTGTCACCCACCGCTTCGGCGCGAGCTGGAATATCCGCATGAGGCTCAAGGTCAACGCGGCGAAATACAATACCTGTATTCGCCGGCGCAGGCCGGAGAGTCATAGTGACCTTGTCACCTTTGTGCAGACCAATTCCAGTCTCTTGAACAGATTGTTTAATGGTACGTTGTTTAATCATTTTATTTCTTGGCTCTAGTTAACCTAATAAAAAGCGGCACGTATTATATGAATTAATGCGTCTATTGTCAAAATAGTGTCATATTCACCCTTTTCAAGTCCATACAACAGGATAATCTGTTGTTTGATCTGAAGTGATAAGACAACGCATTAGTCTAATAATTCATAGACCCGCTTTTAATCAGCTTGCTTGCGTAAAAACGCAGGAATATCTAAATATTCAAGATCATTACCTGAGTCAGTTCTTTCTTCATTCACCACTGTACGGCTACTTTCAGTGGTCACACTGGTTTGTACATTGTCAGTACCGTTGGCTTGAATACGAACTTCTTGCTGTTCACTCGGTACACGTGCTGAAGTGCGGTTTGATACCAAAGAGATGTCAGGCTTACGCTCTGCACCAATACCTGTCGCCACAACGGTCACGCGCAGCTCATCAGACATTTCCATGTCGATAACCGTGCCCACAACCACAGTTGCGTTTTCAGATGCGAACGCCTTAACAGCATTACCCACGATTTCGAATTCATCAATTGAGAAGTCGGGGCCAGCTGTGATGTTAACCAAAATACCACGGGCGCCAGACAAGTCGATGTCTTCTAATAATGGACACGCAATTGCACCTTCTGAAGCTTCTTCAGCGCGATCTTCACCAGAAGCACTGCCACTACCCATCATGGCCGTACCCATTTCTGACATAACGGTTCTTACATCGGCGAAATCCACGTTGATTAAACCAGGACGTGTAATAAGCTCAGCTATACCTTGTACCGCTCCGCTTAAAATGTCATTCGCAGCACTGAACGCTTGCAGTAAAGGCGTACCTTTACCCATGACTTTCAGTAATTTTTCGTTCGGGATGGTGATCAGTGAATCAACGTATTTTGATAACTCTTCGATACCTTGTTCAGCGAAATCAGTACGCTTACGGCCTTCAAAAGGAAAAGGCTTAGTGACAACCGCTACAGTCAAAATACCCAACTCTTTAGCGATTTTAGCCACTTCAGGCGCTGCACCTGTACCGGTACCACCACCCATACCAGCTGTGATAAATACCATATCGGCACCTTCCAGCGATTGGCGAATGGTTTCGCGGTCTTCTTCAGCTGCTTCACGGCCTATGTTAGGGTTTGCACCTGCACCCAAGCCTTTGGTAACACCAGAACCGATTTGCAGAGTCACGTTAGCCGCTGAGCTACGTAAAACTTGCGCATCGGTATTGATGGCGATGAATTCAACACCTTCAATACATTGTGACACCATGTGTTCGATAGCGTTTCCGCCACCTCCACCGACACCAATAACTTTAATGACGGCTTCTTCGCTATGACTATCCATTAATTCAAACATATTTACTCTCCGGTTTTTGCGCTAAGACATGCAAACAAAATAGTTTGCGGCCTATAGTTTTTTAGGTTCATTTAAAAGCAGGTTTAAAACTCGCCCTTAAACCAACTTTGAATTCGTTCCCAAACGCCTTCTGACGCTTTCGTTTTGGCCGCTGTTTTGGCCGTAATGTGTTCTTTTCCGTACTGAAGCAACCCAATCGCTGTGGCAAATGTTGGGTCTTCCACGTATTCCGACAAACCTTTGATAGATAATGGCTCACCCACACGTACAGGCATTTGAAAAATTTCTTCGGCGAATTCAATCGCCCCTTCCATTTTGGCAGTACCGCCTGTTAACACGATCCCTGCGGCTATCTGCTCTTCAAAGCCGCTATTACGTATTTCTTTCTGCACCAATTCGAACAGCTCTTGATACCTTGGTTCAATAACCTCTGCCAAGGTATGACGAGACATAGCGCGAGACGGTCTACCACCGACACTATGCACTTCGATGTTCTCTTCCATGCTAACCATGTCTTTTAGGGCACAGGCATAATTAATTTTAATGTCTTCTGCATGACTGATAGGCGTGCGGAATATTTTCGCAATATCACTGGTAATTTGATTACCGGCAGCGGGAACGACAGCGGTATGCCTAATGGCGCCGTCTGTGTAAATCACAATATCGATAGTGCCACCGCCGATATCAACCACGCACACACCTAACTCTTTTTCATCATCGGTTAGTACCGCATAACTCGAGGCTAACGATGAGAAAATCAACTGGTCTGTCGTTAAGTCGCAACGCTCTACACATTTCACTAAGTTTTTAGCCATGTCGTCAGCGCAAGTAATAATGTGCGCTTGAGCTTCCATACGCACTCCTGACATGCCAATTGGGTTTTTTATCCCTTCTTGTACGTCAATCGTAAATTCTTGTGGCAATACATGAAGCAAACGACGTTCAGCGGCGATAGGCACTGAGCGAGCGGCGTGGATCACGTTATCAACGTCTTCTTGGGTCACTTCTTTGTTATTGATGGGGACCATGCCACTTTCATTTTGGCATTGAACATGACGCCCAGAGATCGACATAAACACTGACGACACCCGGCAATCAGCCATTAATTCCATTTCGCTCATGGCACGCTGTACCGATTGAACCACTAAGTTCAAATCGTTTACGCCACCTTTATCCATCCCTTTAGATGGATGACTACCGACACCAATAACGCTGATCCCACCATCGTCAAGTAGCTCACCGACGACGGCTTTTACCATGCTGGTACCAATGTCTAAGCCTACAATTAGCTTTCTATCTGTAACTTTAGACATATCGTGCTGCTCTCACTTTCATTAGCTCTCTTGTGTAGGTTGTTCAGGGGACTTCCATCCCACAGCTAAACCTGTGTCATAGCGTAAATCAACATAATCTACGGCTCTTTCGTTCTTCTTCAGCAAGGGATACAAGTCGATAAAACGTTGTAATCTCGCTATGTATTCGTTGCGTCCTAAATTCAGATTGATGCCATTGACTAAGCGCAAATGCCAGGCGAAACGCTCACTTAAAAACAATTCATCAATGTTCATACCAGCACTTGCTAGTAACGCTTGCATAGAGTTGTACCCTTCAAGCGCGGTATGTTCGCTGCCGCCAGGCCCAAACAAACTTGGTAACTGAGGCGGCGTCGTGGCCTTGGCGAGCTCCCCAGCAAATACGTCACCGTATTGATTCAACACCAAGTCGTTGTTCCATTTCGCTGCTGGGGTTTGTTCCAGCACATATATTTTCAAACTATTTGGCCAGCGTTTACGGATTGATGCTCGGTAAACCCATGGCAAATTCTCAATATCTTGGTGCGCTTGCTCTACGTCTAGTTCAAAAAAACTGCCCGGCTGGGTTTTACGTATTAAGCTCTCAATCTCGCTTTGTTTAACAAAGCGTAAATCACCCGACAAGGCAATATCGCGCACTGGCGCTTTTTGCTCGTCCTCGGCCCACACTTTTATGGTCCAAGCGCCGTATACAATGCCAGCGAGCAATAACAACAAGAACAGCATTCCACCGATAAATCGGTAGTTGGGTTGCTCAGTCGTTACCTTCGCTTCGCTGGTCATAGCAATTAACCTGCCGTTGCCAACACAGCTAAGGAAAGTTGCTCAAAGCTCAACCCTGCTTGCTTGGCCGCTAAAGGCACTAAACTCTTTTCCGTCATACCCGGTACTGTGTTCGCTTCTAGTAAATAAAACTGCCCCAACATATCCTGCATAAAATCTACTCTTCCCCAACCTGAGCCTGCGACGGCATCGAATGCGTCCAACGCAAGACGCGCTAACAGCCCTTCTTGTTCCGCAGGCAAACCGCTAGGGCAAAAATACTCAGTCGTATTAGACTGGTACTTAGCCTCATAGTCATAAAAGTCTCGTGGGGTCGACATACTGATCGAGGGCATCGCTTCACCATTTAATAGGCTAACGGTGTACTCTGAACCTTGGATGAATTGCTCCAACAACACTTTATCGTCATATTCAAAAGCCTGTTGGATCGCTGCGGCGAGTTGTTGCGCATTTGACACTTTGGCCATGCCGATACTCGAACCTTCTTGAGCAGGCTTGACCATAACCAGATCTCCTAAGCGGGACATTATATCGCTGCAGTTCGCGGCATTAAAGTCTCTTTTATCCGCAATTTCGTAATTGGCTGTTGGGAGTCCCAGACTCTGCCACACCTGTTTACTGCGTATTTTATCCATGCATAAGGCAGAACCTAAGACGCCCGTACCGGTATAAGGCATGTTCATTTGCTGTAATGCGCCTTGTAGCGAGCCGTCTTCACCGCCACGGCCATGAAGCATGATCAACACGCGATCAAATTTCTGTTCCACAAGTTGATGTAGCTCAGACTCAGCAGGATCAAAGCCATGGGCGTTTACACCAGCGCTGATCAATGCGCTAAGCACAGCTTGCCCTGAGCGCAGGGATACTTCACGCTCGGCAGAGCGCCCGCCAAACATCACGGCGACCTTTCCAAAGCGTGCAATATCTATTGCACTAGTGTGTGTTGCGTTCGCCAGAGTCACTTTGACCACCCGGTACGCAACGCGCCCTTGTCTAACTTCATTTCTTGTAGCTCTTTGGCAATTTGGCCAATATTGCCAGCACCTTGGGTCAACAAAATATCTTGGTCTTTTAGGTTGTCTGCCAATAACTTAGGTAATTCGTTTTTGTCTGCTACATAAATGGGTTCAAGTTGACCACGTTGACGCATAGAACGGCACAGGGATTTACTGTCTGCCCCTTCTATTTTTTCTTCACCAGCGGAATACACATCAAGGAGCAACAGCACGTCTACTTGTGATAATACGCGCACAAAATCTTCGTACAGATCACGGGTTCGTGAATAGCGATGAGGCTGATAAGCCATAACGAGTCGTCTGTCAGGCCAATTATTACGCGCTACCGCTATGGTCGCTTCAACTTCAGTGGGATGATGACCGTAATCATCAACCAGCAGCACGTCGCCCTCGCCTGTGGCAAATTCGCCCAACATTTCAAAGCGACGGCCAATGCCAGAGAAATTCGCTAACGCGGCTGTGATTGCAGCATCTTCAATATTTTCATCCGTTGCCACGGCAATAGCAGCAAGAGCGTTAAGTACGTTGTGCTTCCCTGGCGCATTGACCACAACTTGTATGTCTTGGTGATCTTTGCGCTTTAAAGTGAATTCACTTTGATTAAATGTGTGCTTAACATGAGTCGCACGCACATCCGCGACTTCGCTGTAGCCATAGGTCAGGTATTTACGTTTTATGCGAGGGAGTAATTGCGTGATCACCGGATCATCAATGCACAACACGGCTAAACCGTAAAAAGGTAGGTTGTGAAGAAAGTCAATGTAGGTGTCTTGCATCTTTTGGAAGTCACCTTGGTAAGTTTCCATGTGATCAGGCTCAATATTCGTGACCACAGACACCATAGGTTGAAGATGCACGAAGGACGCATCACTTTCGTCTGCTTCTGCAATAAGGTACTGACTCGAACCCAATCTAGCATTCGTGCCTGCACTATTAAGTAAGCCACCAATAACAAAGGTAGGATCAAGCTCTGCTTGAGCAAAAATAGTCGCTATCAAGCTAGTCGTCGTTGTTTTGCCGTGCGTTCCCGCGATGGCAATGCCATGTCTAAAACGCATTAATTCCGCTAGCATTTCTGCTCGGCGAATAACAGGAATACGCATTTCGTTGGCGGCGTTTACTTCTGGGTTAGTTGGGTCAATCGCACTGGACACCACTACCACATTGGCTTTCTCAACATTACTCGCTTGATGTCCAAAGAAAATAGTTGCCCCAAGGCCTGACAAGCGATCTGTCATTCCATTGGCTTGACGGTCAGAGCCGGATACCTGGTAACCTTCGTTTAATAACACTTCAGCAATACCACCCATGCCAGCACCGCCGATACCCACAAAGTGAATATTTTTAATTCGGCGCATCTCTGGCACATGGTAATGAACTTTATCGGGTGCGATCATTGCGCTTTCTCCACTAACAACTGGCAGCAATGAGTGACTCGTTGTACTGCATCTAATCTCGCTAACTTTCGGGCCTTGTTACCCATTTCCACTAGCATGTTTGGTTGTGCAAGACAGGCTTCTAACAATGAAGTTAACCCGCCTTGTACTAATTCATTTTGCGCCAACAAATAGCCTGCTTCATGCTCGACTAACGTTTGCGCGTTTTTGGTTTGATGATCGTCCACAGCATGGGGCAAAGGCACGAAAATAGCTGCCACACCGGATGCCGCTACCTCAGCCACGGTCAAAGCGCCAGCTCGGCATATCACCAAATCAGCCCATTGATAGGCCTGTGGCATATCCTCTACAAATTCATCCACCTGCCAATCACCGCTGTCGCCTAATTGATTTTGGTACAATTGGGTGACTGAGTCTAAATGGCCTTTTCCACATTGGTGGCGTACTTTAATTTCATTCTGCTTCGCTAACGCTAGAGGGACATTCTCATTCAACGCTTTCGCCCCTAAGCTTCCACCGAGAATAAGGACATTTGTAGCGCGGCTAATACCGGATATTTGCTTGGGCATAATTGTGGCAAAGCCCGCGCGCACTGGATTCCCTACCCATTGATATTTTGCGGAATCACTTACGTCTTGCCCCTGACGGTCTGCTGTTTTTTGCGCATCGAATGTACCAGCAAATCCTGTCAGTACTTTATTCGCAATTCGGGCGAGTAATCTATTGGTCATACCTGGCGCTGCGTTTTGCTCATGTAAGACCAAAGGTTTGCCCATTAGCCAAGCTGCTACGCCGCCCGGGCCACTAGCAAAACCGCCCATACCGATCACAACATCGGGCTTAACCTGTTTGATAACACCCCTTGCTTGGATAACCGCTTTGATGATTTTGAACGGCGCCGCTAGCAAGCGCACTAATCCGTTACCACGCACACCAGCGATATCAATAAAACTGATTTCAAACCCAGCCTTGGGCACTAGGTCTGCTTCCATTCGCTGCGCGGTGCCAAGCCAATGGATATGCCAATTCTGTTCTTTGAGTGCCTGTGCCACAGCAAGACCAGGAAAGACATGCCCCCCGGTACCACCAGCCATCACAAGCAAGGTATGCGTCATAACAGAGTCAGATGCAATTCGATTAGACATAGCCATCCTCCTGCTCTTCGTCCTTGCCACGCGGGGTTTTACTGGTGCTTTTGCTAGCACGTTTGGTTTGATGGCTTACTGTTTGCGCAGATTCGTCTTGGGCAAAGTCATCCATGATAGAATCGATATCTTGTTCTTCGTCTTGCACGTCATCGACGACGGCGTAAGCCACATCATCAAGCACAGTAGAGACTTTTTTCTTACCTGCACTACTGGCTGTTTTCGGTTTGTTTTTTCTGCTGCTCGATGTAGACGCTTTCGCTTTGCCGCTTCGGTCGATGGCTTGAATACCTTCAACGCGCATTTCAAAATCGATACGCACCAATAAACCCACTGCTGCAGCCATAATAATCAAACTAGAGCCGCCGTAACTTAATAGCGGGAACGTAAGGCCTTTAGTGGGCAAAATACCGGCACTCGCGCCCACGTTCACTGCGGTTTGAAAGCTAAACCAAATACCAATGGAGTACGCAAGATAGGCATCAAAAGGACGTTCATTTTGCAGTGCTTTGCTACCCATTTTCATGGCTTTGAGCACTATGCATAGCATAAGTGCCAGCACCGTTAGCACTCCAGCGAAACCAAGCTCTTCTGCTAAGATAGCCATGATAAAATCAGTGTGTGCTTCAGGTAAGTATTCCAACTTTTGTAAACTGTTGCCTAGGCCTTGTCCAAATACATCGCCACGTCCATAGGCCATCAGGGACTGAGTTAACTGGTAACCGCTGCCAAATGGGTCGGCCCAAGGATCTAAAAAGGAGGTAATTCGTTTCATGCGATATTCTTCGAACATGATCAAGAAGGTCACTGCTGCGCCGCCGGTAAACGCCAAGCCAAAGAACTGCCACAGTTTAGCCCCCGCCAAAAACAGTAACCCAATAGTGGTGCATAGCATGACCACAACGGTACCTAAATCAGGTTGAAGTAGCAGCAGTACAGCAAAGGCAAAGAACACCACTAACGGCTTCGCAAAGCCCTTAATGTTTTCAGTCACTTCCTCATAACGCCTAACCAAGTACCCCGCTAGATAGCAGAAAAAGAATAACTTAGCGGGTTCGGCCGCTTGAATAGTAATGGGTCCTATCGCTAGCCAACGAGTACTGCCATTGACACTGCGCCCTACTAATAAGACGGCAATCAACAGCACCAGACCTAACAGCAATAACCAAGCATTACTGGTGCGCCACCACTGCATCGGGATCTGCATCACGGTTAAGGCCGCACCAATCGCCAATACGATATAGATGCCATGGCGGATAGCAAAATGAAACGGGTTGTCAAACAAACGAGACGCCACCGGCATAGACGCAGACGTCACAATAACCAAGCCAATCGCCATTAACGACAGCGCCAGTAAAATCAAGCTCACATCGTAAGGGCGAACCACCGCTGGGGCAGCATCATGTCGCTGAGCAAACATAGCGCGAAGAGGCGTCGCGAAAGTCGATGTGTTCATCGCTGACCTCCTTGCTTAGCTACCAGAGTGTTTACCGCTTTTACGAATAAGTCGCCGCGTTGCTGATAGTTTTTAAACATATCCAAGCTAGCGCAAGCAGGTGACAGCAACACGGTCGCGTCGCCCTCTGCTAACGTAGCAGCCAATTGCACTGCATCGTCTAAGGTTGCAACCTGATGGCTGTTTGCCTTTAATTCAGCCAACTTAGGACCATCTTTACCTAGGGTAATTAACTCATTTACTTGTACGTTGAACCGCTCTTCCAGTGGCGAGAAATCAGCTCCTTTCCCGTCGCCACCCGCGATAAGGATCAATTTGCCTTTACAGGTCGGTGATAGGCCATCGATGGCGGCAATAGTGGCGCCAACGTTGGTTGCTTTGGAATCATTTATCCAACGCACATGATGACTCACCGCCACGGTTTGACAGCGATGTGCCAGACCTGCAAAGCTGGTTGCTGCAAGCTTAATGGCAGTAAGATCAATACCCGCCAACATCGCCATGGCAGTGGCAGCTTGAATATTGAGCATATTATGCTCGCCTACCAACATGCAGGCATGGCTATCAAGGAAGTCTTTACCGTCCAGTAAAATATGCGCGGTGTCTTTATTCCAGCTCAGGCCACGTTCGCTGCTACTCAAACCAAACATGACATCAGGATTAATCGTCATAGGCCATGTGGCAGCGTCGTCACGGTTACACACGCTGAATCGTGCATCGCGATATATCCGCAGTTTTGCGCGCTGATAGCTCAGCATATCTCCGTGGCGATCCAAATGATCATCACTGAGATTTAACATGCAAGCCACGTGAGGGCGCAAGGTATAGGTGGTTTCCAGCTGAAAGCTCGATAGCTCTAAAACAATAATGTCAGCGTCTTTTTCTAACAATTCGAGGGCAGGAATACCAATATTCCCCCCTAATAACGCTTTTTTACCTGCCGCTAAACACATCTCGTAGGCAAGTGTTGCCACCGTAGATTTACCATTAGAGCCGGTAACCGCTAATACAGGTGTATTGTTGAACATGGCGAACAGTTCGATGTCGCCAATTACCTGCACGCCCGCGTCAATGGCGGCATTGATGGCCGGTGTTTTCAAACTCAAACCTGGGCTGACTACCAGCATGTCTGCGGCGCACAAACGGGCGCTATCCAGTTCACCGAGAAACACAGGAACGGATACACTGACTTCCAAATCTGCACGGGTATCCACTGCGCTCACATTGGCACCTTTAGCGACTAAAAATCTCACGCAGGACAAACCGGTCAAACCGAGTCCAACTACGATGATATTTTTATTTGCTAATGGATTAGCAGCCATTTAACGCAATATCCTTTAACGTAATTTCAAGGTGGCTAAGCCAACCAAGACTAAAATGATGGAGATGATCCAGAATCGCACGATAACGCGAGGCTCTGGCCAGCCTTTTAATTCATAGTGGTGGTGGATTGGCGCCATTCTGAAAATCCGTTGGCCGCGCAATTTAAATGATCCCACCTGCAAAATAACTGAGAGCGTTTCCACCACAAATACGCCGCCCATGATCACCAGTACGATTTCTTGACGCACTAACACAGCGATGATCCCTAGCGTGCCGCCAAGTGCCAGTGAGCCAACATCGCCCATGAACACCATGGCTGGGTAAGTGTTGAACCACAAAAAGCCAAGGCCCGCGCCGACAATGGCCGTGCATACAATCACCAGTTCACTGGTCAAGGGTAAATACGGAATATTCAGGTAAGCGGAAAAGTTAATGTTACCTGTGGTGTAAGCAAAAATCGCGAATGCACCAGCCACTAGCACAGTAGGCACGATAGCTAAGCCATCTAAACCGTCAGTTAGATTGACCGCATTACTGGTGCCGACAATCACAAAATAAGTCATCACAACGAAGAACATGCCCATTTGCGGCATCACATCTTTGAAAAATGGCACGAGCAAGGCAGTTTCAGCTGGGTCTTGCTGGCTGGCGTATAAATACAAGGCGACACCAATAGCAATAACCGACTGCCAAAAATACTTCCAGCGCGCAATCAAGCCTTTCGGGTCTTTACGCACGACCTTACGGTAGTCATCAATAAAGCCGATAATGCCGTAACCGACAACGACACTTAACGTGACCCAAACATAGCGATTGGTTAAGTCTGCCCATAACAGTACACTTACCACAATCGCCGCCAAAATCAGTAAGCCACCCATAGTAGGTGTGCCTGATTTGGCCAGATGAGATTGAGGGCCGTCATCACGCACCGTTTGACCAATTTGCATGGTTTGCAACCAACGGATCATCCGCGGGCCAATTAAAACGGCGATTAACAGGGCCGTTAGCGTGCTCAAAATGGCACGAAGCGTCAGATACGAGAAGACCCTAAAGCTTGGCTCAAACTGTTGTAGCCAATCGGCCAGTAGCATCAACATGCCATTAGCTCCCTAAAGCGTTCAAACTTTCCCACGGGGGATGCCTCCAAAGCTTCCACTACCAACTCCATACGCGCACTACGGGAGCCCTTTACTAAAATGCTGATATCTCGTTTCTCCGCTGCTAAATGCTCGGCTAATGCCGCGACTAATTTGTCTTTATCACTAAAATGGTAACCGCTCTTTTGATACACATCGCTGGCGCTTTGACTGAGCACGCCAAGAGTGTACAAGTCGTCTATGCCCTTTTCTTTGGCATATTCCCCTACTTGCTGATGATAAAAGCGTGCTCGCTCTCCTAGTTCAGCCATATCGCCTAGCACTAGAATTTTGCGCCCAGCAAAGCTGCCAAGTAAATCAATGGCTGCGTTTACAGAGGCCACGTTAGCGTTGTATGTGTCATCAAGTACTTTAACTTGACCGCTTAGCTGCTTAACTTGTAAGCGACCACTTACTTGTGCCATGTACTGCAACCCAGCTTGCACATCTTGTAAGTTAGCACCTACTTCTATCGCCAATGCAGCAGAAACTAAGGCATTGCTGACGTTATGAATACCAGGCAAAGGCAAAGTGATGGACACCTTACCGATGGGCGTGACCATCAGAAAGTCTGCGCAACCACTTAAACCAAGTACGACATCCTGTGCGTAATAGTCGGCTTCACCTTGGGTCGAAAAACGCTGATTACGTAGATGTTCATACTTACCGTGCCAGAACGCGTAGAATTGGCTGTCGGCGTTGAAAATAGCTAGCCCGTCTTTTCCTAACCCTTTGAAAATTTCACTTTTAGCGCGTGCCACACCTAATAAGCTACCGAATCCTTCAAGGTGGGCAGCAGCAGCGTTAACGATTGTAGCCACATCTGGCTTTACCAACTCAGTGGTATAAGCAATTTCCCCAAGATGGTTAGCACCTAACTCAACCACGGCGAACTCGTGCTGCGCTTCAAGACGCAATAAGGTAAGAGGCACACCAATATCGTTGTTGAAATTGCCCTTCGTGGCGAGCACTTTACCGCGCCGAGATAAAATAGCAGCAACCATTTCTTTGACTGTGGTTTTGCCACTGCTACCGGTTATAGCCACCGTCTTTGGTGCTACCTCACGCTTTACTGCCTGTCCCAATAGTCCCAGAGCGGCTTTGGTATCACTAACTAATATTTGGGCTAACGGGGTCTCCACTTGACGGCTAACAACTACCGCTATTGCCCCACTTGTTTGAGCCTGTTCGATAAATTTATGGCCATCGAAATTTGGTCCGCTCAAGGCAATAAATAAATCATCTGAATTTATATGACGCGTGTCAGTGCTGACACCCTGAATTATGGCGTCTTCAGCAATACTGTTTTCACTGCGAATAATTTCGCCCTGCACTTGCTGCGCAATCCACGCCAATGAAACCGGGATCATGTGATGTTCCTCTCAAACATTTGTTGTACGTATTCACGCTCGTCGTAAGCAACCGTTTGGTTGCCAATAATTTGGTAATCTTCGTGGCCTTTACCTGCCACTAAAATGATGTCATTCGCTGTCGCGTTCAATACGGCTTGTTCAATAGCCGCCTTGCGGTCAAGTACCACCTGCACTTTTTCTGGGTGTACACAGCCACTTAGAATATCGGTAGCAATCGCGGTGGGATCTTCCGAACGACTGTTGTCATTGGTAATGGTCATGTCATCTGCGTAGGTTTCAGCGACCTCTCCCATCAAAGAGCGTTTACCTGTGTCTCTGTCGCCACCGCACCCAAAAATAACCGACAAACGCCCTTGGCTATGTTGGCGAAGCGCCACTAACGCTTGCTTTAAGGCATCTGGCGTATGGGCGTAATCTACTACCACGGTAGGCGAGTTGTCCCCACCAAAACGCTCCATGCGACCGGTGACCGGCACCAACAAATGCGCATGCTTAGCGATATCATTTAGCGACTCACCTAGGCATAACTGACTCGCTATTGCAGCCAGTGCGTTAAAAATGTTAAAGCGCCCTAGTAGAGACAATTGAATGTCACATTCACCCCATGAGCTCACCAATTTAAATCGGCACCCTTGGTTCGAATACACGACATCCTTGGCTAAACATTGATGCTCAGCGTCCGTTAGCATTAAGCTCTCGTCAGCGATCCCGTAAATAACAGGCGTTACCGCTGAAGGTAATTGCGCCAGCCAATGCTTGCTCTCAATTTCATTCCCGTTGAGTACCGCGAATCTTAGCTCAGGTTGCTTCAATAACTCGCGTTTAGCTTGGGCGTAGGCTTGCATAGTGCCGTGATAATCGAGGTGGTCTCGCGTTAAGTTCGTCAACACAGCCACATCTGTTTTAAGCGCAGCAACGCGTTGTTGTACTAATGCATGAGAAGACACTTCAAGGGCGACTTGTTTAACCTGATCTTGTGCAAATTGCGCCATCAATTTATGCATGCTGATAGCGTCTGGCGTGGTGTTCGCCGTTTCATTATGCGATGCGCATGCCCCTGATTGGTCAATCACACCCGAGCCTAATGTGCCAATTGACGCGGCGCGCTTGTTAAGTAGCGCTGCCAATTGACTGGTTAATTGTACTGTCGATGTCTTGCCGTTGGTGCCCGTCACGCCAATCACTTGTATGGACTTGGCTGGGTAACCATAAAATGCAGCCGCAAGTGCGGATAACTGAGCAGATAAGTCATAAAAGCTGATGATTAACGATTGCTCGCGCATACTCGTATGCCCGTGCTCTGCTTGGGTTTCGCACTCGGCTATGATGACCTTTGCGCCTAAGCTAATCGCTTGAGGAATGAAATCTCGCCCGTCACGTACATGGCCTTTGAGCGCAATAAATGCACTGTGAATAGCCACATCACGGCTATCAAGCACCAAAGATTCAATCGTAATGTCCCCGGCCTGAATACCAAATTCTAACAGTAGCGGTTTTATACTCTGCGCTGTTTTTGAATGAGCCCGCTTTAATTGAGCTTGCTTTAATTGAGCTTGGTTAGTTTGCACTTGTTTGCTATCCAGCATGAGACGCTCCCGTAATTGAGGCCAGTGAAGACACTGATTTGTCATCGGGGGGAACGTTTAACATTTGCAAACTATTAGACATAATTTTTGAGAACACAGGCGCTGCGGTATCACCCGCATAATATAAGTCACCGCGGGGTTCGTTGATCAGTACCACTACCGCAAGTTGCGGGTCAGATACAGGCGCCACACCAGCGAAAATACTGACGTACTCTTCGCCGTAACCACCAGCGACCGCTTTTCGACTGGTGCCCGTTTTGCCTGCTACGCGATAACCAGGAACACGCGCTTTCGTGCCTGAGCCGCCTTCATTGACAACACTTTCCATCATGGTCAGTACTTCATGAGCGATGTCCTCGCTGAGTACTCGCTCTTCGGGCGCTTTTTGCTCACTCTTTATCACGCTAAGCGGGCGTTTAATGCCGCCACTGCCCAATACACTATACATTCTGGCTAGCTGGGCTGTGGTCACCGACAAGCCATAACCAAATGATAAGGTGGATAATTCAAACTCTGACCAGCGGCTGCGATCGTGAAATATACCGCTACTTTCACCAATAAGGTTCGAGCCTGTGTCGCTCATTAACCCCATGTTGTAATACTGATCTATCAAGAATTGCTTTGGCACAGATAAAGCCAACTTTGAGGTGCCCATATTACTCGATTTACGAATGATCCCGGTTAAATCCAACTCACCGTAGTTACGAGAATCTCGCACCATGCTGCCGCCCACGCGCATCCAACCAGGTGAGGTATCAATAACGCTGTCCATTTCTACTGAGCCAAATTCCAATGCGCTAAGCACCGCAATAGGCTTAATCGATGAGCCGGGCTCAAAAGCATCTGTAATCGCGCGATTACGAATCCTGTGACCAGAAACGCCGCTACGATTATTCGGGTTATAAGACGGGTTATTAACCATGGCCAGTATCTCGCCAGTTTGCACATCAACCACCACGGCTGAAGCGGAAGTGGCTTTGTAATACTGCACGGCTTTTTTCAATTCTTTGTAGGCAAAGGCCTGAATACGCTGGTCAATCGTCAACTGAATATCTTTTGGCTCTTCACCGGCTTCTTGCTCTAAAATTTCCACCTGACGGCCTTTGCCATCACGACGAATTTTACGACTGCCGGGGGCTCCCTTCAGCCATTCGTTATATAACTTTTCGATACCCTCGATGCCCTGATCGTCAACATTGGTGAAACCAATTAGCTGTGCAGACACTTCTCCTGTTGGGTAATAGCGACGAGACTCGTCTCGCAAATACACCCCACTGATTGAAAGCTGATCCACATAATCAGCCATCGCGGGTGAAACTTGACGTTGAATGTACACAAAACGCTTTTTCGGATTTTTCACGCGTGAAACGAGCTTGGTGTAATCTTGACCTAACACGTCAGCGAGCGCCTGCCAGCGGCGCTTGTCATTTAATGAACCGTTTTCAACGATGGTTTTCGGGTCAGCCCAAATGGCTCTTACTGGCACACTTACCGCCAAATTCTGGCCGTTTCTATCGGTTATTAAACCTCTATGCACCGGCATATTTTGTGTGCGTAATGTGCGGTTATCCCCTTGCTTAATCAGCAAGTCAGGGTCAATAACTTGAATGTAAACTGCCCGCGCTGATAGCCCAACAAACACCAACATAATCACGCCTATCACGAGCAAATAGCGCCACTGCAAAGCAGTAGGGGCGACATTTTGCTTCGCTTGCTGATTACGTTTTTTGTTGGTGCTAACTCGGCTCATTTTATTCTCACCACCACTTCTTCATCAGCTTGCGGACGGCGCATGCCTAATTGCTTAGACACCAAATTCTCAATACGATTATGTTCGGTTAACGCGCTTTGCTCTAAAATCAGATTTCGCCATTGGACATCTAGCTGATCTTTCTTTTGCATCAGGCGCTCAAGTGCAATCGACGCCTGGCGATTATGGTGTGCACTCAAGATAACGGCACCCGCGCTAACTAACAGTGACAAAAACAACAAAACCCGCACGGGATGGCGGGCTAGGTCAGCAAGCAGAAAGCCGACGAGTTTGAAGTTAGTTTCTTGGGTACTCATAATTTTTCGGCAACCCTGAGAACCGAACTGCGGGCACGGACATTTCGAGACAACTCATCACTTGAGGGTTTTATGGCTTTGCCTATGGCTTTCATGGCTTTATGAGAATCTATTTCAGCCTGCATAATGGGTAAACCATGGGGAACTTGAAGACCGCGACTTTGCTCTCGAATAAAGCGTTTTACTAGTCTGTCTTCCAATGAATGAAAGCTGATCACAGACAAGCGTCCACCAGAATTCAAGCTATTTAACGCGGCTTTCAAACCCGTGCGAATTTCATCCAATTCACTGTTGATATAAATACGAATACCTTGAAAACTGCGCGTTGCTGGATGCTTGAACTTGTCTTTAACGGGGACCGCCAAATCGATAATTTCGGCCAATTGCGCCGTGGTGGTTATTGGTGCTTCTTGACGTGCGTTAACAATACCGTGAGCAATACGTTTACCAAATTTTTCTTCACCAAATTCTTTGATGACCTGTGCAATATCTTGCTCTTCAGCATGGGCTAACCACTGGGCAGCACTTTGCCCTTTAGTTGGATTCATGCGCATGTCTAATGGCCCTTCACGCATAAAACTGAAGCCTCGCTCCGGCTCGTCTAGCTGGGGTGAAGACACGCCCAAATCCATCAAAATACCGTCTACTTTGCCGTGCAGTTCAAGGGAGGTAAGCACGTCTTCCATTTCTGAAAAGTTACAATGATGTATACTGAAACGTGCATCATCCGCCAGCGCTTTAGCCGCTTCAATCGCTGAAGGGTCACGGTCAAGGGCAATCAAGCGTCCATTTGGCGATAACTGAGATAATATCTGCTTAGTGTGACCACCACGCCCAAATGTGGCATCCAGATAGACACCGTCGGGTTTAATCGCTAACCCGTCAATGGATTCTTGCAGCAGTACAGATAGGTGTGATGGTTGCGTAGTCATTAGAGTGAGAAATCCTGCAAGCGCTCAGTTAATTCAAAGGCTGCTTCTTGCTCAGTCGCAACATCTTGTTGTATTTGTTGTTGCCAGACACTGTGATCCCAAATTTCGAATTTGTTCAATTGGCCTACCAACATAATTTGTTTATCTAAATGAGCATGCTCGCGCAGCGGCGCAGTCAATAAAAAGCGACCGCTCTTATCCATCTCCCCTTCGGTTGCATAACCGAGCAGTAAACGCTGTAATCTGCGCTCATGGGGATTCATACTGGATAGGCGCGAAAGTTTAAGCTCAATTTCTTCCCATTCAGGAAGTGGGTAAAGCAGCAAGCAAGGTTGCTGGGTGTCAATAGTACACACCAGTTGCCCCTGACAATCATCCAGCAAAGACTGACGATACTTCGTTGGTATCGTTACCCGTCCTTTTACGTCAAGATTGATTGCGTTAGCGCCGCGGAACATTTCCTAGCCTTTTTTATAATTCGTTACTGATTTAGAACCATTTCTCACTAAATATGAGTTTTTGATCCACTTTTTGCCACTTTTACCCACGATGCACAGTTTAGGTACCTCATGTCCATCATGTCAAGGGATAAAACAGGCAATTTGACGATGCCCCAAGCCAGAGAAATCAAGGCGTTGGCTGAAGTGACTGATATGTGAAAGGAATTACTAAAAGTGACGCATTTTGGCATCACCGAAGGCAAATAAATCTCACTACTCGTTTGCGAAGGCAGGTAAGACGGCGGATTTTTAATCAGTCAGGGAAGGAAGTCACACACAAAAAGGGGTAAATATGTAAATAAAATGGGTTAAATTTGAAAATAAATAATATTATAATATATATGTACATAAGAAACTGTCCGACGTTGGTGATTGAACCACGTGTTTGCTTATAATGACAGCCCTATCAATATCAATGAGTTAGTTATGTCCAATTACGCTACTTACCCAAGCCTGAAAGGCAAAGTTATTCTTATAACCGGCGGTGCTACTGGTATCGGTGCGGTTATGGTAGAAGCGTTTATGCGCCAACAAGCCCGAGTCCTTTTTGTTGATGTGCAAGAAGAAGCTGCTCATGCATTGTGCAGCAAATTGCATGCAGAGCTGGGTGCAGCCCCCATTTTCAAGAACTTAGATACAACGCATATAGACGAACTACAGGCCTTTATAAGCTCAATTGGACACAGTCACGGGCGGTTAGACGTGTTAATTAACAATGTCGCCAATGACACACGCCACTCACCTCTTGATATCGACCAGCAAGGTTGGCGCGACTGTATGGCTGTAAACCTCGACTCGACGTTTTTTGCTTGTCAAAGCGCGATCCGCCTAATGCGCGACAAACGTACCGGCAATATTATTAATATGAGCTCTATCAATGTGCTGATTGGACCAAAACAAATGCCCGGTTACGTAGCGGCTAAATCGGCGTTAAACGGTTTGAGTAAATCCTTGGCCAATCAATACGGCGAATATGGCATACGAGTTAATACTATATTACCCGGCTGGGTGGCCACTGACCGTCAGCTCGCTCTTTGGTTGACGCCAGAAGCAGATAAGGAATGGCAAAAATCCGTTGCCCTGCGCGGCAGCCTTGAACCCATACATGTGGCTAATATGGCGCTATTTTTAGCAGCAGAGGACAGCGCAATGATTACTGGCCAGCAGTTTGTCATTGACGCAGGGCGAACCTGATGAACATGCAGTCTGATATTATTATTTTGGGTGATTGGGGCACAAGCGTATGCCGTCTCTACTTGTGCCGCTTTCATCAACAAGAGCTCACCGTTTTGGCACGCACCAAAGGCATGGGCATCAAATATATTAATAACCCTGAGTCTCGATTTTTTGAGTTATGCCAACCTTGGATAGAATTATACGGAAATGTGCCGGTATTTTTAATTGGTGCCGTCGGCTCTGACACCGGCTGGAAACAAACCAGCTATGTGCCTTGTCCCACAGATAAGAACAACTTATTGGCATTGAGTAAAAGTTTTTCAGCTCGCGGCTTGAACATCACCATTTTACCCGGTGTGTCTTGTCAGAACCGCCATCATCTGCCTGATATTATGCGCGGTGAAGAAACCCAAGTATTCGGCTTTTTGTCTCAAGTGCTTAACGCCTCCGATAAACGCTTAATTTGCTTGCCAGGCACCCATACCAAATGGGCATTATGTGAAGGTGAAAGCATTGCTTCTTTTGTGACCAGTCCAGTGGGAGAACTCTATGAAGTGCTGAGTCAACATAGTGTACTGCTTAGCCCTGCTTCTGTACCCAGTTGGTGTAAAAGCAGTTTTACCAATGGATTACGGGTAGGCATGCATCAATCGAGTAACTTGCTGCATACCTTGTTTGCTACCCGGGCGTATCAGATCATCGACAAACGCACCAACGCAGAAGCTGCTGGTTATTTGTCAGGCTTACTGATTGGGTCAGATGTAAAAGCGGCTATGCAAGATTTTGATATTTTCTCGCATGTGGCAGTCATTGGCTCGGACCATATCTGCGGTTTGTATGTTGAGGCACTAGAGTATATGGGGATCAGCACTGAACATTTTAGCAACGAAGATGCGACCTTATTAGGCCTACAAACCCTAGCTTCAGTAAAATGGCGCGACCTCGCCGCTAATACACCAAGCGAGCAATCGTAACGTGAAGCCAATAAATCAGTCAAAAGACGTGAGTTTATATCGCTGCTTAGCAGTGGAAAACGAATTAGGCGAAGGCGTCATTTGGGATCCCAGGCAACGATGTGCCTTTTGGACAGACATACTAGGCAAACAATTCTATCGCTGGGATTTTGATAACAAGGTGACTCAATACCCCTGCCCTGAAAGATTATGTTCTTTTGGCTTAACCCCTGAGCCAGATTGGTTTATCGCTGCGTTTGAAACGGGTT
The DNA here is from genome assembly GCF_000014225.1 of Paraglaciecola sp. T6c. Lineage (NCBI taxonomy): Bacteria > Pseudomonadati > Pseudomonadota > Gammaproteobacteria > Alteromonadales > Alteromonadaceae > Paraglaciecola > Paraglaciecola sp. T6c. The sequence goes on from NC_008228.1 coordinate 4,238,301, forward strand.
TTGCATTTTTTAATCCGATTGAACAAGACATCCAATGGATAAGCAAAATAGAAGCCGATTTACCTTACACTCGTATGAATGACGGCAAAGTTGACCGTCAAGGGCGTTTTTGGGCCGGCTCCGTCATCGAAGATGACAGTGTGGATGTCTCCACACTTGCAAACGACCAACAAGCCAAACTTTATCGCTTAGACGCTAATGGCCAAGCGCGCACTATGTTAGATGGCATTTCCATCGCCAATGGGCTGGCGTTCAGCGCCGACAGTAAAACAATGTATTTCGCTGATTCAGCTAAGCAACAAGTATGGCGCAGTGATTTTGAGTCTGAATGTGGCACGCCAAGTCAATTGGAGCATTTTTTTGCTACAACAGGCAACGCATTTCCAGATGGCTCGTGCATTGACAATCAAGGTTACCTTTGGAATGCTCAGTGGGGAAGCGCTTGTGTAAAACGATACTCCCCATCAGGAACACTAGATTTCACCCTCCCCGTTGATTGCCAACAGCCGTCATGCGTAAGCTTTGGCGGCCCAGACCTTAATCATCTAATTATTACATCAGCACGTGAGGGGCTATCTCGTGAGGATGATGAAATCTATAAGCACAATGGGGCGGTAATGATTTATCACACACCGTTTAAGGGAATAGCGGAGCCAATATGTACAGTGCCTCGGCGGCAATAACACCGTCTCGGCGAAACTGGCACTGTCAGCTCATTAATTAAAATAACAATGAAACGCGGAAAAAATAATGGCAAGTAGAATGTTTAGCGGGAATTTTACCCGTCACATAGTGCAATCGTTGGGCAAGGCAATTGCTTTAGGTGAGTACCCACAAGGGGAGCCGCTTATGGCAGAAGCTGCGCTGTGCGAATCGTTTGATGCAAGTCGCACTGTATTGCGTGAAGCAGTAAAAATGCTAACCGCGAAAGGCATGTTAGATGCCCGCCCTCGCCGCGGCACCATAGTGTTACCAGAGTCACAGTGGAACTTGTCAGACCCTGATATTTTAAATTGGCTACTAGATCGAAAAGGCTCACTGCCAATTATTTCAGAATTCGCCGACATGCGCTTAGCCATTGAGCCTGCAGCTGCAGGGTTGGCGGCGCAAAATTTAACAGAAGAAAACCGGCAAACCCTGAACGCAGCCATTGAGCGTATGGAAGCAGCAGCAAGGGGAGAAGACGATCATCTCGATGCTGACATTGCTTTTCATGTTGGCATTTTAGAAGCCAGCGGAAATCGTTTTTTTTGGAATATGCGACATACCATTGAGGTTGCGCTACGTTTCAGTATTCGTATTACCAACCGCCACAAAGGCGTAGACCGTGCAAGTGTGGAAGATCATCAAGAGATCCTAGATTATATTTTGGCGGGTGATCATCAGTCCGCTGAGAACCAAATGCGTAGCCTATTGTTAGAAGCAAAAACCCTTCTCAATAAAGCGCTAGACGATGAAAAGAACAGAAAATCTCAACAAAGTTAACCTATAAAAAGTTAACCTGTAAAAGGACCGAAATTGCGATGCGGATCAAAGATTGTATATTAGCTATTGACCAAGGTACTACTTCAACACGAGCCATTATTTTTGCGCCCGACTCGAGCATTATTGCCGTAGCCCAACAAGAATTCACTCAGCATTACCCAAATGATGGTTGGGTAGAACATGACCCAGAAGATATTTGGTCATCAACCGTTGTGGTATGTCGCCAAGCTATTTCAGAAGCAATAGCAAAAGGCGCCCGTATCGCAGCGATTGGCGTTACGAATCAACGTGAAACTACGGTCGTGTGGGATAGAAACACAGGCCAAGCTATTTACAACGCCATTGTATGGCAAGATAGACGCACCGCAAAAACGTGCCGAGAAATGCAAGACAAAGGCTTGTTTGACGTGGTGAATTCACGCACAGGTTTATTGCTTGACCCATATTTTTCCGCCTCAAAGGTCGCATGGATTTTAGATAATGTTGAAGGGGCTCGTGAAAAAGCAGACGCCGGAGACTTGGCTTTCGGTACGATTGATTCGTTTTTGATCTGGCGGTTAACAGACGGACAGGTGCACGCCACTGATGTGACCAACGCCAGTCGCACCAACTTATTCAATATCCATGACATGGCATGGGATCCAAAACTGCTAGAGGTCTTCAACGTCCCTAAATCAGTGTTACCCATGGTCAAAGAATGCGCTGATGACTTTGGCCATACTACCGAAGATTTATTCGGCTTTTCCTTGCCAATCCTAGGTGTTGCAGGAGACCAACAGGCCGCCAGCATTGGGCAATGTTGCTTCAAAGAAGGGGCGATAAAGAGCACCTATGGTACTGGCTGTTTTGTCATGCTAAATACAGGCACCAAAGCCTTTAACTCTAAAAATAAACTGCTCACGACCGTGGCTTACACCATTAAAGGTGAAACCCATTATGCCCTTGAAGGCTCAATTTTTATTGCTGGCGCTGCCATTCAATGGCTGCGTGATGGTTTAGGCGTCATTAAAAGTGCTTCAGAAACTGAAGACTTAGCCAAGTCATTGGATGACGATCATGGTGTATACATGGTGCCGGCCTTTGCAGGACTAGGCGCGCCACATTGGGCGCCAGATGCTCGCGGTGCCGTATTCGGTTTAACTCGAGGCACCACTAATGCACACTTCGTGCGCGCGGCCCTTGAGTCAGTGTGTTATCAAACCTCAGATTTGCTGCATGCCATGGCAGAAGATGGCGTATCACTGGATAAGATTCGCGTCGATGGCGGTATGGTTGGCAATAACTGGTTATGCCAATTCTTGGCTGGCATTTTAGATGTCACAGTAGAGCGGCCTAAAATCATGGAAACCACAGCCCTAGGCGCGGCTTATCTTGCCGGTCTTAAAGCGGGCATCTACGCGTCATGTGAGCAGCTAGCCAGTATGAACGAAGTAGAAAGCAGCTTTGACGCTAAAATGCCTTCTTCTCAGCGCCGAAAATTAATTGCGGGCTGGGAAAACGCGGTACAAAGCACATTAGGTTATACGAAATGATCAAACATCGTCTTTTTGGGACGCTGCCTGACGGACAGAAAGTCACTGAATACAGCTTGCGAAATAAAGTCGGAATGCAGGTAGATATTCTTGATTTGGGCGGCATCATTCGTCGCTGGTTAGTGCCAGATGCAGAACCGTTAAAATCAGATGCGCCGCAGGCACCAGTGGATATCGTGCTTGGCTTCGATACTCTCGAAGATTATATCGCTGACCAAGCTTACGTAGGGGCACTTGTTGGGCGCTACGCAAACCGTATCGCCAAAGGACATTTCGCTTTAAACGATGTAAATTATCAGTTAGATGTGAATCAAGGTGGTAACAGCTTACATGGCGGTTTTGAAGGGTTTAATCGCCGAGTTTGGCAAGCGCAAACACTAGATAATGACGCTGAAGCCTCCTTGATGCTAACGCTTACCAGTGACGATGGCGATCAAGGCTTTCCCGGTCGATTAGAAGTCAATGTGACTTACACTTTGCATGAAACGGGTTTGAAAATAACCTACCGCGCAAAAGCAGCGCAAGACACGGTGTTCAATCCTACCCAACACAGTTACTTTAACTTAGCCGGACATAACAGCGGCTCCATTGAAGATCATCAAGTGCAAATTTTGGCCAGTCATTACACCCCAACCGATGAGAACGCTATCCCCACGGGGGAATTGGTTGATGTAAATAACACGCCGTTTGACTTGCGTGAAATGACGACACTTAAGAGCCCATTGCAGTCCAGCCATAAGCAGATAAAACTTGGTAATGGCTTTGATCACAACTGGTGCTTAGATGCTTACCAAGCCAAGATGAATGCGCCAGAGCTGGTCGCTAAGGCTTTCGAGCCAAAAAGTCGGCGCACTATGCGTGTTTTGACCACTATGCCTGGCATGCAGCTTTACACAGCAAATTACGTTGGACCAGAGCCCATTGGAAAAGGCGCAACAGAGTATCAAGGCAAACAAGCATACTGCTTTGAAACGCAGTTCTACCCAGACTCACCTAATCAAAGTCATTTCCCCAGCGCCACGCTTAAGGCCAATGAAGAGCATTACTCGGTGACCGAATATCGTTTATCCTTTTCGTAGATAGTTTGCAAAGTATCTTATCCACAAAGGTATAAACGAAAAACGCTGCCATTTGGCAGCGTTTTTTAACTAAAGCTTACTCAACTTTCGGCGGAGGAATCAGAGCTTTCTTGTGCTTTTGATTTACGGCCTTTATACAATTTTCGCATAAACGCCCCGAGCCCGAGAACGATGATCACCCCAAACTTCTTCAAAAATATCAATGCAGCCGCGATTAGCCCCGTTTTTGCAAGCACTTTGCCAGCCACCAGCGCACCAATCCCATATGCTGCCACATCGTCTATATCTGGGTTAAAGTCAGCGTATTTTGACCCCTCTTTAAAGTCAGCGATAGCCAGCACACTATCGAGGTTTTGATTGATCAGCGGCAATTGATCCATGCCCGCAATAAAGTTCAGTACTAAAACTCCCTTTCGGCCTAACACACGAATATTGTAATTAAGCGTATTTACCGGCGCATCACCAAATTTAATCTCTTTGGCCCAGTGCAACTTATTCGACGCTTTATCGTAGTAGGGCTTCGCAGCCCAGCCTACTAATGATATAGCGTCGTAACCTTGTGCAACGCGCTCTTCACTGTTGAGTGAGGTGTCTTCTTTCATTTGAGTCAGCAAGTCATCGTAATTGATGTCGTCAGCATCGTCGTCTGTGACATAACCATCTTGTTCATACTCAATAGTGACGCCCCAAGAGCTTGTTTCAAACGGAGTCGCGCCTGTTGGAAAAAGCATCCCTAACATGGTCTCTGCACTGCCTGGTGGATTGCCCCATATATCTTCCAATACCTTACGGGAATCCGCAGCGTTTAAAAAATAGAATGTATCTGGCACGTTTAGCTCTGCGACATCCCCTGGTAGCGATATATTACCTGTTTTCGGCTCCATCGAGTCCCATAACGCATTGGCCCACTTTATGTATTCTTGCTGTTCTATATCTTGGGGGGTTAGCGCTTGTTGATCTAGCTCTTGTTGAGCCAGCTCGCTTGATTGTTGACTGGGTACGGCGTCTTGAGCTCGTGCGTTCATCGTTGCGATAAACAGCAAAGTACAAAACACTCTAACTAATAATTGCATAACATCCCTATTAAAATAATCGGCTTTTCATGATCCCTAGCCTACCTATCGCAGATACCTAGCTCACTGATCCGTAAGCTTTTTATATCAGAGCCCGAAGACCTAGTCCAATTTTCATGGCATAAAGATTAAGCACAAAAAAGACCATAGAGAGTTAAATAACTCGGCTATGGCCAATAGGAAGTCACACTCGATGACACACAACTTTGTACTGCAGATTCGGGGGTAGAGCCTACTTAGTAACCCTAAAACTCCTTGACGAAATTCATGTATTGTTTCATGTCGCCCACTATGGCTTGCTCTAACAGCTTGCCGGTATCGATGGCATAAGGCTGATTAAAATGAATATCCCAAACGTCAGACTCTGTACGCCAATGCTCATATACGACTAGGGTGTCGTCTTGCCCCTCGATAGTATATAAGTCAAACACTAAGTTTCCTGGCTCTTCACTTCTCGTATGCACAATGTGACTGGAAAATTGTTTAAGCAGCTGCTCTCGATACTCAAGCTTAATCTTAAATATAAAAAAGATACTGAAGACTTCATCTTGGGGCTGCACCTGCTTAGGGTTGCTTTCATGCAATGGCGCTGGATGAGTATCCTTTAAATTTAGCACTTCCAAGGGCGACGCAAGAGCCGTTTCAGCCAGCTCAAATAGCGCTTTTGCGTACGGTTGATTCGCATGCGTTTGGTGAGCTTCAGCACTTGCCCAGCGCTCGTAAGCAAAAATGGTCGTTGGTGAATCCTTCCCCTCAAAGAAACGCATTTCCAGCATCCCCGGCTCGTTCTGTGAACCTAGTTTATTATCATTTAAAACCTGTTTGAACGTTTCGAGTTGTTCGGGCTTTACATCAAATTTTACGATCAGAGTGAGCATGGTCAAGTCCTTTCTATTGAAATATTTCATTGGGTTTAAAGGCAGCGTCTGTCACTTCATGTTGCCGCAACAGGTCTGCCTCAGTCAGTGATGAAATACTATCTTTCATTGCTATATTGAAAAACCAGCAGAATGCAGAAAGACTTTCAATGAAAATTTGATAACGAAATGCGGAACTCAGCAGTGCATGCTCTGCCTGCTGCGTTCAATACCGAGAATAATCCCGTTTTTGCCGAACCTTACGTCGACAAAGTCCCCCTGATGAAACCGACCTTCAATCTGCTGAATGTTACGAAGAGCATCGATTAAACGTTGAGAAACTCTGACAATTTGCACGTCGCAGGTTTGCAGTTGCCAGCCGTCGCTTACTTGGGCTAACACAGCATGCTTTTGGTGGTGCATAACCAATACTTCTCGCTGTGCTAAATAGTCAGCGTAATGCGTGGCAAAACGTTCTGAAATCGCCTCCGACTGTTTAGTTGAAGCTAATGAATGCAACGTGACCTGGGTATATGTTTTATTAGCAAATACCTGTGATGAATCATCCCAAGCGCTGTGGTGCCAGAACGTGATCAGCACTAGAAGCAGTGTACTTGCGGCTAACGCAACATTTCCAAGGCGTTGCCAAACGTGTCTATTCTGCAATCCAGAGCGCTGGGCGTTAAACGTAGAGCGCTGGGCGTTAAGCGTAGAGCGCTTAATTGCTGGTGGCGCTTTGATCTGTGCTTTGCGCGCTAGATATAAACTCGCTAGTGACGAATCGTTTAATTCATTTTGATTGTGTTTCTCTTTTTGCTCAGACATGCTTGTGTCCTAACCCCTCTTTCAATTGCTCGCGCAGCGATGCTTTGGCATAACGCAGTCGACTCTTAACGGTTTCCTGACCGCAGTGGGTGATTTGCGCAATTTCTTGCATGCTGAACCCTTCTTGTTGTAAACAAAAAGCTTCTCGCTGCACAAACGCTAACGAATTCAACGCTCCATCAAAGCGCGCTAGCAGTGAGCATGATGTGATAGCAGGAGCAGCAGCCCTATCGATTGGCGCACTTTCGTACACCAAACGTTTTGTTTCGCGATACTCGTCAATCAACAGGTTTCGCGCCAAGGTAAATAACCAGGCTTTAAAAAGCCCTGTGTCCTGATATAAATGTCTTTTCTCAATAACCTTGAGCCACGTCTTTTGACTGATATCTCTTGCCAAGGTGCTGTCCGATAATGTCAGCAGAAAGTGATATAAATCGTCTCCACAATCATCATAGAGTTTGGTTAATACGCCTTGGTCACCTGAAACGGCATATCGTCGCATCAAACGCTCATTACTGTTTGATTGACTAAACCAAGATTTCAGCGCTAAGTTAATCGTCAATAGCGTTCCCTCTAAATACGTTCTTTCAACGGTCGTATATCACTTTTACTATGCCAGAGCGTGCGCTAATGGGATAGTTTGAAATCGAGTACCACCGTTAAGCCATTTTGCTGCTGTGGTTTGCCCGCTACGATTTGCGGTTTGTACTTCCATTTCCCCAATGCTCTTCTGGCTTCGCGATCAAATGTTCTTTTGGGCTGGGCATCAATCACTTGCACATCCATAACTTGCCCTTGCGTACCGATAGAGAACGTCAACTTTACCCACCCTTCAATACCATCGCGAGCGGCTTGAGGCGGATATTTAGGCTCTATTCGTACCACTGGACGCGCTTCACCTTCATCCAGCGTTATTTGTGTGCCAATTGGGCCTGATGGCCCGGCAATAGTGATATCAGGCACGTACTTAGAGATTAGCGCGGATTTATCAGGCGCTTCTTCTTGAGGCTTGATTTGCTCTGTGGGAATAGGAACAGGCTTCGGTTTAGGTAAAGGTCTTACTTTTTCAATGACTGGATTTTCTTCAAACTGTTGATAAAGATTAATTATCGGCAAAGCCTCCACTGACGTCACGCCGGTTGCGTTGTTTTCGATTAGTTTTTGCATCGCCACAAATAACCCAAAAGTTACGGTGCAGGCTATTAGCAGGCTGCCCGCTAAACGCGCCATAACTTGAAGGGAAGGATGTGTTAATTGAGGTGAAACTAAATCAAGGGTTGTGTGCATCGCTTTTCTCCTATTGTTTAATGGAGTAACGACGCACAACGCCAAAAGGGGTTAAATTAATTTACACTTAGGCACATTAGCATGTGAAACAACAATAGCATTACATAATATGTGACAGAACCATAAGCGCCGTTGAAGTGTTCAGCGATGATGAAAACGGCACTTAAGATAGGGTACAGCCCTGCTTATTTCCCCGCTTGAAATATGCTCCAGTTGCTGGACAGCTCTAGACTGAATTGGTCAATATTGAGGTTAAAGCGAGCAGATTTACCAATTAACTGGGTGTTGTCCCATTGTTGGTGAGACACCAAGGCGATAACATTGTCGCCTGATCGAAATAGCTCACTGGGTATAGCAATCTTTAACGGATTATACTGCCAATCTTGGCTATTGAGTGCCTTTCCGTTGATGTAAATATGCTTGATTTGATTTGCCTTTCCGACACTTAAACTCACCACTTCTGGGTCAATTGCGAAGTGCACGTGCTTTCGAGCGATCAGAGTTTCACCTGTAGCAGCCCCTTCCATAGACGCTAGATTCATGAGCGGCCACTGGGAATCATCAAACTGAGGTTGCAGCCATTCACTCTTCACAGGCGTAGAAGTTGAAGGCGGAGTTGAACGTGAAGTTGAAGGTGAAGGTAGCACAGGTTTGGCTTCTTCTTTGTCCATAGCGACGGATTGAAGTGGCTCTACTGGGCGCTTGGGTTTGTTCGCCAATGCCCCATCTGACACGGTTGCAGCGGGTTCGCCCGTGGTACTAGCATTATCCAGAGACACTTTTTCAATCCCCTGAGTTGACGCTTTATCTGCAGTAGCTCTTGGATTAGCTCTTAAAATAACGTTGTTTTTCGCGTCTGCCTTGGCCACGCCAACGTCTGGCTTAACAGGTGTGACTTTCTTCACATCTGCATGACCAATAATAATACCGTTTACGGTCTTAAAGTGTGTGCTATCAGTAACAGTCAACTTAAATGGGCCGCCAGCTTTCTGTCCTGGCATAGTCACATGCCACAGACCATTGCTGCCTGCTTGCACCCTGGCCATCGTGTAGGTTTCTTGTTCTTTAATCAGCTTTATATCAACGGTTCGCCCTGGTTCGGCAAGGCCACCAACGTTAATTTTTTCACCGGGTTGAAGTAACATATTATCGCTTAAGCGGGTGGATAGAATAATGTCCCCCTTTGGATTTCGCATACTAGGCTCAGCATTACCCACGTAAATATCATGCAGATACTGGGTCTGTTCACCGTCGCTAATAAGGAACTGATAAGGCCCCCCAGGAGGTTGCTGAGCAAGTGATACTTGCCACTGCCCTTGGGTGTTTATGTGCGCTCTGGCCATAGTAACCGTCGTGCCGTCTTTGAGCAGTTTAACATCGACTGTGCCACCTTCAGGCCCCAGACCTTTCAGAGCAATGGCTTTGTAAGCAGGTACACTTTCGCCAACGATTAGTTGTGCCGTTAACTGGGTAGATAATTGAGCAGTTAATCTTGCTGTCGACGCTTCGCTAACGCGTTGCGCGGCCTGAGCTGCTGTGGTCACAGTCGCGATCAACAAAACCGCAGCAAACGCCTTTAAGCGACCGCTAACTAAAAATTTGATCTCCCGCAGGCTGATCATGCTTTTCACTCCTCTTGAGCGTGTAGCCAAGCAGATACACTCGGCATTCCATTTAAGGTTGTTAAGTAGATATTGTGTGTATTGACCGAGCATAGAATGAACATCGACGGGGTGCTTACACGCACTAAATAGCGCGTAGCGACTAACGAATGTCAGAATACGATCCCCTAAGCAACTATCCGTCGCTGTCTGTTATTCGTTAGCTGGTTTTCAATAGGAAGGGCTTTAGCAAATTTCACGCCGAGAATTAGTCGCAGGGCCTGATATAGTAAGTACACGGCGCCTCGCCGCGCGATATGGACCTGAGCGAGCGCTTTGTTAAGAGAGTGCAATGCCCGTAAGTGCGCCATGGTTGCACTTCACTTTCATTTCAGATTGCTTCTTTTCAAGTCACTTCTTTTCAGATCGCTTCTTTTCAAATCAATTCTTTTCAGATCATACAGCCGTTTGGATCTGCTGAATGATTTTGCGTAACGTGGGCTGAGTGACGTCTAGCAGCTTGGCTTTATGTTGCTGACTCAAATCTTGCTGTAACACCAGTTGCTGCAATGAAGATTCAATTACTGGCCACGAAGCACTGTGCGGCTTATGCTCAAGTATCTCGGTAAAAATTCGACTGCATAGCAGAGTTAACTCAGCGAGATCGAGATGATCAAAATCCTGTTTGTTCAGCTTGGCATAGCGCCGCCTGATGGTCGATTCTGATTGATCAAGCTGCAAAGCGACCTGGTATAAACTGCCCCACTTTACTACGCACTGATTCAACCACTGCTTTTCCAACCAACCACTGATTGAGAACAGTTGATTTTGTTGACATGCAAAGGCAATTGTTTGTGTTAGCAGCGCCGAAATCTGCTCTAATGTCACGCTATCAGGTTTAGTCCCTGCGGTGAGTAAATCTGGCATCTGAGCAGATGAATTGGCACTGCTTTTTAACGAGACGTCGTCTCCCTGTTCCTGCAAGATTAAATGCTCAGGCTCCACATATGCACCGGCGCAAAGTATGACCGCACGCATCATACAATTACGTAACTCTCGCACGTTACCCGGCCATGTATATGCGCTCAGCTTGTCTATGGCTGTGGCAGAAAAATCCAAAATATCTTTGTGGTATTGCCGGCTAAACTTACGCAAAAAATGCCGACACAAGAGCAGAGGATCATCCCCTCTGTCGTTCAATGCTGGCAAGTTAAGGGTGAATACATTAATACGGTAATAAAGATCTGCTCTAAAGCGGCCTTGTGCTACTTCGTCTGGCAAATTTCGATTTGTGGCCAATACTAAGCGCACGTCAACCTTTCTGACACGTTGGTCACCTACCGCAACAAAGGTTTTTTCCTGAACAAAACGCAGTAATTTTGATTGGATGTCCAGCGGTAGTTCACCCACTTCATCCAAGAAAAGAGTACCGCCATCTGCTTGGGCAATCTTGCCTGGTTGGTCAGTTGTTGCCCCAGTGAAGGCACCTTTTCTATGACCAAATAGCTCACTTTCAATTAAATGCTCGACTATGGTGGAGCAATCGACCGTGATAAACGGCTTATCAGGGTGCAGGCTGTGATTATGCAACTGCTGAGCAATGACCTCTTTTCCTGTTCCAGACTCCCCAATGATTAGCACAGACGCGTCAGTGGGAGCGACTAGTTGTACTTGCTGCATTAAGGTACGCATTGCTGCTGATTCAAACAGCAATTCATGCTCTGGGGATGGATCTTTGTCTGCTACAACGCGGCGATTCTCATCTTGTTCAAGTAGCATAATACGGTCAATAGCAGCCGCTAAGTTAGGAGTGACTTGCGCTAACTGCTCAGCGCATTTGTGTGCGTTTTCCTTTCCATTTGGCGTCCAGCAAACCACTAAAAAGCCCAAGCATTGGGCTCTGGTTTCCAATGGGATAACAGCGCATTGAAATTCAGATAAATCTGTTATTGATTGCGCTAAACGCTCATGCGTAGAAGAATTCGTTATATTACTATTTACCCACTGGTGTATTCGCTGAACCTCGATGTCCGCAATGGCTGCGCTATGAGATAAACATGACAAGGCTTCACCTTGTTGGATATACAGACCAGCAAACATGCTCTGTAATCCGCTGGCCAGTAATTGACAGACTTGGGATGAAAAATCTTTTAAAGAATGGGTATTACCAATAAGGCGAATAATATCCCACTGCAAGTTCATCAATCTGAAATCATCGCTGGGTGCTTGTGAGAACTTACCGCTCATACGGTCAAGATTGGCTAAAATATTAGCGTCAAACTGTGGTTGCCAACTGACAAGTTTACCGCCCCCTATGCTACGCGCAGCTTGTAGCGCTGCGTTCGCTCGACGAAATAATTCCAGCGGTGACTGTTCTCCTAACTGCTCTTCTGAATCTAACGACGCTAAGCCTAGGCTAAATTCTAGTTTCAGCTTTTTACTTGTAAATGACATAGAGCGCAGGCTCTGTAACATCCTCGTGGCGAGGATCTGGCCCTGCTTTTCGTTTGTTTCAGGTAAATGCGCGGCAAACACAGCCCCACTGTAACGACTGGCAAAATCATTGCCTCTCAATACAGCCGAAATAGACTGCATCACTTCTTTGAGCACCTCGTCGCCAATTTCACGCCCATGAACACGATTAAGCTCTGCAAATTCGTCAGGATTAATCAGCAGCAAGGTGACAGGGGTACTTTGCTCACTCAACTGAGCAACCCATTCTTGGCTTTGCCACTGAGCCACTTCGCGCAAAATGAGCAAGGTTTCATCATTGGGTAACGGCCCGACAAACCCATCTACCATCAATACGGTTTTGTCTAATTGAATGGGAAATGGCGGTAGACGCGTCATGGAATGCGTAAGCCCTAAGTCAGACAATATATGCTGCAGGCGCTTTTTCGCTGTAGAAGAGGGAATATGCAAGCTGCTAAGCCAATTTTGCCCTATCGCTGATAACCCTTTGGTTCCCAGCATAGACAACAACTCAGGGTTAATATCTTTAATTTCCCCACTGGCATTTAAGGTTAACGACAGATCTCCTAAACAATCTGACAATAGGTTTAGTTTATGCTCAACATACACTTTATCTTGGCTAATGCTGGCTTGTTGTCTCAACAGTGAAAGCATCATCGCTAATACACCGCTTGCTCGCCAATCAACGAATATATGCCCAGGAACGGGCTGAGTATCTTGCAAGGCTGCGGTGTCAGCGGTTAGCCAATAAACGTCTTGCTCGAGCAGTTCGTATTTGTCAGTTAATGCGATTGCATGCTCTTCACTATCACATGCCACTAACAAAGGTGCTGATTGATCACTCTTAATCGCGTTGACGGCTAGGCTAAGTGGCGCAATATCAAACATAAATTCAGTATTGGCAGTGTGCTTTTTTAGCTCTCGAATATGTATTGTATTTGGTTTATCCACGAACAATTGGATACGCTCAAATTCATCTGCTAGCTGGACGAAGGCGGGAGACATTTTCATCATAATTCTGACATCAGATACGTAAAGTCTTGGCTAAGCAAAGGACCAATATAATCTGCCGCTACAGGCCTAGAAAATAGATAGCCTTGTAACAGTAAATTACTGGTGTTTTTGAGGATGGTAATTTGACTGCAGTACTCTATACCTTCGGCGATAACCCCGAGTGTTAAGCTCTCAGCCAGCGCCAAAATGGCTTCCACTATCGCCACATCATCTGGGGCCGAATTTACATCACACATAAAAGAGCGATCTATTTTGAGAATATCGATTGGAAAACGCTTGAGATAACTCAACGAAGAGTACCCTGTCCCAAAATCGTCTACGGCAAGCGAAACCCCAAGGGATTTAAGCTCAACCAGACGGGCGATGTTTTCCTCGGCGTCACTCATGATCACCGACTCTGTCAACTCCAATTCTAATAACGAGGGAGGAAGCTGACTCTGGGCTAAAACCTTAGCAACCGTTTGGGTAAAATCGAGCTGCCTAAATTGATGCGCAGATACATTGATGGCCATACGCACTGAGTGACCTGAATCTAACCATTGCTTGGCTTGATAGCACCCTTGCTCAAGCACGAGTCTTCCCAGTTCATTGATAAGGCCTGTTTCTTCAGCAATAGGAATAAACTCATCAGGAGGAATAATCCCTCCCTTTAACGGTAACCAACGAACAAGCGCCTCAACCCCAACAATGCGCCCCGTTTTGGCACACACTTGTGGCTGATAAAAGGGTACGATTTCGTTACTTTTTAGTGCTTGTCGAAGATCTTGCTCTAATTGCAGGCGTGCCGCGGCTTTAGAGTTCATGGAGTCTTGGTAAAATTTGTAACAGCAGCGGCCAGATTGCTTGGCAAAATACATAGCAGTATCAGCATTTTTTAGCAGTGTTTCAGCATCTTCACCGTCATTAGGAAATGTCGAAATGCCAATACTGGGGGTTACCACCACTTCGTATTGCTCTAACTGGAATGGTGTACTGAAACTACGAATAACCCGCTCCGCCACCAGCATGGCTTCATTTGGATCATTCAAACGGCTAAGGAAAATAGTGAATTCGTCACCACCAAAGCTAGATAATTGAGGGGCTTCCTTGTTTTTTTCAGCGGCGACGCGCGCAAATGTATCACTGTCTCGTAAATTAGCTTGTAAGCGATGTGCGACCTTGCGTAACAGCTTGTCACCATAGCTGTGACCCATGGTATCGTTAATTCGCTTAAAGCGGTCTAAATCTATAAACAGCATCGCGGCTTGATACTTGTTGCGCTTGGCCATAGCTAAAAAGCGCTTTAAATCTTGCATCAAATATTGACGATTGGGCAACCCTGTCAACGAGTCATAAAACGCTAGCTGATGCAATTCTTGTTGTTGAGTGACTAAATCAGCGAACGCTTGACTAGCGCGTAAAATATACTTAACTCGCTCTCCCAAAATGGGCCATTTAATCGGTTTGGCGATAAAGTCTGTGGCGCCTACCGCATAGGATTTATGGATTGAATCAATATCATCTGAGCCCGTCACCATAATGATGGGGATGTGCTTACCATTTTTATGCGTACGAATATATTCACAGACGTCAAAACCGTTCATTTCAGGCATGGAAACATCTAGCAACAGCAAGGCAGGATTATGCTCTTCAAATTGCTCTATCGCGCGTTTACCATTTTCAGCTTCTAGTACTTCAATGGTGTCACTGGCGAGTGTTTCCCTCATTAAGATCCGTGCAGTGAGATCATCGTCACTGACTAGAATCTTAACCTTTCCTTCAATCGACATGTCTGAACGTCTCCAATTTTTCGCAGCTGATGATAAAAGTCGCTTGAATACGCTGAGCTAACGAAAGCACTTCCTGTACTTCATTATTCTTTACTTTGCTCTCTAACTCCCTACACAATTCGTATAAGGCCTTCGCGCCAGAGTTACCGGACATCGATTTAAGTGCATGGGCGATTTCCTCGGTAACGGCTAGATCTAACGGCGCTGTTTGTGAAAGTTGGGCCAATTGCTCAACCAGTTTTTCCGCCTCTTGGGTAAAGGCATCAAGTACTTTCGCAAACACCGGGTTACCGGTATCTCGAGAAATATTGAGTAACGTATCCACAGTCGACATGTCTAACAGCGCGAGTTGCTCTTGGCTCTCATCAGTCTCTTTAAGTGCATCGTGAGGTGGCTCTTCATCTGTGATTAGCCCATCTTTAGCAACAGGCGTTTCCAAGAAGCGCGATAAGGTTTGCTCTAATTCTTGCAACGAATAAGGTTTAGACATGACATCGTTCATGCCGGAGTCCAAGCACTGTTGCCTCAGGTTATCGCCCATGCCTGCGGTCAGCGCTATAATAGGAATATTCGGCCAATTCTGGCGAATAGCTTTAGTCGCAGCGTAACCATCCATGACGGGCATTTGACAGTCCATCAACACCAAATCAGGTTGTTGCAAGTTCACTTGCTCTACTGCTTCGGCACCATTGTCAGCTAACCAGGCTTCACACCCCAATAGCCCGAGCATACTTTTGGCGACTTCTTGATTGGTCAAACTGTCTTCTGCCACTAAAATATTGGCAGAAAAATGCTGATGATTGCGATGTTCGTCATCAGCTCGACTCGACGGGATGTTTTCAATGCCCAGCGCTCTATTTAAACTCTTATACAAGCCTCTAAAATGCACCGGAAGAGGCAAAACATTGCGCGTGTCGTTCTCCTGCCATTGGGAAGTCGGCACCAGACAAATCCAATTATCCAAAGGAATGCCCGCTTCTTGGATAGACGACTGGTATTCACCTTGGCTGATCCATAAGCCCTGTTTGGCGGAGGCAAGTTCAGATTTAACCCGTTGCACGTGCACCAAGTTGATATCTAATTTACTGAGCATGGTTTCTATCGCATGCCCCAACCCACCGTTTAAATTAACTAAGTACACAGTCGGACAGGCTAATATTGGCGCAGGTTGGATCAATGAGGTGTCCGAAAGCGGTAAATCAATCTTAACACTGAAGCGACTGCCCTCCCCAATGTTGGATTGCACGCCTATTTGCCCCCCCATAAGCACAGTAAGCTGCTTACAGATAGCCAAGCCTAGACCTGTCCCGCCGTATTTACGTGTGGTTGACGCATCTGCTTGCGTGAACATTTCGAAGACCTTTTGCTGGCGATCTGGTGCCATACCAATGCCGGTATCCTGTACGCAAAATACGAATCCGCTGTACTTGTTGTTACCCTCATGTTCAGTATCATGACAGGCGACTCGCCTGATACTGACATTGACTTCTCCACGCTCAGTAAATTTGATCGCATTACTGGTTAGATTGGCGATGATCTGGCGCAGGCGAGCAGGATCGCCGTAGACCTGCGGCAAAGGCTCAGGGGATAAAATGGCGTTAATGTTGAGACCTTTGTTGTACGCAGCCTCACTAAATAGATCGCACACTTCCTCTATCAGTGCTTCTAGGTCAACAGGCACTGACTCCAGCGTCGCTTTACCCGCCTCCAATTTTGAAAAGTCCAAAATGTTATTAAGTAAATCCAACAATAGCCTGCCAGATCGGTACACCAGCTGGGCAAAGTGCTGCTGTTTTGGTTTCAGATCTGAGCTTAATAAGACCTCGGTCATACCTAAGACGCCATTCATTGGAGTACGAATTTCGTGGCTCATAATAGCTAAAAAGTCACTTTTCTCTTTACTGGCTTGTTCAGCGAGTCTACGGGCTTTTTCGGTCTCTACTACTGCTTGCTCAAGCTGGCTATTAGCATGACTTAATTCCTTGGTACGCTCGGCAACTTTTTCTTCCAACTCTATGAGTTGTTGCAGTTCCTTTTGCCGTTTTCTACGATATCGCCATATAACGTTGAGGATAATTAGCAGCGCTATCAAGCAATATAAACTGTAAGCCCAAAGGGTTTTCCATGGCGGAGGCAACACAGATATGGGCAATTCAACCCCTTGGGTATTCCACAAGCCTTGGTTGTTGCTCGCCTGTACTTTTAAAACGTATTCACCTGGGGGCAAATTAGTAAAGGTAGCCAAGCGTCTGTGCTCCAGTTCAATCCAACTAGGATCAAGTCCCTCTAGTTTGTATCTATATTGGTTTAGGCCAGGCGCGTTATAATCTAAAGCAGCAAATTCAAACGAGATGAAATAATCTGTGTAATCCAACTCCAGATTTTGTAGACGCTGGTAAGGGACATCGAACCACACTTGCTCATTGAGCTTTTTAATGCGCACCAATACCACAGGCGGCACGACATCGTTGTCTTTTATATCATCAGGGTGAAAACGCACAACGCCTTCATTGCCACCGAAATACATTACGCCTTGACTGTCTTTGAACCCCGCGCCGAAATTAAACTCGCTATTTTTGAGCCCTTGTGAGGTGTCGAAATGGCGAACCTTGCCGCTTTCTGGATTCAACCGCGTTAAACCCGCCGTGCTGCTCAGCCATAAGTTGTCATTTTTATCATTCAAAATAGCGTAAATATGACTACTGGGTAGCCCACTGAAACCGTCGAAACGAGTAAAGTGATTTCGTAATTGTCCAATATCACTCGCAGACCACTTGTTTAAGCCGCCGCCTTGAGTACCGACCCAAAGTTGTGCTTTTGAATCCTGGTAAAAAGCCCACGCCATAGGTGCAGATAGACTATCGAAGTCGTTCGGTTGATGCTCTATATGATCAAAATTCAGCGATACCGGATCAAGCATATTAATGCCCGCAACCGTGCCGACCACTATGGTTCCATCAAGAAGTTGGTAGATAGCGAGCACACGATCGCTATTGAGGCTGCGTGGGTCATTTTCGTCGTAGCGATAGTGCACAAATTCTTCACTGCCTGCCGCCAAGTAATTAAGCCCGCCGCCGAATGTCCCGACCCAAATATTGCCGGCACTGTCAGGAAAGACACTGGTGACACCATTAAAACTCAGGCTTTTCGGATTTTGAGGATCATGCACATAATAATCAATGTGCTGAGTATCGACATTGAGACGCCCCAGTCCACCACCTCGGGTACCAAACCACAGCATGTTGTTATCACCACGCACTGTCATCACTCTGGCATCACGTAATGCAGGGGTGCTGTCTTTATTAATAACATCTTGCACTTCGCCTTGGGCGTTTAATCGCGATAAGCCACCATAAGTCGCCACCCAAATAGCACGCTCCCCTTTTGATGACTGCGTTTCCGCAAATCCCAGTACAACATTATTGGCCAAGCCCTTAGTAATATGCTCAAAGGGCACTTCTATATTTTTGGTGATCCCGTTGAATGTTCCAAACCACATTAACCCAGAAGGATCTTGCAATATCGACAGCACTTTATTGTCGTTCAATCCGTTTTCTGTGGTGTAGGTAGTAAACATGTTACGCCCGTTCCACAAGCTTGCACCGGACTCAGTACCCAACCACACTCGCTGACGTTGATCCTGATAAATACTATGTACTAGATTTGCCGCAAGGCTACCTGCCTGCTCGTTTTCATGTTGCCAAGTGGTAAACCTAGTGCGCTGAGGGTCCAACATACTTACCCCTGCATCGTGACTGGCTATCCACAAGCGTTGCTGAACATCAATGAAAACTTGCGTTAATTTGTCACTGAACAGTGGTTCGTTTGAGCCTGCATGAATACGCGTCAGCGTTCTGTTTTTTTTATCTAATTTGAGTAGGCCATTGCCGTCGGTCGCCAACCAAATACAGTTGCCATCTTCCACTAGCGACATGACCGCGGCGTCTTTGTCCAACTCAGGCAACAGAGCACGGGTGTCAAAATGTTCAAATGTCATATCTTGGGGATTGAACCGACTAAAGTTACCGTCGCGATAACCTATCCAGATGTAATTTTCTGCGTCGTGATAAAGAGATTGCTGTCTGTTTGATAATGGTGACTGGCCAGAGTCTTTAGCATCTTGCCAGACGGTGAAGGTCTGCTTGGCTGAATCAAAAAGATTCAGTCCCCCACCATCAGTCGCAATCCATAGTCTTTTTTGCTCATCTTCTAATATTGCGCGTACATTATCTGAACCGAGGGAGTTCGGTTGCCGCGGATCGTGTACAAAACTAAGGAGCTGATAACCATCGTACCGACTGAGGCCTTCTTGCGTGACGATCCACAGGTATCCGGTACTGTCCTGATAAATCTGGCGTACGGTTTTTTGCGATAATTCTTTGTTTAATTCAGCGGACGTAAAACTGAAATTAGGGCTTTCAGAAGCGTGAATACCCATAGCGAACGTGAAGAAAAATAGAACGCCAAATACCTTACTCATGACCATATGCGTGCAGTGACTTATTATTTTTTAAAAAACAGACTACCCCATCGCTGTAGAATTGCCAACAGATACAGCAGCTTGGCAACCTCTCATGGCGCCATAATCCGCAGTTATCCCTCCAATTAAGCTCAAGAAGTACGCTTTAAGCAGAAATAAAAGAATGTTGCATTTTTAATTATTGAAAATAGAAAAGCCCCTTATCGCTATGAACCTAGGCTCAAAGTGATAAGAGGCTTACCGCATACCTCTAGGAAATTAGGTCGTTATTCTTGCAGCATGAAGTTTTCTTGGTTCATGTGTGCTTCTTCCCACATGAAGGCTTCTTCCCACATGAAAGCTTCTTCCCACATGAAGGCTTCTTCCCACATGAAAGCTTCTTCCCACATGAAAGCTTCTTCCCACATGAAGGCTTCTTCCCACATGAAAGCTTCTTCCCACATGAAGGCTTCTTCCCACATGAAAGCTTCTTCCCACATGAAGGCTTCTTCCCAAACTTCAAACTCAAACCCTTGAATGTAGTAGTTGCCGTTTTCATCTTTTCGAGCTGCGCCCATATAATGTTGGTCGCCACTAATATCGGCCGCTATGTCCATGCCATTATTCGCACAACCTGATTCATTGGAATCTACGGCTTTTATTGCATTAACACTGCCTGAGCCCTGTTGAAATGGGCTGTAAGCCAGTTTGCCATTCACTTGAGCCATAGTCGTACTGGTCATCAAGCGACATTTCACATCGTTCGCACTGAGACTTGGATCGTCTTGTAACATTAACGCGACTACGCCACTGACCACACCTGAAGCTTGTGACGTACCGGACATGATAAAGCGGTCTTTACCAACCATATACTGAGGGTATTTAGCAGGCACATACATGTCTTCGTTCGCTAAGCTAAACATATGGCCGCCAGGTGCCACCATATCAGGCTTTATAAAGGCCTCGTGAGTTGGGCCCTGAGATGAGAACGAAAGCAAGGTGTCATCATTTGCATTGTCCTGAGTGTAATTATCGCTGATTGCCCCCACGCTTATTACGTAAGGTACGTTTGCAGGTACGCCAATGGTCATTGCACTTGGGCCTGTATTGCCCGCTGATGTCACCACAATGACGTCTTTTTCCCATAATGCCATTACCGCTTGGTTAATGGGATCATCCCAGTAATTTGAACGAGGCGGCGCACCAAAGGAAAGGTTTACTACCCTTATATTTAACGCTTCATGGTTATCAGCTATGTACTGTAGGCCGCGTAATGCGTCTAAGTAAGTACTATGACCGTCTTCGTAAAAGGCTTTTACGACCACTAGGTTTGCGTCCGGTGCAACACCTTGATAATAACTGCGCATTTGGCCGTCTACGACCGCACGGTCACTATTGGCAATGATGCCTGTAATGTGAGTTCCGTGGCTGTTTTCATCAGTAAGATTACTCACGTTCAGTTCCGTATCTTCTAAAGCATCATATGCCGCTTTAATACGTGTATTATTCGCCGTGTCATTCCCTAACGCGCTATGCGCAGCCCATAGGCCGCTGTCGATAACAGCAACGGTAACGTCTTTACCTGTAATGCCACGATCATGTAGTTCGTCAGCACCAATGTTATTCACATAATAACTGTTGCTATCACCTTCATTTGCTTGGGTGTCGTACCCCTTCACTAGGCTGCGATCACAACCCTCTTTGAATTGAACATCCAAAGAAAAATCACGTTGTTGGTAATTTTTCACGCCTTTTTTGGCAAAAGATACTTCAACCGTTACGCCTTCGAACGAATCTAGTTTGGCAAAACGTTTGAGTCGCTTAATATCAATCGACAGTTCACCAGTCTTCTTGCTGTACAAGCGCCAGTAAACAGTGGCACCGTTCACTTTTACAGAATAG
Organism: Paraglaciecola sp. T6c; assembly: GCF_000014225.1. Taxonomy (NCBI): domain Bacteria; kingdom Pseudomonadati; phylum Pseudomonadota; class Gammaproteobacteria; order Alteromonadales; family Alteromonadaceae; genus Paraglaciecola; species Paraglaciecola sp. T6c. The sequence continues at coordinate 4,259,656 of NC_008228.1, forward strand.
ATATGTCCCAGCTCTTCAGGCCATTTGAAAGACATGCTTTGCATGTTAGCTTCCATGTCACGGGCGTTATACAAGTTCCAGCGAATACTTCTATTGGTTAGCTCTGCTACGTGACTTCCATATACTAAACAGTGATCCAATGCGCTGGATGTATAAACGGCTTCGTTCTTTTTGATAGTAATAATGTCAGTCAACTGATTCAGCAAAACTAGCTGTGCGTCACTTACCCGAACGCCAATCCCGTTTATGAGGGGCAATTCATGTGTTATCACGCCGCCAAGCGTATTAATCACTTCAGTTAAGATACTGATTTCAGCCCCCTGAATAATCACTTCATTATTCAGACCCACTAAACTATTAACGGTTTTAACTAATTGTGAAGTTCCGAGTGAACCTGGCTCAACAGTAGATTTGATGTCGTTAACTAAGCTGCTAACTTTTAAGCCCGCTGTTGCGAAAGCGCTAAAGCACACCATTCCCGCTAGCAGTACTGCTCGCTGCTTATTAAATTTTGGTTTCATTATATTTTCCTTTTCAAATCCACTCGCCGAGTTCGAAGTAAATTCAGTTAGCACTATCGCTCTAACGGTAAAAAGCAAGCAGCATGCCAATTTGCAAAGCACTGATTTTGAAATGATTTATTTTAATATGAAAATAACGAACGGACCAAAATGAAATTATTGAATGAATAAAATGATAGCAATTAGACTTTTGGTTGCATTCATTTATTTCAATTTATTATTTATAAGCGATACATAGGAGAGCTAAAACCTGACAATGAGACGAGTTCGAACACTGTTTGCGACTATAAAAGAAAATTTGAAAAATCGATTGAGAGTGGAAAGTTGCGAACTAAGTGGATTGTCAGAGCAGTACAAGTGGCAATCCCAAGATAAATCTACGTTTGTTGGCATTGGGTAAGTTTTCGCCTTTTCGGTTATGCAAGTTCAACTGGGCATTGAATATCCAAAACATGACACTGCTAACCGACTTGCTTACATCAGATTTTCCTTATTAGGCTATTTTTTATGATGCAGAGCCAGAAACGCACTACATTTACTGACGTCCATTGGCATGCCGAGTAAATACCCTTGTAGCCTATCTAATTCGAACTTTTGGCATAGGCTTACTTGATTCTGTGTTTCTATCCCCTCAGCAACCACAATGAAATCCAATTTTTTAAGCATCAGTGCTAACGCTTCAAAAACTCTTAAGCGTTTATCTGTGATTTGCATAGTGGCTTGCATACTCTTATCTAATTTAACAATGTCAATGGGGTAATCCATCAAGTGCGCGACCGACGAGAACCCCATACCAAAATCATCTAGCGCAATTTTGAAACCATTTTCAGACAAGATATTCAAAGAGTGCGTTACCTTACTGTTATCTTTAATCAATGCGGTTTCAGTTATCTCTAATATGATGTTATTTGCTAACACGTTTTGCGCTTCAAGCGTGCGCTGAAACTCGCTCAGTAGCCCATCATTTTGCAACTGTACCGGGGAGATATTAATCGACAGGGTCAAGTTTTCATCAAACCGTTGATGCCAGGTCGAAAGCTGTGCGATTGCGGTTTCAATGACCCATCGTCCAATTTGATCAATTAATTTACTTTGTTCTGCCACGGGAATAAACACATCTGGCGTGTAGCATATTTCTGCTTCTGGCCAGCGAATCAGTGCCTCAAAGCCTAGGAGTTTGTCACTTTTAGCACAGAAAATAGGTTGGTAGAATAACCTGAACGAGTCATTTTCGAGCACATTCGTCAAGGCATTATGAATAATATACCGTTGGTTAAATTCTATTTGGTAATGAGGCTCATAAAACCTAATGCCGTTTTTGCCATCTTGCTTAGCGCGATACATAGCAATATCTGCACATTTCAACAGTGCTTGAGAATCACCTGAATCCACTGGGCATAGCGCTACACCTATGCTAACGCCGCATACAAATTCTTTTCCTTGAATATTAAAGGGCTGCTTAAATGAATTGAGCACACGATTGCTAATGTTGTTTACATCCTCGACACGAGCGATGTCCCCCAGAATAATGGCGAACTCATCTCCTCCTAGGCGTGCGAACCCTTCATTATTGCGCAAACAACTGCGTATTCTCTTTACAGACTGCTTAAGCACACTGTCACCGGCTTCGTGTCCCATGGTGTCATTCACGTGCTTAAAGTTGTCCAAGTCCAATGCTAAAAGGGCAACATTGCTGCCGTCTCGTTTATTGCTAGCAATCATCACTTTTAAGGTTTCTTCAAAATGGTAGCGATTTGACAGGCCTGTTAAGGGGTCCATTTCAGCCATTTTTTTCACTTCTAAATAACTCATGTGCATGCGCTGCTCGATTTCGAAGCGCTTATTAGCATGCAAAATCGCACGCTCTAACTTGGCTAACGTGATCTCATTTTTAGAAATATAATCTTGAGCACCCGCTTCGATACATTGCAGCGCCAAAGCGGGATCGTCTGAGGCACTTATCATAACGACCGCAGTATTACCCATATCTGGCTTGGCATGCATATCAGTGACCATTTCAATGCCATCCACCTCCGGCATACGACAATCAAGTAAGATGACATCAAATTGATTGCCATCAAGTAGCTCAAGCCCTTCTGCAACAGAACTAGCCTCTTGCACTTCATGATAGGTATCACCCGACGCGCTAAGCGTTCTTCTTACAACACGCCTGTCAACAGCATCATCGTCAACAATGAGTACCTTCATACGCCACCCCCAATGGATGCATAGCGTCTTACGTTATAACTGAAACATGTTCTCATCCCTGCTCTACTCCATGTTTAGGTTTTGGCCAATACACAGTAAATGTAGTTCCATTTTCGCCATCAGAGTCAACTTCTATTTTGCCACCGTACTGGTTCAGGTGCTTGAGCACAACAGAGAGTCCTATCCCACTGCCTTCTACTTCATCTCTGGATTTCAACGTTTGAAAAAGTTGAAAGATACGCTCAAAGTGTTTTGGATCTATACCTGGGCCATTATCTTCAATACCTACGACGTAAAAATGTTGCATTTCGCGAAAGCTAACATTGATTTGTGGGCTTGATTTATCGTTGTGCTTAACTGCATTTCCCAATAAATTTAGCATGATCGTTTTAAACGGAACGGGGGCGACCGTTAGCTCTGCAGGCTCAACATTGATAGTAAACTCTTCTGGGGCGTCTAAGAGTGGCGTTAAATCTGCTACCAGAGTTTCCAACACAATGCGCTTTGTGGTTGTATCTTTACGACCAATTTTGGCAAATGAAAGTAAGTCGTCTAAAAGCTGATACATCCTATTGGCACGATTGACAACTAAGCGAAGATTCTCTTGCGATTCCGTTGGCAGAATATTGTGGCAATCTTCCTCAATCCAACCAAGGAGTCGACGTATGGCATTTAAAGGGGCTTTTAAGTCATGAGAAGCGATATGGGTAAAATCATCTAAATCATCATTAGCGTTTTTCAACTGCCGAATCAGATTTTCGCGATCTGTGATATCTCTGCAAATACATAAAATATGCGGCTTTCCGCTGGCGTTGTAAAATCGCCTTTTTATCGTTTCATATACCATCCTTTGACCTGCTGATGAGTACGCCTCTTGTATACTGACACACTGGCCATCTTTGAACGCTTTTTTGTCTTGGTTGAGTATATCCTTAGCCTCTTGGCCACTAGGCTCTTTGACATTGGTATTGCCAATAACCTCATGCTGTCTATCTTTAGGGAAAAGTGACATGAACGCTTGATTGGCGTAAATGAACCTAAATTTGGCGTCTTTAACGTAGATCCAATCCTTATTATATTCAGAGACAAGCTGGTCAAGTTCGCGTGCTTGGTGAGATTCGATAATATGTTTGTGCTGCTCAAGATGGCTAGTAATGCCGCGTACTAACACATTTAAGGTAGATATATCCTTGGGCAAAAATTCACGTTTTTGACTGTAATATAACTCTAAATAACCAAAGGGTACCTTGCCATCAGCGGCGTCACCAAGAACGATTGGCATACTTACGCGATGATAATCGTCGTCAATGCAAACCCAGTTCGCGTCTGTTAACTCTGTGGTGTTTACCTGATCTCGATAATACAACGACTGTCGAAAAGAATGGGTATCTGCGAGCATTTGCGCTGTGGCATTTCCGCTGTGGGCGACGGGGATAGCGATATTTTGATAGTGACATGCCAATCTGCAGTAAAGTGGCTCGAGCGTTAGCAAAACAAGTTCGCAGATATTATTGAGGTTGACCAGTAAGGAGGGATCTAAATTCAGCTGCCATTCTGAATCTTCTGCAGCCAGATTAGGTCTTCCGATGTAATGTTCAATCTCTAGCATTTGCCTTCCTTCTCAGCTATCCATCATTTTTAGCCGAGCGCTTGAATCGTTTCATCAAGCACTCCTTGGTTTAATTCACCTTTTACTAAATAACGTTGAACGAACTCATACTTCAAAGCCCGCTCTTTATCTTCACGTCGCTCAGAAGATGAATACATCACGACCACACAAGACAATATGGCTAATTGCGTACGAAGAATGGCAAACTCTTTCAAAAAATCGAACCCGTTTACTTTAGGCATATTTATATCTAAAAAGATGACTATGGGCGGATATTTGTCGGGGTGTAACCGTAGATTCCGTTCGTAATCTCGCAGGTATTCAAGAGCGGTTGAGCCATCGTCCTTTTCTTCCACTTTATCAACACCTAACTCCCTTAACTGACGGCGTAGAATATATCGGTCGAGCTCACTGTCATCTACGATAAGTACTTTTACTGTTTTCATATTTACACCTGTTTAGGCAATGTAATAGCAAAAGAGGTGCCACGCTCTGATGTCTCTACCGATATGGTCCCCTTTAAAATTTCCACATGTTTCTTCACAATCGCTAGGCCCAAGCCTGAACCTGAACTTACCTTGGGGTGAAAACGTTTGAACATCTGAAAAATTTCATCTTTTCGAGCGCTTGGAATACCTAAACCGTTATCTTCAACCACTATCTGGTATTCACCCTTTACACAGCGTGACGATACCTTCACATATGGCTCAGTCTCTTTAGAGTCATCTCGATACTTCCACGCATTTGATATCAAATTCTCTAATATCTGCACAATACGCACTTCGTCACTGAATAGCGGCTGGGTCATGTCGTCTTTTAAGTGAACAAATCCCTTGGAGATATTTTCAGGTCCAAAAAGTCTCTGCTCTATTGATTCTACGACCGCATTCAATGAGATATTAGAGTAGTGACCATTTTCTGCATCTGCTGAAGTCAACGACAAAATACCGATTACCAAAGCCTCAAGACGCTCCATTTGATCATGAATTTTATTGGTATCAATGATGGCATTGGCATAGTTGCCATTCTCAATGTCTTCGACAATAAACTGGGTCAGCATCTTTGATGAGGTGAGCGGTGCTTTAAGATCGTGAGAAGCCCGATATGCAAATTGTGCTAACTCATCATTTGCTCGTAAAAGGCTGTTTGTGCGTTCTTCTACTAGGCGTTCGAGCTTCTGGTTAATCTGGGCAGTCAGCATTTCATTAGCAATACGTTTTTTAGCGACTTTTAACAGTGTTTTCAGCTCTCCTGGTGTACGTTTTTCTATCTGCTCAAACAGAATTTGCGTGTCGTCAGTGCGTCGTAGTAATTTAATTGTGTTTCGGATAGAAGAAGAAATCGTTTTCGACATGTAACTAATAAAGAGGATATTAAACAAGGAAATACAGATAACAAAAGGGATCATAGTGCGCATAACAAAAGATACAGTATCTGCAACTGGCTTCTCAAAATCCGCAGAGTTTCGATTAAATCTCAGTGCAACGTCTCTCAGATCAGTAATAAAGGTGTCACGCTCTATCAAACCTTGAGCGTAATTATCGATAACGCTCAATGCAAAATTGGCGTCATTGATATCTTTTTTACATATTTCTACTGCGTGGAAAGTACCTATTTGGCGCATGATAAAACCGTTGACAAAATCCACGGTATCTAAGCATTCAGTGGGTTGCTGGCGAACATTTTTGACTGCCATCCGCAACTGCTCTAGGTCACTTTCTCTTTCATCTACTTGGTCTTTTTCCAACGTCGAAATATATGTTGAAAATTGAACGGTGTACTTAAGATGCAAGGAGTTCAACTGATGAAACTTGGCGCCTTTGGAGATCTCAAGTATCGAAAATAGCGTGAGCGTTATTTCGAAAATGGTCAACACAACGATAAGCAGGAGTTTACTGGAGATTTTCATTGGTATCTCTATGGGTGCGGTTTTAAAGGCTTTAATTTTTTATTATCAATGATTTACAGTCGTCCACCCTTTAACTTTAGTCAAGTAAATTAAAATGTGTTGGTTATATCGTTATTTATTAACATAATCGGCGCTGGGAATGTTTCCAACTTTATATCAGCAACGCCGCTCGTCTTCGTTATGTTGATGAAGTAGGAGTGTGGGAAGCCCGCGCGTCGTATAAAATCAATAGCAATATACGGGTGAAAGTAGAGGCGATTAACCTATGTAGCGCACCGAAATCTCAGGACTACTATGTGCAAGGTAACTTGGGAGAAGTAAACGATTACCGCCCTCGTTTATTCGCAGGTGTCAGCGTTAAATACTAACTGCAAGGCGTCAATTGCTATGCACATAGCAATGAACGTCTAATACAAGTCAATGCCGCTCAGTTCTGTTAAGCAGAAGACCTGAGCGGCATTTTTGTATTTATCACTAATATGACTACGTGCTCGTCAGCTTGCTAGTTAGCTTCCAGAGTGAGCGTCACACCGCTCTCATCTCGCTGTAAATGCTGGCGACTATTGAGTAAAAATAGACGATTGGTATCAACATTGGCAGAGTTAACTAAAAAGGTTTTAACCGCTTTAGCCCGCGTATCGGCCAGTTTGCCCAGGGCATGCGGAGGAATATCAATACTGCTTCTCACCTGATTGTACATGGCAATAACTAGGGCTTGGTCCAACTGCTCTTGAGTGATAGTGCTTTGGCCATCAACTGCATCAGGCTGGTCTTGCAACAATTGGGCTTTTACGGTGAGTCTTTCTTCATCCACTTGTTTATTCGTCGCGCTAGTAAACATAGTGGTTAATGCACTTCCAAACGGACTGGCTAGTACTAGCGTACTTGAAGATAAATCAACAGGAAGAGCAGCCTCCCCAGACACATCAAGTAACTGTTGCTGCAATTTTTGTTCGGCCAATTCGAACGCATCTGGCACCTCGTTCACTGTCCCCTCAATGTTAACTCGCAGGCCTGGGCGCTTAGCCAAAGCTTCAGCTAATGTATTCAATTTTTCAGATATATCCTCGTTCAGCGCAGCAGAGCCAGAGGAAAACGCAACTTCGTTCAACTCGTCGTCACTGCCGACTAAATTAGCCAATAAGGAAAAAGGCGCGGTGACGGCTTTGGTAATTAAGTTGCCGAGCGCTTTTAAGATGATAGAGCCAAAACCGAAGCTAGGGTTATTCAAATCACCTGACACTTCCATGCCTAAGTCAATCACTCCATCTGAGTCTTGTAACAACGCAATAGCGAGCCCCAGTGGTAGGCTAAGCGCCTGATCTGAATCTGTTTTTCTCCCCAAGGTTAGCTGGTCAATCACCACATGGTTGTCACCTCGTAACTGATTGTCCTGCAGGGAATATTTCACATCCAGAGACAACAACCCTCTATCAATAAAGTGCCCCATGTATGTGCCTGAATAGGGATTAACCGAGGTCAGCTCTGCGCCACTGACTGAAAAATTCAAATCAAGAAACATGTCCTCAAGCAGAGGGTTAATCGCCCCATTTAATGCAACAGGCGCATAGCCATCAATTTTGCCAGCAATATCCACTTCTGCAGGGTTATCAGCACTAGACGACAACCCAGCAATACTCCCATTGAGCGCCTCGATACTGGATGCAAAACGCGGCCTTAGTGAATTATCTTCAAAGTAAGCGCTGCCACCGAGCAGGCGAATTTCACCGATATTAATCGCCATTGCAGGTGCTGTTTCAAGTGATGTTTGCTGGTCAGATTGATGTGCTGTATCACTACTGTCATCAGTTGCTGGTGCATGCTCAGTGATCCCATCATTTGCAGCTTGCTGTACAACCAAATCACTGATATTGGTATTTTTATCTTTATCAATCACTAGTTTGGCGAAAGGCTTATCAAAGGCGATTTTTTGTAGTGAGAATGCGCGTTTCTGTGAGTCGTATTGAATGCCAGCCACTTGCATATCTTGCCATTTAAGCAGCGGCTCTTGCTTGGGGCCGTCGGTGACCACAAGCGCACTCACGCCAGCCTGCCCCGTAAAGCTAATAGGGCTATTTGCACCAGCAGCAAATGTACCCGATACGCCAGCGTCTCCCTGTTGCATGTTGACGTTTAAATACTGTGAGATGTAAGGCTGTAATTGCGACAAGGCGAACTGGCTAAAATCTACCGAACCGGACAGTTTTTGCTCCGCAACCATAACCTTACCGTTAGTCGCAAACTTACCTGATGCACTCGTTGGGCGCTTAGTAGCATCACTTGCTACCCCGAGCTGTAATGTATAATCAATAGGGCTTTCAAAACGCGTATCGATTACCCCTGTCGAGGCATTGATATCAAACACGCGCCAGTGAACGTCGTCAGCAACCATACTTTCATTTACATCAACCCCACCATTATTTAATGCAAATGATTGCAAGATGACACGCCATGCGGGCTCGGCGGGCTTGGGTGAAACAGATGCAGCCTGTGATTCCGTTCGAGACTCGTTTTGTGGCTCTGTGCCCTGAGCAGTTTTAGCCTCTGGCTCAGGCTCTGATTGTGGCTTCGTTTTAGGTTCAGCTATCGATTCTGTATTGAATTCAGCGTTCGAAGCAGAAGATGTTTCTGATTTCGGCGTCAGTAAAGCAACCAGATCCACACCGTTTTTATCGAGGCTCGCTTCAAACCACGGTTCATCGATTCGAATACTATTAATATCAATCTGCTGCGTAGCAGTATCAAGTTCAAAATCGTTTATGTGTATACCTGCGATATTAATTTTAGGCTGACTCGTCGCATCACTCATCGTCAAGTCCGAAACGCGCAGTTGCGCACGGTTAACTTGTAAATGCATGTCGCTATCACCCTGTGTCACGGCATAGTTCAAATTAAGATCTAACAGTCCGCTTGTGAGTTTTGCTGCCATTAATGCATTCGACAATGGCCACAAAGGCGGCAGGGCAATACTCTCTAATTCGATTTTCCCTTTGACGTCAACGGGCGACAATTGAAATTGCCCGTCAAGATGAACCGCCCCGCCCTCATCGGTTAGTAAGGTAAACGCATAGTGATTTTCGGGTAGAAGGGCATCCCTCTTTGTGGCAGGTACCGTGATTGACGCGAGTGTATCTAGGTCGGTTAATTCGAACCCTAACTCTGGGTAATTGATTTGAGTGCCTGTCACCTTGTCTGACAGCATCACGTGGCCGTTTGAAAGTCGGAATAATCCAAGGCGAATATGTGGGATTTCGCTAGTCGCTTCATCCTCCTGCGGTTGCTTATCGCCATTTTGAGAAAGCGCTTCAATCATACCAGTGAAATTAAAACGAGTATTATCGCCACCCGCTGTGCGTGCTACGTGAGCATATGGCTTTTCTATAAACACATGTTCAACCGCTGGTGTCAGGTGTAATAACGATTGCCAAAATCCTGCATCTAGCTCTAATAACGCAACGCGCACAAAAGGCTCATTGCTAGCTTGTTCGTTAATTTGAATATTCGTTACCCGGACGCGCAATAAAAAGGGATTAATGCGTATTTTTTCGATGTTTACATCACGCCCTGTTTTTTCACTTAGCACACTGGGCAACTGAGATTGCAACACCAGCGGCGTGATAACACCTAAAATCAGTGCATAAAGGAGATAAGCAATAACCAGATAAGTAGCAATACGTACCCACTTTGCTTGCTTGCTGAACGTTGAAGCTAAATTTTTGAATGACATGGCAGGCTTGATGTTAAAACGAGAAGAGTATTATAGGCTGGCGAGCCGACCACAGATAGACAATAAGCCCGCCAAACGATGATTAAAGTAAAGAGGTTAACTTACCTAACCCAGATTGAAGCAATGCTTGGGTGTCGCTGTCACCGCTTAAGTAAGCGTTGATTTGGGTCACAAAACTACTGATCATGTCAGAATCTAAGCCAAGGGCTTCAAATTGCTTCTTCAATTCGTTAATGCTGCTTAACGAAGAGCTATATTCAGAAGCCTTGTCTAACAAGCCTGACATGGCAGAGCTTTTCGACGATGAGTCAGAAGACACGTCTGGAACGTAATCCATTAGACCATCTAAGCCAGGAATACTCGAAGCAAGCTGGGTGTAATCACCACCCGATAGGTTCTCTTTAGCATAATCAAAAATGGATGCAACACCGCCTTGAGACTGCTCTTCACTCACCCCTAAATTATCAGACACCATGCTAACCAAGCTTGCTATATCTAATGATTCAGATGCCTCTGAAGCGTCACTCTGCGTTGTTTGGACTGACTCAGTGTTGCCGGATTTACCTAGCAAACCTTTCAATTTATCTACTGTGTCATTCGCAAACGCCTGTGACGACAAGCTCAACGTGGTAATAAGTAAAATAGAAGATAGTTTCGTGCTGCTTTTCATACTGCTTTTCATATATATAAATCCTTAAATTGTTCAATAGAGTGAGTATTTGGGCTGAATACATGTCACATACCACTAGAAACGCGACGTAAATAGGCACCCGCTCCCCTTCATGCTCGTTTTAGAATGCGATATGTGTATAAAGTTCGATTTTGCCCGTTCGGTTAAGACCGCTCTGTTGATAAATTTCGGTTAATAAAGTGAAGTGTCATTAAACGGTATATGTTAACGCAGATTACAGCGGTTTACTCCAACCAGAGTGTAAAGGTTGTCTTTACACTTCAAGGGTCGCAAGTAACGAAAAAGCCCTGAATTACTGCACTTCAGGGCATAGAGTTTTACACAAGCATCACGGGATTGACTGCTGTATCAGCTCAGCATGATTTGCTCAGCTTTGCTTACTCAGTCAACAGACTGATGAAAGCAAATTTACTAATAGGCCTAGCTCACTATGCAAAAAGCATTGAGCTTATTGCCATCTAGGTCCCTGAAATATCCTGCATAAAAACCCGATTTGGCATCCGCTGGGCGAAAGCCTACATCGCCCTCAGTGGTGGCCCCCAACTCTAATGCCTTTAAGTAAAACGCATCCACTTGTTCTGGGGTTTCTAGTGCAATCGCCACCATAGTGCCATTACCCACAGTGGCGGGCTCTTTATTAAAGGGCAATGCCACTCCAAGAGATGCCTCTCCCTGGGCTTTGGCCCATGCAATAAAGTAGTTAGGCTCTTCCATAAATCGCGTCGCCCCTATCGTTCCTAACAACGCATCATAAAATGCACCTGACTTCGCCAAGTCAGCTGTTCCAACCGTTACGTAACCAATCATTGCGCTCTCCTGTAAGTTATTAATTAACGCAACTTCATAGTAGCCATTGACTACTGACAGCTAATGTCAGTAGTGTTTGAATAACATAACGTCAGGTATTCACAACGCCAAAGCAATCAAATATGCGCAAAGCCGAAAGACTCAACGATATTGTTCATCACTTACGCAGAATGCACCAAGCAGTGACGGCGCAAACCTTAGCTGAAACATTAGAAGTAAGTCACAGAACCATTTATCGCGATATACAAGACCTGATTGATTCCGGTGTGCCGATTTTGGGTGAAGCGGGTGTAGGGTACGTGATTGATAAAAAGTACCATTTACCTCCCATCATGTTTGATGCCGATGAACTAGAAGCAATCGCCTTGGGCATTGGTATGGTGAGTAACTGGACTGACGAAAAGTTCGCTGAAAAAGCGCAAAGTGCTTATCGCAAAATACAAGCAACTCTGCCCGCCCCTTTAATCAACGAGCTTCATCAAATCAGTACGTTTTCGGCCCCCAGTCGCTATAAAATCCCATGGCAGGTGAACTTCACCGAAGTGCGAGAATGCATAAGGCGCAAGCACCTTGTAAGCTTTACCTATACAGATTTAAGCGACCAACAAAGCCAGCGTACTATCCGGCCTCTGGCGTTAATTTCTTTTAGTCCTATTTGGCTACTCGCCGGCTGGTGCGAACTGCGCGGTGCGTATAGAAACTTTCGCCTCGACCGAATATCCGAATTTACAAAACTCAATACACGCTACCAAGACGAAAAAGACAAGAGCCTCGCAACCTACCTTAAGATGGTAAAAGATGAGGAAAACAAAGCGAACAAGAGCAATGGAGATTGTTAATACAGATAGTGAGATATAGCTGCGTGTTATCTTCAGGCTCATGATGCAAAACGCTGATTGAAGATCTGGCCTAGTCATCACATTCAGCTAATTGAGACAACGCTTGCAGATCAATTCACACTTCTAGTGTGCGGTACGTACCTAGAGTTAGCATGCCTAAAAAATAAGTTACATTGCGTTAGCTCGAGTCCTTGCTCGGTTTCCTGCACATAAGGGTTTAGTTCTACTACGACAGAGACGTGTTCGGTTTGCCCTAAAGAAACAGCTAAGATTGATTTGTATAATTGATATTTCAAGGTCAAATCAACACTTGAAGGGACCCAAGGCATGCGCAGAATCAGATTAGAATTGCAATTTGGTGCCTGAATTGGGAAAGCGCTCTTTTTTAAAAGCACTTCAAACTGCCCACCATTTTGCTCGAATTCTTGCACTGTATAGCGCTCTACTTGCACCACGTTTTCGATATCAAGCGTAAAACTCAAGTGATAGTACGGCTTGCCTGACGCGCTAAAATTAGTCACGTATTTAGGTTTTATATCAATTACTTGAGTAGCAGAATTCTCTATCTGCTGGGTTGACCGTTCTTGTTGGTTGGGCTGGCTGCTTGTTGAACAAGCACTCAAACATGGCAAGAGAACCCATAAACCGACACTAAGGGTTTTTCGTGTTCCAAATGTTACTTTCCTCAAGATACTGTTCCCACTTTTCAATGAATTCCCTTGGTTTACCCTTACCCAGCGGCGTATTGTAATATTGTTTCCAATAGTTTGCCTGCGCCTTTACATCTCCCGCATCAGGTAACTTTTCTGGTACCCGCATATAGTGAATTCGCGCCATTGCCGTTGCGTATTTGTCGTTGCCCTCAAGCTCTGCAATTTTGTCCGCATCGGGCGAGCTAAGAAAGGCAATAGCCTTGGCAGCAAGCTCACTGCGATATCTTAAATAGTTGTCCCAAATATCATTATGAGTGGCCGGTTCGATTTGATAATAACTCAGCGCAGGCCCACCGCCCATTTGAACGCGATATTTTAAAAACAAACTTTCCTGAATAGCTGTACCCAATAACAACTCTTCCGCGGCTATGCTCGAGGCGCCCATTTGGTTTAATACCGGCTTAATGATACTTTGCCGAAAATCGATTATTTTTCTGATATCCATTTTCATTTCTCCTATTTTTGATCTTCGTTTGACGTCACTACTTCAATGGTGGTGTTTGATTCTTTTACCCTGATTTCAGTTTCAGCCTGATGAGATAGTTTATCGAGAATGTTGGGGATCATTTTTTCGGAAAAACCAGCGATAAACGCCCACAATAAGGCTTTGGCTGCATCTATAGTGTGTTGCGGTTGAATTTGGAAAACACTTTTGAGGCCGTTGTACTCATGCTCCTTGTTTACAAATTCCGGAAACAACGGCCCGCTAAGCATGTCGGTAATAAAAAAGGCGTAACAAATCCAACCAAGTAATCCGGCAATAATCGGAGAAATATATATTTGTAGGATCGCGTTTGCCTCGACTCTAGCTGAGACCACGCCCTTTAAGCGAAAGTAGGTACTTATTATGCCTCCGCCCGCCCCGGTAATAAAAATTGCCATGGTTAACGGGAACTCCACTTCACCATTTGCTGGTGTCCATAATGACACGGCTAACAGCACGAAGATAATGAGTGGTGGCATACACGCATGGAAGAATACGTTTCTTGAAATGCGAAAAGCGTTCGGTTTAAGCATTGTTATTTCAACTTAGTCGATTAACTCTTCTAGTAATAGCGAATAAACCCCAATCTGACCAGTTACCACGCTAATCGCTGTTTCGTAACCCGCTATAGCAATACCTTCAAGTGCCAGTGTTTTGGTAACTTGATGTATCGCTATACGTTTCCCATTTTGCAAAGGTGAGCATCAGCGACACCATTTCACCTGTATTGACAGTGGTCTCATTAGCAAACAACTCTAAATCTTCGTCTGAGTCTTTTCCAAGAGAATGTGAAATCAAATATCAAGCACAATAAAACCGACTTGAGGGTAAAGCTCGTTCTTTTTAGGAACGAAGTGTCGTCGGCCCCATCCACATAGATGACATCGAGAGAGTAGTTCCCTCAAGAGCGCCTTTACCAATTTTTGAGTCATTAATTTTCGTCGCCATACCCTCTGGCTATTCGAGAACGAGGCTTAATGTGTTATTGAAAACTTGAAAAGCAGAAGTCGATATACTAGATTCTGGCTGTCTACGTGTAATAGCTGTCGCGTAATATTTTTATGGATGAAAGGGACAGCAACGTGAATTCCTCAACATCAACACTCCCACTTTCTTACTTCTCTGCTTTTAGTGGGGTGCATTCAAATGCTTGAACTTCTAGGCATCATTATCGCTTTTGCCTCAATCATGCTGACACTGAGTTTACTCGTGACCACTACTTTGACAGCCTTAAATACCGGCGATGTCGTTAAATATTGGATTATGAAACAAGGTATGAGGAAGCTAGCCGACTGCATCGCAAAAGAAACAACTCAGGATGACGAAATCCAGAACAGAATAAAATCGTCTATCGATAGTGTTATTGGTAAAGGCATCGCCCGTTCACGCAATGCGTACACATCTTTTGATGAGCTGTTAAACGCATATCAACAAGCTAACAATAAATCAAATCTCCTTCCCGATAATGTTGAATTAGATAAGGATAAACTGGCGCGCTGGTTTTCGTTGGTAGAAGATGAAACGCGAGGAAGATATAAGGGCTATAGCGACGTTATGTCGATTCTTATTGCTTCTGTGTTTGTCATTGTACTTCAACTTGACGCCATCACACTTATTAAAGATCTTAGTGATCAGATGAGACAGAATTCTGTTTTTAATTTATCGGAAGAACACACCAAGCCTGGGCAGGCCACTAATTTACTTGTCAGCGAGTGCAATATTCCCAATGCAAACATCGCTAGATGCCCCACTCATAATAAACTTTATTTGGAAAACCATATGCCACTTAGGCCTTTTCCCCATAACTGGTCTTGGAATGATTATCGGAGTCATTTGGGGGGGTTATTGCTCAGTACCATACTCATAAGTTTAGGGGCTCCATTTTGGTTTAACACCTTGAAAAACATCTTGGGGCTAAAAGATGCTGTCGCCATGAGATACGAGACAAAAAAGAATAAAAAGTGAATTCACGGAATAAAGCAAGGGATTATAATGAGCGGAAAATCAAACAACACTATAAATCAGTTTATGCAAGACATTTACGGGCCAGACAATAGTAGAAAGGCTGATGCCAAGTCGAAAGTTAACTGGTTTTCCTGGCCCCCGGATATTTTCTGTATTACATCCATATTATTTGATACCTCAGGTTGGTATCGACTCGTTGTTGAGAGTCCACCGGTATTTCTAACAAAAATTCACAAGTATGAAATTTCATGCTGGTTAACTAACCCTGAATGGACAGAGGAAATTCAGGAATACGCCAATGCGTGGCGACTTTGGCTGCACATGGTACAACTAAAAAAAATCAATAAGTTAAAAAAGATAGATATATTGGAGTGCGACCCAACGGAGATTAGTAACCAAAGGCTTACGGCAACCATAAAATCTATAGAAAAATCGACACCTAATTCAATTAAGCACGTTAAGTCTAAAAGTTTTAGACGCTTATTGGAGAAGTTTCATCGTTTTTGGGAAGGAACTAAAGCCAGATATCTTGATGAATTGGTAGAGGATGACAGTCTCTTTTACGACACACGAAAAAGTGATGAACTAAATAAAAAAGATAAAAAATACGTCGAATTTATAGTCGACGTGATAGAAATGCATGCCATCGCAGATTTAGTTTCCGTTAATTTGGGTGTTGTCCGCCCCAGTGAAGCACAACGCGGTGTCTTGGAACTTGAAGCCAATACCATGCTTCTGTCGAAAGGAACTCTATCACGTATTTCTAAAGCTCACGGTATCGTACTACCTAAACTTCGCACACCTAAAGTAGGTTTGTCCCTTAGGTCCATGTCACACAACCTCTCTTTCATCAAGTCAGAAGTTGAAGTTGTATGGCGAACTCTCCCCTGGATGAATCTCGATGAAAACACGTTAAATATCGTCATTATTCCCAAACCTAATGAAATAAGTAAAAGCTGGTTTAAACCTATCACTCCGCGTTTTAGGGCTTCTTTCGACAGTGCTAGATACTTTAGCTTTGAGCCGCAAGAGGCCGTTGAAAATCGGGATGCTGCATTCGTGCGAGAGGTTCAGAGAATTATCGAGTCTAGTCGCAAGCACTGCAGACGTGTGCATATGCTGGTTCTGCCTGAACTCGCTATTTCTGAAGCGGAATTGAATCACTTGAAGGAATATTTATTCCTCAATTCATCAAACGATCAAATTCCATTGGTTATGGCCGGCGTCAGATCCTCACGCAGTAGTGTTGAGGATGACGATAATGGCGATACTCGATGTGCTAAGACAGTGAGCAACAGAGTAGTATTGAGTGCATATTTTGCTGGAAGATGGTACGACCTATATCAGGACAAGCACCACCGCTGGAGGTTAGATTCAAGCCAAATAGAAAATTATGGGCTTTCTGGTTTTTTGCCAGGGGGGGGAAGTTGGTGGGAGAACTCATCAATTCCTAAACGAAAAATAGCGTTTCTCAGTGCCACGGGATGGTTCACATTATGCCCTTTGATCTGCGAGGATTTAGCAAGAGTTGAGCCGGTATCTAGAGTCATTCGAGGAGTAGGTCCAAACCTTGTGGTTGCAGCTTTGTTAGATGGCCCTCAAATGAAAGAGAGGTGGCCAGCCCGCTACGCTACTGTTTTAGCAGAAGATCCAGGGTCATCGGTACTCACGGTAACTGCGTTAGGAATGTGTAAGCTATCTCAGCCGAAAGGAAAGTCATTTAAACCCATTATTGCACTTTGGAAAGATCAAGCCGGCTCGTTTGAAGAAATATCAATAGAAGAAGGTTCCGCTGCAGTAATGCTAACAATAGAGGGAACAAAAGATACAGAATATACTGCTCATGGGATAGGGGATAATGCCGCCGCTGGTGTACTCGCTTTGCGTAACGTACATCAAATTAAACTACCAGTAGAAGATGAGTCGGAAAAAAAAGAAGAAGTCAGATACTCAGAACACAGTCCCTGTATTAAATATCTCGAAGCCTTTATAAACGATGACGCAGACTCCCGTGAAAATAACTTGAAAGAACTGTCGATGTTTACCTATTTGATTAATTTTTTTCTTTTCACCTCCACTGAACTCGTTTCTAGCCAAACAATTGATGACGGAAAAAGTCCTTTGGACAAGGAAGCTGCAAATGAAGAACCAGATAATGGCAGTCTGTCGAGCAGTATTATTCTCTACCTCTTCTATAAAGTTTGCTGTCTTACCCGAGAAGCAAAACACACTAACAAAACGGATAGGAAAAAGACAACTAGAGAAATTAAAGAAAAGATTCAGCAACTTGCCAATGAATCCAAAACAAAGGAGCCGGGCCAAAACATTTTACCCTTACTTTTTGTTTGCTGCTTAGTTTGTGATTTTTTTGATATAGCGAGTTTAGAACGTGATGCTTTCCTGCAGTTTAAGAAAAGTGACAATGAGCCTGAATTCGAAAATGTTAAGCAAAGAACAACACTTAAAATATCTTACCTTGAAAAACTAAAAGACACCGTAAAGGGCTTTATTCCAGAAAATTATAGACCGCTCAAATATACTGAGTTGAAAGAAGGCATAAACGGGATGCTACTCAGTAGTGCTGTAGTAGATGAGCTTGAGAAACTGGGACATATGTGGGTGGTGAGATATGCCCAATCGGTTTCATTGGGCATTTTATGGGGAATTTACCTTCACCTTTCGACTACAACTAACATTAGTGCAAACGACACCAAAGCAAATGCACTTATGGAAGAAATTGAAACCTTATTTGCGTTCACTGATAAACCCTTTGATGTTAACGGACAACCTGATATTTAAGAAGGGAGAAACCTGTGCCGAGCTGAACGACCAGACATGGATCTCTGGGCTGGAGGAACTTCATCAGGAACGTGTTAACTCTGTACTCAATAAATCCAATAATCCAAATCCCAGACACAAAAAAGCCACATAAAGTCGGTTTGTGTATCTCTTTGTGTAGACAACAAAGAGATGGTACCAGTGGGCGGGCTTGACGGGACCGACCTTCGGCCGACACGCGTGCGTGGCGACTTCGTGAATTTCAGACACAAAAAAACCGACTTGAGGGTGAAGCTCGTCTTCTTAGGAACGAAGTTCCGCCGAGTTGCACGACACCGCATGGATGCGGTGGCTGGGGGAATTTCATCAGGGATGTGTTAACTCTGTATCCAGTACATCCAATAAACCAAATCCCAGATACAAAAAAACCAACTAAAAAGTTGGTTTAAATGTTTGGTACCAGTGCGGGCTTGATGGGACCGACCTTCGGCCGACACGCGCGCGTGGCGACTTCGTGGATTTCAGACACAAAAAAACCGACTTGAAGTCGGTTTGTGTACTCTTTGTGTAGACAACAAAGAGATGGTACCAGTGGGCGGACTCGAACCGCCACGCTTATTCAGCAACGGATTTTGAATCCGTCATGTCTACCAATTCCATCACACTGGCAAAGGTGCTTTCAGGTTGCGTGCAACCTTTAAGAGCGCCGCATTATAGCGATTTACCTGAAGCGCGCAAGTGATTTTTTGCCTTGCTGTTTTAATTGCTCAACTTATCATCAACTTTACCATTTTTGCTATCGTCCCTACCCTAACCCTCATTAACTATGCGAAACTATGAGTAAGTAACTATTGCCTTAAAACGCTTACTTTTTTGTATGCTGAATTTCGCTTCACCTGAGAGAACGCCCTTTTGACTTCTGAGCATTATTACCGCGCTGGTTTTTTTCGTCGCTTAGCCGCGATTATTTACGATATTTTGGTCGCTGTTGCTGTGGGTATGTGCGCCGCTATGGTGATGTTGGTGGCTATGTTGTTATTGGTTGAAAACAACGTGCTGGACAACCACGGCTACGAGCATTTCAGTGATTTGATTCAGCATGCGCCTGTTTATCAATACGTATTACAAGGTTGGGTTGGCGCTTGGGTTATCGCGTTCTTTTTATGGTTTTGGCGCAACGGCGGCCAAACGATTGGTATGCGCGCTTGGCGTCTGCGTATCGTGAGCACGAATGAAAACCCGTTAACGTATCCCCGCGCATTTTTACGCATGGTGACGTCATTCTTAGGTTTGGGTACCTTGTTGGTATTACTCGACTATAAACATAAGCAATCGCTGCAAGATCGCATTGCGGGTACCGAAGTGATTTGCCTAACGAAAGAAGCCAACCACCATCGCAGTTGGCGTCATCTGAACTAGCTGTTTAGTCATGACTGAAAGCGCCTCTAGCGGCGCAAAAGATGGATCGATATACCGGTAAATACCACACTTGGCAAAATAGCACCGATAAAAGGCGGTATGTGGTACACAGTACTTAATGAACCGAACACTTCATTACTGACGAAAAAGCCAAATCCCGTCAGCACCCCCATTATCACTCGGGCCCCCATGGTCACACTGCGCAGTGGCCCAAAAATAAACGACAAGGCCATCAATAACATGACCCCAACCGAAATCGGTTGCAGCACTTTACGCCATAATGCCAAACGGTATCGCTCAGAGTTTTGGCTGTTGTTCTCTAAGTAATTCACATAATCAATCAACCCACGGATGGACAGTGCTTCAGGCTTCACTGTGACCACACCTAATTTATCTGGCGTTAATGACGAAGCCCATGCCCCGTCAGCCGCGTCTTGTACTTGAATGCGGTTATCGGAAAACTCAGTAGATTGAACATGGCTCAACTCCCATGTTTTGTCTTGATACGTAGCGCTTTCTGCGGTGGTAATTTGGCGCAAATACAATTCGTTATCGAACTCGTAAATACTCACATCCCGCAGAGTATCTTTATCAACCACTTCGCCGATACTCACGAAGTTATCACCGTCTTTAGCCCACACTAATCTGTCAGATGAGAACAAACTACCGCCCGATATTGCTTGGGTGCGAATTTCTTTGGCTTTGGTCTCACTGACCGGGGCAACCCACTCGCCAATGACCATTACAAATAACACCATTAAAATGGCCGACTTCATGGCGGATATAATAATGTTCCAGCGACTTTGCCCTGCCGATTGCATCACTACCAATTCACTGTTGCTGGCTAAAATACCCATGCCAATTAAGCCACCAATCAAAGTAGCCATAGGGAAAAACTGCTCAAGCTCACGGGGTAAACTTAAGAATACGTAAACAGCGGCAACAGTCATATCGTAACTGCCTCTGCCAACGCTTTTCATCTGTTCGATGAATTTGATTAATGCGCTTAGGCCAACCAATACACCTAAGCTCATGGCTGTGGTGCTGAGTAGCGTACGAGCGATGTACCAGTCGAGGATTTTAATCATGCTTTGTTCCCCCGCAATCGTGCTCGTATTCGCACGCCCACTGGCCGCCCTTTAAAGATCAGCGTCATACCAATGATACCTATGACAGCGTGCACCCACCATAAACCGAGCATCGGCGGTATTTTGCCATCTTCGAGCACTTTACGCCCGGCAAGCAACAACAAAAAGTAACCAAGATACAACATGAGTGCTGGGAACATTTTACCAAAGCGCCCTTGTCGCGGGTCAGCAGCGCTTAAGGGCACAGCAATAATCACCAAGAAAAATAAGGATAATGGAATTGCAAAACGCCACTGCAATTCGGCTATAGCATCGATGGATGAGTCTTCAAACAATTGCATGGTGGTGTATGCCGATAATTTGCGCCGTTTTTGCTCTGCTTCTTGCTCTGCAATTTGAATTTGATACTCACCAAATTCGACCACGCGGTAGTCCTTTTCACCGAGCGTACCTTCGTACTGAATACCATCGCCAAGCACTAGCGTTTCAGAGCCATCAGGCAGTTCACGCAAGCCGCCTTGTTTAGCGTAAACCAAGTGTACATTTTGGCTATCGGTGGTGGTGTCGTGTTGTGCCATAAACACACGTTTGAGCGGTTCACTGTCGTTACCGATTTCATGTACAAAAATCACTGCTTTTTCATTGGCGGTTTGTTGAAAACGCCCAGGAATTAATGTGGTTAAACCTGTATCTGCACCCGCTTGTTCTTCAAGTTGATATTCTCGCTCTACTGACAGGGGCGCTATCCATAATGTCATGGCTCCTGTTATCAAGGCCATGATCACAGCAAGCACTAGCATAACGCGTGTCACGTACCATTCACTGATACCGCACGCCCGCATCACAGTCATTTCGCTGTCTACGTACAAACGGCCATGAGCAAGCATGATCCCCAAAAATAAGCTCAGAGGTAAAATAAGCGAGGCCAATACCGGCATACTCAAGGCTAAGAAACCCAGAACTAGGCTAGCAGGAATGTCACCGTTTGAGGCTTCAGAGAGCACCCTAACAAATTTATTGGTAATAAAAATGGCCATCAAAACCAGAAAAACGGCAGTTTGGGATTTGACGGTTTCTTTAACTAAATAACGAAATATCAGCACGCAATATCCAACACAAAAGTGGTAATTTTAGTGGCAAGCTACAAAATTTTAAGTAAACTTAACGTTTTCACACGTTTCATTTGCAATGTGTGCCATTTTAAAGCGCTTGCCCGCACGTAATCTACAGATTATGTCTGGCTTGAGCTCTTCTTGCAATTGCAATGAAACGCTGTTTATAAAGATAACGCCGTAGCGCTTTGCACAACATCACAATAACAAATTCAAAAAGCTCAGTGTTACAACCAGTATGTAATGACAGATTAACAGTTTCGTGACGAGGATGCCCCGTGGAATTTAGTGTAAAAAGTGGAAGCCCAGAAAAACAACGTAGTGCCTGTATCGTAGTCGGTGTATTTGAACCACGCCGCTTAACCTCAGTGGCCGAACAATTAGACGAAATCAGTGGTGGCTACCTTAGCAACCTATTGCGCCGTGGAGATCTGGAAGGCAAACCGGGCCAAATGTTATTGTTACACCATGTACCTAACGTACTGAGCGAGCGTGTATTGTTGGTCGGTTGTGGTAAAGAGCGCGAGTTAGACGAACGTCAATACAAGCAAATCATCTCTAAAACCATTAAAACCTTAAATGAAACGGGTTCAATGGAAGCCGTATGTTTCTTATCAGAGCTTCACGTTAAAGGCCGTGATACCTACTGGCGTGTACGCCAAGCGGTTGAAGCGACGCAAGACTCTTTGTACACCTTCTTGCAGTTGAAAACCAAAAAAGGCGAGCCGCGCAGACCATTACGTAAAATGGTGTTTAATGTACCGACACGCCGCGAGCTAACAATTGGTGAGCGCGCAGTTGAACACGGTTTAGCCGTATCATTGGGTAGCAAGACCACCCGTGACGTAGCCAACATGCCACCCAACATCTGTAACCCTATGTACCTTTTCGAGCAAGCCAAAGCCCTTGAAGCTGAGTATGAAAATTTGCACGTTGATTCAGTCAACGAAAAGCAAATGGATGCCCTAGGCATGCACTCTTACCTTGCGGTAGGGCGTGGCTCAGTGAATGAATCCATTATGACCATCATGGAGCATAAAGGCGGCCCTGCTGATCAAGCCCCTATTGTGCTCGTCGGTAAAGGTTTGACCTTTGACTCAGGTGGTATTTCTATCAAGCCAGGCGAAGCCATGGACGAAATGAAATACGACATGGGCGGCGCAGCGGGTGTTTTAGGTGCCATGCATACCATCAGCGCACTTAACTTGCCGATAAACGTCGTAGGCATATTAGCTGGCTGTGAAAACATGCCTGATGCCAATGCGTATCGCCCTGGTGACATTTTAACCACCATGTCAGGTCAAACCGTTGAAGTGCTAAATACTGATGCCGAAGGCCGTTTGGTACTGTGCGATGCTTTAACTTATGTTGAACGCTTCGACCCAGAATTGGTTATTGATGTAGCCACCTTAACCGGTGCCTGCGTTATCGCTCTTGGTCACCACGCGACGGGTGTATTCAGTAATCATAATCCTCTTGCCCATGAGTTAGTAAATGCATCAGAGCAAAGTGGCGACAAAGCTTGGCGCATGCCGCTGTGGGATGAATACCAAGACCAACTTGAAAGCCCATTCGCTGATATGACCAACTTAGGCGGTCGCCCAGCGGGCTCAATTACCGCTGCTTGTTTCTTGTCGCGCTTCACGCGTAAGTACAACTGGGCGCACATGGACATCGCAGGTACAGCTTGGGTTGGCGGTAAAGAAAAAGGCTCTACTGGTCGCCCTGTACCTATGCTATCTCAGTTCTTAATGAACCGAGCAGGCATTGAGTCAGAAGATTAGTCAGCCAATAATAAACGGATAACCTGATGTCAAAGGTCACGTTTTACCTGCTTGAGCAAGAAGCAGAAGCAACCAGCCAACAGCCAGCGCACCTTGCGCTGGCTTGTCAATTGGCGGCCCAGTGTTTTAGCAATAAACAGCGCTGTGTGGTGATGTGCCAAAGTCAGGCACAAGCAGAACAATTCGATGAGCTGTTATGGCAACTGCCTAACGATCGTTTTGTGCCGCACAACCTCACTGGTGAAGGCCCACAAGCGGGTACGCCTGTTGAAATTTGCTGGCAACGCCCAAGCCAATTTAATAAGCCGGTACTGATTAATTTGGCTGACAACATGCCTGATTTTCATGGCAAATTCAGTCGAATTTATGATTTTGTACCCGCCGCGGATGCGCTAAAGCAGCAAGCTCGTGAGCGCTATAAGCATTATCGCGCCGCAGGCCACCAACTAGATACGTTACCCAGCACTGAGTTACTCAACTCACTCGCTGGTCATTAGTCATCGCAATAACGAGACCCAACACCATGGATAAAACATTTAGCCCACAAAACATTGAACAGCAATGCTACCAAGCGTGGGAAGATAAAGGCTATTTTAAAGCCAGCGGCGAAGGCCAACCTTACTGCATATTACTACCGCCCCCCAACGTGACTGGCAGCTTACACATGGGCCATGGTTTTCAACAAACCATCATGGATACGCTAACTCGTTATCACCGTATGAAGGGTGACAATACCTTATGGCAATGCGGTACCGACCACGCGGGCATTGCCACGCAGATGGTGGTAGAACGTCAGTTAAACGCCCAAGGTAAAACCCGTCACGACTTAGGTCGTGAAGCGTTCGTTGAAAAAATTTGGGACTGGAAGAAAGAATCTGGTGGCAACATAACCCAACAGATGCGCCGTTTAGGTACGTCACCCGATTGGGATCGTGAAGTATTCACCATGGATGACGACTTATCGGAAGCCGTGAACGAAGTATTTGTTCGCTTGCACGAAGAAGGCCTGATTTACCGCGGCAAACGCTTAGTCAACTGGGATCCGGTATTGCACACTGCGGTATCAGATTTAGAAGTACTTAGCGAAGAAGAAAATGGCTTCATGTGGCATATGCGCTACCCATTAGCCGATGGCACAGGTGAGCTGATTGTCGCCACCACGCGCCCCGAAACCATGCTGGGTGACACAGCCGTTGCGGTTCACCCTGATGATGAGCGTTACCAAGGCTTTATCGGTAAGCAAATCAAGCTGCCGATTACAGGCCGTCTTATTCCGATCATCGCAGATGACTACGTTGAGCAAGACTTCGGTACTGGCTGCGTAAAAATTACCCCTGCCCATGATTTCAACGATTACGACATGGGTAAACGTCATAACCTAGAGATGATAAACATTCTCACCGATGACGCCAAAATTAACGATGTTGCCCCTGAGCAATACCGTGGCCTTGACCGCTTTGATGCACGTAAGCAAATCGTCGCTGATTTAGACGCCGCAGGCGTATTGGTTAAGATTGAAGACCACAAATTAAAAGTGCCCCGAGGCGATCGCTCTGGCTCGGTTATCGAACCTTATTTAACCGATCAGTGGTATGTGGCAGTTCAAGAGCTAGCGAAACCCGCAATTGATGCCGTGAAAAGTGGCGAGATTAAATTCGTTCCTGAAAACTGGGACAAAACCTATTACCAGTGGATGAACAACATTCAAGACTGGTGTATTTCACGCCAACTTTGGTGGGGTCATCGCATACCTGCTTGGTATGACGAAAATGGCAAAATCTACGTTGGCCGCACAGAAGCTGAAGTACGCGAAAAGAACGGCCTTGATGCCAGCGTCACATTGCGCCAAGACGAAGACGTGTTAGATACGTGGTTCTCTTCTGCCCTATGGCCATTTGCTACTATGGGCTGGCCAAAGAAAACCCCAGAGCTTGATACTTTTGTACCTAGCGCCGTATTGGTTACCGGTTTCGATATTATTTTCTTCTGGGTAGCCAGAATGATCATGATGACCAAGAAATTCACTGGGCAAATTCCGTTTAAAGAAATTTATATCACCGGGCTTATCCGCGACGAGCAAGGCGATAAAATGTCTAAATCGAAAGGCAATGTTATCGACCCTATCGATTTGATTGACGGTATCAGTATTGATGACTTAGTCGCCAAGCGCACCTCAGGCATGATGCAACCTAAACTAGCCGCTAAAATCGAAAAGAATACCCGCAAGAGCTACCCAGAAGGCTTTGCTGCTTATGGCACCGATGCATTGCGCTTTACGTTTGCTGCGATGGCGTCTACCAGTCGCGACATCAGCTTTGATGTGAAGCGAGTTGAAGGCTATCGCAACTTCTGTAACAAGTTATGGAACGCATCGCGTTTTGTGATGATGAACGCTGAAGACCAAGACACTGGCGCAAATGGCGGCGACATGGAGCTTAGCCTAGCGGATAAGTGGATTTTGGCGCGCTTCCAGCAAACCTTGAAAGACTTTGAAGATGCCTTAACGGGTTATCGTTTCGATATTGCAGCGAACTTGGTGTACGAGTTCACTTGGAATCAATTCTGTGATTGGTACTTAGAGCTATCGAAGCCGGTACTTAACTCTGAAGTGAGCACTGACGCGCAAAAACGCGGTACCCGCCATACATTGGTCAATGTACTTGAAAGCATTTTGCGTTTAGCGCATCCGATTATGCCGTTTATCACAGAAGAGATATGGCAGAGGTTGGCGCCGCTATGCGGCATTCAAGCCGACAGCATCATGACTCAGCCATTCCCAGCACAAAGCGAAGCGCTGCGCGACGAAGACACACTGGCTGAAATGGAGTGGATCAAAAGCGTGATTGTGGGCATTCGTAATATTCGCGGCGAAATGGATATCTCACCTAATAAACCGTTAAATGTGTTGCTTCGTAACGCCAGTGCTCAAGATTGGCAACGTTTGCAAAGCAGCCGTGAGTTTTTAGGGGCGCTAGCCAAACTTGAAAGCGTTGAATTGTTGCAGCCAGAAGAAGAAGCCCCTGCCAGTGCTACCGCGCTAGTAGGTGAGATGGAGATTCTTATTCCTATGGCTGGGCTAATAGATAAAGACGCAGAACTGGCCCGGATTAACCGTGCGTTAGCAAAAATTGAAGCTGACTTTGGCCGTACTCAAGGTAAATTGAGCAACGAAAAATTCGTTAGCAATGCACCACCAGCGGTCATTGATAAAGAAAAAGCCAAGCTTGATGACTTCACCATGCAAATGACGAAGTTGAAAGAGCAGAAACAAACCATTGAAAATTTGTAAGTAGTCCCTCCTGCGCAGGCCTACTTGCCTGCGCAGTTTATTGCCGTCGATATCTACACGAACAGTACACGTCATTTAACTCGCACACCTTGTAAAATCAGTGCAGAATGCATTTGTCGCCAAGTCTGGTGTGAAAAGTGTGGTGAGAAAAGTGCGGTGTGAAAAGCCTCTCGTAACAAGAATTGATTGAGAAAAGAGATTTACGACAATAAACGAAAACAATTGGTATAAATTAGACTAATAGCTGACTATTGAATAACGTCAATATGTAATACTTGCTTGATACATTTCAGCTAGTTACACGCTCTTTTGATCTAGGGGACTGCAACATCAATCGGATACAATTTGTACTTTTGTGCATCAGCATGCTGACGTGTTTTTCTTATAAAGTCACCGCTGACGTGCCTAAAAGTGAGAATGTGACAATCATCTACGCATCTGACATGCCGGTTATAGGCTTAAAACATGTCGGAGGTTATCCTGAGCTCTCTAGCGCACTGCAATTGTATCGCAATCAAAAAGATACCAGCACGTTTTTTTTATTCGGTGGCAACAGTCTGGCGCCTAGTCCGCTTTCATCCCTAGACCGCGGCACACATATCATTGATATTCTTAATAGCCTAGAGCCCGACGTCATGTCTGTCACTAAGCGTGAATTTAGCTATTTTGAAGACGAATTGTCATTACGCTCCTACGAAGCGGCTTTTCCACTGATATCCAGTAATGTTTATGACAAACGCAGTAAAGCCAATGTAGACGGACTACTCGATTACGTCATAGTCGAGCAAAAAGGGGTAAAGCTCGGCGTTATTTCTGTGCTAGATGATAGCGCTATCACTGACTATTTATTAAAGCAGATTGTCATTCGCGACCCACAGCAAATCATTACTGAAACATCCAGAACGTTGCGAGAAAAAGGCGCTGACATTGTCATCTTAATGTATTCCTACAGCTTTGCGTTTATAGATCAGCTATTGAACAAGCAGATTATCGACATATCAGTAACAACAACACCTGAGTCCACGATCATACCTGATGAAGTATTACCTCAACATCCTCACGCCGTTGTGTTGAATTACCTGAATCACTTAGCTGAAATAAACTTAAATGTGCATACCGGCAAGAAACCTAAGCTCGACATAAGCTGGGTTAGCAAAAACCTATCGGAATTTTCCAAAGAGCCCATAGTTGCTGGGCAAGTAAAGGGCTATACATCTCGCTTAAACCGCCTACTCGATCAACCCATCGCTAACGTTACACAAGCTTTTCAAACCAAAAGAAGCAGTGTACGCACCGAAGAGAATGCCTTTGCTAACGCCGTGGCTGATGCATTGAAATCATTCGCCAATGCCGATATGGCACTGCTTAACGGTGGCATCATTCGCGGAAATCGCTCATACACCAAAGGGCAACAACTCACACGCCGTGAAATCGCTGAAGAATTACCCTTTCGCAGCAAATTGGCTGTATTAACAGTGACGGGTTTGCAGTTAAGAGCTGCGATTGAAAATGGGTTAAGTGAGATTGAAAATGTTCGCGGCCGTTTTCCGCAGATTTCAGGTATTGAGGTTAAATACGATTCAAGTCAAAAAGCAGGGGAACGGGTTGTGTCTATCACGCTCGATGGTAGAGCAATTGTGCCAACCCGAGCCTACAAATTAGCCACCACAGACTACATGGCACAGGGCGGGGATGGCTATCAAGTACTCAGTGCTTGCCCTCAGATTACGCTGGGATATATGGAGCCGCCAATGGTGGTTGACGTATTTATGGAAAGCATGAGAAATAGCAAAGAGTTAGGACCAAATTTAGATGAGAGACTGGTAGATATTAATGAGTAAACAACTCCCAGCTATCAGCAAACCCGGTAAAACGTTAAAGGCGCGTATACCTCTTAGCAGCGTATTTGCAATAGCGTTTGTTAGTGTGTTCGCCATTTTTATCAGTGTGACTATATTAGCCCATTCACGCCTGAGTGATTTTCGTGAAATCCTCGATAACCTTGCGAATAAATCGTTGCCCAACGTAGTATTTTCAGAGCAAATAAACAACCATATCACTGCCCTTTCAGCCATCAGTGATGGCTTGAGTTATGCCAATTCTGAGGCGGCACTGCGTATCGCTGAACGGCATGTTAATGACAAGATGGAGCAGATTCGAACTGTTGCTGAGCGTCACGGAGGCACCCAATACCTTGATTTTCACTTGAATGCGATTGAAAGCGAAATTCTAGAGTTAAAAACCATCGCGCTACACAGAATCAAGCTTGCCAAGCAACTTGCTGTGCAGCAAAAAGCCTTGTATGCACTCAATAACAGAGTGGTTAAAATCACTACTGCCCCATCATTGTCGAAAAAGGATATTCAAGGTTTGCAAGATTGGCGTGCCTCATTGTATGAAGCTGTTGCCCTATCTAGTAATGCCGCCAACTTGACTCGGTTACAAGCTATCCGCCAATCGTCCTTTGCGGCTCAAACCATCACTGATACTTTGTATAAAAACGCTAATGCGTTGCCTATTTCCTTGCGCCCGAGATTAATTAAGATCGTCGATGAATTCACCCATATCGCCCTTCGTGATCAAGGAATATTTCCGTTACAAATTAACCTGTTGCGTATATCAGGCCGGGTGACCGGGCGCGGCAACTTTGTGCATAGTTTGATCACCGATTACGCACGTCTACTCAACTTTAAGTCTTATCAATTGAGTGATTCCCTTATCACTCAAACAAGCAGAACCTCTACCCGAATCAAAGAACAAATAGACAATGTGGGGCTGTACGTCATTGGCGCACTCATTTTGCTGTTAGTCATTGTATTCTTTATTCAAAATCGCGTGGTTAGACGCTTAGTTCAGCTTAATATGGTGGTTCAAGACAGGGCCAACGGTTTTAGCAATACTACGCATATCTCAGGCAATGATGAAATATCTGACATTGCCGATACCATCGACTATTTTGCCACGACCATCGAGCAGCAAAAGCTCGCCTTACAAGAACTATCACTGTTAGATGGATTAACGGGTATCCCCAATCGCAGAGCGTTAGATGAACGATTAGAGCGTGAGTTAAGGCTAGCGAACCGAGAAAAATGGTCCCTGTCGTTACTGATGATTGATGTGGATTATTTCAAACTTTACAATGACAATTATGGTCATGCCGCAGGCGACACAGCTCTGGTAGCGATTGCGCAATTGCTGGAAAGATTCGCCCAACGCAGTGGTGACTTTGCCGCCAGATACGGCGGTGAAGAATTCGTATTTATTTTGCCTAATACAGATAAAGATGGTGCGATAAGAGTTGCCACGGCGCTATTAGAAGCCGTGCGTGATGCAAACCTTGAGCATAAATACAGTCCCAAAGAAGAACATTTGACCATCAGTATCGGCGTGTCAACCTGTCAACCGCAAGATCCGAAAGACGCAGACTATGTTCAACGTTTAGCGGATCACGCACTTTATTCAGCCAAACAAAGTGGTCGCGACCGGATGGTGCATTATTCGGATATTATCACCTCGTAGTATCGCGCAAAAAAAACGTCGCAAATCATGCGACGTTATAAATTAGTGAGTATTCTTTTTTGCGACTTCCTGGGGAAATTGCTCATCGAACCACATTCGTATCATGTTTTTCTCATAACGTAAGTTCTCAGACGCAAAAAACGGATTGTGGCGATTTTGAAAAGACATGTCTTTTAAGTTTTGCTCACCTTGCTGAATTACAGCGCCATCGGCCCCAAGCAACTCAAAGCTAAACGCGATGCGCGGAATATCAATACTTTTAATCAGGCGCACATCGTTTGCCCCACTGCCCATACCCACAAACGAAGCGGGCCAAACCTGCCCTGCTAAATCTAAGTTCGTTACGTTCATCTTCAGGGTCTGGCCTTCAGGCAAGGTTTTAGCGAGCTCTGTAATATATTCGTCTAATTGTTTAAACGTGCGCTCTTTAAAGCGGGTACGCGACTCATTTGAAGGGCGCACATCTGTGTATTTCTCTGGGTCTTGCCACGTCACATCCACTTTGGCCTGGCTGTAGGCCTGCGCGGATAACATTAACGTAACGCCCGATAACAGGGCGACAGCTAGATTTTTCATATTCATTCACCTTTTTTTGTGCGAATTTAAGATGCGCTTGAGCCATATCGCATATCGCATTTGATCAAAGTCTACCGCAAACGCGCTGAATACGGCCTGAACACTATCTCACACCTTTATTTAACACCTTTAAGCGACTCAATCCGGCTACTCATGAGAGCGCTCTCTCTAATCTAAGCCTTTCAAAGTAACATGCATTAACAATAACATTAGGGCCAAAAGCGCTATTTCATCTTGGCTTATATTAAATAGACCGTATTGCGGCGAATAAATTCGCAGTACATCAGCCGCGTGCTATCAAAATATTTAGACTTCTGGCTATTGTCCCCATTGCTAGCTTCCAAAACAGATAGCACGACTTCAGCGACCAAATAGCGCTATTGCCTAACCACCGATCACGTATTAGTGCAGTAGCACGATTTTATAGCCGCTGGGTGATAACGTTGATGCTTGAAGGCTAACAATGTAATTAACGTCTTGATCAATCTCCAGCATTTCACTTCGTGCGAGTAATAACGGGCTATTATTCTCGTCGTTATGCACCATCACAATCTCGTACTGACCACTTTTTATAGTTAAGCGCGCAGAGTGTTCAAAGGCTAAATTTTGGGTGCGATATTTCGCCGTATTAATGGTTTCATTTTGGCGTACAAAGAAGACATCAAGGTCATCATAATCTGGGTTCACATTCACCACTTGGATGTCGTGTTCGACACTTTGCGGCAAGTTACTTTCTTCAAACGTAAGTGTGACTAACTGTTGCTCCTCATCTTGGTATATCACGATCGCATTGCTTCTGCCTTGGCTCAGGCTTAGCAAACGATTTGAGAATGCAAGATTATTATCGTCACTGACCTGACCCGACAATTGATAATCACCAAAAGCGATGCCTCGAAAATCACTCAAAGCATTGGCAGCCACAGACACTTGTTGCTGATTATCCTGGCCACCCATTACATCTACGATCACGTCTTTTTCTTCAAGACTATTGTAAATGCGATATTGCGCAGCCTCATCTGTTGAGGTGTATTTATTTACGGAAGAAGAGTTGATGACTAAGTCCATTTCAATATTATTCTTTATCGCTCCAGAGCTGGCACGAATGATCATTGTATATTCAGTGGCGTAACTAAATGCAATGGCTGAACTTTCAAACACAGGGGTATCTGCACCGGGCAGGGTTAAATACACCTGATATTCCCCCTGGCTAAACGAACTTGTGTCTTCGGTTTGCCATGAGTCAAATTGCTCAAGTTCGTCTGTTGACACGGTCGCCAACAAATGTGCATTCGCAAATGAGCTGCCATTCTCACCTAAGTACACATCATAGTCTTGGTCGCTCGTCAGCACTGATGTAGCAAATAATCGAAAACGTTTATCCAGTTCTGTACGCTCAATTTCATAGGTATTAAATATCGCCGTACTGTCTTTTGCGCTAAGCACCACCAGCATTTTATGACCCGTGCTCACTTTTACAGATAACTCTTCTAGGGTATGCGTAACACCATCATTGTCTTTTTCAGT
This sequence comes from Paraglaciecola sp. T6c, assembly GCF_000014225.1. Classification (NCBI taxonomy): domain Bacteria; kingdom Pseudomonadati; phylum Pseudomonadota; class Gammaproteobacteria; order Alteromonadales; family Alteromonadaceae; genus Paraglaciecola; species Paraglaciecola sp. T6c. The sequence continues at coordinate 4,292,218 of NC_008228.1, forward strand.
AAAGGTCAAATCAACGTCATTATCTTCAAGTGTGAGTACACTAGTCGCATCACCGTATACGGCAGAGCCGGCGCTACTGCTCTCATCAATACTGAGAAAAACAGAGCCACTTCCCCCAGAGCCGTTGTAAAACTGCAAGTAAGGCTTGTCATATTTTTTGCTGTCTTCTTTATCATCAGAGCCCCCACATGCGCCGAGTTGCCAAGTGAGAATGAAGATGAATAAACCGCGTAAACCAGTACCTAACATGGTGCATTTCCTTGATGTTATGAGCCAATGTCGCCCGTCTTATTTCGGGCCTATCGTGTTGGCTTAATATCCTAATCACACTGCGTGAGGTGTCTCGATCTTAATTGCGAGGATTTGTGAATAATTGTAACCCTGTGGTGAGCTTTACCCGCGGGTTTGCTAGGATGCATCAATAGAAAAGTTCGCAGTTTTTATGAACTTTTGATAATTATCTTATGATCAACGTTGTTTCGAAGTGTGGGTGTGGTAAATGGGTACAAACAGTATAAAAAAGCTAGGCGCAAAGTGCATTTTGCTATGCTTTTTTACCCTCGCAAAATACGCGTACGCAGACTGCAACTCGGCCCAATGCATCGAAACTGAGAAATGGCGAGTGGGAATAGCCCTCGGCGCTGGCGCAAAGACCAATCCACTCGTTGGCGGCGATGCTATTCCTCTGGTGCTCATCCCCGATATAGCCTACTACGGTGATAACGTTTATTTGGATAACGCCGAAGTCGGCTATCAATGGATACAAACCCCGACTTTTGCGCTAGACACCTTTTTCAGCGTTAACACCGAAAAAGCCTTTTTCACCTTTTGGCACCCAAGCAATGTACTTGGCGCTTCTGGTCATTTTTTGAGTAACGCTATTGGGCCAACAAATGCGTCACCTTTTGATGATCGCCAAGTCTCAGTCGACGAAGTAAAAAGTCGAAAATGGGCGATAGATGCAGGCGTACGCTGGCATAAACGCAGCGCCCACTCCCAGTGGCGCATCGCGGTCAAAACAGATGCCTCAAACGTGCATCACGGGCATCAATTTGAAATTAGCTACCAACACCATTGGTCGCTAAACGAGTGGCAAGTTAGCTTAGCGCCAACTGTGATTTGGAAGAGCAGCAAATTAGTTGATTACTATTACGGTGTGGATCAGCAAGATAACGTGCTCCGTGATCTTTATTACGACGCTTCAGCGGGTTGGCAACCCAGCTTAGCGCTCAGCGCCAACAAGAAGATAAACCAACAATGGCAATGGCTTATCCGAACCAGTGTGACTTGGCTTCATTCTGGGATGACTAACAGCCCACTGGTAGATAAAAAATACACAAGTACGGTATTTATTGGTCTTGGGTACGTATTCAGATGACGCAGATAGTTTCAACTCATTCGTTGGAGCACGCATAATTTGAGAGTGCTGTTAGCCTGTTTAAGCATAGTTTTAGGGGACAAAGTACACGCTGTAGAGCATGACGTTAACTGGCAAATTCAGCCGATAGTGTGCGTCACTCAGCGCGTTGGCACACAGTGCCAGTTTACGCTCTCAGTTCAGGTACAAAACGAACACCAGCAGGAATACTGTGTGTATGTGGTTAAACTGTCACCACAACGGCTATTTTGCTCCAGCGAAACGGTTGTGCAAAAAGACTTAACCCTGACCATAGACGACAACACACGTTTATTATTAAAAGACGCATTGGGTGGAACCCTTCTTCAACAACCGTTAGGGGTGAAGTCGACCCGGCGCAGTACCCGTTTTCGGGTCAACAATCCTTGGAGCCTTTTCTAATGCCGCACATATTACTTGTTGAGGATGACGCGCGACTCAGCCAGCTTGTGAGTGAATACTTGAACCAACATGATTTCACCGTGACCAGTTTAAGTGACGGCACGGGTTTGCTTGATGAGATTAAACAACATTCGCCAGATTTGGTTGTGCTTGACGTTATGCTACCGGGGGATAACGGCTTTACGTTGTGCAAAAAAATTCGCCCTGAATATCAAGGACCGCTGTTGTTTATGACGGCAAAAAATAGCGATTTTGATCATGTACTCGGCCTTGAGATTGGCGCAGATGATTACGTTATGAAACCGGTCGAACCCCGGGTGCTGTTAGCGCGTATTCAAGCGCTGCTGAGACGAAGTAATACTATTAAAGCCCCAATTGAGAGAGCGACCCAACTGCGTTTTGGTCAGCTAACGCTTGATTATCTAGCACGCAAGGTGACCCTTAAAAACGAAGATGTGCCCCTAACCAGCCATGAATTCGATATGCTCTGGAAGTTAGCCGCAAATGCGTCCCAGCTAGTGGATCGCAATACGCTATACCGCGAGCTTATCGGCAGAGAATATGATGGTTTAGACCGCTCAGCGGATGTGCGCATTTCGCGTCTGCGTAAAAAACTGCAGGATGACCCTCGTCATCCCTATCGTATTAAAACCATCTGGGGAAAAGGGTTTTATTTCGTCGCTGACGCGTGGGAATAATCTTTCAGTATGGCTAGATTGTTTATCAGTTTGTACCTTTTTATTGTGTTAGCCATGATTGGCCTAAGTGCAGGGTTAGAACGCCTTTTCAGCCATCCCCCCCAAGGCCCAACAGGCCATGTTACGACGATAATGACCTTGTTGGACGCCGCCAAAAACAATCATGACAACTTACTTGCGTTGGCCCAAAGTACCGCTCTGCCCCACACAGTTGTGCCCTACAACAGTATTGGTTGGAGCGCACAAAGCGCGGCTCAGCTCAAAAATAATAAAAGCGTTTTATTGTACGACGAGCAAATGGGTGAACAGCTGTATATCGCCCTTAATGAAAACGACTTGTTAGAGCTCAATATCACACGCCCGCAAACCAACAGCCAAACGCTCATGGTGTACAGCGGCATATTCTTCGTGTGTTTAGGGGCGTTAATCGCTCTTTGGCTATGGCCATTGTGGCGTGATTTAAGTGCCCTAAAACGCAGCGTGAGTCATGTTCAAGACGATGGCAGCCTAGTGGATAACCACATTGCTAGCACATCACACATCGCCCCCATTGCCCAAGCGCTTAACAACATGAGCCTAAAGGTAAAGAGTTTGCTGCAATCGCAACGAGAGCTATCTGGGGCTGTGGCTCATGAGTTTCGCACGCCGCTAGCGCGTTTAAAATTCGCGCTTGAAGCACAACCCGCGAGCAATTCTGAAAAATGGAACGCCATGTCTCTGGATGTGGAAGAGCTGGAAAGACTCGTGCAAGAGATGCTTGATTACGCCGGTAGTGATGTGCTTATTCCTGAGCTTAACTTAGCTGAAATCCCGTTGAAGGAGCTTGTAGAGCAAGTGGTAGCCCATCTGCAAACCCTGCATTTGAAAGATCATCAGGTATGTATTTCTGGGGAGAACATACTGCTACTCGCAGATGATCATTTCGTACAAAGGGCGCTAGAAAACCTACTGGTGAATGCCAGTCGATATGCAAAGTCGCGCATCTCAATCAATATCACCCAAGACCAAGACCATGTTTTGCTCAGCATAGAAGACGACGGACCTGGTATTCCAAAAGACGTCCAAGAAAAGATATTTGATGCATTTTATCGCCCAGATGAAGCGCGCACGCGTGCGTCGGGCGGTGCGGGACTGGGCTTAGCCATTGTACGGCGTATTCAGCAGTGGCACCAAGGGGACTGCCAAGTACACGATTCAGCGCTGGGCGGCGCTGCATTTGTATTGCGCTACCCCCGCCACGACCGCCAATCATCAACGCCCTAACACGACCTTACGTTTCTCTATTATCAGCAGCACAACATCCTGATCTGTATCAACCTTTAACATAATCGATAACGCAAACTAGCGTAATGACAGCAAAAAAATGCTAATATGCGCCGCGATTATGTGCCTTAAGCATCTCGGTTCAGTCAAGGAGCAGCAATGAGTGACCGCATTCCCGTAAAAGATATTTCCCCGGTTCAGGTGCATCGCCCTGACAAAAGCAAACACAATGATCAGTACACACCTCGCAATCGAATCTATGTGAGAGCGGTTAAAGGTGCCCTAGAAAACTTCAGGCGCTTCTTTGGTTTAGTGTTTCTATCTATTTTTGCCATTCTGCCGTGGTTGCAATTTGAAGGTAGCCAAGCCATTTTGCTTGATATCGGCGCTCAGCGTTTTCAAATATTTGGCTTAACCCTATGGCCACAAGACTTAACGCTGCTAGCCTGGATATTCATTGTTGCCGCATTCGCCTTGTTTTTCGTTACGACGTTTGCTGGTCGTGTATGGTGTGGTTTTATGTGCCCGCAAACCACATGGACCTTCATCTATATTTGGTTTGAAGAGAAAATTGAAGGCAGTCGTAACAAGCGCATCAAATTAGATGAGCGCAAAATGGACACAGACAAGTTTATCCGCAAAACCTTGAAACACATTGCTTGGGTGAGTGTTGCGCTGCTTACATCCCTCACTTTCGTTGGCTATTTTACGCCTATCGACGCCTTATTCGTCGACTTCTTTACTTTTTCCTCAAGTTTTTGGGCAACCGTATGTGTGCTATTTTTCGCAGTTTGTACCTATGGTAACGCCGCATACATGCGTGAAATCATGTGTACCCACATTTGCCCTTACGCACGTTTTCAAAGCGCCATGTTCGACAAAGACACCTTCACAGTGGCTTATGATGCACAGCGCGGGGAACAACGCGGCCCACGTTCGCGCAAGGCCACTCGTGAGCAAAATGCTGCCAAAGGCTTAGGTGACTGTGTTGATTGTAACTTGTGTGTGCAAGTGTGCCCCACAGGTATCGATATCCGTAACGGTCTGCAATACGAGTGCATCAACTGTGGCGCCTGTGTTGACGCTTGTAACGGTGTAATGGACAAAATGAATTACCCGAAAGGGCTTATCAGTTTTACGTCTGAAACTCAGTTAGCGGGCGGTCAAACTAAAATATTTCGCCCGAAACTCATGGGTTATGCCGTTGTATTAGTCTTAATGAGTGCCCTGCTGGTCTTTGAACTGTTAAGCCGAGTACCATTGGAAGTCGACATTATTCGAGATCGTAACGCCCTTTATCGTGAAACCAACGACGGCCTAATAGAAAACGTATACACCCTTAAAATACTCAATAAATCACAGCATACTCAACATTTTAATATTGCAGTGAATGGTCTTGAAGGCCACAGATATATAGGGGAACAAAGTGTCACGGTAATGGGCGGTGAGGTATATAACCTGCCAATCAGTATTGCAATCGACCCGTACCAATTAGAAGATCCTGTGACGGCCTTTAGCTTTACCATTCGTGCTCAAGAAGACGAGGACGCCGTTATCGAGCAAACCTCTAAGTTCTTGTATCGTTGATGAGTACATTTAATTTTAGCGAGCTAACGCCAGACCTCATCTTAGATGCCATCGAATCTGAAGGCGTATTAGTGGAATCCGGTTTGCTCGCTCTCAACAGCTATGAAAATCGCGTTTATCAGTTTGTTGGCCAAGATAGTAAGCGTTATGTGGCAAAGTTTTATCGGCCCCAGCGCTGGAGTGAAGCACAACTAAACGAAGAGCACAGCTTTTCGTTAGAACTCGCTGAACATGAAGTGCCTGTCGTCGCGCCCCTCGTGATCAACGGCAAGAGCCTACACTTATACCAAGACTATCATTTTGCACTTTTCCCCTCCGTCGGTGGGCGTCAGTTTGAAGTTGATAATTTGGATCAGCTTGAGTGGATGGGCCGTTTTATTGGGCGTATTCACCAAGTGGCTAAATCACGTTTATTCACCCACAGACCAACCATTAATATTGACGATTATTTGGTGAAGTCAGTGGCTGAGTTACAAAATAGTCAGCTTATTCCATCAAGCTTACACGAAGCGTTTTTCACTATTTTAGAGCAAGTGGTCGCGCTGACTAGTGAGCGTTACCACACAAGCGACATGATGCGTTTACATGGTGATTGTCATCCAGGTAATATCTTGTGGCGCGATGGACCTACCTTTGTGGATTTAGACGATTGCCGTAATGGCCCAGCCGTACAAGATTTGTGGATGATGCTATCAGGCGATCGTCAAGCTCAATCGCTTCAGTTAAGCACCATAGTCGAGGCCTACGATGAGTTTTGTGAGTTTAACCCCAGACAGTTAAGCCTAATTGAACCTCTACGTGCTATGCGTATGGTGCATTACATGGCGTGGTTGCATAGACGTTGGCAAGACCCTGCGTTTCCTCAGGCGTTTGCTTGGTTCGCTGAGCCTAAGTATTGGGAACAACAAATACTCGCGCTTAAAGAGCAGTTCTCCGCTTTGCAGGAAACTGAACTTCGTATTTAAGCTTATTCAGATTCTGTTAATCGCCAGCGCAATAAGATAAATTTCATATAACTGCTTACAAAGTGCAGTCGGCATTTTATGTTAGCTATGCTAATCTGCCCCGAGTTATTTTTACTAAAGAGATGAATTAACAATGAAAAAAATCATACTTGCTTTTTTTATTGCGGTATTAGTGCCGCTTCAAGCATGCGCCCAAGAAACGTGGAAAGAAGGTGAGCATTACACCATCATCAACGAAACCGCCACTGACAAACCTGTCATCAATGAATTCTTCTCTTACTGGTGTCCACATTGTTTTCAGTTCGAACCCATCGCTAAAAAGATCCAAGAGAAAATGGGTGACGATGTAAAATTCGAAAAAGTACACGTGAACTTCATGGGCTTTACCAGCGGTGAAACCCAAGACGATGCCAGTCGTGCCCTTATGGTTGCTCGCGCATTGAAGAAAGAAGATTCTCTAAGTACCGCTATTTTCCGTTACATTCATGTACAGAAATCACCTATCACCAACATCAAAGATTTAAAAAATATCTTTATGGTAAACGGTGTAGAAGAAGCGGATTTCGATAAGCTTGTGAGTAGCTTTGGCGTCAACAGCATGTTGAAAAAGAACAATAAGCTCGTTCAGGAATACCGCAGTCACCTGCGTGGGGTACCTAACTTCATCGTTAACGGCAAATACCAAGCTAAGTTTACCCGTGATATGAACAACGACGACATTGTTAATTTGATTGTGTGGTTGTCGAAACAAAAATAATTCTCACGACATAATCTTGTCAGCGCATGCTGACTAAAAAGCCCCAAAAGCACTTGCTGTTTTAGGGGCTTTTTTTATGGCCATTTATTAACGTGAATTCTCATTTCAAACCGGTAAATTAAAACACCTTACACATTGCTATGCTTGACGTTGAGCGGTATTTCCCTTTTAAAAAAGGGTGACAGAGAACCTCATTGTGTCAATATAATACTACTTGTGCGCTTTGAAATTCGCTGTGCGATATTCACTATGTATCGGTCAGTACTTTACAAACCCTGATTAGGTTAGGTTGAATTATTCATTCCACTGAAAGCCGAAGGTAAGCCATTTATGCCTGAGTATGCGTCAGATAACGTTCTACCCTCTCGTTGGTATCGTGCTGTCGCGTTTGTCGCGTTATGGTTAATTGTTTGGCTGTTAGCACAATTGATGGAATACACCGCCCACGCAAGTGTGTGGTTTCCCGTGTCAGGCTTAACCTACGCAGCTCTATTAATTATCGGTATCAGGGCAATTATACCGCTTATGCTGTGCGCAGTGATAGTGACCATACTGACTTGCATCCAGTATTCCCTCCCGCTAAATCCCCCCCAGATGATACAAGCGGGTCTTTTGTTCGGTTTGGCCCATATTTTACCTTACTGGTTGAGTGCATATCTATTTGCTTGGGTAGCCCGTCAAGACAAACTCAGTACACCTGGGCTGATTATCCTGTATATCATTCACACCGGCGTAGGGTCACTTGTTACGACTATGTTGGTGATCTTCAGCTTGATTTACAGCAATATGATGACTGCGTCTGAAATAGGCCAAGCATGGTTACCCTTTTGGATCGGTGATTATGTGGGTGTGTTGGTATTAGCGCCGCTTTTTGGTGCTTTACTTAGTCGATATTTCTCACATGAGCGCTTTGATCTCGAACAATATCTAAGCCCGAATCAAACCACAACCAGCTCCGAGTACCCGCATAAAATTATCGTCGTCACCTTACTCGTCATACTAACCACTATACTCAATCAGTACTCAGGTCAACAAGCGAGTGCCTTTGCTATTTTCCTGCTCGTGCTGCCGCATATGTGGATAGCATGCACGGAAAGCGCACTGTTCAACCTACTCAGCTTAACTTACAGCTGCATTATCATCGCGCTATTCGTCAACATTTTTGGATTAAATGAATTCGCCTTAATTTATCAATTTGCCATTGTGATCGTTGCTTCCAATGCCCTATTCGGTATTGCTGTCCCCGCATTGATGGCACACAACGAAAAACTGCAAGCTATCGTCACCACTGATGCACTGACCCAAGCTGCGTCGCGTCAACATTTTATGCAACAAGCTGAACGAGCAGTAAATCGCAGCCAAAATGACGAGGTGCCGTTGTCACTTATCATGTTTGACATGGATAACTTCAAAAAAGTAAATGACACCTTTGGCCATAGTGCTGGCGATAAGGCCTTGCAGAGGGTTTGCCGGGCGGCGCAACTGTCCCTGCGCCCCACAGACTTACTAGGGCGTTTCGGCGGCGATGAGTTCGTGGCGCTACTGCCAGATTCAACCATTAACGATGCTCAGCAAGTAGCACAGCGGATTTTGAGCAATGTTAACGCCGCCGAAGTCGCTCCTGGTCAGCCGATAGAATGTAGTTTTGGTGTGGCACAGCTTAAGCGTAATCAGAACTTCACAGAGCTATTTAACGTAGCCGATAGCGCGTTGTATAAAGCCAAACAAAGAGGTCGAAATACAGTCGTTAATGAAGATGGAGTGGAACTTAAATCTGCCATTTGATAGGCGTACGTCCGCTGTCGAGCAAGATTTGATTGGTTTGAGCGAAATGCCCACATTCGAAAAAGCCACGATAAGCAGATAATGGGGATGGGTGCGCAGCGGTTAAAATATGGTGCTTTGAGGCATCAATAAGCCCTGCCTTTTTCTGGGCATGACTGCCCCACAACAGAAATACCACGTCTTGAGCATGCTCATTGATAAGTGCAATCACTTTGTCGGTGAATCTCTCCCAGCCAATCTTGGCATGCGAATGGGCTTTACCTTGCTCAACGGTGAGCACTGTATTAAGCAAAAATACACCTTGCTCAGCCCAAGATTGCAAACAGCCATGCTCAGGCACCACAAAATCAGGAAAATCGTGCTGCAGTGCTTTGTACATGTTTTTCAAAGAAGGGGGTGTTTTCACGCCTTTTTGTACTGAAAAGCTCAAACCATGGGCCTGATTAGGCCCGTGGTAAGGGTCTTGCCCAAGAATAACCACTTTGATTTGATTAAACTCGGTGCAACTAAAGGCATTAAATACGTCTTTAGCGGCGGGATAAACCACTTTACCGTTCGCTCGTTCGCTAGCAATAAAGTTCATCATGTCGGTGAAGTAAGCTTGCTGCTTTTCTTCACCGAGTAGCGTGTGCCATGTTGCGGCTTGCGTCATTTACCCTGCCTTATAGCGTTATAAAACCGCTTAGCCTAGTAGGCTAAACAAGTGCTTTTTCAACACGTCATAATCGCTTGGTAAATCCACAGCAAAGCTTTCTTTGGTAGAACAGTCAACCAAAGGTTGAGGTAAACTAATCGGTTGCCCCAATACGTTTTCGACCGTTTCGCGGAACTTAGCAGGGTGCGCCGTACCAAGGAATATCCCTGTATCGCCTTCATCCATATGGCGAAGCAGTGCTTTGTAAGCAATCGCCGCGTGAGGCTCTGTCACATAGCCTAACTGGGCAAGTTGACGCATAGCCACTTGGGTATAGTCTTCGTCAACCATGTCACCTGACAGTATTTCACGTGACAAATAACCTTGCTCGATGATGGCTTCAATACGCGGCCAGTTATTTGGTTGGCTAACATCCATCGCGTTAGACATAGTCGCCACGGTACTTTTAGGATCCCACTCACCGGTTTTCAAATAACGCGGCACGGTATCATTCAAGTTAGTAGCAGCCACAAAGTGCTTAACAGGCAAGCCCATGGTTTTCGCAATCATGCCGGCGGTCAAGTTACCGAAGTTGCCACTAGGTACTGAGATAACCAAATCATCACGCTGCTCTTTGCTTAGCTGAGAAACGGCTTCAAAGTAGTAACAAACCTGCGCGACTAAACGGCTAATGTTAATGGAGTTAGCTGAGTTAAGGTGCAAACCTTCACGCACTTCAACATCATCAAACGCACTTTTTACCATTTGCTGACATGCATCAAAGTCATCTTCAATCGAGACAGTGTGAATGTTGTCACCTAAGGTGGTGAATAGCTTCTCTTGCAGTGGGCTAATTTTGCCTTTCGGGAATAAGATAACCACATTGATGTTATCTAAACCATGGAATGCATGAGCAACGGCAGCGCCAGTATCACCAGAGGTAGCAGTCAAAATGGTGATTTTTTCGCCAGCGGCAATTTCGGTTAAACATTGAGCCATAAAGCGGCCGCCGAAATCTTTAAACGCCAGTGTCGGACCGTGGAATAACTCAAGGCTGTAAATATTATCTGTTACTTTTGCCAATGGCGCGTCAAATGCGAAAGCGCGCTCAACGATGCCCTGTAAACGATCTCTAGGGATTTCATCACCAATCAGCTGGCTTAAAATTTCAACCGAGCGTTCAACAAATGGCATATCAAGAATGGCATCGATATCATCAAATTTTGGCAAACTAGTAGGGAAATATAACCCTTGGTTTTTGCCTAACCCTTTTTTAACCGCTTGTGCAAAGCTAACTTTGTCCGAAGGGTCTTTTAAATTAACTAGTTCCACGTTTCTTACCTTATGTGCTTATTCAACTAAGCGTATTTTAATATTATGCTAGGCGCTGATGTCTTTTGCCACAGCACCTTGTTCATCAAGCTGACACACATGGCTAAAGCCGGTGTCATTTTGGATATAATTCTCTTGCAACCACGAACTGATGGTTTGCGCCTGTTCAAGGTTGTCGCACACGGCAAATACGGTCGGCCCAGATCCTGAAATACCAAACGCCATAGCGCCATTTTGCATCGCAAACTCACGTGACTCATCAAAGTGCGGCAATAAAGATTTGCGATAAGGTTCTGCGATAACATCCGTCATCATACTCACCGCGAGCTTCTCGTCTTGGCGATAAAGCGCATCCACAAAAACAGCCAACTGACGGCCAAATTTCAACGTATTTGGCATAGACACCTGCTTCGGCAAAATATCTCTTGCCGCTGCGGTTGATACCGTAATACCTGAATAACACGCCACCCAATACCAATGTTTGAACGTTGGCAATTGTAAGGCAAGCGTATCGGCTTGTTCTGCCATTAAGGTCAAGCCACCTAAGTAACAGGGTGCGACATTATCATAATGTACACTGCCACTGATCTGACCTTCCAATTCGCCCATAATAAGCAGCAATTCATGTTGGTTAAATGGCACCTCGCCCAATAACTGGCCGTAAAATTCATTTAAACCATGCAGTGCGGCCACAACCGATGCCGCACTTGACCCTAAACCACTGCCAATAGGCAAATGTTTATGTAAGGTCATTTTGACTGGCGGCAGCTCGACGCCCTTTTCGCTCATCACTTTTACAAAGTGTTGATAGCAACGGGTCACTATGTTGGTGTCAGGATCCGCTGGTAATTTATGAGCAAAAGCACCTTCTACCGCAAGGCTAAACTCGTCAGCCAATTCAAGGTCAACCTCATCCCCAAGCACTGTGCCGTCAACGGGCTTCAACGCAGCGCCTAGCAAATCAAAGCCTAAGCTAACATTACCTGTTGAAGCTGGGGCAAAAGCGCGCAGCGTTTTACCCATCATGTCATTTAATTCGCTCATTACACGTCTTGCTTCCATGGCATGGTTCTAAGTACATCAGCAAAAACACCTGCAGCTGTTACCGCAGCGCCCGCCCCATAACCACGTATTACGTAAGGAATAGGCTGATAATAATTACTGTGGATCGCCAACGCATTTTCGCCTTCTTTGATCACAAACAGAGGGTGATCCTCACCCACCGCCTGTATCGAGACTACGCATTTACCTTTGCTGATAGAGCCTACGTAACGCAGTACTTTGCCTTCTTCTTTGGCCGCGTTAACTTTATCTGTGTACAGGGCATCTAGCTCAGGTAGCTTTGCCATGAACTCGTCGATGCTACCGCTATCGTCAAAGTGCGATGGCAACACAGGCTCAATTTGAATGTCTTCAAGTTCAAGCTTTAAGTCAGCCTCGCGAGCCATAATTAATAGTTTACGGGCCACATCCGTGCCGCTTAAATCATCACGCGGGTCTGGCTCAGTAAAGCCGTTCTTTTTAGCAATTTCAGTGGCTTGAGAAAGCGTTAGACCTTCATCTAACTTACCAAATACAAATGACAATGAACCTGACAAAATGCCTTCAAAGCGCTGAAGTTCATCCCCGGCGTAAATCAGTTTTTGCAAGTTATCGATTACCGGTAAGCCCGCGCCTACTGTGGTTTCATACAAGAACTGGCGATTAGTATTTTGCGCTGTTTCACGCAATTGCTGGTAATATGCGTAAGACGCAGTATTGGCTTTCTTGTTAGGCGTAACGACATGGAAGCCGCTATTCATTAACTCAACGTACAGCTCAGCAATCACTGTGCTGCTAGTGCAGTCAATCACCACCGGGTTTACCAAGCTGTTGCGCATCACAAAGTTTTGCAAAGCATCAACAGAAAGCGACTGCTCGCTAGCATTTAGCTGGCTTGTCCAATCGGCGCTTAAGTCCACTCCGCCCGCTTCTAATAAAAGTTTGCGGCTGTTGGCGATACCGTAAATTTTCAAGCTTATGCCACGTTCAAGTAGCACCGCTTGCTGGCGAGCAATTTGCCCTAACAATTCTTTGCCGACCGTACCACAGCCCACTAAGAACACATCAATCGCGTGTAAATTTGAAAAGAAATTCTGGTGAACCACTTTCACTGCTTTTCTCGCTTTGCTGCTTTCAATTACCGTTGAAATTGAACGCTCAGACGAGCCCTGAGCAATCGCCACGTTGTTTACCCGCGCTTGTGCTAATGAGCTAAAGAACTTAGCCGCCAAGCCTTGTGAATGGCGCATACCGTCACCGACCAAGGTCACAATCGCTAAATCATGACGTACTTCAATCGGGTCGAGTAAGTTATTCGCTAACTCTAATGCAAACGAGTCTTCTAACAAGTCTTGAGCACGGGTGGCATCTTTACTATGAATACAAAAACTGATGCTGTACTCAGAAGAAGATTGCGTAATAAGGCTGATCGAGATATTCGCATTCGACATCACTTCAAATACACGGCTGGCCATACCAACCATGCCTTTCATACCTGGGCCCGCCACATTAAACATGGTCATGTCATCCAGATGCGAAATACCTTTAACGCTCGTCCACTTGGTGCTCTTTTCGTTGCTGATAAGCGTGCCAGGAGCCGCTGGGTTAAGCGTATTACGAATAAGGCAGGGAATGTGGTGCTGTGCAATCGGCCCGATGGTTTTCGGGTGAAGTACTTTCGCCCCGAAATAAGAAAGCTCCATGGCTTCTTGATAAGTCAGTTTATCGAGCAATACCGCACCATCAACCTGGTTAGGATCGGCATTATAAACGCCATCAACGTCTGTCCAAATTTCACAACATTCGGCATCGATACACGCAGCTAAAATAGCGGCTGAATAATCAGAGCCATTGCGCCCTAGCGTGACTTTCTCGCCTTCGGCATTTACGGCCACAAAGCCTGGCATAATAAGCACTACGTCGCCTGAGCTATCAACGTCACTAAAACGTGCTTTGCTCACGGCCACATCGGCGATGCTATCGAGGTAATCGCCTTCTGCTAAAATTAATTCAGCTGGGTCGATAATTTGGTTTTTGGTGCCAAGGGTGGTCAGTATCTGACTGAAGATATTAACGCTCATGTACTCGCCAATGCTCAAAATCTTAGCGACCACAGATTCAGGCGCGCAGCGTAATAGCGCAAAACCTTCAAGGTGTTGATTCAACTCATTCAAAATGCGTTGAATGTAAGGGGCAAGTTCACTGTCATCGAATTCAGGTAGGGTATCTTTTAAATCATCTAAAATACCGAAAAGCACCATGTTCAGCTTAGCGAACAACTCGCCGTAATCTTTACCACTACCCGCTTCTTCACATAACAGAGATAGCGCATTGGTTACGCCTTTAGGGGCTGATAACACAACAGCTGCGCCGTTGCTTGCGTGGGTATCCAAACAGATATCTTTAACCCGTAAATAACGCTCTGCATCAGCTAATGACGAACCGCCAAACTTCAACACCTTCATTTATTTTGCTCCTCTGGTGGTTGTTTACGCAGGGCTTTCACCGCGTCGAAACAACCATTAATTAACTTTTTGCTGCGCTAAATAACAAAAAAGCCCGCTATATTTGCGGGCTTTATGTCTGTTTTATGTGCACAAGCCAGCGATCACCTCAAAGAGGTAATAATCATAATCATGCCGATGGTGCTTGTTATTATTTTCGAATCTACGTTCATGGAGCTCAATTTGCCGTATAGACGTCTATATGTCAACCGTCTAGACGTCTTGTTTTGATATTTTTTATCCACAGATTAGATCTAAAGAAATAACGGAAGATTTAGTTGTTACTTAATAAAATCATACACTTAATGATTAATTGGGGCTAATAAGCGTGTGAAAGCGTGGATAATCGGTAAAATTCATAACCGCTTTATTTGTTACAGGCAGAAAAATAATAGCTTGAATGAGGTTCGCGCGTGTTTTTGTTGTTGCTTATTTAGCAAATAGTATCTTTAACACGGCTTATTTATATAGGCGTTGTTAACGGCTTATTACCTACTAAGTGTCACTTAATTGGAGTATTTCCACTTCACGCGCGATAGCTATAACCTATAACTAGCGAGTTTTTTTAACTTTACCGTTTTCCTATGGCCACAGCGCTTGTAATAAACCACGCGCCCATTCTTTCTATTTTTATGCTCTGAATAAAATCTAGCGTTAAGACGCAGAGCGACGACCTGTTTCCTTCTCGGGCACTTCTGCAAGCGGTTGGTTCGTCTTTCCACCTGCGGTTAGCCATTCGTCACCGCACAATTTAAGTATGTGCTTGGGCATCACATCGGGTTGCTCCTTATCTATAAGGGTATCCAGCACTTTTTGCGTTACAAGCACAATCCCTTTTGGGGTGACGGTAAAACCTTGCTGTTGAGCTATGTCTTTGTCATTCAGTACAAACTCAGCCGGTATATTTACCCCCTTATCCACAATCACGTTTTCTAATTTAGCGCCAAAGCCGACTGTGACGTCAGGCAGCAACACACATCTTTCTATTACAGCGCAAGGATCGATTTTGCAGTTAGTAGACAATACCGATTGTGTAACACTGCAACTGTCTAGACGACAACCTGAGCCGATGAGTACTTGCTTAATGTCACACTTAGCCAAGTCAGAGCTGTTTGTGATCTCCACTGGGGAATTTGCGAACGCACTGCCCCATATCGGCCAGGCAGGGTCGGTAAAATTAAGCATGTCGCGGTTATTGAGTAAATCTAAGTGGGCACGCCAATAGCTGTCTAAGGTACCGACGTCTCGCCAATAAGGTATTTGATCGCCGCTAGGATCGCGAAAACGATGAGCGAAAACGCGATGTTGCTGAATAATGCTAGGGATCACATTCTTGCCAAAGTCATGTGCAGAATCAGCGACTTTCGCGTCTTTTTCTAACAATGAATACAACACATCGGCATTTACAACATAATTACCCATCGACGCTAAGCAGTAATCTGGTGCATCAATTAACGCGTGAGGTGTATCAGGTTTCTCAGCAAATGCAGTAATGCGACCATCACGCGCAGCACTGAGTACCCCGAGTTGTTTGGCAGCATTTTTAGTGGGCACTTCGATGCAAGACACCGTCATATCTGCGTTGTTATTCACATGGGTAGCTAACAGTTTACGGTAGTCCATTTGATAAACGTGATCACCCGAGAGGATCATCACATACTTAGGCGCTTTCCCCTTGATGTAGGCGATATTTTGAAAGCAAGCATCTGCAGTACCTTGATACCAACTCTGGTCATTTTGCTGGGAAGCAGGCAGCACATCAAAACAACCGCCGACATTGCTGTTCAAGCGTCCCCAATGGTTCATCAAGTGACGTATTAAGCATTGCGATTTATATTGTGTCAGCACGGCAATTTGATTCAACCCTGAGTTCACACAATTAGACAGAGGAAAATCAATAATTCGACAATGACTGCCAAACTCTAATACGGGTTTAGCGCGCATCTCCGTTAGCCCATCAAGGCGCGACCCCTGACCGCCAGCAAGCACTAATACCAAGGTGTCTTTTACTACCGTTTGCATATCTGCTTCCACATTCATAACAAGCTCCGATAAAGGTCGTCCCTGACCAAGTGTTGTACTGTTCGTTAAGCGCTAACGCTTAGTAAATGACTCACTTAGCGAACCTTAACCAGAAATTTCGATTTTTCGTTGCAGCTCTTGAGCTTTTACCGATTTGGGTAAAGTCACCTTGAGCAAGCCTTTTTTGAACTCGGCTTTTATCGCATCTTGGTCAACGCTTACCGGTAAACTGAAACTGCGTTGAAAGCTACCGTAGCTACGCTCCATAATGTGAATATTGTCGTCCTTGTCAGCTTCATTTTCGTATTTCTTCTGACCGCTCAAAGTCAAGATGCCGTCGGATAAATCTAAGGTAATGTCGTCATTATCAAGGCCGGGCAACTCGGCGGTTAAGGTATACGCTTTTTTGTTCTCAGTGATATCAACCTTTGGATCCACAAAATCTAGTTTGCTTTCCCCCTTTGCTGGTGTCTCTCGTACGAACGGAAAATGCGAACTGAAGTTTTGCACAAAATCATCCAAAAAATGTTGGCCAAACAAATGAGGAAACTGGCCGGAAGGTTTTTTGTCAGTAGAACGATTCGTTAAGTTGATATTACTCATCATCAATCTCCTATCAAAAATTTGAATTGGGTTGACTGATAAGCTTGCTAGCACGACATCGCCTATCAGCTAATAAAATTAAACTCGATTTTATTGATCCTCATCTTGATCCAGATCAACATTCATTGTTGTTTTATTGAGCGCTTGTAAATCATTATAAAAACACAGGATGAATGACCAGAGTGGAAGGATGAAAGGGATAAGGGGATAAGGGGATAAGTGGATAAGTGGATAAGTGGATAAGCAGCGAGCATAAATTGAGACCGCTTTTGATAAAACGTTATATCTTAGTACTAGGCGTTGGGCTTTACATGGAAATAAATGTATAAGTAACACTGCTTCACCCAGAGCCAATATACCGAGTGCCGCCATCTAAAACCCTGACCTGCCCCCTGATATTTAAGTAATGTTTTAATGCAATATGTTTGCGAAACTTGTGTCAAATACCTTGAAAAATGAACTTGCGAACAGACTTGTTAAAGTGGCCATAGATATAAACGCTAACTGACAATATCAACAATTTTTTCTCTCAAAGAGAGACTTAAGATGAAGTAAACGGTTTAATGTCATTTAAGAAGTCATTTGGTTTTACTAAATATCCCGCCGAAGTGGCAGAGCGGTTAAACCGCCGACATTTATGACTAAAAATCTTCAGTGATTTATCGACCATAGAATGACAATATATACAGGTCGTAAACAGTCATAAGCCAAAAGAGCGAAAAGCAAAGAGTACGTAATGAACGCGTTAATTGAAAAAGACATTCAGACTATCCAGTCTATAGAAGCTGTGCCGCATATAATGAAGATGCTGTCAGATGCCACCGGATTGCGCTTCATTTGCATTGCACGGGTTACAGATGAGAAGTGGACGACCTGCGCGGTATTCGATCAAGTCAACTTCAACCTTCTTCCCGGTGACGAGCTTGATATATCTACCACCTTTTGCATTCAGGTAAAAAGGTCAACTCAGCCGATTGTTATTGAACATGCTCTAAAAGATGATCACTACAGCAAAAGCGAAATTCCAATCATGTATGGGTTTGAAAGCTACTTTTCGTTTCCCATTTACAATAAAGACGGTGATTTTTTCGGCACGCTGTGCGGTTTAGATCCCCTACCGATAAAGTTGAAAACGGTTGAGATTCAACAACAAATTAAGTCATTCGCTGAGTTGATTTCTCGCCAGATTGAAGTTGACGAACAGCTCATCACTGCCCAATCCGAGTTATTCAACGAGAAAGCAGCGGCCAAACTTCAAGAGCAGTACATTGCCATTCTAGGGCACGACTTAAGAACACCATTATCTGCTTTGACTATGGGGGTCAGTTTTTTAAAAGACCAAGTAACGGACGCCACCTCTCAAAAAATACTCGCACGCATGGACAGCAGCGCAACAAGAATGAAACGCTTGATTAGCGATGTGATGGACCTAACCCGAGGTAAAATGGGTAACGGCATGCAGTTAAACGTTAAGACGGTGAACAACCTAGAAGATATTCTTACCCATACCGTTGATGAGCTCTCTGGGCTGCACCCCCAGCGTGAAATACAGACTCACATTGATATCAAGGGCTCGGTTAATTGCGACCCTGAGCGAATCGCCCAGTTGCTATCTAACCTGTTAATCAACGCCATTGTGCATGGCGACCCGCAGCAAGCTATTGAGGTGACATCACAGATAGAGAGCGGACTATTCTCACTGAGCGTGAGTAATGGCGGCGAGCCAATAAAACCAGAGGTGATTGATAAACTGTTTCAACCTTTTTGGCGCAATGAAAGCAACAAGCAAACCGGCGGCCTAGGTTTGGGTTTGTTTATTGCTTCCCAAATCACCTCTGCTCATGACGGTACATTATCCGTTTGCTCAGACGACAGCAGAACGACGTTCACGTTTCAGGCAACTATTGGCATGAATGCGATTGAAGGTTAGTGAATGATGATGTCTAGCGCGTCTATTGTTTTAACTACTTTTTATTAACTCGCCTGTTAAAACGACTAAAAATCTTGAATAGGGCTGTCATCAGCCCTGCCCAATACGACTTGATAAAGGCATATCGTGCCGCCCCCATGTATTACGCTGGAATGCCATTTTGACTCCCAAATAAAGCCAAGAGAAAACCAGCTCAAAGCATGAGAGAAAATTTAAGATAGGCCTAGCTAACGCTTTCAAAACAACACGGCGTCAGCAACACCAATATAAAACTTGTCCAATCAACGTTATAAACACGAGCCTAAATGAAACACTGTAAACTCGATAGGTGACACTGCGCCCTACCCTATCTTTGAAACTAGCAGAGCGATAGCCAAAAAGGGATAACGTCGCTATTAAAATGCGCTTGAAGCTCCCCTAACGAACACATTTCATACCTACCTAAACCTAGACGCTTGCCTAACAACTGACTTAGCGCGCCGCTTCCTTCTCAGCGTTCAATATTCTTGTCAAAACCCGCAACCGGCCTGATTTAAAGTACTTAAATTCTTGTTGTCGGAATATCCACCTTGAAGTCGGTCCGAGCTATTACGAAATTTTAAATACGGATCTATTTATAAGTTTGTTGAAAGTGCGTTTCGTTGCAAAGGTGGTGAAAAAGAATGTGTATAACAGGCCCTTTAGGTTAAGGGCTGTGATGGGGTAAGCAGTGATAGGGTCTGAGTACTTTTTGCGGCAACCGTCTCGCCTATTAAAAAGCATTCTGCCCCTTTTTACTAATAATCCTTTTAATTTAGAATGCAAATTGTACTGTATATTTATACATGATATAAACCCTAAGATAATTTAAAAACCAAATAACGGATACACACGTGTTGTTTCATCATTTCTGACAGAATCGACCGCTTTTGTGTATTTGCTAAGAGAAAGTAATAATCTGCGATGCATGACAAACTGATTCAAAAACTCGAGATCCTCTCAGATGCAGCTAAGTACGATGCATCATGTGCAAGCGGTACGGCAGGTAAACGCAAGGCTGGGAAAACTGATAAAACGGGCATTGGTTCGCTTACTGGCGGTACAGGAATATGCCACAGTTTTACCCCTGATGGCCGCTGTGTCTCATTACTAAAGATACTAATGACGAACTACTGTATTTACGATTGTCACTATTGTATCAATAGAGTATCAAGTAGTGTTCAACGTGCTCGTTTCACTGTGAAAGAAACGGTAGATTTGACACTGAATTTTTATAAGCGCAACTATATCGAGGGCTTGTTTCTTAGCTCAGGTATCGTCGGTTCCCCTGACCTTACAATGGAAAGCATGGTGCGTATTGCAAAGTCGTTACGTATCGATCACGGGTTCAAGGGGTATATACACCTTAAAACAATTCCCAATGCCTCGCCTGAACTACAGGCTGAAGCGGGTTTATATGCCGACAGGCTTAGCATTAATGTAGAAATGCCGACCCAGCCTTCATTAAATAAATACGCGCCAGAAAAAGACCTCGGCGCTATTCATAGCTCGATGAATACTCTGAAAGACAAAATAGCCGAGCATAAAGTAGATAAAACGCATACCGGCAAACGTCCACCTCGCTTTGCCCCTGGCGGACAGTCTACTCAAATGATCATAGGGGCCGATGGCTCAAACGATAAAGTCATTTTGGGAACAAGTGTTAAACTTTATAGCCAACAAAAGCTACGCCGCGTTTATTACTCTGCGTTCTCGCCAATACCTGATGCGTCTGAGGTTTTACCGCTCAAGCCAGCGCCTTTGATCCGCGAGCACCGTCTTTATCAGGCTGATTGGCTATTGCGTTTTTATGGCTTTAATCTTGATGAAATCTTGCACGATGACATGCTTGATATGGACCATGATCCTAAACTCGCGTGGGCATTGCGCAATCGTCATGTATTCCCCATCGATTTGAATAAAGCCGACAAACTGATGTTGTTACGAGTACCTGGTCTTGGTGCGCGCACCGTACAAAAAATTGTAGCGATCCGCCGTTATACAAAGCTTAACTGGATGGATCTCACTAAAATGCGTTTGCCATTACAAAAGCTAAAACCTTTTATTACTGTGAATGATTACTCACCTGCTATTCACTTACTCGATAGCAATAATTTTGAGCTGCAGTTCAAACAGCCAAAACAGTTTGAGCTCTTCGGCGCCTAAACGACGTAGCCTCAAGATGAAAAAAATTACCATCACTTCCGTGCCCGGATATAACGAGTGGCGCAAAGCATCAAGAGAATGTTTAGCGCAAGCTATCTCCCCTGAAAACATTATTTGGCAAACTTCAGAGTCCATACAGGACGACTTGTTTGGCCATCCTGAAGAGGTTATTGCGGCCCCTAAAGGGCAAATGAAACACACCATTCCCAAGTCAATATTAATGCTTTTTAAATACGCGTTGTGTCATCGAGATGCTAGCCGCTTCGCACTGTGTTATCGGGTTTTATGGCGCGTTATTTTCGAGAACAAAAACCTTATTCAGCTAAAAACTGACGAAGATATAATGCAGCTTGTTACTTTAGCCAAAGCGGTAAAACGTGATGCATACAAAATGAGTGCTTTTTTGAGGTTTAGAGAAGTTGCGCTTGACGGACAAGAGCACTTTATCGCTTGGTATGAACCCGAGCATTTCAGCTTAGAGGTTAAACTCGACTTCTTCCAAACTCGCTTTAAAAATATGCGCTGGTCGATACTGACGCCTTATAGGGCTGCCCATTGGGACACTGAAAAGCTAGTGTTAGAAGATAATCCCGACCCGAGTGTGTGTCCTGATGAAGACCGTATCGAAAAATATTGGCTCACTTATTACACTAATATATTTAATCCCGCCCGTATCAAAAAGAGCGCGATGCTAAGCTCAATGCCCAAAAAGTACTGGAAGAACATGCCTGAAACAGCACTGATTGACGATATGATTCGAAATTCAGATGCAAGAGCTCGCAAAATGATTATCGATGGGAATAAACGCTAATTTCGATGATTTTTAGTAGCTCAGAAATATTCATGTTACGTACTTCCAGTTTTATTCCTCAGCTTTTATATCTTCGTTAGTACTGCCATCTTTTTCTTTCTTGCTTTCAAAAAGTTCGTCTAAATTTAATTGGAAGCAATACCATAGACCTAAAGCACTAAGGAACACGAAAAACAGCGCCATTAAAGGTGAATAATAGAATACGGTATACTCTGTTAAGGAAAGTTTTCCCGCCACCTCCTTTAAATAAACCCTGCTATCTTCAGGAGCATCATAACCTTCATTTGATACAACGTAAAAATAACGTCCCTCCTGAGTATTCAATAAATCTAATATTTTTCCATCACTCATTTCAAGCCCTCCGAAGTGTTCATTAATCCTGAAACGCTCCCCAGCATCGGTTTCATATACCTGAAGTCTTAACAAGTACTCAGAAGTTTCCTCAGCAGCTATAATTAAAAAATATGTACTTACAATAATGACGGACAAGTAATGTAGAGCAATGGGAGCAATAAGCAAAGGCAGTTTTTTACCTTTTGCCAATCGATAGAAAATTAAGAGAAGGATTGGAAATAAGATGGAGTTCGTAGCGTAACTAGTAACTGAATCCAAATCGAGCAGGTATAGCTGACTTCCGTCATTTTGTGGCAAGTTAGTTAATATTGAGCTTTCCGCAGGGTAAATAATCGCCCCTATAGCCCGGTCAAGCATATAAATTGCTAAAATCAAAAATGCGATCAGAAAACTTGAATTTTTAAGGTTTGAAAAACTTCCCTTTAACTCTTTAATATTTAACATATTAACTTAATCCTTTTGCGAGAAAATTAGGCCATTAAACTTCCAAAACTGCAATATTGTAGTCGGCCAAACTTTACATTTACAAAGTTTAAGGTTGAATTTTTGTTAATCAAATTAGCTATACCACTACAAACCAACGTTCTTTTCTCTTTTCTCCATCAAAATCTTAATTCATTTTAATAAATACACTGTAATTCATCTAGTGATAGATCAGCGCAGTTTAGAAGAACGCTTATCCACTATAAATTAACAATTTATGCGCTTTGTGCTATCCACCTTCCTTTACTTCCATCCGCTTTCTCTTCAAATTCGATTTTCATCAAGTTCTCGGTGTTCCATCTTCCTTCAAGTAACTCAATCATTCGTTTATTTTTTTCAGTAGCAGTGTTAGTGGTTAATTCATTGTCTCTTAATTTCGTCAGATTCATGATGAGCCTCCATGAGAAAATTTACTAATTACATATTTAAATAACACTTTTACATCTTTGTCTTGGGCTAATATTTGGTAATGCTTAGTATATTCTTGTTTAAGTTTACTAAGATTGTCTTCAACTACTTTTACATCAGCATCAGAAGGCACACGTGACCATATTTGACTCCCATCACTTTTCAAATAATTCACAGTAATTGGAGCAGGTGCTCCATTTGCATCTAAATTATTCTTTGCACTTTTCATCCTGACTAAAGCGCTTTGTGTGGTACCAATATTGCTATCTAAGTCAAAAACATAGCCGTAAAGAGAGTCAAAGTCGTTACTTTTAATACTAAGATCTGACTGGCGAACGTCATTTGGGGAAACACTATCTTCATAACTGATAATATTTTTTACTTCAGAAACACTAGACATATTGTAAGTTTTTTTGTTGACCCTACTAAGGAGATCTGATGCATATCGATCTTTATCAGCATATGCTTCAATTGTGCGTTTTAACGCAGGAAGTATCGTCAATGCTCCTGAAGTAAGACTAACATTAGCCTCTGGGTCCAACCTATTAATCATTGCGATTCTAACTTCAGGGTGTGTCGCTAAATAACTAGCAGAATCACCTGTCGCAAAATATTGTAAGTATTTCCGCTTACTTTTATTACTTTCACTACTACCCGGTGGAACATTCAAATTGTCGTAAACAAAGTCCAACGTAGCCAATAAGGACGTTTGATCGACGTAGTGTTTATTTGATTCTTCAGAATGCGAAATAGGTAAAACCGCTAGTTCTTTTCTGTTAAAGCCAAGAGTGAAGCTATCTGGAACGGAAGCCGTCATTGCAGACCAAGAGAGATTCAATCCGAGACTTGTTTTAGTTGCAAAAAAAACAGGCCTTATTTCATTAGTTTGTAGCGGGTTACTCTTGTCAGTTTTTGATTTATGAGGTGCTCTATTTAATTCCAGCTTGGATTTAAATGGTTCGCCTTCTGTAGCAGAATTATAAAGGCGAGCCATTGTTACAGCTGCATTACCTGTTGCAAATGTTGAACTTATATCACCAGAAAAAAGTCCATCACTTTCAGTCTTAAAACTAGCGAGTGCCGGGAGTGTTTTCCCACCTTCAAATTGCGGTGTGATTACCCCTTCATTTCTAGAAATATCTAGGGCTACTGTTGGTGGGGTACTAGTAACTTCAAGACCTACATTGCTTTTAGTATAAAAGGCTGTTGAGTCTATACCGACGCATCCAGACAATACAAATATTGCGAAACTAGTTGTTAGTATTCCTTTCCTCGGATTCATTTTTGCAAACTCCATTTAGCATAAAGGGATTAGAGTTATCGACCTTCACGTCAATCAAACTTCCTGTTGGCCATTCGAAACACAACAATTGATCACCTGATATGTCCAACAAAGTATTTTCACTGTACCCTATCGTTAAATGACTACCTTCACGCAAACTTCCCGCTGCAATACCATAAGAGTTAACTTGATGGAGTACTGCTTTACCTTCATTTTCTCTAGGAACACGCATTTTTACGTGAGTAAACCCAATTACATGAAGTGTCTGTGTGTCATTGTCAAAATGGGTAACCGAACAACCATTTACTAGAAAAAAGGCAAGAATAAAAAAGGGAATATAGAAAGATTGTTGCAAATTACGCAGGGTTAAATAGTGCATATAAACAATCCATATTTCAAACAACAACTTACCTGTTTAAAAAATGAACTACTAATTTAAAAATGTCAAGCTTCATTAATTTGCTGGTAAAGCCAGAGTACCCGCTAACCAATCAGCAGGACAAAAAGAAATAGTCGAAGGTCTATTCTACAAAGAGTAGGATTAGATTCTGCTCAATGGTTAATCTTAACTACTGAGTTCGAAAAACCTTTTGCTATGCATCAGGTGCTGAGCAAATGATGAATGCGTTCAAGCGCCACACCCATCATCAACGGCTGCGAGGAATGACGAAAGCAAAAGTTCTGTTAAAGCGTGCTTAAATCAACTCCCAACATTACATATCATGCATATATTGTAGCCTAGCCCCTTGCCTAAAGGCTGATCTTACATGCCGTTCCCTTCCTCAGCGATCAAGATTCCAATAAAAATCCTCAAACGGCCTGACCTTAAGAAGGTCAACTCCAATGATTTATCGCGGCCGTTGCAGGAGCCAATAAACGACAAAACACTCGTAGCTGCATTGAATAAAAATGGCCAAGTTCAACGTTAGAAACGGCTACCTGACTTTATGGTTATGCGCCAAATACTTTCACAGGAGCAAAGAAAGTGAATCACATAAAGAGATTAACCGGTCATCAAGAGAATAGAGCCCTTTACTGCAGCAATATTTACAATATTACCCGTAAGATAGTTAGCGAATTTTTGCTCCAGCGATTGTTATGGCGCAAAAAAACGATCCTATTTTCGTTGCGATCAGCCTACAAGCTGTATTACGACCGCAACTCAAACAATAACGTAAGAAATTGACAAAGTAGGTCTATGGTTTGCAACAAATATTAACTCACAATCTGAAGGGGTACATTATGAGCAACAAACAATTTATCACGAACGTAGGTATTGGACTTGCCGCCGCATCGGCAGGCATTCTAGCAAGAAAAACGCTACAAAAATCGTGGGAAAAGGTAACTAACGAACCCGCCCCGAAAGACAAGGGAAGTGAAAACACTGACCTTAAAGAGGCTGTAACGTGGGCAGTAGTGTCAGGCATTGGTGCTGGTCTTGCTAGAATGGCCGTTCAATATGTAATCGACAAACGCCAGTCAAAATAACGCTTTAAAATTGATAGCGTTTAAAAATATCAGAAGGACGGTTTAGAGAAACCCGTGATAAAAATCGTCAATTTTCAGGGCTGAACCACTCTCGATTTGTGTCTTGTAAAAACACATTCCCTACATATCTTGTGGTTCAGCCTCTGGCCTAAAAATTAACCCTAAACGCCCTTTCCTTCCTCAACGCTCAACATTCCAGTGAAAATCCTCGATCGGCCTGACCTTAAGAAGGTCAACTCCTCGTGTAGGAAGCTCCATCTTGCAGAAGGAGAAAATCAGTAGATAATTTTAGTGATGGGTGCTTGTATATTTTTATGAACAATAAGGTTAAGTTTAATATTCAAGCAAGAGAGAAAATAAATTAAAACTTAAGGAACAGCTTTAAACGCTGATAACAAGGAAGCCAATGAAACTTAAATTAGCTTTAGAAAATTGCTATGGAATAAATCAGTTAAATAGAGAATTTGATTTCACAAAATCAGTAAGTAACGTTGGTGTTAATTCACTCTATGCGCCAAACGGCACGCTAAAAACATCACTTGCTAAAACCTTTATCGATGTGATCAACGGAAAAGAAACCAAAGATTTGATCTTTCCTAAGCGTGTGACTAAAAGAAATATCACTATTGATAATGTGGCTATCACTCCTGAGCAAATCATGGTGATAGAGTCATACAATGAAAGTTATAGCTCTAAGCAAGTTTCAACACTGTTAGTAAACGATACGCTAAAGCAACAATACGATACAGCGTTAAAAGAAGTTGACCAAAAGCGCACAGCGCTAGTTAAAGCAATAGCGAAGCCAGCAGGTAAAAAAGGCGTTGCTATCAATGCTTTTCCTAAATTAATTTGTGAAACTTTTGGGAAGCCTGAAAAGACATTCTTAGAGTTACTAGCAGAGTTACAGCAAGAAACAGTGCCGGACTACAGTTACTATACCGCTTATAAGTTTGCAGACCTATTTAACGATAAGGTATTAGCGGTAATCGCTGAAGGTGACTTTGCCAAAGAGTTATCAGATTACGTTGATACTTACGATAAATTAATTGACCAATCAACAGTGTTAACAAAAAGCTTCAATCATCAAAAAGCCGGTATAGTTTCCAAAAACCTTGGCGAGGCGGACTTTTTTAAGGCGAAACATAGTGTCAATATATCAGTAGATGGTAAGCCTCAATTGGCTGAAGATTTAGAACAACTAAATGCAATATTACAAGCTGAACAAGAGAAAGTACTCAATAGCGATGACCTAAAACAACAATTTGCAAAAATAGACGATAAGTTAAAAACAAAAGATACTGCTGCTTTTAGAGATTTTATTACTGAAAACCCAGCGTTGCTCGCTGACTATCAAGATATCCCTCAATTTAAAAAAACGGTTATTAAAAGCTACCTACAAGCGCATCAAAGTTTATGGGATGACTTAGTCACAACCTACCAAAATAACCAAGCTGTGGTTGAAGGTATTATTCAACAAGCTAAAGCCGAACAAACAACCTGGGCAGCTGTAGTTAATACGTTTAACGAACGTTTTACCGTGCCATTTAAACTAAGCGTAAACAATCAAGATGACGTTATTTTAAATAACCAGGCTCCAACAATTCAGTTTGAATTTAATGATGGACGTAGCGCTCCTGAAATAGTCAACCAAGAAAGCTTAATTGAAGCGCTTAGCCAAGGTGAAAAACGCGCATTATACATTCTGAATGTGCTATTTGAGGTCGAGGTTAAAAAGCAGCAAGCAATGCCAACGATTATCGTCATTGACGATATTGCAGATTCATTCGATTATAAAAACAAATACGCTATTGTCGAATATTTACAAGACATTGCTGGAATAGATATCTTTCACTTATTTTCACTGACTCACAATTTTGATTTTCACCGAATAATCAGTAGCAGAGTGGGCGTTAAACGCAAAAATAGATTAATGGCAACGCGTTGTGTTGATACAACTGACATTTCCCAAGAAAGATATCAAAATGATGTTTTTGCCGCTTGGAAACAAGAGCTAACAGGTAATGTTGGATATTTATTAGCAAGTATTCCATTTGCACGAAATATAGCTGAATACTGCGGTCATCAGGCGCACTACACAAAGTTAACCTCTCTATTACACATAAAACTGGATACTACCGATATTAAGGTATCCGATCTTGAAAATATCTATAAAGCCATCTTTGCAGACCAACAAGGCTTAGTATTACCAAATCAAGAAAATATATTAAAAGACATGATTTATGCTAAAAGCGAAGAGTTACTGCAAGGTAATACCGATGCTATAGAGTTAGAAAATAAGGTGATATTAGCCATCTCTATTCGCCTAAAAGCTGAAGAATTTATGATCAGCCAAATAAACGATAGTGTTTTCGTTTTGGGTATCACCAAAGATCAAACTAGAAAGCTATTCAATAGGTATTGTGATTTATTTTCAAGCGAGTTAACAATTCAGGCGTTACTTGATCAGGTAAACCTAATGACGCCTGAGAATATTCATCTTAACTCATTCATGTACGAACCCATTTTAGATATGTCTGCTCATAGGCTTTACAAGCTGTATGCAGATATCAAACGATTATCAGATACCAAATAAAGCAATAAACATGAAAAAAATGGAACAGATAAGCAAGCAATCAGCTGAATCTAAAAGCCTTGCTATGATCGATGCCAACATTGACCTATCAAAACAGATATCCCCTGATGTATTCCCGAATTCAGATAATAAGTGCACCACTCATGGTTAATTGGGGATAGACGAACAACTGCCTGTTGGTGGTATTCTTAAGTCGCCAAACAAAAAGAGTATCACCATGAGTTACAAGCAGTTGATCGAAGCAGAATAAAAGAATAAAAGGGGTCAGAGTCATTTTAAAATACTGACCCTAAACTTGTCATAAGAGCCTGTTTAACTCTTCTACGAAATCCTGAAAATCTTAACTTAAGAAAAAGAAACACCTTCTTGTATGGCAAAGCCATGCTTTTGATGTACCGCGACTCCAATTTTCCAGATTTTAGATAGACTTGCCAGATGCTCTGACATGGACGTCAGGGCAAGGCGAACCGCTTTACATGGATGTTACCTTTCGCCGCTCTGGCATTGAAGTCTATTATAAATATGAATTGAAAATTGGCTGGAGCGCGGCTTCTTTTGCCTACTTTTCTTAGCTGTAGAAGAAGAGTAGGTCTCCCAGCATGGATGCTGGGAGAAAAAAGCCATGGATGGCGGTAAGCGAAGCGCATGCTTTTAAGCGTAGCGCCCCTACTCTTCTATATAACTCTCAATACTCGGGCAAGAACAAATCAAATTGCGATCCCCGAACACATCATCGATGCGGTTAACCGAAGGCCAGAATTTGTTTTTCGCTACGCTGGCGACCGGGTATGCCGCTGTGTGACGATCGTAACTGCGATCCCAGTTGGCGTCGCAAATATCATCTAGGGTGTGCGGTGCGTTGTATAATGGGTTGTCTGTTGCGCTCCACTCACCTGATTCTACTTTTGCCGCTTCTGCGCGAATGCATACCATGGCTTCGATGAAGCGGTCTAGCTCGACTTTGGCTTCTGATTCCGTTGGTTCGATCATCAGTGTACCCGCTACTGGGAAGCTCATGGTCGGTGCGTGGAAGCCGTAATCGTTTAAGCGCTTGGCGATGTCGACTTCGGTGACGCCTGATGCTTCTTTAATAGGGCGCAAGTCGATAATACATTCGTGTGCTACGCGGCCATTTCGCCCGCGATACAAGACGTTGTAGTGGCCGTCTAGCTTATTGGCGATGTAGTTAGCGTTTAAAATTGCTACTTCGGTAGCCTTTTTAAGCCCTGCACTGCCCATCATTTTGATGTACATGTAGCTGATGGGCAAAATGGATGCACTGCCCCAAGGCGCTGCAGATACTGCGCCATTGCCGGCACTGGTGTTGCCTGTGTCGATCACTTTATGGTTTGGCAAAAACGGGGCTAAATGGGATTTAACACCGATTGGCCCCATACCTGGGCCGCCGCCACCGTGTGGAATGCAGAAGGTTTTGTGCAAGTTTAAGTGCGATACATCAGAGCCAATGTAGCCAGGTGAGGTAATGCCTACCTGTGCGTTCATGTTGGCACCGTCAAGATACACCTGACCACCAAATTCGTGCACTATGTCGCACATTTCTTTGATGGTTTCTTCGTACACACCATGGGTAGATGGGTAGGTGATCATGGCGCAAGACAGGTTGTCTGCCACTTCTGCGGCTTTCTTGCGTAAATCGGCTAAATCGACGTTGCCGTTTTTATCACAGTTCACCACCACCACTTTCAGGCTGACCATTTGCGCTGACGCTGGGTTAGTGCCGTGTGCAGAGCTTGGGATAAGGCAAATATTACGATGCCCTTCGTTGCGGCTTTCGTGGTAACGCTGAATAGCGATAAGACCAGCGTATTCGCCCTGTGCACCTGAGTTGGGCTGCATTGAAAGCGCATCGTAACCTGTGATATCTAGCAACCATTCGCTTAATTCGCTGAGCATTTGGCTGTAGCCTTGTGCTTGTTCGATAGGCGCGAACGGGTGCAATTTACCAAACTCAGGCCACGTCACTGGGATCATTTCAGCGGTGGCATTCAGTTTCATGGTGCACGAACCTAAGCTTATCATCGAGTGATTAAGCGCTAAATCTTTGTCTTCTAGTGATTTGATATAACGCAGCATTTCAGTTTCTGACTGGTAGCTGTTGAACACTTCGTGGGTCAAAATGTCGCTGGTGCGCACTAAATCAGTCGGAATGGACTGACTGCCTTTCGCCACAATTTGCTGATCAAGTTGGTTAATGTCTAAACCATGATCGTCGCCTAACAACACGTTGAACAGGTTTTGTAGGTCATCCCGGGTGGTGGTCTCATCAAGGCTGATACCCACAGCGCCGTCTAAATCGGTGCGTAAATTCATTTGCGCGGCATGAGCTGCAGCCACGATCGCGTCTTTTTTGTCGCCAACATTCACGGTAATGGTGTCGAACCACGTGCTATTGGCCAGACTCACGCCTTTGTCGGCATGTTGAGTAATACCAGCGGCAAGAATGTCCGCAAAGCGGTGAATACGTGACGCAATGGTTTTTAAACCATCTGGGCCGTGGTACACAGCGTAGAACGATGCCATGTTGGCCAGTAACACCTGAGCAGTACAAATGTTTGAGTTGGCCTTTTCACGGCGGATATGTTGCTCACGCGTTTGCAGTGCCATCCGCAAGGCTGGGCGACCACGCGTGTCTTTTGACACACCAATAATACGCCCAGGTAAAGAGCGCTTGTAGGCATCTCGCGTGGCGAAAAACGCAGCGTGTGGCCCGCCGTAGCCCATAGGTACGCCAAAACGTTGAGCAGAGCCTAACACCACGTCTGCACCCATTTCACTTGGCGCTTTAAGTAGTACCAAGCTCATGATATCAGCCGATACCGCGACTATGCCTTTGTTTGCCTGAACTTGGGCGATGATGTCGGTTAAATCATTTACTGCCCCTGTGGTGCCTGGGTATTGTAACAAGGCACCGAATACATCATGGCTGGCTGCATCTGCCGCTTTGCCCACAACGACGTCAAAACCGAACATATCCGCACGGGTTTGAATCACATCAAAGGTTTGCGGGTGTACATCGTCGGCCACAAAGAACAGGTTTGATTTTTTGTTTTTCGATACGCGTTTAGCAAGGCCCATGGCCTCAGCTGCAGCGGTAGCTTCATCTAGCAATGAAGCAGAGGCAAGCTCCATTCCAGTTAAATCAATGGTCACTTGCTGAAAGTTAAGCAGCGCTTGCAAACGCCCTTGGGCGATTTCCGGCTGATAGGGCGTGTACGCTGTGTACCAACCTGGGTTTTCTAGCACGTTACGTAAAATAACGTTCGGGGTTAGGGTATCGCTGTAACCCATACCAATGTAAGAACGGTTTACTTGGTTCTTGCTGGCCACGGTTTTCAAATAGGCCAAGGCTTGTGCCTCAGTTTGGCTTTCACCCACGTTTAGGCTTTCTGGCAAACGAATACCTTCAGGTACGGTTTGCTGCATTAAATCGTTCAACGAGTCGGCACCAACACATTCCAACATGTCAGCCATTTCAGCTTCACTTGGGCCAATATGGCGGCGAATAAAATCTTGCGTTTGCTCTAACTGCGAAAGGGAAAAATTAGCATGTGGCATAACTGGCTTACCGATTCCTTAAAACGTGAGTGGCCTAAATCAAAGCAAACAACTTTGATTTAAGTAATATATTTGGTGATACAAGGGGCAGTGTTAGCCTATGTTGCCGTTGGCAAGGCACTAACTCTGCTTAGAAACATGAAAAACAACCATCGTTAAAACAACAAAGAGCAACACTAGGTTGCTCTTTGTATTAACGAATACTTATTCTTCTTCGATGCTGTTTTCGTAACCTTCAGCGTCAAGCAGGCCTTCAACTTCGTCTGCATCGTCTGCTTTGATGCGGAACAACCAACCGTCGCCGTATGGGTCAGAGTTAACTAGCTCTGGGCTGTCTTCTAGGTCTTCATTTACGCCAACAATTTCACCGCCAATTGGCGCGTAAACGTCTGATGCCGCTTTCACTGATTCCGCAACCGCGATGTCGTCGCCCGCACTGACGGTCGCGCCAACGTCAGGTAATTCAACAAATACCATATCGCCCAAAAGCTCTTGGGCATGCTCGCTGATACCGACAGTAAACGTACCGTCGCCTTCAGGGCGAACCCATTCGTGAGTAGTGGCATAACGTAGATCTGAAGGGATATTGCTCATAGTTGTTCCTAAATATTGAAGTCGTTAGCTCAAGCTCGGCAGCAACAAAGTACTGCCGCACCAGTTGATTTCTTATAAAACGCTTTTGCCATTTCGCACAAAGCTGGGTTTAACCACATTTACTGTAACCCACTTTTTGCGCATTTCCACCTGTGCGGTATCACCTACTGAAGCAGGTACACGCGCCATGGCAATACTGTGCCCTAATGTGGGTGAGAACGTACCTGAGGTGATAATGCCTTCGCCGCCTTCCACTTGTACGGCTTGGCCGTGACGAAGTACGCCTTTTTCAGTGAGCACTAAGCCCACTAGTTTGTCGGTACCGGCTGCTTTTTGTGCTTCTAAGGCTTTACGGCCGACAAAGTTACGCTCTGCTGGCTCCCATGTGATGGTCCAGCCCATGTTGGCTGCAAGGGGTGAAATGGTTTCATCCATATCTTGGCCATAAAGGTTCATGCCTGCTTCTAAGCGCAGGGTATCGCGCGCGCCTAAACCACAAGGAGCAACGCCTGCATCTAATAGCTTTTGCCAAAAGTCAGCGGCTTGCTCGTTAGGCACCATTATTTCGTAACCTGCTTCGCCTGTGTAACCTGTGGTCGCAATGAACAAATCTTCAGCTTGCACACCAAAAAACGGCTTCATGCCTGCTACGGCTTCATTTTGAGCTGATGAAAACAAGGTTGCGGCTTTCTCTTTGGCTTGGGGGCCTTGTACGGCGATCATGGCGAACTCTGGGCGTTCGGTAATAGTGACGTCAAAGCCTTCTGCTTGCGCGTTCAACCAATCCATGTCTTTTTGGCGCGTGGCTGAGTTAACGACTAAGCGGTAGTTGGTGGTTTCAAAGTGATACACAATCAGGTCATCTACCACGCCGCCTTCTTCGTTAAGCATGCCGCTGTAAAGGGCCTTGCCACGCTCTTTCAATTTCGCTACGTCGTTAGCTAATAAGTGACGAAGGTAGTCTTGAGCTTGCTCGCCAACCACATCAACAATGGTCATGTGAGATACGTCAAACATACCGGCAGTGCGGCGCACAGCGTGATGCTCTTCTATTTGTGAGCCGTAGTTGATCGGCATTTCCCAGCCGTGAAAATCAACCATCTTAGCGCCTGATTCCAAGTGCTTACTGTGCAAAACCGTTTTATTTGGCATGTGACTTATCTTTTTGATTAACGTGATTGCCAGTATAGGTAGCTGATTTGGTCACAACAAATTGAAAATATTAATGCTTACATTAACATTCCTTATCTATACAATTAGTTTCATCAGGTTAGCTAATCTATGTGGTGAATAATGAAACAACTTTCGTTGGATAACTTACGCACTTTTGTGACCGTGATTGATTTAGGCGGTTACGCCAAAGCCGGTGAGTACCTTGGGCGCTCGCAACCCGCCATTAGTCTGCAAATAAAGCGTTTGGAATCACAGCTTAATAAACGCTTGTTCAGTAAAGCGGGGCAGCGCCACGAAGTGAATCATGACGGGCTGAATTTGTACCATCAAGCGAAGAACATGTTGGCGATTAACGATGAAATATTCCGCCAATTTGAACCCGCATCGATTCGCGGACGACTGCGTTTGGGGATACCAAGCGAGTTTGCGACCACACTACTTCCCAGCATTGTGGGTGAATTCAGTAAATTATACCCAGATGTGTCGTTAGAGGTGACTTCAGCGTTAAGCAAGTCGTTACTCAGTGAAAATCAGCGCCAAGACTTTGATTTGATCATGGCATTGTTGCCTCATAAC
Source organism: Paraglaciecola sp. T6c (assembly GCF_000014225.1). NCBI lineage: Bacteria > Pseudomonadati > Pseudomonadota > Gammaproteobacteria > Alteromonadales > Alteromonadaceae > Paraglaciecola > Paraglaciecola sp. T6c. The sequence goes on from NC_008228.1 coordinate 4,326,659, forward strand.
CAAACGGTTGATGGCGAATTACTGCTGGATGATGACTTGGTGTGGGTTGGCAATCGAAACCAAAACTTTACCAATAACACCTTGAGTTTGGTGCTCGCGCCTGATGGCTGCATGTATCGAAGTCGCGTTATTCAAGCGCTAAAACAGCAAACTACTCAGTGGCGTATTACCTACACTAACGCAGATTTAGCCGGTATTACCGCTGCGATAAACCAAGGTTTGGGCATAACCGCACTGGCGCGAAGTAGTGTGCCGAAAGAGTTGAATATTATTCGCCATGAAATGCTACCCGACTTAGGCAAAATTCGTATTGCGCTGTTCAATCAAGCACAACGCTACTGGCAAGCAAGCGATAAATTGGCTGAGTTTATAAAGTCGCGTTTAGGCGAAATGTAATCAGGGAAAATACTGTGGCTAGAAGCCAAGTTTGGGGTTAGGTCTAGGTTTAGGTTTAAAAGAAGTTAAATGCATGAACGAGCAACGAAGCGTATGGAGGTTATATTGGCAAAGAGCCTGACCTAGTAGCTGAAGAAAATGGAATTATTGATGGCAAGTGCTCGTTAAATGGCAAATGCGCGTTAAAAAGAAGGCCTTGTGTAAAAGAGATTATCTAAAAAGGAGAGCTACCGAGCTTTAAGTCAGCCGGTTAAAACCAGAGGCGAAACGTTTAGGATGATATAAAAACGTTTACGCCCCAGAGCGCAATAAAAACATACCAACACAGGCGACTAATAACACGACTGAAAAAACCTCGCGGTTATATTTTCCGTGGTAATAAGCTTTACGGCGATCTTTTAATGCCTGATATACACCCGATTCGTCATGCTCTGACTTTCTATCGTACATACCGTGCTTCATTCTATTATCCTCTGCATTATCTGCTCATAATATATTTATCGGCGTTATGGTAAAAAAATAAACCGTCAAACCGAAAATATATCAATCTATGTATATTGGATAATATAATACCCTTTTAGTTCAATTTCATCTTTTTTTACGAAATATTAACAACTTAACATGATGAATAGTTCTAAAACGGACTAAGCAATGGCTGTTTTAGCTGGCATTTACCGTACGAGACGGAGTTGCCATTAATCGTCAGACTTTAAACGCACATAAGTTCTGTATTTCTTTTTTAGCAGTTTATCTATGTAACGGGTCAATTTGATCTTGTGACTAATGGCGTCATCTAATGCATCAGTTAATTCAGTGAGCATGGTCTTGTAATACGTCACATCTTTTAACACATCAGGTCTGGTTTCGCCTGAGGCGGATGTTGATGGTGCCGCAGCGGGCTGGCCATCACTTGGCGCCTGCTCTGGGGCTTGTTCTTCTGGCACCTTGTTCTCTGGTAGAAACATTTCATCGGCGACTTCTTTCACTACCGCTTCTACGGCATCTTCGTCAAACGTTTCGAGCTCTTCAAGGAATCCATACAGTAGGATGCGGTCCATCAGGGTATTAATTTTACGAGGCACCCCACGGGTGAACACAAATATTTTGCTGTAGGCATCGCTTGAGAATAACGTTTTGCCGCTATAGCCAGCGTGATGCAATCGATACTCTATATAGGCTTGGCACTCGTCTTCTGTTAACGGGGATAAATGACAAGAGGCCACAATACGCTGACGAAACTGTTCCATATTCGGCGCGCGCAATATGGGTTGTAATTCTTCTTGGCCTAATAAGAAACTTTGCAGCAGCGGCTTACCGTTCTTTTGATAATTCGACAACATGCGTAATTCTTCGATGGTTTCTAAGGGCAAGTTTTGCGCTTCGTCCACCAGCAATAAGGCGCGTTTTCCTTGTTGGTGCAACTGAGTAAGGAAGAGTTCTAAGTCCCCTAAAATGTCGGATTTAGTGCTGCCTTTTACGGGAATTTCGAACTTACTGGCGACCATTTTCACTAGTTCGTCAGGGGTCAATTTGGGCGTCACAATTTGCGCTGCCACGATGCCGGCCTCCATGGCATCCAGTAAGCTATTGGCAATAGTGGTTTTACCTGTGCCAATGTCGCCTGTGATAACGATAAACCCTTCAGCTTGTGACAAACCGTACTGTAGATATGACATAGCTCGCTTATGCCATTTACTAGCAAAAAAGAAGCTAGGGTCAGGCGTGAGCTGAAAAGGCTTTGAATTTAATCCGTAATAATTTTCGTACATAAAAGCGCTGGGTCCGTTGGGCAAATCGCACTAGCAAATATCATCTAAGCTTAAGCTATCAGGGTAAGACTTAGCAACGCCTATACAGATAAAGGCTTAGAAAGTTATCTGCCTAGCATTAAAAAGGTGCCCGCCAATACAGTCAGCACACGGTTATTAAACACGATTGAAAGCTAAACACGGTTGTTAAACACGGTTGTTAAACACGGTTGCTAAACGCGGATGCTACACCACGTAATAATAAATTGAGAAAAAGTGGCAAATACACCCAGCCGTCACAAACACATGCCATATCGGATGGGTATAACGAATTTTCTTCGCTACGTAAAATATCACCCCAATGCTATAACAAAGGCCGCCCGCAATCAGTAGCCAAAGGCCTTCAGTGGGCAGCGACATATACAAAGGATAAATAAAGAAGACTGCTAACCAGCCCATTAATAAATAGGTTGCGACTGATATTTTTGGGAAGCGCCCTGCGGCTAAACACTTAAAGCCAACACCAATAGCGGCTAAGGCCCATATGAGCGAGATACCAATAACCCCCACCCAGCCACCAACAGCAAGCAACATAAAAGGTGTATAGGTGCCTGCAATTAATAAGTAAATAGCACTGTGATCAATCACTTTTAACACGGACTTCGCTTTGGGGTTTGAAAATGCGTGATACAAAGTAGAAGAGAGAAACATCGCTATCATCGATGCTCCATAAATTATCGCAGCCACTTGCGCCAAGGTATCAGCGGCGCGAGATAATAAGAACACCAAGCCGACGATAGACGCGATACATCCGATGCCATGGCTGAGCGCATTTAGCCACTCCTCCACTATTGTGTATGGCTTTAGATGGATTGTGGGTGGCACCTGTTGTTGCATGCAAAAACCTCAAGCGTTAAATGACCAAACCATAGTAGTGTTTCAGCGAACACTTGTACACTGAAGAGTCTGTTAGGTGTCATTTAGTTCAAATATCCTGGCGCGATGGCCAAATTATCGACTTTGTTTAGGGTAAAACGATTCTGTAACCACAACTGATATTCTGCGCCTTCAAGCACACCACGTTCAGTGCAATCAACGTTCCAGCGCCTAAGCAGATACCCGGCCATTGCGGCCCGCACATTGATCAACAGTTGGCTGTTTTCCATGCCGTAATCCATTTCAATCGCCGTGGCATATTTAACGTTCTTGGGGTGAGGCACAAGTTGCAGAGGAATGAGGCGCTGCCATTCTTGGTCAGCCAATGCCTGCTCGTCCTCTTTACCGGCTTCTTTTATCGTTACTTTACTGATACGGGTTAACACAAAGTCACGAAAACTTTGGCTTTTACGATCAAAGGCGCGTACATGCCAGCGCAGGCCATTATCGACAATAGAGTGTGGTACTAACTCTCTGGCACCTGAGCCACTTGAAAGTGAGGTATAAATCACACTGACTGCTTTTTTGTTCAAAATGGCTTGCACCAAACGCGCAACAATAAAGATATTGGGTACATTGAGGTTTGATGGCGACTCTACTGGGTAGTGCACATCCCCTATTCCATCAAACCCATCGGATATGTTGTTAGCCATTTTCACTAACGTTCGCGTGGCGTCATGTTCAAATACCGGCTGAAACTGTTCGGTTTGCACATAGCGTTTTTCAATACTGTGATAGCGCATATTCTTGGGGGCAAGTTCTTTATAAATATTGAAATCGCGAGAGCCTGCGGACAAACCCACTTCGAATCGGCTTATAAGATCTTGGCGATATATCGCGCCTTTAAAAAGTAAACAAAAGTCGATGTAAGCAAGTCGTTGTTTTTGGGCAAAACCGAGTTGTTCTAGCATATGTCTTCAAACTGAATGTAGTGTGCCCACAATATGGTTTATTTTAAATCGGTTGTAAAGAAGCCGTAGAATTTAAGACCTAACAGAAAACAAGCCCCTTAGGCGCGCAGCTTGCTGCGACCTAGGGGTGTCCACTCGAATCGGATTAGGAATGTGCGGGGGTAGATGCTGATTCAGTATCGGGTTTGGCTCTAAGCCCTAGCAAGGTCAGTAGGTTAATGATGCCTCGCTTAGCGTCTATTTGAATCATCAGTAAACCAGGGATCAAGATAAGGGTAATAACAGTGGCAAACAAGATCCCGTAACCGAGCGACGCCGCGGCCGGAATCAAAAATTGCGCCTGCATGGATGTTTCCCCCAACAAAGGCACCAAACCGGCGTAGGTCGTCACCGAGGTAAGTAGCACGGCTCGTAAACGACTGGTGCAAGACGCTACAATTGCATCATGCACGCTTAAGCCTTCTTCTTTAACCAATTCGTTAAAGCGCGAGACCAGCAGCAAGCTGTCGTTCACCACCACCCCACTTAAGGCAAGAATACCGTTTAGTGACAATATGCTAATGGTTAAGTCATTCCACCAATGACCAAGTATCGCCCCGACAATACCAAAAGGGATCGCCACCATGATCAGCAAGGGTTGAATATACGATTTGAGCGGTATCGCCAAAAGCACATAAATGACCAACAATGCCGCAATGAACATAGTACTCATGGAACTGGTAGTTTCGCTTTGCTGCTCTGCTTCACCGGCAAAATACACGTTTAAGTTTGGGAATTGAGCGGTTAATTCCGGTACTAAATCACGGCGTAAGTTATCCACTAACACATTCGATGCGATGACATTCTTGTCCACCTGGGCGCTTAAATAAATAGCCCGTAAACCGTCGATGCGGGTAATTTCGTCCTGCTGATATTCACTGCTTATGGTGGCGACATTCACTAAGGGCACAACAGTGCCATCCGGTAAACGAATGCGCGACTGCATGATGTCGGCTGGAGTTTGACGAGCATTCTCTGGGTAACGCACCCTCACCTTCACTTCATCTTTATCACGTTGGTAACGCTGTACTATCGCACCACCGAAGGCTTGCAATACCTGCTGAGACAAGCTGGCGGTGTCCATGCCTAGTGCTCGGCCTTGCGCATTCAGAGTGAACTTTAACTGTGGCTGACCGGGATTGAAATTGTCGTCAATGCCATTCACCCCTGGGGTGTTTTCAAGACGCTCTTTGAATAATGCACCTGCCGCCATAACGGTCTCGTCATCCCACGCTTTGAGCTCAACCTTAAAGTTATCAACCATCTTACGGGTGGCTAGAATTTGCAGTTTTTTGCTGCCCTCCGGAGTGCCAGATAAACGCTGCCACTCTTTGGCGAACTCACTGGCGCTAAACGCGCCGCCACTGATCAATTCAACCGTTACACTACCACTGGTATCACCGCTGCTAACGACCTGCAAACTCGTGATTTCGCTTTCTTGGCTATCAAGTTTAGCCATCAGGTTTTTCTCGGCTTGTAGCGCCGTTTGTTCAAGCATAAACAAACTAGTGTTGGTTTGACCAAACGCTGCATCATTTTGCATGACTAAATCGGCGCTGACTGTATCCCCAGGAATACTTGGAAAGAAGCCGACCTTAACAGCCCCTGTCATGGGCATGCCAATCACCAAAATCAAAAAGGCCATAAACCCTGCCACCACGGCATAGCGAAAACGCAATGAATACTCGATGACCTTGCGATAAATATTGTCACTAAACCAATTTAAACCGTAGTCAGCACCATGTTGCACTTTAGACCACAAACCACTGAGGCCCGCTTTTACTTGGCGCTGGGTATCAATGTGCGCTAAGTGCGAAGGCAAGATGAGTTTTGACTCGACCACTGAAAGCAGCAAACAGATCGTCACCACGGTGGCAAACTGAGCGTAAATTTGCCCTAACGGCCCTGATACATTCGATAACGTCATGAAGGCAGCTACAGTGGTGAGCACACCAAATATGGTCGGTACGGCTACTTTCATTGTGCCTAAAATGGTGTTGTTGAGACTGTCGCCATGTTGCCTGCGCGTGCTGTACACACTCTCACCAACCACAACAGCATCGTCGACCACTATGCCTAGTGCCATAATGAAGCCAAAGGTGGTCATTTCATTAATGGTCAGCCCAGCGTAGGTGTCAGTCATAAAATACAAAGTGCCGAAAAATACAAACGGTAAGCCACCCGCCACCCAAAGTGCCACTCGTACGTTCAAAAATATGGCCAAAATAACGAATACCATCATGATGCCTGTAACCGCATTTTTGGTCAGCAACGACAGGCGCTCGGTGATCATGGTGCTTTTGTCGTACCAACTAGTGAGTTCAACGTTTTGTGGCAATAACCCGCGCTCTTGCCAATTGTCGATCACGCTGTGCGCTTGCTCAACAATGGCGGTAATATCGCTGTTGTCGTCCATTAATATTTCAATGGCCACAGCGTTTTGTTGGTTGTATCGCCCTAGTGAGTTTGCGTCTTCAGCAAAGGTATCAGTCACCTTAGCGACATCACCCATTTTTATTTGCGCACCGCTTGGTGTGGTTAACAATACAATATTGGCAAAGTCGCTTTGCCAATAAGCCTGATTAGCGGCTTTCAAGCGAATAATTTTGCTACTGTCACGCAAGCTCGTTGACAACGGGCTTGAAGATTCTTGATTAATCACATCACTAATGTCGCTGATGGTTAGGCCATACGCCTGCAATTTCCCTTCGTCTATCTCCACTGACATCATGGGGTCTAGCACACCCTTTTGTTCAACATCGCTGATGCCGGACTGAGCGAGTAAATCCGCTTTAAGTAATTCCCCTAGGGTTTGTAAAGTATGACGGTCTGTATCGCCATATAACTGTATCGTTAAGGCGTGATCTTGGCGTCTGGATTTATCGATGACCGGCTGCTCTGCATCTGCAGGGAAGTTATTGATGGCATCCACTTGGTTTTTAACGTCTGTGAGTAATTCATCGAGCGAATAATCAGTTTTCTTCTCGATACTCACGTGGCTCCCGGTGGCGTCTGAGGTTGAGGTAATGCGCTTGATGCCAGGCACGGTTTCCAGCGCCTCTTCTATTTTTAGCGCTATGCCTTCTTCGGCCTGCAATGCATCACCGCTGTCGTACTTCACAGAGACTGATATTTTGTCTGGTTCAAGACTGGGAAAAGCCTCTTTGCGTAAAGTTGAAAGAGACATAACCCCCATCACAATCACACTGACCAGTAACAAGTTAGCCGCCACTGAGTTATTAGCAAACCAAGCGATAATGCCGTGCAACGGATTGTTATTACCCGATGATGAAGGCAATTGATGCTGACTCATAACGTCTGCTCCTTGTTCATCGCTGAGGGCTTATCTACCACTAAAGGCTTCTCCGTCGCTGATTGCTTGCTTTCTGCCGCTAAAGGCTTCTCCGCCGCTGAAGGCTCAACCAAAGGCGTGACCTGCATGCCGGCTAGATAGCTTACCAACGGGCGAGTCACCACCTTGGCTTCGCTAACGCCATCAATAGGCTTGATGTAGACGTATTCACCCCGCTCGAAGACTTTATCAGCCATCACATTAACTAAAATATTTTGCTCATTTACAAACCAGACTTGTCCATTTTGAGAGACCGCAGAAGCAGGCAACTTCAACACGTTACTCAGTGTTTTACCTGTAATTTCAGCTGATAAAAACGTTCCAGGCAGCAAAGGAGTCGCCTGTTCAAAGGGCTTGTCTAAGGCCACGATCACGTTGCGCTGGCGGGAGTTAGCATCTAAATGCTGTTCGAAACGGGCAATATAGCCTGTCCAACGTGTGCCCGTGGTCACATCTTGCAAAAAGACAGGAGCAGCCAATTCACCCCCTAAATTTTGCCACTGGGCTAAAGATAAAGGCACGGCTATTTCTACTTTATCCGTGCTGTTAAGTGTGGCGATAGTATCGCCAATATTTACGTAGCTGCCTAAATCGATATCTCGGCTTAAAATAACGCCGTCAAAGGCGGCTGATATATGCGTATTTCTTTCATCGCGCTGGGCGGTTTTTAGTGCAAACAAGGCGTTATCAGCATTGGCCTGAGCTGCCTCTAGTTGTAACGTGCGATATACCAAGGGTGAACTTGGCGCTTGGGTAACGCCTGAACGCTGCCATTCACGTTTGGCTTGTGTCCCTAAATCTTTTTCTTCCTGTAAAGCAAGTTCCGCCTCTGCCAGTGTGGCTTTCGCACTAGCCAGCGCTTGGGCGTATTGGGTGCTGTCAAGCGTAGCTAACACGGTGCCTTTTTCGACGATATTACCTGTGGCGAACTGTGAACTCATGTCAATCACTTCGCCTTGCACCTGCGCTTTTAGCGTGAGTGCCCAGTGAGCTTGAGCTTCACCGTGGCCGGTGACATAGGCCTGATAATGACCGGGGGTGGCGAGCACCACGGATACGTTTGGTGCGCTAACCTTCGTCTCTGCTGGGCGCGGCGCATTAGCGCTCTCGGCCATTTTGTAGCCGTTATACATAATGGCTAAACCGATACACACGACTGCAACAACAGTGACAAGGATTGGGGTTGGCGAAACTTTCATGAAGATACTCCAAGGCCCAGTGCGAGGCCTAAATCAATGCGATTGGTTTGTAGGGTGTAATTAAGTTGTGCTAGTTGAACTTGCAGGTCATACACAGTTTGTTGCACTGTGAGTAATTCTAAAATGTCGACTAAACCTTGCTGGTATTTGCTTTGATAGTTACTGAAGCTGCGCTGGGCGCTTTGCAATGCACTGTTGATTTGCGCTTGCTGGGTCTTAAGGGATTGCTCTTGCCCTAAGGCATTTTCTACTTCGTTAACGGCCGTTAATAGTGTGTCTTGATAGTTCCAAAATGCCTGTTCGGCATTGAGTTTTGCGATATCAATTTGAGCACGAAGTGCGCCTCCTTGAAATAACGGGGCGCTTAAATTGCCCAATAACGTCCACAACGGACTCTTCAGTAAGGCTTCGCTGGGTGTATTGGCTAAATCGCTCAGTGATGCCGATAAAGTAATTGACGGTAATAGCGCTTTATAAGATACATCCACCAAATATCGCTTTGCTTCAATTTGATAAAACGCACTTTGTAGATCAGGACGACGAGACAAATCTTGTACGGGGAGGTTAGCCAAGGGTTGCAGCACATTAGGCATTGTTGATGAGACGAAGAGATCGTCCAACGTATCAACCCCCAATAGCACTTCAATAGCGCGTTTTGACTGAGCAATTTGTTCAACGTAATCAGCGATGGTTGCCCTCGTTGAAGCCGTGCTGGTGCGCGCCGTATCAAGCGCTTCTAAATCACCTAACCCAAGTTGATAACGCTCGATTATGCTTTGCTCGTTGTTTTCTAGCATCACTAAGCGTTGCTGTTCAATATCGAGTAGGTCTTGGCGTAAAATGATGTTCAGATAAGTGCGTATGACACTGGCCACCAGCGTATCGCGCGCACCTTGATAATCCGCTTGAGTACTTGCAATAGTCATGTCTTGAGCCGAAACGCTGTCAGCATTTTTTTGCCATACGTCGGCTTCCCAGCTCACACCTAATGATGATGAATATTGCGTACCTTCTTCTTCGCTGCGCTGAGCGTTAACATCTGCATTCACATTAAACCATTGGTTCGCCGCCGTGACTTGACGTTGTGCATAAGCCAATTTCAAGGCCACCCGCATTTGGTTATAAGATGGGTTATTCGCCAATGCTTGGGCAATAATCGGCTTAAGTTCGTCAATGCTAACCAGATCTGTTAGATAAGTAACCTGCTGTGCATTTTGCTGAGTGTATTGCCACTGCTCGTGCTGTTTAAGCAGTTGCTCAGTATCTTTGGCTTTGTAGCTAGGTTGACTGCTGCACGCGGCCAACCCGCAGGTAACGGCGATTAATAGCATCGCCATAGGCTTGTAGAGGTACATGATTTAACCGTATTGACGTCATCGAATGCGCGAAGGGTAATCAGCCATGGGTTAAGGCGAGGTTAAATTCACAGCCATCGCGTGAGACTTTACGTTAACTTACATTGTCCTGCGTCTTGGACTTTGGGATTTGGGATTTGGGATTTGGGATTTGGGATTTGGGCGACACGATTTGTTTTTTTGTTTTATGGTTGGCGTTTATATGTGAAACTTTACCGTTTTCATATTCAGGATGTCATACGCAACGTGCAACCTTGGTTTCTGTACATCATTGAAAACAAATATCAGCATTATTACACTGGCATTTGTAAGGACTTGAGCAAGCGTTTTGCTCAGCATAATAGTAGCGGCCGGCTGTGCGCAAAAGCCTTGCGAGGTAAAGGCCCATTGAAGATGATTTACGCCGTTGAGTTAGTTGATCACTCTGATGCATTAAAAATGGAACTGTGGGTAAAAAAACTCACGAAAGCGAAAAAAGTACAGTTAGTCAGTGGTAAGCTGGTTAGCCCGTTTACGACTGACGCTGCGCCACTCGCGACCGTTGATAAGACTGAATGTTAGCGTTTATATTAGCCGAAAAGTAATGTCGTCATTACGGATCCCCAAATAGGCCTTCTGTATGCAAAACCTTCAACAAATGTCCCCTTTCCCTCAAGCACTGTTAGTGATAGGGGAGCGCCATTGGCAGGCGCTGTCAGAGCACGATTTATTTGAGGCCCAATGGCAAGTGCATAAAGCGCAACTATGCCGAGTGTTCGGTTTGAGCGACTTCGTGGCGCGTCAATGTATTCAGCACCCGCGCTTCGTGGGGGAGCTACTTTCATTACTCGAAGACAATAACCAGCAACCGGATTACCCCGCTTTACTTGATGCTGCGTTAGAACACGTTACCACTGAAGATCAGCTACATAAAACGTTGCGCTTGTTTCGCCATTTACATATGGCGCTTATCACATGGGCCGACGTGACCAACACCCAAACGATTGAAGAGTCACTCAAACGCGTGTCGGCATTATCTCAAGCGCTTATCGTACACGCCAGCTTATGGCTGAAAAATGACTTATCTAAACGCTTTGGTTTGCCCATGGGGAATTTGGGCGAACAACCTATGTACATCATCGGCATGGGTAAACTCGGTGGCCGTGAACTTAACTTTTCATCAGACATCGATTTGATTTTCACCTATCCGGAACAAGGTATGACCCAAGGTGGGCGCAAGTCTATTGAGCACCAGCAGTTTTTTACTAAACTAGCGCAAAAACTGATCACAGCATTGCATCAAATCACCGTAGATGGCCAAGTGTATCGGGTCGACATGCGCCTGCGTCCTTTTGGCGAAAGTGGCCCTCTGGTGATGCATTTTGCCGCTATGGAGGACTACTACCAAGAACAAGGTCGCGAGTGGGAACGCTACGCCATGGTGAAAGGCCGAATACTAAACCCTGACGCCACTTACTACCCAGAAATTGCCAACATACTGAGGCCGTTTATCTATCGCCGTTACTTGGATTACAGTGCGCTAGATTCGCTTCGCAAGATGAAAGCGATGATTAAAAAAGAAGTACGCAGACGTCAGCTTAGTAACAACATTAAGCTTGGCCAAGGCGGTATTCGTGAAGCCGAATTTGTTGTGCAAAGTTTGCAGCTTATTCGTGGCGGTCGTGAGCCTGCGCTGCAAGAACAAGGGTTGCTGCATAATCTGCAGGTCCTGATTGATATGGATATATTGCCTGAGGACGACGCCAGTGCATTGAAAAATAGCTATTTATGGCTGCGCAAGGTAGAGCACTGTTTACAGCAATTTGACGACAAGCAAACCCAAGTCCTTCCCGACAACGATATCGATGAATTGCGCTTAATCACCATACTCGGGCTAAAAGATTATTCACACTTTACGCAGCAGCTAAGGGAACATACACACCTTATTCATGAACAATTCCTATTGTTAATTGGTGAAGATGCCGCGCCTGAACTTGTCAAAGACGATGACATCCTTTCCCCCCTAGAAGACTTATGGTTATTACCATTAGCACCTGAAGAGCAATTGGAAATACTCAGTGCATGGCTCTCCCCCGAGCAAGCTGAACTGTTTAATTCATCACTTGTGGCCTTTGGTAATAACTTAAGTGCGAGTCGCATTGGTCAGCGCGGCGAAAACATTTTAAACAAACTGATACCTCAGTTGTTGCTGATTATTTTGCAACAAGCACCAGACGCAGCAAGTCATAGCCTAAATCGTTGCTTACAGGTTTTTCGCGCTATTTATGGGCGCACAGCCTACTTAGATTTGCTGTTTGAAAACCAAGGGGCGTTAAAGCAATTGGTGAGCTTATGTTCTGCCAGCCCGTGGGTAACTGAGCAGATCAGCCGCTTTCCACTGCTTCTGGATGAATTGCTTAATCCTGCTCAATTGGTTAACCCGACGCAGCTGACCGAATATAACGCTGAACTTAGATTGGCCATGTTGCGCATTGATGAAACAGACCTTGAACAGCAAATGGAAGCCTTGCGCCAATTTAAACTGTGCCAGCAACTGAAAATTGCCGCCGCCGATATTACAGGGGCATTACCTGTGATGAAGGTGAGTGACCACCTTACCTACCTAGCCCAAAGTATTGTCAGGCAAGTGGTTAATTTGGCATGGCAACAAATGACCGAAAAATACGGTGAACCCGATTACGCAGACCTGCCCAACGAGCAACACGATATGCTCAGTCGCGGCTTTGCTGTTATTGGTTACGGTAAGTTAGGGGGATATGAGCTGGGATATGGTTCTGATCTCGATCTGGTTTTTCTGCATAATTGCACCAGCAGAGCGCCAACCAACGGCCCGAAAGCCATAGAATCTGGGTTGTTTTATCTTAAACTTGCACAACGGATCTTACACTTATTCAACACTAAGACCGCGTCGGGTCAGTTGTATGAAGTTGATATGCGATTGCGCCCCTCTGGTAATGCAGGATTGCTGGTTTGCCATATCGATGGGTTTAGCGAATACCAAACTCAAACAGCATGGACGTGGGAGCACCAAGCGCTTACTCGTGCTCGCTTTATTGTGGGCAGCCCTAGCCTTGCCCAAGAATTTTCGGTGGTGCGCCATCAAATACTCGCCCAAAAACGTGACCTTGGACCACTGCGAGAGAGCGTTGCTAATATGCGTGAGAAAATGCGCAAGCATTTGGGCTCGTCAACTAAGTCAGGATTTGATTTAAAGCAGGATTTCGGCGGGATCGCCGACATTGAATTTATCGTGCAATATTATGTGTTGGCTTATGCCTGTGAATTTCCTGGGCTGACCAAATGGCCAGACAACGTAAGAATTTTGCAACAACTGCAATCAAGTGGGTTATTAAGCGTTGAAGACACCCAGCTACTCAATGATGCCTATTTAACCTACCGTAATACTAATCACAGGTTAGTACTTCAACAAGCTGACCAAGCACCAGATGCCAGTGAGTTTAGTGATTTACGCGATGGTGTGAATCGAATTTGGCAGCAGGTATTTGTGAAACAAGCATAGTTTTGAGATATTAACTTACGACTTTGCAGTTCTGTTGCAGATACTTGCTGTTGACGGCGGTAATCACCAAAGAGCGCTGCTTTGGGCACACATAGGTTTTGACGGTTCCGTCAAAATTGCTATCAATCGCCCGGCCGATTTCGTCTAGGCTACCTACAATTGAGTTATCAATTTGAAAGGGGTGTTTGATAATAAAATCCCGGTTAAGCTCCCAAATCACTTGCATCCCTTCAGATTGCGCATAAGTAATGATGCTGTCTCGCAGGGTACTGCCGGCTTTAAAAGAACGGTGTTTGTATTCCCCAACCCAGTTAGCAGGTAATGGCTTTTGCAGGCTTTCCATTCTTTTCAGACGTTCAGCCAGGGGCGTATCGGATATATTCACCACATTAACGAAATCGCCGATGTTTTCTTCTCTGGGGTGGCGAGACGACAAGCGGTACTCAGCGTAAAAATCAGTCATGTTTTGCGACACGGATTTAGGGCCTTCTCCCCCTTCAGGAATGGGCGCATTCACATTTATTTGTTGCAGCACAATCACAAACACAGCAATTAATATGAGCGCCAGCGCTAATAACGCGTGGCGCCACCATACAAATGACTGAGATTCACTGGGATTGTATTTCATGGATACCTTGTTACTCACATTGCCTACTTATCAAAACTGCACTTGATTAAATGTACGCTAAAATTAAACCGCAACGCACCCAGCGGGATATTAGTCATAAAGCGACGGGTCGCTCTTGTTGGGACGCGTCTTAAACCGTTTGTGCATCCACAAATATTGCTCGGGCGCTTCTAAAACGAGTGTTTCAACCATTTTATTCATTCGCGCTACATCTTCTTTATCGTCACCAGAGGGAAAATTCTCCAGCCCTGGGACCACTTTAATTTTGTAACCGCTGGCCGTTTTAATCGGCGCAAGAAATACGGTCTCACAATTCGCTTCTTTTGCAAATAACAAAGAGCCGGTTGTGGTGGCGGTGTGTTCTACCGCAAAAAAGGGGGCAAATTCACATTTAGTGCGGCCGTAATCTTGGTCAGGTAGGTAAAAGCACACTTCCCCCTCGTTCAACGCTTGAATGAGCCCGCGTACATCTCGCTTGTGTATCATATATTTGTTTGAGCGGTTTCTGCCGTGGTATTGCATGTACTCCATTAGCGGGTTGTTGTGTCTGCGATAAAAAGCCACAGAGGGGTTTCGAAGCCCTGCCACACGCACTGCAAACTCTAAGTTCATATTATGGATCGCATACGCCAACACGCCTTTACCTTTAGCCAAGATAGCGTCGATATGTTCGTATCCCACAAACTCACTCATTTTTTCGATACGCCAAGTCGGCCACCACCACCCCATGCTGGCCTCAAGGATCGCCATGCCTGCGTTATCAAGATTGGCATCAAGTATTTTTTGACGTGCCGCCGGTGTGTAATCTGGAAAACACAATGCTAAATTTCGTTTAGCAATGTTTACGCGTTTCTTTGCAAATACCAACAACAGCTTTCCTAGCCCTTTGCCAACATAGGTTTGTAGACGATAGGGTAACCAAGATATTGCATACAATAAAACGATCCCCACCCAGGTTAGCCAAAACCGAGGATGAAAAAATGCAAGCGTAAACGTGGGGGCTTGAACGAAAGACGGACTCAAGGTCGGCTCCGGTGGATCAAAAGTGTCGGCTATTGTAATCGACTAAAGACTGATTGCTAGTGACCGTTTCGTGATTAAAATACTCCGTATAGTCCAAATTTCGTACACCAACGTTAAACAGCGCCTATTTAACTGGGTATATATTTTCATTTACTTTACTCTATATGTATTGAAATGGATTTTTTTTGGCGCTTGCCTGTACCGTTAAGAAATACGTCCAAGCTCGAACAAAACGGTAGAATCTTAATTATTCGGAACATATATGCCACGACTAAACCTGCTAGACGCGTACTACTGTGGATTAGAAGCCGTAAGTAGCGCGACACTGCACATAACCAAAGATCAAATCGTATTGTTTGCGAATGAAGCTGCTTGCGAGCTGTTTGGGCTAGACAGCAAATCGTTGATTAATACGCCGGTCGAGCGGTTATTGGAGAATTTTTACTCTAGCAATGATCACGCATTGAATAATAATCTGTTCTACTCAGAAGCCAAGGGCAACAAGCTGCTTGAGGGCATATTCAAATGCACACTTGCAAGCGGCGAATACCTCATAGCACAAGCCAGTGTTAAATCTGTTGATTGGCTTGATGATGACTCCTCATACGTCGTCACAATTGACCCAGATAATGTTCGCCCTCCTTCGGGCAATGAAATTTACGACATCATTCACCGCATTAACGTAGCCACTACCGTGGCTCAAATTGGTATTTGGGAGTTCAACCTTGATGAGCAAAAACTCATATGGGACGAGCAAATGTATACGCTATATGGTTGCAACCCCAAGGTCGTTAGTGGTGAATTAAGTCAGTGGAGTGATTTGCTTCACCCTGATGATAAAGAGGAAGCGCTGAGTGCCTTAAATCATTCTTTAACGAAGATTGCTAAACTTGATATTGCCTTTCGTATTATTACTCCCTGTGGCGAAACTCGGCATATGCGCGCCTTTGCTAGGCCATTGCGCAGCCCAACGGGCAATGTGGCGAAGATTATCGGAGTGAATTACGACATTGGTGCACAGAAGCAACACCAGCAATGGTTGGAAAATGGGCTGCAAAGCAACGAACTGTTTATTAAAGTTTTACGAGAAACTGACAACGCTGTCATCATCACGGACGAGAACGTCAAAATAAAATGGGTAAACCCGGGCTTCACTCGTATCACAGGGTATTACCTTGAGGAAATCTTAGGTAAAAACCCTGGCCACGTGCTGCAAGGTTCACAAAGCAACCCTGACAAAATAGCCATTATGCGCAGAGCCGTTGAAAAACGAGAACGATTCAATGTGGAAATTCTCAACTATCGCAGAGACGGCGAGCATATTTGGTTGAAAATCAATAGTCACCCTATGTACCTAGGCGGCAAGTTTAACGGTTTTATTGCCATCCAAAGTGATATCACCGAGCAGAAAAATGCAGAGTTAGCTCTGCTTAAAGCCAATAAGATTCAAAAAGCCATACTTGATAGTGCTCACCTGTTAATGATTTCATGTGATGCGCAAGGCAAAATACTGACCTGCAATCAAACTGTAGAAAAAGCATTGGGCTATACCAAAGCAGAACTAAAACAAAGCGGCAATATTCAGCAGTTTATGATGCAAAATGAGCTGATTGATTTCATGCAAGTCAGCACCCAGCGACAAGGTTCATCACTCGACGCCTTCTTCTATCTAGCCTCTCAAGGGCAAGTGGATGAAAATCAGTGGACGTTCGTAACCAAAAACAATGTTCAAGTTCCCATGGAGGTCACGGTTACCGGGGTCATGTCACCCGATAATCAGGTAGAACGCTACTTACTCGTTGGCCGAGATATCAGCCAAATTAAGCAATTTGAAAAAGAGCGCCGCCACCAACAAGATTTACTAGAAACCACAGGCGAAATGGCTAATCTGGGAGGTTGGGCATTAAATCTTGAGACCGATGAAGTCACTTGGTCAGACCAAGTTTACCGGATTCATGAATTACCGGTCGGTTCAGATGTAGACCTCTCCAGCGCGATGAAGTTTTATCCTGAGGATGTTCGCCCATTGGTGCAAAAAGCCATTGATAGCTCCATAGCTGCCGGCAAAAAGTGGGATCTGCAGGTTCCTTTTATTACGGCCAAAGGTAAACATATTTGGGTCCGGGCTGTTGGCTATGCAGAATATCAAAATGGTCGACCTGTTGTATTGAGAGGCGCTTTTCAAGATATCACCGAAATGAAAAAAGCCGAAGAGCAAGCCAAAGAAGCGAGCCGCGCGAAAAGCGAATTTTTGGCTAACATGAGCCATGAAATACGTACTCCCATCAATGGGATCGTTGGTATGAACGACTTATTGCTAGCCACTGAATTAACCGACAAACAGCGTCATTTTGCTGAATTGGTGCACAGTAGTAGTGAATCTTTATTGTTACTGATCAACGACATCCTAGATTTTTCTAAAATCGAGGCAGGCAAATTAAGTATTGAGTCTATCTACTTTGATCTACATCTTTTGTTGGGCAATATTATTGATACATTTGCTAGTCGCGCCCAACAAAAAGGGCTTGAGCTCGTGTTCGATTTGCAGATGGATGTGCCCCAATGGATAACAAGCGATCCCGGTCGTATACGGCAAATTTTGAACAACCTATTAGGTAATGCCATCAAATTTACTCATCACGGTGAAGTCATTATGCGGGTTGCACTAGAGGGGGATAATCAACTTAAATTCTTCGTGCAAGATACCGGGATTGGCATTCACGAAGATAATCAAAAAGCGTTGTTCTCTAAATTTATGCAGGTTGATTCATCAACCACACGCCACTTCGGTGGCACAGGGCTCGGGTTGGCCATCAGCAAACAATTGAGTGAACTTTTAGGTGGCACAGTCGGCGTATCTAGTCAGTGGCAACAAGGCTCCACTTTTTGGTTTACCATAGCGCCTGAAGCGTTGAACGAAAACCAAATACAATTTAGTCCGTTGTTTCCTGAGCGCGAAGCGCCGCTGCAGGTTTTATTGGTAGACGACAACCCCACGTTAAGCACAGTTTTAGGTAAATGGCTCACGTCAAATAACATGGTGGTACAACACGCTGAAAGTGCTTCAAGTGCGTTAAAAGCACTCAGACAGTCGCATCTAAAAATGACGAAAATAGACGTCGCATTAATTGATAGTAATTTGGCTGGCATTAATGGAATTGAACTCACCAAAGCGATCCGCAGCAACGACCTCTTTGCCAAGTTACACATCATATTGATGACGCCCCACGACTGGCTTGAGAAGGGTACGTCAAGCCAACTAGCTAACCCTGTTAGTTATATAGCGAAACCGGTTAAGCCAGAGACACTCAAAGGAGCGTTTACTGGAGCATTGGAAAACGGCGATAACACCAAGCTCATTACCGCCTTACCCGAGACCAAACTACTCAACAAATATCGCCAAGCGCCACATATTTTATTGGTAGAAGATAACTTTATTAATCAACAAGTGGTTATTGAGATGCTTAAAAAGCTGCACTGCAGCGTACAGGTGGCTGAGAATGGCCAAGAAGCAATTCATACTTTGGAAGAATCAGAAGCGAAATTTGATGCGATATTGATGGATTGCCAAATGCCCATCATGGACGGCTACGAGGCGAGTCGTACCATCCGCAAAAGTCAGCATAGTAATTACGCATCAACGTTGCCTATCATCGCATTGACCGCCAATGCCATGAAGGGAGATAAGGAAGCCTGCTTAGCTGCTGGCATGAATGCTTATTTGACTAAGCCAATCGTGTTAACTGAGTTGAGGGCTGAGCTCATCAAGTGGTTAGCTTAACAAGCACCAGTATGCGCTATGGCTTAATAATCATTGGCTATGGCGTTTAATTTTTTCTCGAATTGCTGCATGTGCTCTTCTTTTTCATAATCAAAGTGATACTGGTTATGAAAACCGAAGCGCAGCTTCACTTGCTGATCTTCCATAAAGATGGTGTAGCCATCGTAGTCACTAAATGCGGTGACGCCACCCAGAAAGTAGCCATCTCCTTTCTTTTCTCCGTTTTCACGGATCTTTTCGAATATTGATAGAATAAATTTACTGTCCATTTCGTTTTTCATGTTGCCGCCTTTCGTTGCTTATTCAGGGTATTTGCATTCTTAACATACGAGGTTTGCAATAATTACGCCCAATTAAAATTGATAAACACATACCCATAAAATGTTTGCACCCACGCCTACAAACGCACCATACCTGTAGTCATGCGGGCAAAATTGAGCTTTATCAATATATTAGTCACAAATTTTTTAACGTACTACTGGATCATTTGTAGTCTGTGATCAACGTAAAAATGGGACAGTGCAACGAAAAAGTCACTCACCGAGTGATACAAAAAAGCCACTGGAAAAAACAGTGGCTTACAAGTTTGCATAATGTGACTCTCAGCTTAGCAATGCACTAATCAACCAGCGCCTGATAAGCCATATTTTTGAAGTCCTTATTGTACGAGAAGAAACTCGAGGGCATTAATTGGGTCATAGCGATGACAATCATTTGCTCTTTTGGATCAATTCTAAAGTAAGTTGAAGCCGCACCAGCCCAACCATAGTCGCCTTTAGAACCCATCGTATTTGCGCCCTGTTCGTCGACCGTAACAGACATAGCAAGTCCATAACCTTCACCTGTCGAAGAGGGTTCAAACGGGATCAGACTCGCTGGTAAGTGGTTAGTGCGCATATACTCTACGGTTTTACGACCCAGAATACGCTTTTCTTTGTATTCCCCGCCATTTAACAGCATTTGAGCGAATGTATAGTAATCTGCGATGGTTGACACTAAACCACCGCCACCTGATTCGATTTCAGGGGCAGACAAGTAGTCACCCAGAGGTTCATTCTCCATAGGAACGGTTTGACCTTGCTGATTGATGACATAAATTTGTGCTAAACGATCTTGCTTACTTTTCGGCACATAAAACCCCGTGTCACTCATTTTGAGCGGTTTGAAGATATGCTGTTCGAAGTATTCTCCCAAGGTTTGCCCCGACAAGCGTTCCACTAATACACCTATAATGTCGGTACCTATGCTGTAATTCCACTTCGTTCCGGGTTGATGATTAAGCGGTAACTTTGCGACCTCTTTCAGCAGGTCTTCACGCTTTGTTTCACCGGAAAAAAGTGCCGACTGTTGGTATAACTTATCCACTGGGCTTTGACTAAAGCCATAGCTGAAACCAGCAGAATGGGTGAACAGCTGCTTGATGGTCATCACCTTGTTGGTATCTTCAAGTATCATATTCTCACCGTCCATTCCAGCGAACACCTTCAGGTTTGCCAACTCTGGTAAGTACTTACTGATCGGATCGTTCATCTGAAATTTACCTTGCTCCCACAAGGTCAATGCGGCAACAGCGGTAATAGGTTTTGTCATGGAGTAAATACGAAAAATCGTGTCTTCTGTCATAGGCGTTTTAGCCTCACGATCCCTAAAACCCACACCTTCAAGGTGGACCACTTTGCCTTTTCGCGCGACCAAAGTGAGTGTGCCAGCAAGCTTTTGTTCGTCCACAAACGCTTGCATCACGGGCTCGATACGTTCTAAACGCGCTTCTGACATACCGACTTTCTCAGGGTTAGTAGTACGGATGTCGGCAAAGGCATTGGTTGCCAGTAAAGTACTGGCAACGCAGGCGAGTAAAAATTGATTGGTTTTTTTCATGTATGACCTGTTTTTATATAGTGCGTCAATTAAGAGTGCGTCGATTGAGAACTATAGGATATATCATACTAATGTGACAAATCATCAGAGATACCAATGAAACACCATCACCACGACAAATGTATTACGCTGACATAAGTTTATCAGCAACGAGCGTATTTCTTGGTTATGTATGGCCTAGCTGCTTTTGACCCACATGCCATCATCATTTTTGTGAAAAGACTGCTTCACAGCTGACCAAGCCACCTTATGGGAGACTTCTTCACGACCTTGCTTGCCATGTCTATCATCTGGGTCTTTGTACTCGTTCCAGGCATTATTAAAAGCAGCGAGATAAATATCTTGGGCATGAGGGGGCAATACATTTTGTACACTTTCGGGGAGGTCTTTATGCGAATCGTATGGCATGGGATGCTCCTTCTTTTCGTCACAATTGAAAACGTGAGTAAAGCAAAAAGGATTCCGATAATTTGGACATTTACAATGGTGAGTCGCGAAGCCTACCAATAGTGATTATGCAAGATGTGACGTTAAGATATCACAAGAAACCCTGCTAACATTCTCTCCTAAAACTTAAGTAAATAGCACAACAGAGTAGCAAAATTTACAAAGGATTATTCACCACGAACAGCATTGATGACCTTGCTTGCTAGCGTGACCACAAGTAACACTAAACCACCAGCAATAATGCCCACGACGCCGTCAGCTACTACAGGTAAAATACCTGCCAGCGCACCGCCGTTCTCAGTAACTGGATACAACATATCCCCAACAATGTGATGGATGAAAGGCACGCTGTGCACCACAATGCCCCCTCCTACAAGAAACATGGCTGCAGTACCAATAATAGCTAAGCTTTTCATCAACATAGGTGCAATAATTAGCAAGCTTCGGCCGATGAAACGCTGAATTGTGTTAAACGAGCCGGAGACCGATTTTCTCAGCATGTATAAACCCGCATCGTCAAGTTTTACGATACCTGCAACCAAACCGTAAACCCCAATCGTTATAGCGATCGCAAGAGCCGAGACCACTGCGATTTGCGTTGTGAGCGGTTGGTCTTGTACCGTGCCTAAGACGATCACTACAATTTCTGCGGATAGGATAAAATCCGTTCGAATGGCCCCTTTAATCTTGTCTTTTTCAAGAGTGACCAAATCGACTTTAGGATCGGCAATCGCATTCAATTGGGCCTGATGCTCTGCTTCCCGTTCTTCTTCACTGTGCAGCCATTTGTGAGCAACTTTTTCGAACCCTTCAAAACATAAATACAAACCACCAATCACCAGCAACACAACAATAAGCCAAGGAAGAAACGCGCTTATCAGTAAGGCTGAGGGTACCAAAATTAACTTATTTAAGAACGAGCCCTTCGCCACAGCCCATACAACCGGAAGCTCACGTTCGGCTTTTACTCCGGATACTTGCTCGGCATTTAAGGCTAAGTCGTCGCCTAACACGCCGGCTGTTTTCTTGGCAGCCACTTTTGATAACACGGCTACATCATCAAGAATGGTAGCAATGTCATCAATCAATGCGAGTAGGTTTGCAGCGGCCATGCTTGGCTCCTAAATATAAATTGAAAAAAAAGTTCAGTGTAAATTTACTGCGCTAATCACCTATATGCAGCGGTTTAGCGTTATCCACTTGGGGCGTCAACATAGCACTGAGGGGAATTAACTGTACATCGTCTTGGGCTAACGTTGGTAGCCTTTTTTTCAGGTAGGCAATCGTCTGCATATGAGGGTGACCAATCGCCAGAGAGCGCCCGTATTTACGCGCTCTTTTGACCAATATATTAAACTGGCGCTCTATTTTTGCTTCGGATAAGTCGTTATCCAAGAATACATGTCGCCGCAGTGCTGGCACCTTCGTTTGCTTGGCAATAGCTTCTGCTCGGGTCAATGCCGTTGTGCGACTGTCGACAAAAATGAGCCCGTGACGATGTAAGTAGCTCATGGTGGTGCGCATCGGGGTTTCTAACTGTGTTAAACGACTCCCCATATGATTATTCAATCCCAGTGCATTGGGCACACTGGCAAACGCATCATTTAAGGTTTGCACAATCCGCTTATCGCTCATACTGGCCAACAACACGTTTGACTCTTGCTTGATACCCGCCATCGACTCCATCGGCATGTGCAGTAGGAATTCTCGGTGCTGCTCGTGCGCCATCAGGGCGTATTTTTGGCTTAGATGCTTGTGAGGCAAAATCGAAATAGCAACGTTAATGGGTAACCCCAAGGCTGCTGCATCTCGATGACTGTTGTTACCAACGTCATCAATGATAATAGCGATCTGCGCGCTTAGCGCCGCCGAAGTCGGGAGCAAAGTCAGCAAGAGCGATATGCACCAGAGGCGGAATGAAAAGTTCAACATATGACCAGAGCGCCCATTAAAGCTTAATCCATTGCGTGGGGTTAACAGGGTCGCCCTTGTAGCGAATTTCAAAATATAAATTAGGGGAGGTTTGCCCGCCACTTTGACCAACAAGCGCAATGGGCTCACCAGCGGCCACGGTATCACCGGCCTGATGCAGTAAAGCTTGATTGTGGCCATACAAGCTCATGTAGCCATTACCGTGATCGAGCACAGTGACCAAACCAAAGCCCCGCAACCAATCAGCGTACAGAACTTTACCATGGTGGATCGCGATAACATTACTGCCTGCATTTCCCTCAACAATAATGCCTTTCCAGCGTATCTGCCCCTCACGTTTTGTACCAAATAATTTGCGCACTCGGCCATCTGCTGGTTTCAACAATTTGCCTTTTAGTTTGGCTAAACCGTCGAAGCTGGTCGGTTTTTGGGCTGCCAAGCGCTCCGCTTCAGCGATGGCTTTTCGTAGATTCTGCTCATTTGCTTGCAGTTCTTCAATTTTGGCCGCATCGCTTTCAATGGCAGACTGTAATTTGCTTAACGTCTGCTTACGGCTCTTTTGCCCTTGATTTAGCGTGGCTTGTTGCGCTTGTTGGCGATCGAGCAGATTTTGTAGGCTGTCTTGCTTTTCAATCAAGGTTAGATTGACCTGTGTCAGCTCTTTACCCAGTAGCAAAAACTCGTCAATTAATTCACGACGCGCCTCATTCAGGTATTGATAATAGGTGATGGTGCGCTCGAACTTGCCTGGGTTTTCTTGGTTGAGTAGCATCTTGGCGTAATCATGGTTGCCTGTCATAAACGCGCTACGAATTTGCCTAGCTAACACATCTTGTTGCTGGGCTAATTTTTGCTGAATATCACTTTGGCGTTTTTTAAGCTTTTTTTGCTCTTGCTGATTGTCCTTAAGCTCTTGCTCAGTGGCATTGAGTGCCGTCGCCGCTTTGGCGATCTTCAGTTCAATTTGCTTTAAATCAGATTGTAAACTTTTCGCTTTTGCTAACTGCTGGGCAACGTGTTGCTGCTTTTGCTTTATCTGTTTTTGTAGTGCTTGTAGTTCATCTTTGGACTGGCCATTGGCATAAATGGGTGACAAGCAAACAAACAAAAAGCACCATAAGCATGGTGCTTTTGTTTGTTTCAACCATAACAACAATGGTAGCAAAGGAGTTACTTAACCAGAGTAACTATAGGCTTGCCGGTCATTTCTGCGGGTTGTTCCATGCCCATCAAATGCAACATGGTGGGTGCAACATCACTTAAGGTACCGCCTGAACGGGCTGTGGTTTTCTGCCCTACATGCCAAAACGGTACGAGTTCACTGGTATGCGCCGTGTGCGCTTGGCCAGTGGTTTCATCCGCCATTTTCTCGGCATTACCATGGTCAGCTGTGATCAAGCAGTCGCCACCGACTTTTTTGATGGCTTCAACTACTCGGCCAATGCAGGTATCAACGGCTTCACATGCTTTAACCGCAGCGTCGAAGTTACCTGTGTGCCCCACCATATCACCGTTAGGGTAATTACAAATGATTGCATCAAACTTGCCTGACTCAATAGCTTCAACCAGTTTGTCAGTCAGTTCAGTTGAGTTCATTTCAGGTTGTAAGTCATATGTCGCGACTTTTGGTGACGGGATCAATATACGCTCTTCACCTTCGTATAAATCCTCTTTGCCCCCACTGTAGAAAAACGTTACATGGGCAAACTTTTCAGTTTCAGAAATACGTAACTGGGTCTTGCCGTGATTAGCCAACCATTCACCCATTACATTTACCAAAGCAACCGGCGGATATGCTGCTGGTGCGTCAATACTTTCGGCATACTGAGTGAGCATCACAAATGCACTTAAATCGATGTGCTCGCCTTTTTCGAAATCGCTGAAATCTTTTTCCACAAATGGACGGCTAATTTCACGGGCGCGATCCGCTCTGAAGTTCATGAAGACTAACGCATCACCATCTTCAATTGGCGCAGCATCACCAATAACAGTAGGTTGCATAAACTCATCGTTTTCATCGCGGCTGTAAGAATTTTCTAGCCCTTCAATAGCGCAGGCTACGTTGAACGCGCCTTCACCTTTAGCGATAACCTTGTATGCTTTTTCGACGCGATCCCAACGTGAATCACGATCCATAGCGTAGTAACGGCCAACCAGAGTGGCGGTTTTACCCACGCCCAATTCTTCGAATACTTTGTCGGCAGCTTCAAGTGGTGCTTTGGCGCTGCGCGGAGGGGTGTCGCGTCCATCTAAGAAGGCATGCAAGAAGATTTTCTTCGCGCCGCGCTTGGCAGCCAGTTTAATCATGGCGAAAATATGGTCTTGGTGACTGTGAACGCCACCCGGCGAAAGAAGCCCCATGATGTGCACGGCTTTGTCTTGCTTGATGGCTTTGTCGACGTTACTCACCAAAACCTCGTTCTCGAAAAAATCCCCGTCTTCAATGGCTTTCGTTACGCGCGTAAAATCTTGATATACCACGCGACCTGCGCCTAAATTAACGTGACCCACTTCCGAGTTCCCCATTTGCCCACCTGGCAAACCTACATCCATACCGGAGGCGGATATCAAGGTATTGGTAGTTTCTTTGGTTAAGCGGTCAAGCACGGGAGTCTTGGCATGGGCGATAGCGTTGTTGGTGGTGTCTTCTCTGTGACCCCAGCCATCCATAATAATAAGGGCTACCGTTTTTTTGCTTTGGCTCATGTTTGTCTCCGCTAAATAAGATTGTAAAAGTTAACTTGGGGGCAGATAGATAGAATACAAAGTGCAAGTAAGCACTTTACCACCGCAGGCGTCATATTATCCTGTGTGTGGTGGCGCGTCACGGCCAATTAATGGAAAAATCGTAGGTTTACAAAAGCTTATTTTATAAGTTATGCCAAGGATGCGCCCTGCCACTGGTTTTAGGCGATAATTTCTATATACTTTGCACTCATTTTTTTACCCTGACTGCATCTATGAGGCGCAATAATTATGGAACAAGTGATTGAATTTGCTACAAATCACTACATTTTAGCGGGTTTATTCGTCGCTTTGTTAGTAGCTTTACTTTACTCCACAGTGGCGAGTTCATTTTCAAAACTAAAAGAGCTAAGCACCCATGAAGCCACTCTTCTAATGAATAAAGATGATGCTATGGTGCTGGATATTCGCCCTGTCGCTGAATTTAAAAAGGGCCACATCTTAGGCGCGAAACAGATCAAACCTGAGCAGGTAACCAAAGGCGATTTTACCGGCCTTGAAAAACAAAAAGACAAACCCATTATTGTTGTGTGCGCAATGGGAATGACATGTAAACGTACCGCAAACCAAATGCTGAAGGAAGGTTTTGAGCAGGTATCCGTTCTTAAAGGTGGGATGAACGCTTGGCAAGGCGCGAGTCTTCCAATTAGCAAATAAACAAAAGGTATTTTTAACATGAGTAAAGTCGAAATTTACACCAAAGGACATTGTCCTTACTGTCACCGCGCTAAAGCCCTGTTGGAGCAAAAAGGCGTGACGTATACCGAATTTAAAGTGGATGTTCAACCTGAGCTTCGTCCAGAGATGATCACCCGCGCTAATGGTGGTTCAACCGTGCCACAGATATTTATCGGTGAGCATCATGTAGGTGGTTGTGACGAAATGTTCGCACTAGAATCACAAAATAAATTAGATACATTACTTTCTGCATAAGCAGAAAATTTAAGGAAGCATAATGGCTGAAGAAAACCAAACAACCCCAGCTGACGCAGCACAAGCCGCTCAGGGACCTCAATTCGCAATTCAACGCATTTACACTAAGGACATTTCTTTTGAAACGCCTAATTCACCGGCGATTTTTCAAAAAGAATGGAAACCTGAAGTTCAACTAGATTTGGACACCCGTAGTGCGCTGATCGAAGAAAATGTCTACGAGATCGTTTTGGCTGTCACTGTAACGGCTATGTTAGGTGAAGAAACAGCCTTTTTGTGTGAAGTACAGCAGGCGGGTATCTTCGCGATTGGCGAAATGCCTGAGCAAAATAAAGCGCACATGTTGGGCTCTTTCTGCCCGAACACGCTTTTCCCTTATGCACGCGAAACGATTTCTAATTTAGTCAATCGTGGTACTTTCCCTCCTCTTAACCTTGCGCCGGTAAACTTTGACGCTATTTTTGCAGCATACATGCAAAAACGTGCGGCTCAGCAGGCACAAGAACAAGCACCTACGCAGCTAGACGCGTAAGTACTTAGCCAATGAAACAAACAGTTTCAGTGTTAGGGGCGGGGTCGTATGGCACCGCCCTTGCTTTTTGTCTGGCCAGAAATGGCGTTGCCACTACATTGTGGGGGCGAGACCCAAAGCAAATGCAAGATATGGCTACAGCCAGATGCAATCAAAAATACCTACCCGGTGCTACATTTCCCGGTCCATTAGTGATTGAAGCTGACTTGCTCAAAGCGGTTAACCTTAACAATGATTTGCTTATCGTGACGCCAAGTCATGGTTTTTCGGCACTGCTGCGCCAAATCAAACCCATGCTCACTCCAGCACATAGAATCATTTGGGCTACAAAAGGCCTCGACCCAGAAAATGGTCGATTACTGCAAGATGTAGCCCGAGAAATACTCGGCGACGCTATTCCCCTTGCGGTTGTTTCAGGCCCTACATTTGCCAAAGAAATGGTCGCAGGTCTACCCACTGCCATTTCTGTGTCTTCTACCGATGAACAGTTGGCTACTGATTTTGCCAACATGCTGCACTGCTCTCGTTCTTTCCGCGTTTACAAAAACAATGATTTTGTGGGTGTTCAACTCGGCGGTGCAGTGAAAAACGTGATTGCCATCGGCGCTGGATTAGCTGATGGATTAGGCTTTGGCTCCAATGCCAGAACCGCGTTGATTACCCGAGGTTTGGCAGAGTTAACCCGCTTAGGCATCACCTTAGGCGCACAACCAGAAACTTTCATGGGTATGGCTGGTTTAGGCGATCTGGTATTGACTTGCACGGATAATCAATCACGTAATCGACGCTTCGGGCTGGCCTTAGGCGCAGGCAAAAGCATAGACGATGCGATTGCAGAAATTGGCCAAGTGGTTGAAGGTTACCGCAACACCAAAGAGGTGCATCAGTTGGCTGCAAGGCACCAGGTTGAAATGCCCATTTGCGAACAAATATACCAAGTGCTGTACCAAGGTAAACCCGCGAAAGAAGCGGCTCTCGCCTTGTTAGGCCGGGAGCAAACTTCCGAGTAAGTTGTAGGCTTGAGTTGCTTGCAATTGCGTTAATCACATAACGTTAAGCGACTGAATTAGAGATACCAAAAAAAGCCGAGGGAAGCATATGCTTCCCTCGGCTTTTTAACTCAGCGCTATTTTTTTAGTTTCTATATTAGCTCACTTGCTCTGTAGCGAACTCTGCTTGCTGCACTTCCTCTTGTTTTCCGGCCAATGCGTCTTTATCACGTACATTCTTTTGTACTGTCACAGCGGCAAACAAACTCAGCACATACGCCATGGCGTAAAAGCCTTTTTCACTTAATGCTAATTCTGCGTTGTATAAGCCGATTGCTAATAACGCGATAGCAAAACCAGATGATGCCCATGATAACGTTTGATACATGCTTGAGGTTTTAATGCCTTCGGCTTTATCACGGATTGTTTTTTGCAGGGATACCATTGAGAACAAACCGTAGAGCATGATGATCAAATAGTAACCTTTTTCATTTAGCGCCATCTGTGCATTGAACAAGCCGATACTGTAGGCAACCGTGCCAATCAGTAATGCTGCTAATGATGCCAATGTATATGATTTCGTCGGTGCTTGAATTGTCATGTGTTTGTCCTTCTTTGATTAGTTGTTTGCACCCCTGCGTCTTGCTGGGGTGAGACGAATATGCCTTTTAGTTCAGACTAAATAAACCCTATTGATGCTTGTTGAGCATAGCTACACCGAAAGTTTATTATTACGATACTTTAGTGCTTTTATTTTTCATTTCTCTTAACTTCATTTGCCGAACAGTCTGAACCCAGCTTTGTCTTATATTGATGAATTCGCTGCACTGGCCACAAATTTCGAACCAGACATAATTTCTACTGCTTGTCCGTCACTGCCTAAAATAACGCTCTGACTGGCCAAATCGTATTTAGCTAAATACTGGGCAATAGATGTAAAGGTCGTGGTGGACACTTTGCCAGTATGATCTTTCGTGGTCACATCATCTTGCAGCATTGCACCAAACATTAGCTTAAAACGGCTGGTATGCACACGCTGGGGCGTAAAATATGCTTGGGTATTGGCTTTTAATTTATCTATATCTGTCGTTTGATAAATCGCGGCATTGAGCATGTCCAACGTATGCTCGGTGCAGTTTTGCAGTTGCCTGTTCATGGGGTTAGCAATCACCGAGTAGTTTTCGTTATGCAACTGCGCATTTTTACCTGTGCTAATGATGTCAATTAAACGCGTTTGCATATCAGGCGTGGGAATAATCACTCCTGCGCTTAGCTGAGCAGCGCCCCAAAAAAAATCAACTGGGTAATCGGTGACTAACTGGCTTTTGTCTAACTCGCCGCTTTTTTGATACAGATTATAAATCGCGTAACCCTTGACCAGTTCACCGTCATCTAGGGTGATATCTGAATATATAGCCACCGCCGTATGAGTGAAGCGTATCCCTTTGGGCAGATCTTTTTGCGGGCGGCCCACTCTAGCAATAATAAATGCTCTTGCTCCTTGGCTGGCCGCATACTTCTCCACATTTTTAGCAAAGTGGACGATCTGCTCTGGCTCATGCGTTGCCACTTTATTCGCTTGGCTGCCCGCTGTCGCTGTGAAAGAAAAGGTGAATGTAAGGACTAACGCTGTAAGCCATTGTTTAGAAGACATAGTCATCATTATTGACCTTGCGTGTTATTGTTTTGAATAACGATGACCTGGTTTGGCGCAGGGTCAACGGTGACAGTAGCGTCACTTATGACTAATGGCTCAAGCTGCGTATTTTTATCAGCATGGCTGTGGCTGCTATGACTACTTTTGATGCTATCAGCGGCTTCGACAATAACGCTGCCGGTAACCAAACTCACCCCACCAGCAACGATCAGTGGGGTGGCCACGGCAACACTGGCCACTTTGGCAGTGGATGCGACGCCTTCTGTTACCGCTAATGCAGAATGCTTGCTCGCTTGAGCACTATGCTATACTGAGCCCGCAGCGTTGGCCTTGCCAGTGCCAATAACAGTGGTGCCAAGTATAAATGTCGCGGTAAGTAGCGTATTGATAAGTTTCATCGGTCATCCTTTTTCATTGTTATCAGTAGATATTATTTGTTGCCTAATGGCGCTGCCAAGAGACGAGACACAGATTAAGCACCAGTATTACCTGTGTAAACAATGACCGTTTATGTATACTCAGTCGCAACCAAAAGTATATTAATACGCTACTTAAAGGGATTTATGAGTCAGATTAGCCAAATCAGCAACACCTTAAAGCAGTTGCTACGTCAGCATCAGATAACGTACAAATACATTGCCGAAAAACTCGACATGAGCGAAGCAAACGTAAAACGCATCTTCTCAACGAACAGCTTTGCATTGGACCGCTTAGAGCAAATTTGTGAGATTTTGCAGATGAGCCTTTCTGACTTATTCATCATCGCCCAAAAGCAAACCCAGCAACTGACTCAGCTCACCGAAGAACAAGAAAATGAATTATTGGCTGACACTAAATTGTTACTCGTTGCCGTGTGCGTGCGCGATGCTTGGACTTTTGATGAAATCATTGGGCATTACGCTATCGACACTCATGAATGTGTGCAGTTACTGGCTAAGTTAGATCGCATTAAAATTATCGATTTACTGCCTAACAATCACTACAAGTCTCTGATTGCACAAGATTTCAGATGGATACCCGGCGGGCCATTAGAGCGATTTATGGAGCGAGAGGTCATGGTGAAATTTATGGCGCCTAAGAAGGAAGAGCCATGGACTTTTCGATTTTACCTGCGTGGGCGTTACTCACAGACATCAGTGGATATTATCCAGCGAAAACTTAATCAACTAACCAAAGAGGCTGCGGTACTAAACCAAGAAGATGCCAGTTTGCCATTGAGTAAACGCCAGCACTTTGGCTTACTAATGGCCATGCGCCCGTGGGAGCCTTCGTTGTTTGAAAACCTGCATCGAGAAAACCTACCTCGTGAAAGCCCACTTAATAAAAGCTAAGGTTCAAAGACACCTCTGTAACTCCCACACGACAATAATGAAATCACTAGCAGTATTGGTCATCCAGCTACAGCTGCTAGCGATTTACCTCAAATGACTATTTCGGCGGGGGTTATTGTTCGTCGCGCAAGAACACCAGCTTATTGCCTGCGCTTTGCTCTTCGCTAAAGCGATACCCTGCCGTGTCAAAATCTCTAAGCTTGGCAACGTCACTGACTTTATTTTGAATGATATAACGTGCCATCAGGCCCCGGGCTTTTTTAGCGTAGAAGCTGATAATTTTATATTGGCCGTTCTTAAAATCTTTAAATACCGGCTCGATAATTTCGCCGTCTAATGCTTTTGGTTTAACCGCAGTGAAATACTCGCTAGAGGCCAAATTGACCAACACGTTATCACCCTGCTCTGCCAATGCCTGATTGAGCTTTTCGGTGATGATGTTCCCCCAAAATTGATACAAGTTAGTGCCTCGCTCAGTGTCTAGCTTGGTGCCCATCTCTAAGCGATAAGCTTGCATCAAATCCAGTGGTTTCAATAAACCATACAACCCCGACAAGATACGCATATGTTTTTGTGCATATGAAAAGTCCTGCTCACTAAAACTGGCGGCATCTAAACCACCGTACACGTCGCCATTGAAGGCTAATACCGCTTGCTTGGCATTCTCATCGGTGAAAGGCGTGTGCCAAGCTGCGAAGCGGTCTGCATTTAGGCCGGCGAGTTTATCGCTTATTTTCATCAGTGAGCCAATTTGCGCTGGGCTCAACTTCCGGCTGCGATCAATCAGCTGCTGACTGTGCTCTAGCAACTCAGGCTGGCTCGACGAAGGTGCATTGCTGTGCTTCTCAAAATCGAGATTTTTGGCTGGTGATACAACAAGTAGCATGTAAATTCCTTACTCTTAATCAGATAGCATCATGATACCAACAGCTACGCCAGGTACAACCGATTAAAATAGATGAGTTTGATTATTAATTTCTATTAACAGTGAGGCTCTTGCCCGTCAGGATCAACCCATCTTAATAACGAGTTTGTAAATGGTGGATTTATTCACAGCAGCAGGGTTCATTCAATTTAAGTCGCAAAGCCGATTCCGCCTAAGAATATACTAATGCAGTTGCAAGGTTTGTAATGCACTGACTAAGTATCGATATTCTTGCTCATTGCGCGCGCACACTATAATTTTTCTAAGGTTGCTGTAGGTAATCGATGCTTCACTGACACGTCTTACGGCCAGCCCACATAATTGCGCTAAGGTCGCGTCATCACTTTCACTCTCAGCGCCTAATACATTGAATGCCACACTTCGAATGTTTGAGGTATCCGCAAAATCAAGTACCTGGTGATACGCAATTTCAATAAGCGATGCTTTTTCCTGGGGAGCGGCTGAATCCCAGTTGGCTTTTAGCAACAACATAACATCGGCTACCCACTGCGCATCAGCGGGTCGAGTAATCTTGATGACGGCTCCTTGTCCAAGCTCAGGCTCAAGCTGTTCGTGATTGTATTGGTAAAGACTATCTCCCTGTGAATATTGGCATCGCACTAAGGCATCTACAGGCAGTTGGTTTATGTCTTCTTGTAATAGGGTTATTTTTGCTGACATTGAAGGTGTTTTACTCGCGTATGCAGGCCAAGGGTTATATTCTATGCTACCTGTTTGTTTTCACCTGATCTTGGTTATTCTTCACATACCGTCATAAAGATTTAATTCGCCGGCAGTATTGATAGTGACGCGATCACGCCCCACTATTAACTTAGGAAATTTGAGAACATATACATTTGTTGATTAAAATGTTGTAATTTTACAACATAATGAATTCGAGGTTAGCATGTCCAATCAATTACAAGCACTACGCGATATCACCACTGTTGTTGCCGATACTGGCGACATAGAAGCGATCAAAAAGTATCAACCCGTTGATGCGACGACCAACCCTTCATTGTTGCTTAAAGCGGCTGAGATGGAGCAATATCGCTCGCATCTTGAAAATGCGGTTGCTTGGGCAAAAGAGCAATCTGATGACGCTGACCAGCAGATCATTGATGCTGGTGACAAGCTAGCGGTGACCATAGGGACTGATATTGTGAATATCGTTCCTGGTCGTATTTCTACAGAAGTAGATGCCCGTTTGTCGTTTGACACGCAAGCCAGCATCGAAAAAGCGCACAAGCTTATCGCTTTGTATAAAGAAGCAGGCATAGATAAAAGCCGCATCTTAATTAAATTAGCGTCAACATGGGAAGGTATTAAAGCCGCAGAACACCTTGAAAAAGAAGGTATCAATTGTAACTTAACCTTGTTGTTTAGTTTCGCTCAAGCCCAAGCCTGTGCTGAAGCCGGTGCTTACCTAATTTCACCCTTCGTTGGCCGTATACTTGATTGGTATAAAGCCAAAACCGGTAAAACTGAATATGCAGCCAGTGAAGATCCTGGTGTGCAATCAGTGACTAAGATCTACAATTACTACAAAGAGCACGGCTATAAAACCGTCGTTATGGGCGCAAGCTTCCGTAATATCGGTGAAATTACCGAACTTGCTGGCTGTGACCGCTTGACCATCAGCCCGGGTTTGTTGGAAGAGTTATCTAACAGCGATGCCCCGCTTGAAGTGAAGCTGAAAGACACGGGAGCAACAACGACTCCTGGTAAGCCACTTGATGAAGCTGCATTCCGCTGGGAAATGAACCAAGATGCCATGGCAACTGAGAAGTTGTCTGAAGGTATTCGTAACTTTGCGGCAGACCAAGTGAAACTTGAAACGCTACTTAAAAGCTACGTGTAATAGAAACAGCATCAAAAGAGCGTCTGTTTAGGCGCTTTTTTTTACTTTATAAAATCAAATTAACACCCAAAGGAGTCCTGCATGACTGCGCTGACTGACACCCCTACTTGGCAAACGCTTGCTTCATTAGCTGAAGATGTTAAACAGCAACACATGCGCGACTGGTTCGCCAGCGATACCTCTCGTGCCAGTAAATACCAGCAAACGGCTTGCGGGATTGAACTAGACTTTTCTAAAAACCTGATCACTGATGATGTACTAAAAGCCTTGTTCGCTTTAGCCGATGAAAGCCAAGTCTCGCAGAAACGCGACGCGATGTTTAAAGGCGACATCATTAACCACACTGAAAAACGTGCGGTTTTACATACTGCATTACGTAACTTCTCAGGTGAGCCCGTTTATGTTGATGGTCAAGACGTC
Source organism: Paraglaciecola sp. T6c (assembly GCF_000014225.1). Taxonomy (NCBI): domain Bacteria; kingdom Pseudomonadati; phylum Pseudomonadota; class Gammaproteobacteria; order Alteromonadales; family Alteromonadaceae; genus Paraglaciecola; species Paraglaciecola sp. T6c. The sequence continues at coordinate 4,361,197 of NC_008228.1, forward strand.
ATGCCTGAAGTACTTGCTTGCCAAGACAAAATCAAAGATTTTGTTGCCAGTATTCACAGCGGCGAGCGTAAAGGTTACACAGGAAAAGCCCTAAAACAGATCGTAAGCATAGGGATTGGCGGTTCATTCTTAGGTCCTAAAATTATGTCTGAAGCTCTTAAACCTTATTGGTTTGATGGCGTTAAAGTGCATTTTGTGGCTAACGTAGATGGCTGCCATATTCAAGATGTACTCGCGAACCTAGATCACGAAGAAACCTTGGTCGTGATGTCGTCTAAGTCTTTCACCACCCAAGAAACCTTGCAAAATACCCTAACGGCTAAAGACTGGTTCTTAAACGCTGGGGGCACTCAGCAAGATATCGCCAAACACTTTATCGCTGTGTCTTCTAATATCAAGGCTGCCACAGACTTTGGTATGGCTGAAGACAACATATTCCCTATGTGGGACTGGGTTGGCGGGCGCTACTCTTTATGGTCTGCTATCGGTTTACCGATTGCCCTAACATTAGGTTATGACAATTACCGTCAATTGCTTCAAGGCGCCTTTGAAATGGATGAGCATTTCAAAACGGCTCCTGCAGAGCAAAACTTACCCATGCTGACTGCATTGTTAGGTGTGTGGTATATCAATTTCTTTGGTGCCCAAAGTCACGTTCTTTTACCTTATTACCACTATTTACGTGGTTTCCCTGCGTACGTTCAACAGTTAGACATGGAAAGTAATGGTAAGAATATCAGCGGCGACACCACAGCCGTAGATTACGCCACTGGCCCAATTATTTGGGGCAGCGAAGGGACGAATGGCCAACACTCATTCCACCAGCTTATTCATCAAGGTACCTTGTTGATCCCCGCGGACTTTATGTTGCCATTGAATGTGCCGAACCAAGACAACACCCATCACGCTATGCTGGCGTCAAACTGCTTTGGTCAAACCCAAGCATTGATGCAGGGTAAAACGTTTGATGAGTGTTATGCAGACCTTGAAGGTAAGGGTCTTGATGAGGCCGAGAGAGTTAAATTAGCCACCCATAAAACTATGCCAGGCAACAAACCAAGCAATACTTTGTTGTTTGAACAGATGGATCCGAAAACCTTAGGTTCTCTTGTGGCCATGTACGAGCACAAGGTATTTGTGCAAGGGGCAATATGGGGTGTTAACTCGTTTGACCAATGGGGCGTTGAATTAGGCAAAGAACTTGGCAACCAAGTGTTAGATAAAATTGTTAACACGGATGCAGCCCTCGGTTTTGATAGCTCAACGAACGCCTTGATTGCACGCTTTAGGCAAGCCAATAGCTAATGCGTATTTGCAAATACCACTAAAAAAGAGACCCTAGGGTCTCTTTTTTTTGCTGTTTTTTTTACTACCGATGTTAGGTGCTTATGTAGACTAGCATTTTATGTAGACCCGCTATCTAGAATAAAGCGCGTATTAGCGAATTTATTCAGTAACCTATGCATGCCATACACAGCTAGAAGCGTTAATACCACCGACACGGTGACAGAGGTAAAACGATAAAGGGCGTTGTATACTAGGTCTTGTTGAGGCGATAAATACTGGCCGAACAATATTCCCATAGTCGTCATCGCGCCAAAGCCTGCACCCGAGCCGCCGCCTTCTAACATATGATAGCGAGCAAACAGCATCACACTGATCCACAGGGCGATACTCACAAACCATAAGATCCCACTATGGTCGAGCAAAATAAACTGCCAAGCCAAACCAATGTTACAGCCCACCAATGTGCCTATCGCGCGATTTACCGCTGCGCGTCCTGCCCCATGCCAATTTAACGGAAACAGAATCAACACAGATGACACCTGAGCCGATAGCGAGCCTTGTAAATCCAGCACTTGAAACACGATGTAGGATAACGTCGCCACGGTAGTGGCTAAAATAACCTCATGTCGGCGGTTGCTGTCAGGTTTGTTTATCACTGGGGGCTTTGGTCTGGCCTCTACATCAGGGATCAGTAAATGCATTAACATGGCGACGAATACAGTGAGCACTGTGGCGGCCACATTCGACATCACCAAATCGCTTACCGATGCACTGCTGTAACTGGCGAAGTGTAGCTGCATTGATAAGCCCACCATGCCCACGGCGCCAAACAAAAAATTTGCCCCGTTAGACATGCAGCGAAACATAAAAGCGAAGATCATCACAACCGTAATCGTCATGGGAATGGGTTGATCGCCAAACATACCTTGCACCACAAATACAAAGGTAGTGACCAAGACGGCATTTGCCAGAAACTGGCGAATAATGTGACTGTTTAAAATCGGTACTAAACCCAGAAGCAACATGGGATACACCGTAAAAAACGTACCGTAATTCCAGCCCATTATTTTGCTGATGGTAAAGCCAAGTGTCGCGCCAAAAGCCACGCGCAAACATTGGCGCACTTCGTTGGCCGTCAACGCTCGGTGCGCAGGCCTACTGACGCTCCCTTTACGAATAAACGGTAATCTCAGTAACGATTTGGACATCAGTTCAACCTAGTATATGTAGTGAATGATGCTGATCACGTGGGCTTGCACTGCTCCCAACCAACTCGCTAAGCCACCCACAGGATGAAGCTGTACGGTCGCCCGTGCCCCAGAGGGCAATGACTTCAGCAGATCAGGCGCTTCAAGTAACGTAATATGCGTACGCATGTACTGGGCATCACGTACCCAACGATCTGAGTTTTCAGGATTAGCCAATGAGCCATCAGCGCTTATCTGACCGTCTTTTACCCCGGCATCAATAGCTGATACTTGGCCGTCAAAAACACGCCCAGGGTGAGCATCAAATACAATGGAGGCGAGATCGCCAATTTGCACATGGCTTAACGATTTTTCTCTAAAATCAGCGACAATGTCACCTTTCTCGACCACGACTGCGGCAACACTTGAGCCGGCTTGAGCGTAATTTCCAGGTTGCAGTTGTAGGTTTGTCACCCGCCCTGTTACTTGTGAGCGCACATCGGCGTAATTTAGCTGCAATTGCGCATTTTGCAGCGTATTTTCGGCTTGGCGAAGCAATAAGTTGTCATTGCCATCTTTACCCCGTTGAGCGCGATACTTGACGACGTCTGCCTGCGCAGCCTCGACTTGGGCTTGTGCAACCCGGTAGTTGGCCTTGGTTTGGTCGTATAGTTGACGTGAAACCGTGTTGGATTTAATCAAGCTTTCCACACGCTCTACTTCCAGCTTCAGCTCTTCCACGTCGGCCTTTGACGCTAAAGCCTGTGCCTCAGCTGCAGCAATAGATGCGTCAAGTTGTAGATTAGTTTGGCTGGCGCTTTCAACCGCCAATTTAGCCTTGTCCACCGCAATTTCGTAAGGACGTTTATCTAGACTAAATAACACCTGTCCGGCTTCGACTAGCTGATTATTTTCAACCAACACATCACTAACCTGCCCGCTAACCTTGGAAGAAATATTCACCACAGGGTGCAGCACCCTAGCCTGAGTGCTAACGGGCATCCATAAATCTGCCGCTAAAAAGTAGGCAAACGACAAAGCAAACACAGCAAGAGCAATGTGTACCCAACGCTTAAACATTTGATCAGGTGCCATGGTTATTGTCCTCCCTCTGTTGGCTTATCCAGCAAAGCACAGGCATTACTTTCAATTTTTTTCAATACATTAAACATGCTATCAAGCTCTTCCTCGGTGATCCCGTCGGTTAACTGACTACGCACTTTCCCTACGCAACTTTCCAGTGTTTGCAGTTGTTCATTACCCGCGTCAGTAAACCACAAACATTTGCAGCGCTTATCACTCAGATGCGCACGTCGCTCGACCAAATTGCGTTCCACTAGCTGGTTCACTGTGCGATTTAGAGACGGCAGTTCGATTCCAAGCTCACTCGCCAGCGTATGTTGAGATACGCCCTCGCCTAGGGTTCTTAAAGTCATCATCACCGACCAGCGCGCTTCGGTCATTCCCATTGGCCTAACCGAATGGGATATAGCACTTCGCCACAGGCGAAATACACGCCCTAACAACCAACCCAAAGCTGGATTATTAAGCTTTCTGTATTCACTGTTTTCACCCGCCATTTCGACCTCACATTTCTTCTGCCTTCTTTATCAGGGGAATGCAGACTATTTACTTAGCATGCTAAGTATTATAGAGGCTAAAAATTACTTAGCAAGCTAACTAATAATTTGAAACATTTAACACATAGTGCTTTACATCATCCTGCTAAATAACGGCTCTGAGAATGAGCAGTGACGGACGCCATCACTAAATCAACGATAGTCGTTGTGCCCACGCTCGAAATGCGTAGGCACCTAGCGCAAACTTCGGATGAGAAAGAATAGCGGGAGTAAAGAAAATAAACGGCTTAGATGGAATAGAACCCAGCGCCAATGCTACTGCGTCAGCAGCAGGGAATATCTGAATGCAAAACGAGTCATTAATTTAGGATTTTCGAGTCTAAACATACCCAGAAACTCAAACCTATTATTGCCAAGCGTAAAAAACTGAATAAATAATTGACGAAAACCGCCTTTTTTGGTGTTATATTATAACATCACCAGCCAATCATAAGATGCAGTAAGGTCCTCAAATGTCAGTGTTAAAACTATCCGCGTTATGCAGCGCGCTTATCAGTGCAGGCGTTTATGCCGCAGAAAAACCAATCCAAAAAGATGAACAAAGTATTGAGACCTTAGTTATCACTGCCAACCCCATTGGCCGTTCGGTGCTTGAATCCGCGACTCCTGTAACTATTTTAGGCGGTGAAGCATTAGATAATTCTCAAGCGGCTACGTTAGGTGAAACCCTCAAAGGTCTGCCCGGCGTTAACAGTACCTACTTTGGTCCTGTCGCCAGTAGCCCAATTATTCGCGGTTTAGATGGTCCACGAGTTAAAGTATTGCAAAATGGATTAGACGCTTCTGATGCGTCTCGCGTCGGCCCTGATCATGTCACCACGGTTGAGGCCGCAACGGCCACTCAAATTGAAGTATTGCGTGGCCCTGCCACCTTACTTTATGGCAGTGGTGCAATTGGCGGCGTGGTCAACGTGGTAGATAATCGTTTACCTCGCGAGCGTCAAGAAGACATTAACGGTGAAGTGGCCACATCTTACGATACCGTGTCGAACGAAAAGATGTTGTCAGGTGATATCAACGGTGGCGTGGGCAATTTTGCTTTTCATGCTGACGGTTTTACCCGTGACAGCGATGACTACGACATCCCTAATGAAGCCAGTGATGCAGATTCTGACAGCATAGGTAAATTAGAAAACTCAGCCATTGATGCCACCGGTGGCACCTTAGGTATTGGCTGGATAGGTGACGACGTCAATGTGGCCTTTTCATATGCCCGTTTGGATAACGAATATGGCATACCGGGTCATGAGCATGCACATGAGGAAGACGAGCACGATGAAGAAGACCATGATGAGGACGATCATGACGACGAACATGAAGAAGAGCATGAAGAAGAAAGCGTATTTGCACGCTTAAAGCAAAACCGGTATCAATCTAGAGTCGATTGGCAAAACATTGACGGGCCATTTACTCAGGTACATTGGCTCAATGCATATACAGATTATGAGCACAGTGAAATTGAAGATGGCGCAGTGGGTACCACGTTCAGCAATGAAGCAAAAGAGTCTCGTTTATGGGCAAAGCATGCACCACTAAGTGGATGGGAAGGCGTGGTAGGTATTCATTACACCTCATCTGACTTTTCTGCTCTGGGGGATGAGGCATTCACACCCAGTACCAAAACCACCTCTACTGCGCTATTTATATTAGAAGAGAAGCAAACAGGCGCGTTCTTATGGCAACTCGGGGCACGCTTCGAGCATACCAAACATCAGCCAGATAACACCTTTTTCGCTGAAGAAGAACATCACGAAGAGGAAGAGGAACACGAAGAAGAGCACGGCGAGATCAACTTCTCTGATGGGTCTTTTAACGCTAATAGTTTCTCAGCGGGTGTTGTGTACACCTTGAATGATAGAAGCTCATTGGCCTTCAACTATGCCCGCTCTGAGCGTGCACCTTCAGCGTCCGAAATATTTTCTAACGGCCTTCATATCAGCACAGGTACCTTCGAAGTCGGTGCGGGGTTTGATATTGAGTTGGACGAAGACGGCTATGAATTAGTCCAGTCCACCAGAAGTGTTGAGAACGAAGTGTCAAACAACGTCGACTTAAGTTACCGCTATCACGGAGATACGATCACGGCTGATGTAAGCTTTTTCTACAACGACATCGCTAATTACCTGTATGAGCAAGACACGGGACTAGACAGTGAACAACTGCACGGACACGACGAAGAAGAAGAATTAGAAGATGAGCACGATCATGAAGAAGAGGTTACGCCAGTGTTTATCTTCCGTCAGCAAGACGCGGTTTTATATGGTTTTGAAGCCCAGCTAGACTGGCACTTAAATGATAACCTGCGAATCGAGAGCTTTGCCGATTACACTCGCGCCAAGTTAGATGAAGCCGCCAGCGAAGAAGGTAACCGTAACGTACCGCGCATACCTGCAATGCGCCTAGGGATGGAGTTTCATTGGGAAACCGACGATTGGCATGCGGAGCTAGGAGCGACTCATTATGCCAAACAGAGTCATTTTGCATCATATGAAACCCAAACTGAGGGTTACACCTTGGTGTCAGCCTCGATGAATTACTACACCTCAGTGGCTGATTCAGATGTGACCTTATTTGTTAAAGGCAATAATCTGACTGACAGGGTTGCACGGGTGCATTCTTCTTTCTTAAAAGATGTAGCACCACTACCTGGTCGCTCTTTTGTGCTGGGTGCTCGAGTTAACTTCTAAGCGGGTCTTATACCAACACCATTAAATAATTAGCCACTCAGCGAAAATTTATTGGTATTGGTATTGGAATGGGTATTAATCCAATAAAAAAGGCGCTAAACCTGCACGGGTTTAGCGCCTTTCTCGTGTTTCTCTAAGAAAAGGTTAGGCTTTAAGACAGTTAATCGCTTGCTCTAGTTGTGAACGGGGGCAACCGAAATTTATGCGCACAAACTGTTTATCTCCAAAATCGATACCGGGTGATGGCCCGACACCTTTTTCTTCAAAATATGTTTGAGGATTTTCCACGCCTAAGCCGCTAGCGTCGATCCAAGCGAGGAAAGTCGCTTGTGGGGCAATAACGCGTAAGCCGTCGATTTGGTTAATTTGCTCCACTAAGTAGTCACGATTAGCGCGTAAGTAATCTAACTGGGCAGCCAACCAATCATCACATTGAGTAAACGCCGCTTCTGTCGCCGCTAGGCCCATTACGTTCACCCAAGGCACTAAACCTTGCCCCGCTTGAGTAAAACGCTGACGCACTTTAGCATCAGGAATAATCGCAAATGACGTGCCCAAACCTGCCACGTTAAAGGTTTTACTGGCTGCCATTAGGGTGACTGAGTTATTTTCTGCGCTGGCGAGCTTACCCGCAGGAATATGCTTCGCGTCTTTATCAAGAATCAGATCGCAGTGAATTTCATCAGAACATAGCATCACATTATTCGCCGCGCATATCTCTGCCACGCGGGTAAGTTGAGCCTCGTCTAACACACTGCCTACTGGATTCATTGGGTTGCACAAAATAAATAAGGTGCATTTTGGATCTTTAGCGTGCTGCTCTAGCACATCGAAATCAAGCATCCACTTACCGTCCACTTCCACCGTGGGTACATCAGCACGCGCTAATCCATTCAGTTTTGGGGCCGCTAACATAGGTGGGTAATTTGGAGTTTGCACAATAACCTTGTCGCCGGGTTGGCAGAAAGCTTGGCACGCCATGTTAAAGCCAGGCACGACCCCTGGAGTCCATACCAACCACTGAGGCTCAATTTTCCAATCATATTGCTTGGCCATCCAATCAACCACAGCTTGAATTGCGCCAGCCGCGTGATTAGGCAAGGTGTAGCCAAGTAATCCATGTTCAGCACGGGCTTTTAATGCATCAAGAATAGGCTCTGCACAGCGAAATTCTGTGTCGGCAATCCACATAGGGAGAATATCTCGACCTTTGTAGCGTTCCCATTTGTAGGCATTTGAGGGGGTTCTATCAATAATTTTGTCAAACTGCATAATTCAATACATCTCTTCTTTAAGCTGGACTAATTTTCTCAAGTAGTGTTGAAAGCTTCTGAGTAAGCTCATCAGAACTGAAGGGCTTAGCGATGAAATCTGTCACACCAAGGCGTTTGGCGCTCATTACTAAATCTCGGGTAGGCATTGCCGTTACCATCAAAAATGGGCAATTTTCCAACTTCACACGCAAGGTTTCTAGTATTTTAATACCGCTGACACTGGGCATTTGCCAGTCACAAATCACTAAGTTGATACGTTGTGCATCTTCGGTCAATAAAAAAGCATGGGCTTTAATACTGCTTGAAAAAGCGAGTATTTCACCACTGACCAATTCCTCCACAATGTGCTCAAGCAATGTTAGCGTAATATCGTCATCATCAATTATCATTACATTTACATCGTGCACATTTTCTCCTTAAAATTGACTACAACTGAAACCAAGGTGAGTCGCTTAGCTTACTAAAATAAACCCAATTGAGCACTGGTTATCTCAGTAAAAGATAGCCCGATAAAGGGCAAAATACTCTCAGCAATAGGTCGTATTTGTTTATCAATATAATGCTCGTAATCTAACGCACTGTTTTGATACCCAACAGGCTGCGCGCCGTTTAAGGTAATCACATAAGCAATTTGCCCTTTATGTTGATAGCGCAGAGGTTTGCCCAGTTGCTGATTCTGTTCGTCTGCTAGGCGCGCGGCCTTGACGTGAGGCGGGACGTTTTTAATATACTGCACCAAGGGACGCCTGATCCTCTTGCGATATACCAGTTGTTCATCCAATTCACCATTTCGTGTTTGCTCTACGACGCGCAGCACATAGTCTTTCACGTCTTGATCAGCAAATACCCGCTCGTAAAGAGCCAATTGGAACGACTTCGCCATAGGCGTCCAGTCAGAACGTACCGACTCTAACCCTTTGAAAACAAGTTCAGCTTGCCCTCCTATTTGCCGCTTCAGGCCAGCATAACGCTTCTTACTACCCAGCTCGGAGCCACGTATCGTTGGCATAAGAAATCGCTCAAACTGGGTTTCAAATTCAATTTCCAAATAACTCTGTAATTGATGTTGTTCGGTGATGGCTTGAGTCCAGCGCTGATTAATTTCACCCTGCAATTGCTGCCCGATGTTATGCCCTTCATCAGCGGTAATATCATCACCCAACCAAACGAAAATGGAATCGGTATCGCCATAAATTACCTTATAACCCATGCTTTCAACCCAAGTGGCTGTAGTTTGCATGATTTCATGACCGCGCAAGGTGATTGAACTGGCCAAACGCGTGTCGTAAAAGGGGCAGCCGCCTGAGCCAAGCACCCCATAAAACGAGTTCATTAGTATTTTAATCGCTTGAGAGCGCGCCGCATCTTGATCGCGTTTGGCCGTATCCCTTTGTTGCCATAAGGAGGTGATGATGTCTGGTAAGAAGTGATGCTCTCGAGAGAAAACAGCGTTTTTAAACCCTTGTATGCCGGCCTCTGGATACCGCAGGCCTTCTACCAAACCAAGGGGGTCTATCTTAAATGTGCGAATAATTGACGGATACAAGCTCTTAAAATCGAGCACCAGTACATTACGATACAGACCCGGCTGTGAGGTCATGACATATCCACCTGGGCTGGCTAAGCCGCCGTCAATAGGGCGGTTCGGCGATATATACCCAGCGCGATGCAGTTTTGGTAAGTACAGATTAACAAAAGCGGCTACTGAGCCACCCACGCGATTTAATTCAAGGCCCGTTAATTGACTGCGCAATGTCAGAAAGTCCAACATTTTTGTATGCTCAAAAATCTCTAGTACGAGTTGGCAGTCTTGCAGATTATATTCAGCTAGTTTGACTTTGTTATATAAAAAGTCGTGCTTAATTTTGGCTAGCCTGTCATCAACGTCATCCGTGAGTTTGCCTTTACCCAACAGCGTTTGGGCAACAAACTCCAAGCTGAAACTGCTAAATTGATACGTTGCGGTTTTAAGCGCATCTATACCGTCTACCACCACCCGGCCAGGCATGCTGATATAGCCTTGATTCACTTCATTTGGGGCGTCGCGCCAATAAACGGCTTCGCCACCTCGGCCTAATGTAAGCTTTAGCCTATACAGCTGGGCCCGCTCAATAAGCAGCCGAAAATCAAAATTAACCACATTCCAGCCAATGATAATGTCTGGGTCAATACGATTAACCTCAGTAATAAAAGACCGAATGAGCGCCTCTTCATTATTAACCCATTGCAACCACTTTGGGCCTTCTTCGGCTTCACCAATCATAAATACTGTTTGGTAGTTACTCTGCGCTAGGCCAATTGAATACAGCTCCCCTTTCTCGCTGCACTCAATATCAATTGAGAGTACTGAAAAAGAGGGGGTGTACTGGGCCGGTTTTAAGTGGCTTTGTGTATACGTGACATAAGGCGATGTTCCTTGTTGAACACCACTGATATCGGCGCTTGCATAGATAAAGCGCTCCATTAAATATCTGTCAGCTAAGCGTATATCGGCTTCGTAAAACGCCACCTCGTGCACTCTTAAACGCTCTTTAGCGGCATAAGCTTGCTTCGTTCTAGCAAAGTAAATTGCACTGACCAACTGTTGGTCAAAACGCTTTAAGGGCAAGGCTTTAAGGGTAAAGCGGATTTCACTTGAGGCCAGAATATCGGATACTTTCTGTGTATCTTGCTGACTGATAAAGAAAACCGACTGCTGAGCCTCAGTAGTGACTTTGATTGGCCCCTTGTCGCTCAACAACCAAAATTCAAGACAGGTCTTTGCGCCAATATCGCGCTGATCCGAGGTAAGAATAAATCCTCGATTAGTGTTTCCCATCATTGATTGGTGAACCTGCTTACGAATTAACTGGCGTGCTCTGTGGATGGATCACGACCTGATCGCGTCCCTGGGTTTTGGCTTGATAAAGTGCGGTATCGGCATCGGCCATTAATTGCATGCTCTCTCGGCTATCGGTATTGAAGGTCAAACCAATTGAAGCACTGATGGATAAATCTTTGATATCAACCACATTATTCACCATAGATATTTTATGGCGTAAACCGTCTAGTGCATTATACCCATCTTGCAAATTGGTGTGCGGTAAAATGACCAAAAATTCTTCGCCGCCAATACGCCCGATAATATCGGACTGCCGTAGATTTTTACTGCATATATCACTGAATTCAATTAACACACGATCGCCCACTGCGTGGCCATAGCTGTCGTTGATCTTCTTGAAGAAATCTAAATCGATAATCGCGACACACAAATCATACTTGTAGCGGTTCGCTGCATGTACTTGTCGCTCAAGCTGCTCGATAATGTGACGCCTGTTGTACAAGCCGGTTAGATCATCTGTGATCGCAAGTTTTGTAAGTGCCCTACTTTGCGCCTTGACCCGATAAACCATCACAGCTAATAAACAACACACTACCAACACAATACCCAGAAACGCCCACAAATAAATATTGCGCTGCTCTTGAGCACTAAGCGCAAAACGCTGCAAACGATTTTGATGCTCTAGTATCTTGTTCTCCTGTTCTGAGGCGCGCACGCGATAAATGGCTCGCAAACGATGAAGTTGTTCAGAGTTTCTGGTCGCATGATATTCACTACTCAAGGTTAGGGCGTGCTGCATGTGTGCATAAGCCGCGGCTAGATCCCCCTGGGCAGCTGCTAACTCAGCTTCGAGTTGCTCTATCTCTATGGTGTCGCTAGGCATGGTGGCAGGATTTAAATATTCTTTTGCGCTATCACGATGTTGCTCGGCTTTTTCGAGTTCCCCTGTCGCTAAAGCCACTTCAAACAAACTTTTTGAAATCTGAAAATCTATCGGTCTATTTTCGCTCTCAGCAAAAATGTCAGCTGCTCTTTTCAAACGCTTTTCGGCCAATGCGTAGTCTTGTTTCTTTATACTGATTTTTGCTAACTGCTTGAGCGCATACCCAACCCCTTGGGAGTCATCCAATGAGCGTGCAATATCCGCGGATTCAATAAGTTGCGTTTCGCCTAAATCAATATTACCGGCACCAAAATTAGCTGAGCCTAAACCAAACAATACGATGCTTAAATTCAGGGGTTCGTTATTTTTACGTGCGTGGGCAACAGCTTCGGCGTAATAGGGGATCGCCAGTTTATAATCACCGCGATTTTCGTACATAACCCCAATCATGCCGGCAATATTAGCCTTGGAAATTTTGCCGGTATATTGGGTAGACAAACTGTAGGCTTCTAAGAAGTTCTCTGCAGCGCCGCTATACTCATTTAACGAGGTAAATAACAAGCCTCTAACATATAAACCGAGTATATATGTTGCTTCGCTGTGGTTATCTTTTGCCCACGCCACCGCTTTATTGACAGCCAACAACGCATCAATGGGCTCACCCGCCATCTCTATCGCTGTCGCTTCGATTAATTTCAAATTATGGTACAACCAAGGTTCTGACTCTTCGGTGATAAAACTCAGACCTTGTTGCGCGCTCTCAATTGCTTTTTGCGGATACGTTAGCGCGTAGTAAGTGTCACTTAAAATGGCATAGTACTCAGCTTTAACCACGTTACTTGCCTCATGTTGCGGCGCTGAGTTTATTAACTGTGTTAAGACTTGTTGAGGCGCAGTGGTTAATCTTGACGTGAGGGATTGGTATTCATCTGAAAAGCTATACACCACAGCTTGGGCCGCAAACGCTTTCACCGGCACCCAAAAAATCAATACAGTACAAATCCATATAACCTTGATCAATCGCTATCCTCTGTCAGCTGAGCCCCAAAAATATCATCTCAAAATAGCATATAAATTATCTGAAAGACTAGGTACAAATATAATTAAGCAGACCCAATTTTTTCGAATAAGTTCGTGAAATTGTGAGTGATTACTTTCCCTTGAGTTACCTGGTGCTAAATGCTCTGTGCAAACATATTTGACAAGTGGGAGTGTATATTTATCAAGAGGGAGTTAATTTCATCCGGCCGTTGAATAAAGATCACACTGAGTAACTCAACGTCACTTGAATAGCTGATATACAACCCCCTTTTAAACTCTCGCTAAGTCATGACTTATTAACGTGGAAGGAGATAAAGCCAGATAAAAAAATAGCCCCAAAAGGGGCCATTTCTTAAGGAGCAAGTAGCGCTACTTGCTTACCATGTTGAAATCGATACCACTGTTCGCCTAAGTGTGACGATAACAGTGATAAAAATTAGATGCGGTCGTTAAGCACACTCATAATAGGTGAAGCATTCAAACCATTTTCAGATGCCCAAGCGATAACGGTTTTGCCGTCTTGCTCAGGGGTAGATAATTCACTTTTGGGCATTTTCTTTACTAACAAGGTGCCAGCTTCAACCGCATCGCTTAACATGGCGGTACGAATTAAGCTGTTGCCACCACAAGAAATACCTGAGTAATAATCTTGCAATTTCAAACGATAGTCAGACTGTACACGCTTCATTTTCTTACGAAGCTCACCTTTGTCGTCTGCTTTTACTATGGTACAAATATTCTGTAATGCTTCTGCTACGTCAGCTTGTGCTGCACCCGACATAAATAATGAAGTGGCGGCAATAGCGATAGAAGTTTTAACTATTTTCAACATGGTCAATTCCTCGGTTGGTTCAATGGGTTATCTCGTTTCGTTGAGGCAATTAAAACCCAATCTCGCCGATGGTAAAATCTATAAGGCGATACTTAGGTATGTCACCTAATACCTTATAACGGGTCAAATTTCGTTTTCTGTCTATTTAGATTTGGATAATTTAAAAAATCGCAAATGCAAAGCGTTCCCTTAGCGAGTAAGTTTACGGCTTATTGAAGATGAAGATGAGTTTGCAATGACAGAGCAAAAACTGACAGAGAAAGGCCCAAGTATACAAGCGCTACGAAAAAACAAAAAAATCCGCTGGGGCGTTTTAGGCGCAGGGCGTATTGCCCAAACATTTTGTAAAGACATTCAGCATACACAATTGGCTGCGTTAACCGCTGTCGCTTCTCGTAACCTTAAAGATGCCCAGCACTTTGCAAAAAACTATAATATCCCTAATGCGTTGCAAGGCTATCAAGCCTTGTACCAACACTCAGACATAGATGCTATCTATATTGCCACACCGCATAATTTCCATTTTGAGCAAGCAAGCGCAGCGCTTAATGCCGGCAAACATGTGCTGTGTGAAAAACCAATTACCGTTACACCTGAGCAATGCCAACAGTTAATCGATATTGCACGGCACAACGACTGCTTTCTTATGGAAGGCATGTGGAGCTATTTTTTGCCCGCTATTATCAAGGCAAAAGAATGGGTAGATATGGGACGCATTGGAAAAATCGTTCACATCAAAGCCGATTTTGGTTACCCGGTAAAGTACGTTGAAGGGGATCGCATGTATAACCCAGCACTTGCTGGGGGCTGCCTATTGGATATGGGAATTTATACCTTAGCCATAGCGCAGATGTTTACTCGTCAGCACTCTATTAGCCAGCAGTCTATTAGCCAGCACTTGATTAGCCAGCACTTGATTAGCCAGCAGTCCGAACGCAGTATTTATAGTCACAGGCGGGCTAAAACCGGGGTAGAAGATGATGTAACGATTGTCACGCAATATCCTGACGTTACCACTACATTAGCCTGCTCCTTTAGAGCAAGATTACAAAATTCGGCGCACATCATAGGAGAAAATGGTTACATCGAAATCCCTGACTTTTGGCGTGCTGATCGCTGTAGCTTATTTCAACTAGATGAAAAAATAGATGATTTTCAGCACCAAAGAGCGGGGTTTGGTTTCGAGTTTGAAATAGACGCTGCCAGTAAAAGTATTCTGGCTGGTGAAAAAGAAGCCAAGTTAATGCCGTTATCCACCAGCTTAATTTTGCAGCATCAAATGCACAGTATTCTGCAAGGGATCGCCATACGATAAGCCGTTATTTTTTGCGCGCTTGCTTCTCTTTGCTGCGCCGTTGTACGCGCTCAATACGGTGCTCTTTCTGGGCTTTTTTATCACGCGTCAGCGAGCCAGTTTTAAAGCGCTCTTTACGCAGCGCTTTTTCTTCTGCTTTCTTTGCTTCAGCAGCGGCCATTTCAGCCTCTTCCTTCACAATCATGTCAGGGGTTTCAAGACTAATGCGACCTAACTTGCCTGAGCGAAATTCGTTAACCAAGACTTCGCATATTTTATGCAAATTCACTCGCCCGCCTGCGCGCAATGCGCCGCGCTGAGCTGCGGCCATTTCTAGAAATTCTATTTCCGTATCAGGAATATTTTCAAGCTTGTAGCGCTCTTTAAGTAAATCTGGGTAAGCTTTGATTAAGTAATCTGCTGCAAAAAAGCCCACGTCGTCATATTCCATCGCGGTATCTTTAATTGCACCGGTTGTGGCTAAACGATAACTACTTTGCGGGTTTTCCACCTTAGGCCATAAAATACCTGGCGTATCAAAAAGAATAATCCCACTGCCTAGGTTGATCCTTTGTTGAGCTTTTGTCACCGCCGGTTCATTCCCTGTTTTGGCTATGATGCGCTCTGCCAATATATTGATAAGGGTAGACTTGCCCACATTAGGAATACCGCAAATCATGGTATTAATGGTCTTAATGCTGGCGTCTTTTTCAGGCAACATTTTGCGGCACAAATCGATGATCTGCTTCATTTTTTGCGGTTGTTCTGTGGTGGTAGTGAATGTTTTCACTCCGCGCTCTTGTTCAAGATGCGCTTGCCACATTGCGGTTACATCAGGGTCAGCTAAATCAGATTTACTCAACACCTTGATGCAAGGCGTGTCACCACGAATAGCGGCAATGGCTGGATTTTCACTGGAATAAGGAATTCGCGCATCAAGCACTTCTATCAGTAAATCTACTTGCGGCAATAATTCTTTTATTTCCTTCTGGGCTTTGTGCATGTGCCCAGGATACCAATGAATCGACATATAACCCTGCTCTCTCGCGTGTTCAAAGAATGCATTGTACGTTAACCGAGCCAGCAAAGGTATGCAGTAGCGCCCGTGTTAAAAAATAAACCTTTATGCCAGCCCCCAGAAGGATAAATCACCAAACTGTGGCATTTAAAAAGTGTAATAAAACGTAAACTTAAATAGCACATTAGTTTATACTATTCGCCTAAGAGACCCTTCTCGATATCCTTTTTTTACTCATGTGATTTGCTGGTAATGATAGCCACGATGCTGAGTAACAAAGAAGCATAATTCTAATGACGTAATCATCCCAAGCAGTTAATCCTTTAGCTTCTTGCTTTGCTGCGCGTCAGAACAACTTGGAGAGCACCCTTGGGCCCACAACAGAACACACACACACGTTCACGCAACATTAGCTTACTTGGCGCAGCTATTTCGTTAGCATTAGCAGGTCATGTTAGCGCACAGACTACAGAAACCGAGCAAGCATCGAACGACGACTTCGAGAACATCACAGTCACTGCCCGTAAACGTACAGAAAGCTTATTTGAATCCCCTACTGCGATCACATCTTTAAGTGACAGCTTCATGGAAGATGCCAACATCAGTAACTTAGATGACGTGGGCAAATACGTGCCCAATTTAAACGTCAGTCGTTATGGCGGTGGCAACTCTGCCCACGCATCTATCTTTATTCGTGGTATTGGCTTGCAGGATCACATCATCACTACCGATCCCGGCGTGGGCGTGTATGTTGATGGCGTATATTTAGGTCGTCAAATGGGCGCTAACCTAAGCCTGCCTAACATCGCAAGCGTTGAAGTATTACGTGGTCCACAAGGCACATTATATGGTCGAAACACCCTAGGTGGCGCGGTTAACATTATTACTAAAAAACCAGGCGATGAGTCCATGGCCAGTGTGGCTGCCAAGGTCGGCACCCTAGGTCGTGTAGCCGCTGATTTATACATCAATGGTGACATTAACGACGATGTCAGCATTGCTGCCAGTGGCTCATTCAAAAAACGCGACGGTGTAGGCAAGGCTGTTAACTTAGCCAACCCTGAAAAAGAAATCGGTGAAGAGCAAGAATTCAGTGGCCGCTTATCTGCTAACTGGAACGTCAGCAATAGCTTCTCACTATTATTCGCCGTAGATGGCTACGATAATGAAAGTGGCCAATCGCCGTATACCATCGAATTTACTGACCCAAGCCCTGATCCGACAGATGTCTTTAACGGTGACTTCCCCCTATTAACGCCTGATTTAATCCCTTCAGATCCCGATGATTTAGGCACCACAGTACCTGGCCTTGAGTCTACCGCGTCTGCTGGCTGGGGCGCGTCAATCACCGCCAATTGGGATATCAACGAAAACTACGCAACAAAACTGATCACGAGCTTCCGCAGTTCTGATTACGAAGGTGGCCTTGATGATGATGCCTCACCGCTTAACCTGTCTGAATTCCCAGAAACAGGTGAAGCTGATCAGTACTCGGTAGAGCTGCAAGTGAATGGTACCTTTGACAACTACGACTTTGTATCAGGTGTGTACTTCTTCAACGAAGAAGGCTCAACCTCATCAGGCCCTTGGGTATTTAGCCCGTTCAATACGCCAGGCGCATTGAATAATGACGGCACGCCAACTGGGTTCGGTGGCGATTATGGTTTCTTCGATTTACATCAAGAAACAGACGCTTTCGCGATTTACGCTAACGCTTCATATGATGTGTCAGAAAAGCTGACCGTGGGCGGTGGTTTACGTTACTCGAAAGATAAAAAGGACGCAGACGCATTGTTCCCGTCGTTTGCTGAGCGCGCCTATCGTAGTGCCGAATTCAGCGAAGTCACTTGGGATGTAAACGCGGCATACCAGTTTGATAACGGTTTGAACGTATACGCTCAAGTACAAAAAGGCTATCAAACAGGTGGTTTCCCGCCGCGTCCATTTGGTGGTTCTGACCAGTTCGTTCAGTTTGATGAAACTACATCTGTCAATTACGAAACCGGTTTAAAAGGTAAGGTTGCTGAAAATGTCTCTTTGCTTGCCGCTATATTTATCACTAAATACGACGACTTAGCATTGCCTTTCTCTGACCCTACAGCGGGTGGTGGTTTTGTGACTATCACAGAAAATGCGGGTAAATCTGAAGCCAAAGGCATAGAGCTTGAAGCCACGGTTGATGTAACCGATAATTTCTCGTTTCGCGCTGCGGTTGGTTTCTTAGATGCTGAAATCACTCAAGTAGACGAAAATGTAAACGGCGTTGGCGTAGGTGATTCACCCGCCCTAACACCAGAATGGACGCTCATGATAGCGCCTTCTTACTACATGGACTTAGACAGCGGCGCTACACTAGCATTTAAAGCGGATTACTCGTTCCGTGATGAGATGCAAGGCCAGTCAGTATTTAACCCGAACGAAACGATCGATTCTCGCAGTATTCTTGGTTTTGATATCAACTACACCTCGGTCAATGGGGACTGGTCATTAAGCCTTTACGGCGAAAACGTCACGGATGAAATTTACGACCAAGGCCGCTTACAGCAAAATGGTTTTGTAGGTATTGTACGCAGTAATGACAGACGTGAGTTTGGTTTACGTTTCAAGAAAGAATTTGAAATGTAATCAAACACTCACTATGTGAATAATGACGTAAACAACAATTTTAGGGGCCGAAAGGCCCCTTTTTTATTGCTGTTATTTTAATCATCACGGCTAGAAGTTCCCTTTTTAAAACAGTAGACTAACGCTAAGTTAACGGACATAACGTGGCAGTTTTATTCGCACAATAAAGTACAACAAGAGGCTGGGTTGGCTGAAGCATTTCGCGCAGATGTTCCTGTTGTGCGCTTTGTTGTGCACTTTGTTGTTCAATGCCACAGGTGCTTTATTTGCGTCAAATAGCATCGTTAATCAAGCCCAAACGTTTGCCAACAATGATGCAGTGCTGATTTGTACTGGTCATCAATTCAAATGGATTTCACTCAGCACGTTTGAGCAAACGGGCACATTAGAATTTATTCAGCCTCCAGAAGACGCCCCCAACAATGCCCATGGAATTAAGTGTGCTTTTGCCTGCCTAGCCGATTGCCACAATGATAAAGCGCTTGTCGCAACAAACGACGTTAGTGCTGCCCCACTGATTCAAAATAGTCTTTTTTTACCTAATCTTTCTTTTGTAAAAACCCATCCATATTCTTTAGCCAGTACCCGCGCTCCCCCTGTTTTTTCTTAAACGCAACGATCGATACTAAAAATAAAATGTGCCCAAATGGCATACGTTAACTATTGCGAATAAGAGTAAACACATGAACAAAATAACTATTCTAAGTGCATGTTTTGCAGCACTTTCTTGCCCTATAGCTTTCGCCGACTCAGGCAGCAACAATAACCCATTGCGCCCAGATGATCATGCGCCCATCGGCGTCATGGGGGATCACATGCATGCTGCAGGTGAATTCATGTTTTCCTATCGGTTTATGCGCATGAATATGTCAGACATGGTACAAGGCAACAACAGTATTTCAGCCAGTGATATTGCCACCAGCGTGGCTAATCCCTTTGCCCCACCAGCCACAGTGCGCGTAGTGCCAAAAAACATGACCACCAATATGCATATGTTGGGCTTTATGTATGCGCCCAACGATGACATTACCTTGATGGCCATGCTCAATTACATAGAGCGTGACATGGATTTAACTACGTTTCAGGGCATGATGGGAGACACAGCACTAGGGCAGTTTTCCACTGAGGTGTCTGGTTTGGCTGACAGTAGACTAGGCCTGCTCTACCGCCTATATGACGAAGGTAATCACCACCTGCATTTTAACTTAGCTTGGGTTATCGCAAACGGCTCGACGGATGAAACCGATGATGTTCTTACTCCTATGAACATGCGAATGACCATGCGCTTACCCTATTCTATGCAACTGGGTGCGGGCAGCGATCAAGCCGAGTTTGGCCTGACATACACGGGTAAAAACGAGCAATTAAGCTGGGGGGCGCAAGTGCTCACCACCACGCCCCTTGAGCGTAATGATGAAGGCTACACAGTGGGTGACAAATACCACATGTCCAGCTGGCTAGCATATCAACTGCCCCAATCAACGAGTGTGTCACTACGATTGATTTACAATCACAGCGAAGACATCAAGGGCCAAGACAACCAAATTATGGCCCCAGTCACCACAGCAAATCCAGCTAATTACGGCGGTCACAATTTACAAGCCGCCATTGGGGTGAATACCGTATTGATGAACAAGCATAGAATTGGTTTGGAATATCAGGTACCCATTAATTATCACGCCAATGGCGTACAAATGGACATGGATAACATGCTTACACTCGGTTATCAGTTAGCGTTTTAGCCTTTACCAGCAACGTTCAAGCAACCCAGCAGCTCGCTTACTCGTAAGAGAGCTACTGGGCGTTTTCCGTTATTTCAAACTAATCCGCCTACTTCCCTTCACTCCTGCTCTCCTGCTCTCCTGCTCTCCTGCACGGAATTATATTAAATACCCTTCTCCCTAAACGTGAACAGCATGCTCTGACCTCTATTAACCAAATAAATACAATTGTATTACCAATAACATAAATAGAAGTGTTGAAAGCATCTTATTTTCGTTGATAGTGTCATCCTTCGTACCGCCGCAAAATGTAAATATTTAACGCAGCAGATATCTACTCGATTTCCCTTAACCACCTCACCAGAAAAGAGAATGACAATCCTCTCAATCATAAAAAATCCGATAAAAATAACATATTACTCGTTTAAATTCATAAACTTAAAAGGGTACACCCGAATCAAAAATTGGACAAAAAATAAAATAAAATTTCAGCCAAAAGATACTCTGATTATCTCCCTTGGCATGCTACAAAAATAAATATTCAATATAACTAACAACTTAGCTACATATATTACAAAATTTAGACTAATTGGTAATACACAATTGTAAACCTACGGTTAATGAGATATAAATACGCTTACCGTTTTGAATACCAATTACGTAACCAAGCTTTACTGAAAACACAGTTTTGGTCATACCAATCAGGACAAGGACACCACAATGCAACGCTCAACCATGAAACTTAATCAAGTCAGTGCCATATTCAACAAAGCCAGAATAACCGCCAGTAATATTGCGATTTTCGGCACAGCATTATCGGCTATGCTTATCGCGCCTTCTTTAGCAGCGCAAACGCAAGGCGAAGACGTCTCAGCCAATGAAGATTTAGAAGTAATTCAAGTAAAAGGTATCGCCGGCAGTTTAGCGGAGTCAGCACGACAAAAGCGCTTTGATTCACGCATCGTCGACGCCATCGTTGCTGAAGATATTGGTAAATTGCCTGACAACAACATCGCAGAGGCACTACAAAGAATCACTGGTGTGTCGATAAGTACCGATTTTGGTGTGGGTGAATCTGTCACTATTCGTGGTATTTCTCAAAACCGCGTTGAATTAAACGGCCGCTCCACCTCAGGTAGTGGACGTGGCGGTATTAGCTTAGACGACTTCCCTTCTAGCTTCTTAAAAACCGTCGAAGTGATTAAATCCCCTACGCCTGAAATGATTGAAGGCGCGCTAGGCGGCACAATCAACATGACAACAGTGCGTCCTTTAGAGTTGGAAGAGCCGCTTATCGCTCTCACTTTAGATGGCGAGTATGCTGACAAAACTGAGAATTGGGCTCCTATGGTCAATGCCGCAGCAGGCATGAACTGGGATTTAGGCGATGCAGGTACATTTGGTGCTTCGTTTGTGGTGGCATATCAAGATCGCGAGTTACGCCGAGACGAATTCATCAACCTCGTCACACCCACCGAGCTTGATTTAGATGGTGACGGCACGAGCGACCAAGCCAATACACCTAGCGGCAATTACCTTGTCAGAAGCCAAAACACGGTTGAACAGAAAACTGAGAAGCGTGAACGTACGGCATTAGGATTGTCCTTACAATGGGCACCTAAAGACACTGATGGTTTTATTTATTTAGACATTAACACCACAGAACTCGACGGCGGCCAAGAAGCTTACTCAGTGCTGAACGACAGTAAAGACTATGGCGATTTAGTGCTTGATAACGCATACGGCGACAGTCAAGGGCAACTGCATAACTTCGGTTCAGGCAGTGTATTTGTACAACCTAAAACCTGGTCTGACTTTACCACTAATGAATCAATCTCCAATGCATTGGGCGGTGAATTTCAGCTAACGGATCAAATAAAAGTATCTGGCGAAATTTCGTACGCAAAGTCTGAGGCAAAACGTAGAAACTCTGAATTTAACTTGCGCCCTATTTCTCGCGAACAATATGATGCCGACGGCACCATCACTGAGCATTTATTCACCATCACCATGACCCAAGACGGTGACCAAGTACCGGGGCTTGCATTTTCAGACCAAGATGCCCTGCTTGACCCAGATAACTTAGCTATTCGTCAGTTCACACATCAACGCTACTCAGAGGACAACGAAGAAACCGCTATTCGTTTCGACGTGGAATACATTGAACCGTTTGCCGGTTTGGACTTCCTTCGCTCTATCAAGGCCGGTGTGCGCACCACTGATAGCGAGTATGAACTAGACAGATACGACTTACGCAACAACGGCAGTGAGCTTAAAAACTTGCAAACCAGCGTATCGTATGACGGTGTTGTTACCCCAACTTGGATAGGTGATTTCAATGATGCCTTCGGTGGGTTTAAAGCCATTAACCACTCAAACTCATTCGATCAAGCCGGTATTTCAGGCAATAACGCATTAACCAATTACTTTGTGTATGACGGTGCAGCGTTAGCGTATGACATTAATGGTACCTACGACCGAGTGAAGCAAATGCTCGCCGGCAGTAACCTAGAGTTGACTGGCACGTTAGACGAGAACATGGCTCGCAACACAGGTTCTTACGCGAAAATTGAAGAAGAAACTAAAGCCGTATATACCCAGTTCAATTTGGACTTTGATCGTTTAACCGCAATCATTGGGGCGCGTTATGTGACCACAGATTTAACCTCGAGCACCTTTGATGACACCGCTGAACACGACTATTCAGACTTCTTACCCAGCATCAATGCGACGTACAATCTTACTGAAGAAACGATTCTACGCTTTGCTGCAGCTAAAGTGATGCGCCGTGCTGAATTTGGTGAGCTGAGTCCTGCATTAAACGTGGATAATTCGATTGTAACGGGCACACAAGGCTCCTATAAATTGGACCCTTACCGCGTTACACAATACGATTTATCTGCGGAGCATTACTTTGGTCAAGGCGGCTTAATGTCGGCGGCTATTTTCTATAAAGACGTAGAATCATTTACGGTTAGCAGCAGTTCCTGCCAAGCAAGCGCAGACACTATTGAAGGACAAAACGTGACTGAATACGTCAACGTGTGTCTACTCGATACTGCGGGCGTGAGCCAAGCCAATGTTAACTACGCTTCAAGTGATCAAGACCTCGCCTATGTCGAAGGCCAACGCGATGCAGGCCTAACCGGTATTGTTATCAACACTGACGTAAATGGCGGTAGCGGTAAAATCGTTGGTATTGAATTAGCCTACCAACAACAATTTAGCTCGTTACCAGGGGCATGGTCTGGCCTAGGCATTAGCACCAACTACACTTACGCCGATAGTGAGCAACCAGATGGTAACCCACTATTAGATATTTCTAACAACACAGTTAATGCTCAAGTGTATTGGGAATACGAAGGATGGCAGGTGCGCTTAGCTTACAACTGGCGTGACGAGTACCTCGATACTCAAGACGAAAAACGTGTTCGCCCAGTAGGCGCCCTGGCAACGGGTATCTATAACCGAACGGACCCTAATGCTGAATTCTACGACCCAACACTGGGCAATAATTACCGGGATGCGCGTGGCCAATTCGACTTCTCAGCGAGTTACGATGTAAACGAAAACATAACGCTAGTAGCAAACGCTGTAAACCTGACAGGCGAGCCTATTCGTCAGGTCACTGAGCTGGGTAGCATTTGGCAATACAGCGAAGCAGATCGTCGAATGACTGTGGGTGTAAGAGCCAAGTTTTAATTAGGCTCAATGCGTTAGTTAATCACGCGTAACTGAGTACCCATTACTCACAAAGAACATAGAGCCTATTCATGCAATAGGCTCTTCTTTTTATTCGAGTACAGTTGATTCAAATACAGTCTTATACAAGCGCGACTTGACCCAAAGGCCATTTTAAAGCGAGTCGATAAATACGGGATAATATATGACCAATAAAAGCGTTGTACTTGCTACATCACTGACGTGTATGTCGCTAATCGGTTGTGGTGGTACGCACACAACTTCTTCTACTCAGGTTCAACTAACCAGTTCGATAGAATCACAAAAAGCCCCTGGCAGTTCGTTTGATTTAAGCCATTGGTATCTCACCGTTCCGCTTGATGAGGACGGCGACCAAGTGTCTGACATATATGATGTGGCGGATTTGCAGGGATTCTCTCATCCAGATTTTTTCTACCTTGATGAGCAAAATAATATGGTGTTCGCTACACCAAATCGAGCGGCCACAGAGCGCACATCAACCAATACGCGCAGCGAATTACGCTACATGCTTCGGGGTGAAGACACGTCCATTCCTGAGGGCGCTCCTGGCAACAACTTCGCTTTAGCGGCACATAAAAATGCTCAGCAGTTTGCCGCTATTGGCGGGAAGTTAGAGGCAACCTTACACGTTGACCACGTAGCCACAAATGCGCAATACCCAAATAAGCCGCCCGCTTATTCCGTTGTCATCGGCCAAGTTCATGCCTTCCAATTGGATGATGAGCAGCAAAAAGCAGGATTTGGCTGGGGTAATGAACCTCTAAAAATTTCTTATAAAAAATGGCCAAACCACTCAACAGGGTCGGTATTTTGGACCTATGAAAGAAACTTAGCCACCAACGATCCTAACCGCATAGATATTGCTTACCCTGTTTGGGGCAGCAATTGGGATGACCCTAGCGACCCGGGTGACAAGGGCATCGCACTGGGTGAAGAGTTCAGCTATGAAGTAAACATTGTTGAAAATGTCATGCACTTGGTTTTCACCAGTACCGAACACGGCACAGTTCATCAACACATTAACTTAGCGGATAACATCGACGCCAATGGCAATATCGACGAAGCGGATTATCCTTTGGCGTACCAAGACGAAACGCTGTATTTCAAAGCGGGAGCGTATAACCAGTGCAGTACCAAGCAAAACGACCCTAGCTTTCGCTACCCAGGTTGTTCCGGCACTGGCGATTGGAAAACAGACCTAGCCAACGGTGACTATACCCAAGTCACATTTTCTTCATTAAAGGTTAGCCCTGCAACGCCTGTTCAAGGCACTACAGGAGCACTTAAGTGATCATAAAAACAGAACTGAACTCATTACTTCCCATGCCTTTTCGTTTGCAAGGGGTACAAAAGAAAATCAGGAGTATAAGCAACATGCCCAAAGTGCCTAAAAGCCGTTTATCATCTATTTTAATACGATCTGTAAGACTACCAGCACTCGCGCTGGCTTTGCCACTGCTGACGTTTTCTCAATTGAGTCACGCTGCATTAGTTGAAAACATCAAACAGTTCAATGACGCTGTATCGTCCGTTAAGCCAGGGGACGAAATCGTCCTCGCAAATGGCTCATGGAATGATGTAGAGCTCGTGCTAAAAGGTAAAGGTTTGCCAGACAAACCCATTACGTTAAAGGCGCAAACGCCGGGCAAAGTCATTATCACAGGGCAATCTAATTTGGCGTTCTCTGGGGAGTATATTGTGATCTCTGGCTTAGTGTTTAAAGACGGTGCAACACCAACAGGCGAAGTCATCTCGTTTCGCACATCAAACGAAGACGTCGCAAATCACTCACGTGTGACCAATACCGTGATTGACAACTTCAGCACCGATTTACGTCAAATGTCTGATTTATGGGTGGCCATGTACGGCAAGCATAATCGCCTTGACCACAACTCCTTAGTGAACAAACGTAACCGCGGCGTAACAGTTGCCGTGCGAATGAACTCTGAAGCCAGTCGCAAAAATCATCACATCATTGAGTACAATTACTTTGGCCCTAGACAAATACTCGGCGCCAACGGCGGTGAAACCCTGCGTATCGGCACCAGTCATTTTTCTCGCGAGTACTCGAACACCACAGCCCAGTACAATTACTTTGACCGCACAAACGGCGAGCATGAAATCATCTCCAATAAGTCCAGCGGCAATTCACTTATCAAAAATGTCTTTTTTGAAACCCAAGGCACGTTAACCATGCGCCACGGCCATTTCACTAAGGTGGAAGGCAATTACTTTTTAGGTAACCGTAAACCCAATACCGGCGGCATTCGCATTATTAACGAAAGCCAAACCGTGAGTAACAACTATATGTACGGGTTAACCGGTAAACGCTTGCGCGGTGCGTTAGTGATCATGAACGGCGTACCTAACTCACCACCTAACCGCTACGATCCCGTTATTGATTCGGCTATGAACAACAACATTGTTATCGACAGCGACCACATTGAACTCGGCGCAGGTGCCGATGCCGAGCGCTCTGCTGCGCCTAGTACTTCTGAATTTAAAGGCAACATCATACTGGGTAAGTCTAATCTTGAACCTTTTACGTTGTACGACGATATGTCAGGGATTAATTTCGAGGGTAATTACCTAAACGACGAAGCCAGTACCCCCATTAAAACAGGTTTTGCTAGCACGCCTTATTCAGTTACGACCAACCAATATGGCTTAAAATCTCCCGATAAAGCATTACTCGATGAAATTGGTTTTGGCGAAGTGAAGCTGCCAGTAACAAAAGAAGAAGTAGGTGCTGATTTTTATCCTAAAAATGAAGCTTTGGTGGCATTTCAAAGCGGTAAAACCATCCACGTAAAAGCAGGTACAGATACTCTGACCAGCGCTCTGGCAACGAGCCAAGGTGGGGACGTACTGGTGCTCGAAAACGGCGCTGATTACCTGCTCACCAAGTTTGCCGAAGTACACCACCCAGTGACAATCATGGCTAAAGCAGGCAAAAAACCGGTTATTCGCTCACAAAAGCCTAACTTCATCAATATCGAAAATGGCGGTGCCTTAGAAGTTGAGAATCTGTGGTTTGATGGCGCTGAATCTCCTGATTACAAAGGGAACACCATCATAGGCACCAGTGGCTACTCGATGAATATTAACTACAACTTGTCAGTGCGTAACGTGAAAGTGACCGACTTGGATGTGAATGGTTATTTTTACTTCTTTAAAGCCAACGCAGGCACCTTTGCTGACTCCATTGAAATCATCGATTCAGAATTTAGCAACATTACAGGTGCCATTCTGCAATTAAACCGTGAAGTCGACGATTTAGGTGTGTACAGCGTTGAAAACCTTGTGATTTCGGGCAACACCTTCACCAATGTAAAAGAAGAAGTTGTCACCGTATATCGCGGTGGTACCGATGAAAGTACCTTTGGCCCAATGGTAAGCGTCACCAACAACACTCTGACCAATGTAGGCAAAGGCTCTACACACAGATCAGGCGCGTCTATGTATTTTCACGGTGTGCAAAAACTCAATATCTCTGAAACAAAATGGGATAACAGCGCACCACTGGAACTGTTCTTGACCAATGGCGGCCCCATCACAGTGATTGACAATGTTGAGATGAAGAACACCGATAAAATCCGTGCAAATAATGACGAATATGAAAGCTCAAATGTGACTTACGACTAGCGTGTCCGGTTAAGTAGAGAATGGCAGGAGTCAGCATCAGGTTGAATGCATTTTCGTCTAATGCCCCTGCCCACGCCCACGCCGCGAGCAAGAGCAAGAGCAGCAAAAAATTATAGATTCAGGAAGACTAGACATGACAAAATTTGTTGGAAAAAACGTACTTATTACTGCAGGTGCACAAGGTATCGGCGAAGCGATCAGCAAGCACCTGATCGATAACGGTGCAAACGTGGCTATTCATTATTTTTCTAGCAGTGATACGGCTAATAAATTACTTGAATATGCAACGAGTAAAGGGGTAAAAGCCGTTGCGATCAAGGGCGATTTAACCGATGAAGCCGAAGCCAATAGCCTTATCGAAAAAACAGTAGAGGCCCTCGGGGGCATCAATATATTGATTAATAATGCGGGCTCTTTGGTGGCAAGGCGCTCGCTCAACGATATGGATGCCGAGTTTTGGCACAAAGTTATGGATATAAACCTAACCTCCATGATGTTTGTGACCCGCGCTGCTGCGCCTTACTTAGCAAAAAATGAAAATAGCAGTATCGTCAATTTAGCGTCTCTTGCAGGTCGTAAAGGTGGCCACGCCGGCTCTTTAGTTTATTCCACCAGCAAAGGGGCTATTTTAACTCTGACCCGCGCACTAAGCGCGGAGTT
Source organism: Paraglaciecola sp. T6c (assembly GCF_000014225.1). NCBI lineage: Bacteria > Pseudomonadati > Pseudomonadota > Gammaproteobacteria > Alteromonadales > Alteromonadaceae > Paraglaciecola > Paraglaciecola sp. T6c. Next base: position 4,389,535 of record NC_008228.1, read on the forward strand.
AGGACCACAAGGAACGCGCGTTAATGCGGTCGCACCTGGGCTGATTTTAGGTACCTCATTTCACAATACCCACACCACTAAAGAATCGGCTGATCAAACCATCGCCGGCATTCCTATCCAACGAGCAGGCAACGCCGATGACGTAGCGCGAGCTGTGGTCTATTTGGCCTCAGAATATGATGGCTTCATCACAGGGGCGACGCTGGATATTAACGGTGGCGTTTACAACATGTAAGCGCCTTATGGGCATTTTTAAACGAGTAAACACATGCTTAAAACAGCAGTAATACATCCTACTATTTTAGAGGCGCTTGGGCGCTCGGGTCACTTCGCGCAAGTTGTTATCGCTGATGGTAATTTGCCTGTGGCTGCCATGACCGGACCAAACTCAACCTTAGTGCACTTAAACTTTCGCCCAGGAATGTTAGATGCATTAAGCGTACTGGAGGGCATTCTTGAAGTATGCCCGATTCAAGGGGCTATCGTGATGGAAAAGCCTCCTGAGGCAAATGCCGAAATTCACACAGCATACCAAGCTCTATTAGGTGATGTGACTTGGGAAGCCATGGAGCGCTGGGCGTTCTACGACAAAATCCGTGCCCCAGCCACCACCTTGATTATTCAAACCGGTGAACAACGCCGATTTGCCAACCTGATATTGACGGTCGGTGTCGTAAAAATGGCAGAAGAGAGTCGTTTTTAATCGTTTACGCTAAAGAATAACGAAGCACAATAGAAGCACCTAAAGCAGGCTATGAAAGCCTACAAATAATAATATTTACGTTCATTTTTTGAGGAATAATAGTGTCAGCATTCATTAGAGCTATTCTGAGTTTTGGTCCAGCGTTTTTAGCCATTGGCTACACCATTGGCACTGGCAGTGTGACGGCAATGATTGTCGCAGGCAGTACCTTTGGCATGCAGCTGTTATGGGTTTTATTGTTAAGCTGCTTATTTTCAGGGGTGCTTATTTACGCCTACGGTAATTTTGCCTTGGTAACAGGAGAAACCGCGCTTTATAGTTTTAAGAAACACCTTAAATTCGGTAAGGTGATTGCGATCCTCATCATCATAGGCGTGTCCTTTGGTCAGTGGAATTCCCTGACCGGTATATTAGGGATTTCCTCCAATATTTTATTTGAAATGATCGCCTTGTACTTCCCCGCTGTGGTTCCGCACAAGTATGCTGTAGTAGTAACAATTGCTGTGCTCGTTATCAGCATTATGTATGCAATATTACTCATAGGTAAGTACTCATTATTTGAAAAGATACTGGTAATTTTTGTGTCTTGCATGGGGCTATCTTTCATATTGTCGCTGTTTGTTGTGCACCCCATGCCCGCAGAAGTCGTACGCGGACTTATCCCCGTTATACCTGATGTCGTCGGCGGAAAAATGATGGTGGCTGCATTTGTAGGAACCACCATGGCCTCGGCGACGTTTTTGTCTAGACCTTTATTTATTCAAGGCAAGGGCTGGGGTATTGCTGACAGAGCACAACAAAAGAAAGATGCGATTGTTGCCGCAGTACTGGTGTTTATTATTAGCGGCTCAGTTATGGCCGTCGCCGCAGGGGCCTTGTTTCATGAAGGAAAACCAGTGACCGACGTGCTGGATATGGTGAATGCCCTTGAACCCATAGCAGGTAAATTTGCCCTGACGGTATTCTTTTTCGGTACGCTCGCAGCGGGTTTGTCGTCAGTGTTCCCTTGTATGTTGATTGCCCCACTGTTAATTGAAGATTACCGCTCGGGTAAATTAGACACACAATCTACGCAGTTTCGTATTATCACAGGTCTCGCTGCGTTATTTGCCCTCACGATCCCAGTATTCGGTTTTAACCCTGTTAAAGGACAGTTATTAACCCAAGTCTTTAATGTATTTGTTCTGCCATTGGTTATTCTAGGGATCATTTTAATGATCAATAAGAAGAAGATGATGGGTGAGCATGCCGCGGGATACTTACTCAACATCGTATTAGGCTTAGCGTTTATGTTTTCAATTTTGATTTCATTTAACGGTATTCTTGGCTTATTAGAATAATGAAGAAGAATAAGGGTACATCATGATTGTAATTGTTTGCGGCGTTTCAGGAACAGGGAAGTCAACCATAGGTAAGATGCTAGCTGACGCCCTAGCACTCCCCTTTTATGACGCCGATGACTTTCACCCTGAGGCTAATGTACAAAAAATGCAAAGTGGCAGGCCGTTAAATGACGAGGACCGGCAACCATGGCTTGAGGACCTTGCCACTCAGTTAGCTAATTGGGAGCATAAAAAAGGGGCCGTACTTGCTTGCTCTGCATTAAAAGCGGCATACCGAGAAACACTGGCGGCAAAATGCGCCGGCCCTATCGAGTGGATTATCCTACATGGCTCAAAAGCCCTACTTACTGAGCGCTTAGGCGCGCGTAAAGGGCATTTTTTCGATCCTAAATTACTCGAATCGCAGCTCACTACATTAGAGCTACCCAATGATGTGTCTGTAGTGGACATACAAGCCCCACCAGAAAATATAGTGCAATCAATCGTGGCACGCTTAGCTGACTCTTAAGTCCTGTTTTGAGGACGCAGCAAGTAGGCTGTAAACGCTAAGTTGAATCAGAAATTAAAGGAGTACCCATTATGAAGACTAAAACGATAGGCGTGATAGCCTTGAGCCTGCTAACACTGGCTGGGTGTAATACGACCAATAACGAAAGTGCAAAAACGCCAGTAGTGCCCGCTGACAAATTTGATCTAACCCATTGGACAATTACCATCCCCACGGATAACAACCATGACGGGAAAGTCGACGGGATAAGCGCAGCGAAAATACAAACCTTCCAGCATCCTGACTTCTTTTACCTTAATGGTGACGGCAATATGGTTTTCGCCGTGCCGAACAAAGCTTTTACTACACCCAACTCCAGCAACACTCGCAGTGAGTTACATCAAGTCGTTGCTGACATGGATGCCAAGAGTGATAAATTCGCGGATAACTTTGCTTTGCAAAATAACAAAGACGCACAGCTGTACGGTCAAATAGGCGGTAACTTACAAGCTAGCCTTGCAGTGAATCATGTGGCGAAACGCGCTAAGTACCCGAATAAGCCACCTGCGTTCTCTGTTGTTGTGGGCCAGATTCATGCCACCAAGGACAAAGAAAGAGTCGCTGAAGGTGAGGGCTATGGTTATGGCAACGAGCCGTTGAAAATCTACTATAAAAAATGGCCAGAACATAAGTACGGTTCGGTTTTTTGGAATTACGAGCGTAATCTCGCCAAAGAAAACCCAGACCGCCAAGATATAAGCTATTCGGTATGGGGCACCCCGTGGGATGAACCAACAGACCCAGGTGAGCAAGGTATCGCCCTTGATGAATCCTTCAGTTATGAAGTGAACGTATATCACAATACCATGTATTTAACGTTCACTAGTGAGCGCCTTGGTACAAAGGAATTTGAGATAAACCTAGCTAATAACATCGATGCCAATGGGCAAGTAGATAAGCTTGACCACCCGAACGGTTACTCTGGTGATGCGAATTTCTTCAAGGCCGGAGCATACGATCAGTGCAGTATTAAAGACGACCCAGGGATGTGGTACCCAGCATGTTTAGGCACAGGTGATTGGCAAACAGATAAGAAAAATGGCGACTATGCTCAAGTGACATTCTCGCGTTTAATAGTTGGACCTGCTAAAGAACCGCAAAAATAAAGGAGCACAGAGAAATCAAACAGCAAAAAAGCCATCAAATCAGCCGTTATTAAGTACGCTAGTTTGATGGCTTTTTGCGTTGTGATAACACTATAACTATAAGCGAGCTAAACAAGCAGCGCTTGCTAGCTATTTTCTAGTGAAATGCGACGAATCTAAGCGTTAGCAGGCTATGTGTTACCGGGATAGCACTCTAAAATCGACAAACCTGATGCCGATTCGTACTCAAACTCCGTCACTCCCGCAGGGCAGAAAAAGCGCTCCCACTGTTTTAACTTTGTTACGTCATCACCAATACGCAATGTACCCGCGCCTTGTGTTACCACGCCATAGAAAAAGGCCTCTTCATTGCGCTTGAACGTACTTTTCACGGTGGCACGCCTAACGGTAAAACAAGAGGTATCCTTAGCACCGATCAGCTCTTCTAACGTATTACCTTGCTCATCAGTGCTAAGCACCTTGGGGTGACAACGAAATTCAGCATCAACTTGCTCAGCTGGTACTGGGCTAAAATCAAACACATCTAATGCGGTCTCAATTCCCCGATCCATGAACCTCGCTTGCTCGGGGATAACATATCCGCAGCGCTCAAACTCAAATCTGACCGCCAGATCAGAAGGCTCCATTATCTCCAACATCAGAATGCCCTCGCCCAGCGCATGGGGGCGGCCTCCGGGAAGCAAAAACACATCCCCCGGCTTGACGGGAATGGGATCGAAACAGCTTTCAATTGATTTAATATCTTGGTTTTCTATCCACTCTTTTAACTGAGCGCGACTAGGCGGCCGCTGAAAGCCCGCGTAAATATAAGGCTCACTGACATCTTCGCGGGTTTGTAGAATAACGTAAGCCTCTGTTTTGCCTCTTGGTAAACCCAAACGCTCTTGGGCAAATTGCCGTGTGGGATGCGCCTGAAAATGCAATCGCGTGGCGCTATCGAGGTACTTAACCAGCGGAATATCCTCAAGCGTACGCTCAGTGTCACCCGTTTTACCCAAAAAATAGTCCTTGTTTTGGGTCAGTAAATCTCGAAAAGGCACCGTCTGCCCGTCGTCACCAGTGACCATGGCTAGCCCTTCAGAAATGTGCTCGCGGCCGACGTTTCGCGCTTCAACCGTGGAGCCAATCCAGTCTTCTGGAAAGCTAGAATCTTCGGGGGGCTCTTTTCCTTCGATAGTATCTAGCAGCTTACCGCCTTGATAGGTACGCCACACACGATTGGCATTGAATTTAAAAATCTGACTCATAAGATTATTTCCATGACTAGTATCGGAAATGAGAGTTGACCTCATCAGCCGAAAATTCGAAAAATACAGCTCTAATAACAACAGAATAAAGCCTTTAAGTGAGTGCTGTTACTCAATTAACACAGTCAAGAGGCGTCCAGAGCGTTGTGAATTTACATCGCTTGCAGGGTAGAAAGAATGCCGTTGTAGCTCATGTAACTCATGACCAACGCAAAGACAAAGATCAGCGATAAGAAAACATTGGTTATAGTGGAAAACTGATGTTTGCCCATTAACGCTTTCTTATTGCCGATGTAAAAAATACAGCCCACTGTCGCCGGTAACACTAAGGCGCCAAATGCTTGAGAGCTGACCATTACCGCAATGGGCTTAGCATTAAAAATCGGCACAATTAATCCCAAGCAAGAGATCACAAGCGCCATAATGCGATAGCTTGGTCTTTTTAAGTCTGGCTTACGCTCATGAAAATCATCTAACAACCAAGGCAGTAAAGCCACATTAGGAAACTGCGACGATACGCCAGCGGCAATCAGCCCGATAGTGAAAATAGCCACCGCTGCAGAGCCCGCCAAAGGCTCTAGTAGATTTATCATTTGGGTAACATGAACCAAGGTAATCCCTTGTACATACAAAGAGCCCGCTGCCGCTGCCATTATTGATGTGCTTACAATAAACATTAAAAAAGCTGAGAACAGCGCATCGCGATTTTGAGTTTTCAGATCTGCCAAAGTCCAACCCGCCTCTTTTACCAGTATGGTACGCAGAATGAACAGCCCTGAGAAAACCGTAGTACCCACCATAGATGCTATAACCAGAAATGAGCTTTTGCCGGGCGCAGTATCCGGTACGTTTGGTACCATCCCTTGGAGTATTTCGATTGCGGGGGGCATTAGGATAGCGAAGTTAATTAAAAAGCATAACGCCATGATGCCTACGAACAGAGCCAGTACCTTTTCGAATACTTCCGTTTTACCAATTAGAAAAATCACATACACAAAGGCGATAAAAAACAGTGCAAAGTACAGCTGGGAAATCCCCCCTTCAACGAAGTTCTTTGACCATTCGTAACACACGTCAGCAAGAATACCCATTACGCCTATTACGCTTCCGCAAATTTGAGTGGTAAGGGCCACAATAAAGAAAATACTGACCGCTGGATGTATATGTCTTTTGAAGGACTGCAATGCGGTTAAACCGGTGACGAGGGTAAACTTGCCAAACAGTTGAATAAGGAAGTAAGTGATCGCGCAGGAGATAAAGATGGTCCATAAAAGTGACATGCCATAATCAGCACCTGCTTTTGCCATGGCAGTAACGCTGCCCGTGCCCACTGTGAAACCAAACAAAAATATGCCGGGCAGTAGCGATTTAAAAAACGTCTTCATGTTGCTCATATTAGTTCGTACCATTTCGTATTATTGTTAGGGGACGATTAAAAGAGACGAATTTAATCTTTACCACGACCGACATAATTCGTCTTTTTTGACGGGACGACAGTTAATTTACAGCCCGCCAATTATACAAAACCGCTATTGCAGCACTGATAAAGCACGGATAACGCCGCGCACTTCAGCTAAGCCTTTCATGCGGCCTATGCCTGAATATCCAGGGTTAACGGTTTTGCCAATATCTCCCATCATTTGATGGCCGTGATCTGGGCGAATGAAAATGCCTAAGCTGTCAGCACTTTCTTTTGAACGACGCGCTTCTTCATTCAGCAACTCTTTAACGACCTGCACCATGTCGATGTCGCTATCAAGGTGACTGGCTTCATAAAACGAACGCTGTTCATCTGGGTCACGACTCACCCCACGCAAATGTGAAAAATGGATACGCGGGCCAAACTGTTTAGCCATTGCAGGTAAATCGTTATCAGGCCTACTGCTGTAAGTGCCCACGCACAAGGTAATGCCATTTGATTCACTAGGCAGCGCCGCAAACAGCAGCTCTAAATCATCAGCGGTACAGATGATCCGTGGCAGGCCTAGCATGTCTCGAGGGGGATCGTCTGGATGGATGGCAAGCTTGACGCCCATGGCTTCAGCCCGAGGCAGTACTTTAGATAGAAATGCAAACAAGTGACTGCGCAGCACATCACTGCTAACGTCTTTGTAATTGGCAAGCATGGCGCGAAAATCGTCTATTCCATAACTGTCTGTCATTCGCCCAGGTAAACCCGCAATGATGTTATTGGTCAGTTTGTTTTTTTCTTGCTCTGACATTTCATCAAAAACGTGCTTGGCTTCTTTGAGTTCTTCTGCACTGTATTCAGCTTCTGCGTTTTCGCGCTGTAAAATAAACAAATCAAAAGCGGCAAACTTTTTCTGATCAAAACGCAAAGCATAAGCACCTGTTGGCAGCTTAAAATTAAGGTCTGTGCGCGTCCAATCAATGACGGGCATAAAGTTGTAGCAGATCGTTTTAATGCCACACTTTGCCAGATTCTCCATAGAGAGGATCCAGTTTTCTATGTATTTTTCATGGCCTGGTCGCGCCAATTTGATGTCTTCGTGAACAGGAATACTTTCAACCACACTCCACGTTAACGGCGTTAGACCTTGCTCGCACTCTTCAATCAACGCTTGATGTTGGCGTATAGCCTCAATGCTCCAAACCTCACCGGTAGGAATAGTATGCAGCGCACTCACCACATCTGTGGCGCCAGTTTGTCTTATTTCGTTTATGGTCACGGGGTCACTCGGCCCAAACCATCTCCAGGATTCACGCATAATTATTCTCAGTTCAGTAATGTAAATTGGTTTTCAAGTTTGTTATGCAAAACAATGCACGATTGCTTCTTCGACTCCCATGCCATTGATATAATCATGGTATCCGTGTACTGACGCCATAAAGCCCGTGTCACTGAAAAAGCTAAACTTGTTTGCCCCCGCCAAGGTAAGAAATGCCAGCACATCAGACGAAGCACCGGTTGATGAAGAGTTTGTGAACTCATCGATTAACGGGTCGTTAAGGTCGCCTCTTACCAACGCCTTATGAATAAAACATACCCATGCGGCAACAGCGAAAGCTAAATAGCGGGTATCAACACTTTGCTTGAGTGCATCATCGATACTGGGGAACCAGCGTTGTTGGATTTTTTGTGAGCTATCTGTTCCCACTTGCAAGGCTGCGTAAGGAAGGTTGCCATTTCGAAAACGAGCAAATACCTGGGCTATATAGTGCTCAGCTTGAAGGCCATCAGGCACGCTGGTCACAGGCATTACATTTAGTTTGAGTGCTTGCTCGGTGAATTGGGCAAGTGTTGGACGTTTTAGCGCTTCATGAATAAATCGGTCCCCAACTAAATACCCAAGCGCTGCAAGCATGGAATGCCCCGCATTGAGAAAGCGTAATTTAACCCGTTCAAAAGGCGCTATATCGTCAACAAAAAGCGCACCCACCTTATCAAATGGCGGGCGGTCGCCTGCAAAATTATCTTCGATAATCCACTGGGTGAAGGGTTCTGCGGCGACGGGCGCGGCATCTTGAACGCCTAGCTCTTGGGCGACTTCAGTTTTTAATAGCTCGTCGGTCGCTGGGGTGACTCTATCTACCATCGACGCGCTAAAAGCGACATTTTCATTTACCCAACTCACCGTTTCTGGGCTGTGCTTCGCCAGTAACATATGCACCCCATCCCGTAGGCGCTCACCACCAGCATTCATGTTGTCGCAACATAGTAGCGTTATTGGGCTATCCCCCTTGGAGGCCCTTTTGATTAGGCCTGCGGCCAGATAACCATAGGTAGTTTTGGGTGCTGTAAGCGATGCTAGATCGTTGGCTATATCGGTACTTTCAAGATCAATAACGCCGTTTTTAAGGTAATAGCCTTTTTCGGTGATAGTCGTCGTAACTAACTGGGTTGGTTCACTCGCCAGTAAATCAATTAGCGCTTGTGGATTTTCAGGCCCCACCGCCATATTTTGAATCGCGCCAACGACACGAAAACGAGTCTCTTTTTCACCTAAAATCGCCAGCGTATACAAACAGTTCTGGGGGGCAAGGTTGTCACGCATTTTTGCTGAGCGAAGAGATACACCTGTTATTCCCCAACGCGTTTCACCTTGATTGAGCAGTGCGTCGCAATATGCGGCTTGATGAGCTCGATGAAAATTACCTGCACCAAAATGGACAATACTGGGCAAAACAGCACCTAGGGCATAGTTAGGCTTCTGAACGGTGTCGGCCACATTTAGCATGGAAGAAATGCTTAGTCGTTCTATGTTCATCAATTCTCATTCTCAGATTACATAATATAGTCTTGGCGTAAAAAGCACTTAACTAGAACGTTTGAGTGCCCGCTCTTTCATAGACTCATTTCAGTTAGAGTTCTGTATCACTTTCGTAACATTCGTCCTATTTACACGGCTTAACGAATCGATAGTTAAAAAAGCGGTAAAAAAGTCGACCCAACACCACCCTGCGACTATAATTTACTGGAACTTTACATTATTACCAATAAGACGAGCGAAAACTTAAATGTTAACAAAACCATTATGACCATTTCAAAACTAAAGTCTAGTGCATAGGATATAACCAAAAATTAAATAGCCTAGTTTTATACTAGGCTCTGAGCAAATCAAGAACTGACACTCACTACAGAAAATATTGTAAACCACTGATTTAAATAGCATTAGAACCCTACCCTTAGCTAGCCATGATGACAGGTAATATATAGCCGATCATATTGGCCTTACCAAAATAAACCTACTTTAGTCTTAGCACCCTGATTAAGGGTTGACCAATTTGTTTTTATGGAATACTTTTGTAACAACCTTGTTAGCGTTTTGCAGGCCTTATGTAATCTTGATGTTGCAAGGTGCAAAAACTAAAAATTAACAATGTGGTGTGAAAGGGTCCACTCAATCCTTTATTCGCTGCACTAGGAGACACAAATGGGACACAAACTATCTAAAATTACCTTAGCGGTGTTATCAGCTACTTCGTTAAGTTTCGCTTCATCCGCACTTGCTCAAGAAGCTCAGCCAGTTGAAGAGAGAGACGTCGAAGTCATCGCTGTATCAGGAATACGTAGTTCACTTACGAGTGCTCTTCTAGAAAAGCGTGAAACAAATAACCTGATCGAAGTCATTGAAGCGGTAGACATCGGCAAGTTACCAGACCAAAACTTGGCTGAGGTACTGGAAAACGTAACAGGTATTCAAATTACGAGAACAGCAGGTATCGGTACCGGCGTGCAGATTCGAGGCAGCAATGCTAACCGAGTTGAAATTAACGGGGCCTCAACGGTAGGTTCAGGTTCTGGTCGTAGCGGAATGAATTTTGAAGATTTGTCTGCGGCGATCATTGCAGGAGTTGAAATAACCAAAGCGCCGGAAGCAAAAACCACCGAAGGTTCTATAGGCGGCACGATCAATCTACGTACTATTCGTCCTCTTGAATTAACGGAGACTTTGGGCTCTATCCGCTTGCAAGGTGAAGACAGTAGCTTAACAACTGATGGCGTGCAGCCAAGGGTTTCAGGTGCATATGGCGATAACTGGGAACTTGACTCTGGTAGATTTGGTTTTGTTATCAGCGGTAGCTATACCAAACAAGAAGCGACTTCATTTCGTCCACGCCTCGATCGTGATGGCAGTTTAGTTGAAAATGTTAACGCGGATGTTATTCGAAGCGGGGAGTTAGAGGATCAAGCTGCAGATAGACCTATAGCCCAATCGTTCGATTTTCTTGGTATTCAATTCTTGAACCAAGAATTGGAAAACTTCGAGTATGAAACGACCAACATCGCGACTACATTTGAATTTGCACCGAACGACAACATGAAATTTTTCTTCGATGCGGTCATTACTGACCAAGAGCGTCGTCAAGATAGCACACGTGTACAGGCGTCTGGAGTAGGCAGCGTATTGAACTATAGTTTGCCAACTGAGTTTGAGACCGTTAATTTTGGCTCTCTTGATGGCGTGAATTTAGGCAGTATTCAAGCTGCAGTGAGAGGCACAATTCAGCCTAATTTGGGTGTTGACGATGATGATCCTAATCTTCGCTTTAACAGTGATACTGGAGCGCGGATCACAGACACTGAAATATTCAGATTAGGTGGTGAATGGCAAGGTGAAAACTTGTTCGCAAGTTTTGAGTTTTCAAGCGCGAGCTCTGATACTGAAACTCCTTCACTTAATACTCAGTTGAACTTTATTAATCCGAATCCGCTTACACCGCTGGACAATCTCGATGAAGACGGTAACCCAACCGCTGACACCAGCAACGACAATAGTGTGCCATTTATTTATGATCTAACCGGTGATTCATTGGCGTTTGGCATAGATTTCGCTTCACCATTTGCACCCACCGTAGCCGATTTATTAAATCCTAACAACGTAGTGCTTGATCAGGTCGATTTGACGCGCAGTACAACTGAAAACTCAGAAGATGCCTTTCGCACCGATTTTACTTATTTCATAGATGATTCCATTGTTACTTCTGTAGATTTTGGTTATCGCTACAATAAAACTGAACACAGCGCAGTCAGCATTTCAGACCGTATTGGAGGATTCAGTAAGTTAGTAGATAGCCCTAATGGCTCATTGTTCTCAGAGTTATTAGTTGAAGGCCCGGATCATTTTGGGGATGCTGATGGTAGAGAATTAGCTTTTCGTAATTTCTTGATTGTCGACCCAGACCGTGCTTTCAGTGATCGAGATGGAACTTTGGAGATACTGGAGTCGGCTATTATTGCCCACGGCGGTAATCAAGATTTAGCAAACTTAGTACCTGATTCTTCTGAGATTTTTAGCATCGAAGAGAAAACTCATGCTTTGTATGCACAAGCTAACTTTGAGTACGAAATGCTCCGCGGTAACATCGGGGTTCGCCATATAGAAACAGATATTGAATCTATAGGTAACACTGAGATAAATGGTGTTGTCTCTGCAGTAACAAACAAAGGCGATTATAGTTATACACTCCCTCGTTTAAACCTTGTTGCAGATGTTGCCGAAGACGTTGTGTTGCGTCTTGGTTGGGGTAAAGATATTTTGCGTCCTAACTTCGGTGACTTAAACACATCTGTATCGTTTGGCACCAACGAGAACCAGTCTGTTGAAATTGGTAATGCAGGGCTTGAACCAGAAGAAGTAACCTCTTTTGACTTGTCAGCTGAATGGTATTTTGCTGAAGCTGCGGTTGTCAGCATCGGTTATTTCAAGAAAGATCGTACCAACTTATTTGTGACTAACTTAGAAAGTGCAACCCTTGATGCTAACGGGTTACGAGATAGCAACCCTGCTTGTTCAGGTGGCGGTATCTACAACCCTGCTGTTCAACCAAACGTGTTAGGTGACCCAAACACAACAGGCTTGTGTGTTGACGTTGAAACGTTCTTTAATGACTCAGCTACAACCACTCAATCAGGTGTAGAAATGGCATTTCAGTATGACCTTTCTAGCTTTGAGGATGATCTAGGTTGGGCGTCAGGCTTCGGTATTCTAGCTAACTACACTGTGCAAGAATTTGACGGCGGTTCAGCTTTCTACACCTCAGCCACCCGCGGTACTGATGTATTCAATGCAATAAACGGTGTTTACGATGACAGTCAATTTGTAAAAGTGACGTCCGAGCGAGGCTTACTCGACTTTTCCGAGAATGCCTACAACTTTACTTTGTATTATGAAAAGTATGGTTTATCAGCTCGCGTGCGCTATACATGGCGTGAAGCATTCCGCACCGAGGATACCGCAGCGGGTGCGAGCTTGAACTCAACGTTAGGTTTCCCAGTTGTAACACATGACAGAGGACAGCTTAATGCCAGTATCAGTTATGATGTGAACGATCAGTTAAACTTGGGTGTTGAAGCCGTCAACTTGACCGAGTCTGATATTACTCAGTCTTGCGTGAACGAAGATGCTTTACTGTGTGCTCAGGGTATAACAGACCGTCGGATTACCTTTGGTGCAAGTTATCGCTTCTAAATTGTTAGAGCGAGAGCTCAAACAGACACAGTGATACGCAAGTAAAAGTAAAAGCCAACCCCAGCGCAGTGCTGGGGTTAGCTGTTATTTACGACTCAACTATTTAATATAGTTTTTTCAGATCTTGCAGTTGCACAATAAAGCATCCCGTTGTGAAGAAAGTACATAAATACGTACCGACTACCACACACTAACCTGCTCGGATATGCATCCGTTAATCCGCTGAATTAAACCATTACTCCTTCTATAACGTGTACTTAATCGGAGAAAATAGCGATGAAAAAAATGAAAATGACTGCCCTACTGTTAGTGGCAGCTGCACTCAATGCGCCTTTGGCATTGCAGGCGCAGGAGCATCCAAATCTGATTATGACCAAATCTGGTATTGAAAAAGTCAGACAGAACTTAGGCAATGTGCCTTTATTTGATGCCTCAGTACAAAGTGTAAAGAATGAAGTGGACGCTGAAATTGCGTTAGGCATAGACACCCCCATCCCAAAAGACTTTTCCGGTGGTTACACTCATCAAAGACACAAGCTCAACTTTCTAACGGCGCAGAAAGCCGGCGCGCTGTATCAAATATTGCAGGACGATAAATACGCGAAATATATTCGTGACATGTTATTTCAATACGAAGCTATGTATATAGATTTGCCTGTTCATCCACAAGAACGCTCTTACGCTCGCGGCAAGCTATTTTGGCAATGTCTGAATGACAGTAACTGGCTGGTGTATATGGCTCAAGCTTATGATGCCATTTACGATACCCTTTCAGCACAAGAACGAGACAAACTCGAAAACAATCTTTTTCGCCCCTTCGCAGATTTCATCTCGGTTGAGAATCCGCAATTTTACAACCGAGTACACAACCACAGCACGTGGGGAAACGCAGCAGTAGGTATGATCGCTCTTGTGATGGACGATGAAGAACTACTAGACAGAGCGCTATACGGCATCGAAGACGACGGCCTTGAGTTGGGTGGCCGTGATAATGACGGCGGCTTTATTAAAGTGGCTGGTCAGAAAGCCGGTTTCTTAGCGAATTTGGAGGACCCCTTTTCACCCGACGGTTATTATACCGAAGGCCCCTATTATCAGCGCTACGCCATGTATCCTTTCCTCATTTTCGGTTTAGCCATGAATCATGTTAAACCTGAAATGAAGGTGTTTTCCCACAAAGATAACGTGCTGCTTAAAGGTGTCGACGCATTGCTAAATTTAACCGACGCTGATGGCGAGTTCTTCCCGCTTAATGACGGCCAAAAAGGCATGTCTTACTACACTCCAGCTTTGGTAACAGCAGTTGATATTGCCTATCAATACGGTGAACAAAATCCGCAATTATTAAGTATTGCTGAAAAGCAAAACCAAGTACTGCTAGACCAGTCTGGTTTGGCCGTCGCCATGGGGATTCGAGATGGAAAAGCCCAACCGTTTGTGAAAAATTCTATTAACCTCAGTGACGGCCAAGAAGGTGATCAAGGAGGCGTGAGTGTATTACGCTATGGCAATGAAGAGCTTACCTTAGTATTCAAATATGCCGCACAAGGGCTTAGTCACGGTCATTATGACAAACTTTCGTTTTCCCTTTATGAAAGTGGCGATGAAGTGCTGCAAGATTATGGCCTAGCGCGCTTTGTTAACATAGGTCAGAAAGGTGGCGGTAACTATTTAAAAGAAAATAAAACCTGGGCTAAAACAACCATTGCTCACAACACCTTGTCGATAAACGAAAAAATGCATTTCAGTGGTAAATACGAAATTGCCAGTGAGCATCACTCTGATCTCTATTTTTATGATGATACAAAGGATGATGTACAAGTTGTTAGTGCAACAGAGAGTAACGCTTATCCAGGTACAAAGATGCACCGTACTATGGCCATTATTAAAAATGAGGGTTTAGAAAAGCCGTTTCTACTGGATATTATGAAGGTTAAATCTGATAGCAAAAACCAGTACGACCTACCATTTTATTATATGGGTCAGGTATTGAGCGACAATTTTGAGTATGACTCGCCTACCTCCTTAAACCCATTAGGTGACCAAAATGGTTATCAACATCTGTATTTAGAGGGAAAAGGTAAACCATCTTCAAGCACTACGCAGTTTTCTTGGTTAGGTGATGGTAAATACTACACTTTGACCTCAGCCACAGAGGAGTCTGACGAGTTGTTACTGACTCGGTTAGGAGCGAATGATCCGGATTTCAATTTACGTAGAGATGCCGCATTCATGCTGCGCAGGAAAGACAGCGGCAATACCACTTTTGCTTCAGTTGTTGAACCCCATGGCAGCTATAGCCCGGTGTCTGAGTTGTCGGTTAACTCTGACAGTAGTATTGCCGAGCTGAGCGTGGTGCATGATGATGACGCATATACCGCTGTATCGATTGAAAGCCTTAAAGGCGTTAAAAGCGTATTTATTCTAGCGAACAAAGACGCCACGAAAAGCAAACAACACAAACTTAAGGTGAACGGTAAGGTATTCAGCTGGACTGGCCCCTATTTCTATGCAGGGTCTTAATTATATACCTGCGTCTGATGAGCTAGTTTTTGTTTTTTAACGAGCCAACAGTCAAAAAAGGGTGATTACCACTAACAGGCAATCACCCTTTTTCTTTTATTGGCCGAGCACAGCGAATGTATTAATGATTAAGCAAGATTAGTCATCTCGGCATGCTTCCTCAGGAAACTCAAATTCAATAGTGGTATGGGAAAGCTTGTATTCGCTTAAGCACTCTGCCACTTCACACTTAATCGCCACGAGTTGCTCAGGCTGCAGTAATTGCTTCAACACCAGATGCGCAGTTAACACGTGCTGTTCACCGTCTAATGACCAAAAATGTAGATGGTGTATACCGTCAACAAACGCTATTTGTTGTAATCTTTGTTTAATTTGCAGTTGAACCTGTTCATCGGGTGCGCCTTGTAAAAATAGCCCAAGGGTCAGGTTAATGTTGCGCACCACGTTATACAAAATGAATAAGGTAAACGCGATAGAAAGCAACGGATCCAGAATGGGCAAATTAACAAACATCAACACCACTGACACTATCAGCACCGCTACCCAACCCATAACATCTTCAATTAAGTGCCAATTTAGCACGCGCTCATTCAGCGTATTTCCTGCACTTAATTTGTAAGCAGCAAACCCATTTACGCCAACGCCTAGTAAGGCAAGTAAAAACATTCCCTCAGTGTGGGGCATTTCTGGGGCAAACAAGCGCGGTATGCTTTCAATCAGTACCCATATCGACCCGCACACCAGTACCACGCCGTTAAGCATGGCAGCCAACAATGACAGTCGCTTAAAGCCGTAGGAAAATCGAGCTGTCGCTTGTTTATTGCCCGCGCGCTGTAAAAACCAAGCGGTGCCAATGGACAGACTATCGCCTAAATCATGTACGGCATCCGCCATGATCGCGGTACTGTTGGTTAACCAGCCGCCAATGAACTCAATAATAGTAAAGGTGACATTGAGCAAAAATGCCCAGCCAATACGATCTGATGAAGGGTCGAAGTGATGGTGTCCGTGATGAGAGTGACCGTGATGAGAGTGTCCATGGTGAGCATGCCCATGTTCTGGATGTCCTTGCTCAGAATGAGTATGCGCGTGCTGTGATTCTTTTACTTGAGTCATGATCTGAGTGATGGATCCAATTTCTAACGTTACGATATAACTATCACAAATCTCATTGTCTTTCATTTCCTCTAGCAAAGTATGCAAAGTGTAAATGTTTAACTTTATTGCGCTAGCACGCTTGCATAAATTGAACTTGAGCGTGCAAACTCTGTCTTTTAAACAGCCTTTATCCATTGAGAATACGCCGCTTTATGAAACACTACTTTTCCTTAATACTTGCTCCTCTGGCATTATTTGGATGCGCCACATTGATGCCGTTGGAAGATGGCTTAACGCCACTCAAGGGGCAGCCTGTTAATCAGCTTTTTAGCGTGATTGGTTTCCCTGATGATATAGAATTGATTGATAATAAAATCATTCATACCTTTCACATTGAACGTAATCACATTGGTTTAGTGACCGAGACAGAGCAAGCAAACGGTTTAGAAGGCCAAGATCCCCTTATCGCCAAAGACATGATGCAGCCTTCACAAGTCAATGTTGAGTGTGCGTTAACCGTCATCACAGATAAGAAAAAAATCATTGAGCAGTGGCATTATAAAGAAGCTTATGAAGGGTGCACGCCGTACCGCGAAAAGCTAGCAAATTTCGAAAGTCGATAAACACTCATATCAATTCCACTACATTTTCGCTGAGTGGCCAAATATTTAATTGAGTTGGTCTCAAACCCACATAAAAAAGCCCTCTTGGCATACTAATGCCAAGAGGGCTTTTCGTTGTTTGGAGTGAATTTACGTCATCCAAACACAGGCAGATTAATCATTAAACTGCCTAACGATACTGCTCAGTGTTTCTTTTGCATCACCAAATATCATGCGTGTATTGGGTTTAAAGAATAACGGGTTATCAATCCCTGCAAAGCCCGACGCCATGCCACGTTTAAGTACAAATACGTTCTTGGCTAAATCAGCATTAATAACTGGCATGCCGTATATAGGGCTGCCTTTCATTTCACGAGCGGCAGGATTAACCACGTCATTCGCACCGATAACCATAGCCACATCGAAGTTTTCAATGCGCTTATTAATATCGTCCATCTCGAACAGATGCTCATAAGAAACGTCAGCTTCAGCAAGTAGTACGTTCATGTGCCCAGGCATACGCCCAGCAACAGGGTGAATAGCGTAAGCTACTTCACAATCGTTTTCTTCAAGCTGAATTTGCAACTCTTTCATTACGTGTTGTGCTTGTGCAACCGCCATACCGTAGCCAGGAATAACCACTACTGACTGCGCTGCTTCTAACACATAGAAGGCATCGTCAGCAGAAAGAGGTTTCACTTCGCCTTCGATAACCATGTCTGATTTATGCACAGCCATAAAACCTGAGAACAGTACGTTACTTAACGAACGATTCATCGCTTTACACATAATGTTGGTCAAAATTATACCGCTTGCCCCGACCAGTGAACCCGCAACAATTAGGATATTGTTTTGCAGTGCAAAACCGGCTGCACAAGCCGCTAAACCTGAATAACTGTTAAGCAATGAGATAACCACTGGCATATCGGCGCCGCCGATAGGTAATACAAGCATGACGCCAAATAGCAGGGACAACGCTAAAGCAACATACAAAACCTCTGCTGACGATAAGGCAAAATCGGGTTGTGCAACAAAGGCGTACCCCGTGGCAACTATCGCCAAAACGATAATCACGTTAACAATGGCTTGGCCGCTAAACGTTACCGCACGGCCCGTGATACGCTCACTCAACTTGGCCCAAGCAACGATACTACCTGAGAATGTCACGCCACCAATCAGCAAAGCTAAAAAGGTAACGATTAAAATAAAGGCGGTTAACCCAGCACCACTTTGAATGGTCGCCCAAGCAACAAATACACTGGCTAAGCCGCCCACACCGTTTAACAAAGACACCATTTCAGGCATGTCTGTCATGGCCACTAGACGCGCGGCAAAGAACCCAACAACACCACCAGCAAGCATGGCGATGGCAATCCATTGGAAATTCACAATATTGTTATCAAGTAAGGTCACGACTATTGCTAATAACATAGCGACAGCAGAAACAAGGTTGCCCTTACGCGCGCTTGATGGGTGACCAAGAAGTTTTAAGCCGAATATGAATAAGGCTGCAGAAATTACGTAAGTGAAATTGATCACTAAATCTATATTTGATGTCATATCTTGTTCCACCTACTGCTTTTTCTTGAACATGGCTAACATTCTATCGGTGACTAAATACCCACCCACA
The DNA here is from genome assembly GCF_000014225.1 of Paraglaciecola sp. T6c. NCBI lineage: Bacteria > Pseudomonadati > Pseudomonadota > Gammaproteobacteria > Alteromonadales > Alteromonadaceae > Paraglaciecola > Paraglaciecola sp. T6c. Next base: position 4,408,268 of record NC_008228.1, read on the forward strand.
ACGTTAATCGTCGCCAAAAATACGGCAAACGCACCCAAGTACATGGCATATTCACCCAAGGTTTCATCTCCAGCTAAGGCCAGAGCACCCACCACTGTGATCCCAGAAATCGCATTCGCCCCTGACATCAAGGGTGTATGCAAAGTAGCAGGCACTTTTTGAATTAATTCGAAGCCGACGAAAATCGACAGCAATAAAATAAATAGCAAATAAATGGCTTCCATTACGCTACCCCGTCTTTTGTAGTTTGTTTTTGAGACGCATAAAAATCACTGATCATGGTATTCACCACTTTTCCTTGATAAGTGATAATACAACCTGATTGCACTTCATCTTCGATATCCAAAGCGAAGCGGTTATCGTCTTTCGACCAAAACTCGCTGATCAAGTTATATAAGTTAGCGGCATACATCTGAGTAGCGTGTTTTGCTACGCCATTCGCCCATGCGCCTGTGCCGATAACATTCACACCATGAATATCAACTGTTTCCCCTGATACGCTGCCTTGCACGTTACCGCCAGTCTCAGCAGCCATATCAACAATCACACTGCCAGGGCGCATAGAGGCTATTGTTTCTTGGTTAATCAGTACGGGAGGCTTACGTCCGAACAGTTGTGCTGTGGTGATCACAATATCTGAATCAGAAATACATTTGGCTTGCTCACGTTGTTGAATTTGCATTTGCTCAGGTGTCAGTGCTTGGGCATAACCTTGTCCGGTTTCGCCTGTTTCGCCCAAATCAATGTCCAAAAACTTAGCGCCTAACGACCGTACTTGCTCGGCTACCACGGTACGAGTATCGAATGCAGTTACACTTGCCCCTAAGCGTTTCGCGGTGGCGATTGCTTGTAATCCAGCGACACCAGCACCAATAATAAATACCTTAGCTGGCTTTAATGTACCCGCGGGCGTCATCATCATGGGCAGTACAGTCGGTAACGTATTTACGGCTTGCATGACCATCACATAGCCCGCCAAACTGGCCTGGGAGCTTAGCGCATCCATCTTTTGACAACGGCTAATACGCGGGATCATTTCCATGCTGATACTGGTTACACCCTTTTGGCATAGCGTATCCACGAACGTGGGCTCATTGAAAGGGTCCAAATAGCTCACCACAAGCGCGTCTTGCTTTAACAACGAGACTTCGTCTGCACTGAGCTTATGCAAACTTAGAACAATGTCACCTTTGCTCAACAACTCTGCGCGGCTGGTAGCAACACTCGCTCCCGCCTCTACGTATTCATTATCAGTAACATTAATGTGCTGACCTAAGCCAGATTCAATCAGCACATCAGCACCCAGTAATTTGTATGCCTTTACGTTAACAGGTAAAAGCGCACAGCGTTTTTCACCTGCTTTCATTTCAGCCGGAAATGCAATAATAGGCATAGGCCCTCCAAGTTTTGTTACAATTTGACTCACAACAGTGCACAAACTATGCACTGCTCGAGTGCAAGTTAATAATTCAGTTTAGTTATATAGAATATGTAAAAATCGTTATAAAAACGTAGACTTACATTAATTGCAGTGATGAATATCAACTATTATTGATTAAGACGCTCAATAAATTCTGACTCAGGCGTGATGGCGCCGGGATACTGAATAACGATTGCAGCAGCCTTAGATGCTAGGCTCACAGCATGCTCTATCTCTTTACCTGCTAATCTGGCTCCAAGATAAACACCGTTAAACGAGTCCCCCGCTGAGGTGGTGTCGACAACATGCTCTACAGGTGCGATGGGGAGGTGGATAAGATTGCTGCCCAACTGACAGTAAACGCTATTAGCACCATTTTTTATGACTAATTCGTGAATGTCATAAGGCTGGCAAAACTCTAGAATTTCACTGAGTTGCGTTAGGTCATACAACTGAGCGAAGTCATCAATTCCGGGTAAAAGAATATCTGTCAGCTGATAAGCGTAATGAAATTGCTGTTGCGCTTCTTCTGGTGAGGCCCACAGTCTTGGGCGGTAGTTAGGATCAAAAGCCAATTTGACCCCGTTCTCTTTTAATTTTTTAAGCATTGCCCAAAATGCAGGACGGTCATCTGGGTGTATCACAGCCAATGAAATGCCTGAGAAAAAAACCAAATCACTGTCCAGCATAGAATTGACCATTTCACTGTCGACGAAGCGCATAAGTTGGCGAGCGGCTGAGTTCTCTCGCCAATAGAGGAACGAACGCTCGCCATGTTCGTCGGTTTGCACCATGTACACCCCAGGGTTTTGTTCACTTTTGCGTGACAAGTACTGGGTGTTCAGCGATGCCTTCTCACAGTGCTGGAGTAATTTATCACTGACCACATCTTGGCCAATTGCGCTCATGAAGCATACATTTTGCTCCGCGAAACCACGCTTCTGATAAACCGCAGTATTATATGCATCCCCTGCAAATGACTGATGCATAACACCATCTTTACCTTCGCGCAGTTCCAACATGCACTCGCCTATCAACACAACTTTTTGCATAACACACCCTGGGTATAAGTGATTAATGAAGCGCTATGAACTTCATTAATATTGGTTAAACGAGTTATTTTTGACTTTTTAATGGCTCTACTTTCGGGATTAATACCCAAATCGCCAGCATCGCAATTACAGCCAGTGAAGCTCCGATAACGAAGGCCGGGGTATAGTTGCCGTCTGCCGTTAAAATCGGCACTAATGCAGTTAACCCCAAAGCACCTAATTTTGCTGCCATACCTGAAAAGCCAGATAAGGTACCCACCGCTTTTTTACCATAAAGGTCACTGGGTAGTGTTTGCACGTTACCTATTGCAGTTTGGAAGCCAAACAAAATAACAGCCATGATAATAACCGCAGTCGTTGGGCCGCCTGGGTCAGCCATAGCTAATAAAGCGGGCAACATGATCAGGCAACCTAATGTAATGGTGAGCTTGCGGGTTTTGTCCACATTCCAACCCGCTTTGATGCGATTTTGCGCCAACAAACCACCAAACCACGCGCCAATCATAGCCCCTACATAAGGTACCCAACCGTAAATACCAATCGCTTTTACATCCATTTGGTACACTTCGTTCAAGTAAATAGGGATCCAAAAAACAAATAACCACCAGATGGGATCAATCGCAGCAGAGGCAATAATCACGCCCCAGCTTTGTTTGCGCGACAGCAACTCCTTTGTAGTTGGGTTGTACTCGTCTTCTTCACTAGTGGTATCTGACTCTACTGTGCGCTGACCGCTTAAAATGTAGGCACGCTCTTCTTCCGTGATCCATGGATGTGATTTGGGCGGAGCCTTTACCAGAATAATCCAAGGAACAAGCCACAGTAAGCCCACCAAACCGATCACCACAAAGACCATCTGCCAATTGAAGAACACGGTCAGATAGGCAATAAGAGGGATAGCTATGATGCCGCCTATAGCGGCGCCTGAATTAAAAATACCTTGGGCAAGCGCACGTTCTTTACTGGGGAACCAATCAGCATTACTTTTAGCGGCGCCTGGCCAGTTACCTGCTTCTGCAACCCCAAGAATGGCGCGAAAAATACTGAAACTTAGTACGCCCTGAGCGAAGGCATGAGCAGCAGTTGCCAAAGACCACACGCCAATAGACAAAACGAAGCCTAATCGAGTACCTACCCAATCAAATATTTTACCGAATATCGCTTGGCCAAAGGCATAAGATAAAATGAATACAATCGAAATATTTGCGTATATCTGTTTACGTTCTAAATCTGATTTATCTGGAAAGAGATCTTGCACGATATCTGGCCAAAGTACGCTTAATGCAGAACGATCTATGTAGTTAATCACGGTTGCTAAGGCAACCAGAGACACTACCCACCAACGCAAATTTTTCATTTTCATATTTTTATACTCTTGTTTGCCTAACGTTATTATTAGGCTAAAAAACACATTAGGGCACTATAGCGTTTTGTTTCCGCTGATAATTGTTGTTACACCGCTAAGTGGAAATAGGTCTTTGATGATGGGTTCTGATGTCCCTTCAAATACGTTATCGGTTATCCAAGTTTTCGGCTCACCAACGGTAAGTTCAAAGATTACAGGAGCTGTATTAATAAACTTATTCGCCGTTACCTTATTCACCTGAGTACCGTGCAATACCAAACTCGCTTTACTTTTATTCCGCTTACCTTTGCCAATTTCACTAAATGTGTTGTTGTTTAGCACAACATGAGGGCCAAAGGTGCTTTCATCTGTTCCACCGCGATAAACCTTTGCTATCGCTCCATCAAGATCCGTTACCGTGGAATCCTCAATGGTGAGATATTCAACATTGTAAATACCCAGATCATCCGTCTCCTTGTCTAGGCGGAATAAGTCACCGGTAATATGAGAGAAATGGCTATTAGTCACTTGAATGTAGTCTGCAAAACTGCGATTGCCTACATCAAAAAAGTGATAGGAGTGGTTAATATTGAGGTTTTCGAAAGTGCTATTTTTTATCGCCACCCGGTAATTACGTTGCATAGGTAAACGGGTGGTGCGAATAAGCGTGTTCCCTGCCGCATCCGGGGCATTTTTAGCATCAACCCGCACACCGTCCAATGTTAAGTTGCCCATATTATTGATTTCAATGAGCGTCGAGCGTTGAGGATAAATCACCGCAGCAGCATTATCTTGTGCACGGATAGTAAGAGTTTTGTCCAACTTTAGAATTTTTGAAACCCTATACTCTCCACCTTGTAGAATTAAAACGTCACCTGACTTCGCGGAAGCGATCGCATCGAACAAGGTATTATCTCCTGGCGCCACAGGGATCGTTGTCCCTGAACCGAAGGCGACGTCTGGCTCCACTTTTGGATACCAACTCACTCCGACGTCATTTTTAGCAATCGGTTTTATATCAGAGCTCACACCAAACTTACGCTGTGCTTCATCCGCTGGATACAATAAGCCATTATCCGCCCGCTTCATGGTAATCTCGGCCTGCTTGAATCCTTCCTCAAGGGTCGCTTTGGTATCTTGATTAAGCAAATTGTCTTCAAACGTAATGCCACTGATATCATCAAACACCGTTATTCCGTCAGTGCCCTGCTCACTCAGGATCAAGTTGTTTCTCACTAATGAGTTGACTGGCGTTGCCGAACGCTCTTTGTCACTGCCTGCGGCAAATTGAATATGCTTTACATCAACCAGAGTGTTGTTTTCGATCAGGGCATTGTCGACTTGATGGTAGCGATTAATTTTTGAATTCGGTACGCCGTTCATCACTGTTAAGCCACTGCCGAAGCGGTAGCCAGTTAGACCTTCAAGGTAGTTATTTCGAATAATTTGATCACGATTGATAACTCGTATGCCCCCCGTGTGGTCAACGCCATTACCGAAGAACACGTTATTTTCAACAATATTACCGTTACCGTGGCGTAAGGTTAACGTGCCTCGAGATTCGAAAAATACGTTGTTACGGATACTGTTTTTGCCCGACTTATTAGAGATGATTTCCACTTCGCCGTTACAGCGGTCAAAAAAGTTATTTTCGATGGTGGTAAAAGAATTCGTTAACGAATGATGACTGGTACCAATACGCAACGTTTCGCCACCATTAGAGCCTAGAATAGGGCGCGGTCCGAAGTAATTATGGTCAATGCGATGATAATTTTGCTGGCTAGACTCGCTAGTCAAACGCACTGCCATCGTCACACCTTTATTGCGCTTACCTACTAAGTGATTATGGTCAAACCGATTATGTCGGCCATATACCATCACCCAGCTGTCTTGTTCGAACTTCTCAGGATTACTGTAATTATCAATGACAACTTGGGTTACGCGACTGTGGTTAGCGAGCTTGTCTTTATTACGGCGAAACGCGATAACTTCACCAGTGGGTGTATAACCATCTTTAAACACTAGTCCACTGACCACAAGATACTCACCGGCTAAACGCAAGTTTGACTGCCCAGTAAGAAATACTTTACCGGGTGTTTCGCCACGTAGGGTTATGGGATGCTCTTTGGTGCCTTTGGCATCGAGCAAAATTTCAAAGTTTTGCCATGTACCGTTAGCCAAAATGATGGCGTCACCAGGTTGAACGCTTTTTAGCGCGTCTTCATAGGCTTCAGGCGTTTTGACTAAAGTATCTGCCGCCAAGGCGTTTTGACACACGATAAATATCATCGACAGCAGAGCTGGACGAGCCAAAGAAATAAAGTGAAAATTCGCGCGCATAAAATGAGTGCCCAATCCTGTTATGAAAATTAACGAACAATCTGATGCTTATCATCTTGATTGCTGCTTGTCTGCCGCCTTAGCACAAATAGTAAGTGCGCTTTACATGTGCGGATGTAAAGCGCACTTTAAAAATGACAGCAGGGTCGAAAAAAATCGCCAAAGTACACAATAAATGTAGGGTACAGAGGGTTTGTGTAAATTGGCGATCTAACCCGTTATATGTTGCATACGTCTTTTTATTCTTTTGCTCGTGCATCACTTTAATATGCGCTGGCAATATTATCCGTATACCACACCTCCAATGTAACCAATAGTCGAATTAAATGTCAAACTAATATTAACCAATTTAACAAATATGTTATTACCAATAAAACCATCATTGGTAATAATGATAGTTAAGTATTTGCTACATAGTTGTTAAAATATGCTATACCTATTTCTAAAGCGCTTGCATAATCTGCAATTGTGGTAGAATGCCGGTAAGTAGTAGATAGATAAGAAACAGAGCGGGATGTCTAAAATGAAGAGTCGTCGATTATTCTGGAATATAGTCGAAAAAATAGAACAGCTTATTGAGTCCGGTTTGTACCAGCCAGGAAGCCGCTTACCCCCAGAACGCGAGTTAGCAGAAACCTTCGACGTCAGCCGTCCTACCATCCGTGAAGCGATTATTGCTTTGGAAGTAAGGGAACGAGTTGAAGTAAAAACAGGCTCTGGTGTTTACGTGTTGGCCAGCAAACATGCTCCAAAGCCGTTGAATAACATTAGTGCCTTTGAGCTCACTCAAGCCCGCGCTTTAGTTGAGGGCGAAGCTGCAGCACTTGCAGCTACAACCATCACTGATGATGAATTACGTGATTTAAAAAGCACACTCGACGCAATGGAAAAAGAAGAAAATCCAGAACACGCTGATCGTGATTTTCATATGATTATTTCTCGTGCGACACGTAATAATGCCATATTGCTTGCCGTTGAGAACTTGTGGCAAGTACGTGATACCAATGCCGAGGTCAAGGCTGCTTATAAAGGTGTTTGTAGCCAAAGTAGTTCAAAACGATTACACGAGCATACGGTCATATATCAAGCTCTTAAGAAGCGTGATAACCAAGCCGCTCGCGCTGCTATGCACCAGCATTTTAATCGATTGATAAACGCATTATTCGAAGCTAAAGAAGCGCAAGCGTTAGAAGAGGTTCGTCGTCAAACGATTGAGACCAGAGGCTTATACTCACTGTCGCACGTCATTAAACAAGCATAGGCGTACGTTAGCTTTAAGAGCCCTCGTTCATTATGATGAATTCCAGCCAATAAAAAAGCCAACATACGTTGGCTTTTTTACATAAACGATAAGTCGATTATGAGAACAACATACCACCGTTGATATCAACGTTAGTACCTGTCATATAAGATGCTTCGTCAGATGCCAAGAAGGCAACCAATTTAGCCACTTCTTCAGAGTTACCTTCACGTTGCAACGCTGTAGAGCCAGCGACTTTCTCACGCACTGCGTCAGGGGTGAAAGTATCGTGGAAGCCTGTGCTGATCATGCCTGGACAAACGCCGTTAACACGAATGTCAGGACCAAGCTCTTTTGCTAGACCACGTGTAAATGTCATTACCGCGCCTTTAGAAGTAGCATAAATCGCTGCACCACCGCCGCCGCCATCACGACCAGCTTGAGATGCTAATGTCACTATGCTGCTGCCTTTAGGCATGTGAGGTATACATGCGTGAGTCATCATGAAAAGTGACGTTAGGTTTAAGTCCATCACTTTATGGAAGTGGCTAAGACTCATGTCTGCTACTTTAACACGCTCAACCAATCCACCTGAAACATGCACTAGGCAATCGACTTTGCCAAATTTATCAACAGTGCTTTGCACACATGCATCAACATCTTGCTGTTGTGTCAAATCAGCTTTGATTGCGACAGCACGAACACCAAGTTTTTCTATTTCTTCAACTGCACTCTGTGCGGTAGCTTCGCTGGCAAGATAAGTAATCACCACATCTGCACCACGGCCGGCCAATTCTAATGCACAAGCGCGGCCAATATCACGCCCACCACCTGCCACTATGGCTACTTTGCCTTTCATTGTCATAATATTCTCCACTGGGTTTTCAAATTAGTATATACATAAACTTTCAATCAGTTCCCCAAGGAGCACCGCACAGCCCGCCTAAGTACATTACCAATCCAAGTCTACAAAGCTAAACTAACTAATTACCGCACTCATTGTCAACCAATTAATTAACTTTGGCTTTACCAATTGTTGTTTTTTTAGCTTTTTTGTTAAAAAAGTTTATTCGTCGCTATTTTCTCACTGCTCAGTGTAGTGCCAATAAATGTGGCTATTAGTGAGTATGGATACGTTCTTCGGTCATAAGCGAAGGAAGAAAAATCGGCGTATGCTTGAGACACTGCCCCGCAAACTAGCTTGACCAATTAGCTTTATCGTTTATTGGGTTAACGCTATTGGTTATAGCGATAAATAAATGACATAGGGAGCGAAGCAAGGTCTGCAGAAATCATGTTTAAGAGCTTCAAAGCCTGTAGTTTCATTTTATTACTCACGCCATGCATATGATATAAAGCAGCATTGTTAGCGGCCATAGTTTGCACTTTAGTCACTCGAGCGATGCGCTGAGATTGATAATTCAAAAGAGCATGATTTATTCGTGGTTCACTTAATAGCGCTTTAGCTAAACACACCCCATCTTCAATCGCCATCGCAGCACCTTGTGCCACAAATGGCAACATGGGATGACAGGCATCGCCTAAAAGGGCAACCTGGCCGTCTACCCAGGTTTCTAATGGTGCGCTGCCGAATAAGCCCCATAAGAAGCAGTCATCCATTTTACTCAGAAGTTGCTGCACATCAGGATGCCAATTCGAAAACAAAGCGCGCAAGACTGTAATATCGCCATCAACGTTCCAGCGTTCATCGTTCCACTGTTCACGCTCTTGCACGGCTATAACGTTAATTTCATCGCCACCTCGCACGTAGTAACTCACCACGTGCGCTCCTGGGCCAACCCATAAGTTCGCCTCAGGCTTCACCAGTGTCTTGGGGGCGTTCTTAGTTTTTATAGTCCCCCGCCATGCCACTTGCCCAGTAAAATGGATTTCGGATTGGGGCAACATGCACTTTTTTATTGACGAGCGAATGCCATCAGCACCAATTAATACATCGCAGTGCAATTCACCCCCATCGGCCAATTCAACGTTTACTCGCTGTGCATTGCTTGTATTAACATGCTGATAAGATATTACGCGTGTATTTAATATTATCTTTACGCCGCGCTCTAAAGCGCTTTGGTAAAGGATTTTGTGTAGGTCAGCGCGATGAATATGGACATAGGGGGCACCATATTTTTGCTCAATCGCAGCGCCTAATGGCATCTGTAAATACGTTTTTGCTGTTTGATAATGACGCATCGTGGCATTTTGCGGCAAAAAACCGAGTGCTATGATCTGATCCTGCAAACCTAACGCCGTTAGCGCGTGCATGGCATTAGGGCTCAGCTGTATACCCGCCCCGACTTCTTTTAATGCATCACTTTGCTCAAAAACATGTACGTCAAAACCTTGGAGGTTTAGCGCAAGTGCTGCGCTTAAACCGCCAATACCGCCACCAGCGATAATCACTTTTTTAGGCATAAAGCATGTTCACCATTTTATCGCACTATAAATTCGCCCATCGCACTGTAAATTCGCGAATAGTTTTCGGGCGAATAGTTTCACGGGTAGCTTCGCGGTGCTTAACCTGTGTGCAAAGTTTATCAGCATTAAGAGCATAAAACGCCGTAAAATACCGCGTTTTAATGCGTTTCATCTTAATGCTTTAGAACGCGCTTAGTATTTTTTCCACACCGTTAAATGATTTCGCTGTCGCTGGCTACTTCTATTATCTAACTGAACATCACTCATAACGTCAGATTCCGTAAGCAATTCACAGTGCACTGCTAATATTTGCTTTAAATGTGTCTCGCTGGTTTGATTTTCACCGTTAGCTTTGAAGCCACCTAGCCATTTCTGCTTAGGGGTCAGTGTTTCTGACCACTGATACGCGCTAGAAAGCAGTAAGATCCCATCTTGATTCAGGCGGCTTAACATTTGATTAATGAATAGTTGCGGATCGTAAAGTACATCAAGCACGCGATGAGCAACAATCAGATCGTAGCCATCAAAATGCGCCTTCAAGTTGTGCCCATCTCCTTGAGTAAAGTGCAGATTGTCATAGCACGCGTTCAGATTGACGTCTTGCAAACCGACTTCTACAAATTGCTGCAGTTCCCCCTCACTAGGTAATGCATAACGTAGCTGACCACGCTTTTTCAGTTGCAAAGCATGCTGAATATGGCGCGCGGTAAAATCTATGCCATCCACCTGCTTGAATATATGACTCAACTCGAAACTTAAGCGCCCAGTGCCACAGCCAATATCTAACGCTTTAGTATTGTTGCATGTTGCGCTGCTTAACAACGTTTGGCAGTGAGATAGCACCTGCTGAATATCATGGTCTTCGTTACCACTGTTAACGCCATATTGATGATGCAGCATTCGACTGATATCAATTTGACTTTCGTAGGGATTGACCGCGGTAATGGGAATATCGTTCTTGTTTGACTCAACGTACCTAAACCCAGCATGCTGGAAGAAGTGCCTTCTAAAGGCATAGCGCGAATCTCTTGTCGCCTCATTGCCGGTAGAAATCCAAGAGCCGCCCTTAATTAGATTATGCTGACCGTCAAATGTTGGAGTCGAAAAGTCATCGTAAAGAGGGTGCACCGCAAAGCCTTCAAAACCGTCTATCGGGCTTTCGGTCCATTGCCATACATTCCCTATCACATCAAAAAAACCGCCTTGAGGGTACAAGTCCACGGGACATGAGGACGCGAAATGCTCAAGATTGATATTACCTGGCGCAGTGTCCCAATAGGGTAAATCGCCCTCTACGGTATCTCTTAGTACTTGCCACTCGGCTTCGGTTGGCAGGCGCACGAAGCCTTGTGACGATTGTGTTTTCCAATTACAAAACGCTTTGGCTTCGAGGTAATTGACTTCAACCGGCCAGCTAGCTGGCAACGGGACCTCGTGGATAAGATTACGCTGGTAATAAGTCCCCTCTCGTAACAACCAAAAACGTGGCATAGTCGCTTGGGTATAATTCAACCAAGCCCTGCCCTCTTCGGTCCATAATTCAGGTGTTTGATAACCACCGGCATCAACAAATTGCAAAAATTCTTGGTTAGACACTAAGGTTTGGCTTGCCTGAAAAGTATCCACTGAAATATCTGAAATTCCATATTCGTTATCCCAGCCATAGGTGTCATTGCTGCTAGGTTTACCTAATCGAATGTCTTGAGGTGGAACACTTACCAACCGATTTTTTTGGTTTTGCGGTTCAACAAATTCGAAATCAGGGCAAGCCGGCCATTGACCATTATCAGTCAGGTATTTTGTGTCGAGCATACGCAAAATGACCGAAGAGGTTTCAATGTGAATACCTTCATGCTCACACCCCATCAGAATAATCCATGCTGGTGAGTTCTGGGTGATTGGCAATGTCAGCGGCATGTCGTCGATAAACTGACTGACCATGGCTCTTACTTTATGTCGGTAGTCGCGTACAGCGCTGACTGTCGGCCACTGGTAATTATCAGGGGATAAATCGTCCCACGACATTTCATCCACACCCACCGCACACGTAGACTCTATATGCGTGTCGACTCGCTCGTCGATAAAATTCCCCAACATTAGTTTGTTAACGTAAAAAACAGCTGTGTGACCAAAATAAAATATAAGTGGATGTCGCAGAGACTCAGGCCTTAAATAGAATGCCGAGTCGTCATTAATCAAGTCAAACAGTGACTCATACAGTGCCCAATTTTGTAGGAAATAACGTTTCAATTCGCTGCGCTTAACAGCAGCATCGGTTCCACTGAGCAAGGGAGGTTTGTTCAGCCTAGGCAGTTGCTCTACTTCTGGTTCAGCGATTGTGTTTAGTCGTTGTGCATGCATATGATTAACTTCTTTAATTATGTGATCAATTTTGGCGAATAACGTCGCAAAAATTGTGTTTGTAGCCAGGTGCCTACTGATTCAAATTGCCCATAAAAGGCCTGTTGGCAATAATAATCCACTTGCTGAGCAAACCATTTCTGCTGAGAAAATAGCGCCAATGCTCCTGATACCACCGACCCATCGCTCTTTTGACTATCATGCAAGGAAGGTGGAAATGCTCGGCTAGAAAAGGCCGGGGGTAATTCATCTTTACGCTGCCAACTCTGAATGGCTTGTAATACATTTAATAGGATAAAGATCATATTTAGATAGGGATCATAAGCAGAGCTCGTTGCCCCAACTCGATGCTCTACTCGCGCCGTCTTTTGCCAGTTATGGCTATAACTCAGTACCTGATTATTGGCTCCGTAGAATAACGGCTCTTGCCCCATAGGTTGGTTGTGCTTGCCCACCTTTTTATACAAGGCGATACTTCCCTGATGACCGCCAGACAACATAAACGGTGAACTCAATTCAGCATCAAGGCCGTAGTCGCTACGCAGGGAGAGACGTTTGAAGGCGTCCTCTTCGGGTAAAAATAACAAACAGCAGTGAAAACTATTGGTCAGCAGATGGTGTTGTATCCACTCACCTAAATTTGAATGCGGTATCAGGTTACTGCCTGTGTTATCGGCCACACTTACATTCATTTGAATTGCATTAGGAATATGAACAGAGCGAGTGTCCGTGGAAAATATTGCGCCAGAACCTGGCACATATCGCCCTTTGTCAGCTGCCCAAGCGACGGGCTTTAGCAAGACATTGCTGGCGCCAAAGCGCCGCATAATAGTCGGTAGCAATTGCATTGCACTGGCTAAATCTTGCGCCTCTTTGAGGGGCGATTGACCGTTAAACAAGGAAACGTATTCCCATTGCTGATGCCAAAATTCTGTTTTCAAGGCACCGTTGATGCCCAAATCCAGCAATGACTGGTTTACTCTCGCAAAGTCTAAAGAATGCTTCGCTGACGCGGTTTCATAGACCCCTTCTAGCTCCACATGCACCAAAGGCGTTAGCCCTAAGTCGGCAAAGCATTGCAACAATTGACGAAGCACTTGCTGGCTGACTTGCTGACTCTGAGATGATACTGCTACCTTTTGCACCGCGGCCCTTTCACTTTAGCTAATACCCTCTTCACAACGGTAATGATGAAAACTATGACTGGTCATTACGGTTAAGGACCGAAAAAGTTTGTCGTTAATTGCATTTTATTATCCAGCCCTGGCTTTGGCGGATTGTTTCTAGTGTGTACGATGATATTTGTATTGCTGGCGGTGTGAATAAATAAACAACCATCAGAACCACTTTTTCCACACCATAAAGCCGCCTAATAAGGCAACAAGCCCCAACATAGAGAAGGTTAAAACATTGAACGCATGCGGGTTATCAATACCGGGTAATCCGCCCACGTTCATGCCAAAAACGCCGGTCAGAAATGACAGAGGCAAGAAAATCGCCGTAACTAGCGACAAAACGTACATCACCATGCCTTGGCGATCGGCAATTCGGTTGCGTACTTCGTCTTGCAATACGATTGCACGTTCACGGGCGAGATCTAAATCTTCTACATAGCGCGTGGCTCTGTCGCTTAGCTCTCTTAACGTAAATGCTTGCTCGGAGTTTAAAAACTGGTTGCTGCGGTACAATGTATCCAGAGCGTCTCGTTGCGGTGCCAAGTAGCGGCGTATTGAGGCAGCTTGTCGACGCACAGTGGACAAACGTTGACGCGCTTTGCTATCCATAGATTCTGATGTTTCAAAATCGACTAGCTCTTCATCTAAAATATCAACCATTTCGCTTATATGGACGACCACTCGCTCAATCACTTCTAGCAGCAAATCACCAGCACTGGTTATTTTAGTACCTTGGTCAATATCATTTTTAACGTCTTGTACTGAATATAATTTTCTATCTTTACGCCTGGCTGACACAATGCCTTTTTCGGTTAGCCACAAGCGCAACGACACCATGTCTTCTGGATCAGCATCAGGGTTAGTATTAATACCGCGTAAGTAAACGACTAAACCACCATCCATACTTAAGGTTTTAGGCCGCGTCTCTAGGGCGATCAGGGAGTCAGCAACGTTTTTCGATAACCCTAGGTCATACATTGTTTGTTCTGCGTCAATCGAGTCCGACTGCAAATGCACCCAAGAAAAGCCCGGTTTATTCTTTGTCGCTTTCAGTCCTGCTAAATCGACAGGGCTGGCCGAGCCGTCCGTAAAATAATACGCCCATAAAAAGCTATCGCGTTGATTTGAGTTCTGTTCTTGCTGATGCTGCATGGTGTCGCTCCCACCGGACGATAAGTGTGGCGAATATAAAGCACCTTTTTATGTATGCAAACTTGTTTTTTACCGTCTCAAGGTTTAAAAAATATTAAAAGGTGTACACTACACAGATTCGGTCGTCACTTCACAAACGACTAGTAACAGTGACTTCAAATCCTGTCAATAAGCTCCATTAATCGTGGGTTTGTTTCATCCACCCTCAGGGTTTAGGCTCAGTATACATTCATTGATTTTCAAGAGATCCACATGAAAATAGCTATTTTATCGCGTAACCAAAATCTATATTCCACCAAACGCCTCAAAGAAGCAGGTGAGAGCTTGGGCCATGAAGTTGATGTTATTGACACCCTTCATTGCTACATGGACATCAGCAGCAATCGCCCGGCCGTTCGCTTTAAAGGGGAAGCACTGCCCTATTACGACGCCATAATTCCGCGCATTGGTGCATCTGTGACGTTTTATGGAACAGCCGTGGTTCGTCAATTTGAAATGATGGGTACTTTTAGTATTAACGAGTCTGTGGCCATTAGCCGTTCTCGCGACAAATTGCGCTCAATGCAGCTATTGTCGCGCAAAGGTATTGGAATGCCACGTACAGGCTTCGCTCGTCAGCCTGACCGTATTGATGATTTGATAAAAAACGTAGGAGGCGCCCCAGTAGTTATTAAATTATTAGAAGGCACTCAAGGCATAGGCGTAGTGCTAGCCGATACGCAGAAAGCCGCAGAATCTATCATTGAAGCGTTCATGGGCTTGAACGCAAATATATTAGTGCAGGAATATATCAAAGAGGCCGGCGGAGCGGATATTCGCTGCTTAGTCGTAGGCGGTAAAGTTGTTGCTGCAATGAAGCGCCAAGCTGCGGCAGGGGAATTTCGTTCAAATTTACACCGAGGGGGCTCAGCCAGCTTAGTACGCCTTTCGCCACAAGAACGTAAAACAGCTATTGATGCAGCAAAAACCATGGGTCTTAACATGTGCGGTGTGGATATCCTTCGTTCAAACAATGGGCCGGTCGTGATGGAAGTGAATTCATCCCCAGGCCTCGAAGGAATTGAAACGGCGACAGGCAAAGATGTTGCTAGCATGATCATCGAATTTATTGTAAAAAATGCCAAGCCAAATAATACCAAGACCCGAGGCAAAGGCTAGACGCCACGGTCCACCGTAGGCGCGCTTTGTTTAAAGCCTGCCAGTGCGCCCATCTTTTAAGAGATACAACGATGCATAGATATTTAAATAAACCCATAGTCGGCACCCTTGAGTTGTGTGACTTACCAGAACTGACGATCCAGTCGTTAAACGTTAGGGTTGATACAGGCGCTACGACCTCATCTCTGCACGTAGACAATATTGAAGAGTTTGAACGTGGTGGCAATATTTGGGTCAGCTTCGACATTCATCCGAATATCCACAATGTGGCTGACATTGTTCGCCGCGAAGCAAAAGTAGAAGCCATCAAGCGAGTCAAAAGCTCAACCGCCACCCTTGAAAAACGCTATACCATTAAAACTGAAATCCAAATGGCCGATTTAACATGGGACATTCAATTGACCCTCACAGATCGCTCTGAAATGACCTATTTGATGTTGCTCGGGCGCGAAGCAATGGCCGGAAAGTTCCTCGTTGACCCTTCACTTGAATATGAACTTAGCGCGGGTTCAGTGAATTAAATCAGTGTATTTATCGACATAGACGAAACAGCGTTTATGTTCGTTAGTTGGCGCTATTTTGTATGAAAGTAACGCCAACCATAAGAAAAATTTACTTTCTTCGATTTGAAATTTTGCAAAA
This sequence comes from Paraglaciecola sp. T6c, assembly GCF_000014225.1. NCBI lineage: Bacteria > Pseudomonadati > Pseudomonadota > Gammaproteobacteria > Alteromonadales > Alteromonadaceae > Paraglaciecola > Paraglaciecola sp. T6c. Next base: position 4,424,580 of record NC_008228.1, read on the forward strand.
TAGCGTTATCCCCTACCTTGATAAACTACCCAGAACATGAACTAACTCGTTGATTTTTAAACTCTATTTAAACTAGCATTTGAGATGGCATTTATTCTGCTCCCGAGACAGCAAATCATTAACCATTGTTGTTGGAGTATCATGCGCAAGTCGTATATTTTTGGGTTATCACTTTTCTTGGTCATACTCTCAGGAACTGTTCACGCTAGAGAGCAAGGGTACGCCATTGACTTTCTAAATGGTGAAGGGAGCACGCAGGGGATCCGTTTGGCATACCGACCTTTCACGCATCAGGTGGCCGAAATACCTTGGCTGGGTAAGGTGGATTTATATTGGGAAGTCAGCGCCAATTTCTGGGAGTACGGAGAGCAAAATAGCCACCAGACAAATTACGCGATATCTCTTTCACCGGTCATATCGAAGCAATTTACTACGTTGTGGGACCAATACCCAGTAAAGTGGGAAGCAGGTATCGGCGTGAGTCTAGTGAAAGATAGAAAATTTGCCGGAAAAGACATTGGCTCTCACTACCAATTCGAAGATAGATTGGGGGTAAAAGTCGAATTTGGACAGAATAACACTTCGTCCTTGGCGCTACGATATATGCACTATTCTAACGGCGGTCTGGGGAGTAAGAATCCTGGAATGGACTTTTTGAACATCGCATACGCAAAATCATTCTGATGAGTAAACAACGTTAACTCATCAGATGGAAATGATAGATACGCCAAGGTGATGTAAACCGACCTTATTGAGAAGCGAACTGATCCCGTCCGTTGGTTTTAGCGAGATACAAACGCCGATCCGCCGTATCAATTAATTCTTGCAGGGTCTTTTTGCCACCGTCACTAGCCGCTATACCGATACTTCCTGTGACCACACCAAAGGGTGAACCCTTGTGTTTAATTCCCAGCTCACGCACACTCGTTAGCAGCTTTGTAGCCACCAGAATTGCACCTGCTATGCCGGTTTCAGGTAGTACAACTGCGAATTCCTCCCCACCGAACCGAGCAACGAAGTCCCCAGGGCGCTCTACAGACTGCTTTAATACCTTGGCCACTAAGCGCAAACAGTCGTCGCCGGCTAAATGGCCATAGTGATCATTGTAATATTTGAAAAAGTCGATATCGAACATCAACAGAGCGAAGAAACTTCCACTGCGTTGGCTCAACTTTTGTTGGCGCAACAGGTACTCATCGAAATAACGCCGATTACTGACTTGGGTTAATCCATCTTGGTAGGCCATACGACGCAGCTCATCCGTTAACTCTTTCAACGCGAGGTGCGACTTAATACGATGATTTAAGGTATTGGCGTTTACCGGCTTGGTTAAAAAATCAACGCCGCCTGCTTCCCAACATTTGTCTTCCGCATCTGAATCACCGTGCCCTGTCACGAATACGATAGGGATATCATGCGTTTCACTTTTTTCTTTTAACGTTTTACAGGCTTCTACGCCGTTGATGTCAGGCATATCCATATCCATTAACACCAGATCAGGGGCGTGCGTCATGCAAAACGCGATCGCTTCTCGCCCAGAGGTGACCGCAAAGACGTTGTATGTATCCGTTAATGTGTTCGATAAAACATGAATATTGATCGGTTCATCATCGACTATTAATATTCGCGCTTTTTCAGCGTTTTTAAGCATTTGACTCACTGTGAAGATAGACGTACGAAGAAATAGATTTAGTTGTTTACATGATTATAGTAAACCGACTGCACTATGCGATTGCAAGCATTACTAATTGATTTTATTGCGTATTTGCGGCACAACTATATACTAAAGTTACATTGACATTAAAGTATTTATAACCATTAACTCAAGTAAGCATGATTAAAAGTGTAATCGCACATGTTGACGGCATTTAGCAGTAAAATTGGCCACCTTATAGGTGTGGTGGCGTAACATTACACTACGGAAAACAATAGTGAAAAACGCCCCACTTGGCCTTTAGTTTAAATCTGAAGATTAAGACTCACAGCTTGGGCTGTTGATATTGAAATCGATCTAATTGGCAGCGAATATTGTAGTGGGTTCTTCACGCGTCGATTTGACATAAACGAAACCCACGAGTAACCTTTTATTACTTGAACATTCGTTCAAAAGATAAAGTACAATCCTTGTGCGGCTCAGGCAATACTTAATCAGCTATTTTATTTCGCTGAAAATCCATATGCGCTATCCATCAAGTGTGTCAGCGGGTCGAAAAGAGATTATGTCAACGAGAGGTAAGCATGGCTAATGTTTCAAAATTCAATAGGACAGACGTGCTTGAAAAAGCCACTCAGTTATTCTGGGAGAGGGGCTATGTAGGCACCTCGACCCGTGAATTACAAAGTGCGCTTGATATGCGACCCGGCAGTATTTATGCCGCATTTGGCAGCAAAGCCGATTTATTCGCTAGCGTACTCAATCATTACGCACAAGCACTGACAGAACAACTGAACACGCAAGTGATGAACAATGCGAACGCTCTACAAGCGTTCCAGCAACTGATCCACGACCTGGTGTTATGTCCAAATAGCACTAGACCGAGCGAAATGTGCATGCTGGCTAAAACGCTGGCAGAGCTCGATGAAAGCCATCGTGAAATATTGAGTTTGGTACGCACTTTACTCAATCAAGTCGAGGCCAAGTTTGCAGACGTGTTTACTAAAGCAAAAGAGCAAGGTCAATTACCAGCTAACACCGATGTCGTCGCAACGGCCAGAACTCTGCAGATAAGCATTATCGGTTGGCGTTCTTATCTCAAAGCGACAAGAGACACTCAAGTTGTGGAGCAGCAAATTGAGCAGCTTTTTCAGCAGCTCACCCATCCTATACACTGACATTGTATTTTGCCTTAGGCACTGAGTGAGTCCAGCTCAGTGCAGGGATTTGCGTTCGTTTAACGCTATATTCTTTCATTTTGTCTTTATTTTTTGTGCTTTAACGTCACTTTCACCCTCATTTACACTGCAACAGTCCACTATTGTCTAATAGCACTTACGGCCCATCCTTCGTAAAGTTTTACCTTGGCCAAAATAGTAATCATTACTAATGGCAAACACTGTAGTGCGCAGGGTGCACTACAAAACACAAAGCGAACACAAGTCGTCGTTCGCTCGAAATAGATAAAAGGGATGTTCCATGGACTCATTCGAAAATCAGTTGCAAACTTTCTACGATAAAGCGATCACGCTTGGCACCGAGTACGGCGGCCAACTTATATTAGCCATCGTTGTTTTAGTGGTTGGCCTGTGGGTAATAGGTAAAGTCAGTAATGCCGTTAGGCGCCACGCAGTTAAAGGGCTACCTGATGAAACTCTCGCCCAATTTTTGACTAATATATTTGAGGTCGTTCTCAAAGTACTTCTTGTCATTAGTGTGGCATCAATGGTGGGTATCGAAACCACTTCATTTGTGGCGATATTGGGTGCCGCAGGTTTGGCAGTCGGCTTCGCTCTGCAAGGCAGTTTATCTAACTTCGCAGGCGGCGTGATGATCCTCATCTTCCGTCCTTTCAAAGTAGCGGATTATGTTGGTGCGCAGGACGTTGAAGGGGTTATTTTAGATATCGGTATTTTTGTTACCACATTTGAAACGTTTGATAAGCGCATCATCATTGTACCAAACGGGCCTTTAGCCAATGGCAATATTACTAATTACACCGCTAGCAGCATAAGAGCAGTGGAAATATCTATCGGTATCTCATATTCAGATGATATCGCCAAAGGTAAAGAAGCGATGGAACAAGCCATCATGAACGACCCCCGCGTTCTCAAAGAAGAAGGCAATGTGGTCGCTGTGGTCGACTTAGGATCGAGTTCGGTTGACTTCTTAGTGCGTGCATTCGTTAAAACGGATGACTACTGGTCACTGTTTTTTGATATACGCCCGATGCTTAAATCTGCTGTAGAAGAAGTGGGCTTAACCATTCCATTCCCTCAGCGAGATGTGCATATCATTCAAGAAAACAGTTAACAGGTATTATTAGCTAAAAAGTTAGACTGGATGCTGAACAAAAACAGCACGTAAAAAAGGGTTACACATTTGTGTAACCCTTTTTTTTTTGCTAAATAAAAAGGCCGCTAACGCCCTAGAAAGAAGGCGTAGCGACAACACACAAAACTATTTTGAAGGTAACATTGAAAGCAACATTGAAAATAACATTGAAAGTAATGTTGCTAACCGCAAATTAGGCAACCGCTTGTTCCAGTATTGCGCGACTTTCAGTCAGCGTAATTGCTTGGTTTTCGCCTAACGCTTTCATACCGTGAGCTTCAAGTTGTGACACAACAGCATCTACTGCCTGTGCTTTGTCACCATTATGCTCGGTCAGTTGAGTAGCCACGTCCAAGTTATGATAGAAGGCTTCGATAGCTGAAATGGTGCGTTCTGCTAGATCATCTGATTCAGTCAGACCAAACACATTTCTACCCATTTGCTCTAATTTCGCTTTTTTCGCACCCAATTGGTTACGCAATAATGATGGCTGAACAATGGCCAATGAACGAGCGTGATCTACGCCGTACAAAGCGGTCAACTCATGACCAATCATGTGTGTAGCCCAATCTTGAGCGACACCAGAGCCAATTAAACCGTTCAATGCTTGATTAGCTGACCACATTAAATTGGCACGCCATGCATCGTCCTGTTTATCAAAATTATCGCCCAGAGTTTTCAAGGCTTTAAGCAATGCTTCAGCGTAGCCATCTTGTACCAGCGCTCCCGCATTGAAGGTCAGATATTGCTCACAAGTATGAACCCATGCATCGACTAAACCATTAACTAACTGGCGCTGAGGTAATGTTTTCATTACGTCTGGGTCCATTACCGCGAATTTTGGTTGAACTGCAGGTGCCATAAACGCAAGCTTCTCTTGGGTGGCAGCTTTACTGACAACCGAGCCTGAATTTGACTCAGACCCAGTAGCAGGCAAAGTCAGCACTGCACCTAAGGGTAACGCTGAGGTGACTTTATGCTTTCCTTGAAGAATATCCCAACCTTCGCCGTCATAAATTGCAGCCGCTGCGATATATTTAACTCCATCAATAACAGAGCCACCACCAACGCCGAGTACGAAATCAACGTTCTGTTCTTTAGCGATTGCAACGGCTTTATCAAGCACTTCAATTGTCGGGTTAGCACCCACTCCTGAAAACTCTAGCCAATCGTGCTCCTCAAGGGCTGCAACAACCTGATCGTATACGCCATTGTTTTTAATTGAGCCGCCACCATATACCACCAGCACTTTTTGCGCTTTTGGGATAAGTGCACCCAAAGACGCAATTTGTCCTTGACCGAATTGAATTTTTGTTGGGTTTACATAACTAAATTTCATCGTATTTTCCTCATCTTTGTGATTAATTTGGCTAACGTTCTTAGCCAATATCGGTGGCTCTCTCACCAGACAGTAAATGTATAATATAGACAGAACATCCAGTATAAAAGAGCAAATAACGCCAAAAGCTTGCCTAAAACTATCAAGTGGTATAATTTAAACTCTTAACGAGTTTAGAGAGAAAAATATGGGCATTTTGGTCGATGCGATCCACGTTTTCGCGGAAAAAGCCGGATTACTCAACCTTGAGGGGCACGTTGAAACAGCACTGTCTGGAGTGCGTTTCTTTCGCGCGAGTAAGGGGAGTCCGAGGCAACCACTGGTTTATCAGTCTGGCATTATCATAGTGGTGCAAGGTAGAAAGGTGATCCATTTTCCAGATCACCACATTCAATATGGTGCGGGCGACTACCTAGTACTCGGGGTGCCAATGCCATTGGAATGTGAAGCCTTTGTGGACAATGGTCTGCCTATCATGGGGTTGTCTATAGATGTTAAGCCCGCGTTATTACATCAACTAGTTAATCATATGCAGCAGCACCAACGATATACCCAAAGCGAGCCATGTAGCCAAATAAGTTGCGCCCAAGCGGCTAAAGTAGACGCGCCCTTGGAGCACACAATTCAGCGCTTACTAGCGGTACTGGCAAATCCTGTTGAAACTGATATTTTTGGGGCAGATGTGGTCAAGGAATTGGTATACAGAGTGTTATGTGGTCCACAAGGAAAGACCCTATTTGGTCTCGCTCAGCACGATGGCCACTACGCAAGAGTCGCAAGGGCGCTAGCGTCTTTACACGCTAATTACGCCAGTCCTATAACGGTAGAAACCCTAGCTGATGACGTCAACATGAGTGTATCGGCCTTTCACCGAGCGTTTAAGCAAGTGACGTTTGAGTCACCTTTGCAATATTTAAAGAAAGTGCGTTTAGTCAAAGCAAAAGATTTGATCACAGCCAATGGCAGTCGCGCTAACGAAGCGGCATTTCAAGTCGGTTACACCAGCGCATCTCAGTTTAGCCGCGAATTCAAACGCCATTTTAATCAGTCACCAAGTGAAGTATCAATGAGTGCCTAATGCAGCTGTATGGTAAACATTGACCCTAATGCTCGGCTCTGGGCACGATGCTTGCCTAGCAGAACTATCAAGTAACAGCCAATTTACTCGGTGAGCCAAGCCTACAGGGTGCCCCTGCGTCATATCAAAACAATCAGTGGGTGTCTGTGCATCAAGCAAAATGAGTCCATTTGGGTGAGATTTTTGCCAGCGCCACGCTGCCTGTACTTGAAGTTCAGTTGGCATGTGATAGCCAAAATGAGTCACATTATAGGGTGAAAAAAGAATAAATTGCTCGGAGAAATTCACTAGCGCCAGAGGTCTACTTTTAGGTGCCAACAACTCCATTTTCGCAAAAACATTTTTGGGCGTTTTAACGTCATTCAAGAGCGTATATCCCCATGTAGAATAACCCATCCATAGCACAGGTATAAACAGCAACCAACTGCACGATAGACTCACCCGATACTTCCTTACCATCAACAGAAAAGCGCATATCAGTACGCCTACTATGCCCATGGTGAGCAAAAAACCCCAAGGCTCAATTGAGTGTTTAATGCTGAGTTTGCTGGTAAATGTTGTATCAAAAAGTCCTGCTAAACCAAAGGTTAATAGCGCCAGTGACAATAACAAAACAACCGAATAAACAAGACCATTTACGATTTTACTGCGCATAATCTGGGGTAAGTATGGCGCAGTGATTAACGCGAGCATAGGCAAGGCAGGCAAGATGTACACGCCACGTTTGCCTGGACTTATACTGAAAAAAATCAATAACAACACGACCCAACCCAGTATCAAAGTAATCCGCCAGTCCCCCTCTTTTATCGCCCTCACCCAAGGCGTGATAAGCCATGGAAAAAAGAGACATAAAGGTAACCAAAAAACTGGGATAACATTGGTTAGGTAATACCAAAATGGCTTTAAATGGTGCCAAGAATCCGCGTAGCGGGTAACCGTTTGCTTGAATAGAATATTGTCTCGATAGGCATCGAAAAGCGGGTTCTGTTGAACATCTACCCAATAAAGCATGGGTAAGACCCATAGCCCGATGCACCCTAACATCACCACAGGCCCTAGCAGCCAATGCCATGTCAATCCCCTTACAGGGCTTGACCTATATGTTTGCTGACTAAACCGAAGCGCGGTAAATGGTATCAGCATGAGCAGTGGTAGAAATCCTACCCCCTTAGTAATAATCCCCAAGCCCATAAAGCACCACGCTAGAAAATACCAAGACCAGCGACCGTTGAGCAGCAAAAAACGTAATAAACCATAACACCCCATGGTAATAAAGCAGCAAACCAAAGCATCAATTTGAGCTGTTTTCGCTTGTAGGGTGAATTGCAATGTAGCAAGCAACAACAAACCTGCATACCAACCAATTTGCTCAGACCACAGCCTGCGACCAATATCGTAGGTCAGTAAAACCGTCACTATCCCAGCGATCGCACTGGGTAAAAGGAAAGCCAGTTTCACCGAGCCTAACAGCGCGTAAAATAGGGCGATACACCACATGAATATCGGTGGTTTGTCTGGGTAAAGCTCACCGCCACGCATGGGGAAAAACCATTGACCTGAGTCGACCATCTCTTTGGCTATTAACGCAAAGCGTGGTTCATCCGCAGGCCAGGGATCTCGCAAACCCAAGCCGACTAGGATCAAAGAACAGGAAATGGTCAGTAACCAAATAAGATTAAAAGTACGGTCCTGACCTGAAATGAAATTCTGCCGGCTAAATAACCTAGGGAAAGCACTTATCATACGGTTAATCTCTCAGCGAATAGCTTAAGCACGAACCGGCTCACTATCCGGTGAAGCCGCTTTTACTTGAATAAGTTTTGAGTGCTTGTATTGCTTATACAAACGCACACTTAACGCAGTTGATATGCAAAATAGCAGCACACTCAAGCCGATTTTCCAGATAGACAACACCACTATGCCCTTGCCCATTAAGGCGAAAATAGCCATTTGCGGAATATAACCAATTGCCGAGCCCATTAGAAAGTGACGTGCTTTTACGTCAGTCACACCAGCGAGTATATTCGTTAATAGATTATTGCCTGCGGGTAACAGCCTAATGACGATGGTTTTGGCCATTGGTTTGTCTTTTAAGAAATCGTTTACGCGAAAAATCTGCTGTGCATAACGGCGTTTGATAAACGGCCTAAGTAAAAAGCGAGAGATAAAAAAACACAGCGTGCAGCCAATTACTGCGCCCGCAACGGATAACAGTGTGCCTTGCATGAAGCCAAAAGCGTAGCCGCCTAAAAATGCCATCACTTGACGGGGGCAACCAATCGCCATTGCACCAGCGCTGAAAATGATGAAATACCCCACACCTAATGCGCCATTGTTACGAATGGCTGAGTCAATCCATTGTCGATTAAAGCTGTCAAACAAGGGCAAGGTGCTGATTAGGCCGCCTAAAGTGGCGCAAACTAGTAGAAACAGTAATCCTTTTTGCAGTGCTTTCGAAGCAAACAGTGAGTATATTTTTTGGTACATCAACTAATCCAAATATTCTGGTACTTTGACCCTACGTTGTAGCCATAGTACTCCAAAGATATCGACGATCCCCACTTGAAGACGTCCCAGCATATTGTACTTCGATTCTCCGGCTTGACGGTCTCGATGATTTACTTCAATCACAATCACTTGGCCATGTATTCTTTTCACCAAGGCCGGAATATAGCGGTGCATATGATCAAAGTACGGTAGTTTCATGAAGGTATATTTGGGTATGATTTTCAAACCGCAGCCGGTATCAGGCGTGCCATCCCCTAATAGGCGAGCACGCACACCATTGGCCACTTTAGATTGGAAACGTTTCCATGGGGTGTCTTTGCGTTTGCGGCGATACCCCGCGACACAATAATCGGAGCCTTGAACAACACTTCGTGCAGCGCTTAATAACGTTGGAATATCCGCTGGATCATTCTGGCCATCTGCATCCATGGTCACGATAAGTTCACCACAGGCGGCTTTCACCCCACTCATAATGGCTGTACTTTGTCCCACACTAACTTTGTGTCTTACCGGTTGAATGCAGTCAAAACCCGCATCAATGATTCTATACAATTCATTTATCGTGCGATCATCACTTCCATCATCTACATAGACAATTTCGAATTCAGCCACACCGCCAAGTACATCGATAATTTCATGGATAAGTGGCGCAACATTTTGCGCCTCATTTTTTGCAGGAATAACAACAGACAATTCCATTTTACACTACCAAATATAAGCCGCCAAAGTAGAGTTCACGTCAGATGAAACGCTATCTCATCGATGGCAGTTCGGGCATGCCCAAATTAATCAATAACTAAGTGTATTGTTTAATTCTTAAGGAATTATTAACGCCATGAAATGCTTATGTGTAACGCCACCGAAAATATTACGCCGCCACTTTTAAATAACGTTGAATTGTTTCACTGCCATTGTTGGCATGAATAGGTTTGAAAATAAAACCTGAAATACCATGGGCCTGGCAAGATTTCACTAATAATTGATCGGTAACAGAGGAAAGCATCACGATTGGCACATCAGAACCCAAGCGGCGGATTTCGGCTAAGGCTTGATCTCCATTGAGCTCATTCATCACCACATCCATGAAAATGAAATCAGGCGGGTTACTTTTTACCATTTCAACCGCGCCCTTACCATCATCTGCCTCAACGACATTGGTGTAGCCCAATTTATGTAAGAAGCGTGAAAGCGCTTTGCGGATCATGGCGCTGTCGTCCACCAGTAAGATACGACTGTCTTTGGCTAAGTCAACATCATGGGGGTTTTCGATCCCCACACTTTCTTCACGTTTAATACCGCCTTCGCGATAATCGACACTTCGTACCAATAAATTAAAATAATATCGCCCCACTCCCTCAATGGAAATAGGTACGGTGACCACTTGTTGAACACCTTTGAGGTACTTGTCCATCTGACTTAAGTCTTCAACAAAATAAGGGCTGGAAAATCCATACTCTAAGCTATAACGACTATGTAAATCGGTAGAACGGCCGACTATGGTATTCCCCCATTCAGCCAAAGCGTTACGAAGATCGTCAGTCATTTCTTGGTGGTCATATTTCTCGTCGAACATACTCTGGCAAACGGAGTTTCCGATAGAGATAGCCGTTTCTGGATAATGATGCATCATGATTACCCCGTCTAAGTTCCCCGTTACCTCAGAGCAAACGGCGTAGCCTTTGAAACGAAAATCTTCCACGCTATCCATGAAAGCTTCGCCAGCAGTCCCCGTCAGGTTGGTCATAGCCTTCAGGCTAGCGAGAGATTCATTAATGAAGGGATAAAGGATTACCTTATAAATAGTGTCGACTGACATAGTACATCTCTTATTATTGTTATTTTTGATTGAGTGAACAGCAAACTACTAAAGCTGGGGGGAATTTGCAAGAATGTTAAATGCTTGAAAGATCATTGTTAAGCCAAGTACATGAGATACGTACGAGACAAAGCCGGATGAGGACCGTCTATCACACTAAATGTGTACAGTGCAGGGAGGATAAAGCGGCGCGCATCGACTAATACACGCCATATTAAGGTTTTGAGGGTTATAGTTTAGTTTAGCTTGGCATCGAAGCTAACACCGCTTCAGGGTGTATAGGTAAATCTCTCACCCGAGCACCCACCGCATTAAATATCGCATTTGCAATTGCTGGTGCAACAGCAATTAGCCCAGGTTCACCTAAGCCCGTTGGAAACTCGGTATTCTGCACGAAACTAATATCCAGTTCAGGTAGGTTATTCATTCTAAGCGGTGAGTAGGTATTAAGGTTGGTATCCTTCACTTGGCCGTTTTCAAAAGCGGTTCCTTCGAACAGCGCTAAGCTCAATCCCCATAGCATAGAGCCTTGGGTCTGTGCCAACGCCCCATCAGGGTGAACAACTGTGCCGCAATCAAGTATGCCAGTTAATTTATGCACTTTTACTGCACCTGATTCAACGTCAACCTCTACATGAGCAACACACGCTCCCCACGTGGGCATATCTCGCTCTTGCCCTGATGATATCGCTATTCCCATTCCTTGATTTGTAGGTAATGTCTGTCCCCAATTCGCCTTGCTACGAATATCTGTTAATACTTTGGCTAAACGCTTTGCGCCACCAACAGATACGGGTGCTTCTCCAGCATTTTTTCCGCTGGCATCAAGCATAGATAAGCGAAAATCGATGGGATCCACATTTTGCTTGTGGGCTATTTCATCCATAAACGACTCTACCGCCCAACCTGTCCAGCCGGGACCTACTGCGCGCAGCCAGCCTGGCACAAAGGTTTTTTGTGCTAATGGGTTATTAATCGCACGCACGCGGTGATTTTTCAGGGTATACCAGTGATCAGCACCTGCAATTGAAAATGGGTCAAATTTGCCTTTTTTATCCACGCCTTCAGGCATGAACCCAGGCGCCATGGCAAGCGTCGGCCAGCCAGCAGCTGCGCCATGCTCAATACCTAGCAGTTTATCGTCGGCATCCCAGTATGCATTCATTTGTTGCACAGACGGTGAGCGCACGCAGTCAAAACGTGTATCGTCTTCGCGGGTAAAAACCAACTTCACTGGCTTACCAAGCGCTTTTGCGGTAAGCGCCGCAGGAACCATATAATCCCCAGCAAGGCGACGACCGAATCCCCCTCCGAGGTAATACTGATGAATAATAACGTTGTCATCAGTCATACCAACGGCTTTTGCAACAACGGGTAAAAATAACGACTGCCACTGGTTACCACAATGCACATGGCAGATACCGTCTTTAAACTCTACTGCGGCGTTGACTGGTTCCATAGTAAAATGCAGCACAGAGGACGTTTTATATATTGACTCAAGAGATGTTTTTGCGTCTTTTGCTGCACTAGCAATGTCCCCTTTATCCACCACCAGCGTGCCCGAGGTTTTATCTTTAGCTAATGCTTCCCCTTGGCTAATGATGTCCTGCTCATTGACGTTTGCTGTCTCGCCGACATCATATTCAACCTTAATCGCATTGCCCGCTTTAACAGCACCGAAATAGGTGTCTGCTAGTACTGTTACCCAGCCCTGAACCGTATCGCTTGGGTCTTGGAGTATTTCATAGCCTTGATACCCTTTTACCGATTTAGCCAAACTGTCATCGACACTCTTCACTTTGCTGCCGTGACGGGTCGGAGGAATGACCGGGCGCGCATAAACCATGCCTTCAAGTTCAATATCGATACCGTATTGTGCTGTGCCATTGGTTTTGGCTGGGATATCAAGTGCCTGGCTGGATTTCGCAATTAACTGACGACTAGCAGGGCTCTTAGGTTTGAACTCTGCGAGTTCATCAGCACTAAAGGTACGCTCAATATTGCCATTTTTGACTACGTCGGCGAAGCTTATCGACTTATCACCCGCCACGACTTGACTGTTTTTGGTTGTACAATCTTGCGGTTTAACGCCCAATAATGTCGCCCCCGCCTCGATGAGTACTGTACGCCCTGCTGCACCTGCTTGCGACATGGGAACATACGTTTGAAATACTGACCAAGAGCCACCGGTGACCATGTATCCCCATTTGGGATCCGTATCCACATGCTTAATTTCAACATTGTCCCAATCTGCCCCTAGCTCATCAGCGACGATACGGGCTATTGCTGTGCCAACATGCTGGCCCATTTCAGCTCGGGCAATATTTACCAGAATTTGGCCATCAGTGTTTATTTCAAACCATACTGTCGGGCTAAATGATTTCGCTGCTAATTGCTTTGAGGCTCCGCCAGTGGCGACTTCAAGGGCATTAATACTAGGTGCAAAGGCCATAAGTAAGCCGCTGCCAACTGAGCCAATCAGAAAACTACGACGGCTATGCTCAACCTTATCTTTGCGTAATCGGGTCATATTAGCTTACTCCCTGCGCTTCGCGTTTAGGGTTGTATATTTGCACCACGGAATCTGATTGTGACGCAACGTCTTGGATGGCTTCTTTGATGCGGGCGTAGGTCATGCAACGGCATAAATTACCGCTCATGTAAGCCTCTATTTCTTCTTCACTGGGGTCAGCATTGGTCGCAAGTAAACCTGCGGCTTGCATGATTTGCCCGGATTGACAATAACCACACTGAGGCACTTGATGCTCTACCCACGCTTTTTGCAGTGGGTGCTTGTTTTCCAAGCCTTCAATGGTATGTATTTCAGCATTAGCAATTGCACTAATGGGCAGTGAACAAGAACGGACAGGTGAACCGTTGAAATGCACGGTACATGCTCCGCACATCGCGATCCCGCAACCAAACTTGGTGCCTTTTAAGCCGAACTCGTCTCGTATAACCCAAAGCAAAGGCGTATCAGCCTCAGCATCGGTTGTGATTTTTTTTCCGTTTAATGAAAATTCAATCATGATGAATACCTGTTTGATTAATATTAATGTGTTGGTCCTACTACCCGGTATATCTTGTTTACGTCAATCTAAGCGCTTAGATCACGCATCAAACGGATAGTTAAAGTGTAGTGTAAGGTTGGGTCTCTTAACCAAGAAAGCATCGACAACCTATTAATATGCTGTGATGCGTTACAGCAACTCCATACATGATTGCCCAGTGGTAAATTACTTTCTGGAATTGGTATTAGTCTCGCTTAAGAAGATTTATCAATGAGTGTAAAAAAGCCACTTTAAAGTGGCTTTAATCCATTCAATTTAAGCAAGTTAAGCGTTAAATTTTTCCGTCAAAATCTGCTGCACAGTGGCGCTCAGGCACTTGTGTTTCAGGCTCACCCCAAGTGCGATTTACCATCAATCCACGTTTAACAGCCGGACGTTCAGCTATTTCATTCGCCCAGCGAACGAGATGAGTATATTCATGAGTTTGCAAAAACTCAGCCGCTTCGTAAACCACGTTACGTACTAGCGCACCATACCAAGGCCAAATTGCCATATCAGCGATCGTGTATTCATCGCCCGCAATAAACTTGTTGTGGGCTAATTGCTTATCAAGTACATCTAACTGACGTTTTACTTCCATCGCATAACGGTCAATGGGGTATTGATATTTTTCTGGAGCATAGGCATAGAAGTGTCCAAAGCCCCCACCTAAAAATGGCGCGCTGCCCATCTGCCAAAATAGCCAATTCATACATTCGGTGCGTCCCGCTGGATCTTTGGGTATGAATGCGCCGAATTTTTCCGCCAAATGAAGCAGAATAGAGCCTGACTCAAATATTCTGGTCTCTGGAGTCGTAGTGGTGTCAATTAATGCCGGGATCTTTGAATTTGGATTGATGTCTACGAAGCCGCTACCAAATTGATCGCCGTCACCGATATTAACCGGATACGCATCGTACTCAGCGCCGCTGTGGCCTGCTTCAAGTAGCTCTTCAAACATGACCGTGACTTTCACACCGTTCGGCGTAGCCATCGAATGCAGCTGAAAAGGATGCTTGCCTCGAGGAAGCGTCTTATCAAAACGAGCGCCTGCACTAGGTCGATTAATATTGGCAAATTTCCCGCCATTCTCAGCGTCAAAAGACCATATTTTTGGAGGGGTATACGTAGGATCAGACATAATTTGAGTTTCCTCGGCTGTTTTGATGAGTCTCAATAGTTAATTGGGACTGACAGTGTAAAACCAAGCGTTAGCCTAATGGGTTTTTGTACCTTATGGAACAAAAGATGTAACAACATCTGAATTTAGGGCATAAAAAAACCCGCGAGAAGCGGGTTTAGAAGGACGATAGAAACACTAAGCGTTTGCAGGTTGCTCTGCCGCTTGCTCTTTAGTGATGGCATCACCTACGCGCAACTGTAAGTTTTGAATCGCCTTGTCCGTATTGTTCGACAAGTGAACCAAACGATTAAGCTGACCAAGTGACATAAGGACTGCATACGCTGCCCCTAGGAAACCACTTTTATGTAGCTCAACCACTTGCTCTTCACTAAGATCTTGCAGACGTTTTTCGCTCACACTGAACATGCCAGTAATATTGCGCTTTTCGCCATTAGCGTAGTTAACTAATAATTCGATTGGATCGAGTAAATCTAGCTCAACCAATTTTTTAATGAAACGTTGTGTTGCCATTTCGCTGTTTGCTAATTCAGAAAGCAACTGCTGGCGGTTTTCTAAAAACGGGCTCGGCTCGCCTTCAGCGGTGAAAACTGGCTCACCGTCGTCTGTAATAAGTGCGCTGTTTTCGTCGAAGAATACGCCTAACTTCTCACCATCAGGACGCACGTCAAACGGGTAACGTTGAATATTCATAGGCAGACAATGTACTTGCCATTTACCTTCATGAACGAAAAGGTTTGAGCCTTTTTCAGTTCCCAACATAGCCACAGAATGGAAGTTCTCAGAATTTGGATCTTTTACAAAAACAACCGGCATTACGCTAGCTAGTTGAGCGTATTCACGGATTGATGCCGCAGCAATATGGGCTTCTTTTGCATAGCCGAAGTCGTGCTGAAGGTTGATTTTTAGATCTTTATGTTTCTCTTTATCAAGAGGGATGTAGCTGATTGTCATAGAGGATATCTCTTACTTTAATGTTCAAAACTGGTTGCTTTTAATAGCCAATTAGCAAACCGACTGATTCGGTAAATTCTGCTATACAGGTACAAAAAAATGGCTCAAGGCCATTATATATGCAGTCCCTAATGCTAATGTCACAACAGCAAGTATCTTTTATTTATTGAGTGATGTCACGAATGTAAATGAAATATAGTTAAATTGTTCATACACTTGTCAAAGCCGCTACAAAAGCAGGCAACATGCTCTTTATCTTGCTGAAACAAGGCGCCACAGATGATGAAGCGCCTCGAATAAGCTTAAGCTATCACATCTGCGGCGGGACTAACATCTTTACGTACACTGCTAATATATTCCTGCAATTTAGCCTCTGCTTCATCACCGAATAATATTTCACAGGCCTCACGTAAGCCCGGCGCATTAAGAATATCTTCTTGTCGCACCACCAAAGAAATTTTCGAACGTCGACGCAGAAAATCTTCAAGTTTAGTGACCATTTCACGCTGGGCAGCGTGCTCTATTTCAACCCGTAAATACTCTGAGTTTTCAATCAGTAGCTCTGCCTTATGTGGATTCTCCCGAATCGCTTCAAGCATGTTGATGGCGTTTCGCCCATAACGGCGCCAAAAGCGCGACGTTAGCGGCTCAGAAGAAGTTGCAGGTGTTAAAGCATCAAAGTTCATTAACTTGGCACGGTGAAAGAATTCATCGCGCACAGTATCATCTGGCTCGCCATACCATTTGAAATCGGCATAGGGCAGATCGATACCAAACTCTTTTACAATGCCGGCTACTTCATCGCCCACATTGATGCAATCAGTGAGTTTGCCACCGAAAATAGACATGTATTTGTGCTGAGCGTTTTGGTCAATCGCATGTTTGCGTGACAATTGTACCCAATCAGCTTTTCCGCCAGAGCCTTTAATCGCTAATGGACGCACACCACAACGCTCGGCAATAACATCATCTTTGGTTAATGGCTTATCAAGCGCTAGAAGCTTATTAACGTTGTCGAGTACAAATTGGCGGTCAGCCTCTGTGACATGTGCATAAGGGTTGTCTACCTGCGTATCCGTGGTACCTATACAGGTCTTTGGCCCCATTGGGATAACGAAAAACAAGCGCCCATCATCGGCAAAGAAGGTAAGTACCTTGTTGCTGTCGGTTACTTTATCCACTATTAAGTGAATACCTTTTGAGAAGACATGATGATGATCCGTCTTTTCTTCATTCAATTCATTTAACGGGTCAACGAACGGCCCTGCTGCGTTGATTAGGACCTTAGACGTTATCTCAAACTCTTCGCCAGTGATGCCATCTTTTGCTTTTGTTACCCACATATCATTTTCGCGAGTTGACCCAAGTGACTCAACATAGTTTGCCGCAATACATCCATAACTCATACTTGAGCGAATAAAATTGAATACAAAACGTGCATCATTGTCTTGCAGATAGGCATCAGAGTATTCAAAGCCACCGGTGACATTTTGGGTATTGATCACGTTTTCTAGCGACTTGATTTTACCGCCCGTGAGGTAGTTAGGCATTTTAGTAAACAGTCGGCCCATTACCCAGTACAGTAAGGTGCCCATGTATATGAAGGCAGGTGGAAAACGAAAGCCTTTTTGAATACTGGTCAAGAAACGGATTTCTTTCACTGTAGACGGGTAACTGCGCATTAAATGATTACGACTTTTACATAACTTGTTGACCAAACCATATTCGTAACTTTCAAGATATTTAATGCCACCCCAGGCTAAATTTGAAGAGTTAGAACTGGTAAAGCCCGCGAAATCACCTTTATCAATCAACGCGACCTTCACACCTTTAGCAGCGAGTGCCGCCGCGGCCACGGCGCCATTAATGCCGCCGCCAATGATCAATGTGTCAAATGTCCCTTTCGGCAATTTACGGATGTTACTCTTTCTCAGGTTGTTCATTTCTCTTCCGATAATTAAATTTAATTTATGCGTTATTTTGCTGCTTCGAGGCCGTCGTTACTGCCCCAGGCTAATTTTGCTCGTTGTCCTAATACAAAACGATTAATGAACAATGCGAAGCTGATGCATGACACTAAAGTGATTGGCATAAGATGGATGTAGTGCAACGTCGTATACACAGGCGAGAAATCGAAAGTCAGTGAGCCGTAAAGCAATACGCCGAATATCACAGCGGCAATGCCCGCTCGTGCATCAACATCTTTGAACACCAATCCAACTACGAATATTGACAATATTGGCATACTTAATAAACCATTTAACTGTTGCAACAAGTTAATGATACTGTCGGCTTGCTGGTAAATAGGTACCAGTACCAAGGACAATATTGTCAACATAGCCGTTACCCAGCCACTTAAGCGCACTACGTTAGGGTTATCGTTAACGTATGCCTCATGAATATCACATACGTATAAAGCCGTCGCTGAGTTCAATAAACTGTTGTAGGTTGAAAGTACGGCCGCAGCCATCGCCGCTGCAAACACACCAGTTAGCCACAATGGCATAACATCGCCAACGATACGTCCGTATGCAGCATCACCGATATCGCCATACAGTTTGAACGACACAATACCTGGTAGAACGATAATTGCCGGAACAATTAGGATACGAATTGCAGCTGCTGCGAACACACCTTTTTGCGCCTCTTTTACATTGGGTGCAGCCATAGCGCGCTGGGTAATTGTTTGGTTGGTGCCCCAGTAATACATTTGAATGAATATCATGCCGGTAAGCAGTGTTGGCCAAGGTAACGGTGAGTCAGGGCCGCCCACTAAAGTTAAACGCTCTGCAGGAATGCCTGTAAAGTCGAAGTCGATAGCAGCAAGAGATAAGAACACCACTAACACTGCCATGGTAAGTAATAATACACCTGAATAAGTATCAGACACTGCTACCGCACGTAAACCGCCGAAAATAGCGTACACAGCCCCCAGCGCAGCAAACGCAATAGCGATATACATGAGTGGAATATCAACATTGAACATGGTTTGCATAAACAACGAGCCGGAATAAATGACCGCAGGCATGTATATCAACGCATTACCTAGAAAAAACAACATCCCAATCACTGCACGTATATGTTTGTTTTTATATCGTTTTTCCAACAGTTCTGTGGTCGTTGTACAATTGTATTTGTAATAAATGGGGATAAACACTTTAGCCAAAATAATCAAACCAATAACCGCGGCAAATTCCCACCATGCAAGCAAGGCCATTTGGTTGCCGTTCATGCCAACAAGTTGGTCGGTACTCAAGTTAGTTAAAGTGATAGAGCCCGCAACAAACATCCACGTTAAACCACCACCAGCTAGAAAGTACTCCTTATTTTGGCTTTGCTGGTTATGTCCATGTCCACGGCACTTCAAATACGTTAACAAGCCAATTATGCCCGTAACCAATGCGAATACTGCCGCTTGAACCATATTTTCTGACATCTGATATTTCCTCTGTAATCATGCTGTGTGTACATTGATTACTATTTATGTGCTTGATAATCCGCTGTATACCACCCAGAAATGTGGTAAACACGAAACAAATTTTAAGGGTTAAGACGCCACTCTGTCTTTTGCTACTTCGATTTTAAGTTGAGTGATCTTATTGTGGGTATTACGTTCATTGTGCTTTCGAAGTAACAGATTTAACTGATAAATCGACAGCAACATGGCATGAATAGCGATTAGGTAACCGCTGTCATTTAGTACCGTTATTTTCTCAGCGGCTAGACTATGCAGTTTGTCCTCATCGATTGTGCACAAACCTGCGATATTCTGTGTATTACCATCTTCAAACACCAATTGCAGATCAATGGCTTTTATCAAACCTAACGATTCTGTTTCTTGCATAAAGCGATGGGTGTCTATGTCCTGTTTAATGCCTGCTTCTAATAAATTTTTCGCTTTAGTGAGATACAATGATGCTCTACCGGCACTATCGAATATGGCTTCACCCGCTTCAGTAGAGAAAGCGTCACTGCTCTCCAATATTCCTATGGTGTAGCTATTTTCTACCTTGGGAGATTGCATTAAATAAAACGGAAACGTTTGTAAACTGATGGGTTGATAAATCGCATTCCAACGCCCCTCATCAACAAACAAATTTTGCATCGGCTCAAAACTGCTAAGTGCTGTTAACACCCAACTGCCATCTTGCTGATTACGTGAAAAAAACAGCGGAAAATTAGTGGCAGCCTTGCCTACCTCAGGCACCCGAAGACGCATAATTTGCTGGCTGGCGGCAAACTGCGCTAGGCTATTTTCTTTAAGCTTTAAATCTTTGTGTACGGTATTACTTAATTCGACAAGTGTGCTCATGGTTATCTCATACTTTGGGTGCTTAACCACCGCTCTATGTATTCTCTGTGTGGAGGAAGCGTTTGCAACAACTGCTGAGTAAGCTGCTGATTACGATGAATAATTTTCTGCGCGTTCCCTTGCTCATTGTACAAATGAGGTTGACGACTAAAATCTGGCTTGAAGCCCATGCCATACAGTACATATTGATAACTGGCAGCGGGGAATAACTCTATAGCGGCGTCAAAGTCGGCCGTAATCGGTCCTCGAAACTTCCATAGGGCTAAATCTTCTTGCAATGACTCAGGTATAGAATCGGGATCGGTATGCGCCTGCCAATAAGGTTCAGGGCGCTTAGTTAGCATGTAGTGCAATTTAAGAAAGTCGATAATTCGCGACCAACGATAGGCCATTTGTTGATTAAATCGCTTTTCGATTATTGGGGTCAAACGGGTATCAGGCGGGATGTTATCGGCAATAAACCGAGCCGATATTTCAACTAACATAATGGCAGTGGCCTCTAAAGGCTCGACGAAACCCGCGGCCATGCCCACAGCTACGCAATTTTTCTTCCATACTTGCGCCCGATGACCAGATTTAAAACTAATTTTACGTACTGGAATATCGTCAGATCTTGGGCCTAGATAACGACGTAAATTTGCTTCAGCTTCATCATCCGATAAATACTGGCTAGAATACACATGACCCACGCCACGCCTATGCGTTAAGCCAATGTCCCATATCCATCCGGCATTTTGCCCTGTTGCTATGGTATGGCTGGCAATCGGGCTGGTCGGGTCTTCGTATGGCATATGCAAAGCTAATGCTGAGTCGTTAAATAAGACTTTGTCTGCTGAAATGAAGGGGACATCTAATGCTTGGCCTAAGAGTAAAGAAGCAAAGCCAGTGCAATCTACGAATAAATCGCCTTCGATCTGCTTATGGTTAGTCAACGTAATTGAGCCAATAGCGCCATCTTCGGTTAAATTGACCTTATCAACCGTGCCTATGATTTGAGTCACATTTAAGGCGTTTTTACAGTGTCCTTTAAGTACTTCAGCAAACTCCCCCGCATCAAGGTGATACGCGTAATTACACTGCCCCTTGTATTCGGCCTCAGCCATTGAACGCGGCGCTAAACCGGCTTCGCAAACATGATGTTGAAAGTTGGATTCTACGGCATAATTTTCGATGTTTTCTACATATGGAGCAAGATCTATTCGGCCGTAACCAAGAGGAACAGTAAAAGGATGATAGTAAAAATCTCCATTACCGTGGACCCAATCCACAAATTTCCCCCCTTGCTTAAACCCAGCATGACAGCGAGCAAAAACCTCGCTTTCTTTTAACCCTATTTGCTGCAGGGTATTCTTCATGGTGGGCCAAGTGCCTTCGCCGACTCCCACTGTGGGAATATCAGAAGATTCAACTAAAAGGATCTGTAACCCGTTGTTATCATCTGTTCTATGCTGCGCAGCAACAATAGCAGCCGTTAACCAGCCTGCTGTGCCGCCACCAACGATGACAATTTTCTTAACAGCCTTTGACATGAATGAATTAATCCGCGTAGTAACGAGTGTGGAGCATTGCGTGTTGCACTCCAGCATTGCTTCAATCTAAGTAAGGGTTTTATACTTAAATCGCCATTAAATAACCTACCTAATAAAGCCTGACATCCTTTATGAGGTAATTTATTTAACGTGTTATTTTATAGGAAAAATGGCCCGCTTAATACTGGCGAGCCATGATGTTGTTATCAGATAAGCGCATCACGTATCCACATGTTGCGCTTATTTGTAACAAGCTTAGAACTTAGCGCGAACACCCACTGCGTAGCGAGCACCGTTATCTTCAACCGAGTAAACTTGATTGTCGAAACGACCAGTTTGCACTAGCTCTTCTTCCGTAACGTTAATGCCTTCAACGAATACTGTGAAGTTTTCGTTGATGTCATAGCTCGCACTCACATCCCATTGACCAAACGTTTGGGTATTAACAGGCTCGCCGTTAAAACCGTTATCAACGTTACGCAAGAATGCTTCGCGGTTATTGAATGCAATACGTGCTTGCCAGTTGTCTTGCTCGTAGAAAACAACTAAGTTTTGTGAGTCGCCTAACCCCTCTAAGAAGTCAGTATCAGCGTTAACCACAGTGGCGTTAGCCATCACACCAAAGCCATTTTCGAATACGTGAGTCACTGCGACTTCGTAGCCTGTTACTTTGGTTGTTTCCGTGTTTTGCGGACGACTAACAGTATAAACTTCACTTGCACCGTTCAATTCTTCAGTGTTCGCCACTACGTCATAATCAGGACGAGTATCATCAAGTGCTAAACCAACTGCACACAAATTTTCGCCTGTATCGTTGTTACATCTGAAGCCATCAGCGGATGTACGATCTGAGAACGTGAATGTCTCCTCGCCCGTCAATGTCACGATAAAGTCTTCTACTTCTTTGCTGAAGACTGCAAACGTGAAGTAACTTGCATCAGCGTAATACCATTCGAATGATAAATCCCAGTTCTCAGAGGTAAACGGCTTAAGCGACGGGTTACCACCACTGGCTGTTAAATTCTGACGACGAGGCTCATTAAATACGGTAGCTGGAGACAACTGAGACATAGTTGGACGTGTCATTGAATCATACACTGAGAAACGTAAAACCATTTCGTCGGTGAGGTCTAGCTTTACATTAACGCTTGGTAAAAGATTTGAGTAGCTGTCACCTTGCTGAATATCAGTGGCTGGACCGAACTCATTAGCGAATAAGGTCAAATCGGTGGTAGGCACTACGTCTTTAATGAAACTTTGTACTGCAGCAACACTGATGTCTGTTTCAGCATATCGCGCACCTACGTTGACTGCCAGAGGCATATCACCGATGTCATACATAAAGGTGAAGTCTAGATATAAGCTAGTGATGTCTTCGTTAATTGTATAACGGTTGTTCTGTAGCGTAGGCTCAATTGGATTGCCTGATTCTGCTAGGAAATCGATGTACGCATCGCCGTCATAACTATAGAAAGTTTCAGGGTAGCCAGGGAAGAAATTCTTCGCTGTAAAAGCTTCAAATCCAATGGTATCAACTGGTGCCGGTGTACCGTAACCACAGAATGCACATTGGCTACCATAAATTTGAAATGCTGATTTTTCACGCTCTTGACGGTATACACCGAACTGCGCTTTTTGAAATACATCTGAATCTGCTAAGTAGACGAAATCGGCTTTAAACTCGTTGATTTCATCTTCATCGGTGAATGTCAGGCCTTTTTCGTTGTAGTGCAAACGTGCACGACTGGCATCAGGTAGCGAGTCCCCACCAAATCCATCATGAGACACTGACGGTACACTGCTAGTGCCATCGAATGCGTAGTTATTGATGATACCCACTACGTTGAATCGGTCTTTACCTGCACGATCGTTTTCGGCAGATGAAGTCGACACATCAAATGTACCTTTGAGCTGAGGAGTAATATCCCACTCTACGTTTAAGCCGAAACCATCGCTTTGTGAGTCACGTGAATTACGCGTGTGAGATACGAAATCTGATGCAGGGTCACCGCTACCGCCGTGAAGACCAATTTGTTGATCAAACGTTAGTAAAGTACCGGTTGCCTCATCAATAGTTGCACTGCCTACACGATCTGGTTCAAACCAAGCCGCTAGATCGGTAACCTGTGAATCTACTTCAAATTTAGACACAAAACCATCAAGGGTAATGTTCACTTCATCCGATGGAGCAAATTGGAACACCAAACTCGCATTAGTACGCGTACGCTCTTGTTGGTCAATGGCCTGATCCCAGTTACGCGGAATATAGGCATTGGTGAACAAGACGCCATCATCGCGGTTGGAAATCGTTTGACCAGGGCGCCAGCCTGCCGTACCCACTGTGTTAATTTGGATGTCACGCTCTTGACGAGAAACAGCTAATAACACGCCCATTTTGTCATCATTGAATGTATTGCTTACAAGGAAAGAAGCTGAGGGCGACGTTTCTTCTGAAAGGGTTTCGTACATACCTTTTACAGAACCGATTAGCTGAAAGCCTTCGTAATCAAATGGACGAGCAGTAGAAACATTGATCGTTGCACCAATGCCCCCTTCTTGAAGGTCTGCACGAGTACTTTTATAAACGTCAGCACCGGTAATTTGATCTGCCGCAAGCACGTCAAAGTTAAACTCACGACCCCCACTATCCGTGGCGAGTTGACGGCCATTTACCAGTACCGTGTTAAATTGTGGGCCGAAACCACGAACTGTTACAGCTTGGCCTTCACCGCCACTACGGTCAATTGAAACACCCGTGATCCGCTGTAAAGATTCAGCCACGTTCAAGTCTGGGAATTTGCCCAAATCTTCGGCTGCAATGCCATCAGAAACAATAAGTGCTTCTTTTTTGTCAGACATGGCGCGTTTTAAGCTGCTGACAATGCCGCGAACCTGAATCACTTCAAGGTTACTATCGTCGCTTGCCTCTTGTGCTGTTGCTTGCATAGATAAACCAGCAACAGTAGGTACTAATAGGGCGGTTTTTACTGCCGACCAGATGTATGATTTTTTCATGGGATGTGCCCCGTTTGTGTCCTGTTGATATGATGTGTTCTTTGTTTTTTGGCGCTTTGCAAGTTTACCGTTCCACTCAAACTACTCGCATAACTATAGGATCATGCCACTCAGCTCACCTACTGATATGTATGTTAAATAGTATTAATACAATTTGTCAACATATGCGCAACATCACCAAGGTCTATAAAACCATTTATGCTGCAGATGTAATGCCGCTAAAGATCATACGTAAACTTCTTATTTTTCATCTGGTTATCTTTAAAAAAAGTGTATTTCCCAGACTCAAGTGAAAACGTTCTTAATCAGCTTAGTTGATAATTATAAGTCTGCTTTTGGCTTGGGTTAATGAAAGGTAAAACTTACGTAATCCTTGAATTTAATGCCCTCTAGCACTGATAGCTCACATGAAATGTATCTCACCCAGTGCACAGAATGTTACCGAAAGTTAAATAATACTATTTATATGCTTTTAAAACCGAGTAAAATGTCCTATTCACTTTATTCTGAACAAATTTACTTTATTTAAGGACCCTATATGACGCAACATGCAGCACAATTCATTGCCCTTCATGGGCAAAAGAGCAGCCTAGTTTTAGACGTCGGGTATGAAACACCACAAATAATTTACTGGCGCGCTAAGCTGTCAGAACAATCCACTGGCGATATGATGCGCGCGCTTCGCTTACGTCAAGAAGCGCCCGTCTCCCCTATTGTTGAACTTGACCTATGCATCACACCTACATCCGGCCAAGGCTTTACTGGGTTACCTGGGCTAAGTTTGCATGGCGGCAGCGACCAGTGGGCTGCGAACCCTAAGTTAAAGAAAGTGACACAGAATAATGAATACAGCGTCACGCTTACCAGCATAGATGCCGCTCGCGGTGTTGAAGTCGTTGTCACCATAAAACTAGACCAAGACACAGATGTACTGACTTTTGATACCGCTTTAAATAACATCACTGAGCAAACCATCACGCTTGACTGGTGCGCAGCAGCCACTATTCCAACCCCAGCGGACTTTGATCAAATTATCGGCTTTGAAGGCCATTGGGCGGGTGAGTTTCAACAACACTCGCTGGATAAATTCTTTGGCTCATACGTGCGCGAAAATCGTCGTGGCAAAACCTCACACGACAGCTATCCAGCCCTATTGTTGCACCCTAAAACCACCAATCAAGCTCAAGGTGAAGCCTATGGTTTTCATTTAGGTTGGAGTGGTAATCACAAAATCGTCGCTGAAAAAATGGCTGATGGTCGCTCTTATGTGCAGATGGGCGAGTTGTTATTTCCGGGTGAAATAGTGTTAAGTAAAAATCAGAGTTACCAGACGCCAACTCTGTTTGCCAGTTACACAGACCAAGGCTTATCAGCTTTATCTCAGCAGTTTCATCAATATGTGCGCACGCATATCATTCGCCAAAGCGTGCACGACAAACCTCGACCGGTGCATTACAACACTTGGGAAGGCATCTACTTCAACCACGACGTAGACACACTGAAAGACTTGGCCGAAAGAGCCGCAGAAATGGGCGCCGAGCGTTTTGTATTAGATGATGGTTGGTTTATTGGCCGTAACGATGACACAGCAGGGTTAGGAGACTGGTACGTGGACAAAGCGTTTTACCCAGAAGGGTTAACGCCTGTTATTGAGCATGTCAAAGCCCAAGGCTTAGAATTTGGCTTGTGGTTCGAGCCAGAAATGGTCAACCCAGATAGTGACCTATACCGCCAGCACCCTGAGTGGGTGTTAGGCAACGAAGTCAGCAAGCAAATAGACTGCCGTAATCAATTGGTGCTCGATTTATCTCGCCCAGAAGTATTCGAATATTTGTTCGAGCGTTTAGACTCTTTGTTATCAGAATATGATATTAGCTACGTAAAATGGGACATGAACCGTGATTTGAACCATCAAGGCAACCATAGCGGTAAGCCAGGTGGCCATAATCAAATACATGCGGTGTATCGCTTATTGGATAAAATTCGTGAAGCCCATCCGCAAGTGGAAGTTGAAAGCTGTGCATCGGGTGGCGGTCGTGCTGACTATGGCGTACTGGCGCGCACTGACCGCGTATGGACTTCAGATTCTAACGACGCACTTGAGCGCCTAAAAATTCAAAATGGTTTCTCGTATTTCTTGCCTTCAGAGCTAATGGGCTCACACGTAGGCCCAAGAGAGTGTCACATTACCCACCGCACTGTTTCAATGGAAATGCGCGCTTCAGTGACCTTGTTCGGCCACATGGGCATGGAAATGGATTTACGTGAGCTAACAGATGCCGAGAAAGTCGAGCTCAAAGCTATGACCGACTTATACAAACAACATCGAGCATTAGTGCACAGCGGCGATTTGTTCCGCTTAGAGCTTCCGGCCTATATGAATGGGCTAGGTATCGTTGCCAAAGACAAGTCACAAGCACTGTTCTCGTACAGTTTAGTAGCATGCAGCTCGGCCACCCTGCCGGATCAATATAAGTTTGCAGGTTTAGACAAGAACAGCCAATACAAGCTCGATATCATTTGGCCAATAAAGAACACTGACAAATGGCCAAAATCTGGTCTGTTTGGTTTCGTTAATCACCTTGGTGCTGTTGATGGTCAAGTCTTTAGTGGTGAATTATTGATGCAATTGGGTATGCAAATGCCATTGTTGACGCCACAAAGCAGTTTGTTGTTCCATCTTACAAAAGTGTAACGCATTAGATTTGTGCCGCGCTTGCTGATTTGGCTAGCGCGGTTTCTGTTTCCTTCTGACTCTAACTTCCTCTACGCTAGTATGCTATTTTTCCAATTTAGCAAATTCGCTCTGTTATTTTCACGCTGAGATATACACGCCCACGTATTACCTCATGCTTTACATTACCCTAGCTTCCTTTATACCATCACTGAATACGCTGAAATGTATAAAGCGTATCAGGGGATATGCCTAGCATGTAAATCACCTGCGCGAGTAAGTGCAAAAGCAATAAAAACACACTAAATAAAAATTCAAACAAAGGAACGACATGAACACCTTACATAGAACTGCATTATTTATTGCCTGCACACTGGCTTTTTCGAGCCCGGTGAGCGCAGCCTATCAGGCGTCAGAAAAGGCAACTCAGCTAGCCCAAGACACCATTCTGATAGATTCGCATATAGATGTGCCCTATCGCGTCAGTGAAAAATGGGTCGATGTTACACAGTCCACTGATGGCGGCGATTTTGACTATCCACGAGCAAAAGCAGGTGGTTTAAATGCGCCTTTTATGTCTATTTATGTGCCCGCCAGCCTTGATGATTCTGATGAGTCCACTGCGCTTGCCCATAAACTGATTGATTATGTAGAGGCGATTGTCGGGCGTGCACCGGATAAATTTGCGATTGCGAAGAGCGTTGCGGATGTAAGAGAGCAGTTTAAACAAGGTTTGATTTCATTGCCCATGGGGATGGAGAATGGCTCTCCTATTCAAGGTGACTTGGATAATCTTAAAACATTTTATGAGCGCGGTATTCGCTATATCACCCTCGCTCATTCCCAAAGCAACCATATTGCTGACTCTTCTTACGATATCCGTCGTAAATGGAAGGGCTTGAGCCCTTTTGGTAAAACCTTGGTCGAAGAAATGAATAACATAGGCGTAATGGTAGATATTTCGCACGTATCTGATAAAGCATTCTATCAAGCTATCGAAGTGAGCAAGGTGCCTGTTATCGCTTCTCACTCTTCATTACGTAAGTTCACCCCAGGCTTCGAACGTAATATGGACGATGACATGATCAAAGCCCTAGGTGATAACGGCGGTGTCATTCAAATCAACTTTGGCTCTACTTTTGTCAGCAAAATTTCACAAAACTGGCGTAATCAGATGACGGCTAAGCGTAAAGCGCTTGTGGAAAAAGAAGGTAAAGACAGTCCATTAGTCACTGCTTTTGATGAAGAATACACGGCTAAAAACCCCTTCCCGTTCGCCAACGTGGATACCGTGCTAGATCACATTGACCACGTAGTCGAACTTATCGGCATTGACCATGTGGGTATTGGTTCAGATTATGACGGTGTAGGTGACTCATTGCCAGAAGGCTTGAAGGACGTGTCTACCTATCCCAATTTGGTACAAGGTTTAATGGATCGAGATTACTCACAAGCGGATATCAAGAAAATACTAAGTGGTAATTTCTTACGTGTTTGGCAAGCAGTGGAAACTTACGCAGAACAGCATTAATTAACTTACGCATAATAAAAAGCCCGTTTACGACTCGCTGAACGGGCTTTGTAATGAATTAGCTTTTATTCAATCCAATATTGTCTGACTAAATACCCTAACCCTACTTGGCGTTTTTGCCGCGGTAAAAGCGAATTCCTGTTGCCCAGCGATCAGCGAACCCTGGCCATGCCTCGCTAAGTTTACCGTCACTATCTTTCATCTGAGTAGCATTGTCGCGCGTGGGTAAGTAGGCGCATTTGCTCTGGTCATTTTTCACGAAACAATCTAAAAATGCCAAACTCATGTGTTCATTGATGCGGTTAAGCTGCTCGTTGTCCCAACTAGGCTCAATGTAATGGCCTAGGTCAGCGTCAGTTTCATATGCCACTTTAGGTGCTGGATGTGGCGCAATGTTATGCCGTGCATTTTCAAACACCATCAGATACTTGTTATCACTACCGGTTTGTTCAAAAAGTTTTTTAACACCGTCTTCATAGCCGGATACATCATCCTGATCCCCTGATACATAAAGACTTGGAACCGTAATATTCGCCATCGATTTCGCATCATGTACAGAGGTTTCACCGCCCCAAGGTGCGAAAGCAATCATCGCTTTCCAGCGAGGGTCCACTGACTCCCGTCCCCCATTGCAACTATTAAATACCGGCAATAGTTGTTTGGCCGCATCTTCAGGGAAACCCAGACGTTGTAACCCCTCTTGATGAAAGTCGTAGCAAGCACCAATAGTATTGATTGCACCAAAGCCGCCCATGGAATAGCCAATGACTGCTGCATCGTCGGTATCAGCGATCTTAGCGATGTCTGAACTGTCTTGGCTAAAATAATCGAGCACAAATTGCTGGTCCCGCGCCCGGTTTATTAAAGTGCTAGGAAAACCAGAGAAACCTGAATTTACGAAATCTACATCCCCAGTGGTCGAGTCTGTATGGTCAATACCTACAACGATATAGCCATGACTGGCTAAATGTTCACCAAGATAATACATGATCGTTCGATAGCCAGTATAACCATGAGACAGCACAACTAAAGGAAATTGACCTGATGATTGAGGAGCAGCGTTTCGATGAGCCGTACCTATTAAGCTAAAGGGTTTGTGCAGACGGGTGACGTTTTCATAAGTAGCAGTTGAGGCTGCAGTCGCTTTAGGATCGGCTGGATACCACACCTCTAAGGTCAGTGGGCGGTCTTTACGTGATGTAAACGTCTGCGTATCAAGTTGCTTTTCGTGGGTTACGTTGAGCGTTTGCACACCAACTGTGTATTGCCCTGCAAATGCAAGTTCCGGTGTAATAGATGGCTGGACAGTATATAGCTGTTCGTCCGCGTGAACGAAGCAACTCGCCGATATCATGGTCAGTGCTGTAAGGAGTGCAGTAGGATTAAATATCTTCATTTTTCTCTTATTTATGTCTTTTTTCGAATTATCGTCACGCTCATTGGCTTATTATAGAATTTATATTATTTGTAATATTTAAAGCAACACAGATCTTGTATTCAAATATGTTTAGCGCGGAGGATCGATTTGTCCACCGATGCTATTGTTGGTGCGAAACCATCCCGCAATACTGTACCGATCCCTTTTAGCCGCGCGGACTTCATGAGGAAATTGCTCACTCAAAAAAATAATACATTGGTTAAAAGTAGGCTCTACTATCAAAAAAGGTGATACTTGATCATCATGAAACATAAGTAATTCCCCTCCATCAGCTTTAACCCAATCAGCGTTTAAATACACAACACTGCTAAGCAGACGATTACTGTTTCCTTTAAAAGCATCCACATGACGTCTATAAAAATCACCTGGGCCGTAATGAGCATAATGGCTTTCGTAATCGAATAATCCTAAAAATAAACGCCGATTTATGTCTATTCTCAGGTTTTCCATCAACTTTAAAAATAAGCCTTGAGATTCACTTTGACTGTTAATCCACGCAATACTGTCACTGCGCACACCGGTATTCACTTGTTGAAGTTGCTCACGGCCGATGGCTGCTTGCTTAAAGTTGAGGCGCGAATCACTACTCGCTTCAAGATAAAGTGCA
Source organism: Paraglaciecola sp. T6c (assembly GCF_000014225.1). Lineage (NCBI taxonomy): Bacteria > Pseudomonadati > Pseudomonadota > Gammaproteobacteria > Alteromonadales > Alteromonadaceae > Paraglaciecola > Paraglaciecola sp. T6c. The sequence continues at coordinate 4,455,560 of NC_008228.1, forward strand.
TTTATCACCAGCTCTGGTAAAAAGTCAGAAACAACGCAGTAACCTGAAATGGTAAGCTGCTCACAGATATACACGATCACTTGCTCATTTAAGCAACCGGCTTCATGTGTTTGCATGTATTTGGAATCCTAATGGATGGCTGAAAGGCCGAGGGTTACACTCTTGCGAGCGCGCCAGTATTGGCAGTTAAATTAAATGTTACGTGTGGCTAAATAGGTTTGTAAAATAATAGAAGCATCAAAACTCGCGCGATGACGTTGCTCTCCTGTTTCAGATAAAATTCGGGACTTTGCCAAATGCCAAATATCCATCTGATGTTCATTTAATATCATTTCAAGCTGACTTAATTCGAAAGACATGCTCATGCCTGCACTCTCATATAAGCGCGATAACCATGGACTATCTACCACCCACCCATCGGAATAAACAGTGAGTCCATTCAGCAGTTGATTAAGTTCGATACATACTTGATGTACAGGCGCACCTTTTTCAAGCAACATACTCCGACTGATGCCATGTAGCCCTTGTGCCTCTTCGCTCCAATGTTGCCAGTCATTTTGCGGGCGAATAAGTCGGCAGAAGCGTGTATCTGGGTCCAGTGCAACGCCCACTTCAATAGGATAACTACTGGCACCAAATCCGCTTGCCTCAATGTCGAGGATGATAGGTGAAATCATACTACTGCGCACTAAATTTAGACTCCTCCATTCATACCTTCCAACGCCACTTCCATGCTAAAAGTTTTTGTACAATAACGTTATGACTCACTGCCAAACTCTAAACCAATTTGATACAAGGTATTCTTTTTTAAGCCATATTGCTGAGCAACAATGGCAGCTGCTTTCTTGGGTGGCAATTCAGCCATCAATAACTTAAGCAACTTCAATGCCTCTTCTGGAATATCGCTTACATCAGATTTGTGTCCCGCAATCATCAGCACGAACTCACCTCGTTGATGATTCGAATCCGCATGCAACCACTCAAGGGCTTCACCTGCCGTACCTGAATAGAAGGTCTCGAAGGTCTTACTCAGCTCTTTGGCTACCACCACCTTGCGTTCAGCCCCTAGCACATCAACAACGCCCTGCACCGTATCAGCAATTCTGCGCGGGGATTCATAAAATACGCTGGTAGCAGTCTCACGCTCAATTGACTCTAGCGCTTGAATTTTTGCTTGTTGTTTGGCCGGCAAAAAGCCTTCGAAACGAAATCTGTCGGTAGCGAGTCCCGCACCACTTAATGCTGTGACTGCCGCGCATGCACCAGGTAAAGGGATTACATCAACACGGTTTGCCCTACATTGATTCACCAATCCGTAACCCGGATCGCTAATTAACGGTGTGCCCGCATCAGAGATAAGCGCAATATTTAAACCTTGTTGCAACTTTTCAATTAATTGTGCCGCCCGCTGAGTTTCGTTGTGATCATGTAATGAAATTAAGCGTGTAGAGATATCAAAGTGCTGCATGAGTTTTTGGCTATGGCGCGTATCTTCTGCTGCAATCAAATCCACCTCATTTAAGGTACGAATTGCGCGCAGAGTAATATCTTCTAAATTACCGATAGGAGTAGGAACGATGAAGAGCTTTCCGAAATTTGCCACTTTGTATGCCTTTTAAATATGCCGTTGGACATTGATGCCGCTATTTTACCTTGTAACGTCCCATTTCCCTAAGCTCTGAGTAGGTAGATATTTATCAGCGTTGGTATAAACTAACGGGCGAATTATCAAGATGTTAAGTGAGTGCACTGTAAATGAAATTAATCAGGTCGGTAGTGGTTGTTAGCCTAGTCGTTTTTATGGCCTCCTGTGCAGATACGCCGAACAAAAAAAACGCGGTAAAACGACCAGATATCAAGGTAGTGCAACCAGACCGTGAGCTTAACAGTCAATATTACCTAAACCAAGCGCAACGTCAGTTTGCCGAGACGGGTGACACTACTCAGCGTAATAGATTGATATTGCAAGCCGCGTCTGTTTTACAGCAAGAAGATAATTGCAATGCCAGTATAAAGTTGCTTAATATCCTTACGCCTGAACTTATTCACCCTGACCTTCAATCTGAAGCTCAATTGCTGTTGGCACAGTGTTATATGCAACTGCCTACCCCTGCGGTATCCCAAGCACAAAAGCTTGTGAATAAATTGCTTAAAAGCAAACATGAGTCAGCTCAGCTCAGTGAATTACAGGCCCTTATTGACGAACAGCAACATGCTTGGTTAGCCGCGAGTGAAAATTTATTAGCCGCTGGCAACCTCAATCAAGAAAATAGCCTTAGATTATGGCGGGCGATTGGCAATCTAACCAACAAGCAAGAAAAGCAAGCCGTGATAGATGAGCCCAGGCTCAAGTCATGGATTGAACTTAAAACGATTATTCAACAGCTAGGCACGCAGCCTCAAAGACTAAAAGTTCAGGTCAACCAGTGGCAAAATAAGCATTCATCCCACCCCTTATCTGAAGTACTCCCGGAGGCGTTAGTCAACGCCATGGAGCAAGACACTATAACGCCTAAGCGAGTGGCAGTATTGCTACCGCTGACGGGTAGGCTTTCTAGCCAAGGGAACGCAATTAAAGACGGAATTATTGCAGCGTACCTAGCTCATTTGAATAGCGCGTCAACGTCAAATAGCCAAGCTTCAACCCAGAACATTGAATTACAGTTTTTTGATTCAGCCTTAAAAATACCCGAGGAGTTGAGTGAACAGGTCACTGACTACGATACGATTATTGGGCCGCTACTAAAAGAGAAGATTGCTCAATTAATAGCGTTGTTACCAGCCAATAAATCGGTATTAGCGCTAAATCGTATTGACTCTATTATCGAAAATAAAACGACGGACAATACATTAGTCGATAACATCATTGTGGATCAAGCAGTGCCGGCAGAAAACATAACACTGCCAGATGTTAATAACGCGTTTGAAACACTTCCCGCAGCATCGCCAGAAGTGTTTTACTTTTCACTAGCCCCTGAAGATGAAGCCATTCAATTGGCCAAGCACATCCATGACCTAGGCCTGCGTCACCCCATAGTATTAGCGGCTGACACCAGTACCACCCAGCGCATGTCTGAGGCTTTCATTCAACAATGGCAACAGAATGACCAACAACAAGATTACGTTGTCCCCGCAACAGGCACCTTTACCGATAGTAAAAATATGCGCAAGTTGGTGTCTGAGTTATTAGATGTAGCCCAAAGCCGCCAGCGCATGAAACAAATAGAACTACTTACCACTAGTGAAGTGTACGCAGTAGAGCGCAATCGCCGGGATGTAGATGCGATAATTTTGTTTGCCAACCCGGAACAGACTGAATTACTTAATCCTATTATTGAGTCGAGCTTGAGTCCTTTCGCCGCTCGCGAAATCTCCGTTTTCGCCTCATCAAGAAGTTACACCCTGGAATTGAACAAAAACAGTATTCGAGATTTACGCAATTTAACCTTTATTGATATGCCATGGATGATGCCCAATAACCCATGGCAAGACTTAGCAAATGATACCCAGGCCTTATGGCCTCAAACCCAAGATAGTTTGTTACGTCTATTTGCTCTTGGTTACGATGCCTATAACCTAGTGCCTAAGCTGCGCCATTTGAAACTCCTGCCGATCACTTCGGTGAAAGGCTTAAGTGGCGAGTTAAGTATCAGTGCGGATGGGGAAGTTCACCGCGTATTGCCCTGGGCGAAAGTAGCGCAAGACCGGGTCATCCCCATTGCCATGGACTAACCCGTTGCGCTCTTTAATGAAGGGCGCGCAAGGCGAAGCCCAGGCATTAGCTTATTTAAAGCAGCAAGGGCTTACGTTAGTGACGCAAAATTACCGCTGCCGAAGCGGCGAAATTGATATCATCATGCGCGACCATCAAGAACTAGTCTTCGTTGAGGTCAAATACCGTAGCGGACAACAGTTTGGCAGCGCAGTGGAGTTTTTCCATCCCCACAAACGACGTAAATTCGAGTCTGCTATACAGCATTACATGCTAGACAATAAGCTGAATCCTTCGTTAATCGCCCATAGAATTGATATAGTCGGCATAGATGTATTAAGTAACAACAATGATAAAATCAGTTGGTTAAAGTATGTATAACAACAACGCGCACTGGAGCATGAATGTTAGAGAGTGTTAAAGCCAATTTTACCGAGAGCATTCAAACTATGATTGCTTCGTTAGAAGAACTACCTGAGCCCATTGCACTTGCCACGCAAATGATGGTTAATGCACTTATCAACGGAAATAAAATACTGTCTTGCGGTAACGGTGGTTCGGCAGCCCATGCCCAAAGTTTTGCTTCTCAAATGCTGAATCGATACGAGCGAGAGAGACCTAGCTTACCCGCCATTGCGCTAAGCACAGACACCTCAACTATGACGTCTATTGCCAATGACTACAGCTATGACGAAGTGTTTTCTAAACAGGTACGCGCCCTAGGGCAAACAGGCGATATACTACTGGCCATATCACCTAATGGCGCCTCTAGAAGCGTTATTAGCGCCATGGAGGCCGCTTTGAGTCGCGATATGACCATTGTTGCGTTAACCGGGCTGGATGGCGGTGAAATGGCAGGGTTACTTGGCCCGAATGACGTGGAAATCCGTGTTCCATCAAGTCGCGCCGTGCGTATTCACGAAGTACATCTATTGGTTATCCATAACTTATGCGAAGGGGTAGACGATTGTCTTTTCCCAGAAACTTCACAGGAATAATGACGTGTTAAATTATCATCCTAAATTACTTATCAGTACATTGTTAGCCCTTAGCCTTTTACAAGGCTGCGCTGCACTAGTGGTAGGCGCTGGGGTCGGTGCGGCTTCTGCTGCCCACGATCGTCGTTCATTAGGCACTCAGCTTGACGATAAAACCGTTTCAAGTCGTATCTCTATCGCCTTGTCTGACAATAAAGCTATTGACGAGCAAGCGAATATCCATGTTCACGTTTTTAACGGGTCCGTCTTGTTAGTCGGACAAGCACCGAATGAAGCCTTGATCAATCAAGCCCAAGTGGCCGCGACATCTGTGAAAAATATAGAAAAATTGCACAATCAAATTCGACTGGGCTCGCCAGTTTCAGCCAGCACCACCACCCATGACGTATGGCTAACCTCTAAAATCAAAGCCAACCTAGTGGCAGACAAGCGGATAGACGGCTTTCACATTCATGTGGCGGTTGAAAACTCCGAGGTTTTCCTAATGGGTTTGGTTAGCACTAAAGAAGCAGAAATAGCAGCCACAGTGGCGCGTAATATTGATGGCGTGAAACAAGTCATTAAAGCATTTGAATACCTCTAGCAGTACATAACGGCTACATTAAAAGCGCTGCCTGTTAAATCCATGGAGCGCTTTACATCGGCCTCATAAGGTACTTTTTACTTTGTTTCGTAGCTATTTTTTAAACCTTTACTGTTAGGTCATTCAAGCGCCTTGACTAAGTCCTTTTAAGTTTTTCCCTGAGAAGTGAATTGTTCACTGCAATTAGTATTGGGCTTTCATGTGTTCATGCAAGAGCACTGGCATGCTAGCTGTCGAACAATAAACACAAAAAAAGGTGCCTTTTGGCACCTTTTTCTAACGTGTAACACTTTACTTAACAATGGTTAAATTGGGTTTACCCTTTTTACTTGGGGCTGGCGCCTTTTCTGGTGAATCTGATGATTGAACGGGTGTTGGCGTTAAATCACTGCCGTCGCCCTCAAAATCGTCTTCAGGTGTAAACACCGTACCTGCACCATTTTCTTTGGCGTAAATCGCCAAAACCGCCTTACATGGAACAACGATATTACGTGGCACACCGCCGAAACGAGCATCAAAGGTAATTTCGTCGTTGCCTAGTAACAACTTGCCACAAGAGGCGGGAGAAACATTAAGTACTATCTGACCATCACGAACATGTTCTTGTGGCACTAATGTACCTGAAACATGTGCATCAACCACGATATAAGGCGTCAAATTGTTATCCACAATCCATTCGTAGAATGCACGGAGTAAATAAGGCTGATTTGATGTCATATTGTCATTTCCCACTAAAGAGGGTTATGAATTTCGCGTTCTTGGTCCGTCAAAGATGCTTTGAACGAACTTCTTTCGAAAATGCGATTCATATAAGTGCGTACATCTTTTGCGCCAGTGCCCGTCAATTCAATACCAAGAGACGGCAAACGCCACAATAATGGAGCAAGATAACAATCTACGAGACTGAATTCTTCACTCATAAAGAACGGCGTCTCTGCGAACAATGGTGCCAAGCTCAACAACGCTTCACGCAATTCATTACGTGCAGCGGCTACATCGCCTTTACCCGCTAGAATTTGCTCAGCAAGTACATACCAATCATTCTGAATGCGGTGCATAGTCAAGCGGCTTTGGCCACGAGATACAGGATATACAGGCATCAATGGAGGGTGAGGAAAACGCTCGTCCAAATATTCCATGATGATATGAGAATTATAAAGTACCAATTCTCTGTCAACCAAGGTTGGTACCGTGCCATAAGGATTTAAATCAATTAAATCTTCAGACAAGTTGTTTTTCTCGATATAGCTGATTTCTACTCCAACACCTTTTTCAGCAAGTACGATACGCACTTGATGACTATAGATATCAATGGTGTCTGAGAACAACGTCATGATAGAACGTTTATTTGTGGCTACAGCCATTAAGCTTCCTCCTAAATTCAGATATCCAGCTGTTTATATTTACAATAAAGCCTGCTGAAATATCCAATATTACTGTTTTTGCACCCTGGTTGAGGCTGCATCAACAGCAAAACGGTAAATTAATCTACCAGTGATAAGAAAGGGGCACGGGGCCCCTTAAAATTTTGCGGATTATACATTAACTTTTGTAGAATTAATGCACATCTCTCCAATAATCTTTCTTCAGTAAGTAAATAAGTACGAAGAACACCAACAAGAATATTAAGACCCAGCGACCGATACTCTCAGACTCTAAGCGTGAAGGCTCACCTGTGTAAACCAGGTAGTTCACTAAGTCCAAAACGGCACCGTCATATTCTTCTGGGCTCAATTCCCCAGAACCATCAGATTTGATACCTACATAGCGTTCGACCATTTCGCCGTCGACCATATGCTCTTCAGTCGTCTTGCGAGGAACACCTTGCAACTCTTGCAATACATGTGGCATACCCACTTCAGGGAACACTAGGTTATTCACACCAAACGGACGACTCTCGTCGACGTAGAACGTACGTAGATAGGTATACAACCAATCAGCACCACGTACACGAGCTACCAGAGTCAAATCTGGAGGCGGCGCACCGAACCACTTAGCTGCAGCATCAGCAGGCATACCATTTTTAATATACTCGCCGGGCTTTTCGCCTGTGAACTGTAAGTTCTCTTGACCAAGCTCAACAGGGATACCTAAATCTTCGAACGCACGCTGATAACGTTGGTACTGCATTTGGTGACAACCCAAACAGTAGTTCTGAAAGATCTTGGCGCCGTTTTGCAACGATGCCTTGTCTGTTAAGTCGTAGTCAGCGGTGTCTAAGTGAGCACCGCCGCCTGCTGCGAATACTGCATTTGGCAATAAAAATGCTAAAACGAGTATTAACTTCTTCATCCTGTAATCCTCGCTGGAACTGGCTTGGTTCTTTCGTTTTTACTGTATATCCACAGTAAGAAGAAAAAGCCGAAATACATTATGGTCAAAATTTGCGAAGCAATAATTTTCCACGCTTCTTGAGGTGTACCACCTAGGTAGCCTAGGAAGATAAACACGCCGGCAAATACGAGCAGGTTCCAACGGTGCAAGCCACAGCGGTAACGCCAAGACTTAACACGTCCACGGTCAATCCAAGGCAATAGCGCCAATGCCACAATCGCTGCGAACATACAAATTACACCACCCAGTTTATGCGGTACGGCTTTCAAAATTGCATAGAAAGGCGTGAAATACCAAACAGGGAAAATGTGCTCAGGTGTTTTAAGCGGGTTAGCAATTTCAAAGTTAGGGTGCTCTAAGAAATAGCCGCCCATTCCTGGGTTGAAGAACATGACATAGCAAAAAGCGATTAAGAACAGGCTGAACGCCACCAAGTCTTTAAGCACAATATGCGGGAAGAAAGGTACGATATCATCAATGATGTCGTACTTATCTGTGTAGTACTCATGCATCTTAAATTTAGTTTTTTCGGCTTCTGTGAGTGAGCCTTTTTTACGTTTAACGTCGGTTCCATCAGGGTTGTTCGAACCCACTTCGTGAAGCGCAACAATATGTAAAAACACGAGAATAACGATAACCAGCGGTAACGCGATGACGTGCAAAGCAAAGAATCGGTTCAGCGTTGCTCCCGAGATAACATAGTCACCTTGGATCCAAATCACTAGATCTGGGCCAATAACAGGAATAGCACTAAACAAGGATACGATAACCTGTGCTCCCCAGTAAGACATTTGCCCCCAAGGTAATACATACCCCATGAACGCTTCCGCCATCAACGCTAAGTAGATGAACATTCCGAACAACCACAGCAACTCACGTGGTTTCTGGTATGAACCATAAATCATGCCGCGGAACATGTGCAAATACACCACGATAAAGAACGCAGAAGCACCGGTACTGTGCATATAACGTAAGATCCAGCCATATTCTACATCACGCATGATGTATTCAACTGACGCGAATGCGCGCTCGGCTGAAGGCTCAAAACTCATGGTTAACCAAACACCAGTCACGATTTGGTTAACGAGTACGATGGTAGCTAGAAAGCCAAACACGTACCAAAAATTCATATTACGCGGTGCAGGATATTGAATCGCATGCATGTTTGCCACACGCATAATTGGTAAGCGGTATTCAATCCAATCCATTAAATTTTTAAACATATTATGCAGCCCCTTCTTCGGAACCAATCAAAATGGTGTTGTCGTCCAAGTACATATACGGCGGAACAACCAAGTTAAGTGGTGCAGGAACGTTATTGAATACGCGACCAGCCATATCAAATTTAGAACCATGACATGGGCAATGGAAGCCTTCAGGAACGCCTTCAACGTACTCTTCAAAAGCGCCATCTTTTAGATGTTGAGGAGAGCAACCTAGGTGAGTACAGATCCCAACCAACACTGAGTATTCAGCTTTAATGGAACGATATGAATTACGAGCGAACTCAGGTTGTTGATCCTCTTCAGAATTTGGATCTTTCAATAAATCATCAATTTTGGTCAACGATTCAAGCAATTCTGGTGTACGTCTGGTGATCCAAACTGGCTTACTACGCCAAATAACGCGAATAAGCTGTCCAGGCTCGATTTTACTTATATCTGCTTCTACATCAGCACCGGCTGCTCGCGCTTTCACACTGGGGTTCCATGAACCGATGAAAGGTATAGCAGCACCTGCGACACCGACACCACCCACAACGGACGTAGCGACAGTCAAAAAGCGACGTCGATTGTTGTCTTGCGGTTGGTTTTCGGTAACAGACGAATCATTCGCATCTAATGATACATTGCTCATCCAATAATCTCCGAGGGTTGAATTTGCTCACACTTCTTTGCAAAAAAGGCTTTCAATACCTTACGAACTAAAAGAAGTTATAGTTTTGTCATTAACCGAAAATGATAAAAGAAAACCCACAATAAATACAAGGAATTCGTCAATAAAACGAAGAAATACCGAGACTTAAGAGGGAAATTTGTACAAGACGGCATTTTAGCCAAAAATAGGCCAAAAAAAACCCGGCAAATAGCCGGGTTTCGAATTCATAAAAACGATTAACGTTTTGAGAATTGTGGACGCTTACGCGCTTTATGTAGACCCACTTTCTTACGCTCAACTTTACGTGCATCACGGGTTACGAAACCAGCTTTACGTAGAGAAGGACGAAGTGTCTCATCAAATTCCATCAATGCACGAGTGATACCGTGACGAATTGCGCCAGCTTGGCCGCTAATTCCGCCGCCAGCAACTGTGACGTATAGATCGAATTTTTCAGTCATCTCAACCAATTCAAGTGGTTGACGAACAATCATTCGTGCCGTTTCACGACCGAAGAATTCATCTAGAGGACGTTTGTTAACAACGATGTTACCACTACCTGCACGAAGGAAAACACGAGCGGTAGAGCTTTTGCGGCGACCAGTGCCGTAGTATTGAGTATCTGCCATTTTCTATGCTCCTTAAATGTCTAAGACTTGAGGCTGTTGAGCAGCGTGTTTATGCTCAGGACCAGCGAAGACTTTCATTTTGCGGAACATATCGCGTCCAAGAGGACCTTTTGGCAACATACCTTTAACCGCTTTTTCAATGATCATCTCTGGTTTGAAGGCTTGTAACTTCTCAAAGTTAGTCTCTTTAAGACCGCCTGGGTAACCAGTGTGAGAGTAGTACATTTTACCTTTGGCTTTGTTGCCGGTAACAACTACTTTCTCTGCGTTGATCACAACAATGTAATCCCCTGTGTCCACATGAGGTGTGTACTCAGGCTTATGCTTTCCGCGTAAACGGCTAGCAATTTCAGTCGCTAAACGACCTAGTGTTTTGTCTGCGGCGTCTACCACATACCATTCACGTTTTACCGTTTCTGGCTTTGCAACAAAAGTTTTCATCTAATATTACCCAAAAAATATATGTCTAAATGTTACGTTGTTTCTGCTATTTCAAACCGAAGTTTGCAACCTCAGAAACCGCTAAAATCAATACACTGACCCCTTCGAGTCGTACGATTCTTCCACTTTCCCAAAGTGGGTGTAACTGGGCAGGGCGCGAATTATACAGATGTTTTTACGAAACGCGAGCAGAAATTGCGCATTTTTGGCTGGGTATAGCAAGAAAAATTATCTCAATTTGTCAGTGACAACTGGCAATACGAGGAATTTACCACACAGCAAATTCCTCGTATTGCTATTATAAAAAGCCTTGGGCTCTTAACCGTAGGCTTTAAACAATGGCGCTTCACTATAAACTTCATTAAAGATGTCAAAAAAGGTTGGGCTAACACTCAAGTTCATCGCAATTCCTAAGCCTTTTGCTAAGTCGCTGGCTGATACGATGCCACGGATCTGATGCGCTTCGCTGTCAACGACTAAACAATGCTGCAGACCGTTGGCTTTGAGCATTTCGACCAAATCACCGACACTAGAGCGTTTCAACTCTCGCAATAAAATCACTTTTAGATCTGCTTTGGTACGCATAAAGTGACGAACGCATAAGTCTGGGCGCTCAATACCAGAGGCAATGCGCTTTATTTTTTCTTGATCGTTCAAGTCGTCAAGGCTAATCACGCCGATAAACTTGTAGGCGCTATCAAGCACAATTTTCAAGCGTACTTTCTCTTCGATCATACGTTGCTCTACTTCAGAGATAGGCGTATCAGCTTGAATGACAATTGGTTTTGTTTTTTTGAAATCAGTAAACACTGACGTTGCAGGGGAATCAAGGGAAACCCCTTGAAACGTTTCAGGCCAAGCTAATTCATCTAATTGGTTTAATTCGTAAAGGGCGATGTTTTTCATGATTTTCTTCCTCCCCCAGCATTGGGTAACCTAATGCTGGGGTGTTAATTCAATTAATTTATGTCACTGCATTGCTAAGTACAATGCGCGAACTGGATATGGATAAATTAAAGAATGGAAGGCGGGGCGCGAATACTAGTTGAACCAACGGTTTGCCCAATAGACGCCTGTGCTCCCACTGAAAAACGTGTTTGCTTGGCCTTAATGCGCAGTGTTGGATGTTTGAATCCGATATGCAAGTGTTCTTCGCGGTCATCCGCTTCTTGGGATAACTGCAAAGATTGTGAGTCTAATACGTCTGACAGCAACGCACTGCGTTCGATATTTACGTTGCCACTGCTCGCCGCTCGTCCCTCAACACTGAGTAACGAGAACAACAAAGGAAATAACAGGACAAGTAACTTATTCATAATCTAACGCGGTTGATTAAACCCAACACCTCTTGGAAATAAGAATTTTATAAGACTAAATTTTAAATCTACACCGAGTATGTAAAAAGTGAAATCAAAGTTTGTAACAAAGAGCAACATAGATTGTCTCTAAGCAGATTACACATCGGTCTACATAAAGTTAAGGCAACAGATTATTTAGAAAGTTCTTTCGCCTGCTGCCAATATACTTCTAGCTCATCCAGTGATGTGTCACTAATAGCTTTCCCTTGCTGCTGCGCAATAAGCTCAACTTGCCGAAAGCGCTGCTCAAACTTATTAGACGCCTTTCGTAATGCCGTTTGGGCATCCACTTTAACGTGGCGTGCTAAATTCACCACCGAAAAGAGAACGTCACCTATTTCATCTTCAATCGCTGATTGAGCGGGCATTGGCGCATTCACTTCCACTATCACTTCATCAATTTCTTCTTGAAGTTTATCGAAGACCGGCGCCAGCTCAGGCCAATCAAAACCAAATTTCGCGCACTTTTGTTGCAGCTTTTGGGCGCGGAGTAATGGCGACATGCCTGCAGGTACGTTGGCGAGAATACTGTTGTCTGCCGTTTTACCCGCGGCGATGCGCTCTTGAGCTTTAATACTCTCCCATTGGCCTTTGTCTGCTAGCGTGACGTTGCCGTTTTCATCGGCGAATATATGCGGATGACGACGGCGTAACTTAGCGGATATTCCTCGTGCTATATCCTCGAAAGCAAACGCATCTTGCTCTTGAGCCATCTGGGCGTAAAACACCACTTGAAAGAGTAAATCTCCCAGTTCATCACGAATATCTGCCATATCACCCTTATCGATTGCATCGGCGACTTCGTATGCTTCTTCAATCGTATAAGGTGCAATACTGGCGAAGGTCTGTTGCTTATCCCAATCGCAACCATTAGTCGGGTCACGCAAGGTTCGCATAATGCTTAACAGTTCGCTTAACGCGCATTCATTCGCATTGCAGCCCTTGTCCTGTTGATTGTTTATCTCTGGCGCTGATTCGGGTTTCATTAGTTGTCTGTTCGCTGAACCATTGACACACCTTTTATCCCTTCAATACGACTTATCACTCGTGACAGCCCCTGCAGGTCTTTAAGCTCTAATCTTAGGGAAATCCGTGCGAGGCCGAATTTCACATCGCTTGCACTATTGACCCCTAGTAACCCAGCTTTTTCGTTGGCCAGTACAGTCGTGATATCCCGTAATAAACCGTCTCTGTCACTGCAAAACACCTGAATATAAGTCTGGAAAGAGGCATTGATATTACTTGCCCAGTCCACATCAATCTCTCGTTCAGGATGTTGCTCTAATAAGTGACTGAGTTGTTCGCAATCTTCTCTATGTACACTGACGCCGCGGCCCTGAGTGATATAACCTTGAATGGTTTCCCCCGGTAAGGGCTGGCAACAACCAGCAATCTGCGTCATCAGATTTCCTACCCCTTCCACCACAACGGTATCTTTTTTAAACTTACTCGACTGAGGTTTTTTAGGTTTAATCCGTGGATCAATTTCGGTTGGTGGCACATGCAGTTGCTGCAGATAATGCACCACTTGCATTAAGCGAATATCTCCCGCACCAATTGCTGCATACAAATCGTCTACTGTATGCATGTTATAGCGGGTACATGCCTGTGCAATGTCTTTGCTGTCAATACCGGCTTTTTGCAATTCTCGCTCAAATATTTCTTTACCCGCGGCTAAGTTTTTATCTCTGTCTTGCTTCTTAAAATAGGTATGAATTTTCGCCCTGGCACGGGATGAATGAACGTAACCAAGTCCAGGGTGCATCCAGTCGCGGCTGGGGTTGAGCTGCTTACCGGTCAAAATATCGACCTGATCACCCGTACGTAATTCGTAGGTAAATGGCACTATACGCCCACCCACTTTCGCCCCAATACACCTGTGCCCCACATTACTGTGAATATAATAAGCGAAGTCTAATGGGGTAGAACCAAGTGGTAAATCGACAACATCGCCTTTGGGCGTAAAAACATAAACACGATCATCGAATACCTGACTACGCAATTCCTCGACTAAGTCGCCGGATTCAGCTACTTCTTCTTGCCATAACAGGATTTTACGCAACCAGTTGATACGCTCTTCATAACCTGAGCGGCTGCTACTTGTACCTTCTTTGTAGCGCCAGTGAGCAGCAACACCTAGCTCTGCGTCTTGATGCATTTGCGCTGTGCGAATTTGTATCTCAATGGTCTTATCTTCTTTACCTAGCGCCACGGTATGAATCGATTGATAACCATTGGGTTTTGGCGTTGCGATATAATCGTCAAATTCACGGGGTATATGCTGCCAATTGGAGTGCACTACACCTAATGCCCCGTAACAGTCTTGTAATCGATCGGCGATCACCCGCACGGCACGAATATCAAATAACTGCTCAAAGCTAAGGTGCTTCTTCTGCATCTTTTTCCAGATGCTGTAGATATGCTTAGGTCGCCCGTACACTTTCGCCTTGATATGCTGTGCATCTAACGCTGCCTGCAATTCCTCTACGAAATCTTCAATATATTGTTGACGGTCTGTGCGTCGCTCATCCAATAAATTGGCTATTTGCATGTATGTTTCTGGGCGCAGATACCGAAACGAGAGGTCTTCAAGCTCCCATTTCAATTGTCCTATCCCCAATCGGTTGGCCAGTGGTGCGTAAATATTGGAGCATTCACGAGCGACTAAAACCCGAGTTTCTTCGTCCTCATTTTTAACTTGTTGTAAGGCGCAAATTCGCTCAGCCAGTTTAATGACGACGGCTCTCACATCTTCGACCATAGCCAGCAGCATGCGTCGTACGTTATCTATTTGCTCTTCATCATTTTTACGAGCGCTGTTGGCTCTAGTATGTAAAGACTTGATGGCGTCCATACGCCTAACGCCAGTAATGAGCTTCTGAATGCCCGTACCGAAACGCTCTTCAATTTGCTCTTCAGTTAATTCATGAGTTTGGCAATAGGGGTAGACAAGCGACGCTTGAAGCGTCTCATCATCCATGTGTAATTCATGCAGAATTTCCACCATTTCTTGACCCACAAGCAATATCTCTGGGGTGTCGGACACTTCCCGTAATTTATGCTTACACACATCAGAAAGGGACAGTGAATCTAACCATTCATCGAAAGGGGGCCGTTTGGACTCATGAACTTTACGGATAGCAACCATAACGTATCCTTGTATTCAGTAACGTTAACACCCACGCGCGTGCCTAGGCTGAAAAAATGATAAATATATACAGTAAATGCGCCAACTTTACCGAACCGGAAAAGTCCTATGATAACTGGGGCGAACTTATCGTATTCGCTGCATTACTGCCGGTGCGCAGTTGAAAATTGCCGACAACGATGCCTAATACTAGCAAAAATATACTCTCATTAATGTAAATACTGCATTTTTGGTGCGCCCTATTTCCCTCGCGCACCAAAACATAGCATTAAGTCTTAGGGGGACTCTAAAATGACAGTGGCAATTGCGTAATGCTGCTCATCTGAAATCGAGATATGGCTTGAGGTAATATTACGCTGCTCACATAGTTGGGCAAACTTTGCGTAGAACTTCAGAAAAGGTTGTCCTGAGGGCAAATTGTGCACTTCAACATCTTGAAAGCTGATGCCGTTACCTATGCCAATTCCTAATGCCTTGACCGCAGCTTCTTTAGCGGCAAAACGCTTAGCCAAATAGCGGGCTGGAAACGAGTGCTCGTCAAAAATTGCCAGTTCAGTAGCGGTCAATACGCGCTGTGCTAAACGATGAGAGCGCGTCAATTGCTTCTCGATACGCCCGATTTCAATTATGTCTGTGCCTAATCCCATCACCGCCATTGCGACTCTCCCATTTAATGCCCGCTGCGCGCTTCTAACATTAAACTGCGCATGTCTGACACAGCTTTGTCTAAACCATCAAATGCTGCGCGAGCAATAATGGCGTGACCAATGTTTAACTCGATGATCTGCTTAATGGCTGCAATAGGTTTAACGTTATGATAGTGCAAACCATGCCCAGCATTGACTTTCAGTCCTTTGGCGTCAGCATATTCGATGCCAGCCACTAATTTTGCTAGTTCGGCTTCTTGCTCGGCTTCATTTTTAGCTTCAGCGTATTGGCCGGTGTGAATTTCGATATACGGCGCATTGCACGCTACCGCAGCATCAATTTGGGCAAAATCAGCGTCAATAAATAATGAAACCAAAATGCCGGCATCACTAAGTTGCTTACACGCATCTGCTATTTTCTGTTGATTACCCACCACGTCCAATCCGCCTTCAGTGGTCAGCTCTTCACGCTTTTCAGGGACTAAACAACAGAATTCGGGTTGAGTATTAAGGGCTATTTCCACCATTTCATCAGTCACGGCCATTTCTAAATTTAACCGGGTGTTGATCGTTTGACGCAGCAGGGCGACGTCTCGGTCCATAATATGTCGTCGGTCTTCGCGTAAGTGTATCGTGATACCATCTGCTCCTGCGCGCTCAGCAATGTCAGCAGCGTGAACAGGATCCGGGTAACTCGTGCCTCGAGCGTTACGTAATGTGGCGATATGGTCGATGTTGACCCCTAAAAGAATGTCTCTCAAAGCTCTCTCCCTCTCGATTTAAAATGGGTTTGTTTAAATAACTCTCTGCTCATTAGCGGTTTACTGCCTAACAACTCCCCGAGCGTAGTTCGAGTGATGTGCTTAGCGGCTAATAAACTGTCTTTGTCCCAGTTTTCGCTGGCCACATTCAATAAACTTTGGCCTGAATAACAGCCAGACAAACGTATGTCACCTTGATATACGCAGCCGAGCTCAGGCACTATCCGGTAATATCCATTATCAGCAACAGGCTGGCCTGTATCAGCATCATGAGTAAGATCAATTCCGTAGCCTAATGCATCGAGCAGGCCTAGCTCAAAGCTACGCAAAACGGGTTCAAAGTTTGTTTGGGCTACTAAGGCATGCATACTTTGTTGATACAGTACGAAAATCTCGGGATGGGGGATCTCATCCGCCAGTACACGATTCAAAACTTCGTTCAAATAAAGGGCGCAATACAAAGCTTGCCCGGCCAAGCGTATCATTGCGCCGGTGGACTCTACCTGTTGTAAGTTTTTTAATTCGGAGCGCCCTGACACCCCAATCAACAGCGGCTGAAATGGTTGAAGAAGGCTCTTTTTGTCGCTTTTGCTACCGCGAACACCTTTCACAACAGCAGACACTTTACCGTTTTCTAAGGTGAAAATGTTAACCAGAAAGCTTGTTTCGCGATATGCACGTCGATGCAATACATAGCCATTGAGTTGTTCAGCTGCCACAAGATGCTCTTCAATTGCAGGAGAAAATAACCGGATTTTGAATAGTATTAAGAAACCTTGATCCTAACGACTTTCATAGCTTCAAAAGGGAACCCGGCGACATCTTCAGTGATGGGATAGTAGGTTAAATTGACCCGCGCACCTTCAAGATTTTTATATTGTTTTTTACGGCGAAAGCGAAACGGAACGTCGTAGCCTTTAATCATCAAGGTATTTACAAACCATTGATCTTCATTACGTTGCACGTGAGATTCTACGCTCATATCTTCAGAATGGGTCAACTCATCATGCTTACTAAGCAGCTTATCGATTTCCGATTTTTTTGCCATCATTGCGCCCTGTTTGCCTAAGAATAGATATAATAGCACCACAGCGAAGACAAAACGATATCCAGTCTGCTCATGGTTAACGTCCCTATTTCAGGGTAATCAAAGTGGATTTAATCCCTCGACTAAAAACTGCAAAGAAGTCCGACCGCGAAATTCGTTAATATCTAATTTGTAGGCCAACTCCACGTGTTTGCATTGCTCGTTAGGCCATATTTGGGTATCAACGTTAAATGCGATTGCATCGATTAATTTTCCCGACGGCATACGCAGCATCATTTTTAAATGCTTTTGGCCGACAATGCGCTGTTCAACCAATTCAAATTCGCCATCAAAAAGTGGCTCAGGGAAACCTTGTCCCCAAGGACCGGCGTCTTTCAGTAATTGGCTGAATTCTAAAGTCAACGAGCTGGCGGGTATTTCACCGTCTGAAATAAGCTCGCCAGCCAGCGGTTTACCTGCCAAATGCTCTTCAGCCAGTTGGGTAAATCGCAACTTAAATTCGTCTAATTTACGCGCTTCGATGCTCAAACCCGCTGCCATAGCGTGGCCACCAAATTTGATTATAACACCAGGGTAGCGAGTGCCGAGCTCTTCTAATAAGTCACGAATATGCACCCCAGGAATAGAGCGCGCTGAACCCTTAAGTATTTCATCATCTTGATGAGCAAAAGCAATGGTGGGCCTAAAGTACTTTTCTTTGATACGCCCAGCCAAAATACCAATCACGCCTTGATGAAAGTCAGCTTGGTACAATACCAAGCCGAGGGGCATGTCTTGCTCTGATAATTGTAAATTTTCGAGGGTCGTTACCGCTTCTTGCTGCATAGATTGTTCAATTTCACGACGTTCACGGTTTAAACTGTCTAGCTCAACGGCAATCTGTTTGGCTTTGTAATCTGAATCCGTCAATAAACATTCAATCCCCATGGACATGTCGTCTAATCGTCCAGCGGCGTTTAGCCTAGGTCCGATAACAAATCCCAAATCAGAGGCTACCATTTTACGTTTATCTCGCCCTGCGACATCTACCAAGGCTTGAATACCTGGGCGGCACTTGTCACTACGAATACGCAATAGCCCCTGATGCACTAAAATGCGGTTGTTTTCATCCAAAGGCACCACATCGGCTACAGTACCTAACGCGACTATATCCAATAAGTCTGCTAGATTTGGCACTGCAAGATTGTTCTGTGCGAACCAATCAATTTGGCGCAAATGCGCTCTCAGCGCAAGCATCAAATAAAATGCAACGCCTACCCCAGCCAAGTTCTTTGACATAAATGAGCAGTTTGGTTGATTCGGGTTAACAATGGCATCTGCAACAGGTAGTGATTCTGCAGCTAAGTGATGATCCGTTATCAACACGGTAATACCTAGTTCCTTGGCGCGTTCGACCCCAGCAAAGCACGCAATGCCGTTATCCACTGTCATGATCACCTGAGCACCTTGCTCGTGTGCCACATCAACAATTTGCGGACTCAGTCCGTAGCCAAAGTTAAAGCGATTTGGCACTAGATAGTCATGATTTTTACTGCCCATCATGCCCAGCGCCAGCATGCTCAGCGCCGTACTCGTTGCCCCATCGGCGTCGAAATCCCCAACAATGATTATCCGCCTACCCTTGGCTAATGCATCAGCCAATATACTCACGGCTGTATCAACGCCTGACATGTCTTTGTAATGCAATAGCGCTTTGGCGCTTCGCTCAAGTTGTTGCTCAGAAGTAATGCCGCGAGAGGCGTATATTTGTTTTAAGGTAGGGTTGATGGAGTCAGGTAGATGCTCATCGGAAACAGGGGAACGGCGGCGTATTTGCACAAACTTACTCTAAGTTGATAACAATAAATAGGGGTAAACGGTAAAGCAGAAAGCAGGAGCATTTACTCCTGCTTAACATACTATGAGGCGTCTTGAATAGCTTGCAATAATTGCATCGGTGGTTGGTAGCCAGGCACCACGCTGCCATCAGGTAAAATAATATTAGGCGTACCATTTACACCTACACTCTGACCAAAATTATACTGCTCAGCGACTTGATTTGAACAACTTGCTTTAGCGACGTTTTCGCCGCCTTTCGCTTCATTTAACGCTTTTTGCGGATTAGCTGAACACCAGACTGACACCATATCTTGATACGGCTTGCTGTTTAAGCCAGCGCGAGGAAAGGCTAAATAACGAACGGTAATGCCTAAATCATTGTATTCATCCATTTGATTATGCAACTTACGGCAATATCCACAGGTAATATCAGTAAACACATTCACCACGTACTTTTCTTTCTCTGCTTTGTATTCAATCACAGAATTTTTGAAGTGCTCCACCCCATCAACACGCATTTTGGTCAATGTTGTTTCTGTCTCGTTACGCATGCCTTCATCTAGATTAAATATACGGGCTTGAAGGAAATATTTGCCATCGTCACTGGTGTAAAACAAGCCTTTATCAGTTTGTACTTGTAATAAGCCTGGAACCGGCGCATCGCCAATAGACGTGACTTGCATGCCTAATGACATTTGAATTTTTTGCTTAACACTATCAAGGTTTTGACTGCTACCTGATGCAGCACTAACACTCAGGCTGACCGATAAAAAGGCAAAAGCAGCCACAAATAACGCACGATATTTCATATAAATTCCAACTTGAACAGATAAAGATAAGACCCTAATAGGGAAAAATAATTTCATTTTTATGTACAAACATAGTAACTGCTAATGCCCTTGATACCAAGAGCACGACACAATTACTCACACTATTAACGGCTATGTAGGAGCACTATCCTCTAGGGTGATGTGCTGCAACCAATTCCTGTAAACGAGCAGTGGCCACGTGGGTGTAAATTTGCGTGGTGGATAAATCACTGTGACCTAATAACATTTGCACGACACGTAAATCAGCACCGTGATTCAACAGATGGGTAGCAAAAGCATGGCGCAAGGTATGTGGCGATAAATCACTGGTGATGTTGGCTTGCGTGGCGTGAAATTTAATACGATGCCAGAACGTCTGTCGCGTCATGATCGTGCCGCGATTGCTGGGAAACAACACGTCGCTTTCATTTCGCAGCAGTGCTCCTCTCGCCTCTTTCATGTAAGTAGTGAGCCAATCCAATGCTTCTTCCCCTAGCGGCACCAGGCGTTCCTTATTACCTTTGCCAGTTACTCTGACCACACCTTGTGAAATACTCAATTGCCCGACGCGTAATGTGACTAACTCAGTGACCCGCAAACCCGTAGCGTACAAGACCTCAAGCATGGCTTTGTCGCGCAATTGAATGGGGTCGTCGGTTTGTGGTGCGTTGAGTAAATCATCCACTTGCTGTTCTGAAAGCGTTTTAGGCAGGGGTTTACTGAGCTTAGGGTTTTGCATACGGCTGACGGGATCATCTTCACGTAACCCGTGTGCCAACATATAGCCTGAAAAACGCCGTAAACTACTTAAACAACGAGCGCTACTGCGCTCAGACAAACCATTGTCAAAACGCTCGGCCATGTACTGATTAATATCCTCAGTTTGAATATCAAGCAAATTAACGACAGAGGATTGCGCCCTCAAGAAGTCGCTGAATTTAGTCAGGTCACTGCGATAGGCATCTAGGGTGTTTTCACTCAACCCTTTTTCTAACCAAATCGTATCTAAGAATTGTTCAATTATCTCATGGTTATCAAGCTTACTGGTCAATGTGTGTTTCCTGCCCACATTGCCAGCAGACCTCAAAATTTCCACCATTGGTTTCGCCACAACCAGAACATACCCATTCGACGGCAGTGTGGTTCTCCATTTGTTCGATAAGAATCTCTGCTCGCGCCTGCCAGCTACCATCGTTTAGCCACACTTCTGGCTGACAATCTAACGGAGATAACTCTCCCATGGCACCGCTGGCGAATTCGTTTTTGATAAAGCAAGGGATCTTATGCTCATCAAGAAGCTGTTTGACTTGCCACACCATGAAGCGGTCGTTATTTGTGTAAATTCTCATCATGTCTCAAAACTACGTGAGTAATAGTAATTCCAATAAATAATTGCTCAGTGGTTAATTATTGACTGGGGTGGCTAAAAATTGGCTTAATCCATATCGATAGATACATTTGACAACGAACCTAATGCGTCACCTTGATCAGAATCAAGTTTAATCATCAGGCGCAGGTCATTTGGTGAATCGGCATGGTGTATTGCTTGTTCCAAGCTGATTTTTTGTTCTTGGTACAAGGTATAAAGTGCCATATCAAAACTTTGCATGCCCATTTCTTTGCCTTTACGCATGGCCTCTTTTAAGCCGCCAATTTCGTTTCGCTGGATCAAGTCAGTCACCAGAGGGGAATTTAGCAAGATTTCAATGGCGGCCACGCGTCCTTTGCCATCGACCGTTGGTACCAATTGCTGTGCTATGACCGCACGCATATTCAAGCTCAAATCAAAACGCAGTTTTTCATGCTGCTCTGGTGGCGCCAAATGCATAATACGCTCAATGGCCTGATTGGCGTTATTAGCATGTAGCGTAGCCACACATAAATGCCCGGTATCGGCGAATGACATTGCATATTCCATGGTTTCCATGGAGCGGATTTCACCGATCAAGATAACATCTGGGGCTTGGCGCAAAGAGCTTTTTAATGCGTCATCAAATGATTGGGTATCAATACCCACTTCTCTTTGGGTCACAACACAGCTTTGATGTTCGTGAACAAATTCAATTGGATCTTCAATGGTGAGAATATGCCCTCGGGAATGATGATTGCGATGGCCAATTAAGGCAGCCAAGGACGTAGACTTACCGGTACCAGTGGCACCAACAAACAACACCAAACCGCGTTTACTCATAATAATATCTTTGAGCACAGCAGGCAGTCCTAAATCAGCTGCTTTAGGAATGTCGGTCACTATTCGCCTAATAACCATGCCCGGCATATCACGTTGCCAAAATGCGCTGCAACGAAAACGCCCGATCCCCTCTCTTGCAATCGCAAAATTGCACTCTTTGGTTTGCACAAATTGCTCTTTTTGCGTATCGGTCATAGCATCTTGCACTAAGCCCCAAGCACCGTCTTCATCCAATTTACTGCCGCCTATTGGCGTAAGTTGACCGTTAATTTTTGCGCTGATTGGCATGCCTACCGTTATAAACAAATCAGACGCATTTAAATCAGTCATTTCTTGCAAGTAAGGAGTTAAGTCCATAGTTATCTCTGGTAAGTGCGTTGTTGCATGCGTTAAAAATTCATGCCCGGCTTCTTATCAATCGATAGTGAAGCGGCATCTTCATTGGTAATCAAACCTTGAGCGACCATTTTTTGTAAGCACTGATCCATAGTTTGCATGCCATGAGCTTGGCTGGTTTGCATGACAGAGTACATTTGCGGCACTTTATCTTCACGAATAAGGTTACGTATAGCGGGTATACCAAGCATGATTTCATGGGCGGCAACACGTCCACCGCCTACTTTTTTCAATAAGGTTTGTGAAATAACCGCCCGTAATGATTCTGACAACATAGAGCGCACCATGGACTTTTCTTCTGCAGGGAACACGTCAATCAGTCTGTCTATGGTTTTTGGTGCTGAGTTGGTATGCAGCGTACCAAACACTAAATGACCTGTTTCAGCAGCTGATATCGCTAACCGTATAGTCTCAAGGTCGCGCAGCTCGCCAACAAGGATCACATCTGGATCTTCACGCAAAGCCGAGCGCAGCGCATTACTGAAACTGTGTGTATCGCGATGCACTTCACGTTGATTCATCACGCACAGCTTATTTTCATGCACGAACTCGATGGGATCCTCAATGGTCAGGATATGCTCCCGCTTGTGCCGGTTTATATGATCAACCATGGCCGCAAGCGTGGTACTTTTACCCGAACCAGTCGCTCCAGTGACCAATACAATCCCAGTAGGCTGATTAATAATGTCCTTGAATATCTGCGGTGCACCTAAATCATCTAAGCTTAAAATTTTGCTTGGAATGGTTCTCAGTACAGCAGCTGCACCTCGATTTTGCACGAACGCATTAACCCGAAAACGCGATAAGTCTTTCACTTCAAATGAGAAATCGGTCTCTAAATTTTCTTCATACTCTTTGCGTTGGTTATCGTTCATGATTTCGTATATCAGGGCATGAACTTGCTTGTGATCTAAGGCGGGAACATTTAACCGACGCATCTCTCCATCAACGCGAATAATTGGCGGTAGGCCTGCTGACAGGTGTAAATCTGATGCGTTATTTTTGACACTAAAGGCTAAAAGTTCGGTAATATCCAAAGCCTATTCTCCGTTAACAAGTTGCAATATGGGAACAATAGCAGAACGACTTAAAATCGCACTGAAAACAATCACTCAGAGTGTTTGTGATGCTAATCGTCCAGCAAATTCAGTCAAATTACTAGCCGTAACCAAAACCAAACCCGTATCAGATATCGTGCAAGCGTATGAAGCGGGACACCGTTTATTTGGTGAAAATTATGTACAAGAAGGTGTCGGCAAGATTCAGCAGCTCAGGGAATTAAGCGATATTGAATGGCATTTTATCGGCCCTTTGCAATCAAACAAGACCCGCCCTGTGGCTGAAAACTTCGATTGGGTGCACAGCATCGACCGCTTGAAAATCGCCCAGCGATTAAACGACCAACGTAGTGCTCATAAAAAACTAAACGTGTGTATTCAAGTTAATGTTGATAATGAGAGTAGTAAGGCGGGTGTGGCAGTGGATGAAGTCAGTACGTTGGCTGAGCAAATCAGTGTCATGCCTAATTTAGCGTTACGCGGGCTGATGACGATCCCAAAGGCACAACAAAATGATGGTATGCAGCGTAAAAGTCTGTTGGTGATGAACGAGCTATTCTTACAACTACAGACAAAATATCCGCAAATTGATACCCTAAGTATGGGAATGTCAAACGATATGCAACTTGCTATCGAATGCGGTTCAACCATGGTAAGGATCGGCAGCGCTATTTTTGGTTCCCGTCAGTAAAATCGAGCCTCAATACAATTACTTTCGTTCATAGCAAGATCCATAGGATTTGTTAATAGAGTATGCATATAGAATTTAGTAAATTTAAAAAAAGGTGTCGATTTTCATTCTTCGAAAACCACAACATAGGATAATTATGCAACATAGACATATCGCCTTTATCGGCGCAGGAAACATGAGCAGAAGCATCATCAGTGGCATGTGTAACAGTGGCTACCCAGCTGATAAAATTATTGCTAGCAATCCATCTATGCCTAAATTAACCGCCTTAGAAAGTGATTTTTCTATCCAAATAACGCAGCAGAATGAGCAAGCGGTTCAAGATGCAGATGTGATTGTACTTGCCGTGAAACCTCAGCTGATGGAACAGATGTGTTCAACCTTAAAAGACAATGTCTCGTTAAACGGCAAACTGTTTATCTCTATTGCTGCGGGCATTGAAACCTCACGCTTAAGTGAAATGCTTGGCGGTCAGTCAAATATTGTTCGCACTATGCCAAATACCCCAAGCTCTCTAGGTAAAGGCATGACTGGCTTGTTTGCTCCGACCCAGGTTAGTCAGGAAGACAAAGATTACGCTGGCGACTTAATGGCGCAAGTGGGTGAAGTTGCTTGGGTTGAAAAAGAATCAATGATCAATGGAGTCATTGCAGCAGCAGGCAGCAGCCCTGCGTATTTCTATGCCTTTTTAGAGGCCATGCAAAAAGAAGCACAAAGCCAAGGATTCGATCATCAAACCGCGCGATTACTTGTTCAACAGGCTATGTTGGGGGCTGCAGAAATGGTTTGTCACAATCCTCAGCTTGAAATCAGTGAATTGCGCGCCCAAGTTACTTCAAAAGGTGGCACTACCGCCAAAGCCGTTGAGCATTTTCAAAACAACGGTATAGACACTTTAGTGTCTGGTGCAATGCAGGCGGCAGTCACTCGAGCCGAAGAAATGGCCAAATTATTTTAATTAGTTTTTAGGAAGATACATATCTATGAGCGCGATGCAGTTTTTAGTTAATACCCTGTTTGAATTGTATTTAATGGTAGTGCTGCTGCGCTTTTGGTTGCAATTGGCTAGAGCGGATTTTTACAATCCTTTTAGTCAGTTTGTGGTGAAAGCCACACACCCAATTGTCGGCCCCCTGCGTAGAGTTTTACCATCAATAGGTAGAATGGATACCGCAACATTAGTGCTAGCACTGCTGGTGGCGGGCCTTAAAATAGTCGTTCTTAATTTGATAGCAGGGAACACCAATATTAATCCTTTGGGCTTGGTGATTGGCTCTTTCTATTTAGTAGTCAAAGAAGCGCTGTCGTTAATGATGTGGGTATTGATTATTCGCGCCATCATGAGCTGGGTAAGCCAAGGTTACAACCCCATGGATATGGTACTTGGTCAGCTGACTGAGCCTTTGCTGGCCCCCATAAGACGACGTCTTCCTAATTTAGGTGGTTTAGACTTGTCAGTAATGGTGGTGATTTTGGTGATTATCTTTTTGCAAAAGCTACTAGGTGAT
Source organism: Paraglaciecola sp. T6c (assembly GCF_000014225.1). Taxonomy (NCBI): domain Bacteria; kingdom Pseudomonadati; phylum Pseudomonadota; class Gammaproteobacteria; order Alteromonadales; family Alteromonadaceae; genus Paraglaciecola; species Paraglaciecola sp. T6c. Next base: position 4,481,568 of record NC_008228.1, read on the forward strand.
GTTTTTGGCTATTTCTAAACGTGCGTTATTAGCTGGCAGCGTAATGCTGCTGGCAAACTTGTTTTTCTCAGGAGCAGCGCTTTCTGAGCAAAAAGAGACATTGGGCAATTGGGACGTACATTATATTGCTTTTAACAGTACCTTCATTACGCCCGATATCGCTAAGCATTACGGCATTGTTCGCAGTAAATACAATGGCGTCATTAATATTTCAGTGCTTGACAAAGCCGATCAGGTAGCACAGTCCGCGGTACTATCGGGAACCGCACGTAATTTACTCGGTGTGAGCAAGAAACTCACGTTCAAAGAAGTGACTGAAGGCGAAGCTATTTACTACCTTGCTGTGTTACCTTTTAGCGATCAAGAAACGTTTCGTATTTCAGTTCAGATAAATGACGGCTTAGAACAGCAAGTCCTTAACTTTCAACATAAATTTTACGTAGAATAGGAAAAAATTAGACCAAAGTTATCGTCAGATAATATTGCGTCACCGCCCGTTCTCACATACTGTTTAGTCTCCAATTGGAGGCTAACATGCATAAACAGTGTAAAACGGAATCACTCGTGAGCGCTTCATCTGTCGATAAATCCAAACGAACCACGTTAGAAACGATTGGCAAAGGTGTGCTGCTCGGTACTTCTATCATCAAAGCCCCTTACGTTTTTGCCCGCCAGAAACACACTTTGCGCGTATTAGGCACGCACGTGACATTGCAAGAGCCACTCAGGCAGCGTGCAATGAGTGACCTGGGGATAGATATTCAGTTTGAGGCAAAAGGAAGCCCTGGCGTTTTACAGCGTGGGTTACTTTCCCCTGAAAGTTTTGATATTTACGAACAATGGTCCAATAGTATTCGTCCGCTGTGGCGGAATCGATCGATCCAAGCAATTGAGACCAAGCGCATTACCCATTGGGATGAAATCAATTCGCTATGCAAAACTGGGAAACTCACGCCAAAAGCCAAGTACGGTGCCGGAGATGCCCCCTTTAAAATAGTCAATGTACAAGCAAACGGCTCACTGGGCGTTGAACAGACTGGCCAAGTTAGTTTCTTGCCCTACGTTCATAATGTCGATTCATTTGGCTATAACACCAATGAAATCGAAAAAGGCATAGCCTACAAAACAGAAAGTTGGGGCTGGCTTCTGGATAAAAAACACAGTGGAAAGGTGGGTATTATTAACGACCCCACTATAGGCTTGTTTGATCTAGCGTTAGCGGCTGATGCGAGCGGCACAATGAAGTTTGCCGACATAGGTAATATTACTGCCGATGAATTAGATCGCCTGTTTGATATTTTGATTGATTTGAAACACCAAAACTTTTTTGGCGGCTTTTGGAACTCAGTGCCAGAGTCGATTGATTTCATGGAAGCAGGACGGGTACACATTGAAAGCATGTTCTCCCCTGCGGTATCTACGTTAAATGGAAAAAATATTCCAGTCACATTCGCTGCCCCTAAAGAAGGTTATCGCGGCTGGCATGGAGTAATGTGCTTATCTTCTCATGCCCAAGGGCGCACAAAAGATGTAGCATACGAATATATGAATTGGTGGATGTCGGGCTGGCCAGGCGCGTTTATCGCTCGTCAAGGGTATTATATCTCCAACGCACAGCGCTCAGCTAATTACCTTGAGCAAAGCGAATGGGACTACTGGTATGATGGGAAGCCTGCCAGCCAACCTCTTAAAGGTCCGGATGGAAACACTTCGGTGATGCGAGGAGAGGTGCGCTCAGGTGGCAGTTATACTGACCGTTTTAGTAATGTGGCGGTTTGGAATACGGCTATGCCGACTTACGACTATACCTTACAAAAATGGTATGAATTTATAAGCTCATGAAATGGCTGAGAAAATAACACGTGTTTAGAACCCTGAAAGCCCAGATACTGCTTGTTTCGGTAATATTAATTCTTTTACTGGTATCACAAGTATTTGTTACTCGCAGCAATCATAGCACCTTCGTAAACAGTTTAGATCTGACCCATCAAGCCGTTATAAAAGTGAGCTTGGTGCGAGAGCTTGAGCGAGATGTATTAGACTTACAACGGAATGTATTAATATATAAGGATTCGGCTAGTAAATCTGCTATTGCGCGTTTCAATTCATTAATTCAAAGTTCAATTGATAATCTGGCAACACTAGAGTCGCTAACCAGCAAAGAAGAACAAGCTGATATCTATCACGGCTTTATTTCTAGAATGCGTAATCATATAGCCGAATACAAAGATAATTTTTCAAACGTAATTACTGGGCGCAGTAAGCGTGACAAGCTCTTTGAGAAAGATCTAACCGTTGATATCAATGACATATTAGCGTCTTTATCCCAAGGGGATAGTTCTACCTCTCTCAGTTTATCACGCACTAAATACCACATCACTCGGGCGGAAAACGTCACCTATCAATATCTGCTCAACCCAGATTACCAATTGGTAGAAAGTTTCAGAGGTGAGTTAAGTCAAGCGAAGGAGAGTTTACTACAAAGTGCTTTACCGAACGAAATGACATCTGCCTTAATCACAAAGCTAGACAAAGTAGACGGTGAGTTTTTACAACTCACCAATGTCACAAGTGGGTATTTGTTTTTAGTTAACGTGGTTATGGCGGGCTCAGCTAACGAATTTCTATTTATGGCCAGAGAGCTCAATCGCCTTGTGACCTCAAAATTGGGCGACACCAATGAGCAAGTAAAAAGTAACATTGAAAAGAATCAAATAAGCAGTGATTTATTTTCTATTATCGGGATTTTCCTTGCCTGTATCACAGCTTACTTTTTAGCGTCTCGGATCATGATCCCCATCAACACCATTACGGAGGTATTTAAAAAGCTTGCCAAAGGTGAAGACGTTGATGCCATTCCAGGGATCACTAGGCACAACGAAATCGGTCAATTAGCCAACGCAGCGGATGTATTTCACGAGAAAAACAAGCAGACATCCGCCTTACTTGCTCAGGCTCAGCGTCTTAACAGCGAGCAAGAAATGCTAAATGCGGAATTAGTTGAGTCAAAACACAAAGCGGAACAAGCCACGGTATCTAAAAGTATGTTCTTGGCGAATATGAGTCACGAAATACGCACCCCAATGAATGGCATAATCGGTTTGTTAGATGTCGTTATGAAAAGTGATTTGACACCCACCCAGCGCCAGCATTTGAATAAAGTAGTGTACTCAAGCCAGATATTAATGAGCCTGATCAACGATATTTTAGACTTTTCAAAAGTTGAAGCGGGCAAACTAGATATTGAACAAGTGGAGTTCTCCCTCAATTCTGTGTTTGCTAACTTATTGACGAATATTTCTGCTCGGGCACAAGAGAAAAATCTCAATGTGCGATTTATATGTGATCCCAATATTCCCCCAACGCTAATAGGCGACCCTTTGCGCATCAGCCAAGTGTTACTGAACTTAACCAGTAATGCCGTCAAATTCACTCGTAATGGTTCAATTACCATATCTATAACCCATGATGTTATACCCAACAGTGACAAGGTATTGCTCAAGGCTCGTGTGAAGGATACAGGCATTGGCATGTCTAAAGAGCAGCTAGGAAAAGTCTTTGAGTCATTTACCCAGGCCGATGGCACCACCAGCCGTGATTTTGGTGGTACAGGTTTGGGCTTAACGATAGTGAAGCAGCTGGTGCATCTTATGGGGGGCAATGTCACCGCACAATCAGAGCTCAATGTTGGCAGTACATTTGAGGTGACATTCACTGTAATCGTCCAATCTGATGAGCAGCATATTTTTCATATTGCGCCTCAGCCTCAGCGCAAAATGTATTATTTCAGTAAGACGCCCAAAGGCTTGATTGAACAGCAGTATTTCAACAATGTCGAAATGGATTATCATCACTTCCCGCATATGCAGCTTGAGAAGATGTTGCCTGAAATAACAGAGAATGACATTGTTATCATAGACGTGGCGGACTTAGCTGAACACAAAGCCATAGGTCCGTCGATACAGAAACTGAAAGACGATGGTAGAAATGTTGGCTTTATTACTGATACTCAACCGAGTAATTTGCCACAGAAGCTGATTAATATTTGGAGCTTCCCTTGTTTAACCCACCCTTTTACACCTGGTCACTTGGTCTCGTTTATTCATTCACTGCTGAATGAAGAGCAGTTCGTATCTGACATCCCTAGCCCGCAGTTCAATGAGCAAGTGGAGTACGACGGTCATATTTTGCTGGTAGAAGACAATAGCATTAACCAGGTTGTTACCGGAGAAATGCTGCGCGTGCTTGGCATCACGTTCGATATTGCTGAAAATGGCCAGCAAGCGGTCACAAAAGTGATTAATTCCGCGCATTATGACGTGGTGTTAATGGACATACAAATGCCAGTCATGGACGGCTATCAGGCCACCATTGAAATACGTCAACAAGGTCTTCTTGACCTGGTCATATGTGGATTATCCGCGAACGCAATGAAAGAAGATTTTGTACAAGCCAAAGAAGTGGGCATGAACGAGTATCTAACCAAGCCGTTAAAGTTAGTCGCCTTAGAAGACATGCTCAGTAAGTATCTACCCGCTAAAATAATGGTAAAAGCACAAACAGAAAACGAATAGGAAACGAAAATAAGGTGCGAAAAAGAGCCTGCTTATGCCACCCAAAGCAGGCCAACAGATGATTACTCCTCTAAGTGCTTCTCTCTATATTCCCTAGGTGTTTTGCCATAATGTTTTTTAAACACTGCATACATATACTGCAACGAAGGGTAACCGCATAATGTGGCGATTTCCGTTGTAGAAGCACTGCCTTTTACTAACATATCACAGGCTTTTTCGAGTTTTTCATTGTGAATTTCTGTGTGGATACTATGGCCTCTTTCGTCCTTGAAACGCTGCTCAAGGTTCGAGCGCGACACACCGACGTAATCCAGTACTTGTTCGACTTTTATGCCTCTGGCGGCATTTTGTCTTATGAAGTGCATAGCTTGAATCACGTAGGGGTCTTTTAGCGCTTTGAAGTCGGTGGATTGACGCTCAGAAACGCCTGCCGGTGGCACCAATACTCGTTTGTTCTTCAAGTTGCTGTTTTCTAATCGTCTATGCAGTAATTTGGCGGCTTGAAACCCCATTTCAAAGCACCCTTGGGTCACCGAACTCAGGCTAATGCGACTTAAATAACGTGCAATGTCGTCATCATCAATGCCTACAATAGATATATTGTCTGGCACTAACTTGCCTATCTGTTCACAAGCTTGGAGTAAATGCCTCGCTCTAGCATCGGTCACACTGATTATTCCCACCGGATTTGGCAAGCCTTGGATCCAGTCAGATAAGCGATTCATAGTGTATTGCCACGTTTCTGGTCGCGTGGGGTGTCCTCGATAAATTGAGCATTCGTAACCATCTGCTTGGCACAATTTAACGATCGCCTGTTCACGCTCTACCGCCCAGCGGTGATCGTTATCACTGGGCAAGCCATAAAACGCAAAACGCTCTAAGCCTTTCTTTTTTAAGTGTTCGTATGCGGCTTGCACTACAGCGAAATTATCAGTGGCCACATAAGGCACATCAGGGTAATCCTCTTCTTTAGAATAAGAGCCCCCGACCCCAACGACTGGAATTTTGCTGTTCACGAGCATTCTCTGAATTGAGGGGTCGTCAAAATCAGCAATAATACCGTCCCCGCCCCAGTCTTCAACGTGCTCTAAGCGGATTAGAAAGTCCTCTTCTAAGTACACATCCCAATCCACTTTCGAAGATTGCAAGTAGTGGCCAATCCCTTCAATTACTTGACGGTCATACACTTTGTTAGCGTTAAATAGCAAACTAATACTGTGCTTCGCTTGAAACATAAATCACCTAATCTCTCTCAATGTCCGGTCGTATAGTGCATTAGCCTGTATCACGTAACTACTACCTTACTCGTTAAGAGTATTACGAAATTTCGTTATTAAATTTCGTTATTACCTGCATTGCAGTTTAATTTAATCGTTCTGCTAGTATCTGGCAAACTCATTATTAGGCAGGTACTCCCATGTTTTTAGGTGTTGATTTAGGCACATCTGGTATCAAGTTGGTGTTAACCGACAACAGCGGTGCAATAGTAGATAGCGCGTCCTGCGCATTTGAAGTATCACGGCCCAAACCCTTGTGGTCGGAGCAAAACCCACAAGACTGGTGGGACGGATTCTGCACTGCTATGGACAAACTTCACGCGCAGCACGACCTGTCTGATGTACTAGCAATTGGTTTTGCAGGTCAAATGCACGGCGCAACCCTACTTGATGAACACCAACAGGTGCTTCGTCCTGCGATACTTTGGAATGATGGACGCTGTGAAGCCCAGTGCGCAGAAATTGAACAGCGGGTTCCCAATGCACACAAGATTACGGGCAACATTATTATGCCTGGCTTTACTGCACCCAAGTTATTATGGGTAAAACAGCATGAGCCAGAACTGTTCGCAAAAATCGATAAAGTGCTACTGCCTAAAGATTATTTACGCTTGCTACTCAGTGGTGATTTTGCCTCGGATATGTCAGATGCCGCAGGCACCATGTGGTTAGATGTAGATAAACGATGCTGGCATGCTGACATGCTTAACGTATGTGGTTTAAACGAATCTCATATGCCAACTCTGTTTGAAGGCAATGCCATTACCGGCACCTTGTCTGATGACGTGGCTAAACGCTGGAACATGAAAAGCGTACCGCTGGTTGCTGGTGCTGGCGATAATGCCGCAGGCGCCATTGGTGTCGGCATTGTCAAACCAGGCCAGGCGATGCTGTCACTTGGTACTTCTGGTGTGTATTTTGCCGTAAGTGAAGGCTTTCGCAGTAATCCTGAGTCAGCGGTACACAGCTTTTGTCACGCCCTGCCCCATACCTGGCATTTGATGTCCGTTATGCTAAGTGCTGCCAGTTGTTTGCAGTGGTACGCCGAGCAAGTCGTTAAAAAAGAAGTATCTGTGCTGCTAGCAGAACTGGAACAAACCACCAAAAATCAAACCACTAACACGCAAGACAGCACCCAAAACGGGCCGTTGTTTTTGCCTTACTTAAGCGGTGAGCGTACTCCTCATAATAACCCCAATGCAACTGGAGCCTTTTTCGGATTAACCCACTCGAGCTCACAAGCGGCTTTGACCCACAGTGTATTAGAGGGTGTAACGTTTGGCCTCGCCGATGGTGTAGATGCATTGCATGCGTCAGGGGTACAGGTGGATGAAATTACCTTGATTGGTGGTGGCGCCAAAAGTGCCTATTGGCGACAACTTATTGCTGATGTTTTGCAGCGCCCAGTAACCTATCGCCAAGGCGGCGATGTGGGCCCAGGTTTAGGTGCCGCTCGCTTAGCGCAATTGGCTATGCAACCAGAGAAACCAATCAAACAGATTTGCCCGCAACCCACGCTTGATTATGTGTATCAACCTAACCTTGAAAAGGCAAAGTCTTATGCCCAACGCCGAGCTACGTTCTCGGCTTTGTACAAGGCAACCCAAGAATTTTTATAGCCCATTGAGTAACGGAAAAATCGCGCTCAATGACATTTTAAAAACCAACAAAACACAAAAGTTAATCTAAAAAACGTAATTGTGACGCACTCCATCAGTTGTGATGATGAGGTGTATCAATGAGACGTCAACAGCATTAATCAGGAGAGCCTCATGGCTGAATATTTTAAAGATATCCCTAAAGTAAAATTTGAAGGTACCAGTTCAGACAACCCATTAGCATTTCGCCATTACAACCCAGAAGAACTGGTGCTAGGCAAGAGCATGAAAGAACATTTACGCCTAGCGGCGTGTTACTGGCACAACTTCTGTTGGGACGGCGCTGATGTATTTGGCGCAGGTACGTTTAATCGCCCTTGGCTGCAAGCAGGTGATGCCATGCAGCGCGCAAAAGAAAAAGCTGACGTCGCGTTTGAGTTTTTCTCAAAGCTAAATATTCCTTATTACTGCTTCCACGATGTTGATGTTTCCCCTGAGGGCAACTCAATTAAAGAGTACATTAACAACTTTGCTCAGATGACTGACGTACTAGAAGCCAAACAAGAAGAAACGGGTCTTAAGTTGTTATGGGGCACCGCAAACTTGTTCAGTAACCCACGTTACGCTAGCGGTGCTGCATCTAGCCCGAACCCTGAAGTATTCACTTATGGCGCGACTCAAGTAATGCACGCTATGAATGCGACTAAGCGATTAGGCGGTGAAAACTACGTGCTTTGGGGTGGTCGTGAAGGTTACGAAACCTTGCTAAATACCGATTTACGCCAAGAGCGTGAGCAACTCGGTCGTTTCATGAACATGGTTGTTGAGCATAAGCATAAAATTGGCTTTAAAGGATTATTGCTAATCGAACCTAAGCCACAAGAGCCGACTAAGCACCAGTACGATTACGACACCGCAACTGTTTATGGCTTCTTGAAGCAATACGGTTTAGAAAACGAATTTAAAGTGAACATTGAAGCTAACCACGCCACCTTGGCCGGCCACTCGTTCCAGCATGAAGTCGCTACGGCTATATCACTTGGCTTATTTGGTAGCATCGATGCCAACCGAGGTGACCCTCAACTAGGTTGGGATACCGACCAATTCCCGAATAGCGTTGAAGAATTGTCATTGGTTATTTATGAAATTCTTAAAGCGGGTGGTTTTACATCTGGTGGCTTTAACTTTGATACTAAGTTGCGTCGTCAAAGCTCAGATCCACAAGATATGTTCATCGCCCACATTGGCGGCATGGATCACTTAGCAATTGGCTTGAAAAAAGCCGCGCTGATGATTGAAAATGACTTCCTTGGTCAAGCTGTCAGCAAGCGTTACGCAGGTTGGAACGGCGAGCTAGGTAAGGGTATTCAAGGAGGCGATTTCAACCTTGAGTCACTCGCTAACCTCTGCGTAGATAAGAACCTACAACCTAAGCACGTCAGTGGCCAGCAAGAGTTATTAGAGAACAAGGTTAATAACGTTTTATACGGCTAAAAAATCTAATGACGGGTAGCTGAATCAAGGGCGTGGCCACTCCCACGCCTTTGACTCGCCCCGGAGCAATGCCCTGTTTACACGCTCCCCTAATAGCCTAACCCCCGTTAGGCTATTTTTTTGCCTGCTATAAATTCGATTGCGTATTAGCACACAGAAGTGAGCTGCTCGACCGATGCGCTATTCATTTAAGTCGCTAGTACAAAGCACTCATTTAACTAGAGTTCCTTAGATACAGAGTGTTACTGCCTAGAGTCAACGAAGAATCCCAGAACGAATAGAGAAACTCAGAGCGAATAGACAAGCATATGCATGTTCATCTGTATCCACCTATCTCGCTTCAATTATGTAGATAATTATTGTTATTGGTCAGGGCATAGCTGATGGCAAAAGCGCAGTGTTGAAAGTGTTGTGCTGCGCGATACAGCGGGTGTATTGGATAAAGCGGGTATATTGGGTAAAGCGGTGGGGTGAAATAACCCCAGACACATAGTTCGTATAAAAGAAAGCCGCTGTAGGCAGCGGCTTTCTTAAGCGTAAATCAGTACGGGTTAGCCTTGCATTTCTTCCAGCTCTTTGCCTCGCGTTTCCTGTACTAGCTTGAACACAAAGACAATGGATATCAAAGCGCCGAGTGCGTATATACTGTACGCGCCTGCTAGCCCGATAGAAGCCAAAAATATAGGGAAGGTGAAGGTCACTATAAAGTTAGCGCCCCACTGAGCAAAGCCTGCCACGGCCAAACCAGAACCACGGATTTGATTAGGGAACATTTCCCCTAACATCACCCACATCACAGGGCCCCAAGACAGGTTAAAGAAAAACACATAAGCATTTGCGGCAATAAGTGCGATTACGCCTTGATCTCCCAAACTCAAGTTGCCATTAGCATCAAGGCCGGAGTTAGCAAAAATGTACACCATGGTGCCAAGAGCAAATGTCATGCCCACAGAACCAATCAACAAGAAGGGTTTGCGCCCGACTTTATCAATCAGGAACATAGTCACAAATACGGCTGCGATGCTGACTGCACCACTTATCACGTTGATCATTAACGCATCGGACTCTGAGAACCCAGCTGCCTGCCATAAAACAGCGCCGTAGTAGAACACCACGTTAATACCGACTAACTGCTGAAATACAGCCAGACCTATACCGACCCACATAATAGGGCGTATTTTACCGCTCACCTTGTCAATCAAGTCAGTCAGCTTCGGCTTAGATCCTTGCGTTTCACGAGATGCTTCAATTTCTTGCAATTTGGTTTGCCCTTGAGCATCGCCGTACAAGGCGTTTAACACCCGCTTGGCTTTTTCAGTGTTTTTACTCATCACCAAATAACGTGGGCTTTCTGGAATAAACATTAACGCCACAAGAAAAAGCGTTGCGGGGATAAGCTCGATCCAGAACATCCAGCGCCATGCTTGATAGCCCATCCAAAACTCGGCAGTGGATGAGCCAGCAATATTCGCGAGAAAGTAATTACTCACAAAAGCAGAAAATAGACCGAAGATGATGGCCACTTGTTGCACTGATGACAACGTGCCACGAAAACGCGCCGGCGCAATTTCACTGATATAGGCAGGTGCCATGACTGACGCTGCACCTACGGCTAAACCACCCAGAATGCGATAAACCACAAACTCCATCGATGACGTTGAAACACCCGAGCCCCAAGCGCTGATAATAAAGAATATGGCTGCTGTAATGAGCAAAGGGCGACGTCCAAATCTATCCGCTAAGCGCCCGGCACTAAATGCGCCAACAGCGCAACCTAGCAGCATGCTTGATACATTGAAGCCAGTACCTGCATTATCGGAATTAAATGCACCTTGCAATCCATCAACCGTACCATTTATGACGCCGCTGTCGAAGCCAAATAGGAATCCCCCTATCGTTGCAACGCAACTGACAAGAATGATCATCAGTGTATTTTCGTTATTTTGAGACAAAACCTATTCCTCTTTCATATCTCTGGTGGATAACGCCTGATTAAAGCTTTATTTATTGGTAACTTATAAGCTTGAATTGGGCGTTATTAAGTAAAAAGCCTGAACACAGGTTCAGGCAAAAATATCGTTATTGATAATAAGCTTGGTAAGGGACAATCGTGCCATCCTCGTTATATTTCAGCTCTGCCATCTTCACACTCCGTAAGTGGGTTTGCCCTTTTGATAACGTGCTATCGTGATAGAACAAATACCATTTGCCTTGAAACTCAGCGATAGAATGATGATTCGTCCAACCGATAACGGGGTCAAGTACCACCCCCTTAAAGGTATATGGCCCCATGAGGTTCTCACTCATGGCATAAACAATTTTGTGCGTATCGCCAGTCGAGTAAGACAGGTAGTAATTTCCTTGATACTTATGTACCCAAGCGGCTTCAAAGAACCGGCGCTCTAAATCCCCCTGTTTAATGGGCTTGCCGCTTTCATCTAAAATCATGATGTCTTGTGGCTCACCATCCATAGACACCATGTTATCTGCTAGCTTCACGGCCTTGGGCATCAGGGCTGGTGCATCATCTGCAGGGTAGTCATCTTGGGGACTGTATTCACCTTTTGTCCAGCGCTGCAATTGGCCTCCCCAAATGCCACCAAAGAACAAATAGTGCTGTTGGTCATCATCCTCAAATACGGCGGGATCCATGCTAAAGCTGCCGGCCATTGGCTCTGCTTCAGGCGTAAACGGGCCAACAGGTGAATCACTTGTAGCCACACCGATACGAAAAATATCTTGTTGGTCTTTTAACGGAAAATAGAGGTAATACAGGCCGTTTTTGCTGGCAGCATCAGGCGCCCACATTTGACGACCCGCCCAAGGCACATCATCAACAGATAGCGCTACGCCATGATCAGTGACTTCTCCGCCGACTTCATTCATGGACAGGATATGATAATCACGCATGGCGAAATGATCACCGTTATCATTTTGTGGGATGCCCGCCTCGTAATCGTGTGACGGGTAGATATACAACTTACCGTCAAACACATGTGCAGAAGGGTCTGCGGTATATATATTGCTGACTAAAGGTAAAGATTTAGAACCATACTCATCCAAGCCTTTGTGCTCTGCCTTTGCCGTTTTTTGTTGATGTGTTGCAGGCGCGTTCGAGCTCGCAGTAGTTTGCAACGTATCGCTTGCGGCTTCTTTGTGGCTAGATTGTTCTGAACAACCTGAAAGCATTGCGGCACTTAAAGCCAATAGAGTTAAATAACGTGTGTGCACTGTAATGTCCTACTATAAATTGGTTATAGTCATGTTAACCATATGTGACAAACCCTGTCTAGCACACCCCATTCAAATACCCTTATATGACAAAAATAGTAAAGCCTGAATTAAAAAGCGCAATCTGGCTCTGATCAAAATTCAAAGTTAAATCCGTGCTCACACAGCTTTTGATACACCACCATATCAAATCGATATAGGCTGGCAGCGCGGTGCATCACGCCCTGCTGTTTTTCTTCACAATCAATTAAAAGATTCATCTTCAAAATTTTTCGTCTGAAATTCGGCTTATCAAGTTTTACGTCTAGGATCGCCTCGTACACTTCTTGTAACTGTAATAACGTGAATTTTTCTGGCAATAGGTTGAAGCCAACAGGTTCGTGGCGAACTTTGTTTTTAAGATGAGATAAAACAGCTTTAACGATAGTGCTGTGATCGTAAATCAAGGTCGGTAGATTATGTACATCGCACCATTCAACATGCGACGCGGTGCCGCCAGGCATCATCTTATATAAATCAGGGCGCACCAACGCATAATAAGCAATAGTGACAACGCGCTCCGCTGGGTAACGCTGAACCTCACCGAATGCACGAAATTGCTCTAGGTACATGTCGTCCACGCCAGTAATCATTTTCAAAATACGCTTAGCCGCATTATCGATTGATTCATCGTACGAGACCCATCCACCTAATAATCCCCACTGACCTTGGGCTAATCCTGCGTTATATTTTGCGGTTAACACCATCAATCGGCCGTTTTCAATTCCCAAAACCACATTATCTACTGACAAGGCTTCAATCATATGAGGCTTAGATGAGTCATTGTTTTTTTTATCCAATTGCTTTTCCCCAAGCTCTAACATTTTCCAATAAACACATCGATAGACACATCAAAGTGCATCTTAAACAAAATCATTCTATTAACAATCAGTAAACAAACAGCCCTCTGTTTGTTTTTTAGACAAAAAAGGCATTTTTACTAAAATATAATAATTGATTTACAAATTGTCACAATGACCATTATGATTTCATCTCGTTACACTAGTCAATAGCGTGGGATATTCCGGCAACCAAAGTGTGCCAACGTCGTCCCCCATTACTTTCAGTGCCAAATAGGGATTTAATATGAGAATGTGTTCGATCAAAAGCGTGCTTGCTGTGGGCTTGGCCTCCTTAGCATTTAATAGCCTTGCAGCCAGCGGTTACCAAGACGCCAGTTTGCCCACCGAAAAAAGGGTAAGTGATTTATTGCGTCAAATGACCCTGCAAGAAAAAGTCGCCCAGCTACAAACCGTGTGGCACGAAGGTCGTGAACTAAAAGGACCAAATGGTGCATTTAAGACCAGCAAGGCCGAAAAAATACTGCCATTGGGCATAGGCCACATTGCTCGTCCCAGTGAAGATCTATCACCCGCTGATACCGTTAAATACACCAATGCGATTCAGAAGTGGTTAATCAATAACACCCGTTTATCCATTCCGGCAATTTTTCATGAAGAAGCGTTACATGGCCATGCCGCCAGTGAAGCCACGAGTTTCCCACAAGCAATTGCTATGGCCAGCACATGGGACCCACAGTTAATTTACGATATTTATCAAGCCAGTGCGCAAGAAGTGCGCGCCCGCGGTGGCAACCAAGCCCTGACCCCAATTCTCGATGTTGCTCGCGACCCTCGTTGGGGCCGGATAGAGGAAACCATGGGCGAAGACCCATATTTAATCGGTGAGTTAGGTGTTTCCGCTGTAAAAGGCTTTCAAGGTAATGAGCAAAATATTCCTGAAAATCGTGTTATGGCGACGCTTAAGCACCTTGCCGGACACGGCCAACCGACAGGCGGCTTAAATATCGCCCCCGCGCCAATTGGCGAACGCGCCCTTCGCGAAGTATTTTTATTTCCCTTTGAAGCAGCGGTAACATTAGCCCACGTAGGCAGTGTGATGGCGTCTTACAACGAGATAGATGGCGTTCCCTCTCACGCAAATAAAATGTTGTTAACCGATATTCTGCGCGATGAATGGGGCTTTGATGGCCTACTAGTCAGTGATTACTATGCGATCAATGAGCTTATCACCCGTCACGGATTAGCGGGCACCAAAGAAAATGCCGCTATCATGGCACTGAATGCCGGTGTCGATGTGGAAATGCCAGACCGAGATGCCTTTCCTCTGCTTGAAAAACTGGTGAATGACAAAAAAGTATCCATGCAAAAAATCGATACTGCGGTGGCGCGCATTCTGCGTGAGAAATTCAAATTAGGCTTATTCGAAAACCCTTATACAGATGAAAGCGCAGTCAACGCTATTGTTGGCAGCCAAGCGCACCGTGACTTAGCGCAGACCACAGCTGAAAAAGCCATGGTGCTGTTAAAGAACGACGGGGTTCTTCCGTTAGATAAAACCAAAATAAAAAGCGTGGCGGTCATTGGCCCCCATGCTGATGAAACCTTATTAGGAGGCTACAGCGATATTCCGCGTCAAACGGTGACCATTTTAGACGGATTGCGAAACAAATTAGGTAAAAATGTCAAGGTCGCGTTTTCTCGTGGTGCCCTTATTACACAGGACATTGAAGACCCATCACCCGCGTCAGTAAAAGCGCAAAGCTACGCTAAAGAGCGCTGGAACAAAGAGAACATGAAGCTTGCCGATTTGAGCAACGCTCAAGCACTTATTGATGATGCAGTTGCCCTGGCCAAGCGCAGCGATGTCGCCGTGGTCGTGGTGGGCTCAAATGAAGGGAGCTCCCGTGAAGCCTGGGCTGAGAATCACTTAGGGGATCGTGATTCATTGCATTTATTGGGCAAACAGCACGAACTGGTTGAAGCGATTTTAGCCACGGGCACACCGACTGTGCTGATCCTGTCAAATGGTCGCCCGCTTACATTAGGTAACCTGTATCAAGACGCTCCCGCAATTATTGAAGCTTGGTATTTAGGGCAAGAAACGGGTACCGCAGTAGCAAATGTACTCTTTGGTGACGTAAACCCTAGTGGTAAATTGCCCTTAACCCTGCCAAAAACGATTGGTCAGCTACCTGTGTTTTACAACCACAAACCATCCGCCAAGCGTGGTTATATTTTTGGTGACACCGCTCCTGCATTCGCCTTTGGCCATGGGTTGAGTTACACCACGTTTGACTATGGTGATTTGTCCATTGATGCCGTAAATGCCACAGCGAACGGCACTGTAAGCGCAAGCTTTACACTAACCAATAGCGGCAATGTTGACGGCGAAGAAGTAGCTCAGCTGTATATTCGCGATGTGTTTTCCAGTGTGACTCGCCCTGTGAAAGAGCTAAAAGGCTTCAAGCGAGTAGCGCTTAAAGCAGGTGAGAGCAAGAAGGTCACATTCGAATTACCGGTCAATCTATTGGCGTTTTACGATGCACAGATGCGTTTTGTGGTAGAGCCAGGTGAAATAAAGCTGATGATCGGCAGTGCTTCAGATGATGTACGTTTAGAAGACACATTTGAAATTACTGGCGAAATTAGTGAAATACAACAAGCGCAAAAAGCTTATTTGACCAAAGTGAGTGTGCAATAGTCTTTCGCGACAAAGTACACGCCAAAACATGAAAAAACGGCCATGAATGGCCGTTTTTTCTTTTTGTATTCGCAAGCTAGCGCTCAATGCTCTTCTAAAGCGAAATAACCGAGTCACGCCAAACCAGCTCAGGCTCAAACACGTGGCTGATGTCGGGTTGATTTTAAGTAACGCGCTATTGCCTTTGTGCTATGTCTAGCAAAATCGGATAGTGATCTGAAAACTGACGTGTCTGTGGCGTTTTGAGCACGCTTGCGCTGATACTACTGATGTTAGCATCCCGCTTCTTCATAAGGCTTAAGTCAAAGGATGTCCACAACCGGTCCAACCTAAACAGCGGCCACGCGACGGGGAAAGTCGCTCGAACGGGGTTTTCATTTAAGACTTGGTTAATATCTTTGAACGCCTTGGTCATAAATTGCCATTCGTTAAAGTCTCCCCCTAACACTATGGGTATTTTCGAGCCCGCCATCTTTTCCCGTAGGTACTCAGCAAGCAAGGCAAATTGCTTGCGTCTCTCTTGTTTCTTCAGTCCCTTGTGGGTGTTTATGACTCTAAGGGGGCCTAAACTTGTGTCCAAGACCACCTCTTGAATATTACGCGGCTGAAAGCCGCTTTGACTGACATCCAAGGTTCTTTTGGATAGTACCGGATAACGGCTCAGGACAGCGTTTCCATACCAACCGCTGGATTCTTGCAAAGCGGGTGACGAGATAAGCTGAGTAAAGTGCCCTGCACATATTTGTTCAACATCATCCTGAATGCTGCGCTCGGGCGGCCGCGTGTCCATTTCTTGGATTAGCGCAATATCTACACACTGACTCGCCAAAAACTGCCCTATACGTGCGTAGCTTTGCACTTTATCAACCCCAACGCCGCTGTGAATATTGTAAGTTACAATCCGCATAAATCTTAGCTCGCGTCTGCTTTTTTCAACTGATACATGCGTGCTAACTTTTGGCATACGTAAATCATAAGCGCCCAGAAGGCGATACCCGCTACCAAATAACCTATGGTTTCAGGAGAAGGATTTGTAAAAATCTTACCTAATGAATCCCCTACCAAGCCTTTGGCAATCATTGGAGGAAACATGCCTAAGAATGTACCTGCCAGAAATTGCACGAGCCCAATAGATGAAATACCCGCGACAAGATTAACGAGACTAAAGGGGGCAATAGGAATCAGCCTGATAACAGCCACTCCCACCACACCGCTGTCTTTAAACTTATCATCTACGGCTTGCACTTTAGCTCCGCCCATTTTGCGCAGCCCTTTAATTCCCATGATATGGCCTAAGCCAAACAGTGTTGCTGAGCTAAGCAAAGCGCCGAGCATGCCATAAACTGGACCCCATATTGGCCCGTAAACTGCCGCCACCGCGAGGGATAGAACCGTCACTGGGAAAAACACTAATCCAGCGATGATATAGATGACACAAATGGTCGGAATGACCCACATTGTGCCCCTTGTGTCTTGTAAAAATTGCTCTAAATTATCGGCGGTTAGCCAAGGAATGGAATGACCGGCCCAGAAAATCAAGCCGCCCAGCACGAGTACCAATAATGCAATCAGCATGAAAACGATGGTTTTTTGTTTGGGGTTGCCTACGCCAACCACTTTGCCGTTGGACATTTGAATTGGTGCAATCAATGGCTTTTCTGGATCTGATAACGAACTAAAAACGGGTTGCCACGCCTTGTTGGTGAATTGATCATCGCGGACTTCAGCGAGTTGGTATCCGTGAGGCGCTTGGTCATTTAAAAGGTTATTCAATGGGTCTGGCGATTCAAAAATCTGCTCCACTTGCTCAATAGTGCGACCGGTATGCTCGGCAAGTAAATCATGACGAACGCGTATAATATCTTGCTGGTTCTGGCTTGTGTCGCCAGCAAAGACTAAATCGACTTCAGTATCAAGACTCATAGAGCGGTTGCTAATATTGGATGAGCCAATCACTAAATAACGCTCATCAATACTCATGACCTTTGAGTGCACCCGCTTTTGGATACTCTCACCTGCTTCATTGGTCAGCGTCGAATACGTCACTTTAACGCGATTTTCATCTATCCCGTTTTCTAAAATACGTTTGAAATCAATCCTACTTGCCCAATATGCTTCACTCTCGAACTTTCCTTTTGGCTCGTAGGAACTAACGATTATCACTTGTAATTCTGGACACGCCTTTAAACGAGCATTAAGTGCCTCCGCTACTTCTTGGCGCGTGGTGAACTGATTTTCAATGAAGATGAAGCGCTTAGCTTGCGCAATAAGGTCGAGCAGCAGGCGCCGCACTTCTTGTACAGGCTCAACCCCATCCATAAACGGTATCGTACGTGCCACAGCGCACGGCAAATCCCCCATGGTAGGTGGAAAACTGTCCGGCCATGACGCAGGTAACTTGCGGCCTGTGTTTTTGACAGGAGAGAAAGGGATCGCTTTTTGCTCGTTTATCCTGTCCCAGCGCCACCTGACAAGCTGGGCGAAACTTTCAACAATGGGTCCACTGGTGAGCACTTGCACGTCATGCAGTGGCCCATGGGGACCGTCGGGCCCTACTCGTTCGGGTTGATCGATCAGGTGTTCCCGGGTGTCCCAGCGATTAGTCGACACATCCATACCTCCGGAAAAAGCAATTTCATCATCAATAACGACTATCTTTTGATGCTGGCTTCCCCCCATAGGGATGGTGCTGTCCAGAGTGGTTTTAACATTGTCTGGGGTTTTGTTATCCCACACTTCTTTTGCCCACATCTCTCGTTGGCTAAAAAACGCTAGGGATGAGTCCCAGCGCAGCAAATATATTTTGATATTTTCGTTTTGCTCTGCCTTCCATTTTAATAGCTCACTTATCACTGATGGGGCGCTGGCGTTTTTTTCCTCGTCGCCGCGCAATAAGCGAATGCGGCTATCAATGTCCCATCCAACAATGAAAATGCTGCGTTTAGCATTACAAATCGCTTTGTGTAAGGCCCGATAATAGTTAGCTCCGTCAATTAAAGGGGTAGCATGAGCCGCTTGACTGGTTTGCCAGCAATTTTCATTTTCTTTGAATAAAGACGAAGCGTTATAAGACATAATGTTCCCTTTTAGTTTAATTTGCTCTAAATACCTATGCGTACTCGAGCGAAAATTGATGGAGGTTTATAAGATTTACACATAGCGTGTGTATAAATTTTCACTGTCTAAAGAAGACGATGTTAAATTAGCTAATGCACGTGATGCCTAAGGTTGCGACTAGTTCTCGCTACCGTTTTAGACGCCTTTACCTCGTAAATTAATGACTTACTAGGGCAGTGAGCAAAATACACGCCAGCTGATGAAAACCAAAGAGTCTGAAAAATTGGCGAGCAAAAAAATGAAGTAAACGTGGAATTGAGCGGATTTACTGAAAAATAACCTATACAATGGTCAACGCAGGTTTTCTGCAAACAATATTTTAAACAAAGTAGAGTAGATTATGAGTCAAGGTACAGTTAAGTGGTTTAATGCGGACAAAGGTTTCGGTTTCATTACTCCAGAAGACGGCGGAAAAGATTTATTTGTTCATCACTCAGAAATTAAAAGCGGTGGTGGATATGCAACTTTGAACGACGGCCAAGCGGTTGAGTTTGAAGTTGGTCAGAGCCCTAAGGGCCCATGTGCGAACAACGTAGTTCCTGTTTAATTACAGACTTACGTTAGTAATCGCCTAAGACGAGCCGCATAGCGGCTCGTTTCTTTTTAGGCTTCAAAAAATAGTCATATCAATGAAACCCAATTTAGTAGGTAACTATTAATTACAACGCAGCAATCGCCGCATCATAGTCAGGCTCATCAGCCGTTTCAGTTACTTGCTCGGTATAAATAACCTTTCCGTTTTCATCAAGTACCACCACACTACGTGACAACAAGCCAGTTAATGGCCCATCAACAAACTCAACGCCATAGTCAGTGCCAAATGTACCTCTGAAACTTGAACCTGTAGCAACGTTTTCGATACCTTCAGCACCACAGAAACGTGCGGCCGCAAAAGGTAAATCCGCAGAGACACATAACACTTTGGTGTTCTCTAACTTACCCACTTGCTCATTGAATTTACGAACAGACATGGCACAAGTCGGGGTATCGACTGAGGGGAAGATATTCAGAACTAAGCGTGAACCCTTATAATCAGCTAAGGTCGTTTCAGATAGATCTGTTTTCACTAAACGAAAATCAGCCGCGCTTTCACCAACACTTGGTAAAGCGCCGACGGTATTAAATGGATTGCCTTTTAAAGTCACTGTGCTCATATGTTCTCCAACTTTCTTTGATTAATAATGTATGTTCTGAAGATATTAAAATGGGGGACGAAAGAAAGAAAACAATGGCGAGGTCTTATAATTACTTTTATGTGGCGAGATAAAAGCTGGGGCAAAGTGTCAGCGAAAATATTCGGAGCATCGTTTGTGCCATTTATCCCGATTGCCATGTGAGGCAATCTAGCGCTGGGCGTCAATGGCTTTAATCACGCCCCCACCCCACTTTGACGCTGATACCTAGCATCACTTCCAGATGAACATATGGTTATATGTATCGGTTTACATTTGTAGGACGCTCAGTCAACGATGCTAAACAGGCAAAGAGGTTACCTAGCTAAGGTAACAAAGCGATATGAATGGGGGTTTTTCTCATCAGGGTCGTTAGATTCACTTTCAATCTCTTGCCATGCACCATCCGAGTAATTTGGAAAGTAAGTGTCCCCTGGGGTATCTAGATCAATAAAGGTCAAATATAAACGATTAGCGTGGGGCAAAAAATGCTGATAAACCGTTCCCCCGCCAATGACCATCACTTCTTGGTCGTGCTCTGGCATTCCGTCATTTTGCATATGTGACGTGGCTACAGCAATTGCTTGCTCACAACTATGTACAATGCTCGCATCTGCCAGTTGATAGTTCTGATCGCTAGTGATAACAATATTGAGGCGGCCGGGTAAAGCCCTGCCAATTGATTCGTACGTTTTTCGCCCCATCACAATTGGCTTGCCTAAGGTGATACGTTTAAAGTGTTTTAGATCTGCAGGCATATGCCAAGGCATCTGATTATTAAGACCAATGACTCGTTGGTTTGCCATTGCAGCAACCATAGCTATCTTTGCCATGCTAGAACACCTTACTTTTCAACTACATTACTTGCTATTCACTCGGTAAACCTAGGTTAGCTGAGCTCTTTTAATATGGCACTCTTTACAGAGCACTCACAGCTAACCCATATGCGGCTTACTTTTGGTAAATCACTTCGAAATCGTCGTCTCCATCGAAGTCATCATCATCGTCTCCATCGAAGTCATCATCATCGTCGTCATCAAAATCATCGTCGTCTTCATAATTTTCCACTGTCTCTTTATGGTAAGTATCCCATTTAAAGCCAACTTCTTCGTCATCAGATTCTTCAATGGCGTCTTCGGGTAAACTTTCAATAAAGTCCATTACCTTGATGCATAACTCTTTAGTGTTTTTGCCCTGCACTGCGGAAATACTGTAATATTCACCTTCCCAGTTCATGGCATCCGCGATTTTTTTACACAGATCTTGTGCTTCGTCTTCAAACATCAAGTCGACTTTGTTAAACACCAACCAACGTGGTTTAGCGGCTAATTTAGGACTGTATTTTTCTAACTCAGTCACTATCGCTTTGGCGTTATCCACTGGGTCTGAACCATCGGCAGGCATCAAGTCAATAAGGTGTAACAACACCCGACAGCGCTCAAGATGTTTAAGGAATTGAATCCCTAAACCAGCCCCCTCAGACGCACCTTCAATCAAACCAGGAATATCAGCAATCACGAAACTGCTCATGGCATCTAAACGCACAACACCTAAATTAGGCACAAGTGTGGTAAACGGATAATCCGCTACTTTTGGCTTGGCAGCAGAGACGCTACGTATAAAAGTAGATTTACCGGCATTTGGCATGCCCAGCAAACCTACGTCAGCCAATAACATAAGCTCTAGCTTAAGCATACGTACATCGCCTGGTGTACCTAGTGTTTTTTGACGTGGGGCGCGATTAGTACTGGTTTTAAAGCGTGCATTACCTAAACCGTGATAGCCGCCTTGCGCTGCTTTTAGACGCTGACCATGCTTGGTCAAATCCCCCAATAGCTCACCTGTCTCGGTATCCGTTGCACGAGTACCTACTGGTACTTTGACTTCTAGGTCAGCTCCTTTACGGCCAGTACAATCAGCGCTTTGACCATTCTTACCGCGCTCAGCACGATGAAATCTCTCAAAGCGATAATCGATAAGCGTGTTTAGGTTTTCATCTGCAACTAAGTAGACGCTTCCACCGTCACCACCATCGCCGCCGTCCGGGCCGCCATCAGGAACATATTTCTCTCGGCGAAAACTAACCGTACCGGCTCCGCCATCACCCGCTTCTACGCGGATCTCAGCTTCATCTACAAATTTCATCGTTAACTCAACTTTCAAGTAAAGAGTATAAAGAGTTTATACTACTTCGCAGTTGCTGCGGTGTTACACCACAACTGTGCTTATTTGTCTTATTCAAGCAAAATGATAAATAAGACGTCTCAAACAAAAAACCCCGCACAAGCGGGGTCTTTAAAACTGTGTAAGATTGCTAATTATTCAGCAACGATACTTACAAATTTACGGTTTTTAGGACCTTTAACTTCGAATTGAACTTTACCATCTGATAAAGCAAACAAAGTATGATCTTTGCCGATACCCATATTGTTACCAGCGTGGAAACGAGTACCACGTTGACGAACAATAATGTTACCCGCTAAAACTGACTCACCGCCGTAACGTTTAACACCTAAACGTTTACTTTCTGAGTCGCGACCGTTATTAGTACTACCACCAGCCTTTTTATGTGCCATTAGTTCGAACTCCTATTAAGCGCTTATACCAGTGATTTTCACTTCCGTGAACCACTGACGGTGACCCATTTGGGTACGTGAATGCTTGCGTCGACGAAACTTAACAATCTTAACTTTCTCGCCACGACCATGTGTTACTACTTCAGCAGTAACTTTTCCGCCACTTACAAAAGGCGTACCGATCTTAACATCTTCACCATTGCTCACCATCAAGATATCACCGAATTCTACTGACTCACCTGGAGCCACTTCGATCTTCTCTAGACGAACGGTTTGGCCTTCAGCCACACGGTGTTGTTTGCCACCACTTTGGAAAACCGCGTACATAATTAACTCCGCTCTGCGCTTAATCTTAGCGCTATATATTCAAAAACAGGGCGCGAATTGTACGTGAACCGTCCAGTCGTCGCAAGTACCAAATTGAATTTATTTGTTCAAATATGCAGCAACACATATTCTACGCGTCTTTGCGGGCAATTGTTACATAATGTCTGCTGGATACCCTGTGTAATTTCTGTAAAATCGCACGCTAATTAATACCTTATCGTCAGAGTTGAATTTTAAGTATGGATTTAGACCACATCCTTTCACTCGCTGAGCCAGATATGCTCGCAGTCAATCAACTGATCCAAAAGCAGGTGAATTCAGATGTCTCGCTGATCAATCAACTTGGCTTTTATATAGTTAATAGCGGCGGCAAACGACTTCGCCCGCTGTTAACAGTCTTAGCGGCAAGGGCTTTGAATATTCAGACCGAGCAGCACCACACACTAGCCGCGATCATTGAGTTTATTCATACTGCGACATTACTGCATGACGATGTCGTTGATGAATCAACCATGCGTCGGGGCCGCGAAACCGCCAATGAAGTGTTTGGTAATCAAGCCAGCGTGTTAGTCGGTGACTTCCTTTATACCCGTTCATTCCAAATGATGGTGACCCTCGATAGCATGCGCGTCATGCAAATATTGTCTGATGCGACCAATGTGATTGCCGAAGGGGAAGTGCTGCAGCTCATGAACTGTAATGACCCTGACACCACAGAAGAGAGTTACATGGAGGTTATTTATAGTAAAACGGCTCGCTTGTTCGAGGCTGCCACCTTGTTAGCTGGAGTACTGACTAAGCAAAGTGAAGCGATCGAAAACGCTATGCAAGACTATGGTAAGTATTTAGGCACCGCATTTCAGCTTGTTGACGACATCATGGACTACGCTTCTGACAGTGAGGAGATGGGCAAAAACATGGGGGACGATCTAGCTGAGGGCAAACCCACCCTCCCGCTTCTATACGCTATGTGGCATGGTAATGAGCAGCAAACCGCGATTATTCGCGAGGCCATTGAAACAGGTAACGGCATGGATAACCTGACTCCGATTTTAGAGACCATGGAACAAACAGGAGCATTAACTTACACCAAACAACAAGCTCTAAAAGCCTCCCAACAAGCCATCGATGCTTTATCCCCGATTGAAGAGTCAGTCTATAAAGAAGCGCTAATTGGCCTAGCCCATATTTCGGTTGAGCGTGTAGCTTAGTCATTCATAATATTAAGCGATGTATTTTTGCCCGAGCTTGTCCTCTCGGGCGGCAGTTGAATCAATCCTTCGAAATACTCACTCGACCATTCACGGTTGACACAGATACCTTACCTTGGCCTTGTCCTGTACTTGTGGCTAACCAGCTACTGGGACCGTATTTTTCTTTTTGTACTGTGTCTGGGGTTAAACGGTTAGTGATTTTTCCGCCTGCGTGGGCTCGAATGTCAAACAACGCAGAAACCCCTTCCCTAAAATTCAAATCAATTTCTCCGCCCACCGAAGTGGCGTTAAGCTCTCCCCCTTCAGCCAGTGCTAGTGCGATTTTTAGCTCACCGTTAACGGTCTCTAATTTGGCATATTTAACGGTCTGCATCATTAGTTTTACGTCACCGTTGACAGTGGTAGCCCGTACTTCTTCACTACTGGATTCTGCGTTCACGTCGCCATTAACCGTTTCATATCTATCTTCACTGCCTTGGGTGCTGCTTGAGCGAATATCACCATTGACCGTCTGAATAGCCACATCACCTTGGAGTTCGCTGGCGTTAATGTCGCCATTGACCGATTCAAGACGCAAGCGTCCAGCCAGCTGCTTGGCCTTAATGTCACCGTTAACCGTTTCTGCGCTAACACCTCCTTTAACATCGCTGAGCAATACATCTGCATTCACGGCTGTGTAATTTAGGCGGCTTTGGCGCGGTACAAAAATCACTAGCTGATCTTCGTCATCCTGGTTCCAGCGACTGCTGTGCTTGCGGCTGTTTTTAACTTTCACTTTTATTAACACTTCGTTGCCTCTGCGCTCAAACACAAACCGCTCTGTTTGCTCGCCCAGCGTTCCTTTCACTTGTACTTGAGGTTTGTCCCAACCCTGTATTTCAGCCTGTCCATTGACGTGTTCTATTTCCACATATCCCTTGGGGTTTGCTTCAACGGTGCGATCGATCTGTTCGCCCGCAGAAACACTCAACACAGTCATGATACCGATTACTGTGAACGCCCCTTTAAGCATCATTAGTTTCATTTTTCACTCCTAACATTCTGACTAGATCTGTGACCACTTGGGTGAATGCACACGCTCTATTAAGTTGATCTGTTGCTGATGTACGCTTTGCAGCATTTTCAACAACGCCATGTTATTCGGTTCGTTTTGCAGTGCTTTCTTAATCGCCTCAGCAGCACTATCAAGCTCGGTTAATTGCTGCTGCCAATTGTTAGTGAGTGCGACTTCCCCTTCAAATTGCACTAACAGCGCATTTTTCTGCTCTGCGTGCTGAGCGCTTAAAGCGGCCACTAATTCATCTCCGCTCATCATGTCATCACTAGGGAGCAGTCCTTTCCAGCTTACCAAGGCAAGCATAGCGACAGCAGCTGCCAACACTGATGCCTTGGCCCAATAACGATTATTGCTATTAGCCCGAGCATTCTTCTCACTTAGGTCGAATACATTACCCGCTTCGTCTTCTTGCTTAACTAACGCCAACTCTATGCCCGGCCATAAATCACGTTCAGGTTGCTTTTGTGCGTCGAGCTGGGCAAGTTTTCCCTGCAAGACCTGTTCAAAATCTGGCTTATGCATACCCCATCCACTCCTCTAATAACTGCTTTGCTCGATGGAATTGAGCCTTACTTGTTCCTACTGCCATATTGGTCATTTGCGCGATTTCTTCATGGCGATAACCCTCAATGGCGTGCAATACAAAAACGATACGAGCGCGCTCAGGTAAGCGGGTCACGTACTTTTCAATATCCACTTCCCCGGCAGAAGGTTCAGCAACGTCGTTTGCGGCGCTTGAGTCTTCTATATTAAACATGCGCTGAACCCAGCCACGCTGCTTACGAATATACGAAATCGTAATATGGGATGTCACGGTATGCAGCCATGTCGAGAACTTGCTTTGCTCTGAGTAATCCCCTATTTTCCGCCATAATTGAATAAAGACCTCTTGCGATGCATCCTCTGCCAACGCCTTATCTCCCGTTAGCCGGTAGCACAAAGCATATACCTGACCAATATATTGATGGTACAGCTGATGATATGCCTGTCGGTTTCCATTTTTTACTGCTAGCAGTAGCTGCCGCTCTTCATCGGTGGCAAACTTATGTTTAGCAGCAACAACGTTCGAATACTCAGTCAATCTTCTATCTTCGTTGGCTAGGTTACTAAGTGAGTCGCAGGTTACCTCACAAAGGTTTAAAGCTACAAAAAAGAAATGCGAATGAGTACAACGGGTTTAGCGACAATGACAACGAGAGCGATATGAAAGTACTAGGTTTATTTGCAGGTGTTACCCGCCCCATCGGCCCCAAACACGCCCCGTCAGGCATTGATAAGCGACCAGTCAAGCGCGCAGAGGTAAATCACCTTGGTATTGTCGGTGACGTTCAGGTTGATAAACGCTACCACGGTGGCCCTGAGCGCGCTTTACACCAATATTCTCTGCATGGTTACGAAACGATAATAAAGCGCCACCCTTTGATGCACAGGACCGTGGTAATGGGCTCCATTGGTGAAAACCTTGCAAGCACCGATATGCATGATAAAAACGTCAACATTGGCGATATATATCGCGTTGGCGAAATTACAGTGCAGGTGACTTCCCCGCGCATTCCCTGCTGGAAGATTGAAGAAAAACTGAATCAAAAAGGCTTAGTCGAGCTCATTAAAAACCAGCAGATCACAGGTTGGTACTATCGCGTGCTTGAA
Organism: Paraglaciecola sp. T6c; assembly: GCF_000014225.1. Classification (NCBI taxonomy): domain Bacteria; kingdom Pseudomonadati; phylum Pseudomonadota; class Gammaproteobacteria; order Alteromonadales; family Alteromonadaceae; genus Paraglaciecola; species Paraglaciecola sp. T6c. The sequence continues at coordinate 4,508,398 of NC_008228.1, forward strand.
AACGGGGTAATTACATTAGGAGACAGCATCACACTTGTTGAGCGTCCCAATGCAACTTTATCAGTGGCATCTTTTGTTCAACAGCACTTTGACCAAAACACCTCAGCGGATTCACTACGCCAAATGAGCAATGCGATAGGCTTAGACTCAGAATGGCAACAAAAACTGCTACGCCGTATCGATAATCAATAAACTGCAGGCATAAAAAAACACCGCTTAGTGCAATGCAACTAGGCGGTGTTTTTAGTATCCAAACAGGCTTAAATTAAGCTTCTTGAATAATAACCAATTTGATTGTGGCCGTTACTTCTGAGTGCAACTGTAGGTCGATTTCGAACTCGCCAGTTTCACGTAAAGTACCAGTAGGCAATTTAACTTCAGATTTAGCAATCTCAACACCAGCGGCAGTAATTGCCAATGCGATGTCGCGAGTACCGACAGATCCGAACAATTTGCCTTCGTCACCAGCAGGTGAAGCGATAGTCACTTCAGCCAACTCAGCAACTTTCGCTGCACGAGCTTCTGCCGCTGCAAGCTGCTCAGCAATTTTTGCTTCAAGCTCTGCACGACGTGCTTCAAATTTTTCTACGTTTGCTTTAGTAGCAGGAACAGCTTGTCCTTGAGGGAACAAGAAGTTACGTGCATAGCCTGATTTTACAGTGACATTGTCACCCAAGCCGCCCAGGTTGGCGACTTTGTTTAGTAGTATGATTTCCATCTTGCTACCTCTTAATTTCGCTAGGGTTACTTGTGAGAATCAGTATATGGAAGCAATGCTAGGAAGCGCGCGCGCTTGATAGCAGTTGACAACTGACGCTGATATTTAGCGCTAGTTCCAGTGATACGGCTAGGTACGATTTTACCACTTTCAGTGACATAGTTTTTCAACATAGCGATGTCTTTATAATCGATCTGAACAACACCATCAGCTGAGAAACGGCAGAATTTACGACGTCTAAAAAAACGAGCCATTTTTTGTCTCCTTATTCTTGTTCGTCAGAAGCAGTAGCTGCTTCTGGTTCTGCAGACTTGTCTTCAGAAGACGGTCTTTCGTCACGCTTTTCACGACGCTCTTCTTTAGCCATTGGCGATTGCTCAGTTTCAGCATCTTTTGTACGCATAACAAGGTTACGCAATACAACGTCGTTGAAACGGAAAGCAGTCTCTAGCTCTTCAACTGCTTCAGCAGAAGCTTCAGCGTTGATAAGTACGTAGTGTGCTTTATGTAATTTGTCGATAGGGTAAGCCAATTGACGACGGCCCCAATCTTCCATGCGGTGGATTGTGCCACCATTCTGGGTAAGAATTCCGGTATAACGCTCGATCATACCAGGAACTTGTTCACTCTGGTCAGGGTGAACCATGAATACGATTTCGTAATGACGCATCATATTGCTCCTCACGGTTGTAGCCTCGACAGCACAGTCAAACTGTATGGAGACAAGGAACTAAAATTAAGGTGACTGTTTTAAGCGGCGCGAATTGTATATAAACTGGTCGAAGGGCACAAGCTATATTTATGCTTATGCCCTATAAAGCGGGATGTTTAGATAAATAGAGACGATTTAAATAAAGTGACTCACCTAACTTCGCGGCTCTCTTCCTTAATCGTCTATATCTTGCTTAGTTAGCCAGTCACCGAGTTTTTTCATATCTTCTTCGGCGGCAAAGGTCAGCTCTTCAACCCAATCATGCACATTTTCCCACCATGCGGGGTGGTCGCCCTGCTGTATTTGGTTGGCAATTTTCTGCACTCTAGCCAAGCCAACAGACCCAGCTGCGCCTTTTATTTTATGGGCTTGGGAGCACACTTCATCTTTTTCACTGGCACTTAAGCTGAGCTGCAAAATATCTAGATAAACAGGCATATTCTCTTCGAACACTTTAACACTGGTGCTGACCATTTCATGGCCAATGGTATCCACCAACATTTGCAGTAAATCCAAATCCAATATTGCGTCTAACTCTTTATCAGGCTCTTCATCTTTGGGTTTGTGGGATTCATACGGCTGTTCACTAAAGAGTGAATTAAAGACTTCAATGATTCGGCTCTTTTTAACCGGCTTAGCAATAACGTCATCCATACCGCTATCAAGGTATTCTTGACGGCGCTTAATCACATTCGCTGTCAAAGCGACGATACTGGTTTGCTCCACCAAGCTTTCTTCGTGCAACGTAGCTGCGACATCAAAGCCCGTCATGTCTGGTAGTTGAATATCAAGCAGAATCAAATCATATTGTTTATCGCGTACCATTTTAATCGCTTCGCCACCTGTCATCGCCACATCGACATGCTGATCAAGTTTTTCTAAAAGCGCTTTTGCGACCATTACATTGAGCTCTATATCCTCTACCAACAAGATATTCAGGCCACGCACTTGCAACTCTTCCACTTGCATCGGGCGATTACTAATGGGCAAGGGTAACTCCACCGAGAAGCACGTACCTTTACCTATTTCACTGCTGACTTTAATTTCACCGTTCATCAGCGACACCATTTGCTGACAGATAGCCAAACCTATCCCTGTGCCCGTGGCACTTTGATGCTCAGGCAAGTTCACTTGGTAATACATGGCGAATATTTTATCGAGCTCAGTTTGCGGAATACCCACGCCGGTATCGCCCACACGGAATGTCACATGGCTGATACCATCGCCTGAGGTTTGCGCTTCCACACTCAGGCTGACCTTGCCTTTTTGCGTGAACTTGACCGCATTGAACAGTAAGTTCCACAGAATTTGACGTAACCGGGTGCCATCAACTTCGACAAAATCAGGAAGCGGCTCTCTTATCTCAGTATCAAAAGCAAGGCCTTTATCTGCCGCAAGTAACTTAATAATGCTGCTTAATTCTTCTGTAAAATCTTTGATAGATACGGTTTTTAAAGACAGCTCAAGCTTGTCACGTCCCATGCGGTCAATATCAATAATGTCATTGAAAATGTTACCTAACGTAATACCGCTAGCATAAATCGTACTGACCCAAGCAAATTGTTCTTTATCCAGTTTGGTGTCACGCAGCATGCGACTTAAACCGACGATGCCGTTTAAAGGCGTACGCAATTCATGACTGATCGTGGCGATAAATTTAGTTTTATCTTTACTCGCCTTAGCCACAATATTCTCAGCTTGTTTACGCTCAGTAATATCACGTCCAAACGCTAATAATCCCAAGCGTTTATTGTCTTTGTCATAAAAAGGTACCTTGCGCATTTCAAAATACCCACGGCGACCATCGGCGAAGCGCAGCCAAATCTCTTCGGTAATACTGACATCGTTCTCTAAGACTTCTTGGTCACTCGCCGCCACTTGGCGAGCCAACTCTTCTTCCCACACCTCGTGCGGCGTTAGACCAATTAATTCAGCTTCAGTCAGTCCGGTCATTTGCTCGGCGACGCGGTTGCAACCGGCAAATTGTCCTTCTTCATTGCGGTAGTAAATTAAATCAGGCGAGGCATCGATAATGGAGCGTAATAACGTCGATAAACGCAGAGCCTGTTCTTCTTTTTCGGCTCTGTCTTTAATTTCGTTCTCTAGCTCTACAAATACATTTTCACGTTCTTCTTGTGCATTTTTACGCTGCTCAATTTCGTAATTTAGCTGTTTAATATTGTTTTGTAGCTCTCGGCTAAGCAAAATATCTTCTTCGCGAAGCCGTTCAAGTTGTGTCACAGCGTCCGATAGGTGCTCTCTGGAGCGCTCAAGCTGCTTAACCAACTCACTGAAGAAAAATAACACCCATGGGGCACTGACTATGGTCAGAATAATCGCACTCATAAAGTCTTCGAGCTTTACATCACCAATAATGTAAATGCGCAAAAAATACGTACCGGTCATGGTAAACACTAGGGTCAGAATAACGAACAGTACGCTGACACGCAGGGTGCCAAAACGGTTGATAAACTGGGCGAATCGAAGGGCCCAAGGTTCTACTGATTCTTCTCGCTGCATGTATCGCTCTCAAATCTAAATGTAAGGCTGTAAGCGCGACATGCTAGCAAGTTCGACCACAGGGTCAACTGATAATCGTTGGTGGCCGATGGCAATCTAAGTAGGCTTATTCTGTGTGTAAATGAGATATCTCACCGCTGTTGGCAGGTTCTAGCAGTGTTCCCACATCGATACGCGTACTTTTTATGCAGTTTTTTTGGATAATTATTCTCATAGCAATGGAGAACTGGGTGTTTGCGGAGGCTTAAATTAACTATTTATTAACACTTTACAGCAAACACTACCTTTATTTCATAGGATATAACCAAGTAAATGGAATAGGCTTAACCTACTGTTTAACATGAAGTTAATAAGTAAAACCCAACTTAATGTAAGGATTTTTCAAGCAAGTTCGCACTTCTCAATTGATTTATATATTTTAACTCGGTATTTTGTACGGCCTGCTTAGTATAAATATTCGATACTCGACTGGTATCCCCAATAATAAAAACGACAAGAATACATAGCGTGACATGGCGCAATTAGGCCACTTTTTTTGTGTGCCAAAGTTTACCCGTGAGCGCTATAGAAAAATACAGCAGCAACCTAAAACACAACCCTGACCAGTCGTCGGTTGAAGGAGTTACGTCAATGAGTTTATATAATCCTAATGATTCCAAAGACAACTGTGGATTTGGTCTAATCGCCCATACCCAAGGCGAAGCCAGCCACAAGCTTGTCATCACTGCAATTGAAGGATTGGATCGCATGCAGCACCGTGGTGGTATCGCCGCCGACGGTAAGACCGGGGATGGTTGCGGCTTGCTACTTCAAAAACCGGATGCGTTCTTTAAAGAAATAGCCGCTGAAAACGGTTGGAAATTAAGTAAAAAATACGGTGTAGGGGTTATTTTCCTCAATCAGGACGACACCTTAGCGGCCCGTGGCCGTGAAATTTTGAACGAAGAGCTAGAACGCGAAACATTGAGCGTTGCTGGCTGGCGTGTGGTACCGACAGATCACTCTGTACTAGGTGATTTAGCCGCTTCAGGTGTTCCACAAATTGAGCACGTTTTTGTTAATGCGCCTTCTGGATGGCGCAAACGAGACTTAGAACGCCGCTTATTTATGGCACGTCGCCGCGCTGAAAAGCGCATGAGCGAAGACAGCGAATTTTACATCGCTTGCTTATCCACGCTTGTGACTGTGTATAAAGGCCTTGTTATGCCAAAAGATTTGCCAAAGTTCTATTTAGACTTGGCAGATGAGCGCATGCAATCGGCGATTTGTGTATTCCACCAACGCTTCTCCACTAATACTTTGCCTAAGTGGCCATTGGCGCAGCCTTTCCGCTTCTTAGCTCATAATGGTGAAATTAACACTATTCGTGGTAACCGTGATTGGGCGCAAGCTCGAAGCAGCAAATTCGTTACCCCGTTGTTGCCTGATTTAGCCGATGCAGCCCCCTTTGTGAATACTGAAGGCTCAGATTCGTCTTCATTAGATAACATGCTTGAGCTGTTCCTCGCTGGCGGTATGGATTTATTCCGCGCTATGCGCTTACTTGTGCCACCTGCATATCAAAACAACAGCACCATGGACGACGAGTTACGCGCGTTTTACGAGTTTAACTCCATGCACATGGAGCCATGGGACGGCCCCGCCGGTATCGTATTAACCAATGGTCGTCACGTTGCCTGTAACTTGGACCGTAACGGTCTGCGTCCTGCACGTTATGTCATCACCAAAGATGGTTTAATCACTCTTGCCTCTGAAATTGGTATATGGGATTACAAACCTGAAGACGTGGTCGAGAAAGGCCGTGTAGGCCCAGGTGAAATGCTGGCGGTTGATACCTACAACGGCAAAATTTGGCGTTCTAACGAAATTGATGAAGAGCTCAAAAGCCGCCATCCTTATCGCGAATGGATCGACGAAAACATTCGTCGCTTAACGCCTGTGGAGCAATGCGATGCCTCATTAATTGGTCAACGTGTGTTTGACGACAACATGATGGCCACGTACCACAAGCTGTTCGCCTACAGCTACGAAGAGCTTCAGCAAATTGTTAAAGTGCTTGCGAAAGATGGTCAAGAAGCGGTGGGTTCAATGGGTGATGACACCCCAATGGCCGTGCTTTCGTCAAAACAGCGCACCATTTACGATTATTTCCGTCAGCAGTTTGCTCAGGTCACTAACCCGCCTATCGATCCACTACGTGAAAATCACGTTATGTCGTTAGCCACGTGTATTGGCCGTGAACAAAACGTCTTTAGTGAAACCTCAGGTTACGCTCATCGTGTATTGTTTGACTCACCCGTATTAATTTATACCGATTTAAAGCAACTGCGCGAATACAATGCTGAGCATTACTATTCTGAAGTGGTTGACCTAAACTACAAGCCAGAAGAAGGTCTGAAAAAAGCCATCTCTCGAATTTGTAATGAAGTCGAATATTTGGTCAAAACTAAACGTGCTGCGTTTGTTATCTTGTCTGATCGCAATGTCAAAGCGAACCGCTTAACCATCCCTGCAGCCATGGCTGTTGGTGCGGTGCAACGTCGCTTAATCGACAAATCACTTCGTTGTGACGCCAACATAGTCGTTGAAACCGCATCGGCTCGCGACCCACACCACTTTGCCGTATTGCTAGGCTTAGGTGCTACTGCGATTTATCCGTTCTTAGCGTATGAATCTATCGAGCAAATGGCAGATAAAGGTGAACTTGGCGTCAGCGCTATGCAAGGCGTGTTGAACTACCGTAAAGGCATCAATAAAGGTCTGTACAAGATCATGTCTAAAATGGGGATCAGCACCATTGCCAGCTACCGTAGCTCAAAGTTATTTGAAGCCATTGGTATCAATGCTGACGTCACCAAGATGTGCTTCCAAGGCGTGCCAAGTCGTTTACAAGGCGCTGGTTTTGAAGACTTCGAACAAGACCAAATTAACTTAAGCCGTGTGGCGTGGTTAAAACGCAAGCCTGTCGATCACGGTGGTTTATTAAAATACGTGCATGGCGGTGAGTATCACGCTTATAACCCAGACGTTGTCACCAGCTTACAAAAAGCGGTTGTCAGTGGTAAGTACGACGATTATCGCGTGTTTAGTACTCTGGTGAATGAACGCTCCCCCAGTCACTTCCGTGATTTGCTTGCCCTTAAAGCGCAAAATCCAGCAATTGATATTAGCGAAGTTGAACCGGCTGAAAACTTATTCAAGCGTTTCGATACCGCTGCTATGTCAATCGGAGCACTGAGCCCTGAGGCTCACGAAGCCTTGGCGATTGCGATGAACCGCTTAGGTGGCAAATCAAACTCAGGTGAGGGCGGTGAAGATCCAGCGCGTTTCAACACTGAGAAAAACTCCAAGATCAAGCAAGTCGCATCCGGTCGCTTTGGGGTCACGCCGCATTACTTAGTCAATGCTGAAGTGATTCAAATCAAAGTCGCCCAAGGTGCCAAGCCAGGTGAAGGTGGTCAGTTACCGGGTGACAAGGTCAACAGCTACATCGCAGAGCTACGCTTTGCCGTGCCAGGCGTGACGCTTATTTCACCGCCGCCTCATCACGATATTTACTCTATCGAAGATTTAGCTCAGTTAATTTTTGACTTGAAACAAGTTAACCCGACTGCACAAATTTCAGTGAAATTAGTATCTGAGCCGGGCGTGGGAACCATCGCTACCGGTGTTGCTAAAGCCTATGCCGATTTGATTACCATTTCAGGTTATGACGGCGGCACAGGTGCGAGCCCACTAACGTCTGTTAAGTATGCTGGTAGTCCGTTTGAGCTTGGCCTTGCTGAAACCCAACAAGCGCTGGTTGAAAACGGTTTACGCCACAAAGTACGCGTACAAACCGACGGCGGCCTTAAAACCGGTCTAGATGTAATAAAAGGCGCCATTTTAGGGGCTGAAAGCTTCGGCTTTGGTACTGGCCCAATGGTGGCGTTAGGGTGTAAATACCTAAGAATTTGCCACCTGAACAACTGTGCGACAGGCGTAGCAACTCAAGACGAAAAACTACGGGAAAACTACTTCATTGGTTTACCCGAAATGGTAATGAACTACTTCAAGTTTATTGCCGAAGAAGTGCGTGAAATCATGGCATCTATTGGTGTAACCAAGCTTGATGACTTGATTGGGCGTACGGAATTGCTTGAAATACTGCCTGGTGTAACCGCCAAGCAAAGCCATTTGGACTTAAGCCCTATTTTGGCTAAGCCAAAAGCGGGTACGCATACCAAGTTGTTCTGTTCAGAAATTGCCAATAACCCTCTGGATAAAGGCGACTTGAACGTACAAATTTTAAATGACGCTCAAGGTGCCGTCGCTTCATTGCGCGGTGCATCGTTAAAGTACAACGTTCGCAACACTGACCGTTCAGTGGGAGCCATGCTCTCTGGTGCAATTGCTAAAGTACATGGCAACCAAGGCATGCACGACGCGCCTATTCACATTCAGCTTACCGGTACAGTCGGTCAAAGCTTTGGTGTATGGAACGCAGGTGGCCTTGAAATGCACTTAGTGGGCGATGCCAACGATTATGTAGGCAAAGGCATGACAGGCGGTAAATTGGTTATCAGTAACCCAACCAACATCAGCTTTGACCCACATGTGAGCGCGATAATGGGTAACACTTGTTTGTACGGTGCAACAGGCGGCAAATTGTTCGCTGCGGGACGTGCAGGTGAGCGCTTCGGTGTCCGTAACTCAGGTGCTGTCGCGGTTGTAGAAGGTACAGGCGACAACGCGTGTGAATACATGACAGGCGGTATTGTTGCGGTCCTTGGCGCCGTTGGCGTTAACTTTGGTGCAGGTATGACAGGTGGTTTTGCCTACATTCTGGATGTATTAGACGATATTGAACATCGTATCAACCCTGAACTAGTGGAGATTATGGGCATTGAAGACAAGGTTATTTTGTCTGAGCACTTGCGTGGCCTCATCAATCAACACTACGAAGAAACAGGCAGCGAGTACGCCATGGGCTTACTCAACAACTTCAATGAAGTGTTGTCTAAATTCCGCTTAATTAAGCCTAAGACCAGTAATGTGAAAAATCTGTTGGGGCACATTAGTCGCTCATCATCAGAACTTAGCATTCAGGCCCAATAAGTAGCAGGACGAGAATCATATGTCTAAAAACGTATACCAATTTGTTGACGTAGAACGTATCGACCCGCCCAAAAAGCCGATCGTTGTTCGTAAAGCAGAATTCGCTGAAATCTATCAGCCTTTGACCCAATCGCAAACAGAGGGTCAAGCTGACCGCTGTTTAGATTGCGGTAACCCGTATTGTGAATGGAAATGCCCAGTGCATAACTTTATCCCTCAGTGGCTCGAATTAGCCAACCAAGGGAAAATTTTAGAAGCGGCTGAGCTTTCTCACAAAACCAACAGTTTGCCTGAAGTCTGTGGCCGTGTTTGTCCACAAGACCGTTTATGTGAAGGCGCGTGTACCTTAAACGATGACTTTGGTGCCGTCACCATTGGCAGTATTGAAAAATACATTACTGATACCGCCTTTCAGATGGGCTGGCGTCCTGACATGTCAGGTGTTGTAGCCACCAACAAGAAAGTCGCCATTGTCGGTGCAGGGCCTGCTGGCCTTGCCTGTGCGGATATTCTAGTACGTAATGGCGTCAAACCCGTTGTGTATGACAAATACCCAGAAATCGGCGGCTTGCTGACCTTCGGTATTCCGGCCTTTAAGCTTGAGAAAGACGTGATCACCCGTCGTCGTGAAATTTTCACTGAAATGGGCGTCGAGTTTGTACTCAATACTGAAATCGGCAAAGACATCGACTTTCAAACCTTGCTTGATGAATACGATTCCGTGTTCTTAGGCATGGGGACGTACAAGCCAATGCAAGGTGGTTTTGCGAATGAAGGCGCACCGGGTGTTTACGAAGCCCTGCCCTTCTTGATTGCCAACATTAACCGTCACCTTAAGTTTGAAAAATCAGCGGATGAATTCGTTGATATGAAAGGCAAAAAGGTCGTGGTGTTAGGCGGTGGTGATACCACCATGGATTGCGTACGTACATCTATTCGCCAAGGCGCCACAGATGTTATCTGTGCCTATCGTCGTGATGAAGACAGCATGCCTGGTTCACGCCGTGAAGTAGTTAACGCCAAAGAAGAAGGCGTTGAATTCACCTTTAACGTACAACCACTGGATATCGAACTAGATGCCAATGGTAATGCGTGTGGCGTACGCTGCGTGAAAACCGAAATGGGCGAGCCGGATGCAGAAGGCCGTCGTCGTCCTGTTGTCATCGAAGGCTCAGAACATGTCATTGAAGCTGACGCAGTCATCATCGCGTTTGGCTTTCAGCCTAGCCCTGCGGGCTGGTTTGGTGACTACGGTATTATCCTGGATGAAAAGGGTCGTGTACGCGCTCCTGCTAAAGGAAAGTATGCATTTCAAACGTCTAATCCTAAGATCTTCTCTGGTGGCGATATGGTGCGAGGCTCTGATCTAGTCGTTACTGCTATTTTCGAAGGCCGCGAAGCCGCAGAAGGTATGCTCGACTACATGGGCGTGTAAGCACCCCCAAGTCTACTGACGTATCACACTGAATAAAAAGGAGCTTAGGCTCCTTTTTTTGTGGCTCTTTTTCGTCATTTGGGCACAGCGCGATACCCTATTCACTTTGCCACTTATCAGTAAAACTCACACTTAGTCCATTAGCCTAAAAAATACCCAATACAATATTTGTATATGGCGCTACTGATGATCATGGGTTAGCGTAAACACATGACTTATTGAGGTATTAGCGCTATGACGACCACGATTACTCTACCCAACATCATGCAAATTGGCGCAGGCGCCATTAACGCTCTACCCGCGACCCTTGAAAGCCTTGGCTGCCAATACCCGTGCATCATCACCGACGCCACTATGGTCACCCTTGGCTATACCGATAAGATCACTACCTTACTAAAAGCGCAAAACATAGATTACGGCCTATTTAGCGAGACCATGGCTGAGCCAAGTGAAGATTCCATCCTGCCTGCGGTCCATTTGGTTCGTCAGGGAAGGTACGATTGCTTGCTAGCATTAGGGGGCGGCAGCGCCATTGATACTGCCAAAGCGATTGCATTATTAGCGACCCACGGCGGCACCATGCGCGATTACAAAATGCCCCGCACGGTTCATATGCGTAGCATGCCAGTGATTGCTATTCCTACCACCGCAGGCACCGGCTCAGAAGCGACCCAAGCCACCATCATTACCGATGCCAGCACAGACGAGAAAATGCTATGCATGGGGCCAGGCTTGATGCCCATGGCTGCCATAGTGGATTACGAACTCACCCTGAGCTTGCCCATGCGCATAGCGGCTGATACAGGCATTGATGCACTCACCCATGCAATAGAAGCCTTTGTCAGTCGCAAAGCGAATCTGTTTAGCGATCAGCAGGCCATCGCCGCCATGAAACTCATTGGGCAGAATTTACTGCGCACCTGTCAAGACCCGACAGATTTTCAAGCCCGGGAAGCCGTTATGCTCGGGGCGACCCTTGCTGGTGTCGCCTTTTCAAACGCCTCTGTTGCCTTAGTGCATGGTATGAGCCGCCCATTGGGGGTGCATTTTCATGTCCCCCATGGGCTAAGTAATGCCATGTTACTGCCCACTGTCACGGAATTTTCCATCAGCAGCGCCCCTACACGCTATGCCCAGTGCGCACTGTATATGGGATTGGTGAATGACTTTGCAGATGAAAACCAAGCGCACCAAGCACTGCTTAGCCAACTTAGGCTTATTAATACGACATTGAAGGTTCCAACGTTAGCGGAGTTTGGCGTACAAAAAGATATGTTCAATAACACCTTGGCGTTAATGGCAGAGCAAGCTCTTGCCTCGGGCTCGCCGAACAACAACCCACGCTTGGCGAGTAAAGATGAAATCATCGCGTTGTATAAAACCGCTTGGGATAGTAAATAGCAAGCTGCGGCAACCTTGATCGTTACCTTAGTCGATACCTTTGTCGTTATCGTTAGAAAAGTACCCAACAAAAAAGGAACCTAGGCTCCTTTTTCTTTATTTCTAATTTATCAACTACTTACTCATCTATTACCGACGTATTGACTCAGCAATCGCGAATGGCGGGATTTAAGCGCTCACATTCTCGGCTTCCACTTCTTGGGCAATCTGCGTTAATGCTTGCTCAAACACGGAAGCAGGCTGACCGCCACTGATCAAATGTTTGTTGTTCACGATAACCGCAGGGACTGAACTAATCCCGTTAGATTGGTATAAGTGCTGTGCTTCGCGCACCTCTTGGGTGTACTTACCCGAGGTCAATACTTCTTGGGCAGCGGCTTTATCAAGCCCAACACGCTCAACCACAGCGAGCAATTGCTCGTGGTTACTTGGGTCACCACTTTCTTTGAAGTACAAATCGAACAAGGCCAACTTAAGCTCTGTTTGTTTGCCTGCCTCTTCTGCCCAGTGCAACAACCTGTGCGCATCGAAGGTATTGTAAATACGACCACCGCCTCGATTACCAAACTCGTAACCCACATCTAGGCCGCGCTGCTTAATCATTTCGCGGTTCTGCTCACTTTGTTCAACACTGATGCCGTATTTCTCGGTGATATGCTCAACAATTTCTTGGCCCTCTGGGGGCATGTTCGGGTTCAATTCGAACGGCTGCCAAGTGATATCCGCTGCAACTTTACCGTCAAGTTTGCCTAGTGCTTCATCCAAGGCTTTATAACCTATGATGCACCATGGGCACGACACGTCAGAAACGATATCTATTTTAAGGGGGGTAGCCATAATTTAACTCCTAATTGCTCAGCAAAACACAGTAGCGTGTTGCCGTTTAATAACCATTAGATTGGTCTTGCTTTGCTGATATTCAAGCGCAACACCAAAAACACATCCTTAAAGCCAGTCAATCATTCGGTCGCATTCACAAAGATAAAGGCATGTAAGCGCAAGCATCAGCCCATCAAAATGCCGGTGAATCTTAGCGGGCTAAGTAGCAAGACCGTGGTAAATGAAAAAAAAATGCACTTTTCGTAAAAAAATACGAAATTTTTGACGATTTAACTTGAGATAATTTCCCCTAACCCCATTTATGACCGCAGAACAAATTTCTGAGTAAGGTGAAAACCATGCTCATTTTAACCGTCCGAGTAATCGGCAACTTAAACCTTTATTAACATTGGAATTTTCAGGAGATTTGAAAATGGCAATTCGTCCTTTAAACGATCGCGTTATCGTTAAGCGTCACGAACAAGAAAGCAAATCTGCCGGCGGCATCGTATTAACGGGCTCAGCAGCAGAAAAATCAACTCGCGGTGAAGTTATCGCTGTCGGCAATGGTCGCACACTTGATAACGGCGAAGTGAAAGCTGTTGACGTTAAAATCGGCGACATCGTAATTTTCAACGACGGTTACGGCGTGAAAACAGAGAAGCTAGACGGCGAAGAAGTATTGATCCTTAGCGAAAACGACATCCTAGCAGTAGTCGAGTAATCAACCGTTAACCAAATTTAGAGGAATTAATATCATGGCAGCAAAAGAAGTACGTTTTTCTGATGACGCTCGCGTAAAAATGCTAGCAGGCGTTAACATTCTAGCTAACGCAGTAAAAGTTACCCTAGGTCCTAAAGGCCGTAACGTAGTGTTAGACAAGTCATTCGGCGCACCTACCATCACTAAAGATGGTGTATCCGTAGCCAAAGAAATCGAATTAGAAGATAAATTCGAAAACATGGGCGCACAAATGGTGAAAGAAGTTGCTTCTAAAGCCAATGACGAAGCTGGTGACGGAACAACTACCGCAACGGTACTTGCACAGTCTATCGTGACTGAAGGCCTGAAAGCCGTTGCAGCAGGTATGAACCCAATGGATCTTAAGCGCGGTATCGACAAAGCAGTTATTGCTGCGGTTGAACAGCTTAAAACCCTTTCTGTTCCATGTGCAGACAGCAAAGCGATTGCCCAAGTAGGTACTATCTCTGCTAACTCTGACACTGAAGTAGGCGACCTTATCGCTGAAGCAATGGACAAAGTAGGCAAAGAAGGCGTTATCACAGTTGAAGAAGGCCAATCTCTACAAAACGAACTAGAAGTGGTAGAAGGTATGCAGTTCGACCGTGGTTACCTATCTCCATACTTCATGAACAACCAAGAAAACGGCACTGTAGAACTAGACAGCCCGTTTATCCTATTGGTTGACAAAAAAGTATCTAACATCCGTGAATTACTACCGACCCTTGAAGCAGTAGCAAAAGCCTCTAAGCCTTTGTTAATCATCGCTGAAGACGTTGAAGGTGAAGCACTTGCTACGCTAGTTGTGAACAACATGCGCGGTATCGTTAAAGTGGCTGCTGTTAAAGCACCAGGTTTCGGTGACCGTCGTAAAGCCATGCTCCAAGATCTTGCCACCTTAACAGGCGGTACTGTGATTTCTGAAGAAATCGGTCTAGAGCTTGAAAAAGTGACCCTAGAAGATTTAGGCACAGCTAAGCGTGTTGTTATCAACAAAGACAACACCACAGTGGTTGACGGTGCTGGCGAAGAAGAAGCGATCCAAGGCCGTGTTGCTCAAATACGCGCTCAAATCGAAGAATCAAGCTCAGACTACGACAAAGAGAAGCTTCAAGAACGTCTAGCTAAACTAGCTGGCGGTGTTGCGGTTATCAAAGTTGGCGCAGCCACTGAAGTTGAAATGAAAGAGAAGAAAGACCGCGTTGAAGATGCATTACACGCAACTCGCGCAGCGGTTGAAGAAGGCGTAGTTGCCGGTGGTGGTGTTGCACTAGTCCGTGCCGCGTCTAAAATTGTTGACCTTCAAGGCGACAACGAAGACCAAACACACGGCATTAAATTGCTACTTCGCGCAATGGAATCGCCAATGCGTCAAATCGCCGCTAACGCCGGTGCAGAAGCATCAGTAGTGACTAACGCCGTTAAAAACGGCGCTGACAACTACGGTTACAACGCAGGTAACGACACTTACGGCGATATGCTAGAGATGGGTATCCTTGACCCAACTAAAGTAACGCGTTCTGCACTACAGTTCGCAGCATCAATCGCAAGTTTGATGATCACAACTGAAGCGATGATCGCTGAAGCACCGAAAGAAGATGCACCTGCAATGCCTGATATGGGCGGCATGGGTGGTATGGGTGGAATGGGCGGCATGATGTAAATCATGTTTCTCAAAGCTCCGCTTTGAAATCTTAGGAAACCCGCTTCGGCGGGTTTTTTATTGCTTGTTTTTTATGGCTTTCAGCCACTTTATGCACTGCGTGCACTTTATGTGCTTCGCACACTATGCGCGTTGCTTACTTATGCGCTGCGCTCACCTTATGGGCTTCGCCCACGTCATCCATGACGTATTTTCAAACCGCGTCCCGCGGCTCGAGTAACTCTTTCTTCAACAGCTAAGAAAGAGTCACCAGAAAGAAGCCGGCTCCAGCACACTTTCTGATCCGCTAACAAGAGCGCCTTTATTGTCAAAACGGCGTGAGGAAACATCCCTGTAAAGCAACACCCCTTGTCCAGACGTCCCTGTCTGGCCATCTGACAAGTCGCTATCGTTACCGGGAAAGTGTGAGTCGCAAAAAGACAAAAGCAGCGACTTCGCCGCCAATACATTCGCCTTGATCACTCTAATGAGAACTATATTTATGGGCAATTTTATATGCTTTTTCATCAACAGTTCCGGTAAACAGCAAGATCTTGGAAGTTTTCCGTATTTCCACAAGAGCAAATTTAAGAAATGGAAAAAATTTAACCTGTACAACAAGTTACGGTGTATGCTAATAAAGATAGATAAGGAAAGATGGAAAATTTTCGAGTTTAAATGCGGAACTTTTCCCACAATCAATGTTGCTAAATGGTACATGGAATCGCGCAATGAGTAGATACGATAAAGTTGATTTAGCTTACGATTTTTTAGTAACAAAAGAAAAAGAAACAGAAGCATTTACCATTATACAGTTAGCTGAAGCTACAGGTTGGAGTATAGGTACATGTAGTACATACCCTTCTAAACGCTGGCATCAATATGTGGTAAAAGATGGAACTCAATATTCTAGCTCTGGTATTTCATATCTTAGTAAAGAAGAGTTTCGGAGTGTACATAGCCAAAAGCTTCAAAAAACTACCGACCTGTCAACAAAAGGAATATTGGTTCATAAAGCGAAAGAATTCGCTTTACTTGCTGTTTCCACTTACAACAACCCGTATACAGAATTTAAGACTTATGGTTTTATTGTAAATATAGTTATTGCTTATACATCACTATTTCACGCAATCTTTGAAAAGCGAGGTTCTGATTATTTCTACCTAGACAACGATGGAAATCCAATACTGATCGAGGGTGAAGAGAAAGCCTGGGAACTTGGTGAGTGTAGTGACGCTTACTGGAAAGGTGAGTCAAGTGCCGAAAAAGCCAATATTAAATTTCTTATTGGCTTAAGGAACAAAATTGAGCATAGAAGTTTACCTGCCATTGATTTAGCTGTTTGTGGAGAATGCCAATCGGCGTTAAGCAATTTTGAAACTTTGCTTGTCGAAGAATTTGGCGATGACCACGCTTTGACTGCAAGTTTAGCTATTGCGATGCAATTAACCAGAATCAGTGAGCAAGCACAACTTGATTCACTAAAACAACTGCAAAAAGAGAGTTATAAAGTTGTCCGTGAATACATGGAAACTTATAGAAATGACCTAAATGATGACGTTGTTCAAAGCCAAAAATATAGAATTAGGGCTTTCTTGGTTCCGAAATTAGGTAATCACGCTACGTCAGCTGACATTGCGGTAGAGTTTTTAAATGTAAATAACTTAAGTGATGAAGAAATTGCAAACTATGAGCAAGGTGTTGCTTTTATTAAAGGGATTGAAAATCCTTTTAAACTAAAACCGTCAAAAGTTGTTGAATTAGTCGCTAAGAAAATTAAAGGGTTTAATATGACCCTGCATACGAAGTGCTGGAAGTTTTATGATGCAAGGCCTAGAGAAATTGATGCTACTTTTAAAGGTGAATATTCGAGTTATATCGAAGGTTTTGATCACTACTTATATTCAATGAAGTGGGTGAGTTTTTTGATTAAAGAGTTAAAAAACAAACAAAAAATGGCAGAAGTAAAAGTACACGGAATTTAACAAGAGACTATGGCGTCAATAGCTAATTTGTAGTCTTCGGCGCTTCCCACATGACCCCGTCTCTGAGCATTGAATTTAAGATAACAACCATCTTTCTAATGCACGCAATAATAGCCACTTTCTTAGGCTTTCCTGCTGCGACTAATCGTTGATATGTTTCCTTAAATACGGGGTTACTTTGTATCGCTGACATCATCGCCATGTACAAAACGGTTCTGACTTGATGTCTGCCACCTTGGATTTTCCGCAACCCTTTATAGCGCCCACTTTCTCGATTCATGGGAGCCACACCGACTAACGCAGAGGCTTGTTTGTTGGTCATGTAACCTAACTCTGGCAGGTTACTGATGATGGAAGCGGAGGCTATTTTTCCTATTCCTTTCATGCTCTGTAAGATGCAATTCTTCGCTTGATAATCAGGACAAGATTCAATGAGCGCGACAATTTTATTCTCGATTTTGGTTATCTGATTCTTAAAGGCAGTGAGAATAGGTTTGATGGTCATGGCGAGTTCTTTTGGTAGAATTTGCAGGCGGTTTTTTTCCATTGTTTGCATGACGAGCAATTGATTTCGCCTTGCAACTAAATCACTCATAGCCTGCATAGTATCTGGTTTTAGTTGAGATAACTTAGGCTGAATAGCTTCACCATAATGAGCAATCAATTGAGCATCTAGTTTGTCTGTTTTAGCTCGCTGACCTATCGCCCCAGCAAAGCGTTTAATGTGAATGGGATTGGCGACAACGAAGGGTAAATTAGCATTTGCACACGCGATAATAAACGGCATTTCTAATCGGCCAGTTGCTTCAATGACGATACGCCCAGGCGAATGCTGTTGGATTTTTTTAATGGCTTCTTTGATACCCTTTTCATCGTTAGAAACAGTGAAATAAATATCGTGAGGGCGGATATAAATATCCAATTGAAACTTGCCCGTATCGACACCGACGTTAACGCTTTGATTTGTTTTTGGATTCATAATAAGCTAACTCTTGCTTGCATAATGCGGGTTGAGACCCAGTAGACTATTCGAGTGTTTTGCTTGGAGTCCTTTGTGGTGTTCTTTCTTGTTATCGGTCTCTCAACTGAGGAGCCATCGCTCAATCGAACTACCACAAAAGAAGGCTTTAGTTGCTGCTAAAGCTTGGGTCTCACTTTACCTCACCCCGATTAAAATCAGGATGATTTACCTGAGTTATTATCCATACAAGCGCTTTAAACGGAACTAAAGCAGTTCGCTCAGTTTCGCTTCGCCACAAATTATAGCCAACAATTTTAGTCCGCTTAAGCCGGCGTTAGCTCCTACAAGGAAGTTCTATGGATATACAGGAAACATTGTTCTGGGGAGTAATTTCAGGTGTTATAATAATAGGGGTCAGAGTCGAATTATGAATAATAATAGGGGTCAGAGTCGAATTAAGCGGTATGTGGCCAGTCGTTAACATCAATTAATAGGGTTGAGTCGCTGAAAGGCAGATATAGCGACTTTGTCTCCAGCACATACCCTTCGCTTATCCTCTAAAAGTTGGCTTGGGTATGGCTAATATCAGTTTTAGCATCTCTGACAACTAGGATTGATCACCGTCCAAGATAATACTCATTGTAATCCCCGCCACTTGAGTAGAAGCGTGTTGCGCTATGCGCTGTATAGAGGTACGTTGCTGACTCAGAAATTTATGAGAGGTGGCTAAGCAAGGCGAGCTAACTACCTTTGATGAGACTGTTGAAACGTATTGGCAACGTTTGTACGACATAAGCTGGTTTATGCACGACGTAAATGAGTACATTGCCAGCGAAGCCAATAAAGAGGACGGCTGCATTGGCTTTTTTCATTCGCCGCCGCCCTTGCCGCTCACCCTGCGGGCCAGCTAAAGCTGTTCTAATTTATACCCGATAAATTAGTGGAAGAGGGCAATTTAAATCACAGGCATTGTTAGATGAAATTGTCGTATTAGCCTGTTTAGCCTAGGTGGATTTAAACCCCCATTCGTCCGAAAAGGGCAAAAACGCTTGAAACATCAAAGCACACCAGTATTAAAAAACGTATTTTCGCCGCCAGAAAGCAACAGTCTCACCTCTGCGTTTCATGCCCTTTGTAAGAAATCCCCTTTAAAATATGTCTCGAGGTATCGCTTAGTCACTAAAGAACTATTGTGAGCTCGTAGATACAACAGGTCGTTGTATTCGTGATGACAAAGCTAGCCATATTGATAATACTCGCAGCCCCATTCTAGAAAGATTCTGTTTGCATTCTGCTCAGTGGTTAACCTTGACCACTGATTTTTATATGCACTTCTGCTACGGGGCTGGTTCAGAACAATTGATTAAAGCGTTAAACGATAATACCCATCGTCAACGACTGAGAGGAATGACTAAAGCCAGAGAGGGTTTCAACTAAT
This sequence comes from Paraglaciecola sp. T6c, assembly GCF_000014225.1. Taxonomy (NCBI): domain Bacteria; kingdom Pseudomonadati; phylum Pseudomonadota; class Gammaproteobacteria; order Alteromonadales; family Alteromonadaceae; genus Paraglaciecola; species Paraglaciecola sp. T6c. Next base: position 4,527,868 of record NC_008228.1, read on the forward strand.
AAACTTCAAGCATAATTTATAGCGTAGATGTTTGCCTAAAAAAAGACCTTGCTCGCCATTTCTATTTTCAACACTTACTATTCCAACCAAATCATCAATTCATCGGATTAAAAAAACACTCACTATTCTTGAGGGTAATTCTTTCTTGAAACTGTGAGATTATTTATTCAGTTTTTAAAAATGGGGTCTATGTGAGCTTGTTCCTATGTAAGCCTGGAACGATGACCACTAATATCTTAAATACAACCAACAATCTTTCATATGTTAAGGCGCTTTCAAAAAAAAATTGAAAGTGTTTTTGGCTGGGGCTGATGTTTCGATAGCAATAATGTCATTACTATACTTGCAACTAAAGTCTGACCCTACCCTTACAAGGAACACCCCTATGAAAGCTGTTGGATTCAAAACGCCTGGAAAAATCACACGCAAAGATGCACTAATAGACATCACTCTGGACAAGCCTGTAGCATCTGGGCGAGATTTACTGGTGAAAATTCACGCAGTTTCCGTTAATCCAGCGGACTCGGCAGCTCGAAAGATGATGGCAGACCCCGAAGGCGGCTATACCGTAATCGGCTATGATGGCGCAGGCGTCGTTGAAGCCATTGGCGATGACGTTACATTATTCGAAGTCGGAGATGAGGTTTATTATTCGGGCACCATTGATCGTCTCGGCACCAATGCTGAATTCCATTTGGTTGATGAGCGTATCGTTGGGCATAAACCGACCAGCATAAGCCACGCAGAAGCAGCTGCTTTACCTTTAACAACACTTGCTGCTTGGGAAGGAATCTTTGACCGTCTTGACGTAAACCGTCCTGTACCGGAAGGCAATAATCTTATACTGGTCATTGGCGGGTCCGGCGGTGTTGGCACAATCGCGATTCAAATGCTTCGCGCGATAACTAACCTAACCATTATCTCAACAGCCTCCACGCCCGAGACAACTGCTTGGGTTAAAAAACTAGGTGCGCACCACGTGATCAATCACCACGAACCGATTGCCGCTCAGGTTACTGCCCTTGGATTTGGAGCGCCAGGATTTGTTCTTTCAACAAATGGCACTGCCGGACATATTCCACAAATTGCAGAACTGATCGCACCACAAGGTCGCTTCACCCCAGTAGATGCTGCAGGGGCGGTAGATCTGCAACCTTTCGGTATGAAATCTGTATCGATCAACAATTTCACGATGTTCACGCGACCTTTATTCCATACCCCAGATATGCGTGTTCAGGGTGAAATACTGAATGAAGTTGCCAAGCTGGTCGATGCCGGAAAGATTAAATCAACGGTAACAAACGTGCTTGGCAAAATCGATGCTAAAACCTTGATAGAGGCGCATACCCAGATCGAAAGCGGCAAAACACGTGGGAAAATTGTACTCGAAGGATTTTAGAACGCGTTTGATAATTCGCAGGCTCAGTACTTATAAATAGCTACTTATTTTCCTAATCCAACTCAACTCACGGCATTTTTTTCGAATAGGATATTTATTATGAAAGATATTACAAACCACTACGATGATTTTCACTTGCAATATATCGCTGGTGAATGGCGAGAAGGCTCTACAAGCCGATACTTTGACAGCATTGATCCCTACACAGGTAAAACTCTTGCAACTATAAAGATGGCGGATAAGAACGATCTTGATGCTGCATTTGTAAAAGCTAAAGAAGCACAGATTACATGGTCCGCTGCAATGCCTTCTGAACGCGCTGCTGTCATGCGCCGCGCTGTTGAAATATTTGATGCGCGCCACGACGAAATCATTGATTGGCTCATTCACGAGTCAGGTAGCACACGCATCAAAGCTGAGATTGAACTTGGTTCGGCACGCAATATCACGGAAGAAGCCGCAACGTTCCCAAACCGTGTGCAAGGACGTATTTTAGCCTCTAACCTGCCTGGTATGGAGAGCCGTGTTTATCGCAAAGCGCTGGGGGTAGTAGGTGTGATTAGCCCATGGAATTTCCCCCTTCATCTGTCGCAGCGTTCTGTTGCGCCCGCGCTCGCACTTGGCAATGCTGTCGTTTTGAAACCTGCTAGCGATACGCCAGTTACCGGTGGTCTTATCATCGCCAAAATATTTGAAGAGGCCGGTTTACCCGCAGGTGTATTGAGTGTTGTTATCGGTGCAGGCTCAGATATTGGCGATGCCTTTGTTGAACACGCTGTTCCCTCTATGATCTCCTTTACTGGCTCAACACCCGTAGGCCGTGGCATTGGCCGCATTGCTGGTGGCGGTGAGCATTTAAAACGGGTTGCACTGGAGCTAGGTGGCAATAATGCATTTGTCGCCTTAGCAGACGCTAATGTAGACGATGCTGTCAGTGCTGCCATCATGGGTAAGTTCTTACATCAAGGACAGATCTGTATGGCGATTAATCGCATCATCGTCGAAGCACCGATTTATGATGAATTTGTTGAAAAATTTGTTGCTCATGCAAAAACGCTTAAGTATGGCAACCCTTCAGATAGCGATACAGTAATTGGGCCCATTATCAACGCCAAACAATTAGATGGCCTGAAGAAAAAGATTGAGTTGGCAAAGGTTGAAGGCGCCGCTGTCTTGCTTGAAGGAAACGCCGAAGGTAATGTTTTACCGCCACATATTTTTTCCGATGTGAAGCCTGACATGGAAATTGCTCATGAAGAGATATTTGGCCCCCTCGTTGGTATCCAAAAAGCACGTGATGAAGCGCACGCCTTAGAGTTAGCAAATGCCAGCACTTTTGGATTGTCGGGTGCCGTTTACTCTGGTGACTTGGAACGCGGCGTTGAGTTTGCAAAACGCATTGTAACGGGTATGACGCACGTCAACGATAGCTCCATTGCAGATGATGCCAATGCGCCTTTTGGCGGCGAACAAAACTCAGGTTTGGGCCGGTTCAATGGAGAATGGGCTATCGAGGAGTTCACAACCGATCATTGGATCACCGTACAGCGCACCCCGCGCCAATATCCGTTTTAAACTAACATCTACTCTACCCCGGCACTTTTTGTAGACCAACAGGAGAAGATTATGCTCACGCGCATTATCACATTCGACGTAACACCTGAACACACGTCAGCCTTTCGCACAGCCTTTCTTAAAGCGAAAGCGGGCACCGAAAAAGAAGCTCGATTTGAAGAAGCCAAGCTTTTTGTCGATAACAGCAATCCCAATAGATTCTTTGCCTACGAGCGGCTTCAGGATGACGCAGAAGCATTTCACAACGCGCAACCTTATGTAAAACAACTGTTCGAATTTTTGGAAACGTCAAACACAGCCGTCATGGTAAGGAACGTTACTGATACCAAGCCTGCCCCCGATCATTCCAAAACAGCGAACGCTGAAGATAACGTTTTTGTTATTTTCTTTATATTTAAAATAAAACCTGAATATAAAGATCAGCTGGTTGCTCAATTTGAAAAGCATATCTCTCATACCAAAGATGAGCCGGGCAACATTTTGTTCGATCTTTACACGGTCAATGGTGCTGAGGATGAGTTGGTTGTTTACGAACACTGGCGTAAAGAGTCAGATGTTTGGGATATTCATTTTCATCAGCCCTATGCCGAAGAAACTGGTGCTCTTATGGAAAAAGCAGTAGTCGGTGACATGAATCAATACATGAACTTTGTCACTGAAGTGATTTGATAATGTGCCGTAGTGGCTGTTAACTACTATTAAAGGAGAAACCAATATGACTTTTCAAAGCGTTTTTTTTAACCTTGTAACTGCAATTACGTTAACCAGTTTATCGCAAGCAGCTCTAGCTCATGAAGGTGCGCACGATCAAGATGTACCCAAAGCGATTCAACAATACGGCTTACCACTGACACTGATGAATACGATTTATGAGGGTACAATCACCGCCGAGCAAATGAGTGAGCTTGGCGATATAGGCGTCGGGGTCAGTAATCATCTAAATGGGGAGCTGACCGCTGTTGACGGTGTGATCTACTCAATCGCCGCAGATGGTACGGCGACGGTTGCGCCAGATGATCTGCAAGCACCTTATATGTCGATGCTTAAATTTGAGCCGACTAAGACCATTACTCTCAAAAATATCAGGTCGTTTAAGGAGCTTCAAGATGCCATTACGTCTCAAATCACATCGGTTAATAGCTTTTATGCATTTAAAGCTAAAGGCAGATTTGACTACGCCCATCTGGCATCAGCTCACGGTGTAGAGGATGAGGACGTCGATTTTTTCGAATATTTAGCCAGTCGACAGATGTACGATCTCACAAATACTACGGGTACCGTCGTCGGTATCTATACGCCAGAATACCTAGGCGATATTAGTATACCAGGACTGCATTTTCACTTTCAAAACGGTAACAACACAGTCGGTGGTCACCTTGAAGACATTCGCTTCAATAGTATGGATTTTGAGATGCAAGAATTTGACAAAATCAATCTAGTCCTACCCAACGGACCCAAGTTCCGTAGCAAAAAAATGCAGATAATCGCGCCGCCATCAGGAGCCGGGACTGGTGGGACGGACGCTGATAAGTAGTAAAAAACTTTGGTCGTAACTGATGCGGCCATAGAACACCTCAATTCATAATTTGAAAGGGTTTACCATGACACAGAAATCTCCTGAGACTTATACCGCAGCCGTCATCCGCCAAAAGGGTGGTCCATTTCAGATCGAACAAGTAAAGCGTGTTTCAATGCATGACGATGAGGTGCTCGTGCGTGTTGTCGCAACGGGCATGTGCCACACAGACATGATAGCTCGTGATCAGGTGTTCCCTGTTCCCCACCCGATTGTTTTGGGTCATGAGGGATCTGGCGTTGTCACTGCTGTGGGCGAAGACGTGCGCAACATCGAGATGGGTGATCACGTTGTTATGACTTTTCTTAATTGTAACGAATGCCGTTCATGCCATGAGGGACATCCAGCCTATTGTGAAAACTTCAACCCCTATAACTTTTCAGGTCAGCGCATTGATGGCACCCATGCACTCGTCGCAGGTGATGGTGACACACTGAACGATCGATTCTTCGGTCAATCATCGTTTGGTGAATATGCCGTCGCCAATGCACGTAATGTAATCAAAGTACGAAAGGACGCGCCACTTGAGCTATTAGGCCCGCTTGGCTGCGGCATTCAAACAGGTGCTGGCGTGGTAATGAATGCTCTAAAAGTTACACCGGGCTCAAGTTTTGTTGCCTTTGGTGGCGGGGCTGTTGGTCTATCTGGAGTCATGGCAGCTGCAGCGCTCGGCGCCACAATTATCATCTCGGTCGATATTGTACCTTCACGATTGGAGTTGGCGCTCAAAGTCGGGGCGACACATGTGATTAACAGCAAAGATGAAGATCCTGTTGCTCGTATTCAGGAAATTACGGGCGGCGGTGCGCAATATGCTATGGATTCAACTGGTATAGGGTCGCTTATCTCAAACATGGTCACCGCATTGCGTCCTCGCGGCATTGGCGCAATTGTTGGCGCCTCAAAGCCAGGTTCAACGGCAGATATTGATCTAACCGATTTTATGCAGAACTGCAAAAAACTAGTCGGCGTGGTTGAAGGTGATAGTGTGCCTAGTACACTAATTCCAGCGCTTGTAGACCTCTATATGGCGGGGAAGTTTCCCTTCGATAAACTCGTTAAGTTCTACGATCTAAAGGATATTAATCAGGCCGCAGAGGATAGTGAGAAAGGCATAACCCTCAAACCTATAGTACGTATGCAACCTGCTGATTAAGACAATATGACTATTAGATGTGGGGTTAAAGCCTGAAGTATCCCCACAAATAATATATAAAAATCATAAAGATAATTAAAGGGGTCACAGCTAAATTAAGCAGTTTGTGGCTAGTCATTAACAGTAATTATCAGGGCGGTGCCGCTGAAAATATAAAGCAGCGACGATGCTGTCAATGTATTCGCTCGGCTCATAGTCTAAAAGTTAGCTTTGGATTGGCTAATACCAGCTTAAACGCCTCCCCATCAAAGAATTGATAACAATTCAAAATAACGCTGGTTGTCGCTGTAATACCGCCACAAAGTTGAAGCGCGTTGCGCAATACGCCAGACTTGGGTGATGATCAAGTCATTTAAACACAAAGGTCTGTAGTCGAGAAAGGGAAAACATCAGGCATTCAAGCAAAGCACGCGAAGAAACTTCGTATGCAGTTAGCTGCTGTCCATACCGCACAAAACATAGATGACGTTAATCTTCCTAGCTTTTCACTTCACCAACTGAAAGGGGGAAGGGCCAACATTTGGTCTATATCAGTTAACGGTAATTGGAGAGTGACGTTCGAATTCAAGGACGGTAATGCTTACATCTTAAATTACGAGGATTATCACTAATGAATATGCATAACCCACCCCATCCTGGTGAATTTATTGAATCCATCTATATGGAGCTACATGGCATCAGCTGCAGAACACTTACTACGCATCTTGGCGTTGCAGCTTCTACGCTTAATCGTGTGGTAAAAGGTAAAAGTGCATTATCGCCTGAAATGGCACTGCGACTATCTAAGGTACTAGGTCGAAGCCCTGAGAGTTGGCTTAGCATGCAAGATAATTATGAGCTTTGGCAAGCTAAGCAAAACATCAACCTAGATAACGTTCAGCCCATAGACCTGCATGCCGCTTAACAATCGCATTGTCTGGCTCCGAGACTAATTACACTAAAAAATTACATGGACACCAAAAAATCACATGGACACCCATGATAAAAATGCTTACCACTAAGCCTTTGGTGATGCTGTGCTGGGGCTTTCGGGGTTCTAAACGCGGCAAGTTTTAAGTTGCGCAGGGTTAATCGCTTGATCGGTGTTTGTATAAGCGTCTAGATGTATAAGGAACCCTTCATTTCGGAGGGTTCCTTGTTTACAAGATTACATGGACACCCATGATAAAAATGCTTACCACTAAGCCTTTGGTGATGGTGTGCTGGGGCTTGTGGGGTTCTAAACGCCGCAAGTTTTAAGCTGCGCAGGTTTAATGGCTCGATAGGTATTTATATAAGCAGCTAGATGCAAAAGCCCCCTCATTTCGGAGGGTTTCTTGTTTATACGTGAAATAACTTTACTCACTTAATTTACTAATAGCTCTGCTACGTCTTTTCTTGTCATCTGACAAGTCGCTATCGTCACCATGAAGTGTGAGTCGCGTGAAATACAAAAGCAGCTACTGCGTAGCTAAAGCATGCGCTTCGCTTTTGGCATACATGCCTATTTTCAAAACCAGTCTAGGCTGCTCGTCGCGCGGGTTCGAGTAACTTCTTTTCAACAGCTAAAAGAAGTCACCAATACAAAATGGTAGGGAACCATATTTTTATATCAACTTTAATGCCAGAACAGCATGTGGAAACATCAATGTGATCTTCCCCTAACTGTGTTGACACTTTTACTTAGAAACTGAAATAAGTTAAAAAGTGTTATGAATGAAAATATCCCGATGAATATTAAGCCAACCAGAACTGGACTTGTCTTAGCACATCCCCTTAAATAGCAGTTACATTACTTTTCTATCGTTTGTTCACCTTGACGATTGTCTCAAAACTTTGATTAAATTCTGTCCAGTTTAACTTCAGCCATAGCACTATAGGAGCGACCAGAACCAACAAATGTCCACTTGCATCTAATAAAGGTTTTAAGCTTTTGAATAGCCATTGGGGAGGCTTATCCGGCACAAAGATATATCCTGATTGTAACACCCTAACCATATCACTGCTCTCGCTCAATAGTTTGGTCAGTTGGTAGAATATATTTAGGCCTACCGAGAAGGTGATGAAAAGAAATAAGTAGACGCTGCCGTAAAAAAGAACTTTAGGCTTCGGTTTAAACGCGAGCACTAACAGCCAAAATATTGGCAAACAAAATGTTAATGATTTGTAGTCTCCCAACTTTATAGATGTGACACCATTCACTTTTAATTTTGGGTGATAACTATTGTGCTTATAGGGTTTAGTGGCTAGAAAAAGCTCAGTATCAACGCGCCAATTTTGATCCTCTGTTTGTATCAATTCTAAACCGTAACGTTCGTAGGTGGGCACGACCCACAGTTCATTGACACTTACGGCAATGGGGACAATCAATTTTGCGTATAAAAAGAACCAAGTTAAGAAAACCGGCACTAGCAGAGCCAACAGTTTAATATAAAATGATCTGCTCAAACTTTTAGCCTTGTATTACTGATTTTTGTTTCGAGCATAAAAAGTTGAAACGGCCAGCATAGGCAATAAAAAAAAGAATGGAGAAAAGGGAAAGTAAAAACGGGAAAACGTGATAATGCAAAATATTAAACCCCTCTGGAGCAAACAAAACTCTTCCATAAAGCAAGGTGCTAAGCCTGAATATATTGATCCCTTGTATGAATATAAAAGCTAAAAATACTGTTTGTATACGAATCTTCCAGTTTGCTGGAAAAAGTAAAATAGCCACAATAAGGGTCATGGTGGTCCCTAATGCGCTGCACTCCTTCGTTACTTCAATTGCATAGGTATAGCTCCCCCAATAATATACAGACTCATTAATCATTACGTTTGCATCAAAAGGGGAAATTAATTGATAGGTTATTTGAGCAAGAAGCAAACAAAAGTTATCGATAGTCGGCCCCATAAAAGGGGCCTTAAGTAGTGTGAAACCTAAAATAAGCGCTAGAGAAAGTTTAAGTAAATAGAGTTTCATTCTTAATAAAGGGCTTAGAGTAACAATAGTAGGCAGCAGTTGCTTTAATTAGACTGTTTTATCATTAAAAAGTATCACCTCAGCCTTATTTATAATCCACTTACCACTCAGTCAGGCTGGTAGAAGCTGATACTGCTGCAGGAATCTGTAATAAGGGCGAAAGTACAAATACGCTGCGAGACGCTGCTGAGGGTCCTGCACCAGCCCAATTCGCATCTGATTGATCTGGGTCACCTACCATACAACCTGTTAGGTTATTCCTTGCACCCAGGGGGGGAACATTTGCGCCAACGCCGTTTTGATCGGTATCGTTACCTAATGGTCCAAATCCCGTATATGTGAAATCTCCTCCAGCAAAAGCGTTGCCATCTTCATCAAAGTTAATCAAATTGTTCAAAGCAGTGGAACCTGGAAAGGCGGGGGCGCCTGCGCCGTCAAAAAGATCGTCTCGGTCATTGGCAACTAGTTGGCCCAGCGTATTGTAAATGGGGCGGTCTGTCACATTATTAAAGGCTACTCCAGCGGCTGCAACAGTGTCTGTAGTCGTGACTCCATCATTGTGAATGTAAAGGCTATTCCAACCTGCAACGCCGCTGGTTATTGTCCCAGCTGCAGCTGCATTAGTGCCATGGGTATTAATTGAGGTAGGAGTCGTGGCTGCTATTTCTCCGGCAGTAGCTGTAAGATCATCAGCACATGCATCAAGTGTTGTACTAGTCGTAAAAATCACAAAAAACGTGTCTCCTGGGGTGAGACCTGCAGGTTGAAGTGCAGCCGGCGCACTCACTTGCGCATTTGAAATAGAGGTATAAAGAAATATTGAAATATAAATTAGATTTCTGATATAAAACACTAAAGCACTCCTTAAGATATTATTTAACGTAACTTGAACCACATTCACAATTACTTTAAATACGATTGGTTACGGTTTTGAAGTCTCCACTAGGCTATCAGTTACATGACCGCAGTGATAAAAACACTTTATTTGAGTCACTAATGTATCTTATCTCTGTTAGATAGATGAATTATACTTCTGTCTCAAATGAGTTTAATTCTTTTCATCGATTTATCCTCTTTTATTTCCAATAGTATATTGTTCGCCTCTTCTAGATCAGCCATCGTTGGCCAAATTTACACCCGTTATAAACTACATAAGCATTTTTGAGATAAGTGTTCTTGTTAGCTTTGTTGAAAAATACTTACATAACCCGTTTGATGACCTTCCTGTGGAGATTGCAGGTTTGTATATGCGGCATGATGCCCCCTCATTTCGGAGGGTTTCTTGTTTATAGGTGAAATTCTGCTAGTTAATGACGACCCCAGCCACCTACTCTATTGATAGCTCTACCACGTCTTTTCTTGCTGCCACTCTAAGTGTTATTAGTATGGCGTTGTCGTTTATATCGGTAATGTAATCCACCGTATCGGGTAATTGGCCAAGTACCTCGAACGAGGCGGTTTCGAGCATGTACTTCCAAAGCTGATATTGGTCATTTATGCCGTAAATAACGTCATTTTTTACGATGAAGTGTTGATGGCTGCCTTGTGTTGCCAGTTCGGGTATAAGTGTATTTTCAATTGCGCCGGATAGCCAAAACCTATCTGCATTGTCTTTATAAATCAGTTCGCCACGATCGGTTTTTGTAGCCCACGTGACTTCGTGATTGGTTAAAATACTAAAGTCACTGTTACTGAGATTCAGCTCTACCAAAGTACTGACTCCCCGATAGAGAATATTGGCGATAATCGTTTTATTCACGCTGTCCCAGTGGAATAAGCTTTTCACTGGGTAACTCAGTGAAATGCTTTCTTCTGCGCCGTTTAAATAAAGGCGTGTTAGTTGGGATGACGCATTCACAAGTAAGCTTTGGCCATCTGCGTCCCACAGTATGTTTCGCACATAGGTATTAGCAGGAAATTGGCTACGCTGTTTTGTGTAATCGTTGTCTGCGGCATTGTGTGCGCCATTGTGGGGAAAGTCGTTGTATGAAGCGGTGCTGGCTAAACCTTCCTGGCGTGAAGCAGTACTGCCCTGCGCTAAGTTGCTTGTCCATACCTGTGATGTGCCATCCCCCTCAGAGTAGTAGGCAATAAGGTTTCCATTGGGTTGGTACTTTGCTCGGTCTTCTTCCTGCATAGAGCGCACGACTGTTTCATACTCAACAGTGGCACCTAAAGTGTCAGTCTGTTGCATACGAGAGTAAGAGAATTGTGATAACGGGACAGATACGATGTCGCTGTCATAATGCCCCTTAATGGCTAACATCTTTTTACCGTTGGGGTGAAATAAGGGCGTACCTATAGCATCGGTAAGTGGCATGCTTATAGCGCTAATATCACCGTCAAACGATACCGTGAACAGTTGCTTGCCAGTGCTAAATATTAGGCGCCCCTCTATCGGGGAAAAGTTGGGGTAAATAGTGCCATATTGCGGGATCTCGCCGCGAAAATTAATCGGGTTACTAGAGAGCAGAGCTCCCTCTGGCGTCAGTTTTTCGATATAGAGTTTACCGCTTTCGTGCACGGAGGTAAGCGCAATGACGTTATATTTTTTTGAGAAGTCGTAAGACACCACGCTGCCATTATTCACCTCATACAGTAATGCGCTTTTGTCTGCTTTCACAGAATAGCGAATTAACTTCCAGCGCCCCTGCTCCTTTTGCAAAAGCGCAATATCATTTGCACTCAACCATGTTGGGCTTTTAATGTCAGTGTGCTTACATTCCATTAAAGTGGTCGGTGTTTGTGGCGATAGCAATGCTTGCTCAAAATCTAGCTGTTGTAATAGAAAGCACTTTTTCTGCAAGGCGGGCGCTGAACAGTTGTTCTGTTTTACAAAAATGAGTGAAGTGCCATCTTCAGAAAAAGCGAGATTACCATACGAGCCTAAATCACGAGTCAGTTGGAACTCTTGTTGAGTCTCGATGTTTTTTGCCCATAAATGGCTTGTGCACATCACCTCGGGAAAGCGCTGAAATACGATGAATTTCCCATCAGGTGAATACGCACTGGCCAGCTCTCTGTTATCGGTTGATGTAAGCAATCGAATATCGTCAATGAGCAGTGGGCTAGCAGGCGAAGGATTATGTACGGAGGAAGGCCATAGAGTACTGGTGATACTAATCACTAGCGCAAACACAAGCACAGTAAATAAGCTTAATACGAAGATGTGCTTGGCGCTAAACCCTGCTTTTACGACTTTATTGGTGCCGAGCTTCGCGTGTTGATTAGGAGGGCTTTTATCCAATGTCACACTATCACCAACATTCCTTTTTTGATGATCTTCCCAGCGAATAGCAGCCTCTAAACTGTAGCCCTTTTTAGCATGGGTTTTAATCAGGCCTTGTGCCTTGCCATCATCGCCGAAGGCTTTTCTTAGCTGCGCAATACAACGCTGTAGAGAATTGGGCGAGACGACTGTGTCTTTCCATACCTGATTCAGTAAATCTTCTTGGCTTACCACATCGCCTTGATGCTTAGCGAGGTAGGTTAAAACGGCGAGGGCTTTAGGTGGCAGTGTTTGGGTATGTTCGTTGTGCGTTATTTGGTTTCTTGGCAAGTTAACAAAGAAGTCACCAATCCAATATTGTTCGGTCATATACCCTCTAACCCGTAAATAAACATGAAACAGGCATGCAAAAGCCTGATTAATTTTTATTACCGTACCACTATAAATCATTGATAAAAATAAGGTGTTTGCCGAACACGCAGAAATCAGCGAAAAATCAGACTTTTATCATGCATATCTTGTTCAGTTCGTTAGCGTGGTGACTAACAGCGTTTATGTGCCACTGACACCGTGCGCTTTTGCGCGTTTTGCGCTCCCTCAGGTGTCGCCTTGCACATTATCGCGGCAACGAAAACAACAAGGAAATAGTATGACCATGACAATAAAAGCAACCGCTTTACTCGCAATTGTATGCTGCTTTGGAGTCGCAAATGTTTCAACGGTATGGGCCGGGGAAGAACGTACGCTCCCCCCAAAAGCGACTCCCGATGAAGCTCTGATTACCCATTGGCGAATGCCCGAAATAGAAAAACGGTTTATGGATATCCCTGAGTTAGATTCCCCTTACATAGATACATCGCCCGTTGATTTAGGTGACGGTATCGCCGTAGGCCAATTCAGCCATAAAGCTACCCATGCAATTACCGATGAAGGCGATGAAGGTAACAAATCTATCGAAGAAGCGGCAATAATAACACTCGCCAAAGAGCTGGCAGCAGGTGATCACGGTAAATACGACAGTCTGTTGATTGCTAAAGGTGGCACTTTGGTGTTTGAGTCATACTACAAAAGGGGCAGAGTCGATTTGCCTCATCCTCAATCTTCGGCCACCAAGAGTTATACCTCATTAGCCCTAGGCCGAGCGATTCAAATGGGATATTTATCCATGGACGATTTAGATAAACCGGTAATTAGTTTTCTAAACGATATCGACAGCACCAAGCTTGTTAAAGGCGCAGAAACCATCACGCTACACCACGCATTGACTATGACCACAGGTATCGATATTTCTGAGGAGGGGTGGGATACCATGGCGACGAACCTAAAGCGAGTTAAAGGGCAAGGTGAAATACAAGCTATTTTAGAAGACAGTGCGCCTGTCACCGAACAAACACAGGTTTTTAAATACGGTACAGGCCCTCAATTTGTAATGCAGGTGATTGAGGCTGTAGTGCCTGGTTCAGCTGAAGCGTTTATCCGCACTGAGTTGTTTGGCAAGCTAGGTATTACAAACTACGATTGGCGCTTAGCGCCCAGTGGTTTGCCTGAGTCTGGATGGAAGGTAAGCGTGACCGCCCGAGATATGCTTAAAGTGGGGCTGCTCATTGACAACAACGGTAAATGGAATGGGGAACAACTTCTCCCTGAAGCGTATTTGCAACGCGCCACCAGCAGGCAAATATTGACCGGAGATGACGATATTTACGGCGGCGGTGAGTTAGTATCAAATCAAGGTTATGGCTATTTTTTCTGGGGAACCGACTTGGCACTAAAAGGTAAAAAGCACCATGCTTTTTCAGCCCAAGGAGGCGGCGGTATGTATATTCTGTTAGTGCCAGACTTTGATCTTGTGGTGGTGGTCACTGCCCACGAGCGAGAAGATGTTACGCAGCAATTAATAGCCGAGCGCATTTTGCCTTTACTTTCCAAGCCTTAATGTAAATTAAAACGTCAAAGAATCTAGCACTTCAAGTAGCTTTTACGAACGACGCTGAGTTGAACCCTCAGCGAAAGGTGCAAATGGCGCCTGGTCAAAATTAAGTGACCTGCGCCCTCGGCGTCTCTGCCCCTTGATGATATTAAGCTCATTAGCGGTCTTCAGTATATTGCCCTCCTGGTATTTAGCTGAGCTCTTATCAGGTTGCTCAGTTATAAATCTATATCTTTGATACCAGCAGCTCGTTCGACAAATCCCCATACTGATTGTTGGGCTGTAGCAACTGGCAGAGGGGGTTTGGTGGTGAGTGCAATTCTAACACCTGACATCACACCAGAAAGCAGCATTGACGCTAACATTAATGGGTTGTACGTTTCATCGATTTCGCCTTTGCGCTGTGCATCGGCGATGTTTCTTGCGCCTAATTGCTCTAGCCTGTCATTGCGCTGCCATTCTTCTTTGGTAAACGCAGGGTCGGTTCGTAGCCGCGTTGCTGCAATCATTGCAACGGGATCATCATAAAATAACGAGACCATGGCATGAACCCGTGCTTTTTCTCTCTCTTTCCAAGTGTCACCATCAAAGGGGACACCTGCAACTTTGTCGTCAAAATCGTGGTAAAATTCATTTACGATGGCGTTGATAAGCCCAGCTTTATTACCGAAATGATAGTATGTCAGTCCGTCAGAGACCCCTGCCCGTTTGGCTACATTCGCAACGTCTAAATCCCCATTGCCGATAACAATTTCAACCCTAGCCGCTTCTAATAAGCGCATTCTAGTGGACTTTTTCGCTGCTTTGCCTTCCATCACATATTCTCTAATAGTCTTTTAGGGTGCATGCCATTGACCATTCCAATAAACGGAGGGTGAATGGAAAACCCTAACATTCTGCGTATATCCTCTGACAAATCCGCGACTACGTTTAATGGCGTACCCAAAAAGTAGTTTTCTTGGGTACGCAACCATGGCTCACAGTACTGGCAAGTAACCGCAAGGCGGTTACCACTTGAATGGTTTGCACCACCACCATGCCAAAACGTTCCGGGATAAAAGAGTACAGACCCAGCTTTCATGACTGCTGATTTCGCTTGTTCTGCTGTGGGCTTTTGGTTGTCGTCCCATGTGTGGCTATTTGGCACGATCACAGTTGCCCCATTGGACTGTGTGAAATCATCAATTGCCCAAATGGTAGCGGCGCCTAACGGTGCCCTAGGCCGAGAGATAGGGTAAAAGCCATCATCGAAGTGCAGTGGCTGCCCAGATTCGCCCGGCAACAAATTTATGACCTGCAATTGGGACAAGAGATAATTTGGCATAAATAATTTGTCGAGTAAGGCAAGAATTCGCGGATGATCAACCAAGCGGTCCAGTGCTCTGGTTTTGTTCAGAACGCCGTACAATCTTTGTGTTTTGTATCCTTCGAATGAATTCCTACCCGTTTCATTTAGCAAAGGCAAAATTGCATTTTTAACCGTCGTAATTTCGTCACTCGACAACACGTTCTCGATGACAATATAGCCGTTTTTTTCCACCTGTTTTAGATCAGCTCGTGTCACATGTTCCGGTATCAACTTGACCTTCTCACTCTGGGTCTGTCGATATTTACCAGCATTGTCCCCTGCAGCATATGCGTTATCGATATTCTTTGTTTTAAGCGTTGACATAAGTCCCCTTGAATCCATTCTACTGAGTTGAGTTCAACTCAAATTTAAACACAATTGATTTACTGGTCAAATTTTGAACATAAAAAGATGGGTGAGAATTTATGGGGGGGTGAAACGGGTCAGTGTAAAATAGCTGAAGCTGATTCAAATTCCGTCTTCAAACCTTTTTTAAATAAACCGACTACATGCGCTTCAAGAAATACAAAAACATTGAGCTACTCATTTAAAGGTTTTTAGCTTCAAGAAATGAGGCTTTCAAAAAGTCCACAAATTTAATGGTTTGTGAAATTTTGTCATGCCATCAGTTCGTTGGATTGTGATGCGAGACCACTTTGCACAAACCTAAGGGGTTTCCAATTAATGAGCTAGCATTGTCACTTGCCCTCATTTGTCAGTTGCAAATGCTTATCGTTATAATATAACATAGCCACCTTTATTATGTTATATTATAACGATACGGATTCTGTGTGATAGAAATAGATCAGGCTAAGGCTGTCATTGAAGCAAGTTCGCTTTGCGTCAACATAAAAAATAACCCTATTTTGAAAAATTTAAACTTCCAGGTTAAAGCGGGTGAAATATACGCTTTGCTTGGTGGCAATGGGGCGGGTAAATCAACCACACTGAAGACGCTTTTAGGGTTTAACGCCCCAAGCAGTGGCTCGGTACAAGTAGATGGTAAAGAGGTGGTCAAAGCCCTGAACCATGTACGCGAAAAAACGGCTTACTTACCAGAATCTGCGACCTTATACACTCACCTCACCGCTAGAGAAAACGTCAATTATTTCTTATCATTAGCAGATATTGAAAAAACAGATGCAGAGGTTGAGCAAGCGTTTGATCGCGTTGCTTTACAAACGAACGCGCGGGATCGTCACATGCAAACCTACTCAAAAGGCATGCGACAAAAAACGGCCATCGCGCTGGCCTTGCTGCGTGAAGCCCCCATTTTTTTATTAGATGAACCCACTTCGGGCCTCGACCCTGTGGCTATCGATGAATTTAACCAACTGGTCCGTGAGCTTGCCTCTGGCGGCGCTACCATATTAATGGTGACTCACGACGTTTACGGTGCTTGCCAAGTTGCAGATCGTATCGGCTTATTGCGCGATGGCGAACTTGTTGGGGAATTTTCGGCCCCGCAAGGCGGGCAGATCGAAACCGAACAAGTACACGCGGCATTTGCCCAACGAGGCGCAGCGTGAGCGGCCATTCATCTTCAATGGCACCTTTTGCAAAAATGATGATTGTCGCCAAAGACGAGTGGCGATATTGGTTGCGCTCTAAATTGGCCATATCCGTGTTGGCCATCGGCTTACTGCTCACATTATCTTCTGTGATCGTTACCGCCATTAATACCATGGAGTTGAGCCATACTCGCCATGAATTACAAAACGATGCAGATCAAACTTTTGTTGACCAACCCGACAGACACCCTCACAGAATGGTGCATTATGGGCACTATGCTTTTAGAGCCCCATCGCCACTGAGTGTGTTAGACCCTGGGGTTGATGCCTACACTGGAAATTCTATCTTTCTGGAAGGACACCGACAAAACAGCGCCATGTTCGCTGACCAAAAACAGGGCACAGCATTAACTCAGCTGGGTAGCCTGACACCTGCATTTATCGTACAAACCTTAGCCCCACTACTCCTCATACTTATTGGGTATAGTTCGGTCAGTCGTGAGCGCGAGTCACACACACTTACCTATCTGTTATCACAAGGCACTTCAGGGTTTACCCTCATTGCTGGCAAGGGCTTGGCGTTAATGTCGGTCATTGGCCTTATTTTAGTGCCGCTAACCATTTCAGCGCTTTTTAGCCTGCATGAAGGGGAAAGCATCGCCGCTATTTTAGGCTTCATTCTGGGTTATGCCCTTTATCTAACAGTATGGGCGTTGTTGGTTTTGCTATTTTCTAGCGCGCTTTCAAAAAACAGTGAAAGCTTCACCGCTTTAGCGCTCACTTGGATTTTACTCTGTGTGGTTATGCCGCGAGTTGCTAGCTCAACGGCAATCACAACAGTGCCTGCGGCAGGAAAACTAGAAACAGATTTCGCTGTTATCGCCGAACTGCGAAAACTGGGTGATGGTCACAATGCCAACGACCCTGCATTTGCGCAAATAAAAGCGTCCCTTTTAGAAAAATACAATGTGGACTCAATTGAGCAACTGCCAGTTAATTATAGAGGTGTCATCGCCATGACATCAGAAGCAAAATTAACAGAGGTGTTAAACGAGTTTGCCGAGCAACGCATGCAAACTGAGGTAAACCAAACCCAGGTATCTAGATATTTCGGTTGGTTATCACCTATGGTTGCCATTCGCTCACTATCAATGCTTACAGCGGGTACAAGCATAGAAACCCATCATAAGTTTTTACGTGAAGCTGAGGACCTCAGATTTAACTTTGTTCAAAGCCTAAATAAAGTGCATGCAGAGCGGCTAACTTACCAAGATGACATGAATCGCAACAAAGACCTTGATTCGTCAGACAAAGCTCGAGTTGCAGCAACAAACTGGCAAGTGTTAGACGATTTCTCGTTCGCTGTTGATAAGCCTAGCCTTCGATTACAACGCAGTGCACCTGCATTTTTACAACTGCTGGCCTGGGTAGCAGCGCTCATTATAGTCATTCGTTGGGTAGGGAAACGCTTAGTATGAGTTATATGTTTAAACAACTTAGCCGTGAATGGCGATTTATGCTGCGCCAAAAGTACTTACTGGTGCTACTGGGCTGCGCTATCTTGATCTCTGGGTTTTCAGTCCAAAGTGGCTTAAATGAAATTGAGCAACAGCAGCAAACCATTGAGCGCTTAACAGCAGCCGATGCGGCTGACCGCACAGACGCACAGCATAAGCATGATGAAATTGGGATGTTAGCCTATTACACCTTCCATCTTACATATTCAGCCCCTTCGAATTTAGCCTTTGCGGCCTTGGGGGAGCGCGATATTTACCCTTGGAAGCACCGTATTAAAATGCTCGCCATCGAAGGGCAAATATACGAAAGCGATACCCAAAACGCGGAGCTGACCCAAGCGGGTAAAATTGATTTTTTGTTTGTGATCAGTGCGCTTTCGCCGCTGATTATTATCCTGCTGTTCCATGACTTATTCGCGAATGAACGCAGCAGCGGTAGGCACGACCTGCTCGTCACCACGGCAAAATCCCCGTGGGCGTTGTGGGGAGCGCGGGGCGCGATACGTTTCATAGCTATTTTCTTGTGCTTAATGCTGCCGTTTTATGTCGGCACTTGGGTCAGTGGCTCGTCATTGGCTGCGATAGGGTTAGTTTCGTTCTACTGCTTTATCTACTTAGCGTTTTGGGCTTTGTTAAGCGTTTACTGGGGCAGGAACGCAAGCAGCGCCCCAAAAGTGGCATCTGGGTTAATAGGCATATGGGTATTGTTCGCTTTTATTACTCCAATTTTAGGTGACTTAAGCATTAATAAACTTGTTCACTCTCCTAAGGGTGGCGATATCGTGTTTACCCAGCGTGAAGCCGTTAATGATGCGTGGGATCTGCCTAAAGAAGTCACTATGGATGCGTTCACCGCTACCTACCCTGAATGGAAAGACCATGTCGCCATGCAAAGCATGTTTGAATGGAAATGGTATTACGCCTTTCAACAAGTCGGTGACCAGATCGCAGCTCCAATGTCGCAAGAGTATCGCGCTGCGGCAAAGAAAAAATATGAATTAGCAGGGTATGCATCTTTACTTTCGCCGCCTTTGTTATTGCAGCGCATGTTAACTCGTCTTGCAAAAACGGACGCTGTTGCCGCGTTTAAATACGAGCAACACTTACGGGACTTTCACCAAGAGCTTCGTTTGTATCACTACCCTTTCCTATTTGCTCAAGGCGAATTCGACAAAGGGGAACTTGATAACATGCCAAATTTTGAAAAATTTGTTACTGAACAACAAAACGATCGCAAAACAGATAGCGTTCAGTCGACCAATAAATAACACTCAAACTATAAAAAAGGTTTTACCATGAACTCTGGAACACACGGGCTAAAGCTCACTCATCTCAGTGCTTGCTTAGCTAGCCTGTTTATTCATCACGGCGTTGCAGCAGATGAACAAGTTGCGTCACAAAACGTCGACCAAGAAAATGCTATCGAAACCTTGAGTATCGTAGGGTCACGACAAGCATATCAAGGTAACTTTAGTCCTCTAGAAACCCCCCAATCAGAATTAAAAATAAATTCTGAAGCGCTAGCAAATGCAGGGGCAATTGATTTAAACCAAGCATTAGATTTGTCGGCCTCTGTTGCCCGTCAAAATAATTTTGGTGGACTGTGGAACAGCTTTGCGTTGCGGGGATTTGTGGGTGATGAAAACCTACCCAGTAACTATTTGGTAAATGGCTTTAATGCAGGCAGAGGCTTTGGCGGCTCTCGCGATTTATCAGGCATAGAATCAGTTGAAGTGTTAAAAGGCCCACGTGCCGCACTATTTGGTCGCGGTGAGCCAGGGGGCACGGTTAACCTTGTTACTAAGCGCCCAACTTTTGATACTGCAGGAGAAATAAAGGTATCCGCAGGAAGCTACGATACATACCGAGCTGATTTAGATTACACCACCCCGTTGAGCGACGATGTAGCGGTGCGTTTTGTCGGCTTCTATGAAGATGCTGGCAGCTTTCGTGACACGATAAAAAGCAAGAAAGAAGGCTTTAGCCCATCAATTGCGTGGGAAATTAGCGAGCAAAGCACGCTTGTTTACGAATTAGAATACGCTCATCAAGAAGTACCTTTCGACCGAGGTGTGTTAGCGATAGACAACAAGCTTGGGGTCATTCCACAAAGCCGCTTTCTCGGTGAGCCCGCCGACGGCCCGATTAAAACTGATACGCTGGGGCATCAGGTAGAGTTTCAACACGACTTCGACGATAACTGGAGTGTATTACTCGGCGCTAACTACCGTGATACCTCATTAGAGGGCTTCGCGACGGAAACAGGTTTTTCTGGCGTCGTTGACGATGAAGTAAATCGTTTTCGCCGTTACCGTGACTATGATGCCAAATACCAAGTCTTTCGCGCTGAGCTAACCGGTAATTTAGAAATAGCAGGTGTAGAGCACCGTTTAATCGTGGGTGTTGATTCAGACAAGTTTGAGAATGACCAATTTGCTCTACGTGACCGTACCACAGAGCAATACATCAACGTATTTTCCCCGGTTTATACTGCTGCAAATGCGTTAGCAAATGACTTTTCTACTCAAATTGATCGCGTTGAAACACAAGAATCTCTTGGTGTGTTTATACAAGATCAAATCAGCATAACCGACAAGCTCGATGTGCGTATCGGCGCACGGTTTGACGACTATCAACAAACAATGAATAACCGCTTATCTGAAAGTCAGTCAAAACAAACAGAATCACGGGTTAGCCCTCAATTTGGCATAGTGTATGAAGCATCAGATACGCTTTCATTGTACGCCGCTTATGGCGAAAACTTCCGCCCATTATCTGGCACCGACAGCAATGGTGACGGCTTTGAGCCAAACCAGTCGACCTCTGCCGAGGCGGGTATTAAGTTCACGCTAAACGATGGTGCGTTGTTTGGAACGGTCTCCATATTCAAAGTCGAACAAGACAATCTTCTCGTGGTTGACGACCCGACTAGTTTTACTTACGCAGCGATTGGCGAAGCCGAAAGTCAAGGCATAGAAATAGACATCAACGGTGAAATAGCTGACGGATTAACCCTTTGGGCCTCTTATGCTTATGTGGACGCGAAAACCAAAAACGCTTTCTTTGATGGCAATTTTGGTTACACCATTGAAGCTGGGACAGACTTACTCAATGTGCCTGAGCAGCAACTCAGTCTGCAACTGGTTCAATTGCTTGAACTAGATGGTAAAGACCTCGAAGTCGGTGGTGGCTTAGTTTACGTAGACAAAAGAAATGGTTACTTTGGTACCGATTTCACTCTACCTAGCTATACCACTGCCAGAGCGTTCATCGCTTATGACATAACGAAGTCGATTTCGTTACGGGCTGAAGTTGATAATTTATTTGATAAAGATTATTACACCAACTCATTTGCAGACGCTTGGGTACAACCGGGTACTCCCCGTAGCTTTAGAGTGTCTGCCTCATACCACTTCTAGTATTGTGATAGTCAATTGGTCATTCACCTCGGGTAAATCGAAGTAAGTTTACCCGTCGCGCTGCCAGTTCGAACTATTCTGAATGCCTAAAAAAAAGCCCGCAGATCCAAAGGTCTGCGGGCTTTTTGTTGCTTGATAGAACACGCTGGAGTTATTGCGCCGCCGTTTCTCTCAGCCCAAACGGGTTATCTATACTCTCGCTTGGCTCGGTAAACCAGCGTGGGCCATCGTCTGTAATGTAAAAATGATCTTCTAAGCGAATGCCAAATTCATCGGGTATCACTAGCATTGGCTCATTGCTAAAACACATACCTCTGGCCAAAGGCGTTTTATTGCCGCCAACTAAGTAAGGCCACTCGTGTATATCTAAACCAATGCCATGGCCGGTGCGATGTGGGCAACCTGGTGTTTGGTACTCTGGGCCTAAACCTTGTGAGGCTAAATAGTGACGCGCCGCGGCATCGACCTCTTCACATGGCGCACCGATTTGGGCGGCATTAAAGGCAGCAAGTTGTGCGGCTTTTTCATCGTTCCAGCACTGTCGCTGGCGACGCGTTGGTTCACCAAATACATACGTTCGGGTAATGTCGGATATATAGTCGTGCACTTTGCACCCGGTATCGATTAACACGACATCCCCTGCCTTGAGAATTTGCGGATCCTTAACACCATGTGGGAATGACGTTGCAACGCCAAACAACACGATACAAAAATAATTGCCCTGCGCACCGACCTTTTGGTGTGCTTTTTCAATGAAGGCTTCCACCTCTGTAGTGCTTATTCCTGGGCGCAACATACTTGCGGTTGCTTGATGCACAGCCAGTGTCATATTCATGGCCCCTTGCATCAACGCCAACTCATTATCAGACTTGTGCATTCTACAGTGGGCAGTCACCTCTTGGGCATTGATGAGGGTTAAGCCCGTTTGGGCTTTATTGATGCCGTCGAATATAAAAAACTGCGCGCTTTCATCTATGCCAACTGTTGCGGTAGTCGCTATGTTTAATTGCTCTAACACATCAACAAATAAGCGATAAGGGTTCTCGTGCTCTTGCCAACCATGAATGGGGCCGTCTATGACTTTAAAACCATTTAGACTGCCAATTTCAAAGTGCGGCGCGATATATTGCACAGCGCCGTTTGCTGGTAAAATTGCCCCGACCATGCGCTCACTGGCATACCATTTCATGCCGGTAAAATACGTTAGATTTGTACCTGCATTCAGATAAATCGCGTCAATATTATGGGCTCGCATATACGCTTGGGCTTTAGTGATGCGCTGCAAGTATTCCTCAGACTGAATAGGCACAAGGTGTTGAGTCATATCGCTTAATGTAGCTAATGCCTGCTCGGATGTTTGCGTGCCAATTCCTGTGCCGGTGCCTGCAGTGGTGCCATTATCAAAAGTCCCCATTTTTTCTCCTATTGCTAGGCGCTGACAAAAAGCATAGTCGAGCGACCTATTAAATACTTAATGAATGTGTCATGCAGGCGATGATAGCACTGACATTGTTTAAAATGAGCAGTGATAGCTTACTTATTGTTTTGTCTCAAATTGTGAGGTTAGCGAGTTCACCATGTTCGCTTATCTTCTTTTTCTCAACGGTATTTTTACGCCTTACTGACAAAAGCACACAGCGTTAACAACAAAGCTGTTTCAATCAGCAGTAAATAACTTAGCGCGAACGGTTGCTCGGTATTCCCTTGGTGAGGTGGCCAGTAACTTCACAAATAAAGAGGTAAAATAGCCCACATCTTGATAGCCAATTTTATCTGCTACTTCGCTTACGTTTAAATTACTTGTTTGTAGTAAATCTTTGGCGATTTCAATCCGGATTTTTTGTAAATACTGCAGCGGTGTTTGGCCAGTGGCATTTTTAAAACGGCGATTAAATGTGCGTACGCTCATTTCAAAGCGCCCTGCTACCTCGCCCAGGCTAATCTGTCGGTTGTAATTGTCTTGCAGCCAAATTTGCGCTTGTACTATTTCCTCATCAGGGTGCTGTTTTGTGCTGCCTTCAAAATAACTGGTTTTCTCGTACGGACGGCGAATTTCATGCGAAAAATTTCGCTCAACCACACTGGCTATTGCTTCGCCATAGAGTCGTTTTACAAAATGCACGGTAAGATCGGCCATTGCATTCACGCTAGCCGAACAATACAGATTGCTAGCTTGGGTAATAAAGTATTGACGCTTTAATTTGACCCTTGGGTAGTCTCGTTGAAACTGATCAAAATAATGCCAGTGAGTGGTAGCAGGTTTGTCATTCAGCAATCCTGCTTCAGCCAAGAAGCAACAGCCTGTGCCTACCGCAGAGAGCATCGCACCATTTTCATAAGCCTTGCGTAACCAGGCTAAAATTTCGGGGTGTTTTTTTACAATTGTCCGGGGGTTTCGCCATAAAGCAGGTAAATAAATAATATCGCTGTCACCCACATCTGCCAGTTCGGTATCGGGTAACAATGAAAAACCAATACTGGTTTTAATCGGCAATTTGTCTATCGACGTTGTTTGAATGAGCACGGGTTCAACTTGGCTACCTTCCTTTGCCCGAGCAGCACTTTCGGCGGCACGCAACATTTCAAAAGGCAAAGTAGCGCTAGTGGCCAGCATATTATCGCAAAGTAAAAAGGTAATTTTATGCATAAGTCGGCTTATTCAATTTTGTGGATATTGGCAAAGATAGCGAACAAGTGGCCTAAACACCACGTTTTATGGCCAATATGACCCTGCCAGAAGCTAAACCTAGGCAGTAAACTGCTGGCACTCAAACAATTGGTATCTTAAATATGTCTTCATTACCGGTCATCGTTGGATTTGGTGGTTTTAATGCCGCTGGTCGCAGTTCGTTTCATCATGCTTATAAAAGAATGGTAATAGAAAGCTTGCCTGCGAGTGAACAAGAAGAAACCCTGCTTGGTTTGGCCACAATGATGAAGTTGGTGCGTTTTGAAAACGGACGCTTTTTTGATAACGCGCGTGAGAATAATCAACAAACTTTAACACCAGAAGAAGTCGTTGAACGTTTCTCAGAACAAATTTTAAATTCGACGCTGATTCGTACCATCGAAAAAAGCCATTTCGATGTTAATGCCGTGCATTGGCAAAAAAACGTCACTATGCACTCAGCAGACAAAGCCGGTATCTGTTTTGAACTAACGCGTAAACAATTACCTGAGCCAATACCATCAAATTGGCAGTTAACTGATATTGATAAAGACCGAGTGAAGGTTAACATAATCGGCGAAGTCGATTTCAAAGTAGACACTTATCGTGAATGCCCAGTAAAAGTAGCAGGGCAATTACCCAGCGGATTTAACCCCGAAGATCACTACAATGCCCGCTTTCATCCTCGCGCCTTACAAATGGCGATTATGGGTGCATCAGATGCCATTCGATCATTAGGCATGGAATGGAAAACAATCGCCGATGCGGTCAAACCAGACGAAATAGGTGTATACGCCAGTAATGCTATGTCACAACTGGATGAAAATGGTTTTGGTGGCATGTTGCAATCTCGCTTGAAAGGCGGCCGGGTCAGTACTAAGCAGTGCCCACTAGGTTTAAACACTATGCCTGCTGACTTTGTGAATGCTTATGTATTAGGGAATGTAGGTCATACGAGTGCAATTGTTGGGGCCTGTGCCAGTTTCCTTTATAACCTCAGTGCGGCCATTGAAGATATAAAAAGTGGTAAACGCCGGGTGGCCGTCGTTGGCAATGCCGAAGCCCCTATATTGCCAGAGGTCATTGATGGTTATGCCACCATGGGCGCACTTGCCAGCGAAGACAATTTAAAACGTTTAGATCAATCTGATACCGTTGACCATCGCCGCGCTAGTCGTCCTTTTGGCGAAAATTGTGGTTTCACCATAGCAGAATCAACCCAATACGTGGTGTTGATGGACGATGCATTGGCGTTAGAACTAGGGGCGGATATTCATGGCGCAGTAAGCGATGTATTTATTAACGCTGACGGTTATAAAAAATCCATATCAGCACCGGGTCCAGGTAACTACATCACCATGGCTAAGGCTGTCGCTGCGGCCCGTGCGATTGTGGGTGATGAGTCTGTTCGTGAGCGCTCGTTTATTCAAGCTCACGGTTCAAGTACGCCAGCTAATCGCACCACAGAATCACGTATTTTTCATGATGTTGCTAAGATTTTTGATATTCAAAACTGGCCAGTCACTGCGGCAAAAGCCTATTTAGGCCATCCGTTGTCACCCGCAAGTGCCGAACAGTTAGTGGTGAGTCTTGGGGTGTTTAAACATGGATTTATCCCGGGTATTAAAACCATTGATAAAGTGGCAGATGACGTGTTTGATGAGCGCTTAAATATCTCAATAACAGATATCGATAAAGGTGCAGGAAATATCGACGTCGCCTTTTTGAACTCCAAAGGATTTGGCGGTAACAATGCCACTGCGACGTTATTATCGCCTCACGTTGTTGATAGCATGCTCGCTAAGCGATACAGCAGTGAAGATATCGCCGCTTATGAGTCTCGCCGTGAACAAGTACGTGAAAAAGCCATGGCTTATGACCTATCTGCCAACCAAGGCAACTTTGACACTATTTACCATTTTGGTCAGGATCTTATCAAAGAGGATGACATTCAAATGACCAGCCAAGAAATTCGGATTGCTGGATTTGCTAACCCTATCGACTTAAGAATGAAAAACCCTTTTGAAGATATGATTTAGACAAAATAGAAAGTCATAGCAAGCACAGAAAAAATCCGGCTAATTTAGCCGGATTTTTTATGAAAATGCTTAATATGAACAGACCAATGCATACCAGCAAAATGCAGGGAGATAACCTGTAGCCAATTGATTCTCATTGGAAGTTAGCTGTTAACTTGGTTTATCATCGATGAATATCCCTACCTCCCCTTGTCACTTCTAACAATCATGGAAAACCAAAAATGACTGATTCGGAAAAGGCGCTATCAATTACGCCAGTCGCACGCACTGAACCGTGGTGGCAGGAGCGTCACTTACAAAAAATGGATGAGAAAAAGGCCTTGAATGACGATGTGGATTTGTTGTTCTTAGGTGACTCCATTACCCACTCTTGGGAGGACACTGGCGCGGCCACTTGGAAAAAACATTACGCCCATTTAAAGCCTTTAAATTTAGGTTATTCGGGGGACTGTACTGAGCATTTGCTATGGCGCTTACAAAACGGTGAAATCGACAACCTAACGCCTAAACTCACTGTGATATTAATTGGCACCAATAACGCCGGGCATAGAGTGGAATCAGCCCAAGACACCGCCGCTGGGGTCAAGGCTATTCTAAATGAGGTACAAAGCCGATTACCTAAGAGCAAAATACTTATATTAGCCACCTTCCCTCGCAGCAAAAGTAAAAATGCGCCCATGCGAAAAAGAGTGAATGCCATCAATGATCTAGTGCAACACCTCACCGACAATAAAAACACATTCTGGTTAGACATAGGCCATGTCTTTTTAACCGAAGATGGAACAGTGTTAGACACCGTCATGCCGGATTTTTTACATTTAACCAGCGAACAATACCAAGTCTGGGCAGACGCCATGCAAAATACTATTGCCAGGTTAATGCGCTAGTTAAAGCACGCTTGGCTAACCCCTCTTTTCAACGTTGTATAGCCAGAGTTTCTGACGCTTTATGTTATTTAACATCGAAGTGTACTTTGCCAAAAATAAAGAAATCAGATCTCATGAATCGTGCTTAATCGTGGCGTCCAAAGTTGAAGTACGGGCAATTATCTCCTTTCAAAAGCAGTGATTTTGGCCATTAAACCTCGGTGAGACCGAAGATAACACTGTGTTTCTTTCATGATAAACATTAGCCTATACAATGGGTTAAGCCTTATGCTAGAAATATGTAAAGTGAGTACTTATCCGTTAGCGGATGAATGCAAGGCTCGAACTTTTTAGGAAGCGCCCCCAAACAGGATATGCGGTGATGTGTTCTTAATTAAGGATAATTAAGTGGAAATTTTGCGATTCAAGTGTTGTACAAAAGTAATCAAATTCAATATTAAAGGATCGGTTAGTTTTCTCGACTTGTTCGGGCTGATGATTTTATTATCTTTTTATCTACTTGTTATTTGGTTTGTCACTTACGCCATTGTTTCCATTTTCACCTGGCTAATAGCGTCATTTATTCAATCAGATCATATTGGTTTGACCATCGAATTTGGTATACACCTATTTGCATTCGGAATATTTTTCATAAAATCAGTAGTGAAATTCCTGAAGGCATGTAGTTTTTTACTTAATTATAAACTTCAAATAAATGGCCAATGCGTCGTTTGCTTTTCGAAAAAAAATTATCTCAACATCCCCAAAAACGCAGATCCATTCTGATAAAAATGAGTAGATTATCATTCAAAGGAAACGTAAACATGATGCTATGCCCTCGAACTAAATCACCGTTAAAGAAGGGGAATGTTGGAAAAGTGCCGGTCTTTATCAGCGAAGCTTGTGGTGGGGTTTTCTTTGATAACTCAACCATCCAGCAATTCGAAAAGCCCACTGGAAAGCGCGGCGCTGCCTTGGCTTCACACCTTGATAAATTTCATTGCGCGCTTTTAGATTTGAATGAGCGAATTAACTGTCCTACCTGCACAGATACTGTCATGCTTCGTCGTTTTTATAGTCTCACCCATGCTGTTGAGATAGATGAATGCCCCGGCTGCGGTGGGATTTGGTTAGATACCGGCGAACTAGCAAAACTGCAGTCACTATTGCTGAACGAAAAAGAGCGCGCGATACTTGTTGCTCAACTAATCGAATCACATAAACCAGTGGAGATAACAGGGCTCCCCCACATTCACGACAACTGGCTTCACCGAAACAATAAAATCAGCAACTTGGTCGACCTAACTTTCTATATAATCGGCGATTAAATCACCACACTACATTTCATTAGAATGTACATGACTAAAATAAACCTAAGTCCTCATCCCGAATCAGCAACTCAGTCGTGCGTCTTAGCTAAATTCTGCCAATGATGTATAAGGCGTCTTTTAGATACTTATATCTGCTGATTTACGATAAGTTTCTATCTCGCCCTTAAAAAGTCTTTGTCCAGCGCGCCTGATATATTACGTAGCTCGTAATCAATTATCTCGGCTGTGCGCTTTGCTCCAGCAGTGTTGGTTATCTGAGCTATAGCACTAATGATCAACGCTTCTAATGCGTCGCTGTCGTTAATGTTTTCCTCGCTCGCTGCTGCTAATGCATCGGCTATACATTGTTTGGCAATACTGTATTTACTCATTTTGGCTCTCCTTAAAAAAAGCCCTCGAATGAAAAAGATAAGGGCCAGAATCACCGACCCTTGTTGATGTTGCGCTCTTAAAAAAATGGTTTTAGTTAACCCTTGTTGCGCTCATATTCACGTACTTCATTTCGCCCCACCACCATATGATGTACCTCATCTGGGCCGTCAGCGTAACGCAAGGTGCGCTGGCCTGCGTACATGGCAGAAAGCGGTGACCACTGCGAAATACCGGTAGCCCCGTGCATTTGCATGGATTGGTCGATAATTTCACATACACGCTCTGGTACCATCGCTTTGATCATGTGGATCCAAATACGGGCTTCTTGGTTACCCAATACATCCATGGCTTTAGCAGCTTTAAGTACCATCATGCGCATGGCTTCAATGTCGATTCGCATCTTCGAGATGACTTCAACATTTTTACCCAATTGATATATCTTTTTACCGAAGGCTTCTCTTGTTGTTGAGCGCTCAAGTGCGAGTTGTAACGCTTCTTCCGCTTGGCCAATTGAACGCATGCAATGGTGAATACGACCTGGGCCTAAACGTACTTGAGATATTTCAAAACCACGGCCCTCACCTAGCAACATATTGGTTTTAGGCACCCGTACGTTTTCAAGCTTGATGTGCATGTGCCCATGAGGAGCATGGTCATGCCCAAAGACATGCATTGGGCCAACAATCGTGACACCTGGGGTGTCTAGTGGCACAAGAATTTGTGATTGTTGTTTGTGTGCAGGGGCATCAGGGCTGCTTTTCACCATGCAGATCATGACTTTACAACGCGGGTCACCGGCACCAGAGATATAGTACTTCTCACCGTTGATGACCCAGTCATCGCCATCTTCAACCGCCAATGTTGAAATGTTTTTCGCATCAGAAGAGGCAACATTAGGCTCTGTCATACCAAAGCAAGAGCGTATTTCACCTCGTAGCAATGGCTTTAACCATTTTTCTTTCTGCTCAGGTGTACCGACACGCTCTAACACTTCCATGTTGCCCGTGTCAGGCGCTGAACAGTTTAACGTTTCAGAGGCGAGTGGAGCTTTACCCAGTTCAACCGCAATATAGGCATAATCCAAATTCGTTAGGCCTTGCCCTGTTTCCGCATCAGGCAGAAAGAAATTCCAAAGACCAGCCTCTTTGGCTTTATTTTTGGCCCCTTCTAATAACTCCATTTGACGATCAGAGTAACTCCAACGATCAGCAAGCTTCTCACCAATTGAGTAAAACTCTTCTTGGATCGGGATAACATTCTCTTCAATGTGTTTCTTTACAGCGAGGTAAAGTGGACGCACATCTTCTGACATACGCAAATCGTTTAAATCTTCAGTCGACATATTTACTTCCTTAAATTTGAGTGAAATCTGCCGTGTTTTATTAACCATTCACGACATGAGTATTGCAGGGTAGAAACCCAAAAAAATCAGTCAAAATATAATATGTAAACAAAGTGTAAATGGCCAACTAAATCGCTTCAAGAATATGAAATTATTGATATTTTTAAAATTTAAGGTGTTTAAAAGCGACTTTATAAAAGTGAATTATAGAGGTGTATCACTCTTAGTTTTTGAAACGCACTTTTGAGCGAGTAACGTGCAAAATATAAACAAATAAAAATTTAAACATTGCCGCCATTTTTTCAAAAAAATAACGGTACCACGAATTTTATTCTGCACTTCTCATGCAATCAAGTTTTGCAAGCGCCCTGATGAGAGCGTTTGATTTAAGCCTTAATGACTTCAATATTTTCTTGACTTATACTAAGAATCAGGAGTATCTTGGCGCCGAGCTTGAGAAGAAGCTTATTTTTTGAATCCCACGATGTTAGTTATTTGTAGTACTCTAGTTATTAGTTTATTTGTAATTCTTCGCGTTATCCTCAGTAAAATATTCGTTTTCCTCACATGCTTTATCGCCGCAATTTTTTGGCGCACTTATTAATTATTTCTAGGATATCTATTATGTCTACTAAAACTACTGGTTCTGTAAAATGGTTCAACGAAGATAAAGGTTTTGGCTTTATCGAGCAAGAATCTGGTCCTGACGTTTTCGCTCATTTCAGCGCAATCGTTAGCGAAGGCTTTAAAACATTGGCTGAAGGCCAACGTGTAGAGTTTACCGTGACTCAAGGCCAAAAAGGCCCTCAAGCTGAAAACATCGTTTGTATCTAAACCTTGTTAAGCTGCGCAGTCAAATGCTGCGCTATCGTTTCACTCATACTCAGTGATGAGTGAAACAAATATTATGTTTATCTCAAACAACTATTGAATACCCCGTCAAACGAGTTTAAAACAAACCTCGTTTTTCTATTCCGGCTCATACTCCGAGTCATCCCGCCTTATGCTTTAACCCGTATTCCTTTTCCTACATTAAGAATTTTATATCCCTAATTTGAAAATACCCAGTACAAAGCAACCGGCGGCTCAAAGAGAATTTTATTAATTTGAATCAAACCGCACAATTATCCACTATCCGTACGTATGCCAACCCCATCCCTGGCCGTGAGTTCATTCTTAGTCTTTTTAGTAGCCTAAAAAAACACTTAAATCGCGAGCAAATAGCAGATGCTTTAGCTCTCAATTCCCCTCAAGAAAAAGAAGCGCTTAGAAGACGTTTGCGCGCAATGGAGCGTGACGGGCAACTATCATTTCAACGCAAGGGTTATCAATTAATTGATCCTGATTCGCTGGTTAGCGGCCCTATCAGTATTCACCCTGAGGGTTTTGGTTTTGTTACCTATAGCGATGTCGAAAGAGACTTGTTTCTGCCAAAGAGCCAACTGAACCATGTATTTGATGGTGATGTGGTACAAGTGCTAGTAGAGCCTGGGAAAAACGCAAAACGTGCCTACAGTAACCTGATTAAAGTACAAAAGCGCAATACCACCCACGTTGTGGGTATGTTGCAACGCAAAGGTAAGCATTACTTTTTACTGCCCGATGACGTTAAAGTTTCACACACAATTCATGTTGAGCACAGCGCCTTAAACCAAGCGCGCGTCGGCCAATATGTGAGTGGCAAAATTACCCACTACCCTGACTTTCGCCAAGAAACACACGTTGAAATTACTGAAGTATTAGGCAATGCAACCGATGCTGGCATAGAAAGCACATTGGCGCTTTATCGCCACGGTATTTCTGACCAGTGGGATAAAACATTGCTCGACAAGGCAAATACACATGGCACGCGAGTATCACAAGCGGACAAAGCACAGCGCACAGATTATCGCAGTTTGCCGTTTGTCACTATCGATGGGGCTGATGCGAAGGACTTTGATGACGCCGTTTATTGTGAGAAAACTCAAGCAGGAAATTGGCGTTTATTGGTAGCAATAGCTGATGTGTCGCATTATGTATTACCCAATGACGCATTGGATATTGAAGCGCAAGCGCGCGCCACATCGATTTATCTGCCAGATCAAGTTGTCCCAATGCTACCCGAGGCATTGTCTAACGGCTTGTGCTCGTTGAATCCGCATGAAGACCGCTTGGTGATGATGTGTGAGATGACTATCAACGCAACAGGGCTCGTTACTCAAGCAGCTTTTAGCGAAGGCGTGATTCAATCTCATGCACGACTAACCTACAATCAAGCGAATGCGCTCGTCACTCAGCCAAACAGTAAGCTTGGCAAAACCACCGCCGCTTCTAGCCCAGCCATCGTTCCCCATGTTAAGGATTTACATGCTCTTTTTCAGGTGCTAATTAAGCAGCGTAAGCAACGCGGTGCGATTGATTTTGAAACGCGAGAACTTGCACTCAAGCTGAACAAACACAAAAATATTGCGAGTATTTCTCCCGTAAAGCGAAATGACGCTCACCGCATGATTGAAGAATTTATGTTATGCGCGAATGTCGCTACGGCACAATTTTTACAACGTCATAAAATTCCTAGTTTATTTAGAGTGCACTTAGGTCCACAGCAAAAGAAACTCACGGCATTACGTGCATTTTTGACTGAGAAAGGCTTAACCCTTGGCGGCGGAGATAGTCCAAGCCCGCAACATTACAATGACTTGTTGAAAAAAGTGAACCACAGGGCTGATGCAAAACTTATTCAAATGTTGTTACTACGCTCGCAAAGCCAGGCGGAATACTCCCCCGAGAATCAAGGGCACTTTGGTTTAGCCTATGAGGCGTATGCACATTTCACCTCGCCCATAAGACGCTACCCAGATTTGTTAACCCATCGCGCGATAAGAGCAACGCTACGAAGCAATAAATCCGCTAATAACGCCAGCAAGTCTGAATCCGGTTTCAAACGGTTATTGCGTCAATTAAAGCTCGGCGTATCAATCGGTAAGGCTGTGCCGAATAATGCATCCCCCTACACGGCTGAAGAGGTAGCGCTTTTAAGTCACCATTGTTCTGGGCAATCGCGTTTAGCTGATACGGTTAGCCGAGAAGTCGAAAGTGCACTTATGTGTAAATACATGCAACCTTTTATCGGTGACACTTTTGGTGCCTCTATATCAGGAATGAATAATGCTGGTTTGTTTGTGACGCTTGAAAATACAGGAGCAGAAGGTTTAGTCAGTATGATGAGTCTACCAGGCGAGACATATACGTTTGATGCCCAAAAACAGCAAGTCACCAACGGACAGAACACTCACCGCATAGGCGATCATTTAACGGTCGTGTTAAAAAGTGTTGATATACGCGCTCGAAAAATGAGCTTTGAACTGGCATAAAGCAGGTGGTTATCCCTTGATTAGGGTAAAGCCTAAGGTCGATAAATACTAACTCCAGTAAATAATTAACCACTCAGCGACAGCTTATTGGAGTTGGTATTAACTGTTTTTTACTCGCTATGGCTCTTTGACGTTCGGCTGGCGGAATAACCTAAATAGATAGAAAAACAAAGCGGCTATGCACGACCCAACAAACGCAATACCCATATCTTTTTGCGCATCCCATATGTCTCCCTGCGTGCCCAAGTACGAATCCCCCTCTGCAGGGAAGAAAATGTCGGCAACCAGCCACTCTAAAATTTCATAAAGGGCACTGATTGAAAGTATAAGAGTGATGGGCAAAAAGAAGGCAATTCGCGGTGGGTATTTTGTCCATACTGAAAAGCACTCTTTCATGGGATAGTAGAGCAAAAGGCCGAAGCTAAAATGGACGAGACGATCATATTGGTTTCTAGGCGAATGAAAAATATCTTGAAAATAAAACCCTAAAGGGTTCGCGGCATAAGTAAATTTTGAACCATATACATGCAAGCATAAAAACACACAGAGTAAAAAATAACTCACAATACTGAACTTGTATTTTCTGTAGGTAATGATTAAAAATAGCAGCGAAATAACCGTCAGCGTATTTTCAATAAGCCAATTTGCAACGTCGGTTGTACCAATGATTGAATTAGTCCATACGGCGATAAACACCAATATGAACAGCAGCAACCAACCCAAATCTGTTGTTTTATTGCCGCCGTTTACCATTTACTTTCCACACCCTTATCCACTTGAGCTCAGTGCTTAACCCAACCCGTTAGTTGACAAAAAAACCTGTTATCTGTTGATCTTGTGGCAGTTCGTGCACCCGCCTGACACTTTCCCTGCGGCAAAATAGCGAGGTTGCTCTAACGATGCGGCAATTCTGGCTTCGTCTATTTGGCTGACGAAACCTTGCATATAGTCTTGCATAAACGGGTGATTGGCGCCCATGTCACCTGCTTTTAAATTCGACGCTATTTTGCTCATATTGCCTAGCGCTTTGAGCACCTTTTCCCGTTGCAATTCAGGCGCACTTTCAGCCCCTGCACTCGGCATATCGAGAGCGACTTCGAGCAAAGCCATCTGCGCTGCGAGACGATGCATATCAGAACTCAAATCCGCTTTCTCAGTATATTTGAATTCTGGCGGGTAGGTCACTTTGCGCAGGTTCGAGTTGAATTGACTACTACACCCTACCAACGCAATAGTACATATCGTCAAGACGCTGACTAGTTTACTTAATGTCACTGATAATCGTTTCATTGGCATAGCTTCTTCATAGGGGTAGCTTCCTTATTCAACTCGACGTTTCAACTACAGCGCTTGCTCTGTTTTTTGGATGATATTCAGCAATTCATCTTTGAGATGAACACGTTTTACTTTGAGTGACTCAATATAGTCATCTTTCACTGGGGTATTTCGACTTTCCAGATCATGTACTTCGCTTTCCAGTGCATGATATGCAGTAAATAACTTAGCAAAATGACTGTCATTCATTTTAAGGTGACGAATGGTGTGATGATGCTCAGGAAGATCTTTTACCAATGAGTGTTTCTCAAGTTCTTGCATAAATATCCTAGGTTGTTAAAGCTTAATCCCATATTAGCCAGATGCTTGTTAAACATATTGATCCCCATCATTTTTCAGCCTGATATACATTAAGAGCAACAGGCTTATCGTGTCATTTCTAAACACTGAACCTTAACGTATCTTTTGTCAGAAGTGACTGCCTGACGTGAATGATCAGCTATATAAGCGGGGATACTGGTAAGCGAATCGCCCACCCTATGCACAATGTGTTTAACTAAGCTGTGTATAATTGAGCTGTGCATAGCTGAGCGACGCATTAGTAAGCGGCGCATAATATTTGACTCCCCTACCCACTGCGGCGATGATGTGCCTTCTTCTAAAAATGGGGTTAAAAGGAGCTTCTAGATTATGCAGGCAAACCTTCAAGGACGTGCAGTGGTACTTACACGGCAGATCGTCAAGCTAATATTCATCACCATGCTGCTGTCATCTTGCGCCACCCTTACCCCTGATTTTGAGAAGCCTGAATTGCAGTTAACCAACTTGAGTATGCTGCCGGCTCAGGGGCTAGAGCAGCGATTTCGTCTGACGTTTCGAGTGACCAATCCGAATAATATCTCTTTCCCGGTAGACGGCATGAACTTTAAACTGAGTTTGCGTGGTTTGCAGGTTGCTACAGGTGTGAGTGATAAAAAGTTTGTACTTGAGCCTTTAAGCGACAATACCTTTGATGTTGACGTAAGCGCTAGCCTATTCAATTCCGGTCGGGTAATACTTGATATTATGAATTCTAAGCCTCAAGCATTGGCCTACGAGATCAACGCTAAAATATTCACTAGCAAGGGATTATGGGGAAACATTCCTGTTACCCGCAGCGGAGTTATTCCGTTTGGCTTAACCCAGCCCCAGTAAATCAATCTGGTACCTGATAGGTTTACACTTACCGCTCACTTTCAATTCCTTTTAAGTCAAAACTAAAGCCCTGCCCATCTGTGCTAGACTGCGCTCGATTTTATTTTATTGAGTAGAAATGATGATGTTAAAGCACCTAAGCCTAACGCTATTCGTTTTGTGTGGCCCTTTGTTGCTGGCCAAACAAGCGGTTGCCCAAGAGCCCATAGAAGCAGTTACGCAGAGCAAAGATGTAGAAGCAACAATGAAGTCGATGTCTTTGAACTACAAGCAAGCTATGCGCGCAACTGAGTCAGACTCCATGCTCGGCAACGTGAGTGAACTGCAACGCTTAGTGGCATCAGTACAATTAGTTGAATTTGATAAAAAACGCCAAGCCATTTTGCAGCAAGGCTTGAGTGAGGTGCAGTCACAGCTGAGTCTGGTTCATAACAGTTTGACGCACAACGATATCACGGCTGCCAAAGCTCAATTGGAAAAAGTGGCAGAACTGAGAAAGCGTTATCATAAAGAGCGAAGCCCCAATATCTGGCAACTCATTTTCGGCAATGAATAACGATTTACATTAGCTAGCATTCATCAACTTAACTCAATAAGAATTAAAATTTAACCTTAATTAAACATATGAAAAACATAGTGTTATCAAAAATTACCAACCGTTACATTTTACAGCTCATCTAAGACCCAGGTCTTATATCCACTTCTTTTTACGTCAGTAAAGTACGAGTTAACTATCGTTTTATGCTGTTTTTAGGAGTGCGCATGTTGCCTTTATCACGTGTTGAGTGTCCCATTTTACGCAAAAAAATCATGTCGGCTGAAGAAGCTGTTGCTTTTATCGAAGACCAGCAAACCATCGGCATGAGTGGTTTTACCGGCGCTGGCTACCCCAAGTCGATCCCCGCTTCGTTGGCAGAAAAAGCCAAAGCATTGCACAGCAACGGCCAGCCCTTCAAAATTAATTTGTGGACGGGTGCATCTACTGCCCCTGAACTTGACGGTGTACTCGCAGCCGTAGACGGCATCAATATGCGGCTACCCTATCAATCTGATCCTATTTGCCGTCAACAAATTAACGACGGCATAATGGATTACGTTGATATTCATTTATCTGAAGTATCTCAGTACGCTTGGTCAGGCTTTTTAGGCAAGATGGATGTCGCCGTTATTGAAGTTGCCGGCATATTAGCAGATGGGCGGATTATTCCTTCATCTTCGGTTGGCAATAATAAAACCTGGGTCGAGCAAGCAGATAAGGTAATTTTAGAGGTCAACACTCAGCAAAACATGAAGTTAGAAGGAATGCACGATATATACTATGGCACAGCGTTACCACCTCACCGCAAGCCTATTGATTTGAATTCTCCGTCTGACCGCATTGGCGAAAAGTACTTGTCGATCCCTGTGGAAAAAATTGTCGCCATCGTTGAAACTTCAGCACCAGATCGTAATAGTCCTTTTACCCCGCCGGATAAGGTCTCGAACCAAATCGCTGAACACATTCTTGATTTCTTCTCCCATGAGATTAAAAAAGGACGCCTACCCAAGGAGTTACTTCCTATTCAATCGGGTGTGGGCAATATCCCAAATGCGGTGTTGAGTGGACTAGAGCAAGGCGGTTATCGCAATTTAACCGCCTACACTGAAGTTATTCAAGATGGCATGCTAGGAATGCTGAAATCTGGCTCATTGTCTGTGGTGTCCGCCACGGCATTTTCACTTAGCCCCCAGGCACTGGATGAATTTAATGACAATATCGACTTCTATCGCGACAAAATTATCCTAAGGCAACAAGACATTAGTAACCACCCTGAAATCGCTAGGCGACTCGGCATTATCGCCATGAATGGCTTAATCGAAGCAGACATATATGGCAATGTGAATTCGACACATGTAATGGGTTCACGCATTATGAACGGTATTGGCGGGTCGGGGGATTTTGCGCGTAATGGTTACTTATCGATATTTATGACGCCCTCTATCGCCAAAGGCGGGGCAATTTCTGCCATTGTGCCTATGGTATCCCATGTTGATCATACTGAACATGATGTGAAAGTCATTGTGACCGAGCAAGGCCTTGCCGATTTGAGGGGCTTGTCGCCAAGACAACGGGCAAAAGTCGTCATTGAAAAATGTGCTCACCCGCAGTTCAAAGACCGACTGCATGACTATTATGAGCGGGCCTGTGCGACAAAACGCGGTATGCACACGCCGCATAATTTAGATGAGGCATTAAGCTGGCATCATAACTTTGAAACCAAAGGCCAAATGTAACGAATTCATCAGGCATTTGATTTTAGTGTTTTAAATTTTTGCGAAGTGGTTAATTTATTTATTGGCATTGATTTTATTCATTAGGTACTAGCGTGTTTGTTTATCTTATTGCTGGCAATATACTGTCGGCAATAGGCTTAACCATATTCACAAAACGTAAGATATTAATGGCAAAACCAAATTCAAAAGCCCCCAGTAAAAGCGTCGATATTTTTTGTGCTGGCTGTCAGCAGCAACTTTTTCGCTATAAAAAGGGCGGTAAAGGGGCCTTAGTAAAATGCTTTAAAGAGAGAATAAGCAAAGATTTCACCAGCGTTGAAGGGACATGCCCCAAGTGTGAAACCATTTTTGCCAGAGATACGTTAGTACGTGGCACACCCGCACTGAAAATAATCGGCGGTAAGGTGCGCTTCAGATAAACTGCGCATTACTTAGACTTCGCTCCAAAAGATTGTGTTTTACCTAAGCTTGGTTATATCCTAGCTATAAAACAGATAGCAAGGATACAACCCGCCGCGGTGCTTAATCCACCACCATGAGTGCGCGGTACTCATCATACGCATATTGGTCTGTCATGCCGCTAATATAGTCTTGTAACAATCGGCAACGGTAGTAAAACTCTAGCTCCTCACTGGCATCATGATGGATGGCGTGCAAATAGGCTCGCAAATGCTTACCTGGCAGCTTTTTCACTAACCTTTTCGCTAACAGTGGTGCGTCTTTTTCTTGCTGATATACCCTAGAAAATTGTGCTTTCGTCAGCCTCAATAGTGGCTGATAGCAATCAAGCAAACCACTAATGATTTTGTAACCTTGCAACTCCCTTGCTTCAACCTCTTTGTTGCAAAACGCGTACTTCAGAGCGACTTTTTTAAATGCTTCAGATAGCGCATGGGCTGT
Organism: Paraglaciecola sp. T6c; assembly: GCF_000014225.1. NCBI lineage: Bacteria > Pseudomonadati > Pseudomonadota > Gammaproteobacteria > Alteromonadales > Alteromonadaceae > Paraglaciecola > Paraglaciecola sp. T6c. The sequence continues at coordinate 4,567,083 of NC_008228.1, forward strand.
ACTTCTATCTTCTAACAGCGCTTGATTAAACGACCCATGAAATATGCCGTCGATATTATTGATAAAGCGTTCAACAGCATGAGTCACTAAGGGGTGAAGTACGCCCACTCTTAAAGAAATAAAGAACTGACTGTCTTTTGATATATCATCCGCCTGCGCGGCTTTATAGGCTTTTGAGGTTAAACTTTGCATGGTATTTTTGCTGGTATCCAAGCCGAATTCAGTCAGCAGTAACAGAAATTCTTCACACAAAGACGCTTGCAACTGTTCAATACCCAAGATGCCTTTTTCAACGGCATCTTCAAGGTCAGCGATACAGTAGGAGATATCATCGGCAGCTTCCATGATGTATGACGCAGGGTGACGATGCCCAACCTTTATGCCTAAGGTGTCACACAGGGTTTCGACATACTCTTTTTCACTGAAATAAAAGCCGACCTTTTTTTGTAAATAGCCAAGCTTATCGCTTTTATCAGGTTTTACATCAGTACCGCAGCGGGTGTATTTGAGTATGCCTGCCACTTGACTAAAAGTGAGATTCAATTGTAATAGCGAGTGTATAAGCCTTATCGCTTGAGCGTTACCTTCAAAGTTGCAAATGTCTCGTTGTAAGGCCGGATTGAACGTGAATTCACCGTCGCTGTTTGTGGGAAATGAATCTTTCAGCTTGAGAGCAAACCAGTCATTAATTGCCTGCTCACCGAAATGGCCGAACGGCGGGTTGCCTATGTCGTGCATGAGACACGCCATTTCCACCACGCTTTCTAAATGTCGTTCGAATTCAGATAGGTTGTATTCCGCCTGCTTAGCGCTATCTAATTTATTGAATATGCTCTGAACAATAAATCGCCCAACTTGCTGCACTTCTAATGAATGAGTCAGCCGGCTTCTCACCGCGGCGTTTCGTTCTAGGGGGAATACTTGGGTCTTCTGCTGCAACCTGCGCACCGCTGCCGAATTGATAATACGCCCGCGATCACTTTCAAAATCGAACAGAATCGATTTGATGGACTCTCTGTTTCTCGTATTGTGAAGTCGATGACTCGTTAGCTTTTTAGAAAAATCAATCATGGATACGTCTTGCAGTATTAATGTTCATCGACAATACAACAGTGGTTCACTACATGACACTTTTTTACACGAAATAAAACAACGGCTTAGGCCCAACTTAATTCAAACTAATGCTTTGCAGGTACCCTAAAAAATACGTCCCGTGAACTAACTATCTTACGCCTTACTGGACTGAAGATATCGCAAGCGAAATTTCTGCACCCGTTTATCAAATTTGTGCACTATCCGACCAATGCGCCCGCTGTACACGTGAATAAGCTCAACATTTCTAGCCATTAACACCGCACTTAAATATTTCTCATGCAAAATGGCGACACTTTTATTTCGAATAACGTCGTTATCACTTGAATGAGCACGATACCAGCCTTTTCCTGTTGGCCTGAGCCAACTATTGATATGTTCTTGCATGGGAGTATCGACAACGGTTTGATCAAAATAAATCGATTCGTCAGTGACTTCTTTCACTGCGGTGCACAGCCGTGTATTGAGAAAAACCAGCGCTTGGAACGCAGTATAATCCAACACGAAAAAGTAAGATGAAATCCATTTAGATAAGGGTAACTTATCCACTTTATATTCTATATTACGGCTATCAACCCGCCCTAAAATGAATCCCTTTTGGCGCTTTGCAGCCTGTTTCGATTTTAAATTATACAGCCATGCTGTTAAGGGAGAAAAATAGTGGTTTTTGTCGAAGGTGTCATTTGCGAAGCAAAATAGATCGCCATCTTGCAAGGTATAATTCTCTTCTAAATATTGCTTACCAGCTTGCCAGCCAGAGAACTCAAAATAGCGGTTATCCCCAGGAATAAATTCAATATTATTTAACGATGAGCTATGTATCTGCTCGCCATTATTGATGACCAGAATTTTGGCTTTTGTTCCGCTTGAGGTGAGAAACCGATGGAGACGTAATAGCGATTTTTCTAAATTAACGGGGTCATATATCAAGAAAAGGCAATATATCATGTGTCACTAACTTCGTTAATGGGTTTTAGGTAGTGCTGCTCTACTGTACATCTAATGGCTAAGTAAGGTTATTTGCTTTGCTGATCATTAATCAGAAAAGAAATAACAACAGCTTGCTGTGATGCCTACATAATTCACAATGTCTGTTCAAATGTCGCCTGAACATCCGTGTTTGGCATATTTATAGCGCCATAATGACACATTAATCTGCGCCTGTTGAGAGGCAGAGCAACCAGATGATTGATTGAAGAGCAAAGACCCTCACACACAAATGTCACGCAGCCCAATAAAATTGGAACGTTAACTATATCAATGGGTAAGTTAAACACTCATAAAAAATATTCATGTTTAATGTGTCAAATCATGACAGGTAAAAATCGATTGGCGATGCTATTTTTCGACAACTATAGTTGCTCTATCCCCATGATTATAAAGCGGGGTTTCCAATAAAAACGATAACGAAATACTGGTCAGCAAATCTCTAGTTGTGCACCTGTTAACCAGAAAAAATGTTCACCAAACATGGATAAAATCGACGAACAAAAGGACACGCACATATGGATAAAACTAACACCTGCCAGTTTAAAAAGAACCCCATCGCACTCTTAATTTCGCTCACCTTGGGTTTTCCCATTCCCATCGTTAGCGCACAAGAAATCGAAGAAGAAGTAGAAACACTTCGCCTAGAAACCATAACTGTTGAAGCGCAAAAGCGTCGTCAAAGTATGCAGACGGTGCCTGTTTCAGTTAGCGCCTTTTCCGGTAAGCAACTTAACCAAGCTGTGCTCAAAGATATTTTTGATGTCGCTAGTATGGTGCCTGCCTCCTCTGCGTTTCAAACCCAGAATGTGACCAACACCAGCTTCTCGATACGCGGTATAGGCACCTCGTCACAAAATTTTGGTTTGGACCCATCGGTGGGGCTTTACGTTGATGGTATTTATCGCGCGCGCCAAAGCTCTATGGTCAACAATTTAGTGGATATTGAAGCTGTGGAAGTTCTTCGCGGCCCTCAAGGGACACTGTTTGGAAAAAATACGCCTTCAGGCGCAATACTGATCCGTTCTGTTGCACCAAGCCACGATGGCGCGAATAATTTTATCGAAGGTACAGTCGGAAATTACGGTTTAATTAATTATTCCGCTGCGGCGTCCCTGTCTGCGATTGACAATGTACTGGCATTGCGCGTGACAGGTTTTGGTAGTCAACGTGATGGTTTCGTTAGCGAAGTCAACTCAGGAAGTGACGTCCTAAATGATCGAGATCGCTGGGGTGCGAGACTTCAAGCCTTATATACCCCGAGTGACGATGTCACTCTGCGCATTATTGCTGATTATGCAAAAATTGATGAAATTTGCTGCGCCGCCCCAGTACAAGTCAGTAATGCTCAAGCCACTGGTATAGAAGGTAAATTTGGCACTGACCGTCTCCTATCTCAAGCGCCGTTTAATGCCACTATATTTGATGGCAGTGACTTTTTTGATCACAAAGTCGCGCTGTCATTCTTACCTGAGTCACAGGTAGAAGATAGCGGGTTGTCAGCTGAGTTAAATTGGAATATCAATGAGCAATTTACCTTGGTGTCTATTTCCGCTTATCGTAATTTCGACTCCTATGACAACATAGACAGTGACTTTACGGATGTTCATTTGTTTGGTACCCGAAATGACTCACAGCAAAATTCGTTCTCCCAAGAATTACGAATCGATTACACCAGTGACCTCGTCACAGGGATACTCGGTGCTTACTATTTTAGGCAAGACCTGGATCTCGATTACAGCTTGTACACGGGCGAACAATTCAATGACTTTTTTCTGGCAGGCTTCGCACAAGGAGCATTTAATGATCTGCTCGCTGGCATTGATGCCTTGAGCATTGCAACCAATGGCCTTGTTGCAGCGTCGGCATCACCCGCCCCTGCATCGACCAGCTTTGATCACCGCGCAGAGCAAAAACATGAAAGCTACGCTATTTTTGGTCAAATCGACTACCAACTTTCCGAAACGCTCACCCTAACCACAGGTTTACGTTATACCGATGAAAGTAAAGATCTCTCGACTATTTTTAGTGAAGTGTTACCCGCAGATTCGGTCTTTCCAACCTTCTTTACCTCGGTTGGTGATCCAGCAGACCCTGAGTCAATTGTGCCTGGGTCACTACTTTACGGTGCAGGTTTAGCCGGTAACGTCTTGGCGGGCATTCAAGCCAATACGATTGATATTACAACGGCTAACGGCCAGGCAGCACTGGCTGCTCTGGCCCCGTTTCAAACGCTGGGTTGGGGGTTCAATCCTCTTGGCGCCATTACCGCTGCTCGCTCAGATATTTCTGATACCTTAGATGATGACCAAATAACCGGCACGCTGAAACTCAGCTACACCCCAAATAGAGACACGCTCATGTATGTTTCATACGGTACTGGTTATAAGTCTGGGGGGACCAACACTGATCGAATTACAGAAGGTTTCGACCCTATATTCGCTGCTGAGAAATCCAGATCGCTGGAAATTGGTATCAAGAAAGACTTTCCGGAACAAGATCTTAGGGTTAACGCCGCAGTACACTCAACCAACGTTGATGACATTCAAGCGAATACATTTACCGGCACAGGTTTTAACCTACAAAATGCAGGGGATTACAAAACCTCTGGTTTAGAAGTAGAGCTAACGTGGCTGCCAACAGATACCATTGAAGTCGGTTTTGTGTATGCCAGAGTCAACGCAGAGTATGACAACTTTATGCGCGGCAATTGTTGGATAGCCTACACGTGGCACACAGGTATTACCGATCCTGGGCAAGAAGTTTCGGAATCGGGTGCGCCAAATCCTTATTGCGATCGCTCTGGTGACCGCCCAACTGGCGAGCCAGAAGACTATGCCATGTTAAGAGTGAAAAAGGATTTCACCATTAGTGATGGCATCGATGCCCATATCGTAGCTGAATACTCTTACACGGGGGATGTCGTTTTAGATGGCAGTAATGACCCGTTCGCCGTGCAAGACTCATACAACTTGCTTAACTTGCGTTTCTTTATGAATTTCGCGAAATACGATATGGATTTGGTTTTCTGGGGTCGCAATGTGTTGGATGAAGAATATATTAACCATGTGAATTTTAATACGCCTCTGCAAGAGGGTAAATTTAACGCTTATATTTCTGACCCTGCTACATTTGGCATCACACTGAGAAAGCGCTTTTAAGGACAATACCTAATACCGTTCCACGGTAATTGGTATAAGCAAAGAAACCGGTACATGCCGGTTTCTTTTATTGCCAACGAGCATCCCTAGCATTGTCTATATTACTGCGCATGGCACTAACGAATGGGTGGTCTTTGTTGTAAATTGCTAGTCCCGTGGCTAACGCCAATTCATAATATTCAATCGCCTTTTTAAACTCTGCTTTCGCGTACCATGCGCTACCAAGGTTGCTTCGCGTCGCGGCCACATTCGGATGATTTTCGCCGAGGGTTTGCACGTAGATCGACAGCGCCTTCTCATAATACGCGATAGCTTTGTCGTGCTGCCCTTTTGCTTGCCAGCAACTGGCTAAACTGTTCTGGCGGATCGCGACTGACGGATGGTTTTCCCCCAACACGCGGATCCCGCTTTTCAGTGCTAATTCATAGTAACTAATCGCTTTGTCATATTGCTTAAGTGCTTTAAAAACGCTCCCTAGATTACTGCGCCTTTTGGCCACTGCTGGGTGATCTTCACCAAAGTGTTTAATCCCCCCTTGTAGTGCTAACTCATAATATTGTATCGCTTTGTCGTAGTCTCCCAACGATTCCCAAGCACTGCCTAGATTACTTTGTCTGATGGCCACCGCAGGGTGGTCTTGACCAAAGGTGTTGATCCCACTGTTAAGTGCCAATTGATAGTATTTAATCGCCTTTTCATGTTGTCCCTTCGCTGACCACAAACTGCCTAAATTACTCCACCTTATAGCTACCGACGGATGGTCTTCTTTGAAGGTTGCAATGCCGCTGCGAAGGGCCAATTCGTAATATTCTATTGCTCGGTCGTATTGGCCTTTTCCCTTGAATATTCTGCCCAAACTACTGCGTATCTCGGCAACATCTGGGTGCTCTTCCCCCAAGCTTTTAATCGTGCTAGCTAAGGCCAGCTCATATAAGCCTAAGGCTTTGTCGTACTGGCCCTTAGCCAGCCAGAGACTGCCCATATGGCTTTGCGTTGTAGCCACTACAGGATGCTGTTCACCGAGAGATTGCTGCCCCCCCATTAAGGCCAGTTGATAGTATTCATTGGCCTTATCAAACTGCCCTTGCGCTTGCCATGCACTGCCCAATTGATTATATGTTTTAGTGACTTCTGGGTGTGCGTTGCCGTATTTTTTAAGCGTGTGTTGCAGGGCCAATTCGTAATATTCAATTGCCTTGTCGTAATCACCTTGAATTTGCCACAGGCTTCCTAAAAGCCTGCGCGTGACGGCGACGTTAGGGTGGTTATCCCCAAAGGTTTTTGTATCACTGGCAAGCGCCGAGGCATAAAACGCCATTGCTTTGTCGTACTGACCTTTCTCCTGCCACACACTGCCAAGCTGCCTGCGCGTATCAGCCACTTCGGGATGACTCTCAGTAAAAGTTAACAAGCTACTGCTAAGAGCAAGTTGATAGTACTTGATAGCCTTATCGTATCGACCTTTAGCTTGCCAAAGACCGCCTAACAGGCGATGTGTAACGGCCACATCTGGGTGCCCGTCACCAAAGGTTTTTATATCACTGGTTAACGCCAACTCGAAAAACCCTAAGGCTTTGTCGTATTGCCCTTTCTCCTGCCAAACCCGGCCGAGCTGACGCCGAGTTTTGGCCACGCTTGGGTGACTCTCACCAAATTTGAGCAGATGGCTCTGATAGGCTAAATCATAAAAGCCGATTGCCTTGTCATATTGCCCCTTTGCCTCCCATAGGCTGCCAAGTAGTGCATGGGTTAACGCCACATTTGGGTGATCTTCACCAAATGTATTTATCTCGCTTTCTAACGCTTGCTCATAGTAATTTTGCGACTTCGTGTATTGGCCTTTGGCTTGCCATACGCTCCCTAGTTGACGATAAATACTGGCAACTTCTGGATGGCTGGTGCTAAAAATCGCCAAACTACTGGTAAGCGCGAGCTCATACAGTTTTGTTGCTTCATCAAACTGACCTCTGGCTTGTAAAAGACTGCCCAAACGCTTGCGCGTGTCCGCAACACTGGGATGGTCACCTCCGAACGTCTTAATGTCACTCGCCAACGCTTGTTTGTAATACAACAACGATTTGTCGTATTGACCCTTTTTATGCCACGCGCTGCCCAATTGCCTGCGCGTGCTAGCAACGTCAGGGTGGCTTTCACCAAAGATTAGTCTGTTGATTTGCAGCGCTTTTTCATATTGCTCGATCGCTTTTGTATATTGACCTTTGGCTTCCCAAGCGCTACCTAAACTGTTCAGCATCACCGCTACAAAAGGGTGGTCTTTTCCAACTGAATTTAAACTGCTTGTTAAGGCAAGCGTGTAGTATTCAATCGCTTTACCGTACTGCCCTTGAATTTGCCAAACATTACCCAGCTTATTGCGTCTAGTAGCCACAGTAGGATGATTTTCACCCAGTTGACGTATGCCACTTTCTAAGGCTAATTCGTAAAGCGCTACCGCTTTTTTATACTGTCCTTTTGCTTCCCATGCACTGCCTAGATTACTGCGCCGAATTGCCACCGAGGGGTGGTCGTCACCCAAAGTGGCAATGCCGTTTTCCAGTGCCTGCGTGTAATATCGAATAGCCTCGTCGTAGGCGCCTTTGGCTTGAAATACTAATCCGATATTGCTTCTTAACGTTGCAATAAAAGCGGAGTCCTTGTGCAAGTTTTTAACGCTACTGGCCAGCGCTAATTCATAGTACTCGAGGGCTTTATCGTATTGCCCCTTGGCATACCAAACTAATCCCAAATTGCTACGCACAGAAGCGATTTCCTGATGCCCATCACCGTAGTTTTCTATGCTGCTAGCAAGTGCCAACTGATAATAAGAGATTGCCTTGTCGTATTGACCTTTTGCTTTGTACGCGAGCGCTAAATTATTGTGTGCTGTCGCCACATTAGGATGTGCTTCGCCAAAGTGATTAATGTCATCTTCAAGAGCTTGCCGAAAAGCTTCTATCGCTTTGTCATATTCGCCTTTACTGTACCAAGACGCCCCTAACTGGCTGTATGTCATCGTGCTAGTGGTCTGGCTGTTTTGACCGTTGGCAGTGATGAGGATTGCTGGCAAAAAAACAACAATGAGTAAAAGAAGTATTTTATTTAAAAAGTGTGCTGCGTAACCTGATGATGTCTTTGTTTGGCGGGGCTGCTTAACAAAGGATTTAAAGTGACAGTGGTGTTTTCCGTTCATACGCACTCAACTACCCAGTTCGAATCTAACCAATATTGAGATCAAATGATAATTAGCTGACACGATGAAAGTGGAGTGATGAACCTTGCTTACCTAACTTTACTTGGTCAGTTTATATCGTCGTTTTTTTGAGTTCTTCAAGAAAGAAAAGATTCAATATACGAGGTATAAGAAACACAGCATCCTAGCTCTTCACTTTATAGTAGTAAGTCTGAGTTAAATGTCTATCAATCAGCGCGATTAGTCAGCTTGTCATACCAATCACTTCTCATTTTTCAGTAGGTTAGTGCCTTATCACTGTTGGAATAACCAGGTTTCATGCTCGGCTTAAATAGATAAGGGAATTTTATTACACCTAATTACATGGTGAGTATTTCAGCTGATGTTGACCCTTATATCTTATTGAGTAATGGGCCTATGTGACTCAGCAAATTGAATGAAAGATTCTATTTTTAATGGCTTGCTGTAATAGTAACCTTGGGCGTGATCACAGCCCAGAGATTTAAGAAGCTGACCGGTTTGAGCATCCTCCACCCCCTCAGCGACAATGTTACAGCCTAAATGTTTCGCCAGATAAATGGTTGACTTAACGATTGCCAAATCATCTTCACTTTTTAGAATATTACTCACAAAAGAGCGGTCTATTTTTATCTGATTCACAGGTAGGTCGCGCAATAACGCTAAGGAAGAATAGCCTGTGCCAAAGTCATCAATACTAAAGGCCAACCCTGTGTTTGCAATCTGTGCCATGGTAATTTTGACCCTAGCGACATCTGTCATCATCGCGCTTTCTGTGACTTCTAGCATCAGAGCATGCTTACTCCAATCGCATTGACTGAATATTGAGTTAATATTATCTACCAAGTGAGGACTTTGCAGGTCCTTAACAGACAAGTTGAGGTGCACGCATAAGCTCAATTTTGATTGATTGAATAACTGAATATCTTCTTTGACGATATTCATCACCCGTTGGGTTATTTGGGTTATCAGTAGGCTTTGTTCTGCGATTTTTATGAACTTATCTGGCGCAATATAACTTCCATCTAATTGAGGCCAGCGAATTAACGCCTCCGCCCCATTCACGCTGCCATCGGATAAGTCGATAATAGGTTGATACCAAAGTTCAAACTCTTCCAAAGCAACAGCTTGCTTTAAACGCGTCGCAATACTTAAGTTATCAGCGGCACCCGTTTCAAATGCTGATGAATAATGGCTAAAAGAGCTGGTGTTTTTCTTACATTCATACAAGGCCAAATTCGCTTGGCCAAGCAGTATTTCGGCAGAACGGCCAAGCTCAGGAAACCCCGTACCTCCAATACATGCGCTAACACTTAGCTCGTAGCTTTCTATCTCGAAATTTTCGTCCATAGTGCTGTGAATCAATCGTGCGATATCATCGATTCTGTTTGCTGATTCATTTTCCTTTTGGCTTGTATTTTCGCTTACCATTGCTGTCGATACTATGGCAAATTCATCCCCCCCTAAACGATACAAAGTACACGTATTTGGCAGAGTTTGGCCAATTTTTAGTCCAACCTGACAAAGCAGTACATCACCGAAATAGTGGCCTAACGCATCGTTAATTTGCTTGAACTGATTTAAGTCGAGGATCAATAAGTCAAATTGCTCTTCATTTGCAATAAGCGCCTGCATGTCTTGCATCAAATACGCTCGATTCGCCAAACCCGTTAGGGGATCGTGTAACAAATTACTGCGTTCTTGGGCAGCAAGTTGATTCAATTTCACCATGCTTTTTAAACTAAGACGTGTCACCAGAAATACAAAAAAACCACCCGCCATCATGATCGCTGAGACAATCACATCCGCGGTATTAATCGTCATTTTTTGCACGAAATAATAAAAAACGCCAAAGTAACCGAATACAAAAAATACGACCAGGCTGCGCAGCACTAACCATCCTAAATTGCTATCCGTTTTATAAATGTGATTAACAGGGCGAACACTGATCAGCAGAAACACGCAGCCACAAGCAATCATCAACACAGAGAAAAGATACAACACTGCTGGTTCCTAGTAGCGAAATGGTATTGAGACGAGTTGGCGATTAGATTCACCGAATGACGCGCTTATTAGCGCGTCTTATATCAGAATAATGTAGTCGATATTTAAGTAAAAAATATAAATAAATTTAAAAAATTAGAATATTTAATTTGTCTTAATCGCCAAATTCGGGTTATTAACTTCCCCTAACTCAGCAAAAAAGACTGGGGTCGCCGTCATACTTTGCCACACCAAGCTAGATTAAGCCTATTTACTTTAAGGATTATAATCCGCGTTATTGGCCACAACATCAGCGTTGCCAGTATCAGCTAAGCCACCACCTAATACGCGATATAGAGTAACCCTGTTGACGAGATCTGTTTGGCGAGTACTAATCAATGTTTGGCTCGCACTGTACATAGTACGCTGCGCCTCTAGTGCATTTTGGAAACTGTCCACGCCACCTTTATACCGCGCAAGTGATAAGTCATAGCTGCGTGTTGCTGCTGCAACCAATGCCTCTTGTGCATCGAGTTGTTCCTGAATGGTCGCTTTACGCGCTAAGGCATCAGCCACTTCTGAAAACGCACTTTGAATCGTATATTCATAAGCCGCTAAGAATTTCTGTTTTTGAGCCTGGGTAAACGCCAATTGGGCATCGTTCGCACCGCCAGTGAAAATAGGAATGTTCAAACTCGGCGCCAATGTCCAGATTGAGCTTGCGCCACCACTGAAGATATCCGCTAACACCGAGCTTGCTAACCCACCTGTAGCTGTTAACGATAAAGACGGGAAAAATGCGGCTCTAGCGGCACCGATATCTGCATTTGCTGATTTCAAATCGTGCTCTGCTGAAAGTACATCGGGTCGTTGTAATAACACATCAGACGATAGCCCAGCTGGAACATCACTCACGAAATCGGCATCATCCGGTAACGCACTGGGCAACACTGTGGCATCAATTTGCTGACCAACCAATAAGCGCAAAGCATTGATATCTTGTTCTACTTGGGTGTTGAAACTGGCAATATCAGAGCGAGCTGTATGATATACGGTCTGTGCACTGGCCAAATCAATCTTAGAATCAACTCCTAACTCCAAGCGTTTTTGGGTGATCTCCATTGTTTTTTGCGCGTTGGCCGCTGTTTCTTTTGCAAGGCTGAGCAAACTGCTGTCAGATGCAAGCGTCAACCAAGCATTAGCCACTTCCCCAATTAAGGCAATCTGTGCTGCCTTAGCGGTTTCAGCACTGGCTAAGTAACTTTGCATATCCGCTTCGCTCAAGCTGCGGTTTTTACCGAATAAGTCAATCTCGTAACCACTCAGACCCGCTTCTGCCTGATACAAGGTTGAAATGTCACCATCAGATGATTTCGCTCGTGTACCACTTAATCCTGCAGTTATCTGCGGGTATAGATCTGCTTTTTGAATACGATAGGTAGCACGAGCTGATTCAACGTCAGCCAAAGTTTCACGTAAACTTCTGTTGCTGCTAAGCGCCAGCTCTATCACTTGGGTTAAGCGAGGCTCGTGAATAAATTGCCTCCAAGGTAACTCAGCCGCTTTTTGCGATGTTAACCCTGACGTTTGCTCCAGTGTTTTGCTTTGCTGTTGCGCCCAATCGCTCGCTATGGGTAATTCCGAGCGTTCGTAGTCTGGTGCCATCGAGCTACACCCTGCCAATACGATGGCACACACCACTGATAATAATGCTTGGCGTATAGTGCCAGAGGTTAACTTAATCACGGGCATTCTCCATTTTTTTAGTCTCATCATGATAAACAGGGCGTCTTTTTGAGAAGATCCCGCGAATGATCACAAAGAATAAAGGGACAAAGAAAATCCCGAAAATCGTCGCCGTAAGCGTGCCGCCTAAAATACCGGTACCGATTGAAATTCGACTGTTCGCGCCAGCACCAGATGAAATTGCCAACGGCAAAATACCAAACATAAAGGCCAGCGAAGTCATGATGATCGGGCGTAAGCGAAGCTTAGCGGCTTCAACAGCAGAACCTACTAACGACATACCTTTTTGATAAGACGCTTCAGCAAACTCAACTATGAGTATGGCGTTTTTAGAGGCCAACCCTATGGTGGTCAACAAGGCCACTTGAAAGTAAATATCGTTTTCAAGCCCGCGCAGGGTTGAAGCCAGCGCAGCACCCACCACCCCAAGTGGAATAACCAATATGACTGATAAAGGCACAGACCAGCTTTCATAGAGTGCAGCAAGGGCTAAGAACACCACCAAAATCGATATCGCATATAACATAGTGGACTGACCGCTTGAGAGCTTTTCTTGATAAGACAAACCACTCCAAGCGAAGCTTAACTTCCCTTGTCCCACTTCTTGAACTAGTCGCTCTAATTCAGTCATTGCCTGACCTGAGCTTACGCCGCTGGCGGCTGAGCCTTGTATTTGATACGAAGCAATACCGTTAAAACGTGACAAACTTTGTGGTGCACTAGACCAAGACGAAGTGCTAAAGGCTGAAAATGACGTCATGGTGGTATCACCATCCGCGTTTTGCCCTCGCACATACCAGTCATTCAAATCTTCTGGTTTAGAGCGGTACTGCGCATCACTTTCGATATACACCTTTTTCACTCGGCCATCATCGATAAAATCATTTACGTAGGAGCCCGCCCACGCAGCAGTCAAGGTGTTAGACACATCCGCCAGCGATAATCCAAGGGACGTCGCTTTGCCGTAATCTATGTCTATTTTTAGTTGAGGGGTGTTACTCAGTGCCCCTTCGCGCACCCCCATCAGCAGCTCACTTTGCCTTGCAGCGGCCATGAATTGGTCTTTCAAGGTCGTGAGTTCATCTCGACTTGTGCCAGGAGCCGCCTGCAATTCAAAGGTAAAACCATTACTTTGTCCTAAGCCTTGAATAACAGGCTGCGACAAAGCAAATATACTTGCGTCACGTATTGTGGATAGATTCTTATTCATGCGCCCAATCAGCGCATCAGCACTTTGGTCGTCTTCAGTTCTATCATCCCATGGTGTTAACGACACAAAGCCCATGCCGGCATTTTGGCCACTACCGGAGAAGTTAAAACCAGAAATACTAAAGACCCGTTGAATGTCCTCAGACTCATTTTCAAGCAAGTATTGCTCTACCTGCTCAGAGACATCCCGCGTTCTGGATATTGATGCGCCAACAGGCATGTTCACTTGGAACATTATGCTGCCTTGGTCTTCTTGGGGTAAGAATCCTGTCGGCATACGTACCACTAATAACCCTAACACCACGATAATAACCCCATACCCTAATACCCAGCGCACTTTACGGGTAATTATCTTTCCTACCTGGCTGGTATACGACGCCGTTAACTTGTCGAACATACGATTGAAGCGCGCAAAGAAGCCTTTACCTTTAGAACTATGCTCTTTATGAGTCAGGAAACTGGCACACAACGTAGGGCTCAAGGTCAAGGCCACAATTACTGACAGGGTCATAGATGACACTATCGCGATGGAGAATTGCTTGTAAATGACCCCTGTTGAGCCGCCAAAAAAGGCCATGGGTAAGAATACCGCTGACAATACCACCGCGATCCCAATCAAAGCACCGCTAATTTCAGACATAGATTCGATGGTCGCGTCTCGGGGCGAAAGGTTTTTCTCACGCATTAGGCGCTCAACGTTTTCCACCACCACTATGGCATCATCTACCAGCAAGCCAATAGAGAGCACAATACCAAACATGGTTAAGGTGTTAATTGAAAAGCCAAACGCCGCCAACACGCCAAACGTGCCCAATAATACCACCGGCACTGCAATGGCGGGGATCAACGTGGCGCGCCAGTTTTGTAGGAACAACCACATAACCAGTACCACCAATACCACGGCTTCGGCCAATGTTTGCACCACTTCACTGATAGAGATTTTTATGAAATCCGTACTGTCCCGGGGGAAAGTAACCTCATACCCTTCAGGTAAATTAAGAGCAAGTTCGGCAACTTTGTCTTTGACGCGTGTGGCGGTATCAAGTGCATTCGCACCGGGTGTTAGCATTACAGCGATACCTGATGCTGGGTGACCGTTTAAGCGCGGTATAGCATCGTAACTTTCACTGCCAATCTCAACACGTGCTACGTCACCTAAGCGCACACTGGCGCCACTGGCATCTGATTTTAAAATAATATCGCGAAACTGGTCAGGCGTTTCTAACATTGATTGCGCAGTTACCGTGGCGTTTAGCTCTTGATTATCAAGGGATGGGACTGCGCCAATTTTACCCGCGGGCACTTGTATGTTTTGCGCTGCAAGTGCAGTGGTAATATCCGAGGGCATCAATTCATAGGCAGCCAATTTAGTTGGGTCTAGCCAGATACGCATGGCGTACTGTGAGCCAAATACACGGGTGTCTCCTACGCCATCTATTCGGGCCAGCGAATCTTCCATACTAGAAGAAATATAATCAGAGATATCAAACGCCGACGCTTTGTCAGTGGTGTCGTATACCGCTGTAACCAACAAGAAATCTGTATTGGACTTGGTTACTGTTACCCCTTGAGACTGCACCGATTCGGGCAAGCGCGAGGTCACTTGTTGTACCTTATTCTGTACCTGAACTTGGGCAAAATCAGCATCTGTGCCCTCTTCAAACGTGACATTTACTGACGCAGAGCCATCAGATGTACTCGAAGATGAGAAATATAGCAGCCCATCTAATCCTGTTAATTGCTGCTCTAAAATTTGCGTCACACTGTTTTCAACAGTTTCAGCATCCGCCCCAGTGTAAGTCGTACTTACCGAAATCACGGGGGGGGCTACAGTAGGATACTGTGCAATAGGCAGCGACATAATCGACGCGATACCCGTAAGCATGATGATAATCGATATAACCCAGGCAAAAACTGGGCGGTCAATAAAGAAACGTGCAAACATGTTTTACACGCCCCCTTTTATAGCAGAAGGTGCAGAAGACGGCGCAGCGGACGAATTTCCTGATTGAGCTGCAACAGCAACCATCTTACCGTTACTTTGCATTTGCACTTCTACCGTTTTCACTTCACTGCCGGGGCCAACCTTGCTTGAGCCTTCTACCAATAGTTTGTCGCCCGCCTTCAAACCTGAGCTGATAAACCATTTGTTACCCACTGCACTGATGGTTTCCACCACGCGCGACTGTACCTTGTTGTCCTCGTCAATGACGTAAGCATAAGCTTCACCTGCAGGGTTATGGTAAACACCTTGCTGGGGCACGAGAATAGCGTTGTCGTCAACCGCTTCATTAACGCGAGTACGCACAAACATACCTGGCAATAACACACCGTCAGGGTTAGGGAATTCAGCTCTTAGCGTCACGGCACCTGTTGAAGCGTCAACCGCTACTTCTTGCATTTTCAGCTGGCCTTTTAGCTCGTACTCACTGCCATCTTCAAGAAGCAGAGAAACATCCGTAGAGCCTTTTTTAATATCTGCTTTGGCTAACAATTGACGTAATTTCAAAATTTCTGTGCTGCTTTTGATCATGTCCACATAAATGGGGTCTAATGTACGAATTGTCGACAGGGCCGTCGTTTGTGATGCCGTGACCAATGATCCAGGGGTAACATTTGAAATACCAATCCGTCCTGAGATGGGTGCTTTTACTTTGCTAAACTCAAGGTTGATGCGCGCTGTTTCTAAAGCAGCTTCGAAACGTTCAATATCTGCTTTTGCTTCTAAATACGTTGCATGAGCATCGTCTGCATCTTGTTGCGACACACCTTCAAATTTCAAAAGGTCAGCGAAACGCTGATCTTTGAGCTTGGCGGTTGCAACGGTTGCTTTAGCACTGTTTAAATTTGCCTTAGCTTCATTGACGGCAGCTTGAAAGGTCGCAGGCTCGATTTGGTATAGAACGTCACCTTCTTCTACGAACTCGCCTTCAGTAAATAGGCGCTCTTGCATAATACCACCAACCTGGGGACGCACTTCAGCCGTCAACGAGGCTACCACTCTACCTTGCATTTGGGTGTCAATTTTATACTCGGTAGGGGTCACGGTGAGATAAGCAACTTCAGTGACACGCCCAGCCTGAGGCTGAGTTGTTTCTTGCTGGCATCCACTTAGCAAGACAGAGGCTAATAACAGTCCCCCAATACACGTTAAGTATTTCATGGTAAAGCGTTCCTCGTGATAAATTAAAAACGTGAGGCAAAAGACAAACGTTCCATCGATGGATAACCATTGAATGTTGTCACTGCCTATAATGGCCAAAATAATAACAAACAGAGGGTTAAGGTAGGGTTAACCTACACCAATGAAACGCCCTAAGTGGCAGGAAATACAGGGCCTAGAGCAAGGTTAAATGTAAGTAAGTATGTAAAACGTTAATGCGCTACACGTTTTGCTAAATAGACATGTAATAAAGCAGTTAAGAGTACATTAAGCGACAGATAGGCCAGCCAATTTACTACATTAATAGGAAGATTGTTTTGGATGAAAAATACCCAGCTAAGCGAGCAAAGCATGCTCACCCACCCTAGAACTGACAGTCGAGTTTTCCCGTGTTTTTTAATTTTTTTCACCCACACAGGCTTCGCATGTTTGTCCATATTGAATGACAAGCACAGCAATGAAAATAACTGTAAAGCAAAGGCTAACAACATGTTTTCTGACCTAAGGTGGTTGCACTTAAACGCGTCTTTGCACGTAACCAACATGCTGTTTTAAGTGAAATAGCGCCACAGGTAAGTGTGCACAAACAAAATCCTAAGTAGATGATATTGCCATTCATTAAGGCTTCAAGTAAGCGCGTATGCTCTTGATATACATCGACCAAAGGCAATAACAAGCACAAGAAAGCGATGGTAAACAGTTGCTCCTCCCATGCCCTTCGTGAGTCGCGTATGAAACTGTGTAGCAAGCACCCCAACCAGACCCAAAGAAAAACGTGTACCTCAAGGGCGGCTCGATTTTCGATAGCAATAGGAATGAGCCGATTACCAAGAAAATAGGCACTGATAGCTAACGGCAGTCCGCAGAGCGTGGCAATATTGAGCCGCTCGACGATGGCATGCCCAGCATGACGTGTTTTTATCTTGGCTAGACGCTTGTTTAGCCAAATGACCAAACCAGTGCCAATAAGCGCAGTAGATAGAAGACCGAGCAGAAATAATAGCCAGCGCAAACCAATGCCTGCAAAGTGCGCTTCATGCAGACCGAAAAATACTCTTCGTACACTGGCCGCGGTGCTGACCGGCGGGTAGCCGGTTAAAGCATGACCGGTGAGGGCTGAAAAAACCAAGCGCTCAGTCTGATAAGACAGAGTATGTTCATTAACGCGCTGAACAATGACACGGCCATTTTCGTTATAAGGTTGCTCAAAGGTAATGACGTCAATTTGATGTTGCCCAGCCCATTGTTGATTCACCTGGGCTTGTATCGCTGAAAAATCTCGCAATGGCTGAAAACTTGACCCCAGATCAGAAGTGGAAGTTAATGACGACTGTGACGCAGATGCGGATGATACTGGGGCTGTTCGAACAGCAGAAACTGGACTTAAACCAGGGCTAAGCGCACGGCTGAGCTGCCTTTCACCACCAGCGTAATGCTCTGCGGCCCAAGGCATGTACATGATCACATATATCATGATACCGCTGGCGCAAATCATGATGCAAAAGGGTATTGTGACAATCCCCGCAAGAGCGTGAAAATCCGTTAAGGTCTTTTGCAACTTGTTAGTACGCAAGGTGAAAAAATCGCGAAAGAAGCGTCTGTGGGTAAAAATGCCACTGAACACGGCCACCAACATGAACATAGCCGCAACACCCGCTATGTATCGGCCGCCATAGCCTCGTAGATGCAGCGTATAGTGAAATACTCGAAAGAAGTTACCCCCTGCAGTTTCTCGGGGGGAAATGACAGATCCAACTTGCGCACCTAAATCCAGGCTATGTCTATCACGCCCTTCGCTCCATTGTATGCTCCACTTCTGATTGCGTTCATTCGGCAAATAGATTCGCCATCTGTCGGCGTTTTCGCCTTTGTCGTGCAACATTGTCAGTGAACGATTAATGGTATTTTTGCTGGTCGCAACGTGCTGCAGTTCAGGCTGCATCCACTGGGTTATTTCCGGATTAAAGTAACTTAAGGTACCCGTTAAAAAAATGGTAAATAACAGCCAACCTAAGACTAAACCAGAGTATGTATGTAGCCATATCATGGACTTTCTAAAATCAGGCTTCATACATCACCTAGGGCGTATATTATGACGCCGCACACACTCAAGATTAAACACACATCGCGGCACAGTAAGACACTACTGTTGCGACAAAAACTGATGATAATCAACGCAAAATAAAACAAGTAGCTCAGCATAGTGCTAACCATTACCGCTTCATTTTTGTCACATAGGTGACTCAACACTAACAGCGGCACACACGCAAAACTAAAGGCCACTGAAGCAAGGTAGCCGCCAATAATGGCGACTATCATGCGAAGTGACACATCCAGTTGATGTTTCATCAGTAGGGTCGCAACCAGTCTGTTAGAAACGATATGATGCGGTTAATTTGGCGTTGCGACTTTCACCTGGTAAACCACCTAAGTACAGAGCCTTACTGTAGTAAGTTTCGTCGGTAAGATTGTTTAGGTTAAGCTGAATGTTCCACTTCTCGCCGACGTAAGTTACTGCACCACCCAATACGGCGTAGGCGTCAACAATCGCATAGTTAATACCAAATGCAGATGCCGCAATTGAGCGTTCATCTTCATAATTCACCCCAATGCTGAATTTGACTGGATAAGAAAGACCGTCAAACTGGTGGCTGTAACTTGTCCATAGACTGGCAAATTTTTGTGCAATCCCCTTTGTTTGTTCTTCTACTTGGCTTAATGCATGACTGCCGGGGTTAGTGACTGCATCTTGATAGGTTGCGTTAAAATTCATCGACCACTGGTCATTCAGCATTAGGTTGACGTCTAACTCGACACCTTGTGTTTCATCACGTTCGTCATAATAATATTCAGGTACGTCAATATTATAAAAGGCATCTTCTGGATCATCTTCGAAAAGCGGGTTCGAATAACGTAGGTTAGTTCTACTGGTTTTAAACCAGACTAAGGATGCTAATAGTTCTTCATCAAAGGCCGTAAACCTTGTGCCTAAATCAAAGGATTCAGATTCTGAGTCAGGACGGTCGTCATCTCCCGTCAAGCTACCTAACACACTGTAAGCAGTGCGACCTTTAGATTGATTCACGAAAGCGGCAAATTGCTCAGTTACCTTGTAGTTCAGCCCCACATTGTAGGTCAAACCATTATCGTCGGCATCAAATTCAGGATTGCCATCACTGAATTGGTTTTGGTATGTCTGCTTGATACCACTGTAGGCGCCACCTACTCGCGCTGTCAGTGAGTTTGTAATATATAAAACCTCTTGTAGGCTCAATCCCCAAGCTTTTGCTGACTTGTCATATTTGCTGCGAAGCGACGGGTTATAATCATCAAACTCACCAGTAGGCCAATTAGGTTCACGTATATCTAATATATACGGTACGGGATCGCTGCGAGTATCGTCTGCATCCCAAATTGAATATTGGGTATACGTCATATCACGATATTCGTAATTAGCGCTTATTAAGTGTTCACCACGTAAACTGCCTGCACTCCAAGTTTTCGATATATCAGCGAAATATTGCCACGTCGATTCCTCAGCAGAGATATTACGGTACTCTTGGCGGCGCGCAGCAAACGGGTACAGCACATCATCAATGATCAACGGCGCTCTCGGGTCAAGATTAATCACCCCGCTTCGGTTGTGATAAATATAGTTATAGGCAGAGGTTTGACGAATATAGTCAGTAGTGTAATTCCTATATTGAAATTGATGGGTTAGACGCCAATTGTTAGCAAACTCCAAATCTTGACGCACCTTTAACCTAAGCTCTTCGCCCTCATTAGGAGTCGACAATGGCGAAATTAATCCTGTGTCACCAAGGTCAATTGGCTGCCAGCCGTCTGTTGCACTAAGAGAATCAGCAAGAGTCTGGCGTTGCTCTTCCGTTAGCTGTAAGCCACCGTCAGCAACGTCGCCATTGGCTAGGTCGTCAGCGGTAATGCTACCCGGGTCGGAGTCGATTAAACTCAAATCGATCAAACGTACAGGATGGCCAATCGAGTCAATCTGCACAGCATCATCGATGTACGCCGCTGAAAAAAGCACCGAGTTATCGGCAGAGAATTCATGACTCAATGACGCGTATAATTCGCTACGTTCTGAGCTTAACCCGCGATAACCATCCGATGTTTCATAATTTGCCACTAAGCGGTAAGCCGTATCTTTTGCTAAGCCTCCGGTTGCGTCAAACATCACACCGTAGTTGTCCCACTGACCTACGACAAAGCGCATTTCATAGGCTTCTTTTTGTTGTGGCTTTTTCTCAATCAGGTTGATCACGCCACCGGCAGCGCCCATGCCGTAAAGACCGGTTGCAGGGCCTTTGAGTACCTCAATGCTTTCAACATTGGTCATGGTACGCGTTGGGTTGTAGCTGTTTTCTAAATCTGCACCACCATACATTCCATCATAGGCATAATTAACACCTAAACCGCGAATGGCAAGGTTATCGCCCACCCCATAGTTATTACCATCTTGAGATAAACCACTGACATTTCGCAGCGCTTCTTGCAAGGTAGTACCCGCTTGCTCGTTGATTAAGAGCTTATCAACCACTACGACTGCTGCAGGTGTTTGCATCAAACTCATATTCGATTTAGTCGCTGTGCCTGAGTCCATTATCAACTGGTTATGTTTACCGTAAACAGTGATCTTTTCCACATCGCTAACTGTCACTGCAGCCTTATTATCCGAAGCACTGGTTTCGTTCGCTAAGGTAGGAATAGAAGCGGCGGTCAATATGGTGGCAACAGCCGTTGATATTGGCCAGTGGTGTGTGCTTTTGGAATACATGGTGGGCCCTAATAAATGATGACAACTTCAAAGGCCGCGAATGGTAATTAATATCATTTAGATTAGCAATATTTAGTTACTAATTAACGCTATTTTGATACTTTATGATTATTTAATTTACCCGTTATAGCGCATCAGTTGCTAAAGCCAACGCCTAACGTTGAGTAAATAGTCGGTGTATGCCACAGGATAGGCTTGAGACAAATGCGCTTCTTCAACTCGGATTTGGCGGACCAATGAAAGTACACCAACGAGCAGGCAAATTAGCGAAAAAACACTGGGCAGAGCCAGAAAAAAGCCTAATTGAGCCACCGCAATAGCAGTAAACATAGGATTGCGCGAAAAGCGGAAGAACCCCCGTGTAAGGAGTGTTCTAGGTCCTGTTGGGTCAACACCTGAGCGCCAATATTCGCCCATGCTCAAATGCACTATAATGGTTACAGTAAATCCAAGGGTCAGTAAAATATTGCCTGTCAGTAACACGCAAGGGACAAGCAAAAATGAGAATATGCCTAAGTAGTAATCAAGTGCGGGAAAACCCCACCTGAATAAGCAAACCATCCAAATAATGACTCGAAATAAACGAAAAAGTGTGTGATTCCACCAAGAAGTGCAAAACCGCTCTCCCGCAAACACTTGCTCGTTACCGCTTTTGTACTTTGCTATGGTGATCTTTACGGCATAAAAAAGGGCGACAAAGGTAAAGAAAACGGCAAGATAACCTCGCGTAAACTCAATTAGTATCAACGCCTGTCCAGATATTTCCATACATGCTTACACACTAAAAAATAGACTAAAGTGACAATGGTAAAGACCTATGCAGGAGGAAGCGAGCACTCATTTGTTGTCTAGCTTAGAAATACCAACTGCCGCTTAAGGAAAGCTCTGTATTGTTATGATGACTGATACCGAAACGAATATCGGTTGTCTTGGATGCAAACGTACTGACCTCACAGGTACTTTTTATTCTTTTGCGATAAGCATTGCTGTCTATGCGGATCGGAAACACGATTTTACACAAGCCTTTGTACGCATCCGTTTGCCATAGAACACCCAAGGTCGGTAATATCATAAAGCGTGTATCCAGTGAGTCAGGTGTTTGCATTCTGCCAACGGCCAATGCATAAAGCGTAGTATCCCCCATCGCAATTCCTTTACCGAAGCCACTTTCTAGGAAAAATTCATTGCTGACATCTGCTGGCCCTAAATAGTCACGTTCGTTACCCAAGCGCAGCTGCCACGCAATGCCTATATCACCACGTAAACCAGTCGCACCGGTGTCGACCGTTTCTATATTTAGCAAATCGAGTTTACTCAGCGCCAAATTGTCATCCGTTAAACGTACTGACAGCGCCGCCATTGATAATGCTGAGTTTGGTAAAATACCACCGCCCCGGGCTAGCATGTCGTAGTAAGCAGGGCGAAACATAATCTCTGCGAAGCCTCCGAGGCCATTATTGTGCCCTAATGTAGTTCGCACCGTCGTGGGGTTCTGTCCTGTGTGCGGCAATACTTCAGTATGTGTGCTCCACTGCACTTTTTTGGCTGGTAAAACGATACGTGCCCGCTGAACATTCCTTTTAAGTGACTGCAGTTTGATATCATCTTTATTTAATTCTAGGCTGAAATTGACATAGTCGAGCAAAACGTCGAGTAACATCAGCTGTTGTTTCAATGACAAGGCTTCAAGATAATTTTGGACTTCCACCAGCGTGCCTGCGTTATTAACAATGTCGCTTAGTGTCTCCTGCATCGTCACATCTAATTCAGCAAAATGTTGTCTGAACCGAGCTTGGCGAGAAAGAGCGTGCTCTACCTTTTGCACGGCGGGGTGACCTGAAATCGTTGTTGCTTGCTCAAGAGCCGAAAATACGCTGATGGGTAATACGAAAGGCCGCCTATTTGATATCAAGTCTTGCTCTAATACTAGCTCGAGCATTTTGGCAATATGATACGCGCAATTGCGGTGGGTAAAATAATATCGATACTCTGTGAAAAGCAACTCCCAAGCATGGGCAATCAATATTGTCTTTTCGTCAGACGTTAAGTTTAAGGTATATTGCCAAAGGTCACGCATTTCAACTTCGGCGTAGTTAATATTGTAGCGGTAATAGTGGTTGCTGCTGTACTTGGCGTCATATCCCCCCACTAACCCCTTTAAGATATAAGCTACTGGGTTTTCGTTATCAGGTACTTTCGCACCAAAATTCAAGCTATTGCTCAATAGATCTACTGAGAACGCTTCACTTTTCAATTTAAACAACAAGTGACCATAAAATGAGGCTGGATTACCCAGGTAACCATCGGCGTAAACAATACTCACCTGCTGCTTCGAGAGATCTCCTTGCCACTGTTTAAAATTGTCACACAAAGTAGGTACATGAACTACATCATAGCCCAAGGAACGCAAGTAAAGTGCTCTGGCTGGATAGCGGCATACTCGCTCATCGAATATTCTGTTAGATGGCGTTAATAGCGCTAAGCTGGCCACAAATTCGGCCTCGGGGTTATTTTTCCCCTGAGTACTTAGGAAAAAATCAGCGTTCTTTATTTCACTAATATGCCTGCTTGCAGAATAGTGAACGAGTTTCTGCCACGTACGCGATTGCCAAGGCTCTTGGGCGTTTACGCTAACGGTAAAAAAAAGGCAAAAAGTTAAAATAGATAAGGCAAGTTTCATGGGGCACTTTGAAACGGGCATCTAGGATACCCGTTAACGAGGATGAATATGATTTAGCTAGCTGAACAAGCCGTTTCTGCAATATTGAACAATTGTTCTGCTTTCGCTGAATCACTTGCCACACTTGATAATACGTTCGTCGCTACTTCTGAACGAATTTCGCTCGCAGCAGTAGCATCACAGCTCATCATTGTCATCATTGCGGTCAAATGAGCGCCTTCACCTTGAACAATTTCATCTTCAAGTTGGCTATACGTTTCATTTATGAACATAGCAGTCTTGGTGCGCGCACCATCACAGCTGTCTTCTGATGCACTCGCAGACGTCACCGCGGTTGTCCCTAGATCCCAAATGATGTTTGAAATAGCGGCAGCTACACCGTTTTCGGGGAATATCATCGCGCCAATACCACATTGTTGCCAAGGGTTAAGCTTCTCTTCATCGGCTTGAACTGATGTAGTAGTTAGTAATAAAAGTGCTGCGGCACCAATAATTTTTTTCATTTTACTGTTTCCATTTTTTATAGTTATTTTCCTCGCGCGAGCGATACTTACATGTTTGTTACAAGTGAGCAACGCTTTCATCGCACAAGGGCGAAAACAGTATATTTAATAAGCAATTCAGATAATTAGGTAACAAATAATAACTAAAAAAGAAAAGCGGTAACCTACCTAGCGCAAATATTACGCGACAGGGATTTGCGCAGGGGGCGGACATCATGCCAATCGTTATTGCTTTGCATAGCACTTAAATAGCATATTCAAAAGTAGGGAAACATCGTATTTGCTTGCTCGATATCCAATGATTTTCCGTGGCGATTGACTGTCCGGTATTTCCCTAACTCGGCTGGTTTGAGATAGCCAGCAAGTTGCTCTAAATCGTTTAATCGAACCCCTTGGCTGACCAAGTACGTTAAATAGGTATGTCTTAATACCTCACCAGAGAGCTGTTCTGGGTAAGGTAGCTCAGCATCATGCGCGGCGTTGATAATGAGTTGATTAAAATCTTCAATTGAAAGCGGGTTTAACCATAATAAATCATCTTCCTTTAGCCCTTCACAAAGCTGCTCAAGGACAGTGATTAATTGACCAGCGAGTGGTATTTGCCGCGCATATGCACCCGTTATATTCAGCTTCGTTTTACCTATCATACAATCAGCTTTGGTAATTTGGCGCAGTTCAGTGGCATTGACACCGCTTAACATTAAACCGATAACGGCCTTAGCTTGCTTATTTGCAACCCCGTACAAGGCTTGACACTCGTCGGTGGTGAGTAAACGGATGTTTTCTTGCTGGGGTTGAATACCTTGTTGAGGTTGATGACCTTTTTGGGGTTGAAGACTCTTTTGAGGTTGATGACTCTGCTGCTCGCCTAGGCGCAACGCTTGTGCCTTGGCCTCTAACTGCGCCTGATGAGCCCCCTGCAATTCAGCATAAGACTGGCCGCGTTGCTCACCGGGCAAAACCACAAAATTGGTGCTGCCTAAATTGGGTGAACTCCTACGCACAATAAAGCTAAATAATAATAATGCCGCTATAGCACATACAATGGCGGCAATGATGCTGATTAAAGTGTCTTGCCAATAGTTAGGACCCACAGGAAACTCTGGAGTAAAGGGCGGTTCGAGTATGCTTATTTTGGCATCAAACGGCTTAGATACTTCTTGTTCAACCAACTGATTATTTACCGTTTTCGCCTGTAATTGTAAGTCTTTGAGGGCATCATCTAACCGTCGATACTCGGCTAATTTTTGATTAAATTGCTGCGCTTGATTTTGAAAGTCTGCTAATTGCGCTGGCAAACGCTTCACTTTGCCCACTTAAGCGGCTAAATTTCGCTGAGAATCCTGCAAGTATAAAAGCTGGCTGTCGGCTATTTGGTTTGCTAGCTCTTCTTTCAAGGCTTTCGCCTTTTGTTGTTTGGCTACTACCTCAGGATCACGTTGCAGGTATTGCTGTGTGTATTGCTCTGACAGTGCTGACAGCTCTCCCTCTAGCGCTTGCAGTACAGCTCGGTTCGCATCGATACTTGGGCGATCCGTGGGGCGCTCAACTTGCTGACCACTTGCTAATGATGCATTTAGACTGTCTAGCTCTGCCAGCGCCTGCGCTTTTTGCGCTTCAGCCTCATCTAAAGAATTGCTCAATCCTTTTATTTTATTAGGAATAATATTTTCATTACGCTCTAAAGAGATAATATTATTGGCCTCAGAAAACGCCTCTACTACGTGCTTCTGTTCAGTGATTTTTTGCTCTAATACCGCCAATTGCTGTTGGTACTGCCGCTCTTCGTCAGAGCCGTTACTCAGTTTTTCTCGCTCTAATAATGAGGTATACAACGACAACCATTGTTGTAAAACATCCTCAAGCAAATCAGGAGTCGGCCCTGTAGTTTGCAAGGTGATTATCTTGCCTGTTTCACTGGCCGTTGCGCTAAGCATATATCGTAACTGCTGAACATTAAGATCAATTAAATGGTCTTCTCGCAGCTTAGTTGATAACGCCTGTAAAGTGCTGTTGCTGGTTAAACGTTTCTGGTTAAGGCTAAGTTGCTGCTGGGCTATATAATCAAGCTCTTCAGCATTTTGCGAGGTGTAAGCAAAATGCATAATCGCCTGGCTTTGATACTCAAGCGCTCTGGTCCAAATAAAGAGATTGGCCAAGAGCATCACACAAAGAAACGTACCTACGAGTACTTGCCATCGCTTGGTTTGGATTTTTTGTTGCTCTTGCGCAGCGATAGGGTCGTAACCACCGTTTGGCATATTGGGAATATAATCAACTTTGTTAAAGGGCATTGCACGATTCCATTTAGCGCTGATACGAAGAAGAAATAGAAAAAATAGCGGATCTTAGGATAAAACGTATCAACTTACTGCCTATCATATTGAGTCTAACTAGGTTTACCGCTGATTAAAACATGACGCAAGACTCAGCCACTACTAAAAAATTAATTCGCTTGAATTTTAATCGATATCATCGTGACTTATAAGAGATCTGGTGCGGGCTTTAGGCAATGTGCAGCAGGTTTTGGGTGGTGAATCGTGCATTGTGGGTAACCTAATCTCAGCGTGCTATCACAACAACGGTCCGTCAGCGCGCAGTAAAAAAACCAACTTGGCGCGCTGACTTGTTCAGTGCTTTTCCCGCTATATTGAGTGAGTTAAGACTATATTGGGTGCGTTAAGACTTTATTGAGTGCATTAAGATTTAGACAACCCGGCAAAAAACGCTTGGCTCTCAGTTAAAATACGCTCTGTTTCTTGCGGCTCAGGTTGCGTGGACCAATCTCCTGGTTTGAAAGTACCGCCTAAGATCATGTAGTCATTTCGCGAAAACATATACAGCGGCCCTTTACCACTGCCACCGCCTACAGTAAGAAAGTCTACGGCTGGGTCTGGTGGGAGTAAAATCAACTGGCCTTTTGCAGGGGTAATCCCTTCATCACCAAACAAGGCACGTGAACCTAAACCAGTGCAATTGAATACAACGGGCTCTTGTAACCCATGTATTTCGTCTTGGTCTTTAAAGTCACGGATCACAAATACACCACCAGCAGCTCTGACGTCTTGAATCAAGCGACGTAAGAAAGTCCCAGTCTCCACCAGCATGGTTGCCGACACAGTACAGTAATTTGTAGTAAAGGGATGCTCACCAGGGCCATAGGTCTGTCGATAGGGGTAAAACTGACTAAATGGACTATCCGCCGCCGGGAGGGTGTCGCTTGCAGTATATAACTCTGTCCATTTTATCGCGTAGTCGTCGCCGACCATACGAGCAAAGGTTTCATGGGATATTTGCGCTGCAAGTTGCAATTGCAATTTAAATGCAGCCGAAGATACCATCGGGTCATGCACGCTGAACGGGCCCCATTCACCTCCAGCGACTTGCGACGTGGTGTGCCGTGCCATTTCTCGGGTATAAATGGTTACGCTCCAGCCTGCTTCTTGCAATAATCTGGCTGTGGTGAGCCCCATAACACCGCCACCGATAATGGCTGCTTTTTTACTCTTATCATTACCCACGTAAGTGTTTTTGACTTCACTGACCGCTAATGCAGAAGAGCCCCAAGATAGGGTAACGCCACCGCCACCATGGGTTTTCGAGAGAATGGACGCTCAAAGCCTTTGTTTGCCGGTGTTTGCGTACAACCGGTTAGCGAAGCAGCGACCGCTCCGGCCCCCAGACCTTGTAAAAAATTTCTACGCTTAAGTGCTCGGTGCAACATGTATTCCTCTCAGTTTTTTGTCTTTTTCGCACCAGCGCCCACCGCAAATTAATGCATGGGATGGCAAGAAATACTGGCTTAAGCCACCCTAAGCAAAGTGCCTGCCAAAAACCAAAGACGATTGAAAGTTGTTCGTGGTAAAGCTAAGACGCAAACGAACTACTCACTTTTAGCTCAAAGCAATCATTACCGCACGTTAGCGCTAAGAAGCAGGAAGCTAGGATTGAAAAGCGATGGAAGTATTAATGCGTTAGTTTAAGACGCTTTTTGCCCATTGAATAAAGTCGGCGGTGACTTGCTCGCGATTGATTTCGCTTAACAATTCGTGACGTCCGTCTTGGTAGAATTGATGTGTGACCTGGGTTAACCCCTGTTTTTGATAGGCGTTTAGCAATCGCTGAACGCCTTTGCCCTTTTCACCGACGGGATCATCAGTGCCTGAAAACACATAAATCGGCAGGGTCTTATCTATTTTTTTGAGGGCGTGCTCAGACGCTATCGTGCCTAATGCGGTAAACATGTCGTTCCAAGTTTGGGTAGAACATTCAAAACCACACAGAGGGTCAGCGATATATTTATCGACTTCAGCCTCATCTCTAGAGAGCCAGTCAAATTCAGTCCGATTGGGTTTGAACGCTCTATTGTATGCACCAAATACCATGCTCAAAATGACGGGGCTATGCCCAGTAGCCCCTAACCTGCGCCGCTCAAATCGCGCTAACATCTGGCCCACCTTAAGCAATGCGCCCACCGGCCCATTGGTTGCCGATAGGGCCGCGGCAGAAATCGTATCACCATAACGCGCCATATAATCTTGGGTCATAAATGAGCCCATGGAATGACCGAGTAAGATAATCGGAGTATTAGGTAGGCGCCGTTGAATGTGTTGATTAACCACGGCTAAATCATTCACCGCTTTATGCCAACCGTCTTCATCCGCCATATGCCCCAGTTCGCGATCCTTTAAAACTGAGCGGCCATGCCCTCGGTGATCGTTCGCTATCACAGCGAAACCTGCTTCATTCAGCGCCAACGCAAACCGCTCGTATCGCAGGGCATGTTCACTCATACCGTGAGCAATGTGTATCACTGCACGCACGTTACTGACAGGCTCACTGTCTGCAGGCTCGTTTCCTGCAGGCTCAGCACTGGCAGCCGAAACGCCAGTGGGCAGCCACTGATAACAACTCAGTGGCAGACCATCACTACCAGTAACGCTAAATGTTTGCATTGTCTCTCCAGAAAAGCCTTACATTGCGATGCCTTAAAGGTCTTAAGGCGACGATACTTTGTAGGCCTAGTGGGCTAAGTCAAAAAACATAGTCCAACGTTCAACAGCCCCTAGTGCAAGTCTTCTTCCCATAGTATGCCCTCACCACGGTCTTCATCAAATAACCAACTATAGTGGCGCTCTACATCACTGCGCTTAACCTTAGTGGTGGCTGTCAGTAAATCGTTCTCTACTGTCCAACCATGGCTACACACCATAATGAAATCGAGTTTTTGATGACTTTCTAACTGACTGTTCACTTTTGCTAGCGTGTCTTGCAGAGATTTAATCACTTCACTTGATTTACGCTTGCACGACTGATTAAGCACCACCATGGCCACTGGTTGCTTTTGTCCTGCTCCAAGCACACACGCTTGCTCCACATTTAAGTTAGCAAAAAGCAGGCTTTCAATCGGCACTGGCATCACATACTTGCCTTTTGCTGTCTTAAACTGCTCTTTAATGCGCCCCGTGATTTTGTAGGCACCTGTCTCTGTAATGGTCGCCACATCGCCCGTTCTAAACCAACCGTCAACGAAGTTCTCTGCTGTGGCTTCTGGGTCGTTATAGTATTCGTTAAACACCAAATCACCGCGGATCAGAATTTCACTGTCAGGAGAGAGGGTCATTTCAATATTGGGCATAGGTTTGCCAATTGTGCCCAAGTCTTCATGGCTAAAAGGCATATTGCCGCTGGCAAGACCTGTAGTTTCCGTCATACCCCACCCTTCGTTGATTGGAATACCCAGACGGTGATACCAGGCCAAAACAGATTCGGACATAGGCGCAGCACCTGAGCCAAAGGTGCGGGCCTTGTGTAACCCGAGTTTTTTGCGAATTTTACTGGCGACCAATTTGCCAATAATTGGCAATTTAAGCATTTTATCTAGCTTTTCAGCGCCTACTTGGCTGATGACCTGAGCCTGAAATACCGACCATAAGCGTGGCACCGACGAGAACCCTGTAGGGCTCGCGTGCTGAATATCAGCCACGAATGTTTGTAGGTTTTCAGTAAAATACACCTCGACTTTACAGCGCACAAATACCGCCACTAAGCTGCGCTCGGTAATATGCGCCAAAGGCAAATAACTGATTGAGCGATCACCGTCTCTAATCTCAAAGAGCTCGATGACGTTGTCCGCCGCAGAAGAGAAGTTTTTATGACTCAATACCACCCCTTTTGGCAAAGACGTGGTGCCCGACGTGTAAGAAATCGTCGCCAAATCGTCATGACTTGGCAGATATGGATCCTCAATAGGTTCAAATGCTGTTAGCCAATCATTCCACTTTTCATGGCATTCAACCGTGGGGTAAGGAAAAGATATACTCAATAACGTACTAGGAATCGCCGCTTTGGCTGCATCGAGATTATCCAATTTCCCCACGAATATCGCTTTTGCGCCGCTGTGATTAATCACGTGCTCGATAATATTCACCCCTGCGGTGGCATAAATCGGCACACTGACCATCCCCGCCATAGCAATGGCGAAGTCAGCGATGATCCACTCAGCACAGTTTTTCGACATAATGACAATACGATCGCCTTTTTCGAAACCTTGAGCGCGTAAGCCTTGAGCAATGCGCTTGGCCTGCTCAGTCACTTCGGCCCATGTGTAGGTATGCCATTGGCGGTCGATTGGTTGATGGAACATGGGCTTATCAGGGTGCGCTTCGTTACCTGCAAATAAGCTATGCAGTACCGTTGTATTGTCCATTAACTACTCCTATATCAATAATTTAGAACCTACGGCGCATTACCCAAAATATGCCGCCACGTCCTCATGTTAGTACGACTACCGACCGGTGAATTTCGCTTTACGCTTAGCTAAAAATGCACTACTGCCCTCTTTGGCATCTTCACTGTTGGCACATATTTTTTGTAATTTGGCTTCATGGTCAAACGTATCACTCAAGTTACTTTGCGTAGCAACATGTAACGCCTCTTTAGCGTAACGCAATGCTAATGGCGCTTTAGTACTGAGTTCGTTAGCCAGTGACATAGCTTCATCCAGTAGTGCAGCGTTTGGTACAACACGATTACACAGCCCTAGCTGTAAGCACTCCGTTGCACTTAATTTAGTACCCAGCGCGATCAGCTCATAAGCGCGTTTGCGCCCCACCGTTTGCGCAAGATGCCAAGTAGCGCCACCATCAGGTATTAAACCAATAGCGCTAAAAGCTTGATAAATATAGGCATTCTCGGCCATGATAGTTAAATCGCATGCCATTGCGAACGCGCTACCAATGCCTGCAGCTGCGCCATTGACGGCGCTAATCCAAGGTTTTGGTGCCTGCGTTATCGCCATCAAAGCGGGTTTATATTCTTGTATCAAGCCCTGCTCTACATCTAGCTCATCAGGCATGACTTCGTTTAAATCGGCGCCTGCACTGAAGGCTCTGCCTTCCCCCATCAGCACCACAGCTCGTATGCTATCGTCGGCATTGACCTTGTTCGCGGCTTCACGGAAGGATTTACGCTGACTATCATCAAAAGCATTTAGTTTATCGGGGCGATTAAAGCAAATGACGGCAACGCTGCCGTGGATAGAAGTGGTGACAGATAAGGCTTCGGACACAATATTTGCTCTCTACTCGAAATGGCTGGTTTAGTATCTTCACAGCGCCTCCCTATCGTTACCGCGGAAGAACGCGGTGGATAGGGATGGCACGAATGACATGAACCATGCCACCAAGTTAGCAAAAAGGTAAATTGAATCTAGCTATGGAGGACCATATTCAGATGTTATAGAAGTGTTAATATGCTACCAAGAAAGAGTTTAACAGCATTTTTGAGCCGTCTTTCATCCTAAATACGGCTCAAACTATATATGCTGTTACAAAGATGCCGCTGCGCGCGATGCTTGGTCGTATAAACCTGACATTGAACGCAATGTGGACGCCAGTTTAGCTAATTCTTGTTGGTCGATATCGAGCATACTTAGCCCATCAAGTAAACATCGCTCACGAACGCGACCATACTCCTCACAAGCCAGTTTCCCCTTGTCAGACGTGGCGTAAAAAATCTCTTTACCACGCTTAGTGCCGATGACTAATTCAAGCTTTAGCAACTTTTTAAGCGCGTAATTCACTGTGTGGGTATCAATAATATTCAGCATAAAGGCTATGTCGTTCAAGCGCTTTTCGCGCCCTCGATGATTGATATTGTGCAGTATCAAAATATCTAGCACCGCCAACTCACCAATACCGGCTGCATTAGCGCAGCGCACCATCCACTGTGAAAACGCGTTGTACACCACCGTCATACCATATTCGACTTCTGATAATGGCCAATTTCCATCACTGGCCAAATGCTCAGAGGAAACGATTTTTCTCTGGTTATCCGTGCTTTGGGTATCAGAGTGCTCGACGTCAGTTCGTTCGCGATCAGTGACTTCAGCTGTGCCCTTAGTCGTTTTATCCTTATCGCTCATGGTTACTCTCCTTGCCCAGTGGTATCTGTCTTTTTACCTTGCGTCTTTTTGTCTGCTCTCTTTTTGTCTACTCTCTTTTTGTCTACCGTTTTTTTATCAGTCGCTTTATCAGTCGTTTTATCAAAAACACTGCCAAACCCGCCGCCAGTAGGTGTTTGAATAACCACTACATCATTTACTTGTACTTGGGTTTCACCGTTGCCGGTCAAATCTAACCATTTCTGGCCGTTACGCTCAATCCAGTTATGCCCAAGTTCACCTGAATCCCCCCCATTAACACCGGCTAGCGGGACTTCCCGATGGCCAGACAATATTGCGCACTGCATCTGCGCTAAAAAGCGAATGCGTCTTTCGATACCGTCACCCGCATCCCATTGGCCTTTGCCGCCCGAACCTCTGCGTACGATAAACTTGTCCAACAATACGGGGTAACGAGACTCTAGAATCTCAGGATCCGTCAAGCGTGAGTTTGTCATGTGGGTATGCACTGCCGCTGCGCCATCAAAACCAGGAACTGCAGGGGCGCCAGAGCAAATGGTTTCATAATATTGGTACTTCGCATTACCGAACGTCAGGTTATTCATAGTGCCTTGGCTCATGCCGAGCGTACCCAACGCCCCGAACAATGCGTTAGTCGCCGCTTGGCTGACTTCTACGTTACCGGCAACCACGGCCGCGGGGTAAACAGGGTTAAGCATTGACCCCTCTGGCACAAGAATGCTGAGTGGGCGCATGCAGCCTGCGTTTAACGGGATATCGCTATCGACCAGGCAGCGAAAAACATAAAGCACAACGGCTTGCGTAATCGCCCCAGGCGCATTGAAATTATTCGGCTGCTGGGGGCTCGTGCCAGTAAAATCGATGCTGGCACTGCGATTAGCGTGATCCACTGCTACTTTCACGCAAATATGTAAGCCGCCATCCATCTCGTAGCGGTACTCGCCGCCTTGTAGAGTGTCTATGGTGCGCCTTACGCTTTCTTCAGCATTATCCATAATATGTTGGGTGTAGGTGTTCACTACACCCAAGGTGTGTTCATCGACTAATTTAAGTAACTCTTGATAACCTCGGCGATTAGCGCCGATTTGAGCCTGTAAGTCGGCCACATTCTGGTTGAAATTACGTACCGGATAAGTCGCACCTTGCATCAATGCTTGCAGCTCGTCATGCAGAAAGCGCCCCTTTGAGACCAACTTCATGCACGGGATCACCACGCCTTCTTCAATAATAGTTTTAGCCTTCGGTGACATAGAGCCTGGTGCAATACCACCTATATCTGCGTGATGCGCGCGGCTGGCCACAAAGAACATTACGTTTTCTTTCTGCTGATCAAAGATAGGGGTGATCACCGTCACATCAGGTAAGTGAGAGCCGCCGTTAAAAGGATCGTTGTGAATAAACACATCACCTACTTCAATACTCAGGCCGCTCTGAATAAGCACTTTCACCGTGGCATCCATCGACCCCAAATGCACCGGAATATGTGGCGCATTAGCAATTAGCTGACCCTGCACGTCAAACACGGCGCAGGAAAAGTCCAATCGCTCCTTGATGTTGACCGAAGATGACGTATTGCGCAGCACTATACCCATTTGCTCCGCTATCGACATAAACTGGTTATTGAAGATTTCCACCAGCACAGGATCGCTTTTCTCATGACTAACCGCTGGTGTATTTTGAGTGTCGCTGTTTTCCAAGGCGTCGACTGCTCTCTTTTTCAACACCAAATGCTTGTGCTCGGTCATGCTTGCAAGCCAATTTGGCTCCACAATAACGGTGCCATTGTCCTCTATAATAATCGCCGGGCCTTGAACTTGATGACCTGGCAGCAACTCAGCTAGCGAATAAATAGGCGTGTTGTGCCACGCTCCTCCTGAAAATACTTGGGTCGTGTACTGGGCATCAGGCACGGCTGATTCAGCAAGAGGATAAACAGGCTCATCAATATATTGCCCCCCACCCGCAGACTCCATAGAGATAGATTCAACGATGATGGCTTTATCAGGGGAGATGAAGCCATATTGAGCTGCGTGTTGAGCTTCGAAGTCTTGCTGCATTTGATCGATAGTGGCTTGGCTTATTGGCAGAGTCGTATCGGTGCCCTGATAACGTAAAAATACCGTTGCGCTATGGCTTTGCTCGGCATCTTCAATTCCTTGATCTTTAAGCTCCTTACTGGTGTGCGCTTTTAAACGAGCAAAGGCAGCATTGAGCGCCTCAAGGCCACTGGGATCCATCACTTTTTGAAAGGTTTCCGTGCGTTGACTGCGGATATCCGCCAGCCCCATACCATAAGCCGACAAAATACTGGCAAAAGGATGAATAAAGATAGTTTGCATGCCCAAGCGGTCTGCTACTAAACACGCATGCTGGCCGCCTGCGCCGCCAAAACAGGTTAAGGCGTATTGCTGCACGTCGTACCCACGCTCAATGGAAATTTTCTTGATCGCCTGGGCCATATGTTCAATGGCTATGGTCAAAAAGCCTTCAGCCACATGTTCTGGGCTGCTTTGCGTGCTTTGTTGTTGGGCAATCTCTGCAAAGGCAGCTTTAACGGCCTCATCATCAATAGCTTGGTTGTGCTGGGGCCCAAATAATTTAGGGAAGAAGCGCGGGTCAACTTTGCCCAAGCACACGTTGGCATCGGTCACGGTTAACGGCCCGCCATTTCGATAAGACATGGGGCCAGGAAATGCCCCCGCTGATTCCGGCCCTACGCGAAAGCGTTGCTCATCAACGTGTAATATTGAACCACCGCCTGCGGCTACCGTATGCACGCTCATCATGGGTACACTCATGCGCACACCAGCCACTTGGGTTTCAAAGGCGCGTTCAAAATCCCCTGCATAATGAGAGACATCCGTAGAGGTGCCGCCCATATCAAAACCGATGATTTTATTAAAACCGGCTAATTCGCTAGTGCGCACGGCCCCGATAATGCCACCAGCAGGGCCAGATAAAATCGCGTCCCGGCCCTGAAATTTACTCGCTGCGGTTAAACCGCCGGATGAGCGCATAAACTGCAGGCGCTTGCTATCACTACTCACCGATTTTGCTTCAACCATAGCAGTGTTTTCATCGGTACCAGTACTTGTTTTTGAACTTGTGCCTCCGCCTGTCTCAGCGCCAATTGCTGCCCCAACTCGTTGCACATAACGACGTAAAATAGGCGATAAATAGGCATCAACCACTGTGGTATCGCCTCTTGGTACAATACGCACCATGGGGCTTACATCGTGACTGGTACTGATTTGGCTAAAACCAATTTCTTTGGCAATCGCCGCAATTCGTAATTCATGCTCGGGAAATTTATACGCATGCATTAATACTATGGCGACCGAACGAAACCCTGCCTCATAGCGCTGCTGAAGTTCTTGGCGCACAGTCTCCTCGCATAGTGCGACTAGCTCGTTTCCTTCATCGTCGAAACGCTCAGACACTTCGATAACGTCTTGATACAACACTTCAGGTTTTTCAATATTTAAGGCGAAGGTTTTTGGACGCACTTGATAGCCTATTTCGAGCACATCCCGTAAACCTGCAGTGATAATAAGCACGGTGGGCTCGCCCTTGCGCTCTAGCAACGCATTGGTAGCCACGGTTGTGCCCATTTTCACGCTGCTAATCAATTGGTTCGGGATAGGCGCAGTGGCCTCAACATTTAGAAAATCACGAATACCTTGCAAAGCAGCGTCTTCGTAAGCCGTTGGATTTTCAGACAGCAGCTTTCTCGTTAGAAACTGACCTTGGGGTGTTTTCGCTACGATGTCAGTGAACGTACCGCCCCTGTCGATCCAAAAATCCCAGCGCTTGGCGTCTGAGCCATTTGTATCAGATGAAGAATGAAGGTTAGGTATCGATTGCTCACTGGCAGTGCGCGTCATATTTTTTAATTCCTTTGCGAAACGAAGTAGAAATGTACTTAACGTCAATCTAACCACACAATGATAATTTATCAATATTTTGTAGATATAATGTTGATATGCGTTTTTTATGTTGCTAAGTTGACACAGCAACAAAGCTAATGGGTAAGGTCGTCTACCATTGAAAATGCTTAACTTAATTAGATTCGCTGAAGCGAGCACATAGGAAATACCTGATATGCCGTCATTAAATTTTTTTAAGAATGTCGGGCCCGGCGCCTTAGTCGCCGCTGCCTTTATAGGCCCGGGCACGGTCACTGTGTGCACATTAGCCGGAGCGAATTTTGGATATACCTTGTTGTGGGCATTACTGTTCGCCACTGTCTCAACCATTATTTTCCAAGAAATGTCTGGGCGCTTGGGCACCATAGCGCAAAAGGGACTGGGTGAAGCGCTACGCGATAGCTTGCAACACTCGATGTGGAAATGGCCTCTGTTTGCCCTGATTGCCATGGCGCTTTACGGTGGCAATGCCGCATACGAAGCGGGCAATTTATCTGGGGCGGCGCTTGGAGTGAGTGCGATATTGGATGAGCCAAACGACACTATGTTTACTTGGACCATCGTTCTTATCACGCTTGTCGCAGCGTTAGTACTTTGGCGAGGCAGCTACAAGCAGGTAGAGCGCTTGCTTATGGTGTTAGTGCTTTTTATGGGTGTGGCATTTGTCAGCACGTTTATTGTCAGCCAGCCTGATTTTGGCGCCTTTTTCCATGGTATGTTCACGCCGACCCTGCCGGATGATAGTTTAATTACTGTGGTCGCTTTAATCGGCACGACTGTTGTGCCATATAACTTATTTTTACACGCCTCTGCAGCAAAGGCGCGCTGGCAAGGTGAAGCGGATTTGTCTGCTGCCCGCGCTGATTCAGTGGTCTCTATTGGTTTAGGTGGCTTGGTGGCAATGTTCATAGTATCTACGGCCGCTGCGAGTTTATTCTCTCGCGGTTTAGGGGCGAATAGTGCAGCGGATATGGCGATTCAGCTGGAGCCTTTGTTTGGCAGCTTTTCTAAGTATCTATTGGGTGCTGGATTATTAGCTGCGGGCCTGAGCAGTTCACTGACCGCCCCATTAGCAACAGCCTATGCCATCACTGAAATCGTTAACCCAAACGCCAAAATGAAAGAAAAAATATTTCGCGGTATCAGCTTAAGTGTGCTGGCAGTGGGAATGGTCTTTGCGCTAAGTG
Organism: Paraglaciecola sp. T6c; assembly: GCF_000014225.1. Taxonomy (NCBI): domain Bacteria; kingdom Pseudomonadati; phylum Pseudomonadota; class Gammaproteobacteria; order Alteromonadales; family Alteromonadaceae; genus Paraglaciecola; species Paraglaciecola sp. T6c. Next base: position 4,605,148 of record NC_008228.1, read on the forward strand.
GCGCTAAACCAATCAATATTATTATTGGGGCTCAGTTTGCCAATGGTTTGTTGCTCCCCATCATTGCTGCCTTCTTACTTTACACCATGAATAACAAGGCACTTTTGGGCAAATACACCAATGGCATTGTGGCCAATAGTTTGGGCGTAATCGTATTTATAGTGTCGCTGGGGTTAGGCGTACGCTTGGTTCTAAAATCACTGTCTGTGATGTGATAACGACATGCGTGTAGCGCGCTATCTTACGTGCACAAAAAAAGGCGCTAAGCGCCTTTTTTAAAAACTAAATGATATAGCAACAAGTTACTCGTCTTTCGGGGCGTACTTGTCTTTCATCAAATAAGCAAACGCGGTATTAAACGCAGTTTCTTGAAATACTTTTAGGCCAGTCTCAGCATACGGGATATGTACAGGGTTACGTCGTAAAGATTCTTTGATATCCGTGGGTGACATGATCACCACGTCTAAATCAGGGATAAGTTCAATCGCCGCTTCCAGTTTGAAACCCACAGCACCACCAGCAAATTTGCCTTTCATGGGGCGCTGGCGAATAACCACTTTGTCCACTTGGTAATCAGCCATTAGCTTGGCGAAGGTCTGCTGAAAATAGCGCAAATCACTGGCGCTATTAATGTTGGTTAATGTGAGTCGACGGCTACGAAAATCCGGCAGTTGGAACACCTCATCCGCCAAAGACAACAAACACACATTTACATCATTACTGTTTAATTCAACACCACAAACTTTCATATATCACCCAACTTATTAAGACCGGCGCAGTATAACGCAAAATTAAGGCTCGTTAACCCTGTTTGGTATAACGCGCTAAAAATTCATCATGAGATAACATTTGTCCTAAGGGCTGTTGTTTGGCTGTTTGTATTTTCTGCATGACTGCGAGTAATTCTTTTTTGCTAGGTACGTTAGCCGCGGGGTGATACCCCTGAGGCTCAATGCCTTGACCTAGCATGACTTGTAACCAAGAAGCATCTCTAAATATATCGAGAGGCTCGTTAAAGATAGCCCCTGAACTTTTGAATAGAGCGATTTTTTGTTTTAACCGCTCTGGTATGGGCATTTCCCGCCTGTCTTTCCAAAAATCTGAATCATTTCGTTCATTTACATGATAATGCAAAATAATAAAGTCAGCGATAGTGGCAAATTCGGCCTTGGACTCTTCATTGTAGGCATCGATCACACTTTGCTCGATCGTCTCGTTCGGAAACATTTTTAATAATCGCACAATAGCAGATTGAATAAGGTGAATACTGGTAGATTCTAATGGCTCTAAAAAGCCACTTGAGAGACCAACTGAGACAACATTTTTGTGCCATTGCTGAGTTGTTCTTCCGGTTTGAAACTGTATTTTGCGTGCTTCATCCAAGGGTTTGCTGTCTAAATTACTCATCAAGGTTTGATGGGCATCTTCATCGGATAAATACGACGAACTGTATACAATGCCGTTGCCGTTTCTGTGCGTTAGCGGAATACGCCACTGCCAACCTGACGCATGGGCAATACTGCGGGTGTAAGGTAAGGTGCGCTCAAAGCGTTCGCTGGGTACAGCTAATGCCGTATCCGCTGGTAAATAGTCTTTCCAGCTTTCAAATTCGACCCCCATCGCTCCTTTGATTAGCAAGCCTCTTTGGCCGGTGCAATCAATGAATAAATCGCCCTCTATTTGTTGGCCGCTATGTAACTGCAAGCCGGTAATGAAACCCGACGGCTCGTCACGCTGCACATGCTCTATTTTCCCTTCTATTCGGGTTATCCCCGCCTTTTCGGATAGTTTGCGCAAGTACTGACCATACAAACCAGAGTCAAAATGATAGGCATATTGCATTTCGTATACTGGGTTTTGGGTATTGATTTTATTGAATTTTTGCTGTTCACAGCACAGATAATTTAAATCGAAATCCCACAGAGGTGTTGTCATGCCTGCTTGCTTGGCGCGCAGCCAATAATGTTGAAAACTGCAAAACCCCATGTTCGTACCTGGCGCACCAAACGTATGGTAATAGCTCTCATCTTTGACCCGCCAGTTTTCGAATTTTATCGCCAGCTTGATTGTCGCTTTCGTTTCTCGTAAAAACTCTTTTTCGTCTAAACCTAGATAAGTGTTAAATGTGTGTATGGGAGGAATTGTCGCTTCGCCAACCCCTATGATGCCAATCTCTTCGGATTCAACTAATACAACCTCGACCTGCTCTTTTAAAACCTTACTGAGCATGGCAGCGGTCATCCAACCTGCCGTACCACCACCTGCTATGACTACTTTGCGTATTGGCGCTGCCATATTCCACACCCTATAAATTTACAGTGACTTATCATACCATTCCACGTTAATAAGTGATCACTCAGCGAGAGTTTAAAAGGATTGGTATCATACTCATGTTTATGCATTAAATGCACAATCTGACGCATAAAAAAGGCCCCAACAGTTAGCAAACTGAGGGGCCGAGTAGCAGTGTTTTAATTAATAAAACGCGTAGTTAACGTTAACCATATAAGATGGGCCAAATTGACGACGAGCCGTTACGATACCGTTGGTATCCACTGTTTCCTCATCCACGTCAGTCAAGTTGGTGCCTTGCAATGAAACACGTAGCCCCTTGAGATAATCAATATCAGAGTTTTCGAAGTCGTAGCTAATTTGTGCATCGACTAGGGTTACGCCGTTACGCTGGGCCGTTTCAATTTTATTTGAGCCACCACGTTGATACGTAGAGTAATCAGAGCGATCGGTACCGGCGACACGTATTTCAAAACCGTCCATGGCATAGTAAGCAGTCAATGAATACGTGCGATCAGATTGACCAACAAGCGGTGAACCATCATCTAGTTCTGCATCAATGAAAATGGCCGATGCCGCAACACCAAAGCCATCTAAGCTGTCACTGAAAATGTTGAATGGTACGTTACCTGTCAATTCGATACCCTTCACTTCTCCTTTGAGGCCATCTTCAAAGAATGAATAGGTGCCGTAATCAGGCGGAGTGATTAAATCGCCTTCATTGTAGAAAACCCCTGCAGGATCATGCTCACCCGTGAACACAGCTAATCTGTCGTGGAAACCCGGAATGTAGTAATCAGCACCGTCGTTTGTTTCGTCGTTTCTGAAGTTAATCAGTGAGCTATCACCACTGCTTTCTTGGGTTAGATTAACAAGATCTTTATAGAAAAGAACTGCTGATAAGTACCCTTCATCTTCGAAGTAATGCTCGAACGACAAATCAAAGTTGTTGGATTCTAGTGGGCGCAACTCAGGGTTACCAGCAAATTTAGACCAAGGTGAACCGTAGTCATTGACCGCCTCAATTGTGTTAGGAATAGCGATAAGCGTAATGTTTTGGTCAAACTTCACGAAGCTTGACGCTTTCATTTGATCTATACGCGCTCGGCTAATCGCTTTGTTCGCAGCAAAACGAACGAATTGATTGTCACCAACCTCCACACTGACGTTTAAGCTAGGCAGTACATGGCTGTATTCATCTCCCCCAGAAACAACGCATGATTCATCAATTTGTTGATCGTTATCGTCGTCACACACTGCAAAGTTAGCCCCAACAATACCGTTATAACCGGTAGAAGACTGATCCGTTTGTACGTATTGCAGACCCACGTTACCCATTACCGGGAAGTCAGCAATCTCGGTATTAAAATCGACTTTCGCGTAAATAGTGGTAACTTCTTCCTCTACTACATAGGTGTCGCCTAAACGGTCAGGTTCAAGTAAACCTGCATCATTATATTGATACTCACCATCGTTGTATGGAGCAAAACCGTCGTATGCAACAACTTCACCTAAGCCAGCCCACGTTAAGTCGGCTAATCCGTTGTACACATATTGAGAAGGAATGGCATCAGAGAAAGGATATGAAGAGGCCGTTACGAAAAAGCCTTTGTTGTCTTTGCTCTTATAGCGGTCGCTGTAATTAATACCCGCGGTGACGGTATGGAAAATATCGCCGTCGAGTAAGCCAACCACTTCAAACTTGTAGGTGGTTAACTCTTCTTCGAAATCAGCATAATTTAAAAAGCCATCTTGGGCTTGAACGTAACTGTATGGGTCACCATTAGCCATCAATTCTGTTGTTGCAAAATTATCTGCAAGGTTTTTCAAACCGCCGCCCCAAGCTTGCGGCCCAGTTAATTGAAGAGCGCTTGGGTCTGAGAATGCCTCTAAGCCCGTCGATCCGGTAAAGTAGATGCCGTCTTGGCTCATCTCGAATTCACGTGTACCAAATTGAGAAGGGTCAGTAGCGTCTAATGCACCATTACGAGCAAGGCCAGAATATGACTCCCCTTGTAGGTCGCGCTTAGTTGATTCACTTCTTGCTACATCAAGTTTAACCGACCAGTTATCGTTTACGTGATATTCCACGTTTAAACCATAAACAGATAAATCCCCGTCTTTCTGCTTAGGATTGTTAATCAATACAGAGTTTGCGTTAATCTGCGTACCTGTGGTGTTGAAGCCTGTACCTGTTACGTTTGTGGCTTCAAAAGGTTCGACAAAACCGCGAATAATACCTGAGTCAGAGAAGCTGATATCCAACGCATCAATAACGATATTTAAGCTATCATTAGGTTGGAACTGCAACACGGCAGAAACAGTGTCACGGTCGAGCACTTGGCTTTGCACATTAGTATCCAAGCCTGATGGTAATATATGGCCATCTTCATTAGGTGGGTTGTATCCCCACACACCAAATTTACGCTGGTTATTAGGTGATTCAGTGGTCGCCAATGCCACCGCCAAACCAATAGTATCGTCGGCAAATTTTTCAACGAATGATAGTGATAAACGATGGCCTTTATTATCAAATTCAGGGTTGTCTGAGTCACGGCCAGCAAGCTCATAAACACCATTAACCGTTAAGGTTTCTTGAGCTTGAAGAGGACGCACAGTTTGTAAATCAACTGTACCACCAATGCCTTGCACCATTAATGCCGCATCTGTTGTTTTATAAACGGTAGCACCTGTCATGATCTCTGACGGATACAAGTCGTATTCTACACCGCGGTTGTCGCCAATGCCGATTAACTCGCGGCCATTTAATGAGGTACCAGTGAAATCTTCTTTAAAACCACGGATAGAGATACCAGAGGTACGCCCACCTACTCTTTCACCAGACATACCTGGCAAACGCGCTAATGACTCTGCGATAGAGGAGTCTGGTAATTTACCAATGTCCTCAGCTGAAATGGCTTCTACGATTGAAGTATTCTCCATCTTTACCGCTTGAGCGCGGATAAGCGAACCTCGAATACCTGAGACTGAGATGACTTCTACATCCTCAGCTTGCGCAGCTTCCTGTGCAAAAGAGACGTTGGAATACATAGCCGTTGAGACAGCGATAGACAACAAGGCTGGTTTAAAAAAGTGTGTGTTCTTCATGTGTTACCCCATTATTTTGTTTTACAACGCACTCAATCAAAGCATGGTTGAATAGACGCTGTAATACGGTTAAAAGCCGACCAGCTCGCTGGTTGCCTAATATTTGTTGAACTTTTAATACCACATCGAAATTCGATGCTTATTCATTACCAAGCGATAAAGCGGCTTAGTTTTCTAAATAACGTTTCACTTAGCTGCAATATGGCTATGGCTTAGCGCCATATTCTGCTTCTTCGACCGTGGCTAAACGGCCTTCCGTTGGATTGAAAATGAAGTTGAGTAATAAGCCGATAAACAATATGCAGGAAAAACCTGTTGCAACGATAAACCCGTATTTTGCGTCCCCTCCGTTAGCATCACTGACCATGCCCATAATGAAAGGCCCAGCAGCTGCACCGGCAGCAGTAAAAAACAAGATGACGCCCGCAACGGTGCCATGTTCGTTTTTAGCAAAACAACAAATTCCTTTTGAATTGAAGGTTGGATAAATCACCGACATGAAAATACCGGTCAGAGGAAAAAGATACAAAGCGACGCTCTTACCACCCACCAAGCCGCCCATGAAGCACAGGGTGATTGCCAGGCTAAATAACATCAACACTAGGGCCCAGTTAAAGTGCTGCATCATCCAAATGCCCACAAACCGGCCGACGGCTCGCAGTGAAAAGAATACAGACACTGCATACACAGCAAGCATTTTTTCGGGACCGCTGGTATAGCAAGAAAATGAATCTGAGATATTGACCGCGTCACATACTAGGTAACTTGGCATCCAAACGTAGATGGCGCTCTCAGCGGCGACATACAAAAAGGCTCCGATAGAAAACCCCATAGCGTACGGGTTTTTAAGCAATTTCAGACTACTCATGAAATTAACCGGCTTGTGGGTTTTAGCAGCAGGCACATGCTCCGGATAATCGACTTTCCACGCCATTAAAATAAGCAAAGTACACAAGCCACCAGCAAGAACATAAAGTAATTTCCAGTCAACTCCTTCTCGGACCATCCAGGCAACAATCAGCGGCCCAATAATCGCCCCAACACCGAAAAACGCTTCAGCGCCGTTCATGGTGCCAGTGTGCTCTTTTGTAGAGCGAGAAATATCGCCAATAAGTGCCAAGGCTGCTGTTTTGAAAACACCAACCGCTAAGCCAGACAGAGTAATGAGACCTAAAATAAATTCGAAGCTATTACCGACTAGAAATAAGTAACACGATAAAGCAAATAAGGACAAACCCAATATGATGGTTCTCTTTCTGCCAAACTTGTCAGCCAAGAAACCCAAAAACAACCCCGAGAATGCGATACCAATCATGAACAACGAATGCATCAAACTCGCCTCTGTATTTGAGACGTCAAATTCTCGTTTTACTTCTTTAATGATCTCTCCCACCGAGTCAGACGTCATAGCAAACATCATGAACATCAAGTAGGTGAGCCAGCGAATAAGCGAAGCATTGCTTGAATTTGAAACATTTTTCACTGCTTATTTCCTTTAAAGTAAAACGTTTGCCTCTAGAGACACGCTTGTGAATAAGTCGCCAATATGCTTTTACCTTAGCCCATTAACAATACATAACCGCAAATGTTAACGTTGATTAGCAAACAACAACTTAATCGTTTAAGATAATGTAAAACGAAATTAACAAATAAATTTAATTTTGTAAACACCCTGTAAAAAATAAAGCGAAAATCATTTACACTGGGTGACAAACGTACTATTAATCACATAACATTTTAACTTAATCGTTTTAGACAGTTTGAGTACCATGGATATAAAACTTGAAAGTAAACGCACCTTAACGCGTATTTTAGACGGCTTAGATTTAAGCGCTATGCCCAAACAAGACCAAGCTATATTTATCAGCCGAATGAATGAGCAGTTTCCTCGACTATTCTCGCTACTCATTGATATTTACGGTCACAGGTATGATTTTTTCTACTACCTGCAACAGCTGACACAAACCTTGGCCAACGGCTTTAGTAAGCGCTCGAAGGCGCAAAAGGCAAAAGATCAAGCTAGATTGGCCGATCCTCATTGGTATCAAGATGAAAAGATGTTGGGTATGGCGTGTTATGTAGACTTGTTCGCGGGCGACCTTAAAGGACTCAAACAGAAGATCCCTTACTTAGTTGAGACCGGCATCACGTATTTGCATTTAATGCCTCTATACGATTCTCCCGAGGGAGATAGTGATGGTGGCTATGCCGTATCAGATTATCGAAAGGTCAATAAGTCACTTGGCACAAATAACGATCTTGAAGCATTATCGATAGCACTCGCTGATGCCGGCATCAGCCTCGTATTGGATTTTGTGTTTAATCACACCTCGGATGAACATAAATGGGCTGTCGCGGCCAAGTCAGGAGACGAACACTTCCAAGATTACTATTATATGTTTGATGACAAACGTATTCCTGACGAGTATGAGCAACATCTCAGAGAAATATTTCCTCAAGTTCGTCGAGGCAATTTCAGTTGGAATTCAGATGCCCATAAGTGGGTTTGGACGACATTCAACAATTTTCAATGGGATCTAAACTACACTAACCCCGCTGTATTTAATGCCATCACTGACGAGATGCTCTACCTAGCCAATCTTGGTTGCGAAGCGCTGCGCTTAGATGCGTTAGCATTTATCTGGAAAGAAATGGGTACCAACTGTGAGAATCAAGATAAAGCGCACAGCTTGATCCAAGCATTCAACAGTTGTTTGCAAATCGCTGCTCCTGCAGTGGTCTTTAAGTCTGAAGCCATAGTACATCCTGATGAAGTCTTGAAGTACATCGACAAACAAGAATGCCAGCTGTCTTACAACCCCTTACTTATGGCACTTATCTGGAACACGCTAGCCACCAGAGACACGCATTTATTGACTGAATCTATGCAGAAAAGCTTTGAAATATCCCCTGACTGCGCCTGGGTGAATTATGTTCGTTGCCATGACGATATTGGCTGGACATTTGACGATGCAGTAGCCCAACAACAAGGCGTAAACGGTTATGACCATCGTCGCTTCCTAAATCAATTCTACACCGGGCGCTTCGATGGCACGTTTGCCACGGGCGTTGCCTTTGGCGAAAATCCCAGCAACGGTGACTGCCGTGTTTGCGGCTCTTTGGCTTCGCTTGCCGGGTTGGAGCAAGGCCTACAAAAAAATAACGATACACTGATTAACCATGCTATCGCGAGAATACTATTGGTTCACAGCATTATCTTAAGCATCGGTGGCATTCCGCTTATTTATTCTGGGGATGAGTTGGCCTTACTGAATGATTACAGCTACGAACAAGACGAAAGCAAAAAACACGATGAGCGTTGGGTGCAAAGAATTGCCGTGACGGACGCGGACATTCAAGCCAGTAAGAAAAAAGACACACCGCAAAACCGGGTGACTAATGGTTTGCAAAACCTCATAGCGTTGCGTAAACGCCACAACGTATTTGGTCAAGCCGCCACGGGTATTATCGATACTCATCAAAGCGCACTATTCGCCTATCAACGCTCAGCAAAAGATGGCACCAGATTGTTAGCTATTTGCAATTTCAGCGAGCATAAGCAACAAATATCAAGTACTACTCTGGGTTTAGGTAGTGGTGATGTTTGGCACGATTTGCTTTCTGAGGTACGGGTTTCTCCGGCCCCCCAAGAGCTTGAACTTGCACCTTATCAGGTGATGTGGCTACTTAATGCTCAACCCGTTTAATAGAACTGAGCAGCGAGTTGCTAACTTATGCGCAACTCGCTCTAATCACCAGTCGCGTTTCAAGTACGACGCTGTCATTGTGATCTTTGTCGAGGAGTAAACGAGTAGCGACCCTGCCCTTTTCTAAGCTTTGCTGACACACAGTGGTGAGACCAGGCTTACTTCGGTTCGCCTCAGGTATATCGTCAAAACCAGTCACTTGCACTTGTTCTGGTATTGCAATATTCAACTCATTAGCCACTCTTAGCACGCCGAGCGCAATAACATCACTCATGCATAAAATGACCTCAGGTAACGGGCTAAGGGTCAGCGCTTCCTTGGCAGCTATTTCTGCCATCTCTGGGGTATTTAGAGGAATGTGCCAAATTTGGCTAGGGGAAATAGTGAGTTGCTTCTCATCAAATGCACGCAAATACCCCTTTAATCGACTGCGAGAGATTTCTTTTGATTTAACATGCATATCTTGGTCAGTGAGGCGACAGATACGTTGTGAATCCACCAAACGCAAACCTAATACAGCCACGTTTTTTGGTTCATTAATTAAAGCATGATTCGCCACGATGAACGCGCCATCTTCATTGTTAATATTGACAGATTCAGCTTCGTGGGTTTCAAAGTCTACAGCAATAATTGGCTTACCAGAGCGTTTCACTCGGGCAAAAATATCGCCACTGGGTGTGCCATAAAAAATGAAGCCATCAGGCAACGACTCAGCACTGCTGTGCTCTAGCCCGTCTGATTCACTGGAGAGCAATAAGAGTTGTTTTTTGTTTTCACCCAACACCTCCGCAACCCCCTGTAGCAACTGACTGGCGACCGGATCTGACAGGCTATAACTAATGGAATCAGCAAGTACAACAGCAATGACATCTGACCGGCCTTTACGCAATGAGCGAGCAGCAAAGTTAGGGCCGTGATAACCCAGTTCCGCTGACTCGCGAAGGATGCGCTCCCGCAATTTAGCGGATAACTGATCCGGGCGATTAAACGCGTTAGACACAGTCGCGGTAGATACCCCGAGTTGCTGTGATACTTGTTTCAGATTAAGTTTTTTTTTGATGATTTTACCCTTAAGAGCATAGCGTTATTTCAGTTGATGCAGATGAATAAAAAGTCCAAACGAGGCAAAGGCGGTCTCTTCTTTCTAGTATTTACTTCAGGCTCCATGCCAATAAACCCATCCTGGAGCCTATGACGCGCTACAAAATAACCAATTTCAATCCATTAATGAACATATTTAATAAACTCATTTAATGAACAAGGCTATGAAAATCACAACGACGAAGTCCAGACCATAGCGTGTTATTTAGTTGTTATAAAATATTTACAATAAAAAGACAGCGGGTTACTATAAATCAATCTTAAACGTTTAAGATGCTATTCTGGCTGACTTCAAATACTTGAGAAAGGGTTGTGTACCTTGGATGTCAGCGGCAGTGAGAGAGAATTTTCAAATAGCATGATAAACGCAGTAAACGTTAGCTTAGGCAATCAAAGATAGAGGGACGTACAGTGAATAAAATCACGTTTTGGGCAATGACGGTCGCCGTCGCAGGGTTTCTGTTTGGGTTCGACACCGCGGTAATTTCTGGTGCAGATAAGCCAATTCAAACCTTATGGAATACGTCACCACTCTTCCACGGTTTGTTTATCATGTCGGCAGCATTATGGGGGACAGTAATAGGCGCACTAGGCGGTAACTATCCCTGCGATAAATACGGGCGCAAACCCACCCTAGTAGCTATTGGTATATTGTATCTAGTCTCTGCCTTGGGTTCTGCTCTTGCTACAGACCCATACACCTTTGCGATATTACGCTTTATTGGCGGCATTGGGGTGGGCATTTCGTCTATTGCGGTACCCGCTTATATTTCTGAAATAGCACCGGCATCTCATCGAGGCCGCTTGGTCGCGATTTATCAATTTCAAATTGTGTTTGGTATTTTAATTGCCTTTCTTTCTAACTACGTTCTGTCTGGTCTATTAGACTTTGATTGGCGCATGATGCTTGGTGTGGAAGCCATACCCGCGTTGGCTTACTTGCTGTTGATATTGAAAGCCCCTGAAAGTCCTCGTTGGTTAATTTTGCATGGAAACGATTCGGTTAAAGCCCAGCAAGTCCTTATATCACTGGGTGAAACGAACAGTGAAAGCATTGTTAATGAGGTTATTAATGAGAATCAACATAAACGTTCAGGACGTTTATTTAGCACCTCATATCGTTTTCCTATTGTGTTGGCGTTCTTGCTTGCGGCGTTTAATCAATTATCAGGCATCAATTTTATTATTTACTACGCGCCCAGAGTTTTTGAGCTAGCCGGGCTAGACACAAGCGCCTCGCTGCTGTCGGGCACAGGGATTGGTGTGATAAACCTACTTTTTACCTTTGTTGGGATTTACTTGATTGATCGAGTAGGTCGAAAAACACTTATGTATGCAGGCTCGTTAGGTTACATCATGTCACTTGCAGTGGTGACGTGGGCGTTTTATTCAGAGCAAGGCGGGATGATGGTTGTGTTTTTCGTATTTACCTTTATTGCCTCCCATGCAATTGGTCAGGGCGCCGTAATCTGGGTATTTATTGCTGAAATATTTCCCAACAAGGTACGCTCAAAAGGACAGTCACTTGGCAGTGGTACGCACTGGATTTTTGCAGCCTTAATCACCCTGTTTATGCCATATTTTCTATCAGAATATGCTCCAAGTACTGTATTCGCGTTTTTCACTTTTATGATGGTTCTACAACTCATATTTGTATTTATATTAATGCCTGAAACGAAGGGGAAATCCCTAGAAGCACTTTCAGCGATACTCACTAAGTCAACAAAGGAGAGTCAACAATGAAGACGGTTATGTTAGGCCTAATGGCTAGCGTATTACTCGGATGTTCAGGCCAGTCATCCACAAATCCAGCATCTGAACGTGTCAATTCGGATAGCAGTATGCAAAGTAACGAAAAACACCGACCAAACTTTCATTTTTCGCCCCCCGCCAACTGGATGAACGACCCAAATGGCATGGTGTATTACGCGGGCGAATATCACTTATTTTACCAGTACCACCCGGGGTCAACCATTTGGGGCCCCATGCACTGGGGACATGCGGTTAGCAAAGACATGCTGAATTGGCAGCACCTTCCAGTTGCATTATATCCAGATGAATTAGGCACTATTTTTTCAGGTAGCGTAGTGGTTGACTGGGAAAACACATCCGGATTGGGCACAAAAGACAACCCTCCTATGGTTGCGCTATTCACCTACCATGATGTTGCAGGAGAACAAGCAGGAACGCTCGACTTTCAAACCCAAGGGCTAGCGTTTAGTTTGGACAAAGGCCGAACATGGACTAAATATAGTCAAAATCCAGTGATGAAAAACCCTGGTTTAAAGGATTACCGTGACCCGAAAGTATCTTGGTACGCCCCACAGAAAAAATGGATTATGGCATTGGCGCAAGGCGATAATATTGGCTTTCACTCATCGAAAAATCTGATCGACTGGCAAGCTGAAAGTACATTTGGCGAAAAAATAGGAGCCCATGGCGGCGTATGGGAATGCCCTGATTTGTTGGAGATGACAATTACCAGTACGGGTGAGACAAAGCACGTATTACTGGTGAGCTTAGTCCCAGGGGCACCCAACGGAGGTTCAGGTACCCAATATTTTGTGGGTGACTTTGACGGGAGTAAATTCACCGTTGATCCTGAATTCTCTGAGCGTTTAGAGCAAAAAGAAGCTATATGGCTTGATTACGGCACAGACAACTATGCCGGCGTCACATTCTCTAATGTGCCAGATACGGACGGGCGCACGTTATTTATGGGTTGGATGAACAACTGGCTTTACGCAAGAGACGTCCCTACCGATGCATGGCGTGGCAGTATGACAACTCCGCGTAACCTAGTGTTACAAGAGACGGCACTAGGCCCACTTCTTTTCTCTCAACCCATCACTGAACTTCACAATATAAGCCATCAAGTCGCACAGCTTAATAATGTTGAAGTAAGCAGCGACACTGATTTATCTGCATTACTCGGTCCAATAGAGGAATCGCACCGCGTCACTATGAAGGTGAAAAGGCAAGGCGCGAATACATTGTCGTTAGATTACAAAAATAACGACGAACTGCTTTCAATACGCCTTGATGTAAACGCCGGTACTGTAACGATCGATCGTGCAAAATCTGGTGAGACAGAATTTGAAGAACATTTTGCCAACCAACAAGTGGGTGTAATTCGTGCTGGATTAGACACCTACTCGTTCGATATCATTTATGACAAGGCATCAATCGAACTGTTCGTTAATGACGGAGAGTTGTCGATGACAGCGCTTGCTTTCCCGTCAACGCCGTACAATGAAATTACGTTTTCAGCCGATGGACAAGCCCTAATCGAGCACATCAGTCTGGACAACCTCACGGCGCAACAAGCCAAGTAGCCCTGAATATTTGATCAAACCCACATACGTTGATACCTCACTATGTGGGTTTATTCAGGTCTTTACTGACCATTGATTTCGACTTAGCAGCCGCTTCAACATTATCCCCCCTCCTTTACTTATACTCTTCTATAAAGAAAATAACATTGCTCCTTGCTAGGAGGTGAAGCAAGCTAGAGACTCATACGCAACAATGAGAATACGCATGCTTAAATTATATGGATTCGACGTCAGTAACTACTTCAATATGATCAAATTGGCCCTTGCACACAAAGAATTAGATTACGAAGTGGTTACCGTTTACCCCAACCAAGAGCCTGAATTTTTAGCCAAAAGCCCCATGGGCAAAGTCCCTGCGCTAGAAACTGAAGACGGCATCATTGTTGAAACCAATATCATTTTGGAATATCTCGATGCTAAGTATCCTGATAAACCGCTCTACCCAGCAGATCCTTTCGCTCAAGCCAGAGTAAAAGAGTTGGTCAAATTTATAGAGCTATATTTAGAGCTACCTGCCCGCCGCTGTCACCCTGAAGCCTTTTTTGGTGGCAAAGTCAGCGATGAAACACGCAAAGAAGTGAAGCGCGCCCTTTTCAGAGGCATGACAGGTTTAAACAGACTTGCCTCTTTCTCGCCTTATGTGGCAGGTGATGAATTTAGCGCTGCGGATATTATGTTCTTATACAGCGTGGACTTAGCCTCTGGTGTCGCTTACAAATTGTTCGACATTGATTTATTGGATGGCTCACAAGGCGCTAAGAACCTAATGGCTAAACTGAACGAATTACCCGAAGTGCAGAAAATTGCGGCAGACCGCAAAGTCGCAAATAAAGCGTTTGTGGAATATGTAACAAGTTTTCAAAAATAAAGCGTGATAAACGGTAGGAAGATTACCCAATCTTCCTTTACCATATAAGGCTCATATAGGAGTACAACGATGAGCCTTACATCAAATGCCGAATTCAGCTGTCCATACTGCATGGAAATCAATGATATAGAAATTGATCAAGACAACGATGTTAATCAACAGCAAATCGTAGATTGTCAGGTGTGTTGTAGTCCTATAGAAATCCTCATTACCCAAGACAGTGATAACGACTTCATTATTCACGCCCGAACCGACAGCGAATAGCCTGTTTTTTAATACGGAGTTCTACTTTGATTGATATTTTCCATGCGTCAGACTCTTTACGACGTAAATTACACACCATAGACAATGAACGCGACTTGATGCAGCTCGTCATGAAAAATTTGAGTCAGTATCGATTCGCGACTCGTGTCGAGCATAGCGAATTGGATATCGCGTTTGCCGCCTCTGGCGGGCCTAGCCATTTTGCTAATGGTGACGCAACTGATATCTCTTGCACACCTGTTGTGAGCCGTCCGACACAATTCAATGACATTTTACTTGAGCGTCAAACAGGGTATATCAACCTCTCAACCCCAGCGGGTTTTATTCCTTTAGTTGACGCAGTAGAGCGTAATGGCTTCTTGCATAAAAAACTTCTTAGCTAGGAAGTTTACTGCGCGCGCACGTAAAAGCGGTTTAGCCAACCGCTTTGTGGCTAGGCATGTAAAATGTCTATTGGCCTTTTTCATGTCGATAACCGTTTTATCTGTCAGTCCTATTCACTTTGCCCACGGCGAGCAAATAAGCTTTAGTAAAAACACCCTCGAAAACGATATCCAGTTGAGCTACAAATGGCGCGATAAGGACCAAGAGATACATCAGTTTTCGTTCACTTTGCCCCTAGACGACATCAACACTTCGCATCACAAACGCTTTGTACCTGAGCAGGTCACTCGCTATCAGCAAATTGCCATGCTTAAAGAGCGCAACAAAATCGACGCCAAAGAAGCACGCATTGACATAAAGCGCATAGGGGAAACGCTGCAGATCAGTGTGAGAAGTCGCTCTGAAGAATCAGCAAAAAAGTATCAAAAACAATTGCTGCAAGTAAAGGATGACGCATTCGAGCAATATTTAACGGATCACTACTATGCGCGGTTCAGTGATTACCTTAGTCAGGAGGGCATCAAACCGGACCATTTGCGTTACATCAAGGAAAATCAGGAAGTACTAAAGCCATTTGCCGAAGCTATGTATGCTGAAGCGTCTGAACGCGGAGATACGCGGGCGTTTTTGAACTTACTGTTAGGTTGGTTACAGAGTATTCCTTACGATGATTTAGAAAGCCGCGTTTCTTCCAATGGCGCTGGGTTTTCGCCCCCGTTAACGTTACTAAGTCATAATCGTGGCGACTGCGACAGCAAATCTGTGTTGATGGCGAGCGTGATACGCGCTCTGTTTCCAAAAATCGAGTTAGTGATGCTGTACTTACCCAACCATGCGTTATTAGGCATAGGAGTTCCCGCTAAAAAGGATGAAAGAAGCATGCAAATAAACGATGAGGCATATTTATTAATGGAGCCAACAGGCCCAGCGCTATTTTCGTTAAATGAAACCGCCCCAAGTAGCCAGCGCTTTCTCGATACAGGTATGTATAGTTATGAAGTCATTCCTTAGGCTTATGCTGACGCTAATACGATAAATCCCGATGTTTACATGAATAACCTAACATTTGATAATTGCCATGTGCTTAGCTGCATCTGTGAGTTATATCTAACCTGCATCACTATGTTAATAAATGAGTAAGCCTTTATGACCCCATACGATATCGCTCTTTTGATCCATATTTTACTTTTTTGCTACTGGCTGGGCGGTGACGTCGGGGTTTTTTACTCGAGTCAATTTGTCGTCGACAGCAAACTCAGCAGAGAAACGCGTCTGACTGCGGCCAAAATCATGCTTGGTTGCGATTTAATCCCTAAAATATGTATGAGTTTGATGCTCACGGTGGGGGGCATACTTGCTCATTACTTAGGCATCGAGCATGAACTTTGGCAGTTAATAGGAATCATATTGCTTGGTCCCTTATGGCTGAGCATGGTGTTAGTACTGCACTACAAGCACAACGCTAACTATATCCCCTTGCTAACCAAAGTGGATTACTTATTTCGTTGGGCCATGATTGCGGCATTAGTGACCTCAAGCATATACACCTATAACACAGGGCGTTTAGCTGACAACCCTTGGATAATCATTAAGTTACTGGGCTTCGCGTTTTTAATTTTTTGCGGACTAATGATACGTATCAATCTAAAAGAGTTCTCAATTACCTACGCTAAAATGTTGCAAGACTCCCACGATGATGCAGACAATCTGCAAATGGTTCGTAGCCTTAGAAGGGTTAAACCTTGGGTGGTCACAATATGGCTAGTGCTTATATTTGAGGCTTACGTAGGAATAGCAAAACCCTTTATGGGTTAACACCAATCCTGCCAATCTCAAGCGTAAAAAAACCGCCGATTGACTGGCGGTTTTTTTTGTTCAGTGACTGGATTTTTCTAGAGCTGCTCTTCTGCGAACTCTGCTAAGCGACTACGTACTACTCCGTCTAAGTTAATCGTGGCACTACCTGAGAAGTTTTTAAACTTCTCAACTATGTATGTCAAACCAGAGGTGACCGCGCTTAAATAGTTGCTGTCAATTTGCGCTAAGTTACCACTGCAAATGAGCTTAGTGCCCTCTCCGCAACGGGTGATAATGGTTTTAAGCTGTGAGGCTGTTAAGTTTTGCGATTCATCTAAAATAACAATGGCGTTTTGGATGCTTCGCCCACGCATAAAGTTAACCGATTTAAACTGAATATTGGCTTTTTCCATGATGTAACTCATGGAGCCTTTGACGTTTTCATCGTTCTTGTGTAGCACTTCTAAAGAGTCCGTAATGGCCGCTAACCAGGGGGCCATTTTTTCCTCTTCCGTGCCTGGTAAAAAGCCTATAGATTCGGCTATCTCCGGTGTGCTGCGAGTAACAATGATCTTATCATACATGTTCTTCTCAACTACCATTTCAAGGGCGGCGGCCAGTGCCAGCAAGGTTTTACCGCTACCTGCAGGCCCAGTTAAGATCACCAAATCTATATGTGGGTCCAGCAAAGAGTGAAACGCCATGGCTTGGCCGATATTCTTTGGGGTAATTCCCCACGCTCTTCGGCCCATTAAGCGCTCGTAGCCCAAATCGAGTACGTCAATTTCTGTTTCTGACACGGATTCAACCAAACCTGCGAAGTGTTCAGTATCATCCAGTAAATACTCGTTCACATAGGCCTCTGGCAAGACCTCTCGGGCGAGAGTGTGAATGGTATCACGACCTTCTGAACGGCTATCTACTGCGGTAACTTCGTTCCAGAAATCCCCATTAAAACGATGAAAACCTTTAGATAAATATTTGATATCACTAACTAATTGATCCGTTCGGTAGTCTTCAACATGAGCTAAACCTGCTCCTTTAGCTTTTAAGCGCATGTTGATATCTTTTGTCACCAAGGTAACAAGCCTAGGGCTACATTGCCCCTGTAGATGCAGTGCAGTGTTAATAATACGATTGTCGTTTTCATCACTGGTGAACACGTGCTGATCCGCTGGCAATGCGTGGTCGACAAAGATCGACAAACTGCCTGTTGGCGCATTATCACCTACGCCAATTCCTTGCATGCTAACGCCTGCCATTAACTGCTCTGGTGTGGCGTCGTGAAGTAAGTCTTCCATTGCGCGAATGGACACTCGAGCATCACGGGCGACATCTTTTTTACTGTCTTTGATGTAATCGAGCTCTTCGAGGACAGTCATTGGGACGACTACGTCATGCTCTTTGAAAGATAGAAATGCGAGGGGTTCGTGTAGGAGGATATTGGTATCGAGTACGTAAATTCTTGTGTCTAACGCTTTTTTTTCTGGCATTCGTCACTCCATTTGAATAAAAGGCACTGCAAAACAAATCACCTATAAACAGCCAATCAGGTATATCACTCAGCTGCTATTGGCCATCTGTTAGTGAAACAATAAACCACTTTTGTTCCTTATTCATCTACTTTTATTATATGGCGTTTATGCCATCACTTAGTTTAAAACCCGCCCGCAGGAACATAGATTATTAGGAATGGGCTTGGGTTAACGACTTTTATGCACAATATGTTTATATCAAGGTGGATTGACCTCCATCCCTAGGCACTATTGGTATACAATGCGCGCCGAAATTATTCCGCCCGCATCAAAAGTTCAGTTATGCATACACTGTTGGGAGACACTCTATGGCGCAAAAACACTCATTCGCACTTGGTCAACGTTGGTTAAGCGATACCCAAACAGAACTCGGCTTAGGGACTGTGGTATCCGTTGATAATCGCGCTGTCAGTTTGTTATTCCCTGCCACGGGAGACAGTCGAGTGTATGCCAAGCAAAGTGCTCCACTAACCCGCATTACATTTGGTGAGGGCGACAACATTACCAGCCACGAAGGTTGGGATATGAAGATCACTAACGTTAGTGAACATAACGAAATGTTGACCTATACCGGTATTCGCCATGACACCGAAGAAGAAGTGTTGTTGAAAGAAACTTTTATTGATCATCATTTTCAGCTAAACCAGCCAGAAAAACGCTTGTTTGCAGGGCAATTTGACCACCCCAAGTGGTTTGATTTACGCGAGCAATGTTTGAATCACCAATATAGCCACAGTACGTCATCATTATTGGGCTTTGTGGGAGCTCGGGTTGACTTGATCCCTCACCAATTGCACATAGCAGCAGAAGTGGGCCGTCGTTTTGCACCTCGAGTGTTACTTGCTGATGAAGTAGGTCTAGGTAAAACCATTGAAGCTGCGTTGATTATCCATCAGCAATTGCTAACTGCCCGTGCTGAACGCGTATTAATTGTAGTGCCTTCAAGCTTGGTGCATCAATGGTTGGTCGAGATGCTGCGCCGGGTGAACCTCGCGTTTTCCATTTTCGATGAAGAGCGCTGCAGCGCCATGGCTGGTGAAAGTGGTAACCCGTTCGAATCTGAGCAGCTGGTTATTTGTAGTTTAGACTTTTTAACCCACAACAGCAGCTATTACGAGTTAGCCATGCAAGCTCCATGGGATTTAATGGTGGTTGATGAAGCCCATCACCTGATTTGGAGTGAAGGCCAGCCGTCTCAAGAGTACCAAGTGGTGCAAGGTTTAGCCCAAGTCACCAAAGGGGTGTTACTGTTAACCGCCACGCCTGACCAACTTGGCCATGAAAGTCACTTTGCACGGCTGCGCTTGCTCGACCCAGCTCGCTTTCACGATTACCACAGCTTCGTAAAAGAAGAGCAGCAATACAGTACTTTGGCTCAAGCTATTTCTCCTTTGATGTCAGGTGATGCCTTAAGCGCGGATAACATTGCCGCTATTGAAGCCTTCGCTAAAGACGAAGATCTAGGTGACATCAATGCTATGTCTGCTAGGCAAAAAACGCAGTTACTACATAATTTACTCGACAGACACGGTACAGGCCGTTTGCTTTTCAGAAACAGCCGCGCTGGCGTCAGTGGCTTCCCTGATCGTAAATTGTATAGCTACAGCCTAGAACAGCCAGAAGAGTATATTGCCGCTCAAGATGAAGATCCAACCAACTTGTCGTTGCATTTAACACCAGAGCGCAACCCAGATATGGTCAACAGCTGGTTCAATATCGACCCAAGAGTGGACTGGTTTATTGATAAACTACAAGAGCTTAAAGGCGAGAAAGTTCTCACTATTTGTGCCAACGCAGGGACCGCATTGCAGTTAGCTGAGGTACTGCGGGTAAAAGCCGGTACTCGGGCAACAGTGTTCCATGAAGGCATGGGCATAGTAGAGCGCGACAAAGCCGCAAACTACTTTGCACAAACCGAAGAAGGCGCGCAGGTGTTAATTTGCAGTGAAATCGGCAGTGAAGGGCGTAACTTTCAATTTGCTCACCACTTGGTGTTATTTGATTTACCCCAAGTACCAGATTTGCTTGAGCAGCGTATCGGTCGTCTTGATCGTATCGGTCAAACCCACGATGTGTGCATTCATGTGCCTTATTTTGATATGAGCGCCCAACAAGTACTACTTGACTGGTATCACCAGGGTCTGAATGCGTTTGAGCATACTTGCCCTACAGGCATGACTGTGTACGAGGAAACCCAAGAGTTACTGCATAGCTGCTTGATGTTCCCAACCGACTTTGCCGCGAGCGAGAACTTAATTAACCAAACCGCAAGTTTGCACAGACAACTCAAAGAGCGGTTAGAACAAGGGCGTGACAAACTGCTTGAGCTTAACTCGTCAGGTAAAGGCCGAGTGGAAAAGCTGCAAAAAGAAATACTCGCCGCAGAAGACTCACCCACCCTTGAGCTGTTCATGACACGCTTATTTGACACCCTTGGCCTTGCCCAAGAGGATAAAGACGAAAGTTGTTATATCCTTCGGCCCACTGAAACCATGGTAGCGACCTTACCCGGCCTAGATGAAGAAGGCATGACCATTACCTACGAACGCACCACCGCGACCCGTTTGGAGCATGTGAACTTCTTTAGCTGGGACCACCCCATGGTGCAACATGCCATGGAGACCGTCACTACAGAGATCACAGGTAAGAGCTCGGTAGCATTGGGAGAGGATAAATCCTTACCCGCTGGCGCATACTGGCTAGAGTGCTTGTTTGTGTTATCGGGTAAAGCTGAAAAATCATTGCAACTTGACCGCTTCTTGCCCCCCACGCCTATAAAAATTTGTGTTGATACCACTAACAGTGTGGTTGAAAAACAATTTACTAAGCTGGACAAAGTACGCGGTAAAATGGGTAATCAATTGATTAAAGCGTTGACGCCTCAATTAACCAAAGCTTTAGCTGTAGCGCAAAGTCAAGGTGAAGCTGACGCGGAAAAAGTCCGCAAGCAGTGTCAAAAGCAAATGAAATCCTTGCTGGGCGGTGAGCTAAAACGTATGCAAAGCTTACAGAAAGTGAACCCGTCAATTCGCGATGAAGAAATTGCTCACCTGCAGCAACAAATCGACGACTTGAAACTGGTTATTAGCGAAGCACGGGTGAATCTTGAAGCCATTAGACTGATAGTGAACAACCCCTAGGAAGAATCGAGTTTATGGCCATAGTCAATTATGCGCCGCCCACGCGGCCATATTTACAGATTGTGTTTAAGGATGAATATGTGTTGGTACTCAATAAACCAAGTGGCTTATTGACCGTACCAGGCAAGGCCCTAGAGCATAAAGACAGCTTAGAATTGCGGGTGCAGCGGGTTTATCCTACTGCCCGTATTGTGCATCGTTTAGACATGGCCACATCAGGTTTATTAGTCATGGCCCTTGATAAAGACACTCACCGTCAACTATCAAAGCAGTTTGAACTGCGTCAAACACGTAAAACCTATATCGCCAGAGTATTTGGTCAAGTCAATGGCGAACGGGGTAGTGTCGATTTGCCGCTAATGTGTGATTGGCCGAACAGGCCTAAACAAATGGTCTGTCAGCAAAGAGGCAAACCGTCATTAACTCATTGGCGCATTTTAGAGCGAAATGACCACACGACGCGAATGGAATTAACGCCAGTAACAGGGCGCTCCCATCAACTAAGAGTACACATGTTGAGCTTAGGGCATCCTATTTTAGGGGATCGTCTGTATGCTCACTTTGACGCGTTGGCCATGGCTAACAGACTACAATTGCACGCTCAAACCTTGGGTTTTACCCACCCTGCGACGAACGCGTCAGTGGATTTTCACGCCCCAGTTCCTTTTTAATGTCGCCTTTACTAAAGTTCCTCTATTTCGCGCCCGATAACAGGCTATGGCGAGGGAAATTTGGTTTCTATGAACATCTCATTTTTTAACAGATCCAAGATATTTTTGGATGACATCTTCATACCTGCCCTTCACGCTTTCATGCACAACGTTGCGTTGGGTTGCATGCTGCTTGTACCAAGCATGACAAGTGCCAGCACCCTGACAGATGTACAACGTCAATTGTTCCCCGACAAGGCTAAAATTCTACAAGCGAATAACAAGTCTACGGTAATCATTGAGTCACAAAACACCACATCCAACTTAAATGGCGTCGCCATATTAGTTGGCGAAACAGGCCGCCCTCCTTCGAGTCAGCAAAACTTAGCCATGCTTACCCAATATCTCAATGATTTAGGTTGGGTGACTATGCAAATAACGCCGCCAACAATTGGGTTTGAGCCCGATTTGACCGATGAAAAAACGACCGCACCAGATTCTCAATCTCAAGCGTCGACGACTGACGAATCGCAAGATAATACAGCAAATGATGAAACCGAGGCCGCACAGGAAACGCCTACCCCAGCTAATAGCTCGCCTGCATCCCCTCAGTATCAGTTACACCAGATAAGCAATGGACACTTCTTGCAACATGAACAAGAGCTACGTGGATTGATGCAGGCGGCAATGGCTAGGGCTCAGAGTTACTCTGGTTTTAGACTCATTATCGCCCAAGGCACTAGCGCCGCTTGGTTGATAAAGATATATGCTGAAAAACAAATTCCCAGCCCTGATGCCCTAGTGACAATTAGTCCTTTTTGGCCCCAGCGCAACTTGAATGCGCTCATTGCGAATTACACAGCAGTGACAGAAATGCCATTACTCGATATTTATAGTCCTCAAGATAATAATTGGAGTTTAATGAGTGCAACTCAACGCGGAATTGATGCCAGCAAAAATCTAAAACTGGACTATCGACAGCGACAACTCACCAACACATTTAACACCTTTTCAGACAGCGCGTTTGTGAGTAAAGAAATATACGGCTGGTTGCATTATTTAGGCTGGTGAGGCGAGAAATACATTGTAGTACTCGGATAAAACATTCTTTATTTCAAAAAGATAGCTTAAATCTGCCGCATTTTTTGGGTAAAGACCAAACATAATCACTATAAAACACTATACTTTTGTCTAGTTCGACTTATTGATACGAGGGTATTAGGCAGTGATAAGTGTACAAAAGTTTTTAAATGTTAAGTCTCAGCAACTCGCATATTTTGTTCGAGCCTTCTGGAACAACCGCATAGTTTACAAAGAATTAGACTTGTATTTCTGGGATACGATGGAGGAATGGTCTCAAGTCAGCCATTTAGCGGATCAACCAAGTTCGCAGCAGGAGCGCGTGTTTTGGTATGTGCTTCACCAGTTACATTTTTGGCCAGAAAAAACCTTACGAGAAGACTCCAATTTACGCAGTGATTTAGACTTATGCGTCAACTTCTTAGAAAGCGAAGATGAGTATCCATTTCCTTATGAATATTTAGGCTCACGACCTTAACGGATTATCGTTATGGTTGTGTTTCCTCGCTTTTAATTGCATTCCATGGTGCTATTTTTAGCAGCATTAACATTCCTGGAATAGCGCACACAAAACAGATAATAAAAAACTGGGTGTAACCCACCGCTTCGATAACATAACCTGTCGTGGCGCTTACAAATGTGCGTGGCACCGCCGCAATACTCGAAAACAAAGCGAACTGTGTAGCAGTAAAATGGCGATTAGTCGATTTAGCCATAAACGCGATAAGCGCTACGGAGCCCAGCCCAACGCCAAAATATTCAAAGCCACTAGCAATCGCCAACACAAGATGGTTATACCCCACCATGGATAACATGACGTAACCCAAAATAGATATCAATTGAAAGACGCCAAACACCCACAAGCTTCGATTAATACCCAGTTTGATCATGGCTACCCCGCCAAGAATTGTCCCCGCTGTTGCTCCAATAGTTTTGGCTATTTTCGCAATTGAGCCTATTTCTACCGTGGAAAAGCCCATATCTAGAAAGAATGGTGTTTCTAGGGCGGTGGCCATACTGTCGCCTAGTTTATAAAACATGATAAACAGTAAGATAAGTACCGCTTGCTGCCAACCTTGACGCTGGAAGAACTCCACAAAAGGCTCTACCACCGCTGAGCGCAGTGTCTGTGGTTCGTCCCCTGCTTTGGACGTTTCGTTAATCATTAGCGTGGTCACTAGACCGACCAACATAAATACAGCAATGCTCATATGCGCCACTGACCAAGGATAGAAGCCCGCTAAAATCATCGCTAACGAACCGGGTACAAATGAAGAGATGCGATACGCCTGAGCATAAAAGCCGTTCCCAGCTCCCAATTCATCGTCCGGTAGTAATTCTCGGCGATAGGCATCAATAACAATATCTTGGCTGGCGCTGAAAAAAGCGATAGCCGCGACAATCACTATAATATGGCTGATGTCTGTTGCAGGGTCATAAAAAGACAACATACTCATCAACACAATCAGCGCCACTTGGGTAATGAACATCCAGCCTCGTCGCCTGCCGAGCATAGGTACCACGAAGCGGTCCATGACTGGGGACCAGATAAATTTCCATGTGTAAGGAAACAGGACGAGATTAATCAAGCCAATGGTAGACAAATCAATGTCAGCTGAGCGAAGCCAAGCTGGCACAAATTGAATCAATAAATAAAGGGGAAGACCGGAGGAAAAACCAGTGCAAATACAAATAAGCATGCGCTTATTTAACAACGCCTGGCGTAACGTTTTATTATTCATAACAACTAGATATTCTTTTAATTATACTCTGACTTAAGCGTTTACTTTAAGCAATAACCACCCGATTACGGCCGCTAATTTTCGCTTGATATAGGGCTTTATCAGCACTTTCTAACCATTGTATATGTTGTTCAAATACAGGGGAAAATTGCGCTATTCCTAAGCTGACTGTAAAGGAAATAGTCTGCTGTTCATACTCAATTTTGAGATTTTCCACAGTCTCTCTGATACGTTGAGCAAGAACCATGACATTTTGTGAGGCAGTATCGGGTAATAAAATTGTAAATTCTTCACCGCCATAACGGCCACAGATGTCTGTTTCTCTTGTAACATCCTCGATCAGCTTGGCGAGCTGGCGTATCACTTCATCGCCCGCAGGGTGACCGTAGTTATCATTGATTTTTTTAAAATTATCGATGTCTAACATGATGACTGACGACTGACTCGGCTTACGCAAATTTCGTTTAAATTCGCGACTAAATTGCTCTTCCCAATAGCGGCGGTTAAAAATGCCTGTTAGACCATCTATTCGGCTTAATCGCTGCAACTCACTGTTGAGTTCATCAACTGCCTGCTTACTTACAGCCTGATCGGTTACGTCATACACCACGATACACACTTGTTCTACTTGCCCCGATAAAGAGGCCAATGGAAATATGGTGATGTTTTGGTACATAAACTTAGAGGGTGAAGTAATAGGTCGATTAGCCCCAAACCGAAAAAGAAAAGGCCGCTGTTCCCAGATAACAAAAACCGGGCTTTTCATGGAAAAAACAGGTTCGACCTTGGCCCTTAGCCAAGTTTCGTCGATTTCAGGAAAATGCGTAAATAGAGATGTACCTCGGATCGTACTCGGCGCGATATTGCTGTGGTTCTCCATAAACAAGTTCCACACCATTACCAGATATTCCCTGTCAACCACCACTATGCCTACTTCAATGGAGCCAAGTAAATCGTGCTTCCAATGCATTTCAGCTAACTCTTTCATATCTTGCACTGATGCAACTCCTATTGGGTAACCGTAACAAGTTTTGCGTAAACCAATTCCATTGCATTGCCAGGAAACAGCAACAACAAATCAAACTGAATATCGTGGGATTTAATCGCATAGGCTATTTCAATTGCGAGAATTTTATCCCAGCGCTGATGATTGCTCTCAAGCACTTGGTCAATGTCACAATGGCGCCCTAAAATTATCGGATGATTGTGACTAAAGGTGACATGTAGTTGTTCTGACAATGCATTGATGCAGGCGCCCACAATAATATTGGAAATATCCATCAGCACTTCTAATTCGGATTCTTCTTCAGTGCTATTATGTTTGTAGTTCAACAACTTGCCCATATTTGCGATGTTGGCATCATTGAAAATCACCAATGCTTCACCGTTAATTCCAGCGCCGATAAAGCCATGGGAAACAGCAGATATACTGTCGCTAGTTTTCACGTCAGACATCGCCATGTGTAATTCGTTGTTAGTAATTAGATTTACATTAGGGATAGGCAGTTGAATAAACTCCCCAAGCAGCTTAGCAACGTTCTCGCCGGCTCTTCCCATAGCTACGTTTGCCATTTCACGGTAAGCGTCAAGCTCTGCGCCCTGGCTATGAGGCTCAACAATAGCAACTTTTTCAGAACGCCCCTTACAGGTCATGTCACCTGAATACACACCGTACTGGCGTAGTATTTCGCCCAACTTTTGATTATCGATAGGCTTGGGAATAAAAGCTATAGCACCAAGGCCCAGCATTTTTTTATGGGCTTCAGGTTGAACATCTCCCGAGACTACGATCACCAGAGTAGGCAGATCCTGCTCTTTTACGACCTGCATAGTCTGATAACCATCCATTACCGGCATGTTCAAATCGAGAAACATGACGTCAGCTTGTCCTTGCTTGATGGCACTGAGCGCTTCTTTACCATTTTCGGCAAAGTAAATGTCCACATCCCAACCATCTGGTATCGCACGAGCCATTTGACGGCGAGCAAAACCGGAGTCATCACAAATAAGGACTGACATTGTCATATAGATATTTATTCCATTGTTAGAACGGGAATCGAGGAAAACGCATGAATCATCATCTTTTACGCCTTGGAGCACGACACTAAGATATGAATTTTAGAGTGAATAAACACAATCCACAAGGCGACATCAGTCGTATAAAGGCTCCCGAAAAACAGATACTGAGTTATTATATTTCGTTAAAAAAGTCCTCACATTTCTGATAATATCCCCCTAGCATTTCAAATAGAGTAGCCGTTAAATAAAATGAAGCAATATCTCGATCTGTGCCAACGTATAGTTGACGATGGCAAATGGGTGAATAACGAAAGAACCGGTAAAAAATGCCTTACCGTTATCAACGCAGATCTCACCTACAACGTGGGTAACGGTGAATTCCCTTTAGTGACTACGCGCAAGAGTTTTTATAAATCAGCCATTGCGGAAATGATTGGCTATATTCGTGGCTATGACAATGCCGCCGACTTCCGCAAAATAGGAACGTCAACCTGGGATGCAAATGCGAACCAGAACCAAGCTTGGTTAGACAACCCTCACCGCAAAGGCGAAGACGATTGCGGATTAATTTACGGCAAAATTGGGCGTAATTTCCCCAAGCCTGATGGTGGAAGCATCGACCTACTCGCTAAAATTATTTATGACTTAAAAAATGGCATTGATGACAGAGGCGAAATATTCACTTTTTATCATCCCGGTGCATTTCACATGGGCTGCCTTCGCCCTTGCATGTACAGTCATCACTTTTCCTTGCTTGATGACACTTTGTATTTAAACAGCACACAGCGCAGTTGTGATGTGCCCCTTGGGCTAAATTTCAATATGGTTCAGGTTTACTTCTTGCTGGCGATTGTGGCGCAGATCACCGGAAAAAAAGCGGGTATGGCGTACCACAAAATAGTCAACGCCCATATCTACGAAGACCAATTAGAGTTGATGCGTGACGTGCAGTTGAAGCGTGAACCTCTAGGTATGCCTAAATTGATCATCAACCCAGACATTAAGTCATTAGAAGACTTAGAAACGTGGGTCACTATGGATGACTTTAGCATTGAGGGTTATGCTCACCATCCAGCAATTAAATACCCGTTTTCAGTATAAAGATATTAACCTACTCATGTGGCGCTAGCTCTTTTTGCTGGCGTCCTGTGCTTCGATTCATCCTCAATTGAGATGAGTTGATTACCGTGAACTCGGCATTGCCCGTGCAAAACTTAAAGGCGATAACATGAGTTTGTGGATCCCGTTTACCGTGATGGCTGCGTTCATGCAATCATGGCGAAATGCATTTCAAAAGCGCCTCAGTGCTGACGTAGACACGTTAGGTGTCACCCTTGCTCGCTTTATTCTTGCCGTCCCCATGGCTGCCCTCTACGCATTTGTCCTTTTCTCTATTGAGGATAGCGCCGTCCCACAAATGAATCCCAAGTTCTATCTCGCCATAGTACTAGCTGCTATATCGCAAATTTTTGCTACCGCGTTAATGGTCAAACTTTTCCGCTTACGAAATTATGCAATGGGTGTGGGGTTAGCCAAGAGCGAGGCCGTCATTGCTGCCATTTTAGGTGCGCTGCTTTTTGCTGCCCCTTTGTCAGCAATGGCTTGGTGTGGCGTAATAATAGGCGGCATGGCCGTATGGTTAATGAGTGTGCCTAAAGGCATGCGGGATATCTCTTGGCCTACACTGCTTATCGGCTTAGCCAGCGGACTATGCTTTGCGTTGACCACCTTATGGGTACGAGAAGCAAGCCTAATGACGCAGCTACCGTTTTTACAAAGCGCAGCATATGTCTTATTTTGGGTTTTGCTGATACAAACCCTCATTCTATTGCTTTGGCTACTCATTCGTAGCCCACAAACTTTGCGCGCCTTGTGCCTAAAGCCTAAATTGGTTTTTATCATCAGTTTTTGTAGCTTTGTCGGCTCAATTGGCTGGTTCACCGCTATGAGTTTAGAAACCGTAGCCTTGGTTAAAACCCTAGGCCAGATTGAGATATTCTTTACCTTACTGATATCTGCGAAATGGTTTAAGGAGCGATTACAGCGTTCTGACAAGTGGGGCCTTGGGTTAATTCTAGTTGGTGCAGTGCTGGTCATACTCGCCTAACGAAAAAGCCGGTAGGGAATAAATTCCAAACCGGCTTTTATCAACATTAGCGAATGCTAAAACAGCATATTAGAATGCATAGTTATACTGGGCAGACACGATAAACGCATGCCCTTCACTATTGAATTCCCATTCACCACCAGCATCATCTTCTTCAGTGAAGGTCCGGTCCTGGCCGCGAATGATACTCACCCCCAAATCAATAGATGAGTTGTCATCAAGTAAATAGTTTGCGCCCGCACTTATCCATAGACGATTGGTGTCAGGAATAGAGATCGACAACAACTGAGAGTCAGTTGGGGTTTCATCGTAAGCAATACCAGCTCGTAACATCACTTTTGCGTTCAACTGGTAATCTGCACCAATGGCGTAACGGAAACTATTTGAAAAGTTCTCTTCCTTTTCAAAAACTGGCTCATCCTGGCTAGGGACATACGCCTCTAAACGCTCGAAGCTGCTCCAGTTTGTCCACAACACGCTGTAGTGCACACCCCATTTATCATCTAACTGGTGACTACCTGAAAACTCCGCGATTGCTGGCAGTTCTAAATCCACGCTGCCAGGTTGAACAGCACCTGATTGGCCATTGTCAAACACCCCAGGAATAAGTGGTAAGTCGTTGCTATAAGTCCCGTCAAAGGTAATGTCGACCTTACTGCGATAATGAAAACCAAAGCGCGAATTTTCATCAAAATCGTAAGCTACGCCTAGGTTATAGCCAAAACCGTAGTCATCGCCTTCCAAATCAAGTCCCGTCGTGCTCGACGGAATAACTAATCCTTGGGCAGATAGAGCATTACTTAAATCGCCTAAATGACGAGTAATAGTGGCATCGGCGTACACAACATTCAGCCCACCAGCAACAGTCAACTGTTCGTTTATCTTATATGACAAGCTTGTATTAAAATTAACCGTTAGGATTTCGGTCTTGCCCGCCAACTGGCCTGCGGCGTAATCTTCGGCGAAGTCAGTTGCTAAACCAAAGTTTGAGAACAAACCAAAGCCTAATGCAAACTTGTCATCAAGCGGCATGACGTAATAAGTTGCAGGTACAAATGCCTCGGGAGCAATGCTGTCGTCATTCAATGCATCAGCGCTGGAATAAGCTGGCGCACTCTCGCCCGTCAAGCTCACATCCGGAACAATATAAGTACCCACTACCGATAACTGGTTTTCGCTAAATTGCGACATTAAAGCGGGATTGCGCGCCACAACTGAAGCATTTTCGGCGATCGCTGCGTCACCCGCGAAAGCGCGCCCAAGTCCTGATGCGCTGTGCTCAGACAATTGAAAAGCCGCCGCCATGGTATTTAAAGATAAGGTGCTTAAACCCACCGCCAAAAGAATTTTATTTACGTTCATAGGATCTCATTACGAATCAACTCATCTCACTCTAAGTATTCGGTGAGAGAGGCAAAAAATTAGGATGCGGATGATATAGCGTTTGTTAAGAAAATGTCAGTATTAGTCGATAAAATACTTGTTCTTTGCGGTAAAATCGTACAAAAGCCATATACAGCATTTTAAAAAGCTTATTTATTAACGCGGAATAAGCATTTTACAAACAGATTATTAACAACGCGTAGTGATGGCGCAGCATGCACGGGTTTACCCTCATTGCTATCAAGCCAGCAGAGTTAGATGTTTTGGGTAAGCAAAAAGACGCCAACGCCCAGCGTAAACAAATAAGATCCCCAAAGAGAATGTTCTATCACGACCACCAAAGTAGACCGGGACTGCATATAGCGATAACCGAATAATGCTCCGCCAATACAAGACAGGCCCACTGCAATCCAGTTCCCGTACACGACGTGAGCCAGTGAAAAGCTCGCGGTACTGAGCGCCCATCGGGTATTTTTTGACGGAATGATCCGTTTGTATCGATGAAAAAAGAAGGTTCTAAAAATGAGCTCTTGAGGGATCACTGAAACGATAGGGTAAATCGCTAACGTAATAAGCCAAAACTGCATGTCTTCTCTGGGTAACTTGAACAAAATGTGCGGCGCAAAATAATAAACAACACACGCCAAAACGATGGCTGCAGGTATGAATACCTTTAACGTAGCCCCTAGATGTCGCCAAAAATCATCGGTGTGCCACAAGCGGAAACGCTTAAAATTAACGTCTTTCCACAGTAAAAGTAAGCAATAACCGCCCATTAAAATGAGTAATGGCATTAACCAAGTATCGTAGTCAGAGACAAGAAACAGAATTAACAGTGGGGTACATAAAAACAAGACGGTCAGCTCAGACCAACGTAACAATTGCATATATAAGCTCCTAGATGGTTTATTATACAATTAGTGACGATTATTTGTTCATGAAAATGTCATGTAAATCGGTTAACCATTGGTATAATTTATAACCTTTACACATGCTCCCTATATAAAGACCCATGCGGGCAGTTCACTTTTTAGCGCAATATTTTTTGCGCTATTTTTCTGCATTGCCCCTTGTAAACAGGAGCTTAACGACGCATATAATTAGGGTATTCAGAATTTTTAAATTACCGTTCCTTTTATTTTTGAACCTAGGGAGTTAGGCATGACAACGATCGATATTGGTATCAATGAAACAAACAGAGTAAAAATTGCTGATGGACTAAAGGCTTTATTAGCGGATTCTTACACTCTGTATCTACAAACTCATAATTTTCACTGGAACGTCACAGGCCCTCAGTTTCGCGAGCTACATTTGATGTTCGAAGAGCAATACACAGAATTAGCAACAGCTGTCGATGATATCGCCGAGCGTATTCGTACACTGGATGTCGCAGCCCCTGGCACATATAAAGAATTTGCCAAGCTAAGTTCTATTAAAGAAGTGGATGGTGTACCTGAAGCATCAGAGATGATTGATTTACTGACTAAAGGTCATGAGCAAGTCGTGAGAACGTCTCGTGAAGTATTGAAGCTGGCTCAAGATGCTGAAGACGAATCAACAGCCGCCCTAGTGTCTGATCGCATGCGAATTCATGAGAAAACATCTTGGATGTTACGCGCGACTCGTAAGTAATATTAGCAAAACGGAGTTGCATCTTTAGCAATCACGCATTTAATAGAAAGGGCTAGGTTACTAGCCCTTTTTATTGTCAGCTTGATTGGTTAATTGACTAACGTTGTGCCTCCGTCTACGGGCAGTATTTGTCCCGTCATGAAGCCACCCGCTTTGCTTGCTAACATCAAAGCGACACCAGCAATATCAGATGCTTCGCCCCAGCGACGCATAGGTATAGACTGGAGTTCTTCTTCAAACGCTTCTTTATCTTCACTCAGAAATTCGGTCATTTTTGAATAGAAACGACCAGGTGCGATGGCGTTTACTCGAATATGTTTATCAACTAATTCTTTGGCTAAAACCCGGGTTAGCTGATGAATTGCAGATTTAGAAACAGCATAGCTGTAATTATCAAGCCCGTTGCCTACAATCCCCGCGATAGAGCCGATATTAATCACGGCAGACGTATTGTCCTTGCTCGCATTCTTTTCAAGCAATGGCGTTAACGCTTGGGTTAAAAAGAATGGGCTTTTCACGTTTAAATCCATCACCTTGTCCCAGCCCTTTTCAGGGAATTGGCCAAATGGTGCCCCCCAAGCCGTGCCTGCATTGTTCACCAACACATCAATATGCTGCTCGCGGTCATTTAGCTGCTTGACCAAATCCATCACACCTTCGCTGGTTGCAACATCACCCACGAGTGCCACACAGTCGCCAAATTGTCTAAGCTCTTCGGCGGCATCTAAACACGCTTGTGCTTTACGCGCAGTAATATACACCCGTTTAGCACCTGCTTCTAAAAAGCCCTGCGCCATAAAAGCCCCTAAACCCCGTGAGCCACCGGTGACAACGCATACCTTGCCTTGCATTGAAAATAAATTATCTAACATCATTCTCTCCTGAACAGAAATCGACCATCGATGATTTAGACTAACAAGAAGCAGCTGGGCAGATTATTTTTTGAGGTGATAATTAAGTATAGGTTTAACGCGGTAGGCTCTGTGGCCAAAAGAACTGGCTCACAGAGAGCGAGCCAGTAAATAGAAATAATTAAGCTTTAGCGGCTTTTGATGACTTAGGTACCCCAGTCTCTGCCATTTTATTACGGCGCACAGCCCACACCATCAGCGCAATTCCACCTATGATCATAGGTGCTGATAATATTTGCCCCTGTGAAATTCCCAGAGAGAATGCCCCTTCGTACAAACCTATGTGCTGGTCCGGCTCTCGGAAGAACTCCACAAAAAACCGAAAGCTGCCGTACCCTAATAAGAATAAACCACTTACCGCGCCAATAGGCCGAGGCTTGCGGGAATAAAGCCATAGTATTAAGAACAAAACGACGCCTTCAAGAGCGAATTCGTACAATTGTGAAGGGTGGCGAGGTAAGGGCCCGGCTCCAGGGAAAATAACGCCCCAGGACACATCCGTAGTACGCCCCCATAGCTCGGCATTTATGAAGTTACCGATACGCCCAGCCCCTAAACCAATGGGCACTAAGGGCGCGATAAAATCACCCACTTGTAAAAAAGTACATTTTGCTTTGCGCGAGAACCACCAAAGTGCAGCAATAACACCCAACAAGCCGCCATGGAAAGACATGCCCCCAGTCCAAATTTTAAATAAATATAAGGGATCAGAGAGGAATAACTCGAATTGATAAAAGAGTACGTAGCCAATTCGCCCTCCTAAAATAACGCCTAAAAAGCCCCAGAATAATAAATCGCTTAGTTGCTCTTTCGTCCAATTAGTACGTGATAAACGCACGCCAGCCAACCAAAACGCAGCGGCAAATCCCACCAAATACATTAAGCCGTACCAGCGCAAGCTCAAGGGCCCAATGCTAAAGATGATTGGGTCTATTTGTGGAAATGTAAAATAACTACTTACCATGTTGAATTTTTATCCTAATAACATTCGTAGACTAACAATGACTAAAAAGCCGGCAAAAATTTTCTTTAAAAGTTTCGTGTCCAAGGAGCGGCCTAATTTCGCCCCTATGTTGGCAGTAAACACTGACGTCAACACTATCCCAAAGGTGGCAGGCAAATAAATGAAGCCCACAGACCACTGGGGTAAATGTTCGTTATTCCAGCCTGCAACGATAAAACTGGCGGAACCGAACAACGCGATGACTAAGCCACTAAATGCAGCACAACCAATTGCTGCTCGCACATCAACCCGACACCACAATAACGCGGGCACCATGATAGCACCCCCACCGATTCCCATAACTGAGGAAATGCAACCAGTTATGACACCAATCAATAGCAACAGTTGTTTCGTCACGTCTCGTTTCGCATTTTTGTTGCCCAAGAACACCATTTGCACTGCAATAAGCAGCACCAAGGTGGCAAATAACGTTTTTAATGATTGTGCTGAAATGACGGTAGCAAACTGAGGGCCGATTATCGCTCCTACTGAAATACCCAAGCCTGTCCAAAGCAAATAGAACTGGCGCAAGTTACCTAACTTATAGTGTGCCCTTGATGAAGAAATAGCAGTTAACACGATAGTAGACAAGGACGTAGCGATCGCCATTGGCATGGCAACTTTTAACGGTAGGTGTACGTATTCGGTAAGCAGATACAGTAAAGAAGGCACGATAATGAGCCCTCCGCCTATGCCCAACAGCCCAGCGAATAAGCCAACGAACGCACCTAATAAGGTACATACCAAGAATATAAGTAATGCAGGATCCACTTTTATTACTCCCGCTAAATACCCGCGCGGATCAAGCCGCCAAGACCAATCGATTCAAGATAAAGGTTTACCCGTTCGCGCACGTCTTTCGGGTCGCTCATGGTTAACACTTCATTAAGTAATGCTTTCGCATCATTCAAATTAGCGCTGCGGGCAACCCATTTTATTTTGAGTAAGCTATGACTGTTCATACTTAGTTTTCGGTATCCCATCGCCATTAATAGGATTGTTCCGCCAGGCTCCCCGGCTAATTCACCACATAAAGTAATGGGTACGTTTAAGTCGTTGGCTTGCTGCGCAATATTGTACAGCGCTGCTAACACAGCCGGATGATAGCTATCATACAGCTCAGAAACCCGCGCGTTATTTCTATCGACTGCCAGCAAATACTGGGTTAAATCATTGCTGCCCACTGAAAAGAAGTCGACAATTTTTGCTAACTGAGGCAGTTGATAAATAACCGCCGGCACTTCAAGCATCACACCGATTTTAGGATGATACAGCGTACCATCTTGAACTTTCGCCTCTTCTTGCACTTCGAAAAAGGCCTGACTTATTAACCTCTTGGCTTCTAGCACTTCACTTACCGATGTGATCATAGGCAACATAATTTGCAAGTTTTGCAACCCGATACTGGCGCGTAACATGGCGCGAATTTGCACCAAAAACACCTCTGGATGGTCAAGTGTTAAGCGGATACCTCGCCAGCCTAGAAAAGGGTTTTCCTCAGTCATAGGGAAATACGGCAAAGGCTTGTCACCGCCTACATCTAACGTACGCATGGTGAAAGGTTTGTCTGGCTCAGCGCTTAACATTGCTCTATAGAGTTCAACTTGCTCTTTTTCGGTAGGGAAACGCTGACGCATCATAAACGGAATTTCAGTACGAAATAGCCCCACACCATCAGCGTAACTAGAGTAGGTATTTTCGATATCGGCCGACAGCCCTGCATTTACCAATAGGCTAAGCAAGCAATTATCTTTCGTTACGGCTGGCAGGTCGTCTTGTGCAAGAATTTTATCACTTAACAGCTTTTCTTCATGTATAAGCTGCTGGAATTCTCGTTCAATGGTCTGATTAGGCGAAACAATAATCCCGCCGGTGTAACCATCCAGTAAAATGTCTTTGTTATCGAGTAGGGATAGTGGAACACCTGTCACCCCCATAACCGCGGGAACACCCAATGCTCTAGCCATTATTGCTGCATGAGAGTTACTAGAGCCACGAATCGAAATCAGGCCGCAGAGCTTACCTTTAGGGAATTCAGCAAGCATGGTCGCCGTCAGCTCTTCTGCTACCAAAATACATTTTTCTGGCAGCTCTTCACGCGTTAAACGGCTGGTATCAAGATTAAGGAGATTCGCTAAAATGCGATTGGAAAGATCTTCTACATCCACTGCGCGTTCACGCATATAGGCATCGCTCATGCCTTGGAACTGAGTGATATAGTTTTCAACCACCATTTTTAAAGACGTTGCAGCATCCCATCCAAGTGTTATTTTCTGCTCTACTTCACGGCCTAAGCTGTTCGCATCCAGTAGATGGTGGTAAAGGGTGAAAATAGCTTGCACGTCATCGGGCACCTCTCCTTGAATTCGCTGAGATAAGACCTCAACTTGCTCCCGAGTTTGCATAACCGCAGAGCGATAATTCTGTATTTGGGTTTCCCGATCGCCACTGCGTTTTGGTACGTGGTTGCGTAGATTAACCAGTAAATTTTGTACCACGCCAACCCCGGCCGCTAAACCCGAAGAGCCCGGCACACCCTTGACACTTTTTATCTCATTTTGTTCGGGGTGGTCATCGCTCAAGCTAAATCGGCCACGGGCTTCAGCATTAACAATTTCAACGGCCAACTGCATTGCGAGTGTCACTAGGAACGCTTCTTCATCTTGGCTAAAAAGACGCTTTCGTTGCTGTTGTAGTGTCAGCACGCCCAATACTTTTCGTTGATGAATAATAGGCGCACCTAAAAAGGCGTGATATTGCTCTTCTTGTACTTCAGGATAATGTTTAAATCTGGGGTGGGTTTGCGCATTACTTATGTTGATTGGCTCTTCGCGCTGGCCAATTAAGCCGATCAGCCCTTCAGAAAACCCTATCGATACATTTCCAATAGCAGATTTCGCCAGGCCTTCTGTGGCTCGCAGCGTAAAGTGCTGCTTTTCGTAGTTGGCTAAATATATGCTGACAGAGTCGACCTTGATGGCCTCTTTAAGACTCTTTGCCACACCGCTAAGCGCATCATCTAGGACGGGAGTTTGATTGACCTCTTTAACGATGCGTTTTAGCTTGGTTAACATATTAACCCTTTAGTTTTTGCGTCTACGTTTACTTCTTTGGCCTTGGGCCGGTTTACTGCTCAGTGCCATTGCCGTAGGCGCAAACTCTTTCATTGCTCTGCGGTACACTTCACGTTTGAAAGACACCACATTACGTACTGGATACCAAAAACTAACCCAGCGCCAGTCATCAAATTCAGGATGACCAGATTGCAGCAAATCAACGTCTTGCTCTTTGCAGGTCAGTTGTAACAAAAACCATTTTTGCTTTTGCCCAATACAAACAGGTGCGCTGCCCTGACGGATCAAGCGCTTTGGTAATTTGTATCGCAACCAATTTTTGGTTACCGCTAAAATTTTTACGTGTTCTGGTTTTAGTCCAACTTCCTCATAAAGTTCGCGGTACATGGTTTGTTCAGCAGTTTCACCTTCATCGATTCCGCCTTGCGGAAACTGCCAAGAATGTTGACCATAGCGGCGGGCCCAAAAGACCTGACCTAAGCTATTGCAAATCACTATGCCAACGTTGGCGCGGAATCCTTCGGCATCAATCACTTAGACTCCCGAGAATTCAATTCTTTTATTGATTGGCATTCTTCCATAAACTACTGACTATGCATAGAATAATCACAACAATTTACTGGCTCTTAGCCCTAAGCTACATAACAAGTACGCTGACAACGACCTATTCGTGGAGCTTTCTACATAAAGCGGCCCCGATATTACTGCTAGGCGTCATCGCGGGAAAACAAACAGATTTGCCAGCAAGATGGTGGTTAATAGCGGGCATATTGTCCAGCGCCGCGGGCGATATGCTACTTGCCTTGCCTCTCAAGCACAGTTTCATACTGGGCCTTAGTGCATTTGCCTTAGCACACATTTTATACTCGATATTCTTGTTTCGTTGGCGAAATCTTGACCGTTTAAATTTACTCACCGTCAGTTTATTTTCGGCGTATTTAGTGGCCATGCTGTTTCTGCTGCTACCTGCAGTCGGCTCGCTTCAACTGCCGGTAATAGGCTATTTTGTTGCCATAAGTGTAATGTTTATCAGTGCGCTTGCAGCGAATACGCAGGGATATGCATTACGCTTAGGCGCATTGTTGTTTGTGGTATCTGATAGTTTATTGGCCATTAATGCCTTTATCACGCCGTTACCTTTGCAAAGCGTACTTGTCATGAGTACCTATTACGCGGCGCAATTTTTTATCGTGAAGGGCTGCATTCAATTAGTAAAAGTGCCAAGGGGGAACGAGTTTGTCTAATAATCCATCACAAATTAAAGCCCCACCAAACAGTATTGACGAATTGCTTGAACGCGCTGGATCACTGGCAGGGCTGACCTTAGGCGAGTTAGCACAAAGCAAGAATATTCGTGTTCCCAACGATTTTAAGCGTGAAAAAGGCTGGAGTGGTCAGCTACTTGAGCTGGCTCTAGGTGCCGAAGCGGGCTCAAAAGCGCAGCAAGATTTTGCCAGTATAGGCGTTGAACTCAAAACCATCCCCATTGACGTAAACGGGTATCCTCTTGAAACGACTTATGTTTGTTATGCGCATTTAGTTGATGTGGCAGGTATTCACTGGGCCACCAGTAGCGTGCGCAATAAGCTAAATAAAGTCTTGTGGGTTCCCATAGATGGCAGGCGCGACATCCCCCCAAGCGAGCGCGTTATAGGCACACCATTTTTATGGTCCCTACAAGGTCAACAAGAAGCGTATTTGCGCCAAGATTGGGAGGAAATAATGGACATGATTGCCATGGGGGACATTGAAAAGGTAACCGCGCGCTATGGTGAGTATATGCAGTTACGCCCTAAAGCTGCGAACGGCAGCGTCTTAACCGATGCTATAGGGAAAAATGGCCAAATCATTCAAACTCGCCCTAGAGGATTCTATTTAAGAAAAGAATTCACCCGTAAAATTTTACATGACTACTTCTCGTGACAATCCCCTAAATGTAAAGCGTTCAGGTACGAAAAAGGCGTCGAAAGACGCCTTTATAATTCGTAATCCGTGCTACTGAGGGGTTCTGAGTACCATCAAACGTATTTCAGTCATGTCGTCCATGGCATAGGTAATACCTTCACGTCCTAGCCCTGACTCCTTCACACCGCCATAGGGCATGTTATCCACACGCCAGCTTGGCACATCCCCAATCACCACGCCGCCAACGTCTAACTCATCCCACGCTTTGTGCGCCTTGTAAATGTCACGTGTGAAAATACCGGCTTGTAAACCAAACTGGCTGTTGTTCACTTCTTTTAATGCTTCATCAAAATCACTGAACGAACTGATGATAGATACAGGACCAAATGCTTCCTCTGAATTAACCGTTGCATCGTGCGCCACGCCTTCGAGCAAAGTAGCTTGCAACATAGCACCATCGCGTTCACCGCCGGCCAATACGGTCGCGCCACTTTTCACCGCTTCTTGGATCCAATCATCTAAACGCTCAGCTTCAGATTCAGAAATCATAGGCCCGATGAAGGTATCTTCATCAAGGGGATCGCCGTGAACCAAATTAGCCACTTTTTCCGTATAGCGCTGCTTAAACTCGCTATACAGTTTTTCATGCACCAATATACGTTGCACGCTGATACAGCTTTGTCCTGACTGATAATAGGCACCAAAAATAATGCGTTCGATGGCATCATCAAGGTCTGTGTCTTCATCGACCACGCAAGCAGCATTACCGCCTAGTTCCAAAATGACGGGCTTTTTACCGGCTTTGGCTTTTAGCTCCCACCCCACTTGAGGTGAACCGGTAAAGCTAAGCAATTTAAAGCGCTCGTCGGTAGTAAATAAGTCAGCGCCGTCACGGCTGCACGGTAGTATCGAAAACGCCCCTTCTGGTAAATCCGTTTCCGCTAAAATTTCACCTATGATAATGGCCCCAAGAGGTGTACGGCTCGCAGGTTTCATCACAAAAGCACACCCTACTGCTAGCGCAGGGGCTATTTTATGTGCCGCCAAATTCAACGGAAAGTTAAACGGCGAGATAAACGAGCATGGCCCAATCGGCACATGTTTATACTGCCCTTGGTAACCTTTCGCTCGAGGGGTGATTTCTAGATTAAGCACTTCACCTTTCATACGCACTGATTCTTCGGCGGCAATTCTAAAGGTATCGATTAACCGAGTCACTTCACCTCTCGCATCTTTAATTGGCTTACCCGCTTCAATACACAAGGCATGCGCCAGTTCATCAAAGCGCTCTTCAAAACGTTTAACGCAGTGATTTAAAATAGCCTGACGCTCATAAGGTGCCATTTTGTTTAGCAGGGGTTGAGCTTTCTCGGCGGCATCTATTGCTTTATCAATCACCTCGGCATCAGCCAATGCAGCATACGTGGCTACCTCGCCCGTGTACTTATTGGTGATTTTCAGATCGCGATTGGCATACACCGCTTTGCTCGCAAGATAATAGGGATATTCTTTCGCTAACATTCTGTATTCCTTATAGTTGTTGACTACGTTCACGGAGAGTTTCGTTCAACGTTTGGTCATTAAGGCTATAATCAACGGGCACATCAATGACATGCACGCCAGGCTCAGATAAACATGATTTCACCAGCGGTAATATTTGATCCGCCGCTTCTACTCTCCAGCCTTTCGCACCGTAGCTTTCTGCATATTTCACAAAATCAGGGTTGCCATAATCCAAACCGTAGTTAGCAAACTGCATGTTGGCTTGCTTCCACTTGATCATGCCATAAGCGTCATCTCTTAGAATGATGACGACTATGTGCAAATTCAACCTTACGGCCGTTTCTAACTCTTGGCTGTTCATCATAAATCCGCCGTCACCACACACTGTCAGCACAGGTTTATCAGGATGAACCATTTTCGCTGCCATCGCTGAGGGCAGCCCTGCGCCCATTGTGGCCAAGGCGTTATCAAGCAGTAAGGTGTTGGTCAGTGCCGCGGGGTAGTTGCGCGCAAACCAGATTTTGTACACGCCGTTATCCAGAGTGACGATGCCATCACGTGGCATGGCTTCGCGGATGTCTTTAACAAACCGTTCAGGTAAAACAGGGAAACGATCGTCATTTTCGCTTTCCGCTTTATGATCGAGATACGCCTGATGCACTTTTTTGAAGAAACTAAACTCCCAATTACTTTGCTGCTGAATTTGCTCTTTTATTTGCCAGATACTGTTCGCAATATCACCCACTACTTCTAACTGCGGGAAATACACAGGGTCAACCGCAGCGGGCTCAAAGTTAATATGAATCACCTCACGGCCACCGTGCTGCATAAAAAACGGCGGTTTTTCAACGACATCGTGGCCAACGTTGATGATTAAGTCTGAACTATCGATCACTCGGTGTACAAAATCGCCAGAGGAAAGCGCAGTGTTACCCATAAACAATTCATGTGATTCATCTAATACGCCTTTACCCATTTGGGTAGTGACATAAGGAATACCGGTTTTTTCAACGAATTCTTTGAGCATTTTGGAGGTGAGTTTGCGGTTTGCTGCCGCGCCAATAAGCAATAATGGAGAGCGTGCGCCCTCTATCATTTCAATTGCCTTATTAATCGCTTTGTATTCAGCGATGGGGCGGCGAGAAATGCTAGGTTTAAGTAACTGAGCTTGGGTGGTTTCTGCCGCAATATCTTCTGGTAATTCGATATGCGTTGCACCAGGGCGTTCTTCATGAGCAAGACGAAATGCTTCACGCACCACAGATGGAATGCGATCACCACTGACCACCTGTGTGGTGTACTTAGTAATCGAACGCATCATGTCCACAACATCAATGACCTGAAAGCGCCCCTGCTTGCTGGTTTTCACCGGTTTTTGGCCAGTGATCATCAACATGGGCATTGCACCTAATTGAGCGTATGCACCGGGAGTCACCAAGTTAGTTGCGCCGGGGCCAAGTGTCGATAAACACACACCCACTTTTCCGGTTAATCGACCATAGGTGGCCGCCATAAAACCTGCGCCTTGCTCATGGCGGGTTAAGATTAATTTGATGTCTGAGTCTCGTAACGATTCAAGCAAATCTAAGTTTTCTTCACCTGGGATACCAAAAATATACTCAACACCTTCTGCCTCTAGGGCTTTAACAAATAAATCTGACGCTTTCATTTCATCTCCGCTTTGCTATTGAACGCACTCAGTACGTAGGTAATCATCTTAATCAATCACATCTTGCTAGTGCACGTGACACACACGAACGCCTTTAAAACACCTAGCATGACAGTGTTCAAAAAAGATTAAAGTTCTAAAAACCGATTACTTAAATCGATTAATTATTAGCGCACCATGCCGTTAATTCTGCTTTCACATTAGGCTCAACTGATAACAGGTGACGCTCGAGTAAAATATTCAGCGCATCGCGCATGCTTTTATCGTCTTCACCGCGTAGCACGCCCCAAGGATTGCTGCTCCCCTGGTGTGCGTCATACGCATTTATTGCATCTAAGGCACCCCATATGACCTTGCATGCTGCAAGTTTATTGCGCTTGGATGGTAATCCTATGTCCTTCGCGCTCATTGTGTCGTGAATAAGTTGCGGCATTGTCACTTTTTTGGCTGCATCATCCTGACGTGCAGGTGAGTCTTTTCGTATTGCATTCTCACTCGTTGCAGTCAAACACAGCGCTCCTAGCGACAATTGCACGTGCATACTATGTGGTTTAGCTAACACAGAACGTAATCTAGTTAGCACGTTAGCAGTTTTATTGAATTCGGCCAGTTTACAATTAACCTGTCCGTGATAAGGGGCCTTATGCTGAGTCAGAAAATCGCTGGTGTGCAAATGCATAGCATCAAGCATCAAATCTGCTTCTTGGTATTGCACAGATAAAGTATCAAGCTTGACCTGCAATGTTTGAACGACTGATGATGCCAATAAGCCAGCAGAGCCACTGTCAGCAATTATCGCCTGTGACTCAAACGCGTGCTGGTATATAGCTAAAATCTCCTGCACTAGAATGATTCCTGCGCGCATGTTACGCCAATCATTCACGCGTTGGCTTTGATAAAACGCAGCTTCTCCTTGCTGCCATACCTCAAGTGCTTGCTCAAGCATTGATACCCCATGTTGGATGGGGGAGCATTCTAATGAAACACTAAAATAAGGCGCTGGCGTATAAGTTGGCTCTGCAAG
Source organism: Paraglaciecola sp. T6c (assembly GCF_000014225.1). Classification (NCBI taxonomy): domain Bacteria; kingdom Pseudomonadati; phylum Pseudomonadota; class Gammaproteobacteria; order Alteromonadales; family Alteromonadaceae; genus Paraglaciecola; species Paraglaciecola sp. T6c. The sequence continues at coordinate 4,648,381 of NC_008228.1, forward strand.
GTTGTCTGCTAGGCGATAGCCTCTAGCCGCTTTAGAGTGCAGGCCTACACGTAAGGGGGTTATATCAACAAGCTGCTGGGCCAGTTCAAAAAGCTCACTGGGTTCGCCTTGTTTAAGCTCGAGCTCGATTTCACAGATATCGACAGTCCTGCCATTCGCTGAAATAGCTCCTTGGTCAAACACTAATTCCACTTGTGTGCCGCTACCAAGCGTAATGAGATACGTGTGGCGCATAAAATCCGTTGAGAACATCAAGTAAAGGTCATCTTCCAAGACTCTCAGATCAATAGATTGTGGCCATATATCCTCATCAAACAAGGCTAATTGCAGAACAGGACTGGGCAGCGAGACATTATATTCAGGGCGTTGATGCATACCCGCGATAACACGCCCTTTGGTTTTCACCGTTTGCTCATACTCGCCGTTATGCCCCCGAATCCGAAGACCGACATCATGCTTGCGCAAAGTGCGCTGCGGGGTTTCGAAGTAGTCATTACGCAGTTGCTTCTGAGCTAAAACCGTGTAATTTAGTTGGCTTTGCGTCAACCAAGATAAAATATCTTGCTGTGCGCTTGGTGTTGCAAGCAACTTTAATTCAATTTCTAGGTCCATAGTGACTGTCATTTAATTTTAAAAAAGTACCTTACCTTTCCCTTTTATGCAGTACAACGGTGAACGGGAGGTATAAGACTAATCAGGTTCACCTATTGCCTTTCCTATAGCTAGGCCATAAGATCGAGCCAGACATTCAGAGACTATATATTTATTATGCTAAAGCGATTTTTGTTCAGTGTTACCTGCGCCTTATTTTTGTTGCCTTCCATACAGGCAAGTGCTCAACAATCTCAGGGCGAAACCCAGTATATTTCAGACGATTTATTCACTTTTTTACATTCAGGCCCAGGTAGAAACTACCGTATTCTAGGCTCAGTTGTGGCGGGCTCTGAAGTCACAGTGTTACAAACAGACAGTGACAGTAATTATGTAGAGATCGTCGATGATAAAGACCGGACAGGTTGGGTCGACGGTGAATTTGTTAGTCCTCAAAAAAGTTTGCGTGAACTCGTCCCTGGCTTGCAGCAACAACTTGCCGATGCCACACAGAGCAATAACGCTCAACAAGATGAGAACGACAGTTTACGACAGCAATTTTCTGAGTTGCAGTCGCAAAATGACAGACTGACGAAACAACTTAAAACCTTGGAACAGCAAAACGCTGATTTTAGTCAGAAATTGGATGCGGCCGACCAAACTGAAAAAATGCAGTGGTTTACCCGTGGCGGTATCGTGGCGCTTATCAGCTTAATTCTAGGGGTTATAGTCGCTTATTTGCCCAAGAAACGACGCAAAAGTGATACTTGGATGTAGTTTATAATCAGCTAATGGAAGCCGCCAATGGGCGGCTTTTTTGCGTTATACCGAATAGAGTACCCACTTAAGGAATTCGTCATGCCCTCCGCGGACATATTGCTCTCTTTTGCCCTTGCTGCATTGTTACTCAGCCTTTCTCCTGGGCCGTCTAATTTGTACATAATGGCGCGCAGCATTAGCCAAGGGCATGTTGCGGGTATCGCGGCTGCAGGCGGAATGGCGGTTGGCTCGCTGGTGTATGTGTTAGCAACGGCTTTTGGCCTAGCGGCAATCTTTATCTATTTTCCTCTGGCATTTATGCTATTGAAACTAGCTGGAGCTGCCTACTTGCTTTACCTAGGGTGGGTTTATTTGTTCAGCACTAAGCACAGTGATGAAAGCAAACCTAGAGTAACCATCATGACTATTCCACGCATTTTTATGCAAAGCATCATCGTCGAATTGACTAATCCTAAAACCGCATTATTTTTCATCGCGTTTTTACCACAATTTATTCAACACGATGCTGGCTCAGTCATTTTGCAGTTTGCCATATTAGGTGGCATGTACGCACTTATCGCTTTTATGTGTGACATTTGCGTGGCAATGCTAGCTGGCAAATTGGGTTCGTGGCTTAACCAGCATCCCGCATTCGAGGTATGGCAGAACCGGCTTAGTGGTGGGCTCCTTTTATCGTTAGGAAGTTATATTGCGATAGATGAACTACTAATACGGGACTAACTTCATGACTACACTGAATTTTTAATATAAGGACTTACTAATGCAACTTTTAGCAAAATTACTGAAAGCCCTAAACTCGGACGATAGTCCTTGGCAGTTGGCTTTTGGCGTCATGTTAGGGATGATAATGGGGCTCACTCCATTCTTAGGCCTACACAGCATCATTATTTTATTCATTGTACTTTTTCTAAGAGTTAACCTTAGTACTTTCTTACTCGCTTATGCGCTGTTTTCCGGGCTTACATTAATGCTTAACCCTATGATGGCAAGTATCGGCGAATCCCTACTGACCTCAGCTAATTTAACCTCTATGTGGACCAGCTTATATAACTCCACATTTGGTCAACTTACCCAGTTTTACCACACACTTACCTTGGGAAGCTTATTGTTCAGTCTAATTTTAGCGCCGTTCATTTTGGTTATCAGTAAGATGTTAGTCGTGCAATATCGCGTGCGTTTTATGCAATGGGTGAACAAACTAAAACTGGTGCAGTTCCTCAAAAGCAGTCGTATATACCAAATTTATCAGACGCTAGGAGAATAACATGCAGAAACTTATTCGTTGGCCTGGGCTTATCGCTTTTTTTGTTGTCACCGGCCTTTTTGCTGCCATTCTCATCGTATTCCTCGATTTGTGGATAAAACTTGCAGCCATCAAGAGCTTGGAATCAACCACCGGGGCGGAAGTTAATATAGCTCAAGTGAGTCATACCTTCTCACCATTTGGCGTGAGCCTCACGGGGGTTCAATTAACGGATCCGGCTACGCCTACCCAGAATCAAGTCCAGGCAGATGAAATCACCGCACAAATCGAGCTAGCACCTCTACTTCTGCGCAAGGTTATCATCGATGATTTAACGGTCAGTGGGGTGCAGTTTGCTCAACCTAGGGACTCAGAAGGGGCCGTGTATCGCACCGCCAAGGCGGCGATTAAGGAAGAGTTACAAGAAGCATTCGATCCTAAAAATTTACCCAGTGTCGATGAAATACTGGCCAAGTCGCCTTTGAAAACCACGAAAGCAGTGGAAGAAACTCAAGCCGCTTATAAAAAGCATAGCGAAATATTGAAACAAAAGTATGCACAACTTCCAAGCAAAGACGCGTTAGAAAACTACAAAAAGCGCGTTGAAGCCATTACCGATACGGACTATAAAAACCCCCTTGAATTAGCGAAAGCCAAAGAAGAGTTTGATGCTTTGCGAGCAGAGATTAAAGCGGACAAAGCTAAGATCACCGAGTTTAAAGATGCTGTAAGTGATGCAAAAAACGATATGGCTCCACGCCTTGCTGAACTCAAGGCAGCCCCAGGTGACGATTACGCTCAGTTGCAAGGGTTAATTGCCGGCGATGAGGGCGCAATTAAAGACGTTACCACTATGGTGTTTGGCGAAAAGGCTGGTGAATTCAGTCAATATGTATTGAGCGCCTATGATTTAGCGGCTCCAATGTTAGCAAAAAGCAAAGAAGAACAAGCCGAAGAAGAAGCCTACAATGGTCGCTGGGTGGCATTCGATGATACCGCTGCATTACCTGATTTTTTAGTCCGAAATGCGGATGTATCTGTTACTTGGCGCAATGAAAGTGTACTCAGCGTGTGGCACGATATCACCAATGAGCATGATAAAATTGGTCGCCCTACTACCTTCAAAGTGGACTCAAGCGCAAGTTCATTATGGCAATCACTGAAGTTAAATGGTGATTTCTGGCTTAATGATGCTGGAGTAAAGGCCAATCAAGATTGGAATTTGCGTGGCTTAGCGTTATCAGATGTTTCACTGTTAAACCAAGAAAAGCTTTCTTCCACCTTGCTTGAAGGTTTGCTATCTAGCTCAGGTAAAGCCAGCATTGATAAAAACGTTATTTCAGGTACTGGCAATGCGGCATTAAGTCAGTTGGATTTATCTGCCACTGGCAGTAACAACCTAACAAACGTTATCGCTGAAACCTTGTCAGGCTTAAGCAATTTAACAATTAACGCTGATATCGGCGGTATTCTTGGCGATATGGATCTCAGCTTTAGTTCTGATTTAGACAAACAATTGGCCAAGGTCATGCTCAATAACTTAACGGGCGACCAAAGCAGTAAACTGGGTGAGCTTAAACAGAAACTCAACGCCAAAATTGAAGGCCCCTTAGGCGCAACCGATTCAGAAATGAGCCAGTGGCTGGATTGGGAAAAACTCGCAGATGGTGACTTAAGCAGTATGCAAAGCATGCTTGATAGTAAGTTGAACAGCGTGGTTGATAAGAAAAAAGAAGAGCTAACCGACAAGCTAAAAGATAAGTTAAAAGGAAAGCTGTTTAATTAAGCTGATGAATTAGTTGAATAAAATCCCTTAAGGCTTAGCTGAGCGGCTAACCTTAGGGGCTTATACTAGCCGCGATGAAAAAACCTCGGCATAATACGCGCTGAACCGTTATACCCTAACAACTAAACCATAGAAGGAGCTAAGCATAATGAAAGTAGTCCCCATACTCCTTTTCGTTCTGTTGGCTGCGCTGCAATATCGCTTATGGTTTGGTAAAAACAGTATTCCAGAGTACGTCGCCATGGAAAAATCGGTGGCAGAGCAAGCCGAGCAAAACACTGAGCTATTGCAGCGTAATAATTTGCTCAAAGCTGACATTCAAGACCTAAAAGTAGGCCTGGAAGCGGTTGAAGAGCGAGCAAGAAACGAACTTGGCCTCATTAAGCAAGGCGAAACCTTCTATCGAATACTCCCAAGCGAAGAATAGAAAACTATGTCAACTGCTCCCCTGTACACCGTTGTTGTGCCCGCTGCAGGAATAGGTCAACGTATGCAAGCCGACAGGCCCAAACAATATTTGACCATAGCCGGTAAGACCATTTTGGAGCACACCCTAGAGAACCTGTACGCTCACCCTCAAATTGAACAAATCATTGTCGCGATAAACCCATTAGATCAATACTTTGACAGCTTGCCCATTGCTAGCAAAACCTGGGTAAAGCGGGTTGATGGTGGCGGTGAACGCGCAGACTCAGTTTTAGCAGGCCTAAACAGCCTTCAAAACGCTGATTGGGTACTCGTGCATGATGCCGCGCGCCCTTGCCTCGCCCAAGACGACTTAAGCAAACTTTTGGCCACAGCCGAGCATTCAGAGCATGGCGCGATCCTCGCCTGCCGAGTGCGAGACACGATGAAACGCGGAAATTCGTCGCACGATATATTGCACACTGAGAGCCGTGACAATCTATGGCACGCTTTAACACCGCAGTTTTTTCCTTTAGATGCGCTGCGTAGCGCTTTGGGTCAAGCAATGGCTCAAGGCATAGAAATTACCGATGAAGCCTCTGCCATAGAATGGGTGCAAGGTAAGGTACATTTAGTTGAAGGGCGAAGCAGTAACATTAAAGTTACCCAACCAGAGGACTTACATTTGGCCGAATTTTATCTACAACACAAGGCAACTTTATGAATTTACGTATAGGTCACGGTTACGACGTGCATAAATTTGGTGATAGCGGCCCCATCACGATTTGCGGTGTGAAGATTGATTACGAGCAAGGCTTACTGGCTCACTCTGACGGAGACGTCGCCCTACACGCGCTATGTGATGCACTGTTGGGCGCGTTAGCCTTAGGCGATATTGGTGGTCACTTCCCCGATACTGATGCACAGTTTAAAGGTGCAGATAGCCGTGCATTATTACGCCACGTAATGACGCTCGTTAATGAGCATGGTTACGAGATAGGCAACCTTGATTTAACCATAGTCGCTCAAGCGCCCAAAATGGCGCCGCATATTCAAGCCATGCGTGAAAACATCCGCCAAGACGTAAACGCGCAATTAAACCAAGTGAATGTAAAAGCCACTACCACTGAAAAGCTTGGCTTTGCCGGGCGAAAAGAAGGGATCGCGTGCTATGCGGTGGTGCTATTGAACAAAAGCATAGCGGCATAATTGAATGCAAATTAACCATTGGCAGTACCTAAGTAGCAAGCCCGAATCAACTGGCATATTCAAACAGCAACCTGATGATTTTGTGGTGCAAGAAATTCTCGGTTATGAGCCTGTCGGGGAAGGCGAACATATTTATCTGTGGGTACGAAAAGAAGGCTTAAATACCGCTTATTTGGCGGAGCAGATCGCTAAGTTTGCGCAGCTACCATTGCGCGCGGTTACCTACGCTGGGCGCAAAGACAAACACTCAGTTAGCGAGCAATGGTTTGGTGTGCACAAACCCGGTAAAGCAGAATATGATTGGTCGGCGCTTAATGTACCGGGTGCCACCGTACTCAAAGCTATTCGTCACAATAAAAAGCTACGAACTGGTGTATTAAAAGGTAATAAGTTTACTATTTTGATGCGCGACGTTACCCCCAGCGACGACTTAGCACAACGCATTGCGCAAGTGAGCCTGTCAGGTGCCCCTAATTACTATGGCCCCCAAAGATTTGGTGATAGCCGCTATGATCCCAAGGGCAGTAATTTGATGCTTGCTGAAAAAATGATTAACGGTGAAGTTATTCGCAACCGTAATAAGCGCTCAATGGCTATCTCGGCATTACGTTCTTGGTTATTTAACGAGGTACTGAGCGAACGTATCAATGCAGGGGATTTTGCCCAGCCCTTAGAAGGCGATGTAATGTCTTTAGCGGGCAACGCAAGCTATTTTGTTAGCGATGATATCGACGATACCATCAAGCAACGCTTAGCCACACGAGACATAACCATATCTGCACCTTTGTGGGGTAAAGGCGAGCTTGCGTCCACCGGCTCAGCATTAGCATTTGAAAAAAGCGTTGTCATGAACCACCCCAAGATAACGAAAACGTTAGCCAGTCTAGGCTTGGAGCAAGAAAGACGTCCTATTGTTTTATACCCAAGCAACCTGACATGGGCGTGGGAGCAAAATAATCTGCGCATTGCGTTTGAATTACCCGCCGGCACATTTGCCACGTCAGTTTTGCGAGAAATTTTAAATGTCGAATCTGTCGATACGGGGCCCAGCGAATGAGAATTTTACTCAGTAACGATGATGGCGTTTTTGCTCAAGGCTTAGCTGAGTTATATAAGGAGCTAAAAGAAGACCATGAAATTACGGTCATTGCCCCTGATCGTAACTGCAGCGGCGCAAGCAATGCATTATCGCTTCAACAACCTTTGCGTATGGAACAAATGCAAAGTGGTTTTTATGCGGTCAATGGTACTCCCTCAGATTGCGTGCATGTTGGTGTGAATAGCTTTTTACAGCAGGACCCGGAGTTAGTTATCTCTGGTATTAATCATGGTGCTAATTTGGGTGACGACGTTATTTATTCTGGTACGGTAGCCGCCGCCACTGAAGGAAGGTACATGGGGTTGCCCGCCATTGCGGTATCGCTATGTGCCCACACCAGTGATAACTTTGTTAGCGCAGCGAAATTTGTGCGCCGTATAGTTACCCACTTGCAGGCACATCCCTTGCCAGCGGACCAAATTTTAAACGTTAATATTCCTGATTTACCCTATGGCGAGATAAAAGGCATAAAAGTAACCCGCCAAGGAAGACGCCACAGAGCAAAGACGATGATAAAGGACACCGACCCAAGAGGGAAAACCATCTTTTGGTATGGCCCTGTGGGCGAAGAACAAGATGCAGGGCCAGGGACTGACTTTCACGCCATAAGTGAAGGCTTTTGCTCTGTCACTCCCTTATCAGTAGATATGACCGCTCATCAATCTCTTGAAGATGTGCGACAATGGATTACAAAAATATAATGATTAGAAACAGCATGATGAGGGTTTATCGTCATTATCGCTGTTCAGCATTTGGTATTAATCACACACACATTGGATAGACAGTTACATGAGAGTTTCTTCACGCAAAGGGGAAAGCCTAGCCCATCTGTTAAAACAAGAAGGCATAGTCAATGCTTCAGTCCTAAATGCGGTGGCTTGTACGCCCAGAGAATTATTTTTGCCTGACGCGTTACGCCATAAAGCATATCAAAATACCGCTTTACCGATTGGTCAAGGTCAAACCATTTCTCAGCCTTATATTGTAGCGAAAATGACAGAGTTATTGTTGGCCTCAAGCAATGCACCAAAGGCGGTACTGGAAATTGGCACTGGCTCAGGTTATCAAACCGCTATTTTGGCTCAGCTGTTTGATAAAGTGTTCAGTGTTGAGCGCATCAAAAGTTTGCAATTTCAAGCTAAACGCAGAATGAACCAATTGGATTTACATAATGTCTCTATGAAACACGGTGACGGTTGGCAAGGTTGGTCTAGTAAAGGGCCGTTTGATGCCATTATCGTGACCGCAGCGGCAAGCCAAGTACCTGCTAAATTGGTTGAACAACTGAATGATGGTGGTCGGCTTATTATCCCTGTAGGGGAACAAAGCCAGCAACTACATTGCATTACTCGCGTGGGTGAAGGGTTCAACGAACAGATAATTGAAGCGGTACGCTTTGTGCCTCTTGTAGCGGGTGACATTATTTGATTGCCTTCGTATTTAGCAAGTGGCTTAACTCGTAGCGTTATGTAAAGAATAACTCGCTGCCTAAAAACTGAATTAATGACTGAGCAACCTCAGGGATAGACAAAAAATAATGCAAAATAAACGATCATGGCGAGACCATCTGGCCTTAGCCGCAAAAGGAATGGTAATGGGTGCAGCAGATGCAGTACCTGGCGTATCTGGTGGCACAATTGCATTTATCACGGGTATTTACGAAGAGCTCATTTACTCGTTAAAGCAATGCGGGCCAGAGGCGTTAAACGTTCTTTTTCGTCAAGGCTTTGCTGCGATGTGGAAGCATATTAATGGCGCTTTTTTACTGACGTTACTCATGGGCATTATGCTAAGCATCTTCACCATATCACGGTTGGTCTTATACTGGCTTGATGCCTACCCAGTGATGTTGTGGTCTTTCTTCTTTGGCTTAATATTGGCAGCAATTTGGTCCCTAATACGGCATATTGAATCTTGGGATGTAAAAACTATCGCTTTCTTTGCCGTGGGCACGCTTGCCGCGTATCTGATTACAATGATCCCCCCTAGCGCGATTGAACCGACTAAGTTATTTATCTTTTTATCCGGAATGCTTGCCATTTGCGCCATGATTTTACCCGGTATTTCAGGCAGCTTTATTTTGCTTTTACTGGGTATGTATACGCATATTCTAACTGCGGTGAAAGATCTCGATATAGTGACATTGGCTCTGTTTGCCATCGGTTGCGTATTTGGGTTATTAAGCTTTTCTCGCGTATTGAACTGGATGTTTAATTCCCATAAAACACTCACGTTAGCGCTACTGGGCGGTTTTATGTTGGGTTCGCTGAACAAAGTATGGCCCTGGAAGCTGACTATAGAATCAACAGTAAACAGTCACGGTAAAACGATCCCCCTAGTGCAAGAAAATATATTACCCGGCACATTCGAGGTATTAACAAGTCAGCCTTCTTATCTATGGTATGCCATCGCATTGAGTCTATTCGGTGCTGGCGCAGTATTACTTTTAGAAAAAGTAGGCTCTGCCCCTCGGGAATAAGCTTGTTAACCTTACTTATCCACGTTGGCTGTATCAACAGATGAAAAAATCGTCTGGTTTGCTTATTTTTTCTTTTTGCATTTGTCTTGCGGCTTGTTCAAGTCGCAAAGCGCCTGCGCCTATTGTTGAGATTTATCAAGGCAAAACCTTTCGGGATGTTAAAAAGTCGTCCTATAATGCTCATTCTTACACAGTGGAAAAGGGCGATACGCTCTACACCATTTCCTGGAAAAGTGGACAAGATTATCGAGATATTGCAAAATTAAACGGTATTCGACCTCCGTATAATATCTTCCCAGGCCAACGTTTAACGCTCAAAAAATCATCAGGGTCAATAGTTAAAAGGTCTAACAATGGCACTGGTCTGAGTTCAAATTCAAAATCAAATCAAGTAGTTGACCCCCCAAAAAAGCAGGCGTATGGTAAATCTAACGCCACTGTTACAAAAGAGGTAACTACCTCTTCCGGCAGTGAGTTTCCAAGTAAAATCGCAGCATGGCTATGGCCAACTAAAAACACCGTTACACGTGGTTTTTCTAACACAGAACACGGCAATAAAGGCTTAGATTTTAACGGAAACTTAGGTTCACCTATTTTGGCGACCGCTGCTGGCAAAGTTGTTTACACAGGGGATGCCCTGCGTGGATATGGAAAGCTCGTTATAGTGAAACACTCAGATTCATTTTTGAGCGCTTATGCCCATAACGATAGTATTCTAGTGAAAGAGCAACAGTGGGTTAGAGCAGGTCAAAAAATTGCGACTATGGGAAAAAGTGGTTCCGACACAGTTAAACTTCATTTTGAAGTGCGCTACAAGGGCCAGTCTATAGACCCGCTACGCTATCTGCCTAAACGATAATAACAATAAATAATTATAAAACTATCAGGAGATGTTTAGGAATTAGTATTAGCTAAGGAGTCACCATGAGTCATCAAAATAGCGCTACCATAGAGTTAGATTTAGTCGACGACATTGAAGAAGCCGTAGAAAAAGAATTAGTAAAGGCAGAGAAAGATTCTGAAGATAAATTCAAAGATATCGTCTCTAGCAAAGAAGCCCCTAGTAAAAATCTCGATGCCACCCAATTATATTTAGGCGAAATAGGCTTTTCCCCCCTGCTGTCTGCAGAAGAAGAAGTGTATTTTTCGCGCCGAGCCCTAAAAGGCGATGAAGCCTCACGACAACGCATGATCGTCAGTAACTTACGATTAGTGGTAAAGATCGCGCGACGTTATAACAACAGAGGTTTGGCCTTACTTGACTTAGTCGAAGAAGGTAATCTCGGCCTTATCCGCGCAGTTGAAAAGTTTGATCCTGAACGAGGATTTCGTTTTTCTACCTATGCGACGTGGTGGATACGCCAGACGATTGAACGGGCTATTATGAATCAAACCCGCACAATTCGCTTACCTATACATGTCGTAAAAGAACTTAACGTATACCTTCGTACCTCACGCGAATTGGCGCAGAAGTTAGATCATGAACCCACCGCAGAGGAAATAGCTGAGGCGGTTCAAAAACCCGTTGCAGATGTCACTAAGATGCTGCGTTTAAATGAGCGTATTACCTCGGTCGATACACCCATCGGCAGTGAGAACGACAACGTTTTACTGGATATCATTGCTGACGATAACGGTCACGATCCTGAAGAAGATTTGCAAGACAAAAACGTCAAATTAAGTATCGTTGGCTGGTTAGAAGATTTAAATCCTAAACAAAGAGAAGTATTAGCCAGACGATTTGGGCTGTTAGGGTACGAACCTTCAACACTAGAGGATGTTGGCGTAGAAATAGGGTTAACACGTGAGCGGGTTCGCCAAATTCAGGTAGAAGCTCTGCGAAGACTCAAGGATATGCTTGGTCACAAGGGATTAAACTTGGAATCATTGTTTAATCAATTAGCTTAAAAAAATATGCTCCTAAACAAAAAATGCCGCTCTATTAAGAAGCGGCATTTTTTACGCGATATGCCCGAGTTAAACGGGAGGCGCGGAATTAGCAGTCGGTGTCGTCTGCATTCATTTTAGATTTAGCATCTTCGCAAGTGTCTTCCATTGCATTAGCTGCATCAGTTTTCATCTCACTTGCTTTGTCTTTGCCTTTTTCCATCCACTCAGACGCTTTTTCCTTGCTATCTTCGTAGGCTTCAGAAGAGGCGTCTTTCGCGTCTTCGTAAGCGTCAGAAGCCTCTTCCTTAGCATCTTCATAAGCATCAGATGCTTTATCTTTAGCTTCTTCGTAAGCGTCTTTAGATTTCTCGCCAGCGGCTTCCATTTTCTCTTTGCTGGTTTGTACAGCTGAGTCTATTTTATCACCTGTTGTCGCTTCCTTCTTCTCGCTACAAGCTGCAAGAGATAATGACGCAACAAAGATCACCATAGCTGTTTTGGTAAATGTATTTTTCATTCTAGTTCCTTATATTTACGCTGCTCGAAAATTCAAGCGATTTAGTATGACTCTTACTAGGGTGCTCACGATAAACGTGATTAACCCTAAGTAACAAACTACTTTTACAAGACCGTGCACGACTCCTTCTAACATAGCTACATTTCGCAATGTTACTAGTGCGGTCAAAGCACATACTATGATGACGAAGAAATACATGGTTGTCTCCTGTAATTTTTAGCAAACAATTTATTAACTGAAAAGTGAAAACTGCAAGCCGCTTTTCCTGTTACCTCATCGCTACTTAGTTTATCTGTAAACACTTCAATGCTAGTTTCATGCCAGAACATAAGATATTGAAAAGTAGAAGGTATTAAGCGTTATATGATGCTAATGATGTGTAAATGTGGGATATTGGCAACACAGAGTTACACATACAGCTACATTACGTCTTGTTCTTATGAAGTCACTTTGACAGGATATATAACCCATGTTTAAACGCCTTACTCAACTAAGAGAATTTTTTCTATGCAAACCTCTCCTTCATCACACGATGGCTCAACGTACCGCTTAGTTTTCCCCAAAGTATGTAAAGCTAAGGATGTTATTTCATGGTTACGCGAAGGAAAACATCAATTCAAGCGAAACCCCGGCGCTTGGGTTACCTGTATTTTGATTTGGTTTGTTTTTTCCTTGGTAATGTCGGTCATCCCTATTGTAGGGCAAATAGCGGGCGGGTTATTAAATTACGTGTTCATTGCGGGGCTCATGCTTGGTTGTTATGAAGCCAGTCAAGGCAAAGAATTTACGAGTCAATATATGTTTGCGGGCTTTAAACACAATCTCTCTAAATTAGTTGGGTTAGGTTTTGTGAGCATGGTGCTTTCAGGCCTTATTATGTGGATAACGTTAGGAGACATGTATCTTGCCATGCTCAGTGGGGACGTAGATACGCTACCTGCTGATTTTGACGTTAATAGTTTGGCTATCTCTGTTTTAATCGCGACCTTACTGCTCATTCCATTGATGATGGGTCTGTGGTTTGCTCCGGTACTGATTATTCGTCATGATTTATCTGTGTTTGCAGCACTAAGACTCAGCTTCGTCGCCTGCTTCTTAAACACCCTACCCTTTTTCTGGTACGGGCTAATTTTAATTCCGATGTTTCTCTTTGGTATGTTTACCCTTGGTTTAGGTTTACTTATTGTCCTACCGGTAATTTTAGTGAGTATGTACGCGTCTTATGTCCAAATCTTCCTAGAGCCTATCGGTGGTGCTTCATTAGACGACGAATAAAAATATTGAATAGTATTTTTGAATTATCAGACGGCTCAGAAAAGAGCCGTTTTTACTTTTGAAACCTTTTGTACCGTCATACCCGTCCCAGTAAAATAATTAATAGGGACTTGCGGGAAAGCCTGCTAGTATCTGCGCCCTTTTTTTAACGCGTCAAGGAACAAACATGTCTAAGTTTTTCTTCAAAGGCCGAATAGATCCCCGGGAAAAATACCAGAGATTTGGCTACAACACTCAGCGAAAAACCAAGGTGGGCAGTGAAAATGCACCGCTACACATCTCGGTGCAGAACCACGAAAGGGAAGTCGAGCTAAAATCTGTTCTAGCTGAACATAATCTGCATGCTGAAATCACCGTAGATGCTGATAAGCCTGAAAATACGATTCAACTCGATACCTTACTCAAAGTGCCAGGTACACAGACGTTCGTTAAAACCCCAAATCGAAACGACCCCTGCACCTGCGGAAGCGGTAAAAAATATAAAAAATGTTGTGGCTAAGCGAAGCCGCTATGTCATCATTTAGCTGATCACAGGCAACGGTCAGCGTATCACAGTGCGCCTAACCAATCCTGCAACTCGGTGGCGACAGACTTATTATGCTGGGCCAAAAACGCCACAAAATGATGTGCGTCGCGATTCACAATTCGCTCTAGGGGAAAACCAACTTCCTCAGCACACGCGCGACTTGAAGCATCATTCCCAATATCGTATGCCACATGAGCATCACTTGAAAACACCACCTTCCAATCGAGCTGGTCTGTCATCTCAAGTACCTGTTTGCAAATAGGGCCGCTGCCAGAACGCGAGCCTTTAAATGAGCTGTTATTCACTTCTAAAACCACATTGTTATCTTTTGCGGCTCGGATCACTTCACCTATATCAATGGGAAAATTAGGGTTCCCAGGATGGCCAATAATCTGTATGTCACCCGTTTCTATAGTGGTTATCATGGCTTGCGTATTTTGCGCTTTCCCTGCTGGCGTAAAAACGGGCTCATGGAAACTCGCGATGGCAAAATCGAGAAAGGGATGAAGACCGTTTGGAATATCATGGCCACCATTGACCGGCATAATATTCGCTTCGATTGCGCGTAATATCGCAACGCCATCGACAAAACGCGGCAGAACATGGCGGTTACCGAAATGCCACGGATGAGGAGAGTCAGGCATCGACGGGCCATGTTCAGTGAGTGAGAACATTTGCATCCCTTTAAGTTTGGCCTGCACAGCGTACTCATGCACAGTGCTATACGCATGTGTGCTGGCGACCGTATGCGAGTGCGTATCAACCAATAACGTCATTTTTTCCTCCTGAGTTTTAATTTATGATAGCGGCTATCAATGACATTTTTCTTAAAATATCTAAAGAAAATGGCACTATTCACTGGAGCTCAAAATGGCAATATGGTTATGCCTATTGGATCTCCCAATGGTGATATCTGAAAGTCACATTGAGGCGAAACCATAATCCTCAATTGGCAGACTATATTACCATAGCGGCTTGATTTACTTATGTTTGAAGCGTGTCTAGATATTTCCGCTCGCTTATGCTTTGTGACAGAGCTAGCTTGAGACTAATGAAGTAACCTGCTTACTGGCGCACGCGATAGCCACGCGATAAAACGAAGAAATATCAACGAGCAGCGGAATATTTTTAAGCTATTTAATCAATCATTTTTTTAACACTATGCACATTATCACAGAGGTTCTCATGGACAAATTTATGCAAGCGGCGATTGACGAAGCAAAATTGGGCTTAGCAGAAGGCGGGATCCCCATTGGTTCAGTACTTGTACACAATAATAAAATTATCGGACGAGGTCACAATAAGCGCGTGCAAAGTGGCAGCCCAATATTGCACGGTGAGATGGATGCGCTTGAAAATGCGGGGCGCCAACCAGCACGCGTTTATAAAGAATCGACGCTCTACACCACATTATCACCTTGCAGCATGTGCAGCGGCACCATTCTACTTTACGGTATCCCAAAAGTAGTGATTGGAGAAAATCAAACGTTTATGGGCGAAGAGTCTCTTTTGACCTCTCGCGGGGTGAACACTCAGGTACTGCATAATCAGGAATGCATCAGCCTGATGAATGATTTCATTCGTGATAAGCCCGAACTGTGGAACGAAGATATCGGCGAATGAGCCTCCGAAAGCCCCATTAAGCTTAAAAAAAACGACCTAAAGTTAAAAATATTTTACACAAAGTTTGATTTAACATATATTCTATCCCCTACTATGTTACAAGGTGAGCGGATATGTCATATACAGAGAAAAGCATTTGGGTATCGCTGATATCTACAGTATGTATTTTTGGTTATTATTTTATCAGTGTTTTGAGCCTAGGCTCGATGCCCTCAGAGCAGGCAAACAGTGCCGCGGTTCAGCTATTATTTCAAGCGGTTGTCACCACAGTAGTAGTAGAAATTATTCTGCATAGTGTCATTGCGATATGTAACCCAAGCGATGCGCAACAGCCTGCTGATGAACGAGATAAATTGTACAAAATGAGAGCGAACAGCGTTGGATATCGCATACTTATTTTGGGTGTTATGTTGACCTTAGGTCATATATTATTAGGCTCGTTTATTCCTGAATTTAAAAGCCAAAATGCAGTCGCTACTTTTCCGCTTTTAAGCGCATATATTTTATTTTTCAGTTTTATTATTTCCGAAGTGGCACGCTATTCGAGCCAAGTATTTTTCTATAGAAAAGGTGCCTAAAGTGGCAAATGTTCCAATCAAAAATAAGATCCGAGAGTTACGTTTTTTTGCTGATGAAATGACCCAAAAAGAGTTGGCAGAATTGGTCGGGGTGACCCGCCAAACGATCATGGCAATAGAAAAAAGTAAGTATTCACCAACTTTAGAGGTTGCCTTCAAAATTGCCGAAGTATTTGGTCAGTCGCTAGAAGAAGTTTTTCAATACGAAGGGTAAAAAAAAGCAAAGGTTAGTGTGCACTAATCTTTGCTTAAGCTATTTATAACTAAGCGTTGTTTTTATCTAACTGACAGCAAGAAGGTAACCTTATTCTGTGCTGCCAGTTTAACTAACGAGAGTAAATCAATTAAAGTTAGTTAATGCTTACTTACTTCGGGCCCTTCCACTTCACTTCATATAAGTCTCGGCGGCGATCTAAGTAGTTTCTCACAGACCCTTCATTTTTAAGTTGTTTTAACTTATCAAAATCTAAGTCAACGATCAGCGTCATTTCAGTATTCGGCGTCGTTTCTGACACTATTGCATCATGGGGAAATGCGAAATCCGATGGGGAAAACACAGCGGTTTGACCGTATTGAATGTCCACGTTATCAACCTTAGGAAGGTTACCCACACTGCCCGCAATTGCTACGTAACATTCGTTTTCTATCGCCCTAGCTTGAGAGCAACGACGTACACGCAGGTAGCCATTTTTGGTGTCAGTCCAAAACGGAACGAATAAGATTTGAATATCTTGCTCTGCCAATAAACGGCCCAATTCAGGGAACTCAACATCGTAACAAATCAGAATGCCGACTTTACCAAAATCAGTATCGAATGCTTGTAATTGATTCCCCCCTTGCATGATCCAATCTTTTTTCTCATGTGGTGTCGGATGCAATTTATATTGGCTTTCAACACGCCCATCTCGGTGGCAAAAATAGCTCACATTATACAGTTCATTTTCTTCGATAACCGGCACCGACCCGGCAATAACATTTATATTATACGAGACAGCTAAACGTGAAATTTCGGTGAGGATTTCATCCGTGTAAGTGGCTAAATTCCAAATCGCATCGATAGATGTATCAGCCTGCTTAATCCCCATTAATGGTGCGTTAAAAAATTCAGGAAAAAGTGCGACGTCACATTTGTAATCTGACAAGGCATCCACGAAATATTCAACTTGCTGGAGCAACTCTGGCACATCATTGAAATAACGCATTTGCCATTGAATACATCCGATACGCGCTGAGTTGCGCTGGCTACCCAACAACTCAGGCTCTTCAGGGTCATAGTAAATATTGTGCCATTGAAGCAGCGTAGCGTAACCACGAGACGCTTTATCCTCAGGGAAATACGCTTTAAGTAATTGTTTTACTTCGAAGCCATTGGACAATTGGAAGGTTAAAATTGGATCGTGAATGTCTTTTGATTTGACTAACTCAACATATTCATATGGTGACATCTGCGCTGCATACTTGGTGTAGTTAGGAATCCGCCCACCAGCCACAATCGATTTTAAGTTTAGATTCCGGCACACTTCTTTGCGTGCTTCATACAAGCGTCGCCCTAATCGCAAGCCTCGATACTCAGGAGACACAAAAAGGTCTACGCCATAAAGCACATCACCCTTTGGATCGTGGGTAGACATATATGCGTCACCGGTAATGTCTTCATAGGTATGTTTATCACCAAATTTATCGTAATCGATTATCACTGAAATGGCGGCAGCGACAACCTTGCCTTTATCTTCTATACAGATTTGCCCTTCAGGAAAAACATTCAACTGCGATTGAAAATTTTTCAAAGGCCAGGCCCCACCAACTTGAGAATAGACGATGTCCATAAGCTCTTTTACGTCGGCATAATCATCTATGGTTAAATGGCGCAATTCCAAAATATGTTCTGGATCATCCATCGAGGGAGTTGAGCAATTATTGTCGTGCATAAGCGTACCGAGAGGCTCCGTTATAATAGGGATTGGTCACGAGATACAACCTGTACCAGCATGGAGGTTTCGTCAAGCAATGTTTATCATCTAGCGGCAATTCGAGACATCTGTTTTACCCACTCTTCAACTATTCTTGACCCAATGGGTCGAGTAGTTGAATAAACTGACGTTGCATTACATGACGAAGCAAATATTGAGGACAGCAATTAGTGAGCCATTGCGCGGCATTACGCTCTTTTGGCTAACCTAATTCAACTTATTGGTTAATAACTTGCATTAGCTTGGCTAATAGGCTCGTTAACTTAGCCAAAGTCATGTGTACATGCGTGTGAAGATAGCGTAGAAAATAATGGTTTTATCCTACTTCACAGCGTAGTTTGTATGCTTCTATCACCTACTTAGTCAGCGACGAGTTAAGTGGTTATTCCTTGAGCGATTGAAGTTTTTAATAAAGTGTCTTCAGTGTCATAGCGTTGAAGAAATTTGTTCACTATAATGCGCGACTTTACAGTCCCGCAACTAGGTATTAATGGTAATGGCAGAGCAAGCAGATTGGACAATCGACGATGCGGAGCGCGTATATGGCGTTAAACGTTGGGGTGCTGGTTACTTCGAAATCGGATCAAACGGCAATCTTAAGATCACTCCAGATCTTTCAAATAAAAATATGCGTATCGACTTCCAATCCGTCATCGAAGAAATTAAAGAAGAAGGCATTCAATTTCCCGTTGTTGTGCGCTTTCACGATATTTTACGCTCTCAGGTTGCGTGCTTAAATCAAACCTTCATCAACACCATCGAAGAAGCCCAGTATCAGGGCAAGTACATGGGTGTTTATCCGGTTAAAGTAAACCAGATGCGCGAAGTGGTTGAAGAAATAGTAGACGCTGGCGCTCCGTTTAACTATGGCCTAGAAGCAGGCTCTAAAGCCGAGCTTATTACGGTTATGGCTTACAATACCAATATCGACTCGTTGACGATCTTAAACGGATATAAAGACGCCGAGTTTATGCGTTTAGCCTTGTTAGGTCGCAAACTTGGCCGCAAGATGATAGTGGTGATTGAGAAATACTCAGAGCTAAGCCTGCTTGTGAACGCCGCTAAACAATTAGATGTGATGCCTATCATTGGCCTTCGATCAAAAATGACTGTAAAAGGCCGTGGCAAATGGGAAAGTTCAGGCGGTGACCGTGCTAAATTCGGCCTCACTACCAGCGAAATGATTTGCGCCGCTCGCTATCTAGAAAGCGAGGGCATGGGCGAATGTTTGAAATTACTGCATTTCCATATTGGTAGCCAATTAACTGACATCCGCGCAGTCAAAGAGGCCATCAGTGAAGGCGGTCGTATTTACGCAGAATTACACCGCATGGGCTTTAAATTAGAGTACGTTGATGTGGGCGGCGGTTTAGGTATCGATTACGACGGCAGCAAATCAACTAATGACTCATCACGTAACTACACCATGGAAGAATACGTAGCCGATGTCGTTTACGGTATGCGTGAAGTGTGTGACTTAGAAGGCGTTCCTCACCCTACGCTTGTTAGCGAAAGTGGCCGTGCTATTACCGCTCACCATAGCTGCGTTGTGGCGCAAGTTGTTGGTGAAATTCGCGCAAATAGCGCCGAGCTTCCCACAGATAAATTGCCCAACGATCACGTTTTATTGAATAACATTCGCGAATTGGCTGAAAGTGTTGACTCGCAAGACAACCTTCAAGAAATTTTCAATGATGCATCTCAATGGAAAGAGCACGCAATTAACGCATTTAAACTGCGCGTTATTTCATTAGAAGAATTAGGCAAAATTGAAACTTTGTATTGGCAGATTATGGTCAAATTGCAGCATCGCCTGAAAGATGCTGAGTTTGTACCAGAAGAATTACAAGAACTTGACTACAACTTGTCGTCACAATACTTGTGTAATTTCTCTGTTTTCCAATCCGCAGCTGACACGTGGGCGATAGACCAAGTATTACCGGTCGTACCCATTGCTCGCATGAACGAGAAACCCACCGTGAATTGTTCACTCGTCGACATCACCTGTGATAGTGACGGTAAGCTTGACCAATTCGTGGTCGAGCACGGTATCTCAGACGTGCTACCGATGCCGCCGCTTAAAAAAGGGGAAGAGTATTACTTAGGGTTGTTCCTCACCGGCGCATATCAAGATGTAATGGGCGACATGCATAATTTGTTCGGCCGGTTGAACGAAGTGCATATTTTTGGTGATGATGATGACCCAGAAGACTTCTACATTGAAGAAATGGTTAAAGGCTCATCTGTACAAGACGTATTATCTATTATGCAGTACAACCCAGATGCAATGGCCCAATCGGTTAAACGTATGATTGACCAGCATATTTCAAGTGGCGCAATGAAGCCCCGCGAAGCGGTAAAATGGACTGACTTTTACGAAGATTGCTTAAAAGGTTATACCTATTTAAAAACCAATTAAGCATTTACTAAATCACTAAAAAAGCCCAGTCTCGTTTTTCAATTCTGGGCTTTTTTATTTCATTTAAAAACCAATTATGGGGCCGCGCTGATTAGTTTTTGCTGGGCATCATAATGTTCAAAATAACTGGCCCAAAAATCAGCCGTAAAATCATTAATCAAATTTGATTCTGCATTCATGAGCATGAAATAGCCCACTTTTTGATCCGGCGCGAACGCAACCGCTGCACGATAACCTTTGACCCAGCCACCGTGGTAATTCAATTTATGCCCATCAAAGTCGTATACACGCCAACCTAAACCATAATGCGCGTCTTTCAAGTAACGTTGCCATAAGCGGCGGTGCATTTCGCGTTTGGTTTTGACTCGAGGTTGTGTCACTTGATCAATAATTTGCGGCCCAATCACATTAGGTTGTTCGCCAAGCAGCGCCCCAACCCACTTAACCATATCAGCTCCGCTAGCGTTCACCCCTGCGGCGGGTGAAAAGCGATAATAGTCTTCGTTAACCTTCACACTGCGCCATTTATTTTTCGCGATCGCTACATGAGGTTTGGCCCATGAATTCGACGCTTGTAAGCCTTCACGCCCTACACTGGCACCTTTCATATTTAACGGGCGCAATACTTCAGCTTCTAATTGTTGTCCGTACGACGTGTTATTTTCTTGAAAATACTCTTCGATAACCCCAAACAGGGTATTTTGGTAGGTGTAGCATTCACCCGGCGTACATAAAGGCTTTAAATCGGTCAGCATGCTAAGTACTCGTTTGACCGGGTAATTTGCTTCAATGAGATTGTCATACGCATTAGGCGAGAACCCGCTCGATTGACCAACAATATGACTGAGCTGTAAGTTTTTGCTGTTATCAAAACTGTATTCGTTGGTCATTTTTTTCACAGGGGTTTGCCAACTTAATTTATCCTCATCGACCATTTTTGCCATTAAAATAGAGGTAAATGTTTTCGACACTGACGCTAAGCGAAAAACCGTTTGCGGAGAGATAGCCGTACCGTTATTGGCTGTTTTGCCCGACACCACCATCTTGGCTGGCTTGCCCTCTTCGACAAAAGCGAACAAATAACCTGGCACGCGCTGCTTAGCCGTTTTAGCTTTCACTCGACTAGCAAAGTCGTCTAGCCATTCCTCACCCATGGCTTGCGAGCAAACTAAGTTAGAAAAAACGAGGCTTATCAATAAGAAAGACTTAAACACGTGAAAACAGCCACTCCAAAATATCGGTTATCAAGATTACATTCCTTTTCTACGCGCAGAAAACGGCCGCGTATTATCTGCTTTATTCCCTATCAAATTCAACAAGCAATTACGAAAGCCGAAACTGCCAGAGCGGAATCTAAATACTGCTAGCGTTGCATACTGCTTTCGCAAAACTTTGCCGGGTTAACTTTTGCGAGCTAATCAAAGAACAACATTTTTGCTTTGAGTTCCGTTTTCGACGCATAATAGCCACTCACCGGATTACCATTAGTCCATGGCTTAACACATTCGGTTCCCTCATGCTGACGATACAAGATTATCAACAAGCGAGACTTACCCGCGATCCTCGTTTCGATGGGCGTTTTTTTATTGCGGTCAAATCGACAGGGATTTTTTGCCGGCCGATTTGCCCAGCAAAGCTACCACATGAAGAAAACGTCGAATACTACACCTTAGCACAGCAGGCCATGCTTGCGGGATATCGCCCCTGTTTACGCTGTCGTCCAGACAGTGCGCCGCATTCCCACGCATGGAACGGAGTTGATACTACGGTCAATCGAGCGCTACGGATACTTGGCGAAAACCTACACCTAAGTATGACCGCAATTGCAGAAAAACTCGGTATAAGCGACCGCTATTTACGCCAACTTTTTATTCAACACATTGGTCTTAGCCCGAAACAATATCAAGTCTATGAACAAATTCTGTTTGCCAAACAATTATTGCAGCACACCCAATTGCCTATCGAACATGTTGCGGATGCCGCGGGCTTTAAAGACGCCAGACGCTTACAATATAATATGCAACGCGTCATGCACCGTACTCCAAAGGAATTACGTATAAAACCCAGTAACCTGATACAACCTATCGTTATTCCTTTAGCCTACCGCCCGCCGTACAACTGGCCCCACTTGCGTGACTTTCTGGCGCGCCGAGCAATATCAGGTAGCGAATGGGTGAGCCAAGATAGTTACGCACGTAATTTTACCTTCGGAACCAGCAAAGGTTATTTTCAGGCCCAGCATCAACCAGATAAATACCGCTTTCTCGTTACCTTAGCAATTGATGATTTGCGGCAACTCAAGCACTGTTTGAGTAACGTTCGGCGCATATTGGATGTTGATGCGGATAGCGCGACGATTGACAACAGAATCGAATTAAGTGGCTTATCCAAACAAACCATTACCCCTGGTATCCGCATTCCCGGTATATGGAATACCTTTGAAGCTGGGTGTAGAGCTATTCTTGGTCAGCAAATATCAGTGACCGCGGCTATTAATCTTGTCACTAAGCTCGTGGCAACGATCGGAGAGCCTGTTCTTGATGATCAGGCGCCAGTGCCTGAACTTAATCGTTATTTTCCGGCGCCTGATGCAGTTGCAAACAGTGACCTCAGTTTTTTAGGCATGCCCAACAGTCGTCGTGAGACCCTGCGCCGTTTTGCTGCTTTTTATGCTCAGCACCCTGATACTCCACCCGATGATTGGTTATCAATTAAAGGCATTGGTCCATGGACAGTTGCTTATGCTAATTTGCGAGGGTTATCCCAAGCGGATATTTGGCTTAACTCAGATTTAGTCATCAAAAAACAGCTACTTTTACATGACATAGATGCTGACAAAGTCAGCCCTTGGCGTAGTTATTTAACATTTACTTTATGGAGTCTCGCGTAATGGAAAGCCGTACATCGTTTACCCCGCTGTGTACCTATTTACCCACGCCATGTGGCCTACTAAAAATAAGTGCGAGTAATGACGCTATCATCGCTATTACCTTTGTAGAGCATCCAGATACAGCTGCCACCAGCAATGCGTTATTGAAGCAAGCGAGACAGCAACTGAAAGAATATTTTGACCGCGACCGTGAAGCGTTTGATTTGCCCCTAGCCCCCATAGGTACTAATTTTCAGAAGAATGTTTGGCAACAGTTACGCGCCATACCTTATGGTGTTACATGTAGCTATGGCGATATAGCAAAGCAATTAAACAACCCTAACGCCGTGCGGGCGGTGGGCAGCGCTAATGGCAAGAATCCTATCTCGATTATCGTGCCTTGCCATAGAGTGATTGGGGCCAACGGCACACTGACGGGATACGCCGGCGGCTTAACACGCAAAGCCACTTTACTGAGTCTAGAAAACCCACAATTCAACGCATCACCAGCAAAAATTAGCTGAATAGTACAGGGAGGTTAAATGCAATTACGCGATTTTATCGAGCTAGTCTTGCTTGCAAGCATTTGGGGGGCCGCATTTATTTTCACTCGCACCGCCACGCCTGAATTTGGTCCAATAAGCTTAATCACCATGCGAGCAAGTATTGCCAGCCTCATTTTGCTGCCATTTGTGTGCAATCGCGTCGCAATCAGACAAATAACCGAGCATTGGCGCGGTATTTTAATAGTTGGGTTAACCAATACTGCCATACCATTTTGTTTATTTAGCTACAGTTTATTACACATAGGAGCTGGATATGCTTCTGTGATGAACGCTACAGCCCCTATGTTTGGGGCAATGATTGGCTGGTTGTGGTTAAAGCAGCGCATACCTAGCGTTGCAGTACTGGGGTTGTTGATTGGTTTTCTTGGGGTTGCAGTGCTTAGTGCTGCGCAGGCCGCCGCATTTGACGGCATTTCCATTTTGCCCACTTTAGCGACTTTAGTTGCCACCGCCCTATACGGCTATGCTGGCTGCTTTACTAAGCAACACCTCAGCGCCGTGGGTCCAATGGCGCTAGCCGCAGGCAGTTTGTTTGCAGCAACACTGTGTCTGTTACCACTGAATATTTGGTTTATGCCTAGCACGCTTCCTTCGCCAAGCAGTTGGGTTGATGCCATTGCTCTTGGTGCACTTTGCACTGCATTAGCTTATTTGATGTACTTCAGATTAATCGCCAAAGTCGGCCCAAGCAATGCCCTAACCGTGGCTTACCTAATTCCAGCCTTCGGTATTCTGTGGGGGATTGTCCTATTAAATGAGACCTTAACACCTTCGATGTGGGTAGGCGTGATATTAGTTATATGCGGTGTGTTACTCGTCACCGGAGTGGCAAGCCGCGTGATAGCAAAACGTAGGTTAAAAGCCAAACCTGCGGTGTAATGCCTTATTGGCTATGCAAACTAACATATATCTGCATAGCCATATATAATGCACCAGGCACTCAACCTTGCAATGCAGATTGAAGAATTAATGCTCCTCAATCAATTGCAGGCGCACCACGTTTCGTCCTTCCCGCTTAGCGGCAAAAAGCGCATCGTCGGCAGCGGCAATCACTTCATTTATGGCCCGAGGGATAGCCGTAAACGACACACCAAAACTGGCCGTCATTTGAATAGACATGCTACCTGTTGTTATCGTCATATTGGCTAGGCGATTACGTACGGTTTCTGCTACATCTACCGCCTCATGAGGGCCGGTATTGGGCAGTAGCAACAAGAACTCTTCACCACCCCATCGCCCAATAATATCTTGCTCTCTAAGCTCTAACTGCAACATTGACGCGATTTGGCGTAACACAATATCCCCTGCCTTACGCCCATGGGTTTCATTCACAGATTTAAAATTATCGAGATTAATAAGCACCAAGCTGACAGAAGATTTCTCGTACATCAAGCCATCGAACTTAAGGGACATGCTAGCGCGATTGGGCAATTCAGTTAACACGTCTATTTGACGGGTCTTTTGCATGTCTTTTTTGAAGTAATACAACAGGTTATATATGATCAAAAATAGGCCAAAAATAAGCACCAACAAGGTCACTATACTGAAAATAAAGCCTCGGCTTATCTCTGTTTGACGCGACTCAAGAGGCGTCATTAAATACAGCGTCCAATCAAAAGGTTGAATATTTAATTCAGCGATTAAGAAATCATAGCCGTTTATTTTAACCAATAAATTATTAAGCGAGCCCGCTTGCTCCTCTTCCGACAAATCTTTAAACCAAGGCAATTCCGTTAAATTGGTAAACTTTGAATTAGCCGCGACTAATTTGGGATCAGACGACAAGGTGATGTTTCTGTCTTGGTCCGCAAAGATAAAATCATAACCATAGGTTTCTTTGTAACGCGCGAAAATATCCAAAAAGCTTCTTAGGCTTTTACCTACACCGAAAAACCCAAGAAAATTCTGATCTTCATCAAAGACTTTTAAATCGATATAAAAGTGAGTGTCTTCCCACTTACCAATATCGGCTATTTCATTCTGAGCTGACTCTTTATATTTAAAATACCAACTCACGTCCCCTTCAACCAATTCCGTGGTTGTGCCATCGGAATAGTATTGGCGACGACTCTTTTCACTGGCGATAAAGAAATTCATGCCAAATTCACGGTGCAAGCGTTTAAGGCTAGCAAACACCGCGTCTTCATCAACGCTCTGTGCGCCCATGAGATCTTGCAATTCTTTTGCTTTAACAAGGGTTTCAGAAATATGCAGCGGCTTCATTAGTTGCTGCACAATGAGCTCTACGGCTGGAGAATGAGACTGCTGCTGAGCACGGCTTTGCTCCGCGACGATTTTAGACACGCTAAAGTGCACCAAGGTAACGATGGATACAACCACAACGACGAAGAGCAGCAAAATACTGCGATGTAATGTTCGAAAGATATTCACAAACTACCCTGTATAAAATAAACCAAAAAACTGCTTATCAGCCTGCCCTGTTATTCATTAACTGTAGCATTACTGATTATTTGTTCACGTTAAACTAAACACATGTGTTTAACCAACTAAATTAAAAATTGGCAACACATTTATGCAGTAAAACACATCTATTACCATACAACCTATCGGTCAAAGCAAAAAGGTAGGTAAAGTTACCCCAATGAGAACACTATACGCAAGCATCAAAAGTAAACCCATTGTACTTTGGTTGCAAAATCTTAGTTTGGTTCGTTAACCAATAAAAAAGATACGTCTTGAAGCCTAACAGAGATCAAGCGCTGGTAGTTTTTGCTTGCATCAGTAAAATACCTTGGAATTTAAATGACTCAGGATACTAAATGGCATTTTCAGTGGTAATACTCGCAGCAGGTAAGGGAACTCGCATGAAGTCTTCCATGCCGAAGGTTTTACACCCTATTGGCGCAAAACCTATGGTGCAGCGCATCATTGACACCGTACATCAATTGGGTGCCGCTTCTATCAATTTAGTATACGGCCATCAGGCAGAGCAACTACAACAAGCTTTGGGCCACAATGCGCTCAATTGGTGCTTACAAGCAGAACAGTTGGGCACTGGCCACGCTGTGCAGCAAGCGGTGCCACATATTTCTGATGATGAAGATGTGCTTATTCTTGTTGGCGATGCTCCCCTTATCAAAGCCAATACCCTGCATAATTTGTTGCAAGTAAAAAACAATGCCGATGTCGCATTACTGACTGTCAACGTTGCTGACCCAACAGGCATGGGGCGTATTATTCGCCAAGGCGACAATGTTACCGCGATTGTTGAGCATAAAGATGCCAGCGACGCCCAGCGTCAAATCTGTGAAATAAACACAGGTATGATGGTACTTAATGGCAAAGATTTAAAGCGCTGGCTTGCGAATTTAAATAGCAACAATGCCCAAGGTGAATTCTACCTTACCGATGTCATTGAAATGGCAGCCAATGAAGGAAAAGTCATTAAAGCGGCTCAGCCAAACAGTGAAATTGAGGTCGAAGGCATCAATAACCGCAAGCAATTGGCCGCTATCGAGCGCGCATTTCAATTTGAACAAGCTCAAGAGCTGATGATGCAAGGTGTTAGTTTGCTTGACCCCCACCGCTTTGACCTGAGGGGCGACATTATAGTGGGCCAAGACATCAGCATAGACGTGAATGTGGTTATCGAAGGCACCGTCAAAATTGGCTCCAATGTCACTATAGGCCCCAACTGCATACTTAAAGACTGTGAAATTGCAGATGGCGCGACTATCGAAGCCAACAGCATGCTCGATCAAGCCATAGTTGGTGAAAACTGCTCGGTTGGCCCATATGCACGCTTACGCCCAGGTGCGGTGATGCACGAAAATGCACGCGTTGGCAACTTTGTCGAGATGAAAAAAACCACACTAGGCAAAGGCTCAAAAGCCAATCATTTAACTTACTTAGGTGATACTACCGTTGGAATAGGCGCCAACATCGGTGCAGGTACCATCACCTGTAACTACGATGGTGTAAACAAGTCTAAAACCATTATTGGCGACGGCGCATTTATTGGTTCTAACAGTGCCTTAGTTGCCCCTGTTCAGATTGGTAATATGGCTACCGTTGGTGCGGGCTCGGTGGTAACGAAAACGGTCGCCGATCAAGAATTAGCGATTGCTCGAGCAAAACAGCGAAACGTCAGTGGTTGGCAACGTCCTACAAAGCCAGAATAAATGTTGAAGGTAGAATAAGTGAAACCTCCAACTCCTTTGGAGGTTTTTTTGTATCTAACACCTTAGTATAAGATGCAAAAGAAAGGCTTTATCTTTCATTTCGAAACATATATATTTCGAAATATGCAAAAACGAAACACACAACAACGACGTCGAGCGATTGTCGACCGTCTTCACTCACATCGCGAAGTGATGGTGGATGAACTGGCGAAGCTTTTCTCTACCTCAGAGGTCACTATCCGTAAAGATCTCACTGAGCTTGAAAACAACGGTCTTTTATTGCGCAAATTTGGCGGAGCAGTGCCGCTGCCGCAAGACTCCTCTGAATTATCCAGTGAAAAATTGTCTGCACGTAAAATAGCGATTGCGAAAGCCGCCGCCACCTTAATTAAAGATCATAACCGCATCATCATTGATAGTGGCAGCACCACAGCGGCCCTAATTCCTGAGTTGGCAAGTAAGCTAGGTTTGGTCGTCATGACAAACTCACTGCATGTAGCCAATTCACTGCTGGAAACCGAAAACGAGCCAAAGGTGTTGATGACAGGTGGCACGTGGGATCCTCAATCACATGCATTTCAAGGCAAAATGGCTGAACAAGTGCTGCGTGCATACAATTTCGACCAGGCCTTTATTGGCGCAGCAGGTCTCGATTTACAAAAGGGCTCAACCACGTTCAACGAATTGACCCAACTAACCCAAGTCATGGCTGAAGTCTCTAGCGAGGTCGTGGTCATGGCTGAATCAGAAAAACTACAACGAAAAATACCTAATGTTGAATTGCCTTGGCAGGCGATATCGGTACTGGTTACCGATGATTTAATTGCTCAAAGCGATAAACAACATATTGAACAACAGGGCGTGAAGGTTATTTGCGCAACAACTAAGTCATTTGGAGCATAACGTATGTGTGGGATTGTTGGCGCAATAGCCGAACGTAACGTAGTAGAAATTTTACTTGAAGGGCTAAAACGCCTTGAATATCGCGGATACGATTCTGCTGGTGTTGCCTTACTCGACAACGAGGGTAACTTAACCCGCACTCGTCGCATTGGTAAAGTAAAAGAGCTGGCCGACGCCTTACATAACAATCCAGCCAAAGGCAGTGTAGGTATTGCCCACACGCGCTGGGCTACTCATGGCGGAGTGACCGAAGCCAATGCTCACCCGCATTTTTCAAGTGAGCGCATTGCGGTCGTGCACAACGGTATCATCGAAAATTACCAACATCTGCGTGCTGAACTATCAGCCAAAGGCTATGGTTTCACGTCTGACACTGACACCGAATCCATTGCGCATCAGGTACATTATGAACTAGATCAGGGGGTAGATTTACTGCAAGCGGTGCAAATGGCTGTGAGTAAATTTGATGGGGCATATGGCACGGTTATTGTTGATAAACACGATCCAGAGCGCATGATTGTTGCCCGTTCAGGTAGCCCACTCGTGATTGGTTTTGGTATCGGTGAAAACTTTATAGCCTCAGACCAAATGGCATTGCTGCCTGTAACTCGTCGCTTTATGTACCTTGAAGAAGGCGATGTAGCCCAAGTGACCCGCACCAGCGTCACCGTGTACGATCAAAGCGGTCAAGTCGTCGAGCGTGATATTGTTGAATCAGATGTAGAGCACGATGCTGGCGATAAAGCAGGCTATCGCCATTACATGCTCAAAGAAATTCATGAGCAGCCTTCAGTCGTGCGCAACTGTTTGCAGGGCCGTTTGGGTGAACACGACATCAGCCCGAATATTTTTGGTCAAGATGCAGACGAGGTGCTTGCCAACATCAAGCACGTACAAATTGTTGCCTGTGGTACCAGCTACCACTC
Source organism: Paraglaciecola sp. T6c (assembly GCF_000014225.1). Classification (NCBI taxonomy): domain Bacteria; kingdom Pseudomonadati; phylum Pseudomonadota; class Gammaproteobacteria; order Alteromonadales; family Alteromonadaceae; genus Paraglaciecola; species Paraglaciecola sp. T6c. The sequence goes on from NC_008228.1 coordinate 4,678,177, forward strand.
AGGCATGACCGCCAAATATTGGTTAGAAGAATACGCCAATGTGTCATGTAACGTTGAAATCGCTTCTGAGTTTCGCTACCGCAAATCATTCGTTCACCCCAACAGCTTGCTAGTCACCATTTCTCAGTCAGGTGAAACGGCTGATACCCTAGCCGCTTTACGCCTAGCAAAAAGCTTGGGCTACACCTCAAGCTTAACCATATGTAACGTGCCAGGCTCCTCGCTTGTACGCGAATCAGACCTCGCCTTTATGACCCTTGCAGGGGCAGAAATCGGCGTGGCGTCGACCAAAGCGTTTACCACCCAGTTAACCGGTTTCTTAATGTTAACGTTAGCATTAGGCAAACATAACGGCATGACAGAGGCCGATCACAAAGCCATTGTTGATGGTTTACATAGTTTGCCAAGCAAACTGGAAGAAACCCTAAGCCTCACCCAAGGCATCAAGGATTTAGCCGAAGAGTTCGCCGACAAACAGCACAGCTTATTCCTAGGTCGTGGCGATCAATACCCGATCGCTATGGAAGGCGCGCTTAAGCTCAAAGAAATTTCCTACATTCACGCAGAAGCCTACGCATCTGGCGAATTAAAGCATGGTCCACTTGCTTTAATCGATGATGAAATGCCGGTCATCGTAGTCGCTCCCAATAATGAGCTGTTAGAAAAGCTAAAATCAAACGTAGAAGAAGTGCGTGCCCGCGGCGGCATCATGTATGTATTCGCCGATAAAGAAGCCCACTTCAAGAGCGATAAAACCATGCGCGTGATCAACGTTCCACACTGTGAAGCGGCCATCGCCCCAATTATCTACACCCTGCCATTACAGTTGCTGTCTTATTATGTCGCCATCATCAAAGGCACAGATGTAGACCAACCTCGGAACCTCGCGAAAAGTGTCACGGTCGAGTAAGTCATTGATTTAAAGTAATTATTTTTTGCGATCTAATTAAAGTTTGAAACTTGGAATTAAAGTTTGAAACCGGCTCGAATGAGCTGGTTTCAACGCAGTCCGACAAAATACTTTGATTTTGTCCTTTTTAAAAAGACTGTTTAGGTAGAAGTTGTCAGTATGAAATCACTATCGTCAGTGACGATGTCATTGCTGAATATTTCATTACATCAATTTTCAAAAATCTTCATTTTTACGAATTTAGCTGATTTAGTGGTACTAAACACAGATGGGCAGCTTGGTAAATGAACCTTTCCCAGACTCATTTGACAGATACGAACAGTGTGAACTGCGCGCTAAAAAAGTCAAAAGTGGTACTGTACTCGCAGTGAAATTGCCTCTCCAGATTTACGCTGCGCACCATCCTCTGAAATGCGTGCCTTAATAAAGTTGACCATGAACTTGAGGTCATTTTTTACAACGTAATTGAGTCCAATGGATATTGTATTAACTTGGTCATTTTCTTTCACCAGCGCCATCTGACTATATCGCATTGTCACTTCCCAATGGCTGCTATCGATCCCTCCAAGAATGCCTTCTTCAAATTTTCTGTTTTTCCCAGATAAGCTATAAGCCATAAGACTATACCCTCCCTGATACAGATATTCGCTGCCATCAACTGCACTTACTCTTGATGTTTGCCATTCGGTAATGTTGAGAAAGCCATTGTTTTGCCACATAAACTCGAAGCCGGTCTGTGATACAGAATCCGCTACAATCTTGCGATTTTTGATGATTGGATCAGCACTACCGACCTCCACTTTTCTATTTATGCTATATGTATCGCCGTGCATACGGCGTTGGCTGGATGCGATCCCTACATGTATCAAGCCATTGTCTGTGTGCCAAGGTGTCCATGCCAGTCTCCCCGTGACCGACTCACCGTTGTCAGCATCGTTTTTCTGGAAATAACCTAATTGCCAACTTAATTCTCCGCGACTACCAGCAAAGTTAACACCATACGAAAGACCGGGCGAAATCACTGTGGTCGCCATAGCCCGCTCAATCATAATAAAGTTTCTGGCCCCCATTAGCCTTTCAAATCCAAAACCCTCCTTCTGCCTTCCTATGGTGATATTGGCGATGTCCCAACCTGTGTATTTGATAAAGGCGGCTTTAACATCGAGGTCTTGTGTAAGTTCAACAGAGTAGTTCGCACTTAAGCTTTTCGATAATTGAGAAGCAAGTGCCAAACGAACACGTCGCAATTCTAAATGACTATTAGCTGCGTTTGCCACATCGACAAAATTTGCATCAAAGTGGTCATAATCGACCATTAAATGCCCACCTAACTGAACGCCTATGGGCTGCTGAGCTATGCTTGTGAAACTAACAATCGCTAGAAAAGCGCAAAAGACGCGCAATTGGGGCGTGCTCATTCATTGGTCTCGGTGTTACTTAGAACTCTTCTGTGTCTATTTCAAGCTGAGTGTTAGCAGGATACCGAGGGCCACTGATATTTTGATGATCGAATAGTTGAGCTAATTTTTCTATCTGAAAATGTGAAAGTGATATATCAGACGCTGCGATGTTGTCCCGTAAATGTGAAATCTGCGTGGTACCTGGTATGGGAAGTATGTGATCGCTTTGATGCAGTAACCAGGCAAGGCTCAATTGTGCCATGCTGCAGTTCAGCTCTGTACTCATCGAACGAAGTTCAGTCAACAAGGGTAGATTCTGTTGCATATGATAAGCCTGAAATCGAGGCATGTTTTTGCGTATATCACCGTCCACCAATGCGTTTATGTCAGTTACCTTTCCACTAAGAAACCCACGAGCCAATGGTGAAAATGCCACGAATGCCGTGCCAAGTTCGACGCAGGTATCGAGTACAGAAATTTCTGCGTTTCTGCTCCACAACGAATATTCGGTTTGAAGCGCAGCAATGGGGTGAACAGCGTGGGCTTTACGCAAGGTTTTCGATGATACCTCGCTGAGCCCAACCGCTCTTATTTTGCCCTCGTCAACCATTCGAGATAGCTCGCCAACACTGTCTTCAATAGGAACGCTTTTGTCCCAGCGATGCAAATAGTACAAGTCTATAACATCAGTTTGTAGGCTAGTCAGTGACGTCTCTAGGGTTTGACGCAATGTCTCAGGGCGACCATCGATAACGCGCTTACCGCTAACACCAGTCATGCCACATTTGCTCGCTAGAAAGAGGTTCTTTCGATGTGGCTTAAGCAATTTTCCTAACAAAATTTCGTTTTTGCCAAAGCCGTATAACGCCGCGGTATCGAAATGAGTTATGCCACATTCTAGGGCTTCAGCGACAACCCGGGCCGCTTCCGACTCGCTTAATGGGTGCCCATAGGCATGGCTTAAATTCATGCATCCTAAACCAACGTCTGATACCTGTTGTTGCGCAATAATACGTTGCTTCACTTTTATCCCCTGATATTAAATTACCTTGTTATACAAGTTGCTGTTCAAGGTCGTGCAGAACTTTATAACAAGCCAATACTTGACCAATGCTCGAGTTGGGTTCTCGATTTTCTTTAATAGCAGTAAAGAATTCCCTGTCCTGTAGCTCTATACCATTCATTGACACAGCGACATTCGACACATCTATTTTGTTCTCTTTGCCGTCAAATAAGTCATCATAACGTGCGATATAAGTGCCATTGTCACAGATGTAGCGGAAGAAAGTACCAAGAGGACCATCGTTATTAAATGACAATGACAAGGTGCAAATAGCGCCGTTTTCCGCTTGTAACTGAATTGACATATCCAATGCAATCCCCAGTTCAGGGTGAATCGGCCCCTGCACTGCGTTGGCTTTAACTATTTTACTGCCCGCTTGATAGGCGAATAAATCAACTGTGTGGGCAGCATGGTGCCACAATAAATGGTCAGTCCATGAACGAGCTTCCCCCTTCGCATTAATATTTTTACGACGGAAGAAATAAGTTTGCACGTCCATCTGTTGAATATTCAGTTCGCCAGCCGTGATGCGCTGATTAACCCATTGGTGAGAGGGGTTAAAGCGTCGCGTATGACCGACCATACAGACCTTGCCTGTCTCTTCCTGTACTTTAACTACCGCTTGAGAATCCGCCCACGAGTCCGCTAAAGGGATTTCAACCTGCACATGTTTGCCAGCTTGCATACATTGAATTGATTGCTCAGCATGTTGCTGAGTCGGTGTACATAAAATAACGGCGTCAGCATCGATTTTCAGGGCTTCGGCTAAATCTGTGAAAATGTGTGGGATGCCATATTCATCCGCCACTTTTTGTGTTTTTTCAGCGGAACGTCCGACTAAGGCGACCACTTCAACATCGTTAATATTCTTAATGCCATCTAAGTGTTTAATTCCAAAAGCGCCAGGGCCTACAATTATTACTTTCATTATTCACTCCTAATCATTTTCTAAAACGAGATGGCCGACAGCGGTGTTTGACGCAGGTACATGGTAAAAACGCTTTTTAAGTTTTACCTTGTCATTCAATGCTCCGCGCATCACTAGCCACATGACCAACTCAACACCTTCAGAACCCGCTTGATTCAAATAATCAAAATGCGGCATCTCGGATAAGTTGTCGCTATCGTCAACAATACGATCCAAGAAGGCATTATCAAATTCTTGATTAATCAAGCCTGCTCGAGGGCCTTGCAACTGATGGCTCATGCCACCCGTGCCCCAGATTTGTACATTTACATCTTCATCGAAACTTTCAACCGCATTACGAATGGCTTTACCTAAGGCATAACATCGTTTACCCGATGGTGCTGGATACAACACCACGTTAACGGCCAGCGGTATCACCTTACATGGCCAAGCCTCGGGCTGACCAAACATCAATGATAGTGGCACCGTTAAGCCATGATCCACATCCATCTTATTCACTATGGTTAAGTCGAAATCTTGCTGAATCACAGATTGGGCAATATGTGCTGCAAGTTCAGGGTAACCAACAACATCAGGCACAGGCCGTGGCCCCCATCCTTCATCGGCAGGGGAAAACGACGGTGCGCAGCCTAACGCAAAAGTTGGAATAATATTCATGTCAAACGCAGAGGCATGGTCGTTATAAACCAAAATCACTACATCGGGTTTCTCTTGCTTAATCCATTCTTTAGCAAAATCGTATCCGGCAAACAAAGGCTGCCAATAAGGTTCAGTTGTTTTGCCATTATCGATGGCAGCACCTATAGCGGGAACGTGTGAAGTAGCCACACCAGCTGTAATCTTTGCCATTATTTATCTCCTTCGAACATGTTGCCTTCGGGGGCGCGCCCACCATCAAGCATCATTTGTGCATAATCAGGTTGACTCATGCCTGTCATGGTAGCCGCTGCAAACTGAAAACTAAGCCCATCGCTGGAGAATATTTTAGCCAGGAAATAGATATTCCCGCCGCTTGCCATCATGCGATTGTAATCACGAGAAAGGACACCTTGCTTTTGTTCTTCTGTCATATCCCATTTATCTAAATAAGCACGCTCGTCTGCTTTGAATAAAGCCCGATTTTCAGCTTTCATTAACGACATACAAAATTGATTTAGGTGATAACCACGCCGCCCCATTTCCGCATCAAATACGGTAGTACCAGGGATTTTTTGATAAGGCTTATCTAAAGACATTTTTATTCCTTAAGATTTAATGCTCTGTTCAGGCCAGTAAAGGCGCATTGGGTTACTGATAAGCAACTTCTGTTGCAATTCAGTTGTCGGGGCAATAAGCGGAATAATGTCGACTAATTGACCATCATCAGGCATGTGCGTTTTCATATTTGGATGCGGCCAATCAGTCCCCCACAATACGCGCTGTGAAAACTGCTCCACTACGGTGCGGGCGAATGGGATAACATCCATATAATGCTTTGATGGTCCGGCAACTGATATACGCTCTGGACAACTAACCTTTGACCAAAAATTTTCGTTTTCACGCATCAATTTTAGAAACAGCGAAAATTCAGGACCATCCAGAGGCTTAGTAACGTCAGGTCGTCCCATATGATCGACTACCACAGTAGTTGGTAAACTCGTAAAGAAGTCATAAAGCTCTGGCAGTTCCTGACCTTCAAAATAAATAACAATGTGCCAATTTAGCTCCTTAATTCTCGCAGCAATGCGCTTTAAGGAATCAAAAGGTAAAGCATCAACTAAACGCTTAACAAAGTTAAATCGCACGCCTCTTACGCCGGCTTGGTGAAGTGCGTCAAGCTCAGTATCTGTCACGTCTTCCGAAACAGTGGCCACACCTCTAGCTAGACCATTGGAAGCCAGCAGTGCATCGACGAGAGCTCTATTGTCTGCCCCATGGCACGTCGCTTGGACGACTACGTTACGACTAAAACCCAAGTAGTCTCGTAATGCCCATAGTTGTTTTTTGGACGCATCGCAAGGGGTGTATTTGCGCTGAGGAGCAAACGGAAATTCAGCACCAGGACCAAATACATGGCAATGGGCATCCACCGCGCCATTAGGCACAACAAATTTTGGTTTGGAGGGGGACGGATGCCAATCTAGCCAATCAGCATCTTTGTTAAATGCGCTCATAACCCCATGCCTTTTAATTTTCTATCTAGACCTGGATAAACCCGACGCGCATTGCCCGAATATATTTTACTACGCTCTGTATCCGTCAAATTTAGACTGTCCACATAGCGCTTTGTATCGTCGAAATAGTGGCCCGTTTCTGGGTCTATTCCACGGACCGCACCAATCATTTCAGATCCAAAAAGTATGTTTTCAATATCGATAACGTTAAACAGCAAATCGATACCGGGCTGATGATAAACACAGGTATCAAAATACACATTTTTCATTACATGCTCACGCAGTGGTGGTTGTTTCATCATATCCGCCAAACCACGATAGCGCCCCCAGTGATAAGGTACTGCCCCGCCGCCATGTGGAATAATGAAACGTAAATTAGGAAAGTCTTTAAACAAATTTCCTTCTAAAAACTGCATGAAAGCCGTGGTATCAGCGTTCATGTAGTGGGCACCCGTAGCATGAAAATTAGGGTTGCACGAGCCTGACACGTGGATCATGGCCGGCACATCTAGCTCAACCATTTTTTCGTAAAAGGAATACCAACTAGCGTCGGTTAATGGTGCCGAATTCCAGTGCCCCCCCGAAGGGTCTGGATTCAGGTTACAACCAACAAAACCTTTTTCTTTTACGCAGCGCTCTAACTCTTCAATTGAGTTTTTAATCGGCACACCGACCGATTGGGGTAACTGGCACACGCCAATGAAACGCTCTGGGTATAACTCGACAACCCTAGCAATCAAATCGTTGCAGGCACTAGTCCATTGTTTCGATACGGCTTCATCGCCCACATGATGAGCCATTGCTGAGGCACGTGGAGAAAAAATCGTCATATCAAGACCACGTTCATCTAGTAATTTTATTTGATTTTTTTCAATGCTCTCGCGAATTTCATCATCGCTAATATGTGGGACTTCCGGTAGGGCTGCACCTTCCTGATAAGCCTTGATCTGCGCTTGGCGAAACAACTGTAAAGGCTCTGGCGCGGTAGTATAGTGGCCATGGCAATCGATGATCATATTTCTCTCCTCAATTCTGCGGGTCTAAAGTGTCTGAGCTAAAAACAACATGTTTTAATCAGCCAGATTATTGGCTTGGTAGCATAGCTTCGCCGCGCATCAACAATCGAGCTGTGCGTAAAAGCGCTGCCCGTTGCACGGTAAACTCGGTAATACTGACACTGCCCACCACTTCCATTTCAACAGTAAACTGCCCAGTGGGATGCTCAATTTCAATGCTAATCGTGCCGTCGTCAAATGCTTGTTGAATCAAATCACTGGCCACGGTGCCCTCTAAAACACAGGCAGTAGCAACACTTACCGAACCTAAAACACCTATCGCTTCATGTACTCGATGTGGGATAAAGGTCCGGGTATTCAAAACCCCGCCTTTCAAGGCTGGGGATATCAGAGACATTTTGGGTACGGTTTTCTTGCTTACATCGCCCAGATTCATTAATTTACCAGCTTCAAGCCTAATGGCCTCAATCCTGTCTTTAAGTGATTGATTCGCTTCTAATTCAGTGGGGGTTTCGGCCCCGCTCAAATCAAATGACTCTGCGTTTAGCAGTACCACAGGCATCCCATTGTCAATACATGTGACGGGGAAATCTAAAATGACATCCTGGGCGTTCCCAGTAGGGAAAAGTGTTCCGCAGCTTGAGCCTGCAATTTCTAAAAAATCAATTAAGACTGGTGCTGCAGTACCCGGTACGCCGTCGATCGCAGCTTCGCCTGAGTAATTAACGATACCGTGCGCAGTGTCAACTCGCGTCACCGCATTAGCCCCAGTATTGAGCATATGAATGCGCACATCGGTGTAGGGTTCAGAGGCTGCAATCAGTTTTTTTTCAATGGCGAAAGGGCCAACACCTGCGAGTAAATTTCCACAGTTTTGCGTGTCACTGACTTGTGCTTTATCCACAGACACTTGTAAAAACAAGTAATCAACGTCAGCGTCATCACGGCTTGATTGACTCACAATAGCCACTTTACTCGTCAACGGATGTGCGCCGCCTAAACCGTCGATTTGGCGTTCATCGGGGGACCCCATTAACCTTAGCAACACGTCATCACGCTCAATGGGATCAGCTGGCAAGTCCTCTGCCAGAAAATATAATCCCTTAGAGGTGCCGCCACGCATGATGTAACACGGAATTGCTTTTTGAAGATGTGTTTCAGACATGCTTATTGCTCGTTGTACTTAACGTAAACCAAGCCTTTAGCTGCAAGTCGCTCACGCATATTGTAAATATCAAGCCCTAGCTCGCCGTTTTCAAAACGGACACGCTTAGATTCTTCATTTTCCATGCGTTGCTCTACTTTGGTTTGCACATTATCAGCTTCTTCAAGCGCTACGACCACAACACCGTCTTCGTCTGCCACTATCATGTCACCTGGACGAATATAAGCACCTGCACACATGACGGGTACGTTAACGTTGGCAATGGTTTCTTTTACACAACCTTGTGAGAATATCGATTTTGACCACACCGGAAAATTCATTGCCGTTAAGGTAGCGGTATCACGTACTCCTCCTTCAATGATCAGCCCGAGTACACCGCGCGCTTTAAGAGAAGTAGCCAGTAAATCACCAAAAAAACCATCCACACTTGGACTTGTCGGCTTGACCACTAACACGTCACCCGGTTGACATTGTTCAACCGCAACATGGATCATCCAATTGTCTCCTGGCGCCACTTCGCAAGTCACTGCTGGGCCTGCTACTTTAGCGGGTTTGTAAATCGGACGCATATAGTCAGCAAGTAAACCTTTACGACCTTGTGCTTCATGCACGGTGGCGACTTCAAACCCTTGGTATTTAGCCACGAGAGCTTTATCAGGACGAGGAGTATCAGTTACACAGATTGCCATGGCTTCACCTATTAAAATAAAATTGCGAAATGAGTATGGCGTACAGTTCGTTAAAAAACTGTTTAAAAAGATGACACTCACCATTAGTTTTTTCTATAATGAATAAAAAACAAGCTAGTTAAATAGATATGAAATTTAATCTTAGGCATTTGCTTTGCGCGTTAGAAATACAGAACTCAGGCACCATTAGTGCAGCAGCAAAACAGATTCATTTAACCCAATCTGCGCTGACTCAGGGTATTAATAAACTTGAAGCAACTCTTGGACTAACACTTTTCAGTCGTACTAACTCAGGTATGTATTGTACCGAAAACGGTGCTCGCTTCTTAAACCGAGCAGATCGCGCTTTCAAGCATTTACAGTATGCAGGAGCTATGTTGTTTAACGCTGATAAGCCGAAAATGCACTCCTTTGTGCGCTCAGTCAGTAGCCGGCAGCTAAAAGCCCTCATTACCATCACTGAATTACAAAGCTATACTGCTGCGGCTATACAGATGGGATTAACTCAGCCGACCCTGCACCGCTCTATTAAAGATTTAGAAACCCTATGTGAGCAGTGCTTATTCCAGCGCTCTCCCACCGGAGTAGAGCCCACATGGCGAGCTCGTCAGCTAACACGTTATGCGAGCTTATTTTTCGCTGAACTATCTCAAGGTCTTGAAGAAATTGGCGAGGTTAACGGTCGCATGAATGGTTCAATTCGCATTGGCAGCCTCCCTTTGGCCCGCACTGAAATTGTGCCTCGTTGCGTTCTGCAATTGCTAGATGAATTTCCGCTAGCGCAGGTCAGTATCATTGATGGGCCTTATGAAGAACAAGTCAATTACCTATTGCATGGCCAGTTACACGTGATCGTCGGTGCGTTACGATATCCCCTCCCCCATAATGATATAAAGCAACACAAACTATTTGATGATCCCTTGAGTATGGTGGTTAAAGCGGGCCACAAATTTGCAAAGCGTGCGACCTTGTCAAACACAGAATTGCAAAGCCTGAAATGGGTGGTACCAGGAAAAGGTGTACCCGCTCGCCTAGTATTTGATGAATTGTTTAACAGCCGAGGCTTAGTGCCGCCCGAGCAAGTAATAGAGTGTAGCGCCATGGTCGCTATACGTGGATTACTGCTCAACAGTGAAAGAGCCGCCTTATTGCCAGCAAGACAAGTCGACGTCGAAGTTAAAAATGGTTTATTGGCGGTATGCCCTATGCCATTGGCAGACACAAACCGCGAAATAGGCTTGAGTATGCGGAAAAATTGGCAAGCGACTCATATTCAACGTCGGTTCTTAGAAATCATTGAATCTCACTATGAGCAAACCGCTACGGTTTGATGAGATAAGCCATCTATGAGATCACACTGGTTTTACGGTACATTCCAGCACTCATACCCACACCTAATTTAAAAAATCGACTGAAATAGCCAGGCTCTTTGTAACCCAAAGTATATGCTATTTCCTCGACACTCTGACGCGTATATATCAGCCGTCGTTTCGCTTCGCTAATTAACCTTTGATGAATAATTGATTTAGGTGATTCATTTAGTTGCCCTTGACATAATCGATTAAGGGTCGACACAGAGACATGCAGTTGTTTGGCGTAATCTTGTACTGATAGATGCTTTGTATAGTTTTGTTCGATTAAGTGCCGAAACGCGAGCAAAACCTTTGACTCCCGTCCGCTTGAGCCTGCACTCACCGCTTGCAAATGTTGTTGTCGTTTAACGGTGAGTAATATCATTTGTACCAGTCGATTAATTGCTAATCCCTGCTCAGCTTCTGCGCTAACCAGTTCATCTTTGAGCAATTTAATATAAGTCATGAAGCGCTCAATTTGCTGCCTGTCACGAAACTCAATCACCGAAGGCACCCACAAAAGTTCTGGTAACGTCGATTGAGGGTCGGCATCGCAAGTCCCCTCTAGAACATCCTGGTTTAGCGATACGACATAGCCCTGAATATTCGGTTCAAATACGAAGCCATGCACCACACCAGCGGGGATTAAAACTAACCAGTTTCCGCTTAGCTCATATCGTTTATCATCAAGTTGGACAACCCATGAGTCATCAAAAGTACAAATTATTTGGGTGAGCTTGTCATGTCTGTGAGGCTCAATTTCCCATCCTAACCCTCGGCTTCGAAAAGCAATGTCCTCTACATGAGCCAAACCAACATCTTTGCGAATAAAGGATTCACCATATAAATCGTAAAAAGGAATACTTGCCGACATATCTATTAATCATAATTTAACGTGTAATGACATTAAATTAACATGACGCAAAAGTACAATAATATGCAACAGAGTTGAATTATAAAATTTGTTTAACTATTCGATGATTAAGTCACTGAGTTAGTCAAAGAGTGAACATAATGCAGACCGTTAAAACAAAAGTCGCCATTATCGGCGCAGGACCATCAGGATTATTATTAGGCCAACTTTTGGCGAAACAGGGTATCGACAACATCATCGTTGAACGCGTATCGGGTGAGTACGTGCTAGGCCGTATACGCGCCGGGATTTTGGAACAAGGCTTAGTGGATTTGCTGAGAGAAGCAAACGTCAATGAGCGAATGGATGGTGAAGGGCATGTGCACGATGGATTTGAAATTAGTTACTATGGCACACCTTATCGAATTGATTTAAACAAGCTCACGGATGGTAAAACCGTCATGTGTTATGGACAAACCGAGGTCACTCGTGACCTCATGCAAGCCCGAGAAACGAAAGCATTAACCACATACTACAGCGCCAGCGATGTTTCCTTACACGATATCGAAAGTGCTCATCCAACAGTTACCTTTAGCCAAGATGGTGTTAATTACACACTAGAATGCGATTATATTGCTGGTTGCGATGGTTTTCATGGCGTCTCCCGCAAAAGTATCCCAGAGGAAAAGCGTAACGAATTTGAACGGGTATATCCCTTTGGCTGGTTAGGCTTACTTAGCGACACTCCGCCTGTCAGCGATGAGCTAATCTATTGCAAAACGGAACGTGGATTCGCCCTGGCCAGTATGCGTTCATCGTCACGCTCTCGCTATTACCTACAAGTACCCTTAACTGACAAAGTTGAGCAGTGGAGTGATGAAAGGTTTTGGGATGAGTTGAGAAAACGCTTGCCTCAAGAAGCAGCGAGTAACCTTATTACCGGGCCAAGCCTCGAAAAGAGTATTGCCCCGTTACGCAGCTTTGTGTGTGAGCCGATGCAGCTAGGTAAGCTATTTTTGGTTGGTGATGCAGCACATATTGTGCCCCCAACGGGTGCAAAAGGACTAAATTTAGCAGCGTCAGATGTATCGACCTTGTACCGTTTGCTAACAAAAGAGTACAACGAAGGTGCAACTAATGCTTCCCAACAATATTCAGAAATAGCCTTGCGCCGAGTCTGGCACGCCGAACGTTTCTCGTGGTGGATGAGCAATATGCTTCATGAATTTACTGATTGTGGCGGTGATGCTAATAACATGGACAATAAAACATTTGAGCGCTTTATGGCATCTGAGCTGGACTTCTACCTGTCACATCAAGAAGGTCAACAGGTGATCGCAACTCAGTACGTTGGCATGCCATATTCCGACGTGTAAAGCCGGTTTTCAATAATTACCCTACTAGCCTGTTAATGCTAAAACCGACAGGCTAGTTTTTAAACGAAGTAAATAACGCTCGTTTGACACCGCGCCCATCACCGCTCAAAGCCACATCAAATTGCACGTGTGCATTACTCTTTATCTCAGCCCTCTTGGTCAGCCAAAAGACCACTTTTCGTATCAATATTTATCTTCTGTTAAAATATAATATTTGCATACTAGGGTCCCTTAGAAAAACCATGTTCAACAGGGACTGTTCAAAAATAGTATCGCTTGTAGGGCGCGTTATTCTATAACCCGGCGGAAAAACACCACTCAGAATGTTAAGTAGTAGTGCCAATGCACTGGTTACACTCCACCCATTCCAGTTAATAATTGCGCTCTTATAATTCATCCAGCGGATGGTGAACAAGGCGTGGATGCACAAGAATGATGGTTCCCTTTCATATACCGAGGACGTAGCATAAAAACCGCTAGGGGTTTCCTTCGGGCGAATTTAAAGGGCTTACTCGGTGTTGCTCGAACCTGAAAGTGCCCAGGTTGTTTCTTCATAAAAGGCTATCATTCAAGCGCCTTGATTAAGCCCTTTTGAATTTTCGCGAAGTGGTTAAATATTCACTGGAGTCGGTACAAATAAGAAATAAGAAATAAGAAATAAGGCGTTTGTAAGGATTCTTCGCGAATTTCAGTGCAATTGAAGGGATATTTGCAGAGGTTTAAAAGTGATAAATAGCAGAACTCGGTGCCGAACAAGCTTGGTAGCACCGAATTCAATCTAAATTGAAATTGGTTAATTTCGTTTTACGGGCCAAAGCTCAAATGCACCGGCAATGATATTGATAACAGGAAAAGTCACGCCCAGAGTGGCGGTGCCTATCCAAGCTTCGCGAGCGTAGCCCATTTCTGGACCAGGGACGAGATCCGTTCCCGCAAAAAAAGGCAACGCATAGGAATAAAGGTGATACATAACGAAGGCGCCAATTAAGCATAATACAACTTTTAACAGCCCTTTAAGCGGTTGCACGCATTGACTAAAAAGCTGGAACTGCATCATATTTTCCACCAAGAAAGTACCGAAAATAATACAGACGGGGCCTTTAACCATAAAGTCCATTGGTTCCATTTTCAGTAAACCAACAAAAATGTAATACACAACCCCGGATACACATACTATCAACCCTGTACTTAATAACCCCATCAATGGTTGGTTAATGTCTTTACCCATTTTCGTTATTGGCCATAACTCAAACATGGTCGCTACCATCACCATTGCCACAACGGTCACCGCAAATGACAGCGCACTAATACCATTGAACATCCCTCCAGGCTCGAGTTCAGGGGAGTAAAAAGGTAAACCAGAGAAAAAGCTGTAGTCGTAGAATAGTTTAAAAAGTACGTAGTTCAGCAGATAGCAATAAATCAGTATTGCAATGCCTTGCCATAACGGGTTATCAGTTAATTTGTTAATTGGCCAACCACCAAATATCAATATGACTAATAAACTGACACCCACTGATTGAATAGCAAAGTGTATTAAAATTGGGCTCATCACGCCTTGCCCAACGGTAAAATATAATATCGGAGTGATAATGCTTCCAGCGAGTAATACCATCGAAGTCAGTATTACACCTTTAAGAGGTTGAGACATTTCGGCTATCTTACTCGGCACTCTGTGATGCCAAACAACGGCCATCATGACTTGAAATGGGGTGGCACAAAGCAAAAATGTTCCGACCCACTCCAAAAAGAACGGCAAGCCAAAAACCTGAGTGAATCCAGCAATGATAAGTGCAGAAATCGCTAGCACTAACAATGTGGCGCAAACACCAATCAGTATTGGGCTCGATTGTTTTTCTTGTATTGACTGAGCTTCTATCACGAGACTCTCCGATATTATGACTAGGTTAAAACGACCTTAAAAAGGGAATTTCTGCTGACCCATTTGCACGGTGATCCACTTTAATTCTGTGAATTCGTCCATGGCGAAAGTGCCGCCTTCTCGTCCCATTCCACTGTTTTTAACACCGCCAAAAGGGACGACGGCTTCATCGCGGATACTCGGCCCATTAATATGAACCATGCCGCTCTCAAGATTCTCGGAGAAGAAAATACTCATTTGCAGATCGTTGGTAATAACAGCGCTAGTTAGGCCGTATTCACTGTCGTTTGCTAGAGCCAAGGCATGTAAATAATCAGACGCTTTAATAACACTTGCCACGGGTCCAAAACATTCAGTATGGAAAATGGACATATCCGATGTCACATCGCTAATAACCGTAGGCTGAAATACGTTACCCTCGTAATGGCCACCGACGTTAATCTTCGCGCCTTGCTCGACAGCTTTTTCCACCTGTTTCTTAATAAACTCTGTCTGTGTTGGGCGAATTAACGGCCCAACGATAACGCCCGGATCACGCGGATTGCCATACCCTAATGCGCTGACTTTGGCGGTGAATTTTCTAACAAACTCGTCATATACCGCATCCTCAACAATGACTCTTGAGCCTGTCATACACACTTGACCTTGATGCATAAAGTTGCTGAATGTCGCCGCATCTACGGCGTAATCCACATCTGCATCAGCTAATACAATAAACGGGTTTTTTCCGCCCATTTCTAACGTAATCGGCTTATGGTACTTAGCACAAGCCAGCGCGATAGACTTACCTACGCGGGTTGAACCTGTAAACGTTACCTTGCGTACTCGTTCATCAGCAATCAACACATCACCTAACTCTGCACCATTAGCAGGGATGACATTCAAAACCCCTTTGGGCAGGCCCCCTTCAGTCATAACTTCCGCTAGCTTTAGGGCAATAACGGGAGTCACTTCAGAAGGCTTAAGTACAACTGTATTTCCGGCAGCTAACGCCCAACCAATTTTTCGGATCGCCAACAGTAATGGGAAATTAAAGGGTGCAATGGAAAGCACAACACCTAGCGGACGCCGAATAGAATACGACTTCAGTCCAGGATAATCAGATTGATATGTCTCACCTTTTACGCGGCGACATTCACCCGCCATTCCACGCAGGAAGCTGGGGGCGTGATGTGTTTCATAGCCGGCTTTAAGCATGCTTGAGCCAGCTTCATCAATGAGCAAATCCTTAAACTCATCCGCCCGGCGCTCAAAAGCGTCAGCAATGTCTAGTAGAATTTTTTCTCGAACAGAAGGAAGCACATCTTTCCAAGTCTGAAATGCTTGATGCGCAGAAGCTATGGCGTCAGTAGCATCTTGTACACTTGCCAATTGCACTACAGCATACGGCTCACTCGTCGCTGGGTTATAACTGGTATCTTCTTTACCTGACGTTGCTTGTTGGTATTCACCGTCAATAAATAGTGGATATGACTGCATGTAGTTAAACTCCTATGAGTGGCTTTAAGCAGGTAGCGTAATTGACGTTTTAAAACTTAAAGCGCTTTTATCAGTTAAGCAAAGTGTATTGGGCCCCCCCATCGACAACCAATGTGAATTGGTTGATAACGCATGTGAAAAAATTGAATCTTATTTGTTAAGAGACAGAGTGAGGCTTCTGGTGAGTATTTTGTGTTCGTTGAAATGGAAAGAAATAAAGCGGACGCTATCTAACGAAGTCGTTAACAATCCGCATATCGCCGCCACGCCTGCTGATGTTAAGCCGAAAAGTAACAATTCGTTTCACTTAACGATAAAAGCATTTGATAAGTGAAACAAAAAAGTTATTTATACTATGTGCAATTATCAATCTAAGATTGCCGTTGTGTTTACAAGGACAATTAAATATGTTGTTAAAAATTTTGAAGTGAAAGCCTAAATGATAAACCTTGATCCCAATGGCATACCAGAGCTCAGCTTGCGTCAGCTGCGTTTCTTTATGAGTGTGTATAAATTAAAAAGTGTGACAAAAGCAGCAAATGAACTGAATCGTTCTCAAACCGCTATCACCAAATCGATTACCGATTTGGAGAAGTCATTGAATGTCAGCTTATTCGACCGCGTGGCTACCGGTATGATTGCTAACGCCTACGGAGAAGCATTTGCAACGCGCACGCAACGTGCCATAGATGAATTCCAGAAAGCAAGTCAGAGCTTTGCAAGCTACTCCAAATTGCACATGAACTCTGAGAACAACCCCATATTTTCCATGGATGTAAGTTATAAACGCTTGGCCGCATTCATTTCTTTATATCACTGTAAAAACGTTCACAGTGCCGCTGACCAGTTGAACGTCACTAAAGCGGCAATATACAGCTCTGTAAGGCAGCTTGAAGTGTGGCTGGGTATCTTCTTATTCGAAAGTGAACCTCAAGGTGTCGTTCCCACACCGTATTGCAACGTGTTAGCGCAGCACCTAAAACTCGCATTTTCCGAGATACGTTATGCATTGGAAGATTTGGCTAATTTAGATGGCGTTACCAGTGGCTCAGTTAAAATAGGTACTTTGCCCTACACCCGCACATATCTCACTCCTCAGGCAATTAATTTATTATTAGATGAGCATCATAACTTGGACGTTTCCACTCGCGAAGGTCCATATAATTTACTGGAAGTTTCCTTACGAAATGGGGACATCGACTTCATCATTGGGGCAATTCGTCCATCCGAAAAAGACAGCGACTTGAACACCGAAATTCTGCTCGAAGATAAATTGTCAGTTATTGCTCGCTCAAATCATCCATTGATGGGTCGCGAAAATTTGTCTTTAGGGGATTTGTCTGATTATGGCTGGGTATTGCCCGAATTACACACACCTTCAGGTAGGCTTTTTCTTGAATTAATGAAAGCGCACGGGCTCCCTATTCCTACTCATTCAATCCATACAAGCTCGTTATCCATGGTTAGGGGCTTGTTAATGGGCAGTGACCGCGTGACCCTGCTGTCGAAACATCAAATTTACTATGATAGAAATCATGAATTACTTGACGTGCTACCAGTGGATATTGGGGAAACTTATCGTCCAATAGGGATCACTATGCGCAGACGAACAGAGCCCTCGCCTGCAGCGCAGCTATTCCTCGACAAGCTCAGGCAAGTGGCGGACTCGGTCAACGAACATTGAGTTTCAATAGTACGAATAATATCCTTCACAACTGCAAAGACGGGCTACCGGAATTTTACAGAGGTTAATCAGCACATAACAGATTATATTGTTGACTATTACAGCCAGATTAGGCCATATCACTATAAGGGGGATTCAAACCCAAACGAGACACATAGTGAAACCAGTAAAGAGTGTTTGCAGAGTTAGGGGAAGATCATGGTGAGCATAACTACAATTTTAGTTTGCTGTATTTATATTCAATTTGGCGCCTAGTCATCCCTAATTTTCTTGCTGCTTCAGCGAGATTACCTTCGGCTTGCTCTACTGCCATCAAAACAATAGCTGATTCTACTTCAGACATAGTTTTTCCTTGCGACAAAACAGATTCATAAAGCTGTTCAATTTGGCCATCATTTTGTTCTTCTAACTTTGACGCCCGCAAGTGTCCGTGTTTGGTCATGCTTAAAGGTAAGGATATGTTTGAACGTTTCTCTGCAGTGAATAGCATTGGGATATCGAGTGCGGAATCATTTTCAGCCAAAATAATTGCGCGCTCAACCATGTTCTCTAACTCCCGAATATTGCCTGGGTATTGGTAATAGATTAATGCATCAAGTGCGCGCTCCGTATAACCTTTGACCGAGCGCTCATGCAACGTATTGAAGGTGTTTAAGAAGTATTCTAAAAGCAAAGGAACATCTTCCCTTCGGTCTCTAAGAGGAGGGATTTCAATCGGAAATACATTTAAGCGGTACCAAAGGTCGTCTCGAAAACGACCTTCACTAACATCTATTTTCAAGTCTGCATTAGTTGCCGCAATCACGCGGATATCGACCTTTCTCACATGCTCGTCACCGACTCGTTCAAACTCACGCTCCTGAAGCACTCTGAGTAATTTGGCTTGAGAAGCGAGATCCAGTGTCCCTACTTCGTCGAGAAAAATGGTCCCACCGTCCGCTCGCTCGAAACGTCCTAACCTAGAATTTGTTGCACCACTAAAAGCGCCCTTCACAACACCAAATAACTCAGCCTCAATGAGTTCCACCGGTATAGCAGCGCAATTGACCGCAATGAACGGGCCGTCTGCTCGCTTACTGGTCGCGTGCAATGCGCGAGCAAAGCGCTCCTTGCCAACACCGGTTTCTCCTAGAAACAATACGGTAGCGTTTGTTTTTGTAACGCGCTTTAACAGATTCAGCGTATTAATAAATGCGGGAGAAGCCCCAATTAGCCCAGCATACGATGTTACGTTATCTGCTTTAGGAGTATCAGCGAGCGGAATATGATGCGTGGGTCGAAGATCGACAGTACTTTTTAGGTCCTCTGGATACATATAATAAATATCGGGAGTAGGCACATCCCACTTTTCAACTGGGCGGCCAATAATTTTACACTTACTATCTCCCATGCCGCTGCACATAACTTCTTTGTAAAGAATCCGCTTACCCATAAAACGGCTAGCATATCCTGAGGCATAACCAATTTGCATCCAACATACGGGATCTAAACTTATATCATTATTTTTAAGGTGCAGCGCGACCTCAGCAGAGCCTTTCCACATGAATTCTGCATAGTAGTGCCCATTTGCTACATCTATTTCTAATTCTATTGGCTCGACTAACGCCCACCCCATGAGAGCATGCAAGGTGGGGCCAGCGGTCAAAACTTCGTAGGCATTTCCTTGAGAGCGAAAGTGAGTCGCGACTTCTTCAGCGTCTTGATAACCTGCTGAGTAACCCATTCTCGTCAAAATTCCTCGTGATTTTTCAACACCAAAACTATTCAGGTGCTCTTGACGCATGACTGAGAAAAAAGCCAAATTGGCGATTAACAAGCGATTATCGCCCAACACCACTCGGCCTTCCTCGGGAATAAAACGCAGCCTGTCACTTAAATCCTGAAACTCAGGAAGTACTTTATCCTTTTCATTTATAAGATTGAACGGCTGCAAAATAGCTTCATCTTCACTATTGCCTAGGGCACTTTTATCTGTTGTGTCCACACTAAAATCCTCAAATCGACAAATTTGTTAACCAAAAACCTGCAATGGAATATTTTATCGAGATTATCATTACAAATTTGTTAACAGCATACTAATGCTGATTTCTCGGAGTTTATAGCTGAAAACAAAACACTTAATATAACTCTTTATAATCAGACACTTAAATTAAGAAACAAGAGTAACCTCGCCATAATTTAAACTTGGCATAGGCGCTGCTAAGTACTGAGTAAAGCAACGATACGACTACAGACGATTATTCACTCTTTATGAAATGGGTGAATATGCGCTATCCACTCTCTTTTGTTAACTAATGGTCAACAAAAGTAATATCGAGTAAAGCTTAATGCATAAGTGAATATTGGTGACAAGGGCGCTTTAAAGAACATAGTAAAGACCCTCGTAGACATTAATCACGAGCCTATGCCAAAGAAATTTTGTAGCCGCAGAATATGCGTCTGAAGTAAATATGACCATCAACAGTATAAAATGCTGAATCAGGAGAATAAGTATGTCTACAAAAGCTCGCGCTGCCATTTGCAGTGGGAATGAACATCCTTTCGTTATCGAAGATGTTGTACTTGATGCATTGCAACCCAATGAATTGAAAATCAGAATGGTGGCAAGTGGGATCTGCCATACAGATCTTGCTGTACGTGATGGTCACCTGCCTGTTCCACTGCCTGGAGTATTAGGCCATGAAGGTGCCGGTATTGTTGAGGAAATAGGCAGCGAGGTCACCGTCGCTAAGCCAGGAGACCGTATAGTGATGAGCTTTAATAGTTGCGGCGAGTGTCCAAGTTGCTCAGTAAAATCTCCCACATATTGCTATCAATTTTTCCCGTATAACTGGGCGGGCGCTCGAGTAGACGGTACTCATACCATGTTTAAGGATGATCAACCTATTCATGCTAGTTTCTTTGGGCAATCTAGCTTTGCCACCCACGCCATTGCAAACCAAAGAAATGTGATTAAAGTGCCTGAATCTGCTAACAACATTCCGTTAGAGCGTTTAGCACCAATAGGATGTGGCCTGATGACAGGTGCAGGCGCAGTGCTGCGCAGCTTGAATGTCAGAGCCAATATGCCCATTGCTATTTTTGGAATAGGTACCGTGGGTATGGCAGCTATCATGGCGGCCAAGATTGCAGGCGCCAATCCGATCGTAGCAGTTGATATCAATGAAGAGAGACTCGCTCTCGCCAAGGAGCTTGGCGCCACACATGCCTTTAATGGCAAAGAAAATGCCATAGAGAAGATTAAAGCGCTGTGCCCTGATGGCATAGCTTATGGCTTTGATACCACTGGCTTCAAGTCCATTATTCAAGATGCTTTTAGTTTACTTTCATTTAAAGGGATCCTGGGGATTGTTGGCGCATCTGGCCCCGAAGAAACTCTTGAATTTAACGAACTGGAATTCATGTCTCTGGGGCGCACAGTAAAAGGTATTTTAGGGGGCGATAGCGACTTGAATGGCTTTATAGAAGAGCTCATTAATTACCATGTTGAAGGGGTCTTCCCATTTGAGAAACTCATTGGTTACTTTGAGTTTAATGACATTAATGAAGCGATCAAAGCAACTGAAACAGGTGAAGTCGTTAAGCCTGTGCTTCGAATTAGTGCTGAGTAACTTGTCACACTTGTACTACGAGAGCATCAACGTTCAATTTTAAAATTTGATTTAAATTAACCTTAGCCGCCACAAGTTAACGTGGCACTACAAAAATGGAGCAATTATGAAAAAGAACCTAAAAGCGCTTATCGCTGTCCCGTTACTATTAATTTCTAGTGCGACCCTTGCAAACGATGCTGAAATAAAAAGCTTGTTGAACAAGTATGCAAAGTCAGTAGATACGTTGGACATGGATTTAGCCCAGTCAATTTGGAGCCAGAAAGAGGGGCTGTCTTTCATACAGCCTCGGGGTCATCAAAAAGGCTGGAAACAAATAAAAAATAACTTTTATCTTGGCGCAATGGCAAATTTTTCGACGCGTGAATTAACCTTAAAAAATATCTCTATCAACATGCTTGATGAAAATACTGCTTGGGCAGAATTTTACTGGGATTTTAATGCTGTGTTCGCCAAAGATGGGCACAAAATTACGACTGAGGGGAGGGAAACACAGGTATATAAAAGGGAACAAGATGGATGGAAAATCGTCCATGTACATTATTCTGGGCCCGCAGTCACAGGAGCTCGCCAAGGCTTCTAATAATCCCCCACCACCTAAAGCACAGGACAACGTATCTGACCTGTGCTTTTTCAATCTTCTTAATAATGTCAAATAATGATTGTTACCCTATTAAAGGCCAGTGGCTCAACCTCTCTGATATCAAATCACATTCGTAACCAACCGCTCTATAACGTAATAAGTAGAGATGTTCATGTCAGTTGATAAGCAATGCCCCTTTACAAATAAAGAACGTAGTCAACAAACCTAACGCTTACCGACTTCCAATTCCTTATACGGAAGACTGAGTCAATAGCGCCTTCCGCCTCAAGCCAATACATCTCGAACGTCTTCACGCACCTTGAACTTCACAAAATTGTTACAAGTGAAGTTTTGAAGCTATTTTCCACCTCAATTTTGTTAATAAAAAGTTATAAGAAAGACTACTCCCTTGTCTGAAATAAAGTGCAAGTCGAAGAAAATACTCATAACAAACAATGATTTAGGATTTTATTATTGGCTGAAAAAACCTCTGGCACACTTGTTGTTAACACAGTGTAGCAATGTAACATTTGGGCAATATGAAGTGTTTTTTAAATTTTTGCCCAAAGCCAATCACAAATAAAATTAGATAGAAGGCGGCAACATGAAGCACCATAAAAAATTTATTAAAACCACATTATCCGCAGCAATTATGCTGGCCTTACCTATTACAGGTTTGGCAGAAGTAGAGAAAATTGTTGTTACTGCACAAAAGCGCAGTGAACCATTGCAAGATGTGCCGGTTGCCATAACTGCTTTTACTGGCGCAACGATGGAAGCGTTAGGCATTACCGATGCCAGTGATTTAGTGGCTGTGACGCCAGGGTTAACCTCATCAGCACAGGGTGGTTCAAATAGAAATTATTTTTTACGCGGTATCGGCACCGGTGATTTTCATCTTACGGCCTCTCCTGCCGTCGGCCAATATTATGATGGCATTACCTTAACAAGTGGGTTCCAAGCACGTGCGGCGTTATTTGATATGCAGCGCGTAGAAGTTCTAAAAGGCCCACAAAACACCTTGTTTGGTCTCAATACGACCGGTGGGGCCATAAACTATATTACTAACAAGCCTGAAATTGATGGTGGTACAAATGGGAGCGTTAAAGTAAAGATCGGCAGTGACTCATTGATTAATACTGAGTCAGCAATTGGTTTTGATATTAGCGATTCGGTAGCTGCGCGGCTGGCCGTGATGACGAACAAAAATGATGGCCCATTTACATCACTAAGCGATGGTCGCGATTATGGTGACGATGACATGAAAGCTGTCCGCCTTGGCGTGCTTTGGGCACCAGTTGATGACGCAAGCCTACTATTTAACGTAAACACGATGCAGAGTGAGAACAACTCTACTGCATCTGAATTGTTAGGTAGCAGAGCACCAGATGGCTCTGGTGACGTGTGCGCCGAATTCAACCGTGGCAATTTAGACTTTGAGCGCAATACCGACTGTGTAGGGCGCGACGGTGGTGCCACAGGGGAACAACCGACG
Organism: Paraglaciecola sp. T6c; assembly: GCF_000014225.1. Classification (NCBI taxonomy): domain Bacteria; kingdom Pseudomonadati; phylum Pseudomonadota; class Gammaproteobacteria; order Alteromonadales; family Alteromonadaceae; genus Paraglaciecola; species Paraglaciecola sp. T6c. Next base: position 4,701,816 of record NC_008228.1, read on the forward strand.
GATCCATCAACTGGCAGTTGGGATACCATATCCACTAACTTCGGATTAGAAGATATCAAAACGAAAGGGTACTATCTCGCCTTTGACTACGATTTTGATATCGGCACCCTCAGTTTGATAAGTTCATTTGATAACTTAGATTTTAAAGTGGCCACAGATGTCGATGGCAGTGCAACTTTAGGTGCCCATTTAACGCAAGAGGATGACCGCGATACTTATCAACATGAGCTTCGCTTCGTCTCTGACGGTTTAGATGCGTTCAGATGGATAGCAGGTATTTACTATCTTGATCAGGATGCAGAGTCATTTACTGGAATTCGCTCTCCTGGGATCGGAGGTGGTAATATAATACCAAATGTACAGCTGGCTCATAGCAAAGAAAACTTGGGGATCTATACCCAAGCCGAGTACGACTTAACCGACGATATAACCATCACCTCAGGCCTTCGCTGGTCAGACGAAAAAATAGTCGCAGACTATTTACCTTCATCACCTAACGCTCAAACTTTTGACAATAAAATACCTTTATTTTCAAACGATATCGATGAGTTGGTCCGCTTACAAAACAATGTTGAAAACCCTAACCTTGATGTAGATGGTTATGATATACGGCGTCAAGTTCGTCAGAATCTATCAAACGAAGACATTGGATACACGGTTAAGCTCGATTGGAAAGCCACTGAAGACGCATTACTCTACGCCAGTTTATCAAAGGGATTCAAAGGCGGCGCGGCTGATATTCGCACAGCATATGCATTAGTGCCGCCAGCCAATATATTGACCGGCTTAGAAGATGCTCGCCTTGAACCTGAATCACTTAAAGCATGGGAGGTTGGTTACAAGAGTTCGTTCCTAAAAAATAGCATTCAACTCGATGCCGCTGTTTTTTACTACACCTACTTTAACAAACAACAGTTTGTGACGGCCGGCGGTATACCTACGTTAGCAAACGCTCCTCAATCTGAAATTAAAGGTTTAGATGCCAACGTAAAATACGCAAACGACTACGGCCTTTTTCTAGATTTTGGTTTAGCACTAATTGATTCTGAAATAACTGACGCTGGCGAAGACGAGCTATTTATTGAAGGAACCGAGTTGGGGAACACCCCGAAATATTCACTTTCGATGGTCGCTAAACAAGAAATCGAATTTCAGAACGGAACACTACTCACGCTGATGGGAAATGTGAATTACACGGACGATGAGACCAAAGGCTCAATTACCCGCGGCAGCAGTGAACTCAAGGACTTGATCACCCAAGAAGCATTTACGTTGGTGAACATGAATGTGAAATACAGTTTTGGCGATGACTTGCAATATGCAGTGTCTCTTTACGGCAATAATCTAACTGATGAGCACTTCTGTGCAAGCCTAGGCACGTCAGACGGAAACAAAATATATGCAGATGGTATTTCTCCGGGCTCCCTAGGATATAACGTGAGATGTGTTGTAACGCGTGCGAGCACACGAACTTTTGGCTTGTCTTTCGGTTTAACCTTTTAAGTGAGTGACTCAGAGATGATTAACATGAAATCGAAAATGACTGTAGTACTACTTTTGCTATTAAGCTCTTTGAGTTTGCAGTCCGCAAATGCCGCCGAGCTGGCAGAATCAGAAATAACCAAAGTGGTCATGTTGGGAACGGGTACGCCCCACCCATCTCCAGAGCGATCAGGCCCGAGTGTAGCGATAATAGTAAACGACACACCATATTTAGTAGATTTTGGGCCCGGAGTGGTTCGCAGAGCCGCGTCTATGTCTCCTAAATTTGGAGGCCCCTTAAAAGGGTTAGCGGTTACCAAACTTAATAGGGCATTTTTAACTCACATGCATTCAGATCATACCGCAGGGCTGCCTGATTTAATGCTCACTCCATGGGTACAAGGTCGAGATACGCCCTTGGAGGTATACGGCCCAGAGGGGATTGTCGATATGTCTAAATATTTATTAAAAGCTTACGACGAAGACATAAAGTACCGACTATATGGTTTGCAACCTGCGAACAACAATGGATGGCGTATCAATGCTCATGCGGTTAAAGAAGGCGTAATCTACAAAGATGAAAATGTAACCGTGGAAGCATTTCCAGTAAAACATGGTTCTTGGCCCGATGCTTTTGGTTATAGATTCACTACACCTGACAGAATCATTGTTATATCGGGTGATAAAGCACCTGATGGCAATAGCGTAAAGTACAGTAAAAACGCAGATATTCTGATCCATGAAGTTTATTCAGATGAAGGCAAAAGCAAACTTCCCTTGTTTTGGCAAAATTACCACAGTAATAATCATACTTCGGGCGTAGAATTGGGTAAAATTGCTCAAGAAGCAAATGTTAAAAAGTTAGTTCTTTATCACATTCTTTTTATGCGAGAAAAAGGCAGTGAGATAGTAGATGAAGTGCGTTCGTCGTTTAATGGCGAAGTCGTTTTAGCAAACGATCTGGACGTATATTAATAATATAGTCACGAAAAAGTCCTAGATAATCGCAAGATAAAATCATCATGCGGTTATCTAGAGTATCTGACAACTCGATATAAGCCCTCCCCCACTACATTACCAAATTATTTAGAAAAGCAGGCAGTATCTATTTTCGAACAAGGCCAAACTGAAGCTTAAAAAACAAGGGACTAAGGATATCTTGCAACATTGAGTATTCATGCTTTGTAAATTCAACAACGTCGCGGTCACCGCTACGCGAATAATGAAGGGAATGGTTTACTCAGGTCTGAGCTACAACTCCAAAGCAGTAAGATCGTCTTCATTAACTCAACGAAAACAAAGGATTAGCGAATGCGGAAACATGTCTAAAACACGTATTCCCCCCAACCACTCTGGCAGTCTTAGATTCGAAGGTACGTGACACGACTATTCCTCAAACTTAAGGAAAAGCGGCATCTGATTGATCCACCGCTTAAACACTCAGAATCAAAGCACGATATTAAATGTAGTAACACCAGCAAGAAATGCTTTACCGAGAACCTGACAGTTCTGCAGTTCAATACGCCCTAGCATACGAAGCCTAAGAGCTGGCCGGTGAACAGCAGCTGAGCATATCCAGCTTGGACAACACGAGGTTGAGATGAGCCTAATCGAAACACACTGTGTTGATATCGACACTGGCGAAGTATGTTATTTATGGCTAGAAATAATATGAGTAACACAGTACGGTAATTAGTGGATTTCCCGCTTTGCAATAATGTATCTCAAAGCATAGCCAGTTTAATAACTGGCTGGCATTCCGTTTACGATCAAGACGTTCAAGAACTACACTGGCACGACTCTGCTGGCTCAACTCTGCTGGCACAATCCGTTAGCATTATCTGAGGGCCCTAAGTTACTTTAGTTTCTATCCTTAAAATTCTTCTTATCGGTTATTGCCACAAAGGTTTATTCAGTAATTTTTCACTATTGAAGTTTGGCCGAGGTTGGTGCCAAATATCTTTACCTGAGTGTTCTGGAGTTTCGTATATCGCGAAAAACTCATCTAAAGCTGCAACCATTTTCGTTTTTACTGCTGAGCGTGGGGGCTCAGCGAGGTAACGCTCTTTCATTGGATGAGTCAAGTCGTACCAATAATCTATTGGCTGCCCATCCTTTTTGTAATACCGCACTAACTTCCATTTTCCATCGGTAATCATTCGACCATTGCCACGTTCTGCAATTTGGTAACGTTTCCAATCTTGAACACGTTCCGCATTCAAAAGAGGTCGAATAGTGCGTCCAGGCCCGTCCTGTTCAGTAAATGTTTTGTCGCCAGCGAAATCTAAAATGGTATTGTGTAAATCAAGTAAATCTACGAATTCATCTCTGGATTGTCTGCCTTGAACAAGAGATTTTGGTCCATAAATAATGAATGGTATTCGGACTGTTTCTTCATAAAAATTATACGGAAACGATGCATTGGTTTTTCCATACAAACCATATTGCCCCATCAGCATTCCATGATCCGACACAAAAGCGATGATCGTATTGTCAAGCAGCCCACGGCCTTCTAACGCATCCATGATTTGTCCTACTTGGTCATCAATCAGGCTAATGGCCGCCAAATACTGAGATAGTTTTTCTTCATGATCTTTAGGCACCGCGGTATCTTTACTTGCCAATGCTAAAGACGAGTTCCCCCCATCCCGCAGTAGTTTTCGTGCCACAGGACGATACTGACTAACTAAACGTTCTGGTAGTCCTTCAAAAGGGAAGTGTGGCTCCACATAATTAATATTTATAAAAAACGGTTTGTCTGTACTTTCGTCAATAAACTCAATCGCTTTTTCGGTTAAAAATCTAGCTTGGACTCCCGTATGCTCGAAGGCTTCACCATCTTTAGAAAAAGCAACTTTACCGCGATGCTGATACTGATTTCTCCAACCCGCCTTGAACGCATCATGGCTTATCCATCTATCAAAACCACCTGCTGGTTCGAGGCTCGGCTCCTTTACATGCCATTTTCCAAAAAGCCCGGTTCGATAACCACTTTGTTGCATACGTTCACCTAAGAAAGTCTCTCCCTGCAACCATTTGTCATCAAAACCGTTTCCTTCAGATAAAAAATCATATACTCCGTGTTGAGAGGGCATTTTTCCCGTATGGAAACTCGCTCTTGCCGCGGAACAAACTGGCGCGGATGTCATTGCATTGTTAAACAAGACGCCTTGATCGGCCAAATAATCAATGTTCGGCGTTTTCATATGTTTTTCATAAGCTCCCAAGGTCCATTGCCCTTGGTCATCGGTCATAATTACGATGATATTTGGCTTGCTCTTTTCTTGTGCAGCTTGCACCTGAGTTGCCAAGAAAAATAACACTGAGATAAAAATATACTTAAACAAAATCATGACCTTACGTTGCTTATCAATTACAGTTTATGGCATTGCAACTAGCACATACAATGCCATAAAGATATTTTCTAAATTATAATGCCTAAAAGTAATTGTATGTCACTGAAATACCATATGTTGCAGGGTCTGCTGGGTTTTCTTTAGTACTCTCAATAAATTGCCCCAACTTATTACTGTACTCCGTATCAGTAATGTTCTTGCCCCACAGAGTAAATTTCCAATTTTCATCTGGTGTGGTATACGAAATATTGGCGTTGTAAACGTTGTACGCACCTTGAGTTTCTAAGTTAGCGATGGGGGCGCGATTAAAATGCTGGCTAGCCGTAAAACCGTAAGACGCATAGAAAGTAACAGTCCCATCATTTTCAAGGGTATGAGTATAGGTAGAACCTAAATTAAACTTATGTTTAGGAGCATTGGGTAATACTTGCCCGCTACGATCGTCATTAGCATTGATAACGAATTCATCAAAAGTTGCTCTTAAAAACCCATATCCAAAATTCAACTCCCAATCATCTGTCAGTAACGCCACCCCATCTAGTTCAAGCCCCTTTGAGGTCGCACTGGCAGCATTCACGACTGCTAGACCACCTGCAGGAACAATGATCAAGCGCTGCATATCGTCAAAATTACTTTGAAACAATGCGGTATTGACTCTCAACCTGTCATCAAACCATTGAGATTTAAGACCGAGTTCATAGTTAATAGCGGTCTCTTCATCAAAAGGCCTTTCTGCTTTACCAATACCTTCTGCAGTTAGGTTATTACTGTTTACTTTTCCGTCAAATCCGCCAGATTTGAATCCTTTAGAAACGTTAAAGTATGTCAATAAATCATCAGATGGGGTCCATTCAATGACGAAGCGTGGCGTGAAACCACTAAATGATTTATTGGCTTTAGCAGTATAAGCCTCAGATAAAGGAAAGGTTAACTGTGCGTCAGGCAAGTTCTCCGCACCAGGGACATATTGATCAAGTAATGTTTCGTTGTATGTCGCCTCAATATAATTTTCTTTCTCTTCTTGCGTATATCGTGCACCCACTCGAATCTTTACACTATCTGTTAGATCGTAACTACCATCCCAGAAAAAAGCTAAACCAGTGGTATCATTTGTGTTATCCCAACAAGGACGAGATTTGCCAGCAGCCCCGCCTCCTATGAAAACGGGTTGTGTGCCGTTGACATAAACTTCTTCACACTCAATACGATTAATTTCCTCTTTAATGAAAAAGACTCCTGACACCCAAGCTAAATCAGTATCGGTGTTAGAGGTAAAGCGAAACTCTTGTGTGATTTGAGTGGAACTTTCGCTGTTATCAAATATGTCCGCAAGGCCAGGTATTTTTTGCGTGCCAGTGCGATTACCATTGTCGACATTTAATTGCTCTGCAGTAAATGACTCAACTGTTGCCAGCGAGTTTTTTCGAATAGCACTAACAGACGTGATTAGGCCGCTGTCTATTTCAGTTTCCGCTTTTAGTGAAAAGCCATATATCTTCGAATCTACGCTTTGAGGAATACCATGGGACGAAGTAAACCTGTCATTATCGGTCGCTGCTAGGCTACCTAACCCTCTCTCGCTGATAATTTGGCCGTTGTTTTTATCCCTAGAATAATCAGCGGTAAATAATGTCGTGAAATCACCATTATCAAAATAGAGTTGTCCCCGAACACTTTTAGAATCACGGTCAGCTAATTCTTGTCCTGATGCAGTATCATATCCAAGACCATCGCGTTGATTAGTTGAAACCGTTAATTTACCGGCTAACTCATCTGTTAATCCGCCATTTATATAGGCTTGTACTGTTCTTAGGCCCTCGCTACCAACTCCCCCCTTTATTTTCATTTCTAAGTCTTCTGTCGGCTTCTTGGTGTTAATGCTGATAGCTCCACCAACTACATTTTTACCAAAAAGCGTGCCTTGCGGGCCTCGTAAAACAGAGATTGACTCCAAATCAAATAATTCAAAAATAGAAGAACTTGAACGCGAAATGTATACATCATCAACAAAGGTATTGACCGCGTTATCCAAACCAGCTCGCACGACACCTGATGTACCAATTCCGCGAATGGTAAATTCTGGGCGGCCACTTCCCGTAGTAGAAAAGCTAAAATTCGGCGTTACCGCAGCAATATCACCTATATCGGTTAACTGATTTTTTTCGATCGCTTCTGCTGAGAAAGCGGTCATTGACATTGGAACTTCCTGTAAGTTTTCGACTCGCTTCTGGGCAGTGATATTAATGACTTCAATACCTTTTCTTTCTTGCTCCTCTTCAGCGGCGACGAGATGTGTTGACGCCCCCAATGCACTAGCGAAAAGTACCATGTTTATTGACTGCGCTAAGAATGATGTTCGAGTGTGTGTCATGACTTTCCCTTATTGAATTATTATATAAATTTGGTTAATCGTTGCTTAAAGTGGTTTAAATATTATTCGAACACGTTGACTAAATCAGAGTAGCTTCCAACGGTATTTTGTGACTTGAATACACGTTCTTCTTCTATTAATGGTGTACTGCATTGAAAAGATTTGTATTAAATTATTGAAACTATTTGCTAGGGGTATCCCCAAAAAAAGTTTCAAAAAAATGATGTAGATATACTATCAATTGATTACAGCTACTATGAGAATCAATGAAAACCTGTCACAAAAGTCAGGTTTGTTATATAAAAAGCTAACACTAGTGTCAAGATATTTTCTGCTCAGACTTTTTACGTTCAAAAATACTTGTGATTTAAATTCAAGGATAGTAGTTACAGAACGCGACAGATTATTACTGCCTGACGTCGCTACTTTTGAGACCATGGCGGTAATAACTTGAAAACTAAGTTGCGAAATACTCCGCAGCTCCCTCAAAACTAAGTCGTAATGACTTTCTGAGATCAGACCTGATCACGAGAGCTTGACCACCCGTATTTACTTTTTTCGTACGATATTAGAGTTGTCATGACGATTCGTATATATTCCTCCATATGCGCAAAGCGCTTACAAGCCAGCGGTCTGTGTCTACGCTAAATGGCTATTATGCGAAACGATGACGTTTTCATGTAAACTTGAGTATTGACTTATAAGTTAATCCTGTGAATTACGAATAGTGCTATGAACGTCAATGATACTGATGAGATTTATACCAAAGCGTATATAATTCAACGTCTAATGAAGAACAAAGGTAATTATGAAATCGGCAACCGATAACACTTACAAAAAGGGGCAAATCCGCAGAGATAATATAGAGCAAATCATTAAAGCTGCAGCCAATGAGTTCAGTAACAAGGGATACGACGGGACAAGCATGAAGTCTATCGCAAAATCTGCAGGAATGACGCGCCCTAAAGTTCATTACTATTTCAATGATAAAGAAGAAGTTTACCAATCAACATTGCAATATATATCCGAAAAGTGGGCTGATGCCACCACAGTAATAAACTTCGACGCAGACCCTTTCAACACACTACAAAAATATATACATCAACAAGTGAGATTGGCATTTCATTGCCCTGAATTCTCTAAAATTGCGGTATTAGATAACATCACGAATAAATCCAACGCATTTTTTAGTCACAATAAGGAAGCCAAAGAGCAGATCGACTCACTCGTTTCGGCCATCGAACATTGGATCGAAAAAGGGTTAATACGTGACACGAATCCTATACGGCTATTGTTTGCTATCTGGTCGATGACGTCTTGGTATTCGGTTAACAAAGAGCAGGCTCTTTACTTTGAAAATCGCACTAAATTTCAAGAGTCAGATATAGAACTTATCAGCATGGATATAAGTAATCTAATATTGCCAAGCCTAGTGGTAACGTAAGATTAAAAATTTCCTGCGCAGTTAAATAAACCCAAATTACACCATCGAAGTATCTTTCTCCCTTATCTTGTATGCCCATCTGCTGCAGGTTGAAAGTTAATCGGACCAAAAAGTTGACACTAGTGACAGAAAAAAGTAAATTCAAATTCGCTCGTTATCGTTAACCACCTTTGTTCATATCGCTAGCTTATAACAGCCTAGAAAAGGCTTTTAGAGCACTGACTTAAGCAGCTTTACGTTTTAAGCAAATATACAATTATATTCATGCTGTTCCGTCGTAAATAAATCGCCTTCGCTGCACATTACTTACGCATGATTTTCGATAACAAATTTGCACCAATTTATCCGGTATGGGTCATTACACGTCAAAACTTGTATGCATCGAACCTGAAAAAAACTTCTTGAATTAGCACTTCAGATAAATTTTATAACTTTTAATGGGAGATAAAGATGAAAAAAATAGCCGTGACCATTTCATTCTTATTGTTGGGTTTATTAGGTTCACAACAAATTGTCGCAGCAACATTAGAAAAATCAGATATAACTAAAGTTGTTATGTTAGGTACTGGGACGCCACACCCATCCCCTCAACGCTCAGGGCCTAGCGTAGCAATTGTGGTCAATGATACGCCTTACCTCGTGGATTTTGGCCCAGGGGTTGTTCGTCGGGCCGCATCTATGTCGCCAGTATATGGTGGACCTATAGACGGGCTAAAGATAACTAAACTGAATCGTGCATTTTTAACCCACATGCACTCAGATCACACCGCTGGGCTTGCAGATTTGGTATTGACCCCTTGGGCTATGGGAAGAAAGTCTCCCTTAGAGATCTATGGTCCTGAGGGAGTTGTAGACATGTCTAAAAACCTTTTGAAAGCCTATGACCAGGATATCAAATATCGCCTTTATGGTTTGCAGCCTGCAAATAATCAAGGATGGCGAGTCAATGCGCACGCAGTTAAAGAGGGTGTCGTGTATAAAGACGAAAACGTCACCGTTGAAGCCTTTCCAGTCAAACATGGCTCGTGGCCCGATGCCTTTGGGTATAGGTTTACAACACCCGACAGGGTCATTGTTGTTTCAGGTGATAAAGCTCCGGATGGTAACAGCATAAAATACAGTAAAAATGCAGATATTTTAATCCATGAAGTTTACTCAGATGAGGGAAAGAAGAGCTTATCCAAATTTTGGCAAAATTATCATAGCAACAACCATACTTCAGGTATTGAACTTGGCAAAATAGCTCAAGAATCCAACGTCAAAAAGTTAGTTCTTTATCATATATTATTCATGGGAGATGATGCCGAGAACATCGCAAATGAGGTGCGCTCATCTTTTACTGGCGAAGTCATCATCGCAAACGATAGAGATATCTATTAGGTATGGCAAGATTACCTTCTTCTTCCTAAAAAACATCAGTAATGGGTTGTCATGTTTTCAAATCGACTAAAACGGAGATGAGATATGATGGCAACCCCCCTCGATTTCGAAGCCGTATCGAAGAGATAACAATTAAATAAATCGGTTTCAGTTCTTTGGTTGTATTCAACAAAGTTCAGCGTGCCCCCCGAATACCTGTCGCGAATTAGAAAACCTAAAGTGATACTTTCAGCCAACGCTCAATGCTGCTAGAACAGCAAAAAATTTTTACCAAATCCATTTAACAATTGACCACTCAGAATACGTCCAGCGGGTTTAGAACACAGCGTCGTTGTAAAGTAATGGTTGTTCACTTTCAAATAACAAAAACGCAATGCTAAATTCGCTGAAGCATTCCCTTTGGGCGACTAATTATTTAATGGAATGGGTATTAAACGGCTTGCTTGTGCCCTTCCTCCAGAGCAAATCTTTCGCAAGACAGATGCCTATTTATCACTAATGAAAGACTCGCGAGATGTTTATTATCCCTTACACCTTGCCGTTCTACTGAGTGTGTAATGCAATTAAATCGAGCATTGCCTGAATAATTTAGAACAAACGTAATATCTGTAATTGGTTTTGCCTTGAAAAAATTTACCCAGGTAAGTATTTGGAGTTACCTTTCTAAAAAGTTGACACGAGAGTCAACTTTACATATATTTATTTTTTCATTGCTCAGTTAAATAGTGTTGTAAGCACCATATTTACGCTTTGAGGCAATTACCAAGTAGCTACTTCAAGTTCATTACTCGGGCTGATTTCCAGAGTAATTATGAGAATAGATTTTAATAACATGAATGAAGAATATGCCCATATTTGAATCAATATACGTTAATCCATCCCGTCGTGATTTGTTGAAAAAGCTAGTAGCGTTAGGCGTGACTTCCCTTGCCGTTTCGCCATTAGCATATTCACGTAGCTTAGCTAACTCTGAAAGTAGAATAATATACCGTGACGACCCAGATTATGATGATTGGCGGCGCTCCATGTTATGGAAGTCAAACGCTCCAGATCGATATCCTGACGTCATTATCCAAGCTAAATCCGAGCAGGAAATTACTCAAGCACTGAAGTTTGCTCAAAAGAACGATTTACAAGTTGTATGCCGTACAAGTGGTCATAATGCTTCTTCCTCTGTATTACGTAATGGGGGAATGTTATTAGACATATCCGCTTTAAATGAACTAACAGTAGATGCCCAACATAAATTCGCTTACGTACAGCCTAGCGTTAAAATGATCCACTTAAATGAAGAACTGAGAAAGCATGGATTAGACTTCCCCACTGCTAGCTGCCAAACAGTGTCATTGGGGGGTTACCTTCTTGGCGGAGGGATAGGTGCAAATACCAGATACTGGGCTAAAGGCCCTGCATGCTATTCCATAATAAGTGCAGATGTCATTTTAGCCGATGGTAAGAAGATCACCGCGAGTAAAGAGCAAAATGAGGATATTTATTGGGCGATTAGAGGAATTGGTCCGGGTTTTTTTGGCATAGTCACGCGCTTTAAGCTTCAGGTATTTCCAAGCATTAAAGCCATACTTAAAAACACTTACTCATATCCGATTGATCAATTACCCAAAGTAATTAAATCATTAGATAGATTCTCAAAACAGCACACTCAAGACGAGCGCGTCTCAGTGGGGATATCTGTGCACAATCACCCTAGTATTGCGGGAGAAATGATAGTCAAATTAGGCGTAACAGCCTTCATTGACAATGCACAAGATCCTACAGCAACCGCTAAGGCATTACTTGCCCCTTATGCTAAAAGTACATTTGCAGGGGATGCGTTTGATAAATCTGAAAACGTACATGTTCAGATTGAAAAGATGAAATTTAGCACCAATCCCGCTGACCGCTCAAACCAAGACAATTTCACGACCGACAATGCCCACGCATTCGTCGCTATTGCAAAACTGTTTAAAGATCGACCTACCCCTGGTTTTTTGATTTTAGATTTGTCCTACAACAGTTTTAATCATGAGCGACTCAAAGATGCCAGCTACTCAGCTTTAGGCAAACACAAAATTTCGGCAATTATGCATTGGAAAAACGCAGCAGATGATCCTGTAGCAACAAAATGGTTTGCTCGTTTCAATGCACTAATGCAGCCCTATGCTAATAGCCATTATATAAATGAAGTTAATCATGAGTTCCCTGAACGAGTTAAAAATAGTTTCACTTCAGAGAAGTGGGAGTACATATCGATGTTACGTAATAAGTACGACCCTAATAAACGCTTCCATACGTACTTAGCATATTAAAATAACTCAATAAATTTGACACTTTAAGGACTGATTCATGAATAAAATAGTTAAGTTTTCTGTACTAAATTTAGCCTTACTATACGCATTAATAGGTGTTAGTAGCGCAGCACAAAAAAGTCCAGATATTACAAAAGGCAAAGCTAAATCAGCAGCCTGCGCTGCATGTCACGGAGCACGCGGTGTTAGCACCAACTCTTTATGGCCTCACCTAGCTGGGCAAAATAAAGACTACCTCGTCAAGCAACTACATGATTTTAAAACCGGTAAACGTAGCGACCCGGTGATGTCAGGCATGGCTAAACCACTTTCAAATGAAGATATCAATAACCTAGCCGCTTACTTTTCTAGCCTAAATTAATCAAAAGTATCTTTTCCACACAATTCTTCGGAATTAAAAATTAAAATTTAAGGATAATTTAATGAAAAAAACCATTTTACTTATGTTTACGACACTAGCCATTTTCAGTCATCACAGCCTTGCAGATAGTCCTAGAGCACAAGTGCTGACAGAAGATCAATTATCGGGGAATATCTTCGAAGGACTTCCAACAAAAGAGTTCTATGGAAATCAAGCTCAGATGCAGCAAGTATTTAGAACAGCAGATGGCAAGCTCGCTTTCGGTGCATTTAGTTGGACAGTAAAATCTGCCAAAACCGCTGTCATAAAGTTTGATGATTACCCAATAGACGAAACCATGTATTTTATCGAAGGCGGAATGAAAATCATTGATACTGATGGCAACGTAACGGAAGCTGGACCGGGGGAGTTCTTGTTTATCCCTAAAGGATGGTCTGGAACACATTACACACAAAACATGAAAAAAATATCTATTCGCTACGGTGATAAAGTCGCTGCAGAAGTACAAAAATAAGCCTCAGATAAGCGTTTTCATGGCTCTATTTTAGTAGCAAATTATTTTTAAGAGTCTGATTGTTGAGGGAGACTATCGTCCTAATCAGCGAGCGTCTTTATTATCAGTAACATATTTACGCTGAGCTGCTGAATACAAGCCAGTTATATAACTGGCTACTTTCTTACTTATGTAATTTCAATCTGCATAATTTGGTGAATACTTATTCCCAATTTATTTATCTTTTCCCTGGGCCAAATAAAGCTGAGGGCCGCATAATTTAAATCACCTACTTAATCATTTTCACCCGATTATCTAACGTAGCCTCATTACGTTCATGGATAAGTCATGCATAGCGCTAATGAGCTTTAAACTGTGTGAAGATTAAAAACTCACCTTCACAATATCGTGAGATTTAGGCGTTTTCAGTTTCACCTTAAATTAGCTTAAACACATATGAGTATTCACATGTAATGATTAACTAACGTTCAAAAATCAAAGCTATCGATATTGCGCCGAAAAAGGTAGTCATGATGATCTCACTCCACCTTTTTCAACGTGAATGCGCCACGAATATCCCCCACAGTGAAACCCAGTGCTTCATCATAAGGGTACAACGCATCAATTTTCTCTTTCACACTGGGCGCTACGCTGTTGCCATGACAATTTAAACACAGCCCACTGGTTGGAATGGCTTTCATATAGCGAAAAACCGTTTTCCCTTTTTCCTGTATCGTTGAAAAGGTATCGATATTGGCTACCGGCTCGCCAGCTTCTTTACGTTGCTCAAAGCGTTGTAGATTGGCTAACTCCCAGTTGTCAGGACTATTGAGTACATTGCGGGGTTTTAACGAGGTACGTTGAACCTTCCAGCCTGACTGCGCTGCAAGCCGAGATGAGATAGCAGGGGCTTCAATATGACACGCATCCAGCGCATTAATTAATCCGCCCTGTTCAATGGCGGCAGACAGCGTGCTTTTGAGCGTTTCACTGAATTCTTTAATCAGTAAACGCGCTTCTTTTACCTCACTCTCTCGATCCGATGCCTCAGCGTTAACGGTGCTTGCGTTAACAGTGAACGCACTGAGGCAAATCGGCAACGCAAGGATAAAGGTAGGGATAAACTTGATTAATGTCGTCATGTGATTTCCTTTTACTATGAGCCAAAGCTTAATATCATGTTCGCGAAGCGTCGTGACCGGATTGTGGCGTGACCGGATAATGGTGTAACCGGTAAATAGCGTGACCGGACAATAGACTGACAGCCCATAAATACTCTTATGAGATGAACGCACCCATAGAGCTTAGTTAAAAATATCTCTTCCCATTTGATTTAGAACAATTTGTTTGTGCCTGTACAGTCTCATGAGCTTTGCTACTGTAAATAATGTTTACTGGCCCAAAAACCGAAACCAAATACGTTCACCCACTTCATCATACTCACGCACTTTGTTTCTAAATCGCCGACGAAGTGTCACATCAATGAGCGGTGCAGGAAGCAGCGGATCAAATACAAGTTGCTGCAGTGCGTTGTCACCCACTAAATAAGACTCTTTAGCTGCCTCATCTAATGCTAGTGTGGTCAGACGATTCAAAGAATCCTCTAGCTCCTGTAAGCCTTGACGATAGCCGGCTTCAAGGGCGTTCGCATCCCACAGGGTTTTCGCTTTTTGTTGCAAGTCTGATACAAAGTCGCTGGCGCGAAATACAGGAGCAGTGGGCTCTAATCCGAGATCCAGTAGCCTCGAACGCACAGAATCAGGCCCTTGCGCAAAATTACTTGGCCGTACATACAGATCGTTTATAAGCTGCTGCATGCCCATCATGTGCAATGCTCGCTGGCGTATTCGCAAAGCACTGCGATTGGTTTTTCCTAAACCGTTGGTTGTGGCTACAACCCAATCACCTTGCCAATCACATAAGCTGGATTCTGCTTCTCGCCACGCGTTGACGTGTGCGGCTAACTGCTGACCTTTCAAACCAAGCTGATAATCGCCTCGCTCGACGATTTTTAGTAAATGATTAGACACTAACCTAGTGAGAGTGACGCGAATATTGTTTTCAGAAATACCAAACAACGCTCCCACCCGAACTGCATTAGCGGCATTCATTTTTACGTTGCCCCTAGAGCCAATTAAATTCAGTAAAAGTGATCTAGGCCTGGTTTTTATTGGCTTTGTGGGTTTCGATTGAGGCAACATAAATGCACAGCACTCTGATTATTCTGGATACAAGTAAATTCAAGGTTTAGTTAATAATTTAAGCTTTCACTTCTATGTAAAAGCCGATCAAAACGGATGACTAAACGCCGACGAGTGAGCGCACAGGTTAATACGCAATCGGCTCGAAAACAATTTTACTCTTCGAAATGAATCGCTTGTGAGTGATTCTAAGATACAGTCATAAATGCCCATTAACATTCGGAAAAACATATGTATTTAGCCCACCATAAACGAGATCAAACAAACATTACAATTATTGACACATTAAAACAATATATGTAATTTTGTATTATTCTCATACACTGGAAAGCGCTATGTCAGATTTTGATCTCTATGCGACTCACACGGTTGAAAACCAGCCTCAGGTACTTTCACCTTATAATCTTTGGTCTGCTGATCGAATGTTGATGCATGCGGTGCAGCAGAACCACAGTGACTTACCTACAAGTACATTATCGGATTTTGGCAATATTGCCGGTGACCAGCTCATGAATGCTGGCGAGTTAGCCAATAAAAACAAACCACAATTTCAGCCATTCGATGGCTATGGGCGCAGAATTGACAACGTTGAGTTTCACCCGGCTTATCACGAATTAATGGGCGAGGCGATGGCTGCCCAAGTACATGCTTATTCATGGAAAAACGAATCTACATCAGGTTCACATGTGATTAGGGCTGCTTTGCTATTTATGCACAGCCAAGCGGATGCGGGGACTACTTGCCCACTGACCATGACACATGCAGGTGTGGCTGCCCTTAAAAATGCGCCGGATTTGCCACGCTACTGGACAGATAAAGTCATCAGTGGCGAATATGACCCTCGCTCAATACCAGCAAGTCAAAAGCGTGGTATCACCTTGGGCATGGGTATGACAGAAAAACAAGGCGGCTCTGATGTACGGCGTAATACCACTCGCGCAGACATTCAAGCTGACGGAAGCTACCGAATCACTGGGCATAAGTTTTTCTTTTCGGCGCCCATGTGCGATGCCCACCTAATTTTAGCGCAGAGTACAAAAGGCTTAAGTTGCTTTCTGCTACCTCGCATTTTAGAAGACGGCTCGCTAAATCACGTCAGAATTCAGCGTTTAAAGGACAAATTAGGGGATTGGAGTAATGCTTCCTCAGAGGTCGAGTTTCAAGGTGCCACTGCCTATCTAGTAGGGGAAGAAGGCCGAGGCGTGCCCGTTATTATTGATATGGTATCCCTTACTCGCCTCGACTGCATGATTGGCTCAACGTCTTTAATGCGCCAAGCATTAGTGCAAGCGCTGCATCATACTCAGCACCGAGAGGCCTTTGGCGCAAAACTTATAGACCAACCATTGATGAAAAACGTACTGGCGGATTTGACCTTAGAAGTCGCCGCCAGTTTAGCCTTAACCATGCGCGTTGCTCGCGCCGTTGATTTGGCTAACACCAATCAGCACGAGGCGCACCTTTCACGCATTGCCACTGCCATTGGAAAATATTGGATCTGCAAACGTACTCCCGCCTTTGTAAATGAAGCGCAAGAATGTTTAGGCGGTATTGGCTATGTGGAAGAAAACATTCTGCCGCGTTTATATCGCCAAGCGCCGTTGAACTCGATATGGGAGGGCAGCGCCAATGTACAATGTCTCGATGTGCTTCGGGCGCTACGCAAAGAGCCTGAGGCCATTAATGCGCTGTTTGCAGAGTTGCAAAGGGCCGCGGGCAAAAATAACGCTTATGATTGCCATCTCAAAACCCTTAAAGCAGCCTTCGATGATCAAGACACCCTTGAAATACGCAGTCGTTTGGTGGTGGAACAAATGGCACTTGCACTGCAAGGTGCCTTGCTTTTAACTGCGAATGACAAAGACATGGCTGAGGCATTTTGCTCAGCGCGATTGGACAAACAGCAGGGACTAGCATTCGGTACGCTTCCCGCTAGCGTGCCTTTTGATGAAATCATACAGCGGGGCATTCTCGAAAATTAAACGGTTATATTTGACGACCACATACCGAGAAATGGCGGCGGTTTTCAGCACGACGAGGTCACTTTCCCCAGTTGAAAGTTGCTGTGAGGGCAAACGCCGTCCGCTCATTTCCTAACTACGTTTGTTGTAACTTATCTTTGCCAACCAACGAAGTTCATTCGTTAGCAAATCCTGTTGTCACCCTACCCGCTACCCTGCTAGCATAGCGCCAATTTGTGACAACAGCGCTTGTCCGCACGTTGTTTACACCCATTCATTAAGGAGCGATTTTGAACAAAAGTATCCTAACCAATGTAGTTGCCCTGTTGTTACTTATTCTGGGTTTGGTGTTAGAAAATCTGATTATTACTACTGTCGGTATCTTTGCTTTGTCTGGTGCAATCACCAATTGGCTGGCGATACACATGTTGTTTGAAAAAGTGCCGCTTTTATACGGCTCAGGTGTTATTCCGTCACGTTTTGAAGAGTTTAAAGCAGGAATACGAGAACTGATGATGACGCAGTTTTTCACTGAGCAAAACATTGCGCGCTTCCTAAACAGTGATAATCAGCAACTTAAGATTGATTTAGCCCCAGTGTTAGAAAAGGTCGATTTAGAGCCTACGTTTGACTCATTGGTCGAAGTTATTAATGCGTCTTCATTTGGCAGTATGCTAGGTATGTTCGGTGGCGCAGAAGCCCTTACTCCGCTGAAACAACCCTTTGTGGAGAAAATGAAAACCTCCCTGATTGAAATAAGCCAAGATGAGCGCTTTCTGGAAACGTTAAGCAATCAGTTTGAACAGCCAAATGTGATGCATGACGTGCAACAGAAAATTGAATCGATTGTTGAGCAGCGCTTAGATGAACTTACCCCTAAAATGGTCAAAAATATTATTCAAGCCATGATCAAGAAACATTTAGGTTGGTTGGTTGTATGGGGTGGTGTTTTTGGTGGCCTTATCGGTTTAGTAACGATTTTAGTCGCTTCATAACGCCTAACTCGGTTTTCCAAGGCCGCAAACAGAGAACCTAACAGCTTTGCGGCTTTCCTAAACCGTAGCCTTGGCCATAATCAATACCTATATCCTGCAGAACCCGACATATCTCATCATTCTCAACAAATTCTGCAACGGTTTTCATTCCCATCATTTTAGCAATGTTATGCACTGATTCCACAATAGCGCGATCTGTTGGTTGATTATGGATATCCTTCACTAAGCTTCCGTCAATTTTCAAATAGTCGACCGGTATCTGCTTCAAATAACCGAAAGATGAAGTGCCACTTCCAAAATCATCTAAGGCAAATTTAACCCCTATGGCTTTAAGCTCATGGATAAAGTCCAAAGCTTGGCCGATCCGCGAAATAACGGCAGTCTCTGTAATCTCAAAACAAATATTTTGTGGCGCTATTCTCGATGTCTTGATTAAGTTGATAACCTGACGGCTAAAGTCATCGTTACTCACACTCACGCCCGATAAATTGATCGACACCGTCACGTTACCTTCAGGGAAATAGGTCGCATAATTCGCCAAAGTCGTTTTAACGACCCAGCTATCGATTAAGCTGATAACGCCGTGCTTTTCAGCAACCGGAATGAATACTCCGGGAGATACAAACTGCCCATTTTCATTATGATATCGAATAAGAATTTCATAGTGCAATATGTGTTGATTTGTATTTTTCAGGCCAACAATGGGCTGTTTCACCAAGCTAAAGCGGCCCAGCTTAAGATCATGAGATATATTTGCTATATACCCTATATGCGCTTGATCTCTTAGCATATCAGTGCACCCTGCCTCGGCAAAAAACAAACGACCACGGCCTAATTCTTTTGCTTTATCGCGAGATAACCCCGCCTTGCTCAATAGCTCGACATCACTTAAGTCCCGCTCTAAAGTGACCATACCGATACTAATTCCGATATTAATTTGCCGCCCCCCCCAATAAAAGGCGTGCTCAGACACACTTTGAATCAGGTTTTTGCACAAACTTGTAGATTCTTCCAACGACCTATCCACTAATAGCAGTGCAAATTCGTCTCCCCCCAAACGCCCTAACGTGTCGTTAGAATTAACTAGGTGACTCAACACCTCGGCAACCTCTGTTAATACGCCATCGCCAATTTGGTGTCCTAAACTATCATTCACTAATTTAAAGTTATCAACATCAATACAACATAAATAAGAAGGCGCTACATTGTTGTTTTTTTCTGCGAAATATCGCTTAAGCAAACTTACGAAATGACGGCGATTCACTAAGCCAGTAAGTGCGTCGTAATTAGCTTGATAGCTCACCATTTGTGATAAATCATGTTCCTTGGTGATGTCTTTTAAAATACCCCGATAACCTAGGAACTTGTTTTCAAATTCCATTATGGGCTTGGCATTAATGAGCAAAACAAGTTGCTCACCTGTATGCTTTTTCGCTTTAAGAATGAAGTTACTCAATGACTCTTTTCGACTGATCCTCTGTTTATAACGCACGGTGGGGAAATCAGTAATATCAATGTTTTTAAGGATTTCTAAATGAGGGAGCCCAATTAATTCTTCAGGTTTGTAATCAAACAAAGAGGCAACATCGCCACTGAGGTGAGTATAATTAAGGTCAGAATCACACTCCCAGAATATGCTTGCGCCCGCGTCGGCAAGATCTCTGTATCTAGAGGCATTTAACTCTGTTTCCCTCTTCACCAGAGCGTTTCGCCTGATAACAGCCACGAGTAGTAAAATGATCACTAGGGCGACAAAAAACGCACTCACCACGCCCCACACAATTAACTTGTATTGCTCATAAAAAGACAGTTGCTCATTACGCAAAATACTGCCTTGTGGTAATTCAGAGCGCGCAAATTGATAACGCTCTAGTAGTTGAGCATCGAATATCCAAAGGTTCTCCGCTTTTACAATTTTGGGGATATCAGACACCGGGGTACCAGATAAAATACGAGCAACCATTTTTGCTGCCTGCTGAGCGTGAACAAATCCATCTAAATAACGAACCCCTAATATTCCATGATCAATCGTAATAGATGCGATGGAATAATAGGGGTTAGCGCTGTTTTCCGTGAGTAAATCAGCGCTTTCAATCCAACCTGCATACGCTTGCAAGTGTGGATAAAACAACTGACCAACAACCAAGATAGGCGTGTCGGTAGCAAACGGCTCGAAGGCCTCTTTGACACTTTCGGCGTGTACATCCGTTAAAACATGTAACTTCGTAAACTCGGAATACCTTTTTACTTTACTTAAGTTCGCTGTACCTGAACGAGTACTATCGGTAAGAACAATTAACTCATCGCTTTTACTTTGAAGACGGATTAATCGCAGTAACCCTTCAATATCACGATATTCGTACACCCCAGTTAACCATGATGTATAGGTGTTTTTTTCTAGATGTTTATTCACGCCAACAAAAACAACCGGCACATCGTGAAAATGTAAATCGTGTGTTGCGAGTATAAACTGCAGCGCGTCGTCGTCTGTAGTGACGATTGCGCTAAATTGGGTAGTCTGATATTTATTTGCTAGGTAATCTAAAAACACGTCCTTAAAAAACAGTGTCGGAAAGCGCTTTGCATCAAGGTGTTCGTGTAATATCCGTACTCCAGGAGCATTTAAAACACCCGTTTCGAGACCTTCGGTTAAGGCTTTGGTCCATTCATGCTGCTCATCGTAAGAATGAATAACTAACACGTTCATTTCTTGTTCTTGACCATAACAAGCTGAACCAAAAAACCAACTCCATAGAACAAGACGTAAAACTCGACAGAATTGCATTACATACATGTTCGTCGTTCCCTCAATAAAACTACGCTGATAACGCCCCTTAATTACTCAATGGTCCACGTGTCTCAGTAAATAAATTTAAAATATGAGCTATTATAGTGAAAAACACTGGCCCACGGGCTAGCCATTAGTCTAAATAAGCGAGTGCTTTTTAGCCAAACGGGTAAGAATTGACTCGTTTCGTTCAACGTTTTTACATCCTCACATCTTTTTAAATAAAACCTTAAAACACACTTGAAAATGATTCTCATTTAGATTAAATTAATCCTGCCTGTTTGATACTGAGTTTCACTGGTCCTGGCTTGGTGTCACATTTGTGGCAGATATTTCAAAATGAAATATCTGCCATTTTCTCTTATCTCCTTTCTAAAAAGTGTCAATAGGGCACTAATTACAAATATTTGAGCTGCAAATATTGAAATTTAGTCATCCGAGGAGTACGGTGCAGAGTGTGGTATTTAGTGGCAAATGAATTGCCCATACCTGCCTCAAGAAGCACTTAAACGGATGACATGGAATGAAGTATCTTGCTAGTGGTAAAATGGCTAATGTCGTTTTTTGGTTAACCTTCGTGGTGGGTAGTGCCATCGGACTATTGCTGTTCAATCAAGGGGTATCGTCTTACCGTACCCAAGAGCTGAACCATGCTCAACAGCACTTACAGCAATTTGTCGCCCGATATGATGTGGCCCTGCAACAAACCGTTGAACGCAGTAATAAATTGGCTGATGCGGTACATCTCAATAGCCCCTTAAAAACAGCCCAACTAAGTCAATTTATTCATTTGGTTTATCCCAAAGCCAATGATGTCGCGGAAATTTACCTGTTTAGCAATAATGCTGCCCTGCCGCGCTTTCACTATTCTCCCGATACCGGACTCAGTCAGCTCGTTGACGAATTAGCTCCCTATATTCAACCTTACCTTAAGGCCGCAGGTAAACTGGGGACAACCCAAATTTCGCCTATCATCAACGCACATAATTCAGCGGTTAAAGCACCAATTATTGTTGTGGTAAATCCTATCGCTGAAGAAGAGACAGCTCAAACAGCAGCAACTTTTTTGATCACCGTTCACCAAGTGGCATCCCTGACAGGTGCGCTGCCTAAAGAAGCGGGTCGTGAAAACTTCGCCTATATTTTGGCCGATCACGAGCAAAACTACTATGTGTTCCCTGATAACAAAATGTTCGACAGTACGCCTAGTATTGATGCAAAACGTACTGACATTCCAGACTTAAATGTACCGCTTAATATACTTGGCAATCAGTGGCAGCTCTGGGTATATCCGCCAACACAACATGTTAAACCGATTGATTTTATTTATTACGTGTATTTGACTTTATCTATCGTCGGTAGCTTTATGGCCGGTTTTTTATTGCGCTATGCATTACAACAACACAGGGGACTTTACCTACATCTCCTGCGACAATCACGGGAAGTAAAACGCGTTACTCATTCCCTAAAAGACACTGAAATAGCGTTAGCAGCCAGTGAAAAAACGGCAGCCTGGGCAGTCAGCGGTCGAACGCAATTCATGAACACATTGAGCCATCAAATCCGCACTCCTGTAAATGGTATTTTAGGTATGACCGATTTGTGCATGCAAACTGAGTTAAGCCTAAAGCAACAAGACTACCTACGTAAAATTACTGCTTCGGCTGAACATCTTAATTCAGTATTGGGGGATTTATCTGATTTCGCGTTGTTGGAATCTGGCGAACTACAACTTGCTGAACAGCCGTTCTCATTGCATGAAATTGTAGATAGTTTGTACGCCATGTTGTCTAAAGAGGCACAAGATAAAGGGTTAGTGTTTAATATTACGTTGCCCCACACCGTGCACTGCGATCTCATTGGAGATCGCAGACGATTAAGCGAAATTATGCTGAATCTATGCGCTAATGCTATTGAGCAAACTAGCAGTGGCCATATTCATTTAGTCATCAGCACAGACAACCAACAAACAGACCAAGACTCACTCACACATGAGAGTGACTATACGTTAAACATCATGGTTACTGATACAGGGGCTGGCATTAGTCAAGAAGATATCAACCAACTCTTTAGCCAGGGTCAACCGTTAAAGCAGAATCACAATGCTGGTGGCAGACTAGGCTTAACCATAAGCCAACGATTGTGCCAGTTGATGGGCGGTGAAATTGTTGTATCGAGTCAGCTTGGCATCGGCAGCTGTTTTACTGCCAGCGTTAAGTTGAAGCTCAATAACCTGATCATTACCTCACCAGAAGAAGTCATGCAGCTATCGACGCCGCAACGCATCGTCGTCATCGATGACAACCCTATTTCTTTAACCATGTTAGAACATGCACTCACTACGATGGGCGCCGAAGTAGCGACCTTTCAATTTGCCAGTGATGCGCTTGAGGCCTTAATAGAGAATGAGCAACCTGACATTATTTTACTTGATTGGGTGATGCCACAAATAGGCGGCTTAGCATTTCTATCTCGACTACAACAATCAAAAGTACAGATCACCAGCCGAATACTGGTCTTAACCGCCTACGATGCAAAAAGTATTTCGCGCATGACACAGCAATTTGCAGTTGAGCGTATTTTGAGTAAACCCTGTCGTAATGAAGAGCTGTTTCACATCATTGAAAAGACGGAAATGATAGCGAGCGATGAAGACGAGAGCCCATTAGATGGATTAACCGTGCTAGTCGCCGAAGACAATATGATTAACCAAGAGATCATTAGTGAACTTCTGCAACAGGAAGGGGCTGAAGTGCTTCTTTCGAACGATGGTCAACACTGCATAGATGAGCTCAAACGCGCAGAAAAAGTGGATATTGTATTGATGGATATCAACATGCCCGTCATGAACGGCCTTGCTGCGTTAAAAGTGATCCGCGGGGAATTAGGCATGGCCGATTTACCGATTGTTGCTCTTACGGCCAATATATTCGAGCAAGATAAACAACAGTACATACATGCTGGAATGAACGAACATCTAGGTAAGCCTTACGACCGAGACCAAATTGTTCAGTGTATTTTGCGTCTTACTCAAAAAGCATAGTTAATTTATTGAATCGAGTATTATTCTAATCCACGCTAATAAGTGAGCACTTATTAACGTGGATCCGTACTAGATTAAATGGTCGGTTTTTTTAGCAATGTCAATAAAGGTGTTCTGGTATTCAGGACGAGTTTCACCGGCCCTAAACCCTAAGTGAATATTTTTAAAAATTCCTTTTTTCCCCAATCTAACAGGCACAATGGGTAAATCTTTTTGATGCTGTTCCACCAGCCATTTGGGTAGTGCCGAAACCCCTCGCCCTGCACTGACCATTTGCAACATAATTTCTGTTGTTTCAATGGTTCTATGTCTCTTAACGCTCGCGCCTGCTGGGGTCAGAAATTGGCTAAATATATCCAAACGACTTGCCTCTACTGGATAGGTAATTAGCACGTCATCACTAAGATCCTGTGGCTGCACCCACGACTGCCCCGCAACAGGGTGCGATTCAGGCACAACTAATACGTGCTCGTATTCAAATACCGGTAAGTACTCTAAACCTTTTTGAAATAATGGGTCTGGGGTGACCAGCATATCAATATCGTAACCCAGCAACGCCCCCAACCCACCGAATTGAAACGCTTGGCGTACATCAACGTCCACGTCAGGATATTGCTGCAAAAATGGGGAGACGACTTTCAATAACCATTGATAACAAGGGTGGCATTCCATACCGATGCGCAGTGCGCCGCGTTGACCTTGAGCTATCTGCTGGATCACTTGTTCACTGTGTTCAAATTGCGGTAACACTCGGTTGGCCAAATTGAGCAACCCCTGCCCTGCTTGGGTTAAGCGCAAGCGACGACCGTCTTTTTGCCACACAGGCGCACCTAAGTGGCCTTCTAGCTTTTTAATACCGTGACTCAAAGCAGATTGCGTCAAATGCAGGGCATTGGCGGCTTCGGTTAATGTGCCATGTTTGTCAACAGCGTGGATAATGGCTAAATGATGGCGCTCTAGCATAAGGGTAAAACCTATGAGTAAAATTCATCTAATACTAAAAATATACCACTAATTTTACTTGATCCGGTCTAACTTTGGTGAACAAATGTTAGATACCTAAAGCCAATACTCATGACTAGAATAACCTTTACGTTCGTGCTGATTTTTTCAAACCTAACGCCCTCTTGCCTTTTGCTTTAATCACTCGCCAAGGTGTTTGCGGCCCTCTGGGTAGACTGGCCTGTAAATGCTGGTAATCAGCATCGTTCAATTGCACTTCACCGCCGTGAGCGAGCAAAATAGATTTTGGGCGCATTGCCATGAGCCGATCAATTGAGTTGCCGTACACTTCGGGGAAAAACACTGGAAAAGGCGGAATAAAACGACTCTTCACTTTAACCACCAAATCAGCCACGTACATGCGCTGACTTGGCATATGCATAACTGATAAATCACGGTCTGTATGCCCTGGTGTTTCGTACACACACCATTCATCAAAGCCCGGTATCGTCTGCTTATCAATAAGTTTGATGTCTGGTTTAAGCGTTTTGGCGTACCACATACTTCTGCGTTCACGCCCCATTCGGTTGGCAACCCAACGTGCAAGCATTAAATCGGTGACGAACATAAGCCAACCTGTTATGCCTTTGTACCAAGAGTGCTCAACGTCACTAGAGATGATTGTGCAACCAACCAGTTTTCTTAACGCGTGCGCTGCACCAGCGTGATCCGGATGCATATGAGTAACCAATACCGCTTTTAAATCACTAAAAGGACGGTTCAATTCTTGAGTAATAAAATCTCGTAGGGTGTCGACGTCGGCACGGGTACAGCCGTCCAGCAACATAAGTCGGTCTGGGTATTCGACTAAATATATTGACTGAATATAACCCTGTAAATGATGTAACTTCATAACTCTAACTGCTCTTTTAGCTTTGTATTGCGCGGCTACTAGCATACTGGTCATGCCAGTAAAATCGAACTTTTTGTTGTAAATAGTTAAGTCAAATAAAAAGATATAAACTCAGTTTCACTAGGGCTGCATAGAGTATTCGACCCACTTTCAAACGCGCATATCAGAGAATATTTCATCCCCAGTGTAGAATCTTCAACCATTTTACTGTGCTACCCTTCTTCTCTTTGTACGATATGTACGTTTATCATGACGTTTATCCTCGTTTGTTTTAAGGAAGCTACCTTGCATCAATCTCAAAGACCTACAACGCTGCACGTAGTCGTCGGCTCTAAAAATCCAGTGAAAGTAAACGCCGCAAAAAATGCTATCAGTATGCTTTACCCTGATCATGAAATAACGTGCGAAGGCATGCATGCCCCCTCTGGCGTGGCTGAGCAGCCCATGACCAGTGAAGAAACACGCATAGGTGCTATTAATCGGGTGAGTTATTGTCAAGCGAATACAAAAGCAGATTTTTATGTGGCGATGGAAGGCGGCGTCGATAAATTCGAATACGGCCCAGCTACGTTTGCTTATGTCGTTATCGCTAACCACCAGCGCGAGTCGATTGGCCGGGGCGCAATTATGCCTATTCCTGAATCTGTCTATCAAGCCTTAGCCAGTGGCGAAGAGCTAGGCCCATTGATGGATGAGCTATTTAACACCCAAAACGTGAAACAAAAAGGTGGGGCAATAGGGTTGCTGACCAATGGAAATGCCACCCGAGAAGGCAATTACACTCATGCAATGGTGTTGGCAATGGCACCATTTTTACACCCTGAACTGTATCCTGTTAAGCAGTAAAAAAGCACAGGCAATTTATTCCTAATTTGCGAGCGATTGCGCGAGCAGCTAGAACCGCTGTTTTGAAAAAACTAACGATACGCGCACACCAAGATGCTCATCCGCTTCTGAATAACGGTTTTCTATCTGAATATCACCACCGTGAAATTGTGCAATTGCCTTAGCAATAAATAGCCCCAACCCAAGGTGTGGCTGTGAAGTAGCATGCTCAGGGCGTACCGATACCATGGAATCAAATAGCTTATCCTCCATATCATTCGGTAACGGTGGGCCATCATTTTCAATGGTAAGTAAATACTTACTTTCTTTCAGGCTAAGTCGGATAAAAATAAGGGTATGCTCAGGACTAAACTCAAGGGCGTTGGCAATGATCTTATCCAGCATTTGGCCAAATAAATCACCTGAGCCGAGCAGCAGCACATCCCCTGCCTCGTTTACGTAAGCAAACTTATGACTAGCGTAGGTCATTCGATAACCTTCGACATAGCCGCTGAGCAAGGCGTTCATATCAAAGTCCTCTCGCTCGTTGCTTTGTACTGCCTGCTCCAATCTGGTCGCTTCACTCATATTATTTAAAATCGTGCTGAGGCGTTTAATCCCAAGTTGCGCTCGTTCAATGTACTGGGCATCTTCATCTGTCTGCTGACTTAATTGCAGATTTTCTAAGGACGATTTCACTATTGCCACAGGGGTGCGCAACTCATGGGATAAACGGGCTGACATATTTTGCAAATAAGTGTTGTACTGCCCAAGTTTACTCAGCACGATATTAAACGTGTTCGCTAAATCACCAATTTCATCTCCCGCGGTGGCACTGGGAATTGTGCCAATGATTTTACCGTGCTGGTCAATCGCCGCCTCTGTTTGATTTCTAAGCTTACGGATGCGAAACGACATCCTAGAGGCGAATAAAAAAAGCGCCAAGGTCCCTAACCCCATCACGGCTAATATCACATGAAATAGTTTTTCGAGGGCGAGGTTTCTTAGCGTGCGAATACCGTTGGTGGTTTGCTCAACGACCACAGCCCCCATCACATTCTCATCTATAAAAATGGGGTGCGCCGCCGACAGAATAACCGCTTTATTATCTGGGCTTAGGCGCCATAAAGAGGCCGGTGTCCCCATTAGCGCTTGATTAATATCTTGTCCTTGCAACGCATACGCATCTTGTAAGTCATCAATAAAATCCGCTGGGGGCTTGGTCAGAATTTGATAGTACAGGGGTAATAACCATTTCTGCTCTATGCTTTGCCACCAGCTAGCTTGCTGATCCTTGTTTGATGAATAAGCGCTGCTGCTTAAACCAACCGATTTATGAATATTGCCAGAGCGAGCCAGTACCCGTTTGTGTTTATCAATGACCCATACCCTTGCGTTTGAGTATTTTAACCCTTTGAGAATGTTCTCTATCTCCGGTGATGGCACCAAAACCGTGCCAAGGGTATCGCTCTTGTTCGGGTTGGCGGTACCTATGCGATAGCGTATTTCCCGAGTTTGTGGGTCGTCAACATCCGTAATGGCAAAGGCGATTTTGCTACTCATCATGGCCAAAGGGAATCGCAGTTCTACGTTGTAGCCCTTAGCAGTGTTTAACCATCGGCCTTGAATTTGCGTTTCAAGTGAAACAGGGCGCATAGAGTCCACAGATTCAGATAGCAAATACGCGTTAACCCAGCCTGCCTCTTGCGGAGCCACAACATAGCGTTTAAAGCTACCGTCAGGGCCAGTCATGGCTATTTGCAGATAGTCATTCCGGTCGACCCGCAGACTGTTTTTAGCCCTTAGCAATACCCTCTCATCGGTGACTTCGAACATGGCGTATAGGTACTCACCAAATTGCCCCACCATATGCCGAAAATGCAAGCTGCTGGGCTGGTAATCGTCGCTGTCATTAAGGTAATCAAGTAGATGCGCTCGCCCATACTCAAGGCTTAAATGCTGATAATCCAACCAATCATCTAGCTTGCCATCTAAGCGGATTGGGTCGTGAATTTTATGGGCGTATAAGTCGGTCCCAGGTTTTACATCGGTCAGGTAAGCGCTTTGGGTATCAAATAAAGCGGGCCGCTCATGCAAGGCGGTCGCAACTGCACGCGCAGTGCCAACCATGGTTTGCTCTTGCCCAATACGTAGATAGCTTTCTAGCTCCCACACGTATTGATACCCAAGCCAAGGAATGGCAAACAGAAATATCGACAAAGCGAGTAATTTTAAGCGTATACCAAAGCGAAATCGAAACCGTCCCTTGTTGTAAACATGATTCACTTTGCGACTTTTAGCTAGACTGGTAGAGCGACTCATCAAGGTTAATGGCTCATGCCATTTTTCCAGCGATAACCCATGCCATAAACCGTTTCAATACGATCAAACTGACTGTCGACTTGCTGGAATTTCTTGCGAATACGTTTGATGTGCGACGTAATAGTACTGTCATCTACCACCATTTTTGACTCATCCATCAACTGTTGGCGGCTTTTAACATGCCCTGCATACTTGGCAATGGCGTGTAGCATCCAAAATTCAGTCACTGTTAGCTCAATGCCTTGTGTTTGCCAACTGACGGTCATGCGCTTGCTGTCGATACTTAATTCACCTGTCTGTATTACGTCCTCTGACAATTGGGGTTGATTCAACAGCGCCACACGGCGAAACAAGGCAGCGATGCGCGCCAACAAATGAGGCAAACTAATGTCTTTTGTTAGGTAGTCGTCTGCCCCCATGCGTAAACCGCAAATGGTGTCGTAGTCGTTATCTCTGGCAGTGAAGAAAATGATCGGCAAGGTTTTGGATAAACTGCGTAATTGCTGGCAAACCATAAAGCCGCCATCGATCTCGTCCTGTAATCCAATATCAATGATCGCCAAGTCAGGCAGGCGCTGAGCAAAACCTTGCTCAGCCTGCCGGCGATTGGCATAACAGATAACCTCGTATCCTTGTTTTTTGAGGGCTGCGGCATAGTTTTCTCGAATAGCGAGATCGTCTTCCACTAGCGCAATACGTTGAGACATAACCACACTCATATTATTCAGTGACGCACTTTACTCGGCGACTGCACTTTAATAGGTCGCCGCTTTATTTGGTGACGTCACTATATCCTAAAAATCAGACATTTTGCTGACATCAGTAAATTTCCATTTTTTCGCCACAATTGCCCCAAAGATTGCCATTTTTCACGCATTAAATCGCCGCAAATTCGCTGTGTAATAGTGCAATCAAAAACGCCAACCTTCAAAAAAAGTAAAGGAACTATCATGAAATATAGCGCAATTGCACTTACCCTCGCACTGCTCATCAACCACGCTGTTGCCCCACTGACTTACGCGCAAACAACGCCACATGCCCAAACCACGAAGGAGAAATCTGCCCAGTCAAACACCCAGAATGATCTCGTTGGCTTTGCCTCAGGCGCATTATTAGGCACTGCAGTCGGTGGGCCAGTAGGCGGCGTGATTGGCGGTATAATGGGCCTGTTTATTTCAAATGATATGAACAACGACAATGCATTAGCCCAAGCTCAGTCTGGACTGAGGCAAAAAGAGCAGCAATTGGTTGCCTTACGCCTCGCTCAGCAGCGTATGTATCAGCAAGAAAATCCCGACAATCACACCGCACTCACCGCGAGCTTAGAGAGCCATAACGTTACAGCGCATCACGGCACAGAGCAGCAAAGCACAGAACAAACAACTGAGTCGCACTCTATAACGCCAATTGAAACGAATATTCAATTTCGCACCGGCTCTCATGCTGTTGAATCCCATTATCACAGGCAGTTAGATTTAATTGCTGCGCTTGTGCGTCAGTCCCCTGATCTACAAATAACCTTAGCGGGCTACGCCGACGAGCGCGGCAGTTCTCATTATAACCAAGCGCTTTCTCAGCAAAGGGCTATCAGCGTTAAACGTTACTTAACAAAGCAGCACGTGCCTGGCGCGCAATTGCACACTGAGTCTTTTGGCGAGTCCGCCGTGTCGAGTGATAAAAGCGAGCCAGAGAGTTGGTTTTTCGCCCGTAAGGTCACGTTATCTATCCAGCCCGCGTCTCATTCATCGCTTATGGCTGCTTCGCC
The DNA here is from genome assembly GCF_000014225.1 of Paraglaciecola sp. T6c. Lineage (NCBI taxonomy): Bacteria > Pseudomonadati > Pseudomonadota > Gammaproteobacteria > Alteromonadales > Alteromonadaceae > Paraglaciecola > Paraglaciecola sp. T6c. Next base: position 4,732,764 of record NC_008228.1, read on the forward strand.
ACGTAAATAGACCTAAACCGGAGAACAGGAATGTCCCTATTACTTAAATTCAGCGGGCTGCTGTTGATTGTTAGCACCATAGGCGTGTTGCACAGCGCCGCTTCTCAATACCTTATTCAGCCCGACGTTGAGGAAAGCAAAATGCAAAACGAACAACATAGGGCCAGTTTTAATGGCCGTATTAGTCGCCCACAAACCCGGGACGACAGTGCTCCCATCGTGTATGTCGACTCTATTAATGACGTCGCCCAAGGCAGTCTATTTTACTTACGTGACGCTTCAGAAGCACGCTCGCGCGCGAACGTAAATGGAAGCAAAATGGGCGTTCCCCCTAGTGAAAACAACAATGATGATCCCAGTCAACTTCATCAAAAACGCCGTTATCAGCTTAGTCCTCTGTTAAGTACCGATGTAAAAATCGATATCACAGGCATGATAGCCAGAACCAAGGTTACTCAGCGTTTTCATAACCCTAGTCAAGATTGGGTAAATGGGATTTACGCCTTTCCTTTACCTGAAAATGCCGCCGTCGATCATCTCGATATGCACATAGGTGAGCGGAGAATCAAAGGCAAAATCATGCCCAATGCACAAGCCAAGGCGCATTTCGAGCAAGCTAAAACTCAAGGTAGAAAAGCCAGCTTAATTGAACAACATCGCCCCAACCTTTTCACTAATACTATTGCCAACATTGGCCCAAATGAATCCGTCAGCATCACGATTGAATATCAACAGGTGGTTGGGTTTGACGAACAAACATTCAGTTTGCGCTTTCCCATGACAATAACACCGCGATATTCACCCAATAATGCGACTGACAAGAGTACAGTCACCACGGTCAATACTCAGGGATGGGGGCAAAGCGTGACAGCAATAAGCCAGCAAATAAAAACAGCTGATGAGCCCGCCAACCCGATTCGCTTAAGCGTTGAGCTAGACAGTGGCTTTGCACTGACCGCTGACGACATTACTAGCGAACATCACCCTATCAACATCAGCCAACAAGGAGAGAAAAACAGTGGCTATCACATTGAATTGGCTCAAGAGCATATCGCCAACCAAGACTTCGCTCTAACGTGGCAACCCGCCTTAAGCGATGCTCCCAGTGCAGCACACTTTAGCGAAACCCAAGGCAAGTATCGTTATGGGCTAGTGATGCTTACTCCACCTGTGCAAGATGCATATCATTCCACTGGCGGAGCCGTCGCCCAACAGATGCCCTCAAGAGAAGTGGTGTTCTTACTCGACACCTCAGGCTCTATGGCGGGGGAATCGATTGTGCAAGCTAAGCGTGCTGTAGACTTTGCCTTAACGCAGCTGCGCCCAGAAGATAACGTCAATATTATTCAATTTAATGACGCCCCCCAAGCGTTATGGAAACGTGCCATGCCCGCTACAGCCAAACATATTCAGCGCGCACGAAATTGGGTGGCCAGCTTACACGCAGATGGCGGCACTGAAATGGCCCCCGCGCTAACATTAGCGTTAAACAAACCCTCACTCCATAGGGATGATAGCGATTTACTTGGCTCCCACAAGCTTCGCCAAGTGGTCTTTATCACCGATGGCAGTGTGAGCAATGAAGATGCCTTAATGAGCCTGATTGAAAGTAAGTTGGCGGACAACCGTTTGTTTACTATCGGCATTGGTTCGGCGCCCAACAGTTATTTTATGACCCAGGCCGCACAAGCTGGCCGGGGCACCTTTACCTACATTGGCGACATTCAACAGGTACAACACAAGATGACGGCATTGTTTAACAAACTGACTCGCCCTGTGATGCAAGATATACATATTGAATTTGCCCGAGAGACCGAGTTTTACCCCAGTGTTATTCCTGACTTATATGCCGCCCAACCTTTGGTTATTCATTACCGAGTGCCGGTGACACACCTTGAAAATGGCATGCAACTGCAACAACCCGACAATGCACTCAAGGTGACGGGTTGGCAGTCAGCACGAGCAGTATCAAGCAAACCTTGGTCAATCCGCATGCCCCTGAGCCCCACAACCAAACGCGCCGGCTTAGGCGTTGCTTGGGCGAGAGAGAAAATCACACAACTCAGTCATACCTTGCGCCGAGAACGCGACAGCGAAATGCGCCCAATGATGCGTAAAAAATGGCAAGACGGCATTACAAATATTGCCCTTGAGCATCATATTGTAAGCCAGTTCACTAGCCTTATTGCCGTGGATGAAAAGCCGCCTACCCCCCAGGACGTTAAACCAGAGCACGAGAACAGCAAAAACACACCCATTAACCACAACGCGCCTGTTGGGTTTGCTATGGCGAGGTCACACATGACTGGGTTACAAAGGGTTGGCCAATTGCCGCAAACGGCCACCAATGCACCGCTGCATATCACCTTAGGGCTGCTACTTTTGGGAATTGCACTGTTCGCGCGCCAAAAACGTTTGTCATGATTTCAGGCGCTGAACTAGGCACCAACGTGCGCGATAACGAGGCAAAGTGGGCTGTGTGGTTTAGCCGAGATAGTCTAAAAAGTGCTCTGTTAGGCGCGATCTGGCTCACATGCTTAGTTGGCGGCGGGCTATTGGTTTCAAACGGTGCGTACATGTGGGCGAAGGCACAATTTGCGCAAGTGCTTATCGCCAGCGCTTGGCAACGCAGCATGCATGCAGCCGAAGTTAACATCCCTTCCCATAGCGCTAATCAAACACTCGAAGCGCAAGCCATAAAAACCAAACCTTGGCCATGGGCTGATACCTACCCTGTGGCCAAACTAACGTTACCGAGTAAGTCATTAGGCTCGTTATCGGGAGAGCCCTTATACGTTTTAGCAGGGGCATCAGGGCGTACAATGGCATTTGGGCCTGGGCATATGAGTGCGACTCCACTCCCATTTGAAGGCGGCAATAGTGTCATCACGGGTCACAGAGATACTCACTTCGCCGCCCTGCAATACCTGAACAAGGGAGATTCCATAGACGTGCAAACTCTCGAAGCGCAAGGGCAGTACCGTGTCACATCGACCTTCATTGTGCATCAAAGCCAAACTCACATCATCGAGTCACAAGGCGCAGATCAACTCACATTAATCACCTGCTACCCGTTTAACGCAATGACACCCAACCCGACGATACGCTATGTGGTCAGTGCTGAACGCGTGCGATAACCAGCGATTGCCGTTCGGTTGTTTTAGGCGGCAAAAGCCTTCCTAAGAACGCCCTATCACTGAAGGCAAAAGTAGCCCTTGGCTTGTATATTGGTCTGATTTTTTTGGCTTATTTATTGCAATCTGAGATTGATTGCGTAGTCAAATTTAACCCTCGGCCAGACTCGTGGTCGAAGCGCCCGGTTGCACTTTATTTTCAGCAGAGGATGTTATGTATATAAATAGCCCTAATCAAGTCAGTCGTATTTACCAAATGAGCGATACCGCGACTTCGGTCGCTACAGATTTGAATGCGGCCAATAAAAATCAAACAACAGATAAGGTAACGCTCAGTGACGCAGGGTTAAATGCCGAGAGTAAATTACAGGAGATCGCCGCCAAGTATAATCCAAACAATATGTCTTATAATGAACTGGTCAGCATGGGTACAGAGCTGCTCGAAAATGGATTAATAACATCCCGAGAGAGCTTAACCTTAATGGCTCCCCCTAGTCGAAATTTTGCCCCCGATGAGAAATACGACACCATCGCCCTAGCCAAGCAGTCAGCGGCGTTTGATCAGTCCCTAGGCACAATCCATAGCAAAGACGCAAAACTAAGAGCGAGCGTGCTTGAAATGTTGCAAACGATACAAGACTTGTCAGGCAATAGCAGCCAAAATAGAGAAGCTTGAGTACCACCATATGGCCTCTTCTCTAAACCGTAATATGGAATTTGAAGTGGGTTTAGGGTAATTTGCGCCGCTGTATATCACTTACCAACACAATTTACTCACTACCATTATGGGGTTAAGCAAGGAAAAGCATGAAGCTCGCTATCTTATTTATTTTTATTCTTCATTGCGCCAATGCTGTGGCGAGCGGTATTTACAGCGAAGTCCCCGCATCTATCGATTCAAATGCGCGTTATGTTTTTTATTCTCACGGTTTGATTGTCGAAGGCGTTGACACAACGCCAGAACATCCGTCTTGGGGCCCTTATGATTTCCCTGCAATACTTAAGACCTTTTCAACGCTAGACGCCTTCATTATAGCTGAGCACAGGGCGAAAAATACTGACCCTTTTGAGCATGCCAAGAAACTCCAACATCAAGTTCAGTACTTAATGAAAGAGGGCGTATCCCCCAGTAATATAACGCTAGTGGGGTTTTCTCGCGGCGGTTTTATCACCGCTATCACCTCAAGCTACCTAGCTAATAGTGATATTAATTATGTGATTTTAGCTGCTTGCACCAGCAGCCTTGCCACTCATAATGATGTGACTTTACAGGGTAATATCCTCTCAATTTATGAGACTTCAGATACCGTTGGCTCCTGTAAAAACGTCATACAGCGCAGTGGTCATAAGGTGACGTCATTTGAAGAAGTTTCAATTTCTACAGGGCTAGAACATGGCGCTTTCTACCGGCCACATAACGCGTGGGTTGAACCACTTAAAAAATGGTTAAACAAAGCACCCGAAAAAGCGGCTTATAGCGTCCCCAGAAGTGAGGTAGTTGAACTGGAAGAGCCTATATCAAAAAGAGTTTATCCGCTTTTCATCAAGCTTCCTCGCTCTTACCGCACCAATGAACGTAAGCATTATCCAGTGATCTATCTCACTGACGCACCCTACAGTTTTCCACTGGTCTCTGGCGCTACTCGATTCCCCATGAACAGTGGCACAATGGAAGAAGCAATCATTGTAGGCATTTCATACGCTAAAGGGTCGAAAGGCGCATCAAGCAGAATCAGAGATTTTACCCCTGCGAAAGCCAGCGATTGGAAACTAGAAACAGGCGGCGCAAAAGCCCACTTGACCTTTATTCAAGACATAGTGTTCCCATATATCGAGTCAAATTACCGCGCCCATGCTGAAAACAGAACATATGTAGGCAACTCCCTTGGCGGACTATTTGGCGCCTATGTGTTATCTACGACCCCAGAAACATTCTCAGCGTATGTGCTAGGCAGCCCTTCCGTATGGTTCAATAATGACTACTTACTGTCGCTGGCGATGCAAAGCCCGGAACATAAAACCAAGGTGTATCTTAGTGTCGGTAACCTAGAGTCGCCAGAATTCGGTGAGCGTAAAGACATGGTGAAGGGCGCTCAATTGCTCGCTGAAAAAATAACGGCTGGCGCATCAGAGAATGTAAAACTCAATTTTAAGATTATTGATGGGGCCACACACGCTACCGCATTTCCAACCACGTCCATACAAGGGCTCGACTGGATATACGGCAAGCATGAGTTTTAGCCCTCAATTAAGCGCGATTATTTAGCACTTCTACACGTGTTTGCCGCCTGTCCAGCCGCCTTGGGCGAGCACGTCTTCACCTAGCGCTTTGGGCGTAGCTTCTAAATCTGTGGCCATGGAATCATTCCAGCGGTTTAGAAAACCATATAAACAAATAGCGCCTAGAATTTCGACGATTTCATCTTCTTCCCAGTAGGCTCGCATGCGTGCCATAAGTGGCTCATCCACCGCGTTCGGCACTGAACCTGCGGCAAGGGCATAATCAAGGGCCACGCGCTCTGCATCTGAATAAAGTGGGCTGGTTTGGTATTCCCACACTGCGGCGACCTTTTCATCAGAAATACCGTGAATTTTAGCGGCTATTAAGGAGTGCGCTTCACAATATTGGCAACCTGCAGCTCGGCTTGAAAAGTGTGCCAATAGACGTTTGAAACCTAAATCAACCGTGCCGTCTTTTGCCATCACCGCTTTGGTTAACACCCCAAAACCGCGTACGATGTCTGGTCGGCGCTGCATCGTTAGCAAACTATTGGGTACAAAACCTAAAATTTGTTCAAAGATTGCGAAGTCTTCTGCTAATTCAGGTGTGGTTTCTTTGGGTAAAGGCTGCATATGGGCCATGGATTTTCCTCTCTTGTTATTGTTGGTATATTAATTTCGATGTGCGCATTGCTGCTTATATACACCGAACTTCTTTTGGGACTAACAAACTAAAAACCTTACATTTTATTCAGTGCCCATCATGTTCTATTCAGTCATCGCCATGGTATAATGCATCCTTTTCGGTGTGAGTACATCCAGCCAACAACGTTGTGCTTTTTTCATTGTGTCTCTTTAAGTTGGCAGTCATCGTAAAAACAGAGTATCCAACATCCTGTAAACCACGCGGAACAAAGCATGAATGCATTGAATATCAAAGGGCTAACCAAAGTATACAAAGGTGGAACCCGAGCCCTTAATGGGATTAATTTAGAAGTAAAGCAGGGGGACTTCTTCGCCCTACTTGGCCCAAACGGCGCCGGCAAATCAACTACCATTGGTATCATCAGTTCATTAGTGAACAAGACTGGTGGCAGTGCAGATATTTTCGAATACTCGTTAGACGCTCAACCCGTTGAAGCGAAATCATGCATAGGCTTGGTGCCTCAAGAGTTTAACTTCAATCAATTTGAGACCTTAACCCAAATCGTGGTGAACCAAGCCGGCTACTATGGTGTACCCCGTAACGTTGCCAAAGAGCGTGCCGAAAAATACCTAAAACAATTGGATTTATGGGAAAAACGTAATCAACCCGCACGTAATTTATCTGGTGGCATGAAGCGCCGCTTGATGATTGCACGGGCTCTGATGCACGAACCTAGAATGTTAATTTTAGATGAGCCTACCGCAGGGGTGGACATCGAAATACGCCGCTCAATGTGGACTTTCCTAAAAGAGATTAACGAGCAAGGGATCACCATCATACTCACCACTCACTACCTTGAAGAAGCCGAAATGTTGTGCCGCAACATCGCGATTATCGATAAGGGCGTGATTGTACAAAACACCAGTATGAAATCATTGCTTGCCACCTTAAATATTGAAACATTCATTTTTGATTTAGCAGGAGAGCATCAGAATATTGCACTATCGGGCTTTGAATATCGTTTATTAGATGCCCACACGTTAGAAGTGGATGTGGCCAAAGAAGAAAGTTTAAACAACGTTTTTGAGCAGCTATCAAGCCAGCAAATACAAGTATTGAGCATGCGCAATAAGTCGAATCGCTTGGAAGAATTGTTTGTACGCTTGGTTGAATCGGGCCGTGCGGAGCTAGCGAATAATGAACAAAATAAGAAGGAGTTAGCGAATGGGTAATCGCACCATGATTGCGCTGCAAACACTATGGATAAAAGAGTGCACTCGCTTCTTGCGTATTTGGATACAAACGCTTGTGCCACCAGCGATTACGATGTCCTTGTACTTTGTGATATTCGGTAACTTAATTGGCAGTCGCATCGGCCAAATGGGCGGCTTTAGCTACATGGAGTTTATTGTACCTGGGCTGATTATGATGGCAGTGATCACCAATTCATATTCAAATGTATCCTCCTCTTTTTACAGTGCTAAGTTTCAGCACAACATTGAAGAATTGTTAGTGGCACCCATTCCAAACTGGGTGATCATAGCGGGTTTTGTGGGCGGCGGGGTCGCACGGGCGATACTCATTGGTATTATCGTGACATGTGTATCCATGTTGTTTGTCGATATAAGCCTGCACAGTATTCCCATTATTATCATTACCTTGCTATTAACGTCGATTTTGTTTGCTACCGCAGGCTTAATTAACGCCATATTTGCTAAGTCGTTCGATGATATCAGCGTGGTACCTACCTTCGTGTTGACGCCATTGACCTACTTAGGCGGGGTGTTTTATTCGTTAACATTGTTGCCTGAATTCTGGCAATGGGTCAGTAAAATCAACCCTATCGTGTACATGGTGAATGGCTTCCGCTATGGGTTTTTAGGGGTGTCTGACGTGGATTACATGTACTCATTGGGTTTGTTAGTGGTATTTAATGTGGTGTTGCTAGGTTTTGCGTATTCACTGATTAATCGCGGCGTTGGCATTAGAAGCTAGGTGAAATAACAAACGTGAGTCATAACTATTCTGCGCCCGAAGGCAATTCTCGGCATATCGATAGCAATCAAACTGGGGTGCATGAAAAGCTCCCAGATTTGGTTGCTCGTCACTTGCAACACGCCAGCCAGCGCCCATTGACGGAACATACCTTACAAGCATTTTCCCAAGCGCAAGACTGGCTAGGTGATTGGCAAGGGCCGCTGATTTTAGATGCATGCTGTGGTGTAGGCGAAAGCACCGCACACATTGCCAATCAGCACCCAGAGGCCAAAGTCATAGGGGTCGACAAGTCAGCGCTGCGCGTGGGCAAACATGAGTATTACAGTCTAAAACAGGACAATGCCTTGATACTCAGAGCGGATCTAAATGACTTCTGGCGTTTGGCGGTGAAAGCCGAATGGCGTTTGAGTAAACACTTTTTGCTCTACCCTAATCCTTATCCTAAAGCAGCGCATGTGCAAAGACGTTGGCACGGCAGCCCAGCATTTGCAGAAATCGTTAAATTGGGCGGGCAACTTGAAGTGCGTAGCAACTGGCAAATTTACATTCAGGAATTTGCTTTGGCCCTTGAACTAGCAGGGTTTAGCGCAGACATGAAGCAATATCACCATGCGCAAGCTATCACCCCATTTGAACGCAAATATTGGGCTAGCGGCCAACACAGTTGGCAAGTGATTAGCCAGTTGTAATCGCGGTTTGATGCACAGTTGTCATTGCAATTTATCTAACGCTCTTTAGTGTGCTTGCGCCTTCGGTTGGCTGAAATAAAAGCCTTGGGCGTAACGCACATTAAGATGTTTAAGCAGGTTTAATTGTTCTTCACTTTCAAGGTGTTGAGCGACTAAGTCAATATTTTTACGTCGCCCCTGTTCGCACAGTGCCTTGATCACGGTTTGTGCTTTTTCATTTTTGGCTAGGTCTGCCAACACTGGGCCTGAAATTTTCACCCCACTGATAGGTAAAGCGAGTAAATGCTCTACCTGACCTACATCTGGCTCTAGGTTATCAACAAACAAGCTCAAGCCCAGCTTTTTGCATAAAAAGGAAAATGTTTCAAAGGTATCTGTGTCTGCCAACACGTTTTGCGCTGTCACTTCTAATGCCACCCGCTGAGGATTGGGGTAGCTCTGAGCTTGATTGCTTAAAAACCGGTGAATGCCTTCGTCTTGCATATCGGCTAGGCTAATATTGATATTCCACGGGATGTCACGCTCACGAAAATATTGCGCACTGCGATTAAAAATCGTTTCGGTCAATTGAGAGCGACTCTCCTGACGGTCAACCAAGTACAGGAACTCGGTAGGAATAAACGGGTGCTCCCCTAAGGTAATTAAACGGGCTAAGCATTCGTAGCGCCAAACCTGATTAGTGGATAAATCCATAATCGGTTGGAAGAAGGGCACGACATTGTCGAGGTTAAAGCTTTCTGTGACTTGAGATACTTTCATAATAGACAGCATTTTTTCTTTATACTATAGCAAGTTAGCGCCCTAAGGCTAGGGTGGATTGAGCAACTTTTATACACATTTTTACTTATTTCTGTTTGCCACATACTCTGTTACGTAAAAAGAGTCCTTAAAAAGCGACTTTCCCTTCTTATAAACGCGGTGTTTATGTTGGTCTAGGTGAAAAATTAATGTAAAGTTCGCGACCTGAAAGTTTTCATATGAGGTGTCAAGAGTGGCCGTAGCTGAAGTCAGTTTAGAGCATTTGTTTAGAGTGTTTACCATGCCCGAAGGTAAAGATTCTAAATTGGCTCAAATTGAGCAGCATCTGTCAGATAACTTGGCTGATTTTTTGTCTCAACACGTGGTGACCAAGGTCACGTCACTTGAGCAAATTGAACAAAGTTTCGCTGAATTTAATGTGCCTGAACACCCAGAGTTTGTCTCGGAGCACGCCGCTAATTTACTCGAGAAGTTAGTCGCTAATTCTGTTAACACCTATTCGCCAACGTTTATCGGGCACATGACCTCTGCCTTACCTTATTTTCATTTATCGTTAGCTAAATTATTAGTTGGCTTAAATCAAAATTTGGTCAAAATTGAAACCTCTAAAGCCTTTACGCCTTTGGAGCGTCAAGTATTGGGCATGATGCATGAACTGGTGTATGCCCAGAAAAGTGACTTTTATAACACCTATCTACATAACGCTAATCACGCGCTTGGGGCATTTTGCTCTGGCGGCACGATAGCGAACGTAACCGCCTTGTGGGTTGCACGCAACAAAGCTTTAGCCGCCGATGGCGTATTTAAAGGGGTGGCCCGTGAAGGCTTAGCGGCAGGTTTAGCTCATTATGGCTATAAGAAAATGGCAATTTTGTCATCTCGCCGCGGTCATTACTCTCTGTCAAAATCTGTAGATATACTCGGGTTAGGCCGTGAACAACTCATCACGCTAGACTGCCCTACACAGCGTTTGTCGCCTGAAAAGGCACTTGCCTTCGGTAAAGAATACGCAGAACAAGGCAATAAAATTCTTAGCATAGTTGGCGTTGCTGGCACCACAGAAACAGGCCATGTAGATCCATTAGATGAACTGGCTGACGTTGCCCAAGAGTTAGGTTGCCACTTTCATGTGGACGCGGCCTGGGGCGGTGCTACGTTATTCTCAAGCACCCATAGAAAGATCCTAAAGGGAATTGAACGCGCAGATTCAGTTACCATAGATGCGCACAAGCAAATGTATGTGCCTATGGGCGCGGGTATGGTGTTGTTTAAAGATCCTAACGACAGCAATGCAGTACGTCACCATGCAAACTACATACTACGAGCTGGCTCAAAAGACTTGGGAGCCACGACATTAGAAGGCTCGCGTAACGGTATGGCCATGATGGTATATGCGTCTTTGCATATATTTGGTCGCCAAGGTTACGAATTGTTGATTGATCAAAGTATCGAGAAAGCGAAAGTTTTCGCTCGAATGATCCAGTCTCACCCAGATTTCGAGTTGATTACGCACCCTACTTTGTCGTTACTTACTTATCGAGTGAATCCCCAAGAGGTGCAGCAACAGGTCAAAGCCGACTTTTCGTTAAACGTAAAATTTAATGAAAAACTCGATAAACTCACCGTATATGTACAAAAGCAGCAACGTGAGGCGGGTAAGTCTTTTGTGTCGCGTACCCGCTTACAAACTCAAACTTACGGCGATCAAACCATGACAGTGTTTCGCGTGGTATTAGCAAATCCGTTAACCACTGAAAATGATTTACAAAACATCCTGGATGAGCAAATCGCGATTGCCAGCAAAAGCCAAAACTGGGCTGAGTTAACCGAAAAGGTAATCTAGTTGGCTTTGTCGGACCCCACTAAAAAGGCCGTTAGTTCACACTAACGGCCTTTTTGCTAATGAAGGTGACAGTAATGGCTGTTAGGCCAACGAAACCTGCAAATTGTCGATTAAGCGGGTACGGCCTAAAAAAGCGGCTGCCAAGATAACGACGTTAGTTTCTTCATGCCCAGGCTGTAAAAGCGTATCGGCTGAACGAATTTCAATGTAATCGATACTAAAGCCCGCTTCGGCAAGCTGCTCACAGCACTCACTGGTAATACGTGAAAAATCACGACGACCCGATTCAATCTTTTGCTGCATCTCTTGTAAGCGCGTATACAAAGTGGGGGCAAGCGCACGCTGCTCAACATTTAAATACTGGTTACGCGAGCTCATGGCCAAACCATCAGTTTCACGAGTAGTCTTTACACCATGCACGGTTAAGTTCATCGACAGGTCGGTGACCATGGCTTTAATGACTTGTAGTTGCTGAAAGTCTTTTTCACCAAAGAACGCCATATTCGGCTGAACCATGTTGAACAGCTTACACACTATCGTTGCCACACCGCGGAAATGCCCAGGACGACTCGCACCGCAAATCATATAGGAAATACCCGGCACTTCTACGAACGTTTGCTGCTCCAAGCCACGAGAGTAAATATCCTTCACTTGCGGAGTAAAGAGTACATCTACCCCCATCTCGCTAAGCACATTACGATCGTTCTCTAATGTGCGCGGGTACGCTTCTAAATCTTCATCTGGTCCGAATTGCAATGGGTTAACAAAGATCGATACCACCACAATATCAGCCTTTAATTTAGCTTCTTTAACCAAATTAAGGTGACCTTGATGTAAGTTGCCCATGGTGGGAACAAAAGCTATCACTTTGGAATCTGCCTGCCAGCTGCGGCGCACATCGCGCAAGCTAGCAATATTACTGATCACTCGCATACTTGACTCACTTACTGAAACTATGGGCTTCAGACGGGAAAGAACCGTCTTTCACTTCTTCTATATACTGACTCACCGCTGTGCGCATATCGCCAGTCTCTTGAAGGTAGTTTTTTGAAAATTTTGGCATGTAATTGGCGCTGATACCAAACATGTCGTGCATCACTAAAATTTGTCCGTCGGTTTCTGGACCCGCGCCAATTCCTATAACCGGAATATCAACTGCCTGAGATATCGCACCTGCCAGTTCTGTCGGTACGCACTCAAGTACCAACAACTGTATACCCGCCGCTGCCATTTCTTTGGCCTGTTCGAGCATTTGCTCTGCTTGCAGATCATCGCGGCCTTGTACCTTAAAGCCCCCGAAAACGTGTACTGACTGAGGTGTTAAGCCTAAATGACCGCAAACAGGGACACCACGCTCATTTAAACCTTGAATGCTCTCAAGTAACCAGCGACCGCCTTCAAGTTTGACCATACTTGCACCAGCAGCCATTAGCTTTGCCGCGTTCAAGTAGGTTTGCTCTGGGGTGGAATAAGACATAAACGGCATATCTGCGATAACAAATGCGCGCTCAACGCCTTTACGCACAGCCCGAGTGTGATAGGCCACATCATCAATGCTGACGCCTAATGTATCGTCACAGCCTTGCAAAACCATGCCCAACGAGTCACCAATCAGCAGTACGTCTATCCCTTGCTCATCAAACAATTTTGAGAAGCTCGCATCATATGCGGTAAGCGCACTAATTTTTTCGCTTTGTTGCTTCATTTTCAACAACGTGGAAGTTGTGACTTTTTTCATTTTGAATCACTCCAGTACGATGAACACTAAATAGAGCTTGAGTAAATCAGGCACTATACGGATTTTTTAGCGGATTTCTATCACACTCATTTATAGGGTAATTTTTCCAACCCATTGAGGGGGCAGTTAATGAGCAATTCGGTCAATTTAGTGCCGTTTGGTAGTTGTAATTCGGGGGCAATTTCATGCAAAGGATACAAAACGAACTCTCGCTCTTTCATACCGTAATGTGGCACAGTAAGTTCAACTGAATCAATAATTTGAGTACCAAAAATAAGAATATCTAAATCTAAAGTACGCGGCCCCCAACGCTCTGCTTTACGCACCCGACCATGCTCAAGCTCAATTTTTTGTAAGCAATGGAGAAATTCGACAGCTTGCATTTTTGTTTGCACTTCAACCACCGCATTAACATAGCTAGGTTGGTCTTGTGGTCCCATAGGGCGACTGATATACAAGCTCGAGGTGGCCGATATATGTGAAGCAGGCAATAACTCAATTGCCCGTAATGCTTGGCTTATTTGTTGTTGAGGCTGGGCCAAATTGCTCCCTAGCCCAACATAAACTTGGCTCATTGGGCGGCTTTCTTCTTGCCTCTGTAGCGGCTTCTGCGCTTAGGTGCACCGCCGCCTTCTTTCTCGCGTAGCGTTTTTAACATCCCTTGGCGCTGCTCAGGGTTAACGTTTTGAAAATCTGTCCACCACTGAGCTAACGTGAGTAGCTCACCGCCTTCGATCTGCCCACGAATAAGCAAGAAATCATAGGCAGCCCTAAATTTAGGGTGTTCAAGCATTTGAAACGCTCTGCGTCCGTATCGCTTAGGAAGACGTTGTTGCAACTGCCAAATCTCGCGCACTGTGATGGTAAAACGTTTGGGGATCATAATGCGTTGAATTTGACGGTGCAGAACATCACTCAAGGCTAAATTAAACGCGTCAAAGTGGTTTAGGCCACCTTCCACCATATGTTGCTGACAACGCTCTTCTAATGGGTACCATAACAAGGCTGCAAAAATGAACGCTGGGGTCACTTTCATATCCGAGTTAATACGGTTATCCGTATTCATCAGCACTTGCTCAATAAACGCAAGTTCACGACTATTTTGCGATTTTAGCAAAGGGGTGAGCTGAGGAAACAACTGTTCAAATAAACCGAATTCATTGAGTAACTTGTAGGTTTCTAGTCCTTGGCCCGATAACAGTAGCTTTAGTACTTCTTCAAACAAACGCGCTGGAGGAATATTCGCCATTAATGGAGCGAGTTCGTACATCGGCTTGGCGGTTTCAGGGCTTATTTTCATACCCAATTTCACAGCAAAACGCACCGCACGTAACATACGCACCGGATCTTCACGGTAACGAGTAGCAGGGTCGCCAATCATAGTGATTTGACGCTTTTTAACCGCTTCCATGCCGTTGGCAAAATCATGAATACTGTAATCAGCGATGTTGTAATACATCGCATTAACGGTGAAGTCACGACGCTCTGCGTCTTCTTCTATGCTGCCAAACACGTTGTCACGAAGTAACTGTCCATGATCGCTTTGCTTGCTCAAATTCTGCTCTTTGGCATTTTCGTCTTCAACAGGGTGATGACCACGAAAAGTGGCAACTTCGATAACTTCTCGACCAAACACCACGTGCGCTAAACGAAACCGACGGCCAATTAGGCGGCAGTTTCTGAACAATTCTTTGACCTGTTCAGGGGTCGCGTCTGTAGTGACGTCAAAATCTTTGGGTTTTTTACCCAATAGAATATCGCGCACACAGCCGCCAACTAAAAAAGCTTGATAACCGTTATTATGCAGACGGTACAGCACCTTTAGCGCGTTATCGCTAATGTCACTGCGGGATACCGGATGTTCAGCACGGGGAATAATGTTGGCAACAAGAGTGGTTTTAGCTGTGCTCGGCGTACTTTTAAACGCCTCTTTAACCTTGTTGATTACGCGAGAAATAATAAGTTCAGCTCCAATATAAAGGATTACCCAAAACAGGTTTTTTAACGCGTGGGATCATAACCTGTCTTACGCGTCAATTCTATTGTCAAACGCACTCGCATCGTTTGCGATAAGTGCTATGTGCCAGTTGTTCAGTGCGAATTCTAAAATATCGTTCACCGTGGCATTATTCAGCGCCCTAGGAACCGGCAAACCTAAGACCTCAAGAGCCCTGCATAAATTGCTATTGGCAACAGCATCATTTAACCCTGGGGCATGGTTTTGCTTACTCAGTTTTTGACCGTTATCTCCCATCACAAGTGGTAAATGCAGGTATACGGGGGGTGGTTGGTCAAACAGTTGATATAAAGCTAGCTGATATGCGGTAGAGGGCAGAATATCTGCACCTCGCACTACTTCGGTCACACCAGCGTATATATCATCCACGACCACAGCTAGTTGATAGGCATATAACCCATCTTTACGGCGCAAGATAAAATCATCACAGGCACCTTTTGCAAACGAAACCGCCCCTAATGCTAAATCTTGAATATGCTGCCCCCCCAAGGTATTCCTCAGGACAGTGGCACATTCATCTTTTGCCAAGGCTAACTGCGCGCAGGGGCAAGATTGCCCTTTAGGGTTGGCAAGTCGTTGCTTTCTATTACATTGGCAACAATAACTATGACCATTTGCCTGCAGCCAATTCAGTGCTTGCTCATATCGTTCGTGACTGTCATGTTGATAAGTCACTTCGTCGTCCCATAACAACCCGTGACGAACGAGTGACTCTTTTATAAGATCATCTGCACCAGCGAGCGCTCGTGGGGGATCAATATCTTCTATGCGTAACAACCATTTCCCGTCCATTTGCCGCGCACGTATATAACTGCCTAAAGCAGCCACGAGGGAACCTAAATGCAATGGTCCAGAGGGGGATGGCGCAAACCGACCTACATAAGAGGTATCTTGATTAAGGCGCTGTGCAACGAAAGGTAAATTCATTAACCTAAGTAACGTGTAAACATAAAAAAAGCTGCATTGAGCAGCTTTTCTTTATTTATCAGTATTAACCTTGTAGCTGCTTTTCTTTAATTTCAGCTAGGGTCTTACAATCGATACACATATCAGCGGTAGGACGGGCTTCTAAACGCCTAACACCAATTTCGATACCACAGGTATCACAGAAGCCAAAATCGTCTTCTTCGATACGCTTAAGGGTTTTCTCGATTTTTTTGATCAATTTGCGCTCACGGTCACGGGTTCTAAGTTCAATACTGAACTCTTCTTCCTGTGCTGCCCGATCGACTGGGTCAGGGAAGTTAGCCGCTTCGTCTTGCATATGATGCACGGTACGATCTACTTCTTGGCGTAATTGGTCGCGCCATGCTTTTAGCAACAAACGGAAATGCTCCATTTGTTTTTCATTCATGTATTCCTCGCCTGCTTTCTCCTGATAGGGAGTAAGACCAGCTAGGGCTAATAATCCGAGTGTTTTATTCGTATTTCCTGTTGGCATCAGCCAATTCTCCTTAACTACGAGCACAGGACGGTTTTGTGCAAGCGGGTATGTATAACAGAAAGAAATACCGCTGGCAATTCCACGCACTGACCTGCTATTCATGCTAAAAACCAAATTCCGACGGGCAATATGGCGATGTCGGCGAAAAAAGCAACTTATATTTTCATACAATCATGGGTAGTCGTTGATTTAGCGTAATATTTTGTTCGTTAATCGCACACGAGTAAGCTAACACTTCTACCCCAACGTCAACAGCATGCTTAAACATTTGCGCATATTTTGGATCAATATGTTCTGCAATTTTAACGCTTTGAATGCCACTGTGCTGCACACAAAAGAGTAAAACAGCGCGATACCCCTGTTCGACCATAGCGGCAAGCTCACGCAAATGCTTTTGACCGCGTACCGTTTTCGCGTCCGGAAAGTACCCCTGCCCCTCTTCCAATAAGGTCACCGATTTGACTTCAACATAGCAATCTTTCTTATCGCTACTACTTAGAAGAAAATCAATTCTGCTGTTTTCATGCCCAAAACGCACTTCAGGACGAACGGTTTCATATCCCTGCAACTCTTGAATAGCGTGTGTTGCCAATGCCTCTGCAACTATTTTGTTTGCGTTATTGGTATTGATGCCAATCCAATGGCCTTGATGCGTTACTCCTAACTCCCAAGTATAGCCCAGTTTGCGCTTAGGGTTATTACTTGGGGAGAGCCAAACCTGCATCCCGGGTTCAGCACATCCGATCATTGCTCCGGTGTTAGGACAGTGCGCAACGACCTCTTCACCGTTTAACAACGTAACGTCGGTTAAAAATCGTTTGTAACGTTTAACCAATATCCCTTCAATCAAACTGTTATAAAATTGCATTCATCACCATACTGTTTATCGTTACAAAGTTGTTATGATATCGGCTTACTTTTCTTAGGAGTGTTTTATGTCTCGACTTTCTATCCAACTGTCTAACGCGCCAGCACCTGCCCACTGGGGTAAAAACGCTGTACTCTCGTTCGACAATGAAAGCGCTACAATCCATTTATTATCAGATGATCCTCAAAACCGAACCATTCGCCGGGCAGCGCGCATTTTAGACGGTTTAAATTTAGATTTCGTGACTTTATGCGGTAAGTGGCATATCGAACAGCAATGGGCGTTTGCTTACAGTTTCACGAACACCAAAAAACAACACCATATTCAATGGGTTGATGACGAGAATAGCGACACGCTAACGCAGCGCTACCAAGCCTTGGTTTTTACCCGTAATCAAACAAATGCCACCCCTGAAGACCTCTCCCCTGAAAAGCTAGCGAGCACCAGTGTTGAGTGGCTAACCAGCCTAAGTCCAAGTCACGTCACTGCAAAACAATGGGTGGGCGAAGAACTTGTCGAGCAACAATGGTATGGTTTGTACAATGTTGGCCGAGGTAGCCAGCGTCCGCCGGTCATGCTTGAAGTAGATTTCAACCCTACTGACGATCCTCTTGCGCCTGTTAGTGCTGCGTTGGTTGGCAAAGGCATCACCTTTGACAGCGGCGGTTATAGCATTAAAAGCAGTGAAGGTATGCTGCACATGAAATGTGATATGGGCGGGGCGGCTATGGTAACAGGCGGCTTAGGCTTAGCGATTATGCAAGGTCTAAACAAACGAGTGAAACTATATTTGTGCTGTGCTGAGAACCTTATAAGCGGTCACGCTTATAAATTAGGCGACATCATCACCTATAAAAATGGTACCACAGTAGAAATCGTCAATACCGATGCAGAAGGTCGATTAGTGCTAGCTGACGGTCTGATGGCGGCCAGTGAAACTCAGGCCCCCTTGATTATTGATGCTGCAACCTTAACTGGTGCTGCAAGTGCTGCGTTAGGTCGTGATTACAATGCGCTATTTGCCTTGGATAAAAACTTGATGCAACGCGTGCTAGGTTACGCCAGTGAGGAAAATGAACCCGCTTGGCCTTTGCCTCTTGAGCTATGGCATCAAGAAAAGTGTCCATCAAATTATGCAGATACTGCCAATAGCCGTGCTCAAAAAGGGGGGGGCGCGGGCGGCGCATCAAACGCGGCGGGATTTTTGTCTCGGTTTGTGGGTAATAAGGGACAAGGTTGGTTACATATGGATTTAGCCGCCGCATTTAATGACAGCGCTGATGCTTACACACCCGCTGGCGCGTCTGGCTTGGGTATTAGAACCATAGCCAAAGCACTATTGTCTGAATAATCGCCCTTATTTTTAGACTTTATCAGCAGATGCAAAACAGACTTAGGTACGCTGGTCGTACCTAAGGTTACTGAAATAGCACTTTAGATATCAAGACGTTCACAGCCCACCTAAGCGCTCAGCCAACACTTTGTATTTCTCTACGTCGGCAGAATTAAACAGCGGTTTTCCCTGTTCGTCTTTATCAACGGCAATCAACAAACTTTCACGCTCTAGCCGCTCAACACGTATCACTTCGACGCCCAAAAAATTCGCTACTTCATCCACTGTCATCACACTCATTTTTTGATCCTTCTTTCAATTAAAACGCCAAATACTGGCATGGGTACTTTTCGTTAGCAAAGTTCTGTTAGTCAACCATAGCAAAGAATTTACCCTTGAGCTGTTGATCTTTGGCAACTTAAAATAATAAAAATAGATAAATCTTTCAATCAGATGGGCTGAGCAGCATAGTTGTTATACACTTGCGCTATCACCCCTTTGTGAAATTACCTACCAATAGAGTAGCATTATGGATACTTGGTCTGCGGCCATTACATTATTTTTGATTATGGACCCACTAGGTAACCTTCCTGTGTTCATGTCTGTGCTAAAAACGATTGAGCCCAAGCGACGCCGTATCGTTTTGATCCGCGAATTGATTTTTTCGCTGTTGATCATGTTGGGATTTTTATTCAGCGGTCAGGCTGTATTAGATTTTCTAAGCGTCAAACAAGAAACGGTGAGCATCGCTGGTGGTATTATTTTATTTTTGATTGCCTTGAAAATGATATTCCCTCAACCAGGTGGGGTAACAGGACTGCCGGCAGGTGAAGAGCCTTTTATTGTCCCTTTAGCCATTCCTATGGTCGCTGGACCGTCCATTCTCGCAGCCTTAATTTTGTTGGCCAATCAAGATCACAGCCGCATGCTGGATTGGTCTTTAGCACTTTTAGCTGCTTGGTCCGTCAGTGCGGTGATATTGATGTTTTCGAGTGTATTCCATCGCGTATTGGGCGAGCGCGGACTTATCGCTATTGAGCGTTTGATGGGCATGATCTTAATTATGATTTCAATTCAAATGCTGCTAGATGGCATCGGAAAATTCTATTCGCTGGTGTAATCGGCGAATCAAAGAGGTAAAAATGAAAGACAATAAACTAACTATTTTCCAACAAGTTAGAGATTTAGAAACGTGGCAATCTGTTGCTTTCTCAGCAGCATTACTAGAACGCATGCTACCCAACTACCAGCTTTTTTGCGAAGCCACTGAATTTGCCGACCCAAGTCCATACCGCAACAGTTTGAACGTGATTTGGGAATGGCTCGCTCACCCCAAAACCAAAATCAATTTTGCCGCACAACTTGAAAAAGTTGAAGCAAGCGTGCCTGACCCAAACGATTACGACAGTATTGGGGTATATCCTGCCATTGATACCGCTATGTCAATGTCAGCGCTTATTCTGCTATTAATGGAAGAAGACCTGCAAGGCGCCGTTGTGGTCAGCAAACTTGCTCAAGGCACGGTAGAAGCTTTTGTTGAAGCAACTTCTGAAGCAGAAATAAGTGTCGAAGAGATAAAGCAACACCCTCTGATGCAATGGGAAATTGAAATCCAACAAGAATTACTTACATTTTTGGCCAACAGCCCAAAAAATGGCGATACCTGTAAAGCCCTTAAAGACATCGCTATTGGTGAAGGCATGAGTAATATCGGCATTGATATTACCCCATAGTAGGTTCTTTAAGGTTGTAAATGTCCCAAAAAAATTATCTAAAGTACTAGCCTTGATACAGTTTCGCAGTAACTTGGCTAGTCTGATTTTCTTTCAATAAGCGCCAACTAGGCGGCACTTTGTACTGAGCATTTTGCGTTTCGCATTCGATATAAACCAAGCCCTCATTGGCCAACAAACTGTTCTGCTCGATACCATCGATCGCTTTAGGAATTAGATTTTTGTTAAAAGGTGGGTCTAAAAAAATCAAATCAAATTTGTCGTTTAGCTGACTCAGGTAACCTAGGGAATCGCCGCAGAGCACCTGTGCACTCTCCCTAGATGCTTTGAGCGTGTCGAGATTTTGCTGCAAACTTCTAGCGACTTTTTTGTCTAACTCAATAAACGTCACACGCTTGGCATACCGAGAAAGCGCTTCGAAACCTAGGCCACCGCTGCCTGCAAATGCATCTAAGCAATGACTATCTTGGGTATGCGCCATTAACCAGTTGAACAATGTTTCTTTGTTTCTGTCTGTTGTGGGGCGCAGCCCTTGAACGTCCATAACAGGCAATTTTCGCCCGCGCCATTGTCCGCTGATAATACGAATTGCACCATTGGTGGCTTGAGTCTTTTTTACGTCTCGCTTCATTTATAGTAGGAATGTTATCATTGCTGCAAAGATACGTAAGTGTACTCAATTAATTCAACGATTTTCCAAGGATTTCTATCTAATATGTCCAAGTTTTTCGGTTGGCTCAAAAAAGACAAGCCTAAGTCAGAGCCACAAAATCCCCCAAAGAGCACACCAGAAGAAGCCCAAGAGGCACAATCACAAATCGACGATAACAGCGATGAGCGCCTTCTTGAGCAAGCGAATGAGCAAGCAAAACTGCAAAAAATTGATGATCATGCTGCCACCGAAGTAGAAAGCCCTTCTCACGGGCAACCTGCAGTGGAAGTTGAACATACCTTGGAAGAGCGTGCTGATACTGAGCACGACCAAAACATTATTCAAGTTGAAACCCCAGCCTCGGTTATTGACGCCAGTGAAGACGCTATCACCAGCAACGTGGAGCCTGTGTCAGTTGCTGCATCAACTGAACCGTCCGAAGTATTTGAGGCCACGACAGAAATGTCTGAGGCAGATCTTCAACCTGTTGTTGAACATGAGCTAGAATCCCAGCCTGAGCTGGTGCCAGAGTCAAAGGCGAAGCCTGAAGAAGAACCTGAAAAACCAGTCAAAATGGGGCTGTTTGCCAAGTTAAGACAAAGCCTCTCACGCACGAAAGAGAACCTCGGCAGCGGCTTTATTAGCCTGTTTCGCGGTAAAGCCATCGATGATGATTTATTCGAAGAATTAGAAACTCAATTGTTGGTCGCCGATGTAGGAATCGATACCACCAGCAAAATTATCTCTAGGCTAACAGACAGCGCTAAACGCAATCAGCTAAAAGACGGTGAGGCGTTGTATCAATTGCTGAAACAGCAAATGAGCAACATATTACAAGAAGTCAGCCAGCCTCTTGAACCGAAAAGCGAAGATGGCCCGTTTGTTATCTTAATGGTGGGAGTAAACGGCGTAGGTAAAACAACCACCATCGGTAAAATGGCGAAACAGTTCCAATCTCAAGGCAAAAAAGTCATGTTGGCTGCCGGTGATACATTCAGAGCCGCAGCAGTTGAACAACTGCAAGTATGGGGTGAGCGTAATAACATTCCTGTGATAGCGCAGAAAACCGGTTCAGACAGCGCATCTGTTATTTACGATGCATTAGAGTCTGCCAAAGCGCGTAATGTGGATGTGCTAATCGCCGATACCGCGGGGCGATTGCAAAATAAAGATCACTTAATGGAAGAGCTGAAAAAAGTGGTACGGGTGATGCGCAAAATTAACCCAAATGCGCCTCATGAAGTTATGCTGACACTCGATGCGGCCACAGGCCAGAATGCCGTCAGCCAAACCAAGTTATTCAACCAAGCGGTTGGACTAACTGGAATCACATTAACCAAGCTAGATGGCACCGCAAAAGGTGGGGTGATTTTTGCTTTAGCGGATCAATTTAAAATCCCTATTCGTTATATCGGTGTAGGTGAAGGCATCGACGATTTACGCCCATTTGCCAGTGATGAATTTGTTGAGGCACTCTTCGCTGAAAACGGCGTTGAAAATAGCGCTGAAAGCACGACCTAAAACGAGACTTAAGCAGAGTTTGCAAAAACAAACGATGCCGCTAACAGCCTGATTAAGCGAAGAGTGATTCAATGATCAAATTTCAGCAAGTAAGTAAAACCTACCCTGGCGGGCAACAAGCGCTGCGCAAGGTAGATTTTCATGTAGAGCCCGGAGAAATGGCGTTTTTAACGGGTCATTCAGGTGCCGGTAAAAGTACCTTGCTGAAATTAATCAGTTTGATGGAACGCCCCACTGTGGGTCAGGTATTAATTAATGGGCATGACTTAAATAGTATTAGTCGTCGCCAAATCGCCTATATTCGTCGTGACATAGGCATGATTTTTCAAAGCCATCAGCTATTGATGGACAAAAGCGTATTCGACAATGTCGCACTGCCACTCATTATTGAGGGTTATTCACACAAAGAAACCACCAAACGAGTGCATGCGGCGCTTGAAATGGTTGGCCTTAGAGACAAAGCAAAAAATCTTCCCATTATGCTATCAGGCGGTGAGCAACAACGCGTAGGCATTGCTCGCGCAGTTGTGAATAAGCCGCCACTATTGTTGGCTGATGAGCCCACGGGTAATTTAGATCCGAAGTTGTCCATGGAAATTATTCGATTGTTCGAAGACTTCAACCAGGCGGGCGTATCCGTGTTTATCGCAACCCACGACTTGGGCTTGATCGCGCGCATGAAATATCGAACTCTGACCCTCAAAAATGGGCAAATGATCACCGACGGTCTATCCCAAGATTTTTAACAAAAACGCAGAAACAACAACAGTCTGGTTCTGTAATGCCTAGCGACACATGCATAAGTGAGTTTGAAGAATGAGTTTATTATTTAAAGGGCGAGCCCAGGGCGCCCAGCTAAGTCAGGTTTCTATCATTCAACGCATTCAAATGTTTTTTCTCAGTCATGTTCGCCAAGCATTAGGCAGTTTGGGGGAATTGTGGCGCTCTGGCGCGGCTTCACTGATGACCATAGGCGTGTTGGGGTTGAGCATCACACTGCCTAGCACCTTATATATCCTAGTGAAAAATATTGAACAAGTGAGTTCGGGATGGGATCAAGCCTCTGAAATATCCTTATTTCTAAAAGCTGAAACATCAAAACAACACATAGACCAACTTCTGACCCGTATAAATTCTTGGCCTGAAGTGAGTAAGGTGACTTACATCCCTGCGGATGACGCGCTAAATGAGTTTAAAGCGTTGTCAGGATTCGGCGATGCTATCGCGTATTTAGATAAAAACCCATTACCACCAGTTGTGCTTGTGGCGCCTAGCGAGAAACATGCTGGCCCTGTAGCGGCGCGTCTGTTGCTTGATAAGCTGCGCAAAGAGCGCGAAGTCGACATAGGAAAACTGGATCTGGAGTGGTTACAGCGCTTAGATGCACTCTTAACAGTAGCCAAAGAGTTAGTGACGATCATTGCGCTACTGCTATTTTTGGCAGTTATTTTGATTATTGGTAATACCATCAGGCTCAACATCCTAAGCAAAAAAGATGAAATACTAGTGATGAAATTAGTGGGTGCAACCGATGCCTTTATACAACGCCCCTTTATGTACACTGGCTTCTGGTATGGTTTATTAGGCGGCCTATTAGCGTGGTTTACGGTAGTTGGCTTATTGTGGTGGATGAGCGCCAGCGTTGAGGCAGTGAGCGCCCTCTATCAAAAGCAATTCAATATTACCGGTGTCGACTTCAGCACCTTGCTTATTATGCTGTCAACTTCTGTGCTGCTAGGGCTAGTTGGCTCGATGATTTCAGTAAAACGACATGTGAGTGCTATCGAGCCAAAGTGAAGCTGTCTTAGGCGTACTAGAGAGGTCTCACCCACTGCGTTTAGTACGAATACCTTCTATCGGCCAGCGTTTACGCTCTTGATTCTGGAAAGTGTGGTGAAACAGACTGACGTAGACCGTTCCCCCACATAATGGCTTCATTAAACATACTGTGCAGACGTTTCTGGTCAATTTTCAATAACCCAGCGATACGTATCACTTTCAACCAATTCGCACTTTCAAACGCCCTCGCCAGAACTAAATAAATAGACAAGTCGTTCTGGCCACCGCTTAGAGCAAATTTCACTTCATCATCAATGGGTAACTGATTCAGCAGTGTGCCCATATCTTGGTCTAGTATTGCATCAAGCAAAGAGAACAAGCCAACCAAAAAGCCCACTGGTGGGTTATCCCCTTTTTTGGCTTCTCGGGCAACTAAGTCGCAAAATTTCGCCCTTACAAGCGACAAGTGCAGCAACTCAATCGGCTTATCATCATTTAGATTGGCCAACGCTAACAGGGCCACGAACTTCTTAAGCTCGACTTCACCCATATAAGTTATTGCGTGGCGCAATGACGTGATCCTGTAGCGCTTATTCACCATAGGGTTGTTGACAAAGCGCAACAACATATAAGACAAGCCAACATCATGCTCAATAACAGAATTCACACGCTCGATGTCAAAGGTTTCGCTAGAGCTGACACCCATAAGTTCCACTAACGTTAACTTAGAGGTGGGTAAATTTTGTTGCTTAATCGCCTCAGGCTTAGCAAAAAAGTAACCTTGGAAGTAATCAAACCCCATATCTCGATATATTTCGAAATCTTGCTGGCTATCAATCTGTTCAGCCACCAACTTTACATTGGCATCTAATAACCTGGGCATACTCTTCGCCACACCATCGTAATCGCTTTGCATCACATTCACTTTAACGATGTCAACAAATGGCAGAAAATCATTCCATTTGGGATCCAAGTTATGATCGTCCAAAGCGATAGTAAAACCTGAGCTCTTCACTTGCTGGCAGACTTCTAGCAAGGTGCCGTGTGGCAATACAGCATCGGATAATTCAACTACGACGTTGGAGGGATCTAGAACAGAGGGTAAACCATTGATTAAGGTTTCTTTTTGAAAGTTAATAAATGATTTTTTATTGCAAGAGATCTCGTCTAATCCGAGGGTAAGATAATGCTTAGCAATCAGCTTTTCGGTACGTTCGTCTCTTGCCGTATCTGGATAGCAATTGTTCTTACCGTCACGAAAGAGTAACTCGTAGGCAAACACATCACGTTGGCGATCTAAGATAGGCTGGCGAGCAATAAAGGCGAACATTTACATCCCTATGAAATCGTTTGAGTAAGGTCATTAAGCTTAAAGACGCAACGCACGGGAAGCGCTGCAAATAAATTTTTAGTACGTAGATGTACTTTCGTCTTTTTTGTTGAACAAAGTCAGACTAACAGACAAAATTAAACCTTGTAAATAAGACAAATCGTTGTTTTTACATCCATAAAACAAATAAGATCAATTTTGCTCGTGATACGTGAAGAACTTCCAGCATATGTAATAGAATATTAATATTGCAAAGATAGTGCTTGCGTACAATGGTAACTGTTATTATGGTGGCATCATTCGTTGTTCATGATATTCGAGCAACCCCCAAAAGTAGCGCTTTAATAACTTTTCAATTGATCTCGATCAACTAGAGCTTATATTTGTATAATATCTTACTGATAGATCAGCCGCTACATGAAATTTTTTCGCGTTTGAGTGGTCTATTACAACAAATGTAAAACTCAATGCGGTTCTTGGTTGGCAAAGTCATTGCATGGTTCCAAGGACACAATGTTACACGAGGTGATTATGACAACAGATATGCGTGCACTAACATTAACCGTTCCACAGACCGGTAGCATCGAAACTTACGTGCAAGCTGTTAGCAGCATTAATATGCTCACAGCCGAAGAAGAACGTGGTCTAGCAGAACGTTTACAACAGGAAGACGACTTATTAGCGGCAAGAAAGCTAATCATGTCACACCTACGTTTCGTTGTGCATATTGCAAAATCTTATTCTGGTTACGGACTTCCTCAAGCCGATTTGATTCAAGAAGGCAACATCGGTTTAATGAAAGCGGTTAGACGCTTTGACCCTACTGTAGGGGTCAGATTGGTGTCGTTCGCTGTACATTGGATTAAAGCTGAAATTCACGAATTTGTGTTGCGTAACTGGCGCATAGTGAAAGTTGCCACCACAAAGGCACAACGTAAGCTTTTCTTTAATCTACGTAAAAATAAAAAGCGTTTAGGTTGGTTTACTCATGCAGAAGTGCAGAAGGTGGCAAGTGACCTGGGAGTAAGCGAAAAAGAAGTATTACAAATGGAAGCTCGTATGAGCAGCCATGACCAAGCTTTTGATTTATCTGCAGATGATGATGAAAGCGGAAGCTTCGCGCCGGTACAGTTTTTAGAAGACAAAAGCGCAGATGTTGAAACTGACGTTGTTAACGCAGATTGGGACGCAACGGCTTCACAGAAGCTATATTCAGCGATTAAAACCCTCGATGAGCGTAGCCAGCATATCATTCAGACGCGCTGGTTAAGTGACGACAAAACAACGCTACAAGATTTAGCAGATAAATACCAAGTATCTGCCGAGCGTGTTCGTCAAATCGAAAAGAACGCTATGAAAAAATTACAGAGCGCTATGGCATAACTCAGTAATTCAGACACAAAAAAAGCGCGTTATAAACGCGCTTTTTTATTGCCTAAAAAATAATCACTGCTAATTTATTGCAAATTACGCGCTTTCGGCGTCTCGTTCTTCAGTCTCAGGGGGTAAAATCCAATAAACTCCCTTAAACTCGGCAACGGCAGTGTCCCCATCGAGAATATCGACTTGTAATTTAATTTGGCATTTCTTATCTTTCGCTAATGGCTCGAACTTGCCGCTCAGACTTTCGATGTGACATAAGGCTCTTGGCTGCATAGTGATGGGTTTGTGATAGTGAATATTACCATCTCCTAACACTATCTCCCCTGCAAGATTCTTCTCCTTTAATTGCAAAAAAATCATGCCCCAACCTGTCAAAGTGGCTAAGGAAAAAATACTGCCGGCGAACATAGTCCCGTGCAAATTGATATTTTTATTTAGCGAAGCTCGATTCTCTAATGTTTTACCAGAATACTGGTACAGCTTGATCCCCATCTGCTCGCTAATGGGGATAGTATCGTGCCATGTATCTTGTAACTCTTTACACCATTTTGGGTGCAACAAAATCGTGTTGTGGGCCAACAGACGCTTGACCATTTGTTGGCGTTTTAACTTCCCTAGCTCAGTCGAGGCTTCTTTTTCTACTTCAAAGCCACAACTCTCGAAAAACGGAGTAGAAAGCTCTCGGCTATTAGTGACGATGCGAACTGCGCCTTCTTGCCGCGCTACCGCTTCAAGTGAAGACATGATCATTTTGGCTAAGCCACGCCCCTGTGCATCATTGGCGACAGCTATATGGCGGACCTGAGCTTCCTCAGCGCTGTTCATATGTATCCGGCCAATGGCGATCACTTCACCTTTATTATTACGGATCATGCGATGTTCACTGACTTGCTCGTATTCGTCTTTTTCAGAGCCTTGAGGATAATTCCAAGGCTTTCGCAGCATTAACCAGCGAAATTCAAAATATGCTGCAAACTCCGCATCTGTTTCTGGGGTTTCAATCTTATACATTATTATGCATTTATCCTTATGGAGATATCGATAACCTGAGGCCAAATTATATCAGCCAGTCCACCATTAGATATTATTCACTGCTTGGTAGCAAATCAGACGTTTAAGGAGAACGTCACGGGGCCATCATTTATTAATCTAACTTGCATATCTGCACCGAATTTACCTGACTCGCAGAGTATTTCACTGCTTCTCCCTAGTTCAACAAAGTAATTATACAAAGTTTTGCCCAATTCTGGCGATGCACCTTGAGAAAACCCAGGCCGATTTCCTTTGTTTGTCTGCGCCACCAAAGTGAACTGAGAGACCACAAGTAATCCGCCGCCGACTTGCTGAAGATTCAGGTTCATTTTACTGTCTTGATCGCTAAAAATGCGGTAATTCAGCACGCGCTGAAACAGCTTTTTGGCCTTTTCCTCGTTGTCATTTTTTTCCACTCCAAGCAACAGCAAAATCCCTTGATTAATCTCTCCAATGACCTCATTACCAACACAGACACTGGCTTCGCTGACTCGTTGAATCAAACCAATCATTCCTGCTCCTTAATAAAATCAGCCATCGCGGTCGAAGCCAAACAGAGAGCGGCAGTAATTTTGGGTTCATTGGCGCTGTGACCAGACTCGGGCACTATGGTAAGCTGACTTGCAGGCCAAGCTTCGTTAAGTAAATAGGCACCTTGTATTTTGCACACACAGTCATAGCGACCATGAATGAGTGTTGCCGATATATGACTGATTTTGTGTATATTTTTTAATATGTAATTTGACTCAATGAAACAAAGATGCTTTATGTAATGGCACTCTAAAATAGCCAAACTAATGCCCCTGTGTACATCCGGGACCAACTCATCTTCATGTAATTTACAGTGCAACTTACTGATTCTGGCTTCCCACAAACACCATGCTTTAATGGCTGCCATTTTGTGCACTTCATCGCTGCCAGTAAACAGTTCATAGTACGCGTCAACTAACGACGTCGTAAGGGACTTATCTGCCACAGGGAGGATGAAATCTTGATAGTAGTCTGGGAACAGCTGCGCAGCTCCGCCTTTTTTATCCAGGTACCAATCGAAATCTTCTTCTCGCGCCAGGAAACTGCCTCTTAAGATCAGCCCTTTCACCGTTTCAGGATGCTCAATGGCAGCAAGTAATGCCAACGTTGCACCCCAAGAACCACCAAATAAGATCCACTGCTGGACACCCAGGTGCTTTCTGATCTGGGTAATATCACTTAGTAAATCTTGGGTAGTATTGTTCTTTATGCTACCGAATGGAGTGGATTGCCCGCTTCCCCTTTGGTCAAAGCCAATAATCCAGTACTTATCGGGATCAAAGAAGCGACGATAATTAGCAAACAGTCCTGCCCCTGGCCCCCCGTGTAGAAACAGCACAGGTATTCCTTTTGGGTTACCACTTTGTTCCAGATATAACGAATGATCGTCGCTAACCGCTAGCATTTCGCTGAAAAACGGTTTAATTGCAGGATAGAGTTCACTCATATAGGCAGCCACTTTGACATTATTTCTTCCAACCGATTACAGTAGTTTGTTAAAGTGTATCAACAATAATGAATTAATAACTTAGGGGCAACAAATGGCAGGACAAGGTTCAGGTGGAAATGTAATTGCAGCAATATGTAACTTGTTTTTTCCAGGATTGGGGCAATTAGTTCAAGGACGGATACTAGCAGCAATCATATTTTTTGTTCTGGTATGGACTAACTATGCCCTAGCAGCCACAGGTATTCTGTTTTTTATGGCAGTGTTCGGCTTCATCTTCCAAGTATGGTCGATTATTGATGCCGCTAAATACCGTGGTTAATTAACACTAAAGAGGTTTTGATGAAGAAAATAATACCAGCAGTCTTTTTATTCACCCTGCTAACAGGTTGCCAAAGCGCCTATTATGCAGCATGGGAAAAAGTCGGCGTTGAAAAGCGCGATATCATGGTTGATCGCGTCGAAGATGCAAAAGAATCGCAGGAAGACGCCCAACAACAATTTAGCGATGCACTAGAACAATTTACCCATTTAATGAATTACGACGGTGGTGAACTGCAAGACGTATACGAAGAGTTAAAAGACCAGTACGAAGAAAGTAACCAAGCGGCAGCAGAAGTGACTAAGCGCATTAATAAAGTAGAAAGCGTAGCTGATGCGTTATTTGACGAGTGGGAAACTGAATTAGATAAGTATACTAATGACGGTTTACGCCGTGAAAGTGCGAGCAAGCTTAAAGATACCCAGCGCCGCTATGCCAGCTTGGTTAAAAGCATGCGCAAAGCAGAAGCAAAAATGGATCCTGTTTTATCTGCACTACAAGACAACGTGCTGTATCTAAAACATAACTTGAATGCGACTGCGATCGGCGCCCTACAAAGTGAGTTTAACGGCGTTAAAAATGACATCAATCAGCTTATTGCTGAAATGAATAACGCCATCAAAGAATCAAATGCGTTTATCTCCAGTATGCGAGATTAACTAGCATTAAACCCTACGCAGGCGATTGGGGGTCATCCTCATCGACCTGCGTAAAATTCTCTTTAGATTCTTCGTGAAAAAACACTTCAATCACATGGGTTAGTTCCGCCCCAAGCAACACCACTATCCACGACAAGTACACCCAAACGAATAAAATAGGAATAACGGCCATAGCGCCGTAAATCATTTGATAAGACGGGAAATGCGTTATGTAAAACGAGAATCCTTTCTTCGATAACTCAAACAGTAGCGCCCCCATGAACGCACCAACGAGGGCATGGCGAGGATTAATCCGCTTATTAGGGACAATCATATACAGAATAAAGAAAGCGCAGACGGACGCGATAAAAGGCACAATTTTGAGCATGGCGGTTGTTGCGCCCATGGTGTAGGCTTCAGCCGAATTAGCAAAAGCAACCAAATAAGAACTCATGATGACGCTTAGGCCAATTAACAAGGGGCCTAGCGTGAGGATCATCCAATAAATCGCAAACGTAAAAATGATCGGGCGCTCGCTTTTTGCCTGCCAGATGCGGTTCAAGGTTTTGTCTATATTCGAGATGAGCAATAAGGCCACCACCACCAAGGATAAAATCCCGATCGCACCCATTTTTGATGCGTTACCCACGAACTCGGCGACGTAGCCTTGAATTTGGTCCCCAGAAGTCGGAATAAAATTACCGAAGATCAGGGCTTCGATATCACCTCGCACCTCAGAAAAAGCAGGAAAGGCCGACAATATGGTGAAGAACACCATGATAAATGGCACTAGAGATAATAAGGATACATAGGCTAAATGCCCTGCTGACACCGTGATCCCATCTCGTTGGCAATGGTTTACAAACATACGAACAAAAATATTCGCTTTAGGTAACCAGCTCCTTAATACATCCGACCAAATAACCTTGGACTCCATACTTTTCCTTTACTCCAGGCTGAGAATTCAATCCTCTTAGTCTGCTCTAACGCCCAACATATGGCAAATAGCATAACTCAATTCACAGCGATTCAGAGTATAGAAATGAAAATCACGAATGCCTTCTTTTGCTAAGACTTTGACCATGTCCATGGCAATGCTAGCGCCCATTAAGTTACGAGTAGTTTGGTCGTCCTTATCTAGGCCGTCATACATTTTGTGCAGCCAGTTCGGTACGTGTACGTTGGTAAAGCCTGCAAAACGCTGCAGGGTTTGATAGTTCGTCACAGGCAAAATACCCGGTACGATATCCATCTCAATACCCGCTGCTGCTGCCCTGTCCCTGAAACGTAAAAACACTTCAGCATCGAAAAAGAACTGGCTAATTGCTTGGTTCGCGCCTGCATCGGCTTTGCGTTTTAGGTTTAACAAGTCAAATTGACTGTTCGGCGCTTCAGGGTGTTTCTCTGGGTATGCTGCAACGGCGATGTCAAAATCAGCCACATCACGCAGTAATGCCACTAAATCAGACGCGTAAGATACATGCTCGGTATAGCCTTCGGGTAAATCACCACGCAAAGCTACAATTTTCCGAATACCACTGGCCCAATAATCTTTGGCGATTTGCTTTAATTCGTCACGGCTAGCATCTACGCATGTTAAGTGCGGCGCAGCGGCAATCCCTGTTTCGCTCTGAATACGTTTTACGATTTCGTGGGTACGATCACGCTCACCGCTATTTGCACCGTAAGTCACAGACATATATTTGGGCTTTAGCGGCGCTAAGCGCTCCACCGATTTCCATAGTGTCTTTTCCATCGTTTCAGTTTTAGGTGGAAAAAATTCAAATGATACATTGATCCCTTTCACTTCTGACAGTGACTGGTTGAGGGCATCGATACCTTGTGCATAAGAGACCATGAAAAGCTCCGTGATTATCTGGACGTTTAGACGTCTAAACTAAACTTTGTACGTAAAGCCGTCAAGATGTTTAGCAGTCTATCGTTGACCTTTATTCGTTTATGGTTAGAATTTCCCCTTATAAGAAAGAAAAAAGCGAGTAAACGATGGCTAAAACGACAAAATGGAATGGGAAATACATTCATCCCTACGCCGAGCATGGGAAAAAGAGCGAGCAAGTGAAAAAAGTCACCGTCTCTATTCCTTTAAAAGTGCTCAAGGTGTTAACAGATGAACGTACACGTCGCCAGGTGAATAACCTGCGTCATGCAACGAACTCAGAGTTGTTGTGTGAAGCATTTTTACATGCCTTCACTGGGCAGCCATTGCCGAATGACAATGACTTACAAAAAGATAATGACAATCGTATCCCCAGCGATGCATTGCGCATCATGCAAGAAATGGGCATCGATATCGATTCAGAAGAATAGCCCTAGTCTGTTGGGCTACTCAACTAGGTCTAATCACTTAGACCTCGCCATCAAAACACCCTAAATAGCCCGCTCAAGCCGACTTGTTAAAGAAAGTCAGCATTTAAGCGTAGTCGTACTGGCCCCCGCGGGACAAACCTTGTTGATAAGCCGGCCGCGCATGAATACGTTTTACGAAGGCAGCAATATTTGGGTATTCTCCCGGCACATTGCGTGAGGCCAACGCTTCTAGCGGAAAACTCATCTGTATATCTGCCCCAGATAACGCATCACCAGCGAACCACTCATTATCCGCTAAATATTGTTCAACAAACTTAAGGTTAGCGACCAAATTCAACCCGTAGTACCCGTCCATGACTTTATCGGCAATTTTATTGGCGATGATTTTGACAAAAAATGGTTTAGCGTTTTGTCTGACTTTATCAAATACCAACTTGGCAACCATGGGAGGCATCAGGGTTCCTTCGGCGAAATGTAGCCAATAGGTATATTGGCGGTACGCTTCTGTACCTGGCTCGGGCATTAAGGCCTTATCAAGGTATTTACGCGCTAAATAGTCGATAATCGCCCCAGACTCCGCCACAGTCACTTCATCATCTGTGATAACGGGTGACTTACCTAACTGGTGCACCTTCTTTAATGACTCAGGCGCCAAATTCGTTTGGCTATCTCTTTGATAACGCTGAATATCATATTCCACACCCAACTCTTCCAACATCCATAAAATGCGTTGAGAGCGAGAGTTATTAAGATGATGAAGTGTGAGCATGAGGTACCTTATTTTAATATATTTGATTGAAAGTAACTTACGCGCAAAGTCGCAAACTGGCTCATCAAAAATATTAATATATCTCTATTAATGCAAAAAGGCTGAAGTTATCTTCAGCCTTTAAGCTATTTACGCATTGATGTGCAGGGTAGCGGTTATTTCCCTGACGGATCTAAACTCGCGTAATATGCGGCTAAATTTTCTATGTCAGCATCACTCAAACCTGCAACCATAGGTGCCATCACCATATTTTTACGCTCACCTGCGCGAAACGCCTTTAACTGGATTGCCAAGTATTGTTCTTTCTGGCCAGCCAAGTTTGGATACATGGGAATTTGCGAAATTCCATTCGCGCCATGACATGCCATGCAGGTCGCTGATTTAGATTTACCCGCCGCAATGTCGCCAGCGAAAACGTTAGTTGATAACATGGCGATTGTTGAAATACTCGCCACAACACATGCTTTTGAGATTAGATTCATAATTGGTCCTTAAGATAACGTCGGTTTACGTAAACCATTCTACGAGTAATAAAATAGAGGCAGACAATGAATTTAGATCATTCATATGCAACGCATTTAGGTGATTTAGGCGCCTTAACTAAGCCTTTGCGTGTGGCAAACCCTCAACTTGTTGAGGTTAACCACACCTTACGCGACGCACTGCAACTACCAGCATCATGGTTTACGCAATCTAGCATAATGTCGATGCTTTTTGGCAATACAAGTTCATTTACGACACATTCTTTTGCACAAAAGTACGGTGGTCATCAGTTTGGTGGATGGAATCCAGACTTAGGTGATGGACGTGGTGTATTGCTTGGAGAAGCGAAAGACAAATTCGGAAAATCATGGGATTTGCATCTTAAAGGCGCTGGTCCTACGCCCTATTCACGCTTCGCGGACGGGCGAGCTGTATTGCGCTCAACCCTGCGCGAATACCTCGCAAGTGAAGCATTGCACCATATGGGTATTCCTACCTCAAGGGCACTTTGCTTAATTACCAGTGACGAACCCGTGTACCGAGAAAAACAAGAAAAAGCCGCTATGATGATCCGAGTCAGCCAGAGTCATATTCGTTTCGGCCATTTTGAATACTTTTATCACAATGGTGAACTGGACAAACTCAAGCGGTTATTTGACTACTGCTTTGAACATCATTTTTCTGCATGTTTGCACAGTGAATCTCCCCATTTAGCCATGCTAGAAAAAATAGTCACGGATACCGCTACCCTAATTGCAAAATGGCAAGCATACGGTTTTAACCATGGCGTTATGAATACTGACAATATGTCGATTCACGGGATTACCTTCGATTTTGGCCCTTATGCTTTTTTAGATGATTTTAATCCTAAATTTGTCTGTAACCATTCTGATCATCGAGGGCGATATGCATTTGAGCAACAGCCTAGCGTGGGTTTGTGGAACCTAAATGCCCTTGCGCACGCATTCACCCCCTACTTGAGTGTCGAACAAATCAAGGGGGCGCTAAGTCAATATGAAGCAAGCTTAATGGCTGAATTTTCACAACTTATGCGCCAAAAGCTTGGGCTGTACGAAAATACCCAAAACACCGCCGAACTAGTGAATCGTTGGCTCGACCTAATTTATCAAGACAAGCGTGATTACCACATTAGCTTTCGATTATTGTGCGAAGTTGATGAACACGGTGAAAATCAGCCACTTGTTGATCACTTCATACAACGCGACACGGCTAAAACTTGGTTAGAACATTATCAAAACGCACTGATTACTCAAGGTGTAAAGAGGCAAGAACGCCAAGCAAACATGCGCAATATTAACCCCGAATATGTACTGCGGAACTACCAAGCACAACTGGCAATTGATGCAGCACAAAACGGAGATTTTTCACGTTTTAGAAAGTTATTACATGTGCTGCAACACCCATTTGAAAGCAAACCAGAATATGCCGAATTTGCTAAACCACCCCCTAACTGGGGTAAACACATGGAAATATCATGCAGCAGTTAATCCTTATGTATAAGAATAAACTCTTTGTTGAAAGGGAATATCCGATGTTAGGCTACGCTTCATATTACAACTCGAGGTTGCACACCGTGCCTGCAGCCAACTTTGCTCTGGTTTCTTAAACTGTGAAAATGCGCCGCTCATCTTACTTTACTTCCTCGCTGTGCCTTATGTTGCTGCTTATCATGCAACTTGGGCTGGTGCTTAAGGCGCAAACCACGCAAACCAGCGTTAATATTAATGACTCAACGCCTTCCGTTAATTTAATCACCTCTAGCCATTGGCTTGTAGCCGATAATAAAGTGCAGCTGTCTGACGTGCAGGAACTGAAAACGTGGCGTGATACCTTCTCTCCGCAACCTCTAAATGATAATCAAAGCCTATGGGGCAGAGTTACCCTGAGCACTGATAGTAATCATCGACCTTTTTTTATCAGTATTGATAATCCACGTATCGACGCGTTGGATATCTACGTGTTAGATGAGAGAGACAGGATCATTAACTCATATCGCCTAGGTACAACACGACCTCATGATAACCGCCCTTTTGAGCATAGGTTATTCGTGGTTCCGGTAGATATTCCTTATGCTCAGCCGCGAAACATCTATATTAAGATCCGCGATGAAGGCCCGCTGGTGTTCGCTTTTGATGTAAAATCAGAGACAGCACTGATTCAAAAAGAACAACGAAACAGCACGATTTTCTCCTTGTTCAGCGGCGCATTGACCATGATGGTGCTGTACTTTTTGATCACCTATACGTTATTGCGCAGCCCGGTGCGCTTTTGGTTTTCGGTAGCCAGTACGGCTTATTTACTGCTGTTTTTAAATAGCCAAGGTGTGGTGAGTCATGTCACTGGTTTCAATCAATACATAGACAACCTAAGCACTATTCTGTGTGCCCTGTTGCTGTTTTCATTAGCGAAAATAACCTTCACTATATTTCGCCCACTGCCTACCTACTACCGCTATTTCCTATATGCCATGGGTTGGTTAAGTGCTGCATCGGCGTTTGTACTTAATAGCTACCAACAGATTTTATTGGTGTCTGGCGCTTCTATATCATCCATTGTGGTTATCGCCGTGTTAGCGATATTTTATCGTTACAAAGGACACACCATCAGTAATCGCGTGTTTGCTTTGGGTTTAACGCTTATTAGCCTGACGACGGTGGCACACATTGGACTTTATCTGAACTGGGTGGCTTTTCCCGAACAACTGTCACTCACGCTTAGCACGTTAATCGTTATCGGTATTGTATTGATTGCCGTTGCCATCGCCGCCCACGAAAAAGTCATCGCATTTAGGCATTACAACGAGCAACAAACTTCGATTCGCGCCTTACAACAGTTCGTCGATATGTTTGAAGAAGCCCCAGAAGGGCGCTTTATCTCCAGCCTCGATGGTCAATTGTTACGCGCTAATCTAGCCATGGCGAAGATATTTGGCTATGAAGACGTAGCGCAAATGAAAGCCCACTTGCCCACAATGTCCGCCTTGTATGCAGAGCCAAATGAACGAGAGCTGCTGCTAGGTGAACTCCATAAAAACCAATCCACGTTAAGTAAAGAATTACGCGGTAGAACACGGCAAAATCAGGATCTTTGGCTATCTGTGTCTGCTCAATTAAGCAAAAATGGCGACACTGATGAAAAACTAATTTGTGGCTCAGTAGTAGACATTAGCGCGCGAAAGTCTGACCACCAAAGCATTGAGTACATGGCCAGCCACGATACGTTAACCGGCTTTTATCAGCGCCAAGCATTCGAGAAAAGCCTACATGAAGCGATACTCTTCGCTAAACAGCAGCAAGAAGAATTGACCTTATTGCACGTAAACATTGATCAATTTAAAGCGATCAACGATACACATGGCCATAAAGCCGGCGATGCGGTACTTAGGCAGCTTTCGCAGTTAATGAAAAAGATTGTCAGCGATGATGGCATGATAGGTCGCTTAGGCGGAGATGAATTTGGTATTTTACTGGTTGGCAATAATGCCCAGAACAGTTTTATGCTCGCCAATAAACTATTGAATGCCGTACAAGTACATGAGTTTACATGGGAAGAACGCCCCTTGACCCTTGGGGTCAGCATTGGCCAAGTACCATGGAATGACACAATATCAAGCTCAGAGCAGCTGCTCAGTATGGCCGATTCGGCCTGTTATATGGCGAAAAAGCACGGCCGGAACCGACTTCACACTTACTCCTCAACAGACAAGCAAATTGCCAAATACGAATCTCAATTGAGTTGGCTACCCCGTATACAACACGCACTGAGCCACAACGGTTTTGAACTTCATTGCCAACCGTATATGCCAATGACCTCTATTGCTAAGGGGCACCACTACGAAATATTGTTGCGCTTAGTGGATGAACACGACCAGCGCATACTGCCCAGTGAGTTCTTACCCGCAGCTGAGCGCTATAACCTCAGTGCCAAAATTGACCGTTGGGTTATCGACACCTATTTTGCTTGGTTAGCACAAAACCCCCAGCACAAAGCAGATCTAATGCGTTGTAATATCAACTTAAGTGGCCATTCCCTGGGTGAACAGGATCTTAAACTGTTTATTTTGAGCGCGTTTGAGAAATACCAAGTACCTCACAATAAGATTTGTTTCGAGATAACGGAAAGCATGGCTATCTTAAAACTCGACGAAACCATTGAGTTTATTGATACATTCAAAGCGCTTGGCTGTACATTCGCTCTAGATGACTTTGGCAGCGGCTTTTCATCATACAATTACCTAAAAAATCTCCCTGTGGACCAAGTCAAAATTGACGGCGAATTCGTCAAAAATATTCTTATTGCTCCCGTGGATATGGCAATGGTCAATTCCATCAAAGACATCGCCAGCGCGATGAAAATACAAACCGTAGCGGAATATGTAGAATCAAAAGAGATCATGGTGGAATTAGGTAAAATTGGCGTTGATTTTGTTCAAGGATTTGGCGTGAACAAACCCATTTCGCTAAGCACGATGACAGACCAGAACAGTGTCTTTAATTCAGAATCGGGGCTGTAGAGGCACTTGTATTTAAATATTCCGCACCCATATTTTCATCCAGTGTGACAGCCCATTAAATAACTTTTACAAGTCAGCAAGCAAAATTATGAAACAACATCAGAAGTACGAATTCGTGAGCTCAGCCTCCCTTCCCACGCGCTGGGGCCAGTTCACCATACACGGGTTCGTTGAAACCGCTACCGAACAAGAACATGTCGCCTTAACTTTCGGACAATGGCAATCTGGTGATGTGGTACCCATGAGAATTCATTCTGAATGCTTAACCGGAGACGCATTATTCAGTACCCGTTGTGACTGCGGCG
The DNA here is from genome assembly GCF_000014225.1 of Paraglaciecola sp. T6c. NCBI lineage: Bacteria > Pseudomonadati > Pseudomonadota > Gammaproteobacteria > Alteromonadales > Alteromonadaceae > Paraglaciecola > Paraglaciecola sp. T6c. The sequence continues at coordinate 4,771,739 of NC_008228.1, forward strand.
CACAGTTAGAAAAGGCGCTACAAAATATTGTAGAGCAAGGCAAAGGAGTGCTGCTTTATTTACGTCAAGAAGGGCGTGGCATTGGCTTGTTAAACAAAATTCGAGCGTATAATTTGCAAGACCAAGGCTTAGATACGGTTGAAGCAAACGAGCATTTAGGCTTTGACGCTGACTTGCGAGAATACGATATGTGCAAGTTAATGCTTGATACCCTCAATGTGCAACGGGTGAATTTGATGACCAATAATCCTAAAAAGCGTAAAGCGCTAGAAGCGATGGGCATTGAAGTGGTCAGCCGCACGCCAATTGACCACGGCATTACAGATGACAACCGCCATTATATTCGCACTAAAACGGAAAAATTGGGTCATGTGTTTGACCCGCACCTACTCAAGTAATCATTATTGTTAGGCCGTTTACGCGGCCTTAACTTTCCCGCTTTCCCGGCAAGATATAATTCACTCACTTAAGCCTCGATTCAGTTTAGATTAAGCCTTAATCGCCCACACTACAGTCACCGTATACCCTTTACCTATCGTGTAAAGATAAAACAACTGAGGTGTCCTATGGGCAGAAACACTAAGTACATCATCATTTATGTAGCTGCCATAAGCCTGTTGATTAGCGTTGCGCTGCAATTGGCCCATGCAGAAACCCAAGCTGAACCAACTGTCGAGCTACATCAAGCAAAATTAGACCAAATGTTGGCTCCTATCGCCTTGTACCCAGATTCTTTGTTATCCCATATCTTGATTGGAGCAACGTATCCCCTCGAAGTAGTGCAAGCCGCTCGCTGGCGTGAAGAGCACGCTAACCTGTCAGAACAACAAGCACTGGATCTTGCCGAACAACAGGATTGGGATCCTAGCGTCATTGCCTTGACTCCCTTTACTGAATTGCTTGAACGTATGAGCAAAGACCTTAACTGGCTGCAAGATTTAGGTGATGCATTTTTAGCGAATGAAGCGCAAGTGTTAGAAAGCGTGCAAACACTGCGAAGCCGGGCGTATGCCAAAGGGAATTTACAAGACAACCAATACCAAAATGTTGAACGTGAGCAAGATAAAATAGTGATCCACAGTGTTGAACGTGAAACCGTTTACGTGCCTTACTATGACACTCGCGTGGTATATGGTGATTGGTGGTGGACCGTCCACCAGCCCATTTTTTGGCGCTCGCCTCGTCATTACACCTATCACTCAGGATTTCATTGGAGTCCGCGATTTCATATCAGCGCTGGGTTCTTCTTCGGTGGTTTTCACTGGCGTAATAATTACGTGGTGATCAATAACGACTATCGTTACCGCCGTTCGAATCACAGATATACCTATAGTAAAGTGCGCAACTACCCAAGATGGCAACATAATAATCACCACAGACGCACAGTAAAATACCATCGTGGGTATAACGGTACCCATAAGCGCGCCGTTACCAGCCGTAACGTTGAAATGCAGAAAAGTCGTATACATAGGGATAAGGTCGTCTCGCGCTTGAAGCGCCAACCAAGCGCCCGCAATCATGGGCAGTATAAGCGAGAGCAGAATGCTCATCGCAAACAGAACACGCATTTTGAGCAAAGCAAACAAAGTAACGGCAAGACGGTTTCAAAACGTTTATCTCAAGCAAACGGGCAGTCTTACAAAAGTGAACAAGGTAGGCAAAAGGTAGAGCAGGTAAGAACAAAGCCTCAGCGTGCGATAAAAAGTCAGCGCATTCAGCGTCAAAGTGTCGACAGAAACAACAGTAAAAACCGTTACGTTTCTAAGCCAGCGAAAGCCGTCAAAAGGGCATCACAAAACAAGCAGTACAGAACACCATCTAGGGTGACAAAACAGTCAATTAGACAGACTAAGACACATTCAGGGAAGTTTAATGCAAGAAGGGTAGAACCTTAGAAGAAATATAGTACAGCGTGTAGCTCTTTAGGAGAAAAAGAAGCTAAAATAGCCTGCTGGGCAGGCTATTTGCCTATGCTGAATGAGGTATCGAGCGACCTCTTACGCATTGTTTTTGGTCTTTAGGTAAGCACTAACTTGTGATGCTTCACGCTGTTCTGAGAATTGAATCAAATCAACACCGTTACACTTCATGCCTTCAGCCGATACAAGCTTGCGAAGAACATCGTTAGAGCTTGCCGCTACTTGACCCACTTTGCTACGTAGGCTGCGCTTGAGCATACCAAGATCATCATTTACTACTGCTTTACAGAAGCTTGAGTATTCGCTGTCACCTGCGAAACGCACTTTACTACTAGATTCCATACCAGCGCTTGCATTAAAGGCTGTCAACGCGACGAGAGATATAAGTACTTTTTTCATTGTGTGCTCCAAATATTGGTTAGCTATTTAAGTGTTCAGCAGGTTCTGCCTGCCACTGAAATATCCATGAATTTGATGATCATGTCTGTGGTTTTATTGTACGAAAGTAGTAAAAAGCATGTAAAACAGGGGGTTACACAAAAATAACATTTGTAAATGATTGAATTTAAACAATATTTTTTATTTATATATACTCATAATTGAAATGAATATTCCTATTTATTCCAAAAACATCTGTTTAAAACTGAAAGTCACGTCAGCTAAAAAACAGAAAAAGCGCAAAATTTAACCATTTTTTAGATTTTCAGCCTTAATGGTACGTTAAAACGTTGTTAAATTACAAAATATGTAGGTTTTATTACAGAATTTTATCGGGTAATTTTTATGTGGATTGAGACAAGCGCATTACATTGATAACAAATTTAGCGCTAAACAGGCAAAATTCACAAGACCCGCCTGATGGTTATCATTATACTCCGCGAATATTGAGCAACTTTAATGTGTGACGGTAAATTTTATGCGATTACTCCCTGAATGGGCGCCTCAAGAAGCCATTATTCTTGCGTGGCCTGACCAAGAAACAGACTGGCAACCTTGGCTTGTAGACGTTCGCCAAGTCTATTTGACGATTATGGCTAACCTTAACCAAGCTGGTACTGGTGTCATACTGCTTATTCGCGACCAAGAAATCCCTGCCTTTAAAACCTTGAGCCAAGATTTTAAACAGCCCATTGATCGCGTGCTATTAGTACACGCCGATTATAACGACACTTGGGTACGAGATTATGGCTTTTTAACCTGCCATAGTTCAGGTGGCATGCAGCCTATCGAGTTTAACTTTAACGGCTGGGGCAATAAATTCGACGCTAACAAAGACAATCAGATAAACCAGCAAGTATTAGCAGGCTTATGCCGTTTACCGTTGCAGAGTTTCGATATTGTCGCTGAAGGCGGTGCGCTAGAAATAGACGATGCAGGTGTGTTGCTCTCTACTGAGTTTTGTTTATCGAACCCTGAGCGTAATGGTGACATGACGATGTCTCAATATCGCGGGGCATTCAAAGTCGCTTTAGGCGCTAAGAGTGTGCATATATTCCAACAAGGGCATTTAGAAGGTGATGACACAGACGGCCACATTGACACCCTAGTTCGGTTTACCCCTCACGATGGCCTAGTCGTGCAGTCAGCATTTAATGTACCCGATGACACTCACTATGCCGGCTTAGCAGCCCTGGTCGACGAGTGCAAAGCTGCTATGCCCAAACATCAAATCTTCGAACTTCCCTTGCCCCAAGTGTTTAACCAGCAAGGCGAACGCTTGCCTGCTTCTTATGCCAACTACTTGATAAATAATAAACAGATCTTATGTCCTGTATATCAGCAGCCACAAGATCAACTTGCCATGGATATAATGGCAAAGGCTTATCCTGAACATACAATCGTGCCAATAAATTGCTTACCTTTGGTTCAGCAATTCGGCAGCTTGCATTGTATTAGTATGCAAGTTCCGGTGAGTACATTAACGTTCGACATTAGCAAGAAACTAGCAACAGGAGTCAGTCAGTTATGAGCCGCACCCCACAAACCGCCAAAACCCTAAAGGTAGGAGTCGTTCAACAAGCGGTTGCCAATAATGACAAGCAACTCAGCTGGCAGCGTAGCGCTGAACAAGTCACAAAACTCGCCGAACAAGGTTGCGAATTAGTTATGCTACAAGAATTGCACAGCACCTTGTATTTCTGTCAGCAGGAAAATACAGACTTTTTTGATTTAGCGGAACCCATTCCAGGTCCCGCAACGGACTACTTTTCCGAGCTAGCCGCCAAGTTAGATATTGTGTTAATTACGTCTTTGTTTGAAAAACGTGGCTCAGGCTTGTACCACAACACCGCAGTGGTGTTCGATCGCCAATTAGGCATGGTCGGCAAATATCGCAAGATGCACATTCCTGATGACCCAGGTTTTTACGAAAAGTTTTACTTCACCCCTGGCGACATGGGCTTTGAGCCAATCCAAACCAGTGTGGGTAAATTGGGCGTACTAGTATGTTGGGATCAATGGTATCCAGAAGCAGCTCGTTTGATGGCCATGCGCGGCGCAGATATGTTGTTCTATCCCACTGCAATTGGTTGGGATCCAGCTGACACAGTAGACGAGCAACAAAGACAATTCGGTGCCTGGCAAACCATTCAGCGCTCTCACGCAGTGGCGAATTCAGTGCCTGTGGTAGTGGCAAACCGCACAGGCTTTGAAGCATCGCCAGTAGAAGGTGACAATGGCATTCAGTTTTGGGGGCAAAGTTTTATTGCAGGCCCGCAAGGAGAGATCCTCGCCCAAGCAGATGCTGACAGCGAACAAAACTTGATGGTTGAATTAGATTTAGCCCGTACGGAACAAGTGAAGCGCATTTGGCCATACTTCCGCGATCGTCGTATCGACGCCTACGAAGATATAACTAAGCGCTGGCGCGACTAAAGACCCTAGTACTCACTAGATAACAGCTAATTAGCATAGTGCATAAAATAAAGCCCCACTGACTAGGTCATTAGGGCTTTTTTAATGAGCAAGTTCAAAAAGAACGTAGACGGAACCAAGAGGAGCTACATTACTGAGGCCAGCGGCACACTGGGTAAACTTGGTTGATTGATTAAATGGTCTTGTTGCCAAATCTGCTGCATTTTTTGTGCATCGATATTTCCCCCAGACAAAATCACCACCACTTTTTGCGGTGCGCTTTGCTTGGCCAAATAGTTGACCACACCATGCATACTCATGGCGCTTGTGGGCTCAACATGCAACTTTAATAAATGCTGTAGCCACTGCGTCCAGTAGGCGATTTGCGTTTCATCCACCTCGTAAAAACCGTCTAGCTGTTGTATTAGTGGATAGGTATGTTCGCCTACCACTGGCGTTGCGGCGCCATCCGCGAGTGTTTTAGCCGGTGTTATTAAGCGCTGAATACTGCCCAAGCGCAAAGATTGCGCTGCATCGTTACCCGCCAGTGGCTCACTCGCGATGACTTTAGTTTGTGGGCTTAACGCGCGTGCGGCTAGCATGCTACCTGAGGCTAAACCACCTCCGCCACAAGGCATGAATATGCCATTCACGTCAGCGGTTTGCTCTAGAATTTCAGCCGTTACTGTACCCTGCCCCGCAATGACATCTGGGTGGTTAAAAGGCGGGATCCACAACGTGCCGGGCTCATTTGCGGCTTGCGCCACGGCATTGTCCGCTTCATCTCGTAAGGGGAATAAGCGCAACTCAGCCCCATAAGCGCGAGTGGCAGCGGCTTTAATTTTTGAGATGTTTTGTGCGCTAAAAATAGTCGCAGGAATATCAAACAAAGATGCAGCATAAGCCACCGCTTGGGCGTGATTGCCCGAACTGCTAGCTACCACTCGTTTAATGGGAACACCTTTCTCTTTCGCATGCAGCAGGGTATTCAATGCGCCGCGCAACTTAAAAGCACCAGTGCGCTGTAAGCATTCAGTTTTGAACAAAATCTCGTGCCCCAGCCAACGATTGAGTAATGCAGATGTCATCAGTTCACTCGTACGCACATAACGCGAGATACGTAATCTAGCCGCACTGATATCAGCAAAGTTCACACTAGGCATGTAATAACAACTCCTTGATAAATAAAGCCGATAAACACTTTAGCATGAGCAAACACCCGTTATTAGTTCTCTTTTTGCACAAAATCGGTTTTACTAAGCAAAATCTAAAAAGGAGAACAACATGGGATTACTTGACGCCATCATGGGCAACGCATCTGAAATCGATGTCAGTGATGTGAGCGAAGAACTAGCACCGATTATCGGTGCCACAGAAGAGGTTCAGCAAGTGTTTAAAGTGGTACGCGATATGTACGTATTCACCAATAAGCGCTTGTTGCTGATTGACAAACAAGGCTTGACCGGCCGCAAGGTGGATTATCATTCCATTCCTTATCGAGCCATCACCCAATTTAAAATTGAAACCGCCGGGCATTTTGATTTAGACGCCGAGCTGAAAATTTGGGTGTCGGGGCTAGACCAGCCGATTGAAAAAGAACTTAAGAAAGACACAGTGGTTGGCATTCAGCAAACCCTGGCGACACACATGTTTGCTTAACGGACGCCTCATTTGAGCAAGTACGAAAAAGGCGACTGAACAGTCGCCTTTTTCGTTTCAATATTCATTTACACTTGAATATTAATGCTATTACTTCATATCGAAATGACGATTAAAGAAGTTAGTAATAGTGTGAAACAAATGAATACCTGTTTGCTTGCCACGTATACTGTGTTTCTTGCCTGGGTAATCCATGCTTTCAAACGGGATAGCCAAATCTTGTAAATGTTTATATAGCTTGGTGCTGTTAGTAAACAATACGTTATCGTCTGCCATGCCATGGTAAATCATCAAATCACCGGTCAGATTCTTTGCATAAGGGAAAACAGAAGAAGCGATGTAAGCATCTTCATCTTCTTTTGGGTTACCCATGTAACGCTCGGTGTAATGGGTATCGTATAACCCCCAGTCTGTGACGGGCGCACCAGCAACACCGGCTTTAAAGTATTCACCGGCTTTAAACATGCTCATCAGTGACATATAACCGCCGTAACTGTGCCCATAAATACCAATACGTTCTGGGTCGACATAAGGCAATTTACGCAAGAATTTTACCCCCGCTATTTGGTCATCCACTTCTGTGCTGCCCATTTTCTTATAGAGGGGATCTTCAAAGCCTTTACCGCGGTAGTTCGAGCCGCGATTGTCCACTGAAAACACCACATAGCCTTTATTTGCCCAATACTGCATTAGCAAGCCACGATTGCCACCCCAGCTATTTGTCACCACTTGTGCATGAGGGCCACCGTATACGTAAACAATAACAGGGTGTTTACCTTGAATTTTTTTCGGTGTGTACAAACGATAATAAAGCTCTGCGCCATCTTCAGTAACAAAGCTATCGAGCGTTGGCTCAACCCAATCCCTTTGCAATGCCGCTAATGGGTGACCTGCTTTAATCGCATTTTCACTTAACCAAGCTAAGTGCGTACCATCGGCCTGATGCAAGCTGACCTGCCACGGCGTATTAGCTGTCGAGAATTTATCCACATAAACAGAAGCGTCGTCGCTGAAGCTAGGCGCGTGGGTACCACTGCGTTGGCTTATTTTTTTGATATCGCCACCAGCAATAGCGACTGCGTAAATGTGTTGCTCAAGAGGCGTGTCAGCGCGGCCAGTAAAATACACTAGGCCTTGCTTTTCATTAATGGCTTCAATTTCATCCACCACCCAGTCGCCTTTCGTCAACTGACGTACCAAGGTGCCGTCAGTTTTATATAGGTAAAGGTGTTTATATCCGCTTTTCTCTGATGCCCAAATAAAATGCTTTTGGTCATTTAAAAAGTGCAGGTCGTCATTTAAATTAACCCAAGTGTTACTCGACTCAGTCAGCAATACGCTTTGCTTGGCTGTTTTGCTGTCAAACGCGCGTAGCTCAAGTGTTTGTTGGTTACGGCTTTGCCATTGGTAGGTTAACGTTTGGCTGTCTTTCATCCAATTTACCCGAGCAAGGTAAATGTCTTGCTCTTTACCTAAGTCAACCCATTGGGTGTCGCCGCTAGCAAGGTCTTTTACCGCAAGCTTTACCGTAACATTCGGCGTACCCGCACTTGGGTAACGCTGATTGATCATTTTGATAGAGTCCGAGTAAATTTCGCTACGAGTAATTTCGTCAACCGGCGACTCATCCACTTGAGTAAAAGCGATTTTGCTTTCATCTGGTGACCACCAGTAGCCGGTCATGCGGCCCATTTCTTCTTGAGCGACAAACTCCGCCATGGCATTTTTGATTGGACCTTTGCCATCAAACGTTAGCTGGGTTTCTACTTGAGTCTTGATATCTTTGATGAACAGATTTTGCTCACGTACATAAGAGATAAAGTTCGCTTTGGGTGAAAAACGAATATCAGTTTCAAATGCGTCTGTGTCCAAAATCTTTTGCGCTTTGTCATCCCCTAAACGGAAATAGTAAGCATCTCCCGCTAACGGAAACAACAAAGCCTTGCCATCGTCTGACCAAAAGTAATTCACTATGCCTGAGCCACTAAGACGCATGCGCTCACGGCGAGCTTTTTCCTCATCAGATAAGCTTTCAGGGCCGCTATGTAAGTCGTCTGAGTTGAACAACATTTGGGTTTTCCCCGTTGCAATGTTGTATTCCCACAGGTCATAACGCTCGTAATCTGTGGTTTTCCCCTGTAAAAAGGTCACGCGCTTGCCGTCTGGGGAGACTTTAACGCTATTCGGTGAGCTGCCTTCTAAGGCGGGAGAGTCAAAAATGCGTTCTATCGTTAGATTTTCAGTTGCCATTGCCGGTACCACCAGTGAACATAACAAGATCCAAATGAGATTTTTCATTATTATCAGTATCCTTTAACCATAAGCTGCGTATTGTAATGACTTGATCCGCATAGGTAAAACATGAAGAACAGAAATACGGCACTCGTTTTAGGCGCAACAGGTTTAGTAGGTAAAGCTTTAGTGACACAACTACTCGTAGACTCGCGTTATGGCAAAGTAACGTGTCTGGTACGAAAGCCGCTGAAACACAGTGACTATCCCGACCCAAAAGGCATATTAGAGCCCATCGTTATCAACTTCGATGAACTGCAAGACTACCAAGGGTATTTTAACGCTGACCATATTTACGTGTGCTTAGGAACCACTATTAAGCAAGCGAAAAGCAAAGTGGCCTTTCGTAAAGTCGATTTTGAGTACGTGCACATTGCAGCGCAGCTTGCCCGGGCACAAAAAGCACAAAGCTTTGTGTGGATATCTTCGGTGGGTGCTAACGCCAAAAGTAAGAGCTTTTATTTACGCGTGAAGGGTGAATTAGAAAACGCCATATTGAACCTGTCAGGTTTACAGCAACCCAGTGCAGTGCGCCCATCACTATTACTTGGGGAACGCTCAGAAACACGCTTCGCCGAGCGCATAGGAATTGTATTTGCCAAACTTATTTCTCCATTGTTGTTTGGTCGTTGGGCGAAATATAAGCCTGTGAGCGCAAGGCAAGTGGCCGCGCATATGATAACCCTGCAAGACTTCTTCCCTAAAGGGAGGGCTGAATGAGCGCTAAAACACGTTTTGAAAACAGCGCTAAAAAGGACGTTCAATGAAGCGCCAAGGGTTTCAATTTAAACAGTTCTTTATTGAGCATCAAGATTGCGCCATGAAAGTCGGCACCGACAGCATCATGCTCGGCAGTTGGGTGACCGGGGGTGATTTAATAAATGCCTCAGAGACACAAAGATTCCTAGACATAGGAACGGGTAGCGGCTTGTTAGCTATTATGCTGGCCCAAAAAAGCAGTGAACAAACCCATATTAGCGGAATTGATATCGATAAGGATGCTATTGGTCAGGCCACACGTAATATGGCCAACAGCCCTTGGTCGCATAGACTCGATGCGCAGCAAGCCAGTGTGCAATCATTCACACAAAACTGTGATAACCCCAAATTTGCCCTTATCATCAGTAATCCACCGTATTTTAACAGCCCGATTCTAACGCATGAAAAACAGGCCCAGAAACGCGTGGCCGCGAGGCAAACCAGTGAGCTAACACATCACACGCTACTCAATAATGTGGTGCGATTGCTTGCCCCCTCAGGTGTGTTTTACTGTGTTTTACCCAGCGATGTTAGCCAAGCATTTATTGAATTGGCAGACCCGTTAGGGTTAAGTTTAATAAAGCAGTTAACGGTGTTTTCTAAACCCGATACAAATGCCCTTCGAGAACTACTTGCCTTTCGCTTTAATGACCCTTCCTGTATACGCGACACCATTAGCCGTGCCCTTACTAGCCCTGAGCCACCGACCCGTGACACCTTGACTATTTATACACAAAGTCACCAATATTCAGACCAATACAAAGCACTTTGCAAAGACTATTACTTAAATTTTTAGTTAGAGCTTGCGCATAAATGCGACAAAAAACGCTAGATAGTTGAGTGAAAATTACCTAATGTGAAGATAAGCGAACGAAAAAGAGTCCGTTTGCTTATCTTCAGGAGGTTACTATGCGTGCTGTACCGCTACCAAACTCCGTTTCATCTTTGACTGACCGCTTACACGTGTTGGAGTTTCATTGGCATGGCGTCGGTCTGCAAATTCCTAAATTTGCCTTGTATGCTTGTGTGCCCAACCCGACTTTCACCTGCTTCGTACAACGTCATCACAGGCAAATTGCCATCATGGAATTTGGCCGCTACACCTTGCCTATTCTGGATCCACTTGAAGACGACTTACAAGACCACGCTAACTTCGTGGCCATTGTCAGTGTGGCCAGAGGAAATCGCTTTGGTTTGTATGGATTTCCCACCGACAGTGAAGGGTATGAGTTCACTCTGCCCATGGATCACGAAAGTGTTCCTAGGATTGTGCAGTATTTCATCTGATGATGGGTGACTAACGAACGGTTATTCGGAATAGATATGGCATTTCATATGCGAGATCATCGTGTCTGCGAACGTGTTAAGCGTCTCGTGCCAAGCCTTTCTCGATGCTGCGAATTAACCGCTGATTTAAGCGTTTTTCTTGCGGGGCCAATAACGAATCGTCTCGAGGCGTAATATCGTCAACGGCCACGACTGAGATGCTTTGTGCTTTTTTTAGGTCCTGCTCATTTAGCGCCCAGCGAGCATGCTCTTTCACCAAATCTGTACCGTGAGCAGCTAACGCTGTGATTGCCTCATAGGTATGCGTTGAATAAGGTGCATTGCCTAAGGCAATCGAGATATTGCGTTGCCAACGTTCATGCCCTATGCGACGAATAGCAGACCCTTCGGTATTTTTTAAAAACGTGCTCTCGTCCCACATCGCCAACTCGGCTAATGTTCTACCTTGTAAAACGTCTCTGGGGTGAAAATCAGTTTCATTGGTAATTTTCGCGTAGCGATTCCACGGGCAAATCAGTTGGCAATCATCGCAACCATAAATGCGATTGCCCAAGGCACGGCGAAACGCTTCTGGGATAGCCCCTTTTAATTCTATGGTTAAGTAGGAAATACAGCGTTTAGCATCTACTACATAAGGTGCGACGATCGCCTGGGTAGGGCAAATGGTAATACACGCATTGCAGCTGCCGCATTGTTCTTCAACTGGCGCATCAACCGGTAGCGGAATATCGATAAACAACTCCCCTAAGAAAAACCATGACCCGCCTTGTTGATTCAACGTAAGCGAGTGCTTACCCGTCCAGCCGATACCGGCTTTTTCCGCCAGCGCATGTTCTAGCACAGGGGCGGAGTCTACGAACGGCCTAAAATTAGCGGTTGTACATTCTGTGCGAATTTTTTCGCCCAGTTTTTTCAATCTATTACGCAATAATTTGTGGTAGTCACGGCCCAATGCGTAACGGCTTATATAAGCTGACTCTTTATTTTTTAACGTGTGAGCAAATTTGGCATCTGGGGGTAAGTAATCCATACGCACGCTAATAACGCGCAGGGTACCGGGCAACAACTCAGCTGGCCTCGCGCGCTTCATGCCATGCTCAGCCATAAAGTTCATTTGCCCATGATAGCCACTGTCCAACCACGATTGCAGCTTGTCTTCATGAGTAGATAAATCAATATCAGCAATACCAACTTGTTGAAAGCCTAGCGCTTCGCCCCAAGCCTTGATATTTTGGGCTAATTGATGGAGATCATATTGTGCAAAAGACATTAACAACCTTGACGGAAAATTGGGCGCCGAGCAGTTTATCACAGAAAGTTTTTCTCGCGCAGCAGGTACGTCAACAGGAAAAAGCCGCCGCGGCAGCCAGCGGCTATCAGATGTACGCGTTAATGCAGCGTGCGGGGCAAGGTGTATTCCGCCATCTCAAAGTCATCTTTCCCTATGTGCATAATTTACTAGTAGTAGTAGGTGCCGGCAACAATGCGGGTGACGGCTATGTGGTTGCCACCTTGGCTAAATTTTTTGGCTGGCAAGTGACAGTAGCCGCCCTTGTTCCGGATAAACCACTGCACGGTGATGCCTATACTGCGCAGCAGACTTGGTTATCAGAAGGCGGAGAGATTATTCCATGGCGAGATGCAGATTTTTCAATTTATGACGTTGTCGTCGATGGCATTCTCGGCACAGGATTAAATGGCCAAGTTAGAGATGACGCTCTTGATCTCATCAATGCTGTTAACGCGTCGAACCTGCCAATATTAAGCATTGATGTACCTTCAGGGCTAAATTCTGATACGGGCGTTCCACTTGGTGCCTGCGTACAAGCCGATTGTACCGTCACGGTAGTTGCCCTAAAAGCGGGCTTGCTGACAGGACAAGGCAAATCATATTGCGGCAAGCTCATCTATGATGATTTAGATATAGCAGACGCTTTCAATGCGATTGCCACGCCTCATGCTTACTTGGTCAATTATGCCCACTTACCCACACTGAATAAACGTGAAACCAATGCCCACAAAGGCCACTTTGGCCGTTTACTGACACTGGGTGCCAATACAGGCATGCCAGGCTCGTTACGTTTGACGAGTGAAGCCGCACTTCGCACAGGCGCAGCGCTAGTGCGAGCTTATTGCCATGGTGACAGCCGATTGCCTATCTCCATGGGTCGCCCAGAGTTAATGTTAGCCAGCGACCAACTTTCATCACAACTTAATTGGTGTTCCTGCATCGCTATGGGACCAGGTTTAGGCACTGACGAATGGGCTGTGTCCTTATTTAATGAGGTAATGAACCATTTACATTCGACGCAAAAGCCCTGCGTTATTGACGCCGATGGACTCAATTTGCTGGCAGACGGTAGTGCTTCACACCAAAGCGCGTTGTCAAAAGAGCGCAGTGTGATCACTCCTCACCCAGGAGAAGCAGCGCGTTTGCTGGGTAGCAGCGTTGCCGAAATCGAGCAAGACCGTATAAAAGCAGCCCAGGCACTGGCGAACAAATATAATACCATAGCGGTACTTAAAGGAGCTGGCAGCATCATTAGCAATGGTGAACAAAGCTGGATTTGCACTGACGGCAATCCTGGTATGGCAACCGCCGGGATGGGCGATACACTCACGGGGATAATTGCTGGGCTTCTTGCCCAAAAGATGACGGCCACGCAAGCGGCTTTATATGGGGTATGTTTGCACGCAAACGCTGCGGATAACGTTGCCCACCAATATGGTCAACGTGGTATGCTTGCCAGCGATCTTTTTGAACCTTTACGAGTATTAGTTAATCCCACATGAAGCATTCTTTTTATTTAGCGGATGAGCAGGCCACAACTGAATTAGCTGGGCAGCTTGCCAATCTCTGCAGCCGCGCTACGGTCATTTATCTGGAAGGAGATCTCGGTGCAGGGAAGACCTCTTTTTGCCGCGGTTTTATTCACGCTTTAGGCTACAAAGGGCGAGTTAAAAGCCCCACCTATACACTGGTGGAGCCATACGAAATAAATGACTGGCGCATATTTCACTTTGACTTATATCGTCTATCTGATCCTGAAGAGCTAGAGTTTATCGGGATCCGTGATTATTTTGACGACGACTGCATATGCTTAATCGAATGGGCAGATAAAGGCGAAGGCCTCTTGGCAGCGGCAGATTTACACATTAGTATTGAATTTATTGAAAATAGTCGCTCGTTAACTGTGCAAGCAAATAACGAATATGGACAAACACTACTGAGCGAATTGGCCCAAAAATGAAGTATCTTTGGCAAAAAATAACAGCGGGAATTTTCAGCATTATGCTGCTCTTGGTCGTTCCTGCCAGTTTCGCCAAAAATGCCATTGATAGTGTCCGAATTTGGCCCTCCCCCGGCAGCACTCGGATCGTATTTGATCTTGAAGACACACCTGAATATAGCTATTTCACCTTAGGTAACCCTGAGCGCTTAGTCATTGATTTGGCGGACACTGAGAAAAATTTCGACTTTGCTAAACTCGCGAATAAGAGCCCTTTAGTCAAAAAAGTTCGCTATAGCTCAGCCAAAGAAAAAGGCAGCATACGGGTTGTCATTGAGTTAAAGAAAAAGCTCGAAAGCACGCTATTTGCCTTGCCACCGACCGAGCCCTATCGAAATCGTTTAGTAATAGATTTAGATGATAAAAACGCCCCTCAAACTGCCCCTACTGTTGTCAAACACAATAATTCTCAACAATCACGCGACATTGTGATCGTGTTAGATGCTGGCCATGGCGGTGAAGACCCTGGGTCTATTGGCCGCGGCGGCACATTTGAAAAAAATATCACCCTGAATGTCGCCCAGCGCTTAGCCAAACTGATCGATGCCGAACCCGGAATGAAAGCGGTTATGACGCGCTCAGGCGATTATTATATTTCCCCTAATAAACGCCCCGACATCGCCCGCAAGCACAAGGCAGACTTGCTGATATCAATACACGCCGACGCCTTTACTACACCTCAACCGCGAGGGGCTTCGGTGTGGGTATTATCTATGCGCCGCGCTAATTCAGAGTTAGGCCGTTGGATGGAAAAATCTGAACGCCACTCTGAGCTACTTGGAGGGGCTGCAGAGGTCATTCAAGACACCGCAAGCGAGCGCTACTTAACACAAGCCTTGCTAGATATGTCTATGGATCACTCTCTCACCACCAGTTACGATTTAAGCCGTAAGGTCATAGGCAAGTTGCGGGGCATCACCAGAATGCACAAAAAAATCCCCCAAGCGGCTAGCTTAGCGGTATTAACCGCGCCTGATATTCCGTCCATTTTGGTTGAAACGGGTTTTATCTCAAACCCAAGCGAAGAGAAGAATTTGAATTGGTCCAAATTCCGTCAGCAACTGGCCGATTCAATCTTTACAGCGGTGAAAACCCACTTTTTAGACTCCCCGCCTGATGATTCATTATGGGCAAAACAGAAACGTCATAATCGTACTCACAGAGTGCGCAGCGGCGAAAGCCTATCGTTACTTGCCCAGCGCTACAATGTAGACGTAGGTGATATTAAAGCCGCGAATAACTTAAGCTCCGATGTAGTACGCATAGGACAAGTGCTGACTATTCCTCGCACTTAGTCCGTTATACAATAACGCCACAGCTCAATTATCTTTTTAAGGTCTTTTTTTGTCAGCCACCAGTGCAACGATACGTATTTTACCCGCTCAACTTGCTAACCAAATCGCCGCAGGTGAAGTGGTGGAAAGACCTGCGTCTGTTGTTAAAGAGTTAGTCGAAAACAGTCTCGACTCTGGGGCCAGTCAAATTGATATCGAAATAGACAAAGGTGGGCATAAACGCATTTGTATTCGCGACAATGGCGGTGGTATCGAAAAAGACCAGCTGGCACTTGCTTTAAGTCGCCACGCCACCAGTAAAATTAGCTCCCTAGACGACTTAGAGCACATTCACAGTTTGGGCTTTCGCGGAGAAGCTTTAGCCAGTATTAGCTCAGTGGCACGCTTAACATTGACCTCAAAACCCATAAATCAGCCACAGGCATGGCAAGCCCACGCAGAAGGACGCGACATGCAGGTACAATTAAACCCTGTGGCTCATCCTGATGGCAGCAGTGTTGAGGTGATTGATTTATTCTTTAACACCCCTGCTCGGCGTAAATTTTTACGGGCTGAAAAAACTGAGTTCAATCATATTGATGAAGTCATCAGGCGTATTTCGTTAAGTCGCTTCGATGTGAGCTTTAGCTTAAAGCACAATGGTAAATTACTGCGCAAATACCCTGCGCTTACTGAGCAAACCGATCACCTTAAACGCTTAGGGGCGATTTGTAATAAGGATTTTGCCAATACGGCCATCGCTTTAGACAGCCACTATCAAGATATGGAATTAATCGGCTGGATAACCCCGCCT
This sequence comes from Paraglaciecola sp. T6c, assembly GCF_000014225.1. Classification (NCBI taxonomy): domain Bacteria; kingdom Pseudomonadati; phylum Pseudomonadota; class Gammaproteobacteria; order Alteromonadales; family Alteromonadaceae; genus Paraglaciecola; species Paraglaciecola sp. T6c. Next base: position 4,787,886 of record NC_008228.1, read on the forward strand.
GATGCAACGACCCAGCAATCCGATGTGCAGTATTTCTACGTAAACGGTCGCATGATGCGCGATAAGTTGATTAACCACGCCATTCGCCAAGCGTTTGAAGGCGTTATCAGCCCTGATTCATCGCCAAATTACGTGCTGTACTTAAACATTGCGCACCACGAAGTGGATGTAAATGTGCACCCAGCCAAACATGAAGTACGCTTTCATCAAGCTCGTTTAGTCCATGATTTTATCTTTCGTGCGCTTGCTGATGGCATCCATCAATACTTTAGCAACACACCAGCGCAATCTGGGCCCAGCCAGTTGGCAGAGGTGGCGCTGCAACACGACTACATTGCCCCTCTTCAATCGGCCCAGCAATCATCTACCGGTGTTGCTGAAGGGGAGCCAGCTTCCCAGATGCATTCTTCATCGCCAGATTATTCGTCGGCCCTAAGTAGCGAGTCATTAACCTCTGACAACCACCCACTCAACAATACAGCTGGGCGCGTTCAAGCTCCTGGCTCTGGCTCTGGCTCTGGCTCTGGCTCTGGCTCTGGCTCTGGCTCTGGCTCTGGCAATAGTTTATCGGCACAGGCGGTAAAAGGTTACCAACAACTCATGAGCGCCCAGCATGTGCTTAACAGTGACGTGACACACTCCGCCCAGAATGAGCACTTATGCGTGCCGGTGGACGAAGAAAGACTATTGGTGCTGTTTGAAGCTCAGCACTATGTGTTAACTATCCGTGCCCTTGTGGCGGCGCATATCAGTACCACCTTTGATACAGATAACTGTGTGTCACAACCATTGCTGATGCCAGTTTCAATTGTCGCTGACCAGCCCGCGCTTCAGCGAGCACAAGCCATGTATGAAGCGCTACTGAATAACCGTGTAGAAATCGGTTGGAGTCAAAAGCGCGTTATCTTGAAAAAGGTACCATCTGGTATGCGCCATCTACCTTGGGCAAACATACTGCCCGAGTTACTTGATAACGCCGTTTCAGGTGAAAACGAGGTTAAAACACATTTATTTAATTGCATCGCATTGCATTCACCAAAACTTACCCCACTTCAGATTCATGAAACGTGGACAGCACTCATTGCTTACCCACGTACGTTTGAAACTTTGATGAATACAGCGGTGTTATTACCGCTGGCAACTTTAGTAAGCGCCCATATTGAATCAACACACTGACAATCAACAGCTTCCACCTGCTATTTTACTCATGGGGCCTACGGCTTCCGGTAAAACCGCACTGGCCATTGAGCTTTGTCAGGCCCTTCCCTGTGAAATAATCAGTGTTGATTCAGCGTTAATTTATAAAGGGATGGATATTGGTACCGCCAAGCCCACGGCCGAAGAGCTTGCTCAAGCCCCCCATCGACTCATCGACATACTCGACCCAGTACAAAGTTATTCTGTGGCTGAATTTAGACGCGATGCTTTAGCAGCCATGCAAGATATTACTCAGCGCGGGCGTATTCCATTGTTGGTCGGTGGCACCATGATGTATTACAAGGCATTAACCGACGGTTTATCCACTTTACCTCAAGCAGATCCACTGGTCAGAGCAGAAATTGAAAAGCAAGCCGAGAAAAATGGCTGGCAAGCGCTACATCAGGAATTACAAGGCATAGACCCGGTTTCAGCACAGCGTATTCACCCTAATGATCCTCAGCGTTTGAGCCGTGCTTTAGAGATTTATCGCATCAGTGGTAAATCTATGACCGAATTAAGTTTGAATAAACAACCTTCGGCCCCATATCAATTTTCACAATTTGCTATAGCACCATCAGACAGACATATTTTGCACGATAGAATCGCACAACGCTTTGATATTATGCTGAATTCTGGTTTTGAAGATGAAGTTATAGAATTAAAATCTCGAGCAGATTTACATTTAGATTTACCGTCTATGCGCTGTGTGGGTTATCGACAAATGTGGCAGTATTTAGACGGTGAAAATATTTACCAAGAAATGCGCGAAAAAGGCTTGGCAGCCACCAGACAACTGGCTAAACGCCAACTAACGTGGTTACGCAGTTGGCAAAACCTACATTGGTTAGATACCTTTTCAAAAGACAATTTGACTAATGTGATGAAACTCAGCAGAATTCGTACGTGAGCCGCGAGCTATACAGCCTTTTTAAATTCTGTATACTGGGCAAAAAGGCGAGTTTGATAATAAAAAGAAAGGATAGATGATGGCTAAAGGGCAGTCTTTACAAGACCCATTTTTAAATGCGCTACGCAAAGAGCGTATTCCTGTATCAATTTATCTTGTCAACGGGATTAAATTGCAGGGTCAAGTTGAGTCATTTGACCAATTTGTCATTTTGCTAAAAAACACCGTCAGCCAAATGGTATATAAGCATGCAATTTCTACCGTCGTTCCTTCACGGGCGTTACCGGTTGCTGCTACTAATCCTCATGCGGATGCTGACGAGAACCAATAGTTAGTGAAGGTTCCAGGAGAACGGCTTGTTTGACCGTTATGAAGCAGGCGAACAGGCTGTATTAGTACATATAGATTTTTCTGATGACAACAGCAAAGAAGATCTACTAGAACTTCAGTTGTTGGCCACATCTGCGGGAGTAAACGCGGTTGATGTCGTTACTGGCAGCCGTAATGCTCCTCATACGCGCTATTTTGTCGGCAGTGGCAAAGCAGAAGAAATAGCGAACACCGTTAGAGCATCTGAAGCTGATGTGGTTATTTTTAATCACAGCTTATCGCCCTCTCAAGAACGTAACTTAGAGCAATTATGTAAATGCCGTGTGCTGGATCGCACCGGATTGATTTTAGATATTTTTGCGCAACGTGCACGTACCCACGAAGGTAAGTTACAAGTAGAGCTCGCCCAACTTAAACATATTTCTACACGTCTTATCCGCGGCTGGACTCACCTTGAGCGTCAAAAAGGCGGGATAGGCTTGCGTGGTCCAGGCGAAACACAATTAGAAACCGACAGACGTTTGCTGCGTGCGCGTATTAAAAGTATTCAGGGGCGGTTACGCAAAGTACAAAAACAGCGTGAACAAGGCAGGCGCGCGCGAGTGCGGGCTGAAATTCCGACCCTAGCGCTTGTGGGTTATACCAATGCCGGTAAGTCGACCTTGTTCAATACGATCACTCAGTCTGAGGTATACGCAGCGGATCAACTATTTGCCACGTTAGACCCAACATTGAGACGAATTGAGTTACAGGACGTTGGCCCAGCAATATTGGCTGACACGGTTGGATTTATTCGCCATCTTCCTCATGATTTGGTCGCCGCTTTCAAGGCAACACTTCAAGAAACGCAGCAGGCAGATTTATTGCTCCACGTGGTTGACTATTCCGATGACCAATTTCGTGAGAATATCGATCAGGTTAATGAGGTATTGGACGAGATTGACTCTGACGAAATACCCCAATTAATGATTTGTAACAAGATTGATCGCATGGACGGCGTTGAGCCACGGATCGATCGAGATGAAAACGGCGTACCAACTCGCGTCTGGATGTCGGCACAGCAAGGCTTAGGAACTGAATTATTGTTCGAAGCACTGAGCGATTGCCTAGCACAGAATATGGTGCGGCATCAGTTACGCATTCCGCCGCAAGAAGGTAAACTACGAGGTGATTTGTTTAATTTAAACTGCATCTCTGAAGAATCTTATGCCGATAATGGTGACTGGTTAGTAGAGATACATATGCCTCTTGCAGATTGGCAGCGTTTGGCAAAACACTCTGATGCTGATTTAGCAGCCCTTATTGTGAAAAGCACTGAAGCATAGCGGTTATCCGGTACGTAGAATTTATAAACAGAATATATATGATTAACTATTTGGAGAGTAAAGATGGCTTGGAATGAGCCCGGTGGTAACAATAACGATCCGTGGAAGAACCGCGGTGGTCGCGATCAAGGTCCACCTGATTTAGACGAAGTATTTAAAAATATTTTAAATAAATTCGGAAAGTTCGGTGGTGGCAAAGGCGGCTCTTCTGACGGCAAAGGCTTCGGTTTGGGTCTTGGTTTGGTTGTTGGCCTCTTAGTTATCGTTTGGTTCATCAGTGGTTTTTACACCATACGTGAAGCTGAGCGCGGTGTGGTATTGCGTTTCGGTGAGTTCAGCCACTTTGTTGAGCCTGGTCTACGCTGGAAACCGACGTTCGTTGATAGTGTGTTACCCGTTGACGTGCAAACGGTACGTTCACTGCCTTCTTCTGGCTCTATGCTGACCGAAGATGAAAACGTGGTGCGGGTAGAGATGGAAGTACAATATCGAATTCTTGAACCGTATAAGTACAGCTTCTCGGTGACTAGCCCAGAAACAAGCTTGAGCCAAGCGTTTGACAGTGCCATTCGCTACGTAGTGGGTCATTCAAAAATGGATGACATCCTCACCAGCGGCCGTGAAGTGGCACGTCAAAATGTACGTGACGAACTTCAAGCAATTTTAGAACCCTACGATATGGGGATCTCAATAGTTGATATGAACTTTAAAGATGCCCGCCCTCCAGAAGAGGTGAAAGCCGCATTTGATGACGCTATTGCCGCCCAAGAAGATGAGCAACGCTTTATCAATGAAGCAGAAGCTTATTCTCGTGAAATCGAGCCTCGTGCTCGTGGTCAAGTCAATCGTATGGCTGAAGAAGCGCAAGCATATAAAGAGCAATCTATCCTGCAGGCGCAAGGTGAAGTTGCACGTTTCGAAGAGTTGCTTCCTCAATATAAAGCAGCCCCTGAAGTGACGCGTAGCCGTATTTACTTGGAAACATTGGAAGAAGTGTACGCTAACACCAGCAAAATCATGGTAGACACCAAAGGTAGTGGCAACATGCTTTATCTACCGCTAGACAAAATCCTGGAGAAACAAGCCTCCAGCACATCGCCATCAACAAACCGTAGAACGCTAGAAGGTTTACGTAATCAAGATCCAGTATCAAATAGTGGCTCACAAGATAACGGCATTCGTAGTGGCAGTTCACGTAGTGGGAGAAACTAAGCGATGAAAAATTTCTTAATCGTCATCATTATCGCACTAGGTGCATTGGTCCTTAGCTCACTGTTTGTCGTGGACGAAGGTGAAAAGGCCATCGTGATTCAATTCGGTAAAGTTCAACGTGATAGCGACAGCGGTGAAACCGTGGTTTTCGAGCCCGGCTTACACTTTAAGCTACCGCTAATTGACCGCGTTGTAACCCTAGACGCACGTATTCAAACATTGGATGAAGTAGCTGACCGTTTCGTTACGTCAGAGAAAAAGGACTTAATCGTTGATTTATACGTCAAATGGAAAATCAAAGACTTTGCTAAATACTACTTGGCAACAGGTGGCTTTAAAGACAACGCTGAAATCCTTTTACAACAAAAAGTAAACAACGGACTACGTTCTGAATTTGGTACTCGTACCATTTCGCAAATCGTATCTGGTGAGCGCTCAGAGTTGATGGACGAAGCGATGGCGCAAGCATCAGATAGCTCAGATGAACTCGGTATCGAAATTGTTGACGTACGTGTTAAGCAAATCAACTTACCGCTGGAAGTACGTAACTACATTTTCCAACGTATGCGTACTGAACGTGACGCGGTTGCCCGTGAGCATCGCTCTGAAGGTAAAGAGAAAGCTGAATTCATCAAAGCAAATATGGACGCAAAAGTGACCGTAATGCTTGCTGACGCAGAACGTAACGCCCGTAAATTACGTGGTGAAGGGGATGCAAAAGCCGCTGAAATTTACGCTAAAACCTATACCAAAGACGCTGAGTTTTATAACTTCCTACGTAGTATGGATGCATATAAGAACAGCTTCAGCAACAAGCAAGACGTCATCGTGCTTGAGCCTGACAGTGACTTCTTTAAGTACATGAAGAACGAAACAGGCCAAAACTAATCTATTTATAAGAGCTGTATAAAAGGCTCTTTGAAAAAAACGTGAAAAGCGCCAATTTGGCGCTTTTTTTATGCTTGTTTCTCATGTCCTGCGGACACCTATCGCCTTTGCCCACGGCGCACAGCTTTGCTGCTTACTTATTGTGGTGCTTTATATCCGAAAACGTAACCGAAGAAGAAAATCGTGCTATATCAAGCGGCTGTCACATTCACCTAAACAATTGGCCGTAAAAGGGCGAATTAGCTGTGCGCAAACAGCGAATTGGGACAATGCTCCTCGTTTAGAAAAGAGTGAAGTCTATAGGAGGGAATCTCAGAAATACTCTCTGGGTATATACGGCTTTATTTTTCCTCTTCAATACCCCCGACGTTTCCAGAATTGAATTTCGCCATCACCGTGTTCTATTAGTACGCTGAAGGTTTTTTCTGCTAATACTTTGCCATTTAGTTCTATCGCCATTCGCCAGTCTCCCACTTTATTTTCTAAAGGCGGCCAGATGGTGTCCCCTAGATAGAAGTCCCAGTCGTTGTTGTCTACGTACACCTCGCCTTGGAACGGGGACATGATGTTTCCTGTGTCGTCAGGAATTTCTGGATGATAAATCCAGTACGTAAGCTTTTTGCCCTTGGCTTTTTTACAGTTAATAATAAAACCGAATTCTATATCCAGTTCGGCTGGAATGTCCGTGGTGAAGGTTTTTATCTTGGGCAAGGCTTTTTCTTGTTCATCCCAGTGCTTGTATATGCCATAACTGGTGATATCAAAAGACGAGCGTAATTTAGACATTACGCTGTCCCTCGTGCTTTCTTTGATATAAGCATTGTTCTACGTCAAAGGAATTACCGAGTGACAATGGTTTGTGCCCCTTTGACCAAATTTTCTTTGTCAATTTTATCCGGTACTTGGGTGCCTTTACGGGCCAATGGTCTGGCTTCGATGCTGTTCTTCCAACGTACTAAATTATCCAGGCCTGAAATATCGATGCCTGACCATTCGTACGTGCGTACCCAGCACCAATTTGCCATATCGGCAATGCTGTAATCCCCTGCGAGGAATTCATGCTTCGCTAATTGTCCGTCTAATACTTCGAACAGACGTCGGCCTTCTTTTTGGTAACGCTCGATAGCCGGTTGAATTTTTTCAGGGAAATAACGATAAAACACGTTGGCTTGACCCATCATTGGCCCTACCCCGCCCATTTGAAACATTAACCACTGGATAACTTGCGAACGGCCTTTGGCATCTCTGGGGATGAACTGCCCCGTTTTTTCAGCTAAATACAGCATGATCGCGCCGGACTCGAACACGGCGAAATGGTCTTCGCCTTTGTCCACCAGCACCGGAATTCTTCCGTTGGGGTTACGCGCTAGGAATGCTGGAGTTTTCTGTTCTTGCTCCATTAAGTTGATGTTGTGCACTTGGTAAGGCAACTGCATTTCTTCAAGTGCGACAGAGGCCTTCCAGCCATTAGGAGTAGACGAGGTATACAAATCAAACATGAAGTATCCTTTTTTATGCTTTAGCGGCTGGGCGTGCGCTAACGGCATCGTACCAACGCTGTAAGTGTGTTTGCTCTGGTGAAATCCGCACATTAACCACTCGACCAAAATCGATTGAACATACCGCTGTGATATCCGCAATACTGAATCTATCGCCCGCGATAAATTCATACTCAGCTAACCGATTGTTTAAAATGTCGAGAAACTTAGCGGCGTCTTGCCCGGCGATTTTTCCATACTCAGGCACAGGCGTCATACGATCTTTGAAATATCCCGTAGAGTGTTGAAAACACATGCCGATTTGCATGAAAAGGCCGAATTCACACTGGCGCTGCCACATGTCGATTTGTGCTTTTTCTAATGGCGTGCTGCCCATTAGGGGGCTTTCTGGATGCAGCTCTTCGAAGTAACGACAAATTGAGACAGATTCATAGATGCACGTGCCGTCGTCTAGTTCCAGCACGGGCACTTTGGCCATGGGATTACGGGCGCGCATAGCAGGGCTTAAATTTTCACCGCCTTGTATGTCGACTTGAACGTACTCCATGGGAAGGTTTTTTTCGGCCAGAAAAAAACGCACTCGACGGGGCGTAGGTGCGGTTTGCGTTTCGTATATTTTCATTTCACGGCTCCAGTGTCAGTTGCTGCACTGGGCAATGAACACATGTAATCAGTTATGCTGTAACCAATATCGGTTTTTCAGCGTTTGGTATTGCTCAGTTTTTTTATATTCTTTTAGTGCACTGTCAATCAAAGGAATTAATTCCTTATGTTTATTATGCACATAGTGATAAAGGGGTACAGTAATAATTGTTCTGTAGGAGCTGTTACTGATGAGCAATTTGTTGTCGATAATCTCGCTGGCACCGAGCACCATTAACCCTTGTTCATTGTCATTGAACGCACGAAATAAGGTCTCGACCGTATCGTACTTTTTGAGCTTAACCTGATTCTCGTTGGCCCAGTTATTAACGACCAGTAAATCATTAATAACTGATACTTCACTCGCTTTTGGCAGGCTAGTGGCACACATATCGAGATCTTTACATACCAAGTAAAACGATACATTGGCTAAAGGTTCCGGTACTTGCTGCAAAGAAGGAGCAAGATGTTTGTAACCATCAACTCGGATTAACTCTCCATCCCCGCCAAATCGATAAGCGTTAAGTGACGCTTCAAGGGAGCCAAACCGCGTGACTGATATGCCATAGCCCAATTGCTGATAAATATCTTGCATCAAGTTTGAGGCAAAAAACGACTCTTTCAATCCAGTGACTGAAGCAAAATATAGTTGAGGAAGTTCAGCGGCTTGCGCATAAATATTCATTTTAAAATCGATATGAGTGCGCTTCAATATTCCCTCACGCAAGGGGGCTGAGTTATCTTCGTAAATACTTTTAGCGATACTTCTCGCAGCATTTTTCGCAATATCATCCTTGGCTTCACGATCAAAAAACTGCACCAATGTACTTGAGTTTGCTAGTGAATTGGCCGCAGTCTTAACTCGGTCGCTGGGCAAATCTTGAGTAAATTGAGTATTTACCACAGGCAGTGAATCAAACCCCATGGCCATTTCTTTGTTATTAGCCAACAGAAATCGTAGCAATGGCGCCAAGTGAGCCTTGTTTTTAGCTGAGCGGGGCACCACCCATATCTCCAGCGGAGCGACCTCGGCTTGGTTCATTTGATTAGCCTTAGGGAACGAGAAAAAGCCGATATCTTTGTTCCGCAAAGGGTCGATAGTCCCTTCTGCAAATTGTCCCATTAATGTCATTGCTGCTTGCTTAGCTTCGACTACTTTCATTACTTGTTGCCAAGTCCAGTGACGCTGCGGCGCAAAAAACCATTCCTTTGAAAGTAGCTGCTCAAATTGTTTTAAAAACGTTTCTGTCGTTGGGCCTGCCAATGCTTGCCCATCAATGACTTGCTGACGAAATTCGAGTCCGCCGGCGTCTAATGACAAATAATCTAACCACGCAAGGGCGGGCCAGCCTTCTTGCACTGCTTGGACCAATGGATTTGCACCTTGCTCTTTTATGCGCTGGCAAAGGGCTATGAATTCTTCCCAGTTATTGGGTGGTTTTACGTTGAGTTCCTGAAAAACGGCTTTGTTATAGTAAAAACCCCAGCCGTATTGTGCGATTGGAAGCGCGTAAGTTACAGCGTCTTCATTGGAAACGCTTTGCTGCGTGACACTGTGCAATACCGCGGGTTGAATAGACCTTTGTAACTCTTTCCTTGGCAGTAAAGAGTCTATTGGCTGTATCACATCTTGTGCAATCAGCGAGCGAAGGCGCTCTCCTGCCTGCCAATAAAGTAAGTCGAATTCACCCGTTTCAAGCCACCGAGGTAATAAGCGTTTGAATTCTTTATCGCTAAAGAAGGTTACCTTGACATCGTATTGAATAGATTGGGTTGAAAAGTCGTTAAACGCCCCGCGGTATATATCACTTTGACGTTCGTTTGTGGTCAAAACCGCTACAGACAGTACCTGCTGTGCTTGAGCAATCGCCGAAAAGCTAAGAAAGAATAAAACTCCCCATAGGATGTTAATGATGTTACTCATATAAATACATGTCCAGCTCAAGCAAGTTGTAAAGGGCTTCAAAGATATACAGCGCCGCGCTGCTAATTCATCCCTACAAAACCGCAAATAATACTTACTAATGCTAAATACTTTAACCGATTTTGCACATTAGACAAAAGACGATTTTTTACACTACAAAAGTGGTTTAACGCTAACTTTAGTCGTATTTACATCAGTTTGACTCGTTCTCCCAGCGACTTAGGTGCTCAGCAGCCAGGGATTTAAGTGTCTGATGATGGGTTTGAACCCACCAATTTTCTAACAGGCGGATATTCTTGCGGTTCGCTTTATAAAAGATATCACTAATATCTCCAACGAATGGTATTAAACCAATCAGGAAATCGAAGATGGCATTGCGCACCATGGCTATACGAAGTGTTTTGGGCGCACCCATTTGCCCAGCCAAATGAATAATATGTGCAGACATCGCCGCAGTTGCTAAATCACCCATACCAGGCACGAGTCCTAAAATACTGTCTAAGCCGAAACGGATTTTAGTGAAGGGTATGCCCACAGCAGTATCAAGCAAATGTGCCATTTTTTGTGCTTTACGTAAGGCGGCTGGCGCTTTAAGTGTTTGTGGGGTAGTCATTATTTATCACTCCCCATGGCGGTGGCTAAGTCAGCGCTTAATTGACTATTTCGGTCTGGGCACTCCCAGCCACCTAGGTTCTTTTCAATCAAGCTCTCAAGCGCGGCAATGTGTTGTGGCTGTGCATTGAGCGCAGCGATGTATTCGTAGCGCTGCCCACCAGCTTCCAGAAAATAGTCTCTGTTCTCAATGCCGATTTCTTCAATCGTTTCTAAGCAATCAGCGGAGAAACCAGGGCAAATCATTTGCACTGACTTAACACCCTGCTCTGGCAAAGACTTAAGGGTATGATCGGTATAAGGTTGCAACCACTCTTCTCGACCAAAGCGAGATTGAAACGTCACCATATACTCATGTTTACCAAGACCAAGCTTTTCCGCCACTAAACGCGAGGTTTTATAACACTCACAGTGGTACGGGTCGCCAGCGGTCAGATACCGTTTTGGGATCCCATGGTAGGTAAATATGAGTTTATCGGCTCGTCCATGAGTGGCCCAGTGTTCGGTAATGCTGCCTGCTACCGCGTCGATATAAGGCGTAAAATCATGGTAGTGACTGATGAACCTAACGTCTGGTATCCAACGGGTTTTGCGCAATACCTCGCCCAAGGCATCAAAAGTCGAACCATTCGTTGCCCCGCTATACTGAGGATAAAGCGGCAACACCAGCAATTGACGCACCCCCTTTTCAAGCATGTTCTGAGTGACTGATTCAATCGACGGCGAGCCATAGCGCATAGCAAAATCTACCACTACTTTGTCGCCGTACTTTTGCTGCATACTTGTGGCAAGCGCATTGGTTTGATCTTGCGTATGAAACATAAGCGGCGAGCCGCGATCGGTCCATACAGTGCTATAAGCATGGGCCGATCGCTTAGGCCGAATGTTTAGGATCACTAAGTTAAGAATCATCCACCAAATTAGTTTAGGCACTTCAACCACTCTTGTGTCTGATAAAAACTCGCGCAAATAGCGTTTCAAAGCGCCTTTTTCGGGCGCTTCTGGTGTACCTAAATTAGTGATCAGTACACCAATTTTATCAGCCTGCTTATGGGTAAACGTTTCATTAGAACGGTATTTCATTTCTTCACTCTACTTGTGTTAAATACGTCAATGCATCAAGTACGTTGCAAGCACCAAATTAGACTTAATGCGCTGTAATTATTACCGCGACATAAATGCCACTTACCCAGTGTAATAAGTCTCTGCCCCAGGCCCTACCGGCATGCCTAAAAGAAATACCCACACATAAAATAACAAGGTCCAACCCACCATGAATACAAGACTGTAAGGCAACATGGTGGCAATTAACGTACCCATGCCTAAGTCTTTTTTATACTGCGCGGCGATAGCTAATATCAACCCAAAGTAACTCATCATGGGTGAAATCACATTCGTCACTGAATCTCCTATCCGGTACGCCGCTTGAATTACCTCTGGAGCAAAACCCACCAGCATCAACATGGGAACGAAAATAGGAGCAGTAACCGCCCATTGGGCCGAAGCACTGCCAAGGGACAAGTTCACCATGCCACACATCAATATAAAGAAGATAAATACGCCAGGGCCGTCAAGACCAATCGTTTGAATTAACTCAGCACCTTTGACGGCAAGTACAGTCCCCAAATTTGTCCAATTGAAGAAAGCCACAAACTGCGCGGCAAAAAATACTAAGGTGATGTATAGCCCCATCGCTCCCATACTTTTAGACATCGCATTGATGACGTCTTTATCATTATTCATGGTACCAGCGATTTTCCCATACACGAATCCAGGCACAGCAAAGGTAATAAAAATAAAAGCAACAATCCCTTTTAAAAATGGCGAGCCAGCAACGGCACCAGTTTCAGGGTGTCTTAAAATGCCATTTTCTGGAACTATGGTCAGCGCCAACACACCACACAGTAGCGCAAAACTTACACCTGCCCAGCGCAACGCTTTTTTCTCTAAGGCTGTTGGTGCACTCATTTCTTGTTTGCCCAACTCGATTGAGGCTTCACTTGGGTCGTACTGGCCTAAACGCGGCTCTACGATTTTCTCCGTTACAAATGCCCCTAGGCCCGCCACTAAGAAAGTACTGATAAACATAAAGTACCAATTCACTTCTGGGCCCACCACATAATCTTGATCAATCATATGGGCTGCCGCTTCAGTGATACCTGACAAGAGGGGGTCGACCGTACCGAGCAATAGATTGGCGCTATAACCACCAGACACACCAGCAAATGCAGCCGCAAGACCAGCAAGAGGGTGACGCCCCAAAGAATGAAATATCATTGCCGCCAGCGGTATCAACACCACATAACCCAACTCTGAAGCCGTGTTTGACAAAATACCCGCCAGTACAATAACCACGGTTACCATGCGCTTAGAGGCATTCATGACCATGGCACGCATTGCGGTTGACAATAAGCCTGAATGTTCAGCAACCGACACCCCTAGCAAGGCCACTAACACCGTTCCTAACGGGGCAAAGCCTGTGAAGTTGGTGACTAAATGAGTGACTATTCTTTGCAAACCTTCTGCGTTAAGCAGCGATACCACTTGTATCATGCCATCCGGTGCACGCCCTTTCGCATCAAGCGGGCGAGGGTCGACTACACTGACGTCAAAGTAGCCTAAAACACCACTGATAATGACAATCGCTGTAGCAAGTAAAGCGAACAATGTAATAGGGTGTGGTAGTAGATTTCCAAGCCATTCCACTGTTGCGAGAAACCTCGAAAACCACCCTGTCGGGTTCTCTTGGCTTGTTTGTTTTTTCTGATCGTTAGCGTCTTGCAAACCGACTCCTTAATTATTCTTATCTGCTTTCACAGTTACACGCATATAGTACCTAATTCGCTAAACAAACGTTAGAGTTCAGGCAAAGGCAGTCATTTACTGTTGTTTTATTAGCCATAACGTCTACTTTTTGATAAAAAAGTGTTTGTATATCAGACAGAACGCTTTATTGTTGTATAAAAAATTAGACTTTTTATTGTTGCTGCCACAAGGAAATTCAGATGACAAATAAGCAGTCCCAAGACAAAACTGATAAGCAAAATCCTGCAACTGAATTAGCGCAACTTCGGCAAATCGTTTTTGGTGATGCTCAACAGGACTTAGAGCAAAAAATCGACCAGTTAGGACAAAGCTTACAAGCCCAACTAAAACACCTAGAACAACAAACCTCTCGTCAATTTTCGCAACTTCAAGCTGCTTTAGAAAAGCATGTTCATCAGTTGGAAGATAAACTCCTCAACGCGGATAAAGACCAAGATGCCAAAGCAAGCGAGTTGTTCACACTGAACAAGAATCTCTCTAGTGAATTGGAAATGGCAGAGGCAGCCAACAAGCAAGAAACAGATGAAATACATAAGCGTATCGATCACGACTTAGCGACATTATCGAATAAGTTCTCTGAGCAACTCAAACAAGCTTTGGCTCAGCTTACTCAAGTCTCAAATGAGCTCAATGCCAGCAAAACAGATCGCAAAACCTTGGCTAAATTACTGTCTACTGTAGCTTCAAACTTAGAAACTGGCGATGATGAGTAACCTTTATCATGTCGACTCAGGGAAGTAGTAACGAGTCTGAACACGACCCGCAACTTCAAGAGCTGCGGAGAATTCTGTTTGGTAGAGATAATCAACACATCACCCAAGCCCTTCGTCAAAATGCTAGAACGATTGTCAGTGAGGTCTTTTCAGAAGCCTTCAAAGATCGCCAAGACAAAGACGGTAGTGTAAAAAAAGTGATGGCGCCGTTAGTCGACAAATCAGTAGAATACTCTGTCTCCAATCGTAAAGAGCAATTTGTCGGTTATCTGTACCCCATAGTTGGCAGTGTAGTAAGAAAATCCGTTACGGCATTTTTGACCGAGTTTATCGAACGAACCAACCAACTACTTGAAAACAGTCTAACCATCAAAGGGCTCACATGGCGCTTCCAAGCTCGGCAAGCAGGGATACCCTACGCCACTTATATTGCCAGTCAAACATTTAACTACCGTGTTGAGCAGGTCTTTTTAATCCATAGGGAAACTGGTTTACTGCTTAATACCCTTGCCTACAACCAGCAATCGTCTGCTGATGCAGACTTGATATCGTCCATGCTAACGGCCATTAATGATTTCGTTTCAGACTCCTTCAGGCCAAATAAAGACGGTCAAGAGCAAGGCTTAGATATTGTCAAAACCGACGATTTCACCTTAGTTCTCAAAGCAGGACCAAGTGCCATTTTAGTTGCTGCGGTAACGGGAAATATGCCGCAAAGAGTAGCGAACCAATTACAGCAAACGATTGAAGAAATTCACACGCTATATGAGCCTCAGTTGAGGGAATTCAAGGGCGACGCGTCAGCCTTTGCCGATTGCGACCAACAACTTGCTGACTGCTTGGTCTCTGAGTTAAAAGACAGCGAGAAAGCAAAAGAGTCAAAACCTTGGATGGCATGGGGGATATTACTTTTTATCGCGATTGGGGCTGGCTATTACAGTTACAAACTGTGGCAAATACAAAACTACGTACAGAAAATATCTAGTATCAATCAAGAGGCTGGGATCATGCTCGTACAGGCCCAACGGAACGGCATTAAAGACATATCAATAGATATACTTCGAGACCCTAACGCCGAAAAAATCAACAGTTGGTTGGCTGAGCAAAATATTCCACAGGAGATGGTGCGTGTGACTGAAAAGCCTTATCTGTCTCTTGAAGAGCCCATCATACAAAGTCGCCTTAGTAACGTATTGGTGCAATATCCGAGCTTAACTTTAGCGAACAATTCAATCAGTGGTGAGCTTGATCAACAGCAGTATTTTGACTTACGAAATCGTGTTCAGCAGTTGCCGGGGATGCTGGATAGCGAGAGTGTGCTAGGGCAAATTAGTGTTACCGACCCACTCACGCTACAAATGGATGACGTTGAAAGCATCCAGACGCTTATCGACCTCAAAATTAACCAGTTTAACGGCGCTTCGATTGAGTTTGCCATCAATAGCTCACAACTGACACCTGAAGCGAAAGATGGTATCAGCACTGTCGCAGAGATTGGTAAAACACTATTGAATCTTGCCAAGCAAACAGAGCAAGAGATGAGCTTCATCGTTATTGGCGCCAGTGACGCACAAGGTTCACGGTCCTATAATGAAGTGTTGAGTATTAAACGTGCCCAGACAGTAAAAAATGCATTGCAGATGCGTGGGATCCCAGCCGATAAGTTAAATGCTATCGGTATTGGCATTGTTGACGTGCCCGCAGCAGGCAATGGTGCTCGTAAGGTGCTGTTTAATGTTATAAAAACTCATGCAACACAGCCGTAATGGACAGCTAGACAATTATGATCCAAAAAAAAATATGTGTACTCGGTGCCTCTGGAGTGGGGAAAACTAGCCTCATAAAACAATACGTTGAGGGTATTTTTTCTGAAAAATACCTCACTTCGATTGGCG
The DNA here is from genome assembly GCF_000014225.1 of Paraglaciecola sp. T6c. NCBI lineage: Bacteria > Pseudomonadati > Pseudomonadota > Gammaproteobacteria > Alteromonadales > Alteromonadaceae > Paraglaciecola > Paraglaciecola sp. T6c. The sequence continues at coordinate 4,803,859 of NC_008228.1, forward strand.
TCAAGATAGACAAGAAGCAAGTGCAGTGCGAAAGCAACACAGTTCAGTTCATGCTGTGGGACATTGAAGGAATCGACCGCTATTGCGGCTTTCAGCCTAAGTATCTCAGAGGCGCAGCTGCTATCATCATTGTGGTCGATCATACGCGCTCGCAATCACTGATTGAAGGCATAGAAATCTACAATTTAGCAAAAGACGTCGCCAACATACCGGCCATTTTGGCCATTAACAAAGCGGATTTAAGTACTGCGTGGCATTGGGAAGAAGATGAGTTAGCAGAGTTATCTAGCCCGTTCAGTCATACATTCCGGACAAGCGCGAAGACGGGAGACAATGTAGAGCTTCTATTTTCAACGTTGGCTCAACAGTTACTAAGTGAGGCTGAACAATGAAATTATCTCTTTTGAAAGCACTTGGAATTATCGATTGTTGTATTTTTAAACGTATCAACGCACAACATTTCGAAACCGTTTACGCAGAAAATGCATGGATAGATTTACTGCTTCCAGGTGCAAGAGATAGCAAAGCATTCACCACACCTACTGACAGCCCCTTTTTAGACGATTTTTTGATGCAAGCAGAAGAGTTTTGGGAGTACGCTGATTATGGAAAAATTGAATCAGGCATTTGGAACGAAGAAATAGAAGATAACGAGCTTAAGCTCAATGCCTACGCGAGCATGGACAAGGGGGATTGCTATATCGTAATTCATAATGTAATTGAGCAATTTCAGCAGCGCCAACAAACACTTCAGTCAGCCCGTGAACTCCTCCTGTCAAATGATAAAATTGTCGCCCAGCAAGAATATGTTCATCAACGTTTGGATGACATGCTGAATCAATCTTCTGATCTAAAAAGCATTCAGCAACCAATCAATGAAGTGATCGAAAAAACCGATATAGGGGTCGCAATATTATCACCCAATTTGCAACCTATAAGCCAAAACCCTGCTTTATACAGTCTCTTTGATACTCATATAACGCAGCCAGAAACCCAGCCTTATGAAATTATTTTGCAGCTATTCGAGAAGCAATACCCCGAGTTTGAAAGGGTCATTAGTACAGGCAGTCGCTGGAGCGGCGAGCTATTTTGGTTAAAACCACCGGGCACAGGCAAATGGATTAAGTTATCCATTTACCCAGTAAAAGCCGACTTTCAACAAATTACCCACTGGGTGTTTATGCTGAGTGATATTTCTCAGGTGAAGCATCTTCTGCAGAATAATGAGAAGCTAACCTATTATGATGCCCTGACCGATATTCCGAATCGCCAATATTTTTGGATGCAATTGGAGCAGTCAGTTAATAATGCGATGCCTTTCTATGTCCTGTATTTGGACATAAAAAACTTTAAGCGTATTAATGAAATTCACGGTCACTCCCGAGGTGACCAAATTATTAAAGAATTGGTTGAGCGCATTACGCCGCATATTAGCGAAGGTGACATGTTTGCCCGTATCGGCGGAGGCGAGTTTGCGATTATTAGGCAAAAAACTGTTACTGAACAGCAATGTATTGATCTTGGTCACAAGCTGATTGACGCCGCTGTTCAGCCTTTCTTTTTGCCTAACGGAACACATTGTGAAATCGGTTTAAACATTGGTGCTGCTAGCTTCCCCCGAGACGCTGATGACGCTGAAACCTTGATGAAGTTTGCTGATCTTGCGGTTTTCAACGCTAAGAAAGCCTCTAAAAGCAGCGTTCAATTTTATTCTCAAGAATTGAAAGAAGCCTCTCAGCGCATCATTGAATTAGAGAACGCTTTGCAAAGCGCCATCACTAATCATGAGTTCGAGCTATTTTTGCAACCTATGTTGGACCTAACAAGCGGCACCATTCTAAAAGCAGAAGCATTGCTACGCTGGAACCGTTTAGACGGCGAGCGCATCGGGCCTGATGAGTTTATCCCGATTGCAGAGCAAACGGGTCTCATTGTGCCTATTGGTAAATGGGTGATCTCTCGGGCATGTGAAATGATAAGCACCCTAAACCATAGGGGTTACAGCTGTAAGTTATCCGTGAATTTGTCGCCTCGGCAAATCAGCGATCGCCATTTATTAGAGTTTATTCGAGGCTCGATCCAGAACAGTCATATCCTGCCGAATCAATTGGAGCTAGAGTTAACAGAAGGTGTATTAGTTGATAATTACGACAAGGTGCAGTACTTACTGACCGAGGTAAGAAAACTCGGTGTCAGCGTGTCGATAGATGATTTTGGCACTGGCTATAGTTCACTTTCCTATCTTAAAAAGCTGCCTATTGATCATATAAAAATTGATCGCTCATTCGTGCAGGATTTGGTTAGTGACGAAAACGACAAAGCCATTATTTTAGCGATTATCGCCATGGCCCATAGCTTGAAGTTGAATGTTATTGCCGAAGGTGTTGAAACTGAGCTGCAACGTAACTTTTTACAGCTCAATCACTGTAATCTTGCCCAGGGCTATTTGTTCAGCCGCCCGTTACCCTTTGCCCAATTTTGTGAGTACCTAAGTGCCAGCCCTACGCAAAAGCTGATAACCCCGTCTGCGCCCTTCCCAGAATAAGCGCATGCACATCGTGAGTCCCCTCGTAGGTATTCACCGCTTCAAGGTTGAGTACATGGCGAATAATGTGAAACTCATCAGAAATGCCATTAGCCCCGTGCATATCTCTTGACGTACGTGCAATATCTAAGGCCTTACCACACGAGTTGCGTTTGATTAATGAAATCGCTTCAGGGGGTAAGGCGTTTGTGTCCATTAACCGGCCAGCCTGCAAGCACGCCAAGAGACCAATTGATATTTCTGTTTGCATATCAGCCAGCTTTTTTTGTATCAGTTGGTTGGCCGCCAATGGGCGCGAGAATTGCTCTCTGTCCAAACAATATTGCCTTGCTTGATGCCAACAGAATTCAGCTGCTCCTAAACTGCCCCACGCAATGCCATATCGTGCCTTATTTAGGCAGCTGAACGGCCCTTTGAGGCCTTCCACGTCTGGCAAGATGTTCTCAACGGGAACAAACACATCCTGCATCACAACCTCACCGGTCACAGACGCCCTCAATGAAAACTTACCTTCTATTTTTGGTGCACTCAAACCCTGCATATTTTTCTCTAATATGAAGCCCCGGATCGCGCCATTGAGCTTGCCCCAAATGACAAACACATCAGCGATCGGTGAGTTAGTGATCCACATTTTACTGCCATTGAGACAATATCCACCATCGACCTCCTTAGCTTGCGTCAACATACTTGCGGGATCAGAACCAGAATTCGGCTCAGTCAAACCAAAGCAGCCCACCCATTCACCGCTAGCTAGTTTTGGCAGATAGCGCTGCTTCTGCGCTTCGCTACCAAAAGCATAGATAGGAAACATCACCAAAGAAGATTGCACGCTCATGGCACTACGATAACCGCTGTCGACTCGCTCGACTTCTCTGGCTATCAAGCCATAACTCACATGGTTTACCTCAGCGCAGCCGTATTTTTGAGGCAAAGTACTTCCTAGCAAACCCAACTCACCCATTTCATACATGATGTCACGATCGAAGTGTTCACCACGATTACCATGTAATATTCTGGGCATGAGTTTTTGCTGGCAGTACTCATGCGCTGTATCTGCAATCAGCTTTTCGTCTTCATGCAGAAGTGAGTTCAGCGCAAGCGGATCTTGCCAGTTAAAAATAGGGGTAGCTTGTCTGCTCATAGTACCTCGTTAATTTTTGCTTATTAAAAGCCATGTCGCTAGCGCTGCGGGACGTTTACAACGACTAGAAGGGCGCAGGGTATTGCCTAAGGACATCGCTGGTATCCTTTAATGCTTGTTCATTTAAAGGCTTGGCGAAGGCTGCAATGTTTTCCTTTAACTGAGACATACTCGTTGCACCAATGATGGTTGATGTAATACCTTCCACATTGTCACACCAAGCTAAGGCCAATTCACAGGGGGTTAAGCCATGGGCGTTGGCCACCTCAACATAACCACGAATAGCGGCTTCTGTACCTTTGGTGTCTCTGAAAATACCGTTGCGTTGTTCGAACGTCCAACGGCTGCCTTCGGGGCGCTGGTTATTTAAATATTTACCACTTAGTGCACCTCCAGCCAAAGGTGACCAAGGCAAATACGCTATATCTTCTGCCACGCAGCTTTCAATCAGGTATGGCCAATCTTTAGCGTGTAATAAACTAAATTCATTTTGCATGGAAACCATGCGCGGCAAATCGTGTTCTTTGCTTAAATTCAGGTACTGCTGCAAGCCCCATGGCGTTTCATTTGATAGTCCACAATGGCGGATTTTTCCTTGTTTAATACAGGTGTTAAGTGCTTCTAGGATAGCGAGCATCTGCGCGGTTTCAGCGGCTCTGTCTGTATCAGAAAACCGCACGCAACCCACAGCATGTTTAGCAAAATGTGGAGAGATACGATTCGGCCAATGCAACTGATAAAGGTCAATATAATCAGTGTTTAAGCGCTTCAAGGATGCATCAACAGCTTGAACAACTGACTCCGCAGATATTTTGCTACCGCTACGAATATAACTCAGACCTGGACCAACAATTTTAGACGCTAAAATAATGTCCTTACGCTTCGATGGATTACGCCTTAACCAATCCCCGATGATTATTTCTGTATGACCGTACTTGTCTCCTGATGGCGGCACAGGATACAACTCGGCGGTATCAATAAAATTTACACCTTGAGATAGCGCATATTCAATCTGCTCATCTGCATCTTGTTGGGTGTTTTGTACGCCCCATGTCATTGATCCTAAGCACACGCGAGAAACGGATAGGCCACTGCGACCTAACGCTGAATAATTCATCTAAATTCCTTATTTGGTTTTCACATTTGCCATGACATGGCATTTTAAAGCAGTCAGCAATGTGTACTTTCATTATCTATCATAACTAGTGAACCACCATACCTATTTAATGGATACGCTCCCGCATAAATATCGTACAGACGGTCTGATTTGTAATGAGCTTTTATTGCTGCTTCAAGTTTACTAATGGTACTTCTAGATTGTGATTGCTTAGAGAAATGCAAGCAAGTTTCTTGCTCGATTAATTCAAATCGCTCTCCAAAATCACTGAAATCTTTACCTATCATTTGTAGGTTATCATCTAAGCCGACAACAGAGCCAACGTGCTGTTGGTCTTCATCTATATAAGCGAAAGGAGGAACCCCAGGGACGCCAACGCGCAGAGTAATATTTTGCTGGGTGGCTTTTGCCAATATGATAGGTGATAGCAAGCTTAAAAAGAGAACTACCATTACCTGCTTCATCATCACGTCTGCCACTTGGTGTTACTTATCGGATAATACTTAACACCGCTTCAAAGTACAGGCAAATTATCAATCTGGAAGGCGCGAATCTCTACATTTAACTTTATGACAAACACCAAAAAGGGTGAAATCAGTTTATTTAGGCGCGTTGCGCCGCCTGACTGAACGGGCACACAGGATTGTGTGCACCGGACCGCGTTGCCAGGAAAGGGCTCAACCCCGTTTTGTATAGACATAAAAAAAGGCCACCGAAGTGACCTTTCTTTCAAATCAATTTGCTAGTAATTAAGCAATGATTTTTGCAACAACGCCAGCACCTACTGTGCGGCCACGTTACTCCGGGCATCCTGCCCTACGCCCTACGGGCCATGCTTCGCATGTTCAAAATTGTTCCCGACGATTTTGTCACGGAATAATCCGCTTGGAGCCACACAATACGTGCAGGCACAAAAAAGGGTGAAACCGGAGGTTTTCTGGCGCACTGCGCCAGCCGGTTGAACGACCGATACGGATATCGGGCTGGCCGCATCACCAGGGACGGGTTAAACCCCGTTTTGTCTGGACATAAAAAAAGGCCACCGAAGTGACCTTTCTTTCAAATCAATTTGCTAGCTATTAAGCAATGATTTTTGCAACAACGCCTGCACCTACTGTGCGGCCACCTTCACGGATTGCGAAGCGTAAACCTTCGTCCATCGCGATAGGAGCAATCAATTCAACTACGAATTTCAAGTTGTCACCAGGCATTACCATTTCTACGCCTTCAGGAAGCTCTACAGCACCTGTTACGTCAGTTGTACGGAAGTAGAACTGTGGACGGTAACCTTTGAAGAATGGAGTATGACGGCCACCTTCGTCTTTGCTTAGTACGTATACTTCAGCTTCGAATTGAGTGTGTGGGTTGATTGAACCAGGCTTAGCTAGTACTTGACCACGCTCAACATCTTCACGCTTAGTACCACGAAGCAATGCACCGATGTTCTCACCAGCACGACCTTCGTCAAGCAATTTACGGAACATTTCAACACCAGTTACCGTTGAAGTCGTTGTATCTTTCATACCAACGATTTCTACTGCATCACCTGTGTTTACGATACCACGCTCAACACGACCTGTTACAACCGTACCACGACCTGAAATTGAGAATACATCTTCAATTGGAAGTAGGAAAGGCTTGTCGATGTCACGCTCTGGCTCTGGGATGTAGCTATCAAGGGCTTCTGCAAGCTCAATGATTTTTGCTTCCCATTGCTCTTCGCCTTCTAGGGCTTTAAGCGCTGAACCTTGGATTACTGGTAAGTCGTCGCCAGGGAATTCGTATTCTGAAAGCAATTCACGTACTTCCATCTCTACCAATTCTAACAATTCTTCGTCGTCAACCATGTCACATTTGTTCATGAAAACAACCATGAAAGGTACGCCAACCTGACGGCCTAACAAGATGTGCTCACGTGTTTGTGGCATAGGACCATCGGTCGCTGCTACTACTAGAATCGCGCCATCCATTTGAGCAGCACCAGTGATCATGTTTTTTACATAATCGGCGTGTCCAGGACAGTCAACGTGTGCGTAGTGACGAGTAGGCGTATCGTATTCAACGTGAGACGTTGAAATTGTGATACCACGCTCGCGCTCTTCAGGAGCGTTATCGATTTGATCGAATGCAGATGCTGCACCACCGTACGTTTTTGCTAGTACAGTAGTAATTGCTGCTGTTAGAGTGGTTTTACCGTGGTCAACGTGGCCGATTGTACCGACGTTTACATGCGGTTTAGTGCGTTCAAACTTTGCTTTTGCCATTGTCTATTCCCCAGCAAATTGTGATAAGAAATTGTGTTTACTTTTTGAACTGGGGAGAGAAAGTGGTGCTGATAGGCAGATTCGAACTGCCGACCTCACCCTTACCAAGGGTGCGCTCTACCAACTGAGCCATATCAGCACTGATTGGAGCGGACAGAGGGAATCGAACCCTCATCATCAGCTTGGAAGGCTGAGGTAATAGCCTTTATACGATGTCCGCACATCACATTCTCTCTAGCCACTTCACTTTTGAAAAAGTGGTGGAGGGGGCAGGATTCGAACCTGCGAAGGCTGAGCCGTCAGATTTACAGTCTGATCCCGTTGACCGCTTGGGTACCCCTCCAGATTGATGGTGCCGACTACCGGAGTCGAACTGGTGACCTACTGATTACAAGTCAGTTGCTCTACCAACTGAGCTAAGTCGGCACGTCATCAAGTGGGTGCGGATATTAGAGCAACATTTCCGATCACGCAAGAGGCAATTATTAAAAAATTACTTTTTTTGTATCGTTTGGCTAAAATTGCAGCTAATTTGCCTTTATAAGGCCTTTTTGTTTGTTTTTACAGCAGATAAATAAGCGATATTTAGGTAAATAAATATTCGAGTAAGCCCAATAAAACTAAATTTTTATGAAAATAGTAATGTTTAGGTGCGTTTTTTTTGATTAGCTCTTGGCCACCACCTGTGATGATCACTGTATATTCGCTTTTTCTCTCACGCATTTTTTGTTCAGCGGCGTAAATAAATCCATTTACGGCTGCGGCACACCCCATATTCACACAATCGACTGTTTGCTCACCTAGGGTTAAATCATTTGGAAAGTCATCGTTGGCGAACACCAATTCAGTATTTTTAATCAGGCTATCGCGCATTAAGCTAAAACCAGGAGCAATCCAGCCACCTAGATGTTGATGCCCAATCACTACATCGCAGGTATTTGCGGTGCCTAAGTCAATAACACAATACGCATCTGTGTTACTTATTCGCCGCGCTGCAATTACCGCTAGCCATCGGTCCACCCCTAATGTCGAAAAATTGCGATATGCACACCGCATCGAAAAAGCCTGAGCTTGAGATTTAGCTAAGATCAGAGGCACATGAAGCTCGGCGCACAGCGATTCCAGTAATTTGACTTGTTGACCCTGACCGACGGCTGCAGCAACGACCCGCTGACTTGCTTTAATCTGCTCGCGAAGTTTGCTCACCTCATTGCACCGAGTGACAATAAGCGGCTGCTCAAATACCCGCTCACTGATTTTGACGTGAGCGCTTTTAATAAAGCTGTTGCCTATATCTAATAAAAGCGCGTTAGCTTGCTCTGACACTTATTTCTCCACCACTGTACGCTTGAATGCCGTCTTCTTGCTCTAATAAAAGTGCCCCGGTTTTATCAATACCTTTACAAATGCCATGCACGGTTTTGTTACCGATTATCAAATAAACGGGTTTATCCTGGTACACGTTTCTGTTTCGCCACTTTTCAAGGAAAGGCTCTAGCCCAGCTTGGCTAAAGAGGTCAGCACAGCGGGTAAGTTCATCTAATAGCAGCGCACTGACTCGATTACGATCAAAGCCGTCTGGGTTTAGAGTGGCTAAATCAATCCAAGGTTGGTCTATGCGCTCACTGCCCATATCAAGTGCCATATTAAGTCCAACACCGATGATGCAATCACAGGCGCTGCCCATTTGCCCTTCCACTTCAATTAATACCCCCGCTAATTTTTTGCCTTGGGCGTAAATATCGTTAGGCCATTTCAACTGCACATCTTGGTAGCCTGCGGTTTCTAATGCTTGAGTGATGGCCACGCCGACTGCCAAGCTCAAACCTCCAATCGATTGATAACCACCAGCAAACTGCCAAAACTGCGATAAATACAAACTCGCTCCATAAGGGGAAACCCAAGTGCGACCTCGTCTTCCCCTCCCTGCGGTTTGCGCTTCCGCCAAGCACACATCACCATTATGTAAGGACCCAATACGCTCCTTTAGGTATTGATTAGTGGAGTCGACCACGTTTAACAGCGTTAGTTGAGTAGGAACAAAGTGCTCACAATGTTTGCTGATTAACGCTTCATCAAGCAACTGTATTGGCTCCGCGAGTCGATATCCTTTGCCCGTGACGCTAAAAATGTTTAATCCAAGTTCTGTGAGAGATTTTATATATTTAGATACCGCCGCTCTGGATATGCCAAGCTGCTCTCCCAACAATTCCCCTGAGCAGAACTGCCCATTTGCCAATGCTTGGACTATATGATTACGAAAGATATCTGACTGTTTGCTCGTGCCCTGCTTCATAATAAAACCCTTCCCTTGGCGCCAATAAGTTGTACTTCGTGCTCTAAGTCAATGCTGAACTGCTCTGCAACAGCATTTTTAATCCGCCTAGCTAGCGATAAAAGTTGCTCGCCTGTGCCTTGCTCGGCATTTGTTAATACGAGCGCTTGTTTGGGATGACAACGAATCCCGCCTTCAAACTGCCCCTTAAAACCTAGCTGATCGATTAGCCATGCCGCGGGTATTTTTACTGTCCTAGTATCTAAGGGATAGAAAGGCATTGATGGGAACTGCTGGTGCAATGCTGCAAGGTTATCGCAACTGATAATGGGATTTTTGAAGAAACTACCAGCATTGCCCAATACACTTGGATCGGGCAATTTTGCTTGGCGTACTTCTACTACCTTGTTAAATATGTCCTGTGCACTTGGGGCATGTAAAGCAGCTAATTCACCATAAGTAACAACGGGCTGCCACGCTTTTGGCAATAAGAAGGTTACCCCCACAATCATGGCCTTTTGCCATAGGGCATGCTTGAAAATACTGTCTCGATAACCAAACTCGCAATCTTTTGCTGCAATACTGTGAACTTGATTCGTCTTCAAGTCGATATATTGGACAGATTGAATAAAGCGCTCAACTTCAACACCGTAAGCACCAATATTCTGAATTGGCGCTGCGCCGACAGTACCTGGGATAAGTGCTAAATTTTCAAATCCATACATGGTGTGTTTCAGGCAATAAACGACCAGTTCATGCCAACTTTCCCCCGCGGCTGCCTTAATGATGTAGTGCGATTCATTCTCTTGCACGCCAATTCCCTTAAGCGCTACTTCTGCCACCGTGCCTTTATAATCAGCCACAAAGGCGGTGTTGCTGCCCTGTCCTAACAGGTAAAAGGGCTGTTTTTGGTGTTGAGCGATAAAGGTGTGTGCACTGTGCACACTTTTAATACTGACAAAGTCAGTACAGTGTGCGGGTAACCCAAAGGTGTGGAGCTGTTGCAGAGATTTCAATATAACAACCGATTGGCGATTTTGCGCTATTTTAGCCAAGGGCGAGCAAAAAACAAAGGCGTGATCCAGTTCGCTAATTTATGCCACTAGCGTATGCCAAAAGCACGTTTTAGCCGGCTAACAAGACCTTGCCGCTTATTCATGTTCGAACGCAAGTCTTTTACTCGATTAAACACCACGCCTAGTAAAGGCAATTCGGCTTCGTGGACTCTTTGCAAGGCTAATAATAAATCGGCCCCCTCATTCCTTTCCGCGTCACAAACAATAATGACACCATCGACAAACTTACCGACAGCGATTGCATCGCTGACAGTGTTAATTGGCGGCGTTTCTATTACCACGCGCTCATAATACCCTCTTAGTTTACGTAAAAATGCCGCAAATCGGGGTTTAGAGATGTAGGCTAATGGATCTGGCGGTAGAGGGCCACTGGGCATTAACATCAATGGACTACTGTGAACGGCATGAATACATTTGCTGAAGCTACTTTTATTCCCCAAAAAGCTGGTGAGCCCCGGTAAATTAGCATCAATGTCAAACATTTCAGCAATTTTAGGCTTTCGTAAGTCCACATCAATTAACAAGGTTTTTTCCATCCTGCTGAATGAATCAGCCAAGCTGGTCGATATTTCACTTTTGCCGTCTCGCTCGCCAATGCTTGTTACGGCAATAACCGCATTTTTATGCTGATTATTTTTTACCAGCAGTCCAGTACGTAATGAGCGTATAGCTTCGAAATATTGATAATTGCGCTCCCCCTCTGAATGCATTGACAGTGCAAATGGTTTACCTTTATTGGCTTTGGTCTGCTTAATTCTTGGCACCATACTCAAAATGGGCACATCCAAGTTAGATAACATACTTTTGAAACGTGTATATTTGTCACTGATCAAGTGCAAAATAAGCCAAAAGCCAAAACTAAATACACATGAAAATATAACTGACAGCGCGATACCCATAACCACTTTTGGCTTAGCGGGAAACGTTGGCTCCGATGCGGAGTCGACAATGGCAAAGTCATCGCCGTCATCTAGATCTTTTAGAATTTCAGTTTCTTGCAAGCGCGACAGAAACATTTCATATAAATGCTGTGTTGACTCGATTTCACGCTGCATGCGAGATATCTGCATGGAATGCTTACCTAAATTGGCGTGGCGCTCTTTGGTCTTTTGAATTTGCGCGAGTATGTCGCGTTGCCGCGCTCTGAGTGTTTCATTGCTATTGCGTAAACCGTTAACCAATTGGTTTATCAGCATAGTAAATTCAGTATCAATCGCCTCTAGTCCTGCTTTTGCGGCAATATATTTAGGGTGTTTGTGTAAATACCGTTTCGTTACCCCTTCCATGAGTAATTGCTGTTGCCCTCGGCGAATACGCAAATCACGGATGAGAGCGTTGTTTTGAATAGCGGGTATCTGCAAATAATCTTGTTGCCCTCCCGAGATAGTCGCTAATTGCACCATACTGCCTTGTGATTCAGCGACCGCTCTATCAATATGAATTTTCTGAGAGATAAGCCCTGCAATCTCACTTTTTGCTAGGTCCACCTGGCTCTCTACATCAACCAATTCATTATCGCGCAAGAACGTCAGTAGCCTTTCTTCTGACTGACTTAAACTGGTTTTTAACTCATTTAATTGGTCATTTAACCATTGGGATTTCGAGTCTGCTTTTTGACGATTAATAAGCGCATAATAAGCGAAAAAGGCCGGCCCTATGTGATTAGCAATCTCAGCGGCACTGCTGGGTGTTAACGACTCAACCGTGATCTTCAACATATCAGTATTGCTTAGTTTTGAAACGCTGAATTGTTTAAGTAACTTGGTAGTCGCATAGTCTTTCTCTGAGACGTAGCCGCCGTCGGTCGACTGTTGATATTCATGCAAATTGTACAGAGCTAAATCATCCACAACAGTTTGCACGAATTGGCGAGAGCGCATGAATTCAATGTAGGTATCTTGGCGAGTGTCTTCACCACTGGTAATGGCAGATAGGCTTGAGGGTAAGGTCAATCCACTGTCTTTGGCGCTCAATAACAGGATGCTGCTGGCAACGTAAATTTTTGGTAGATGGATGACGTAGTAAGCACCTAACGATGCCAGCAGCCCAGCAGTGATGATGATTCGAAACTTTTTACGCCACAAGAAAGTCAAGATATCGAAGATATCTAATGAACGTTCCTGCTTTAAGGTAAAGTCTCGATTCGCATCCATGGTTAAAATAGGCTTTCTTCGATAATAATAATGTCACCTGGGTGCACCATTTGCTCTGCTTGTATGGGGATACGTTTTTTATCTGCGCCGCGGATAATGAACCATTTACTTTTAGACGCTCGCTCTTTAAGGCCACCCGCAACAGCAATTGCTTCATCAATACTGAGGTCAAACTGAAAATCGTAAGCACCCACGTTTTTTACCGCTCCTTTGATAAAGAAAGGGCGAAAACGCTCGATTACCACATTCACATTTGGCTCAACAAGGTAACCATCGAGGTAGGCAGCCTCTATTTCAGCGGCGAGTTGACTGGCGGTTTTACCGATGGCATTTACCATTCCGATAAAAGGCATACGTATGTCACCCGTTTTATCAATGCGCACACGTTGATTCAGATCTGGCTCACCATAAATATTAATCACGATAACGTCTCCAGTGCCCATGAAAAACGTACTTTCCTGAGCCTGCGAGAGCGTTGAGATACACAGCATGATTATGAATAAAATACGTATTCGCAAAAATCTAGGCCTTAGCAGTGAGATAATGAGCACATCTTGATTGTATCGACCATAGAACCGCATCCATGACAATTAATGCGCCGCTGGCGCATAAGCAAGTGGCGCATCAATTAAGATTTCCTTCGCTTTAGCTTCATTTTGCTGGGTCAACTCATAATTCAACTCGTCTAGCAGCATCACTACTTCCTCGAAAGGCAATTTACTCTCATCGGCGCCCATAATTCTGGGGTGCTTTGTAGTGGTATCAGCATCGTCAATTAATAATTCTTCATAGAGCTTCTCACCTGGTCGTAAACCGGAAAATTTAAGCTCTATATTTCCATCTGGCTGCGTTTCAGTCTTCAACGTATGTCCCATCAAATGCGCCATTTTTTGCGCTAAATCGACTATTTTCACTGGGTCGCCCATATCCAACACAAACACTTCGCCTTTTTTTCCCATTGCCCCAGCTTGGATCACCAGTTGAGCGGCTTCTGGAATGGTCATAAAAAAGCGAATGATATCCGGGTGGGTAACGGTGATAGGACCGCCTGCTTGTATCTGCCGAGTGAATAAGGGCACAACCGAGCCTGATGAGCCAAGGACATTACCGAATCTGACAATGGCGAACTGAGTGGAAGACTCGAGATCGGCAATACCTTGTACGATCAATTCCGCAAAGCGCTTAGTGGCGCCCATTACATTGGTGGGGCGCACCGCTTTGTCCGTTGAAATCAGTACAAATTTTTCCACATCAAACTCTATGGCTGCTAGCGCTACATTCGCGGTGCCAAATACGTTGTTACGCAGCCCAGCCAAAGGATTCGACTCCACCATAGGCACATGTTTATACGCTGCCGCGTGGTAGATAGTTTGTATTTTATGGGCGTCAATGGCGCTTCGTAGTATTTCGTTGTCTTGAATACTGGCCAAAATAGGAACAATCTTAATATCAGGGTAAAGCTTAGAAAGCTCACCTTCAATTTGGTATAAGTTGAATTCTGATAACTCAAATAATATTAAAGACTCGGGGTTAGACATAGCGATTTGTCGGCACAGTTCACTGCCAATAGACCCACCAGCCCCCGTCACCATAACCCGCTTGCGACGGATATTGGTATCCAGTAACTCAACGATCGGTGGCACAGGCTCGCGTCCCAGCAGTTCTTCAATCTTGATTTCCCGCAGCTCATCGATTTTTCGTTTGCCCGACAAAATATCTTGAATATTTGGGATACTCAACAGCTCAATGGCAAAGGGTTCTAACTCGGCGATAAGCTCTTTTCGGCGCCCATGGGATGAGTTATTTACGGCTAGCAACATCTTGTTGACGCCATACTTTCGAACCAGCTCGGGGATATCTTCTCGAGCAAACACCTGCAACCCCATCACCTGCTTCCCTTGAAAAAGCTTCTTGTCATCGACAAATGCAACGGGCAACAAATCATTACCCGTACGCAGCGTTTGGGCTAAAGAGCGCCCTGCTTGAGAGGCGCCGAAGATAATACATTTTTCACGAATTTTATAATTTTGTGTTTGAACAGTGGTTTGTATCAGCAACCGTGGAGCGACAATTAAGAACATCGCCAAGGTCAAATAGATGAAAGGTACCGTGGTGGGAACAAAAGCCTGAAAGGCATAGCGCGCCGCAAATAAATACAAGGCGGATAAACTCAGCGCGATAAAAATAAGGTAAATCGCGCGTAAGTCGATGTAACGTACCATTTGTTGATAATGGCCGAAAAACGTCATAAGACTCAAGGCGAAAATACAATTCAAAATGATGACCAACCACTCACTTGCAGCAAAATGCCAGTCTTCGATACCGATTCGTAACCAATATGCCACCAAAATACTTGCAAACAATGCGCCTAAGTCCCATCCAACAGACAGTGAAAATTTAGCTCGAGAGCTCAGTGAAAACAGCCTATCGAGTTTCATGATTGGGCAGCCTCGTCCATCACTTGCTCAATGGCTTGGCAAGTGCGCGAAATCTCATCGTCGGTTAATGTGGGATGCACTAGAAACATTAACGAGTTCTGGCCCAAAGTGACTGCATTGACTAAAGGCTGTGCTGGGCGATAGCCTGAATCATCAAAGGCCTTTTCTAGATAAACTTCTGAGCAGGAGCCGGAGAAACACGGCACATTGAGCTTGTTAATTGCATCGATAATACGATCACGGCTCCACTCGGGTTTGAGACTTTCAGGGCGCACGTACACATAGCACTTATAAAACGCGTGTTCGATGTACGCGGGAATTTGCGGAACATACAAGGCATCAGACTTTCCGGCGGTTGCAAAAATTTGTTTAGCGTACGCTTGGCGCTGCTGCATCCAAGTTGGCATTTTTTTCAGTTGTTGTAAGCCAACAGCCCCCTGAATTTCAGTCATTCGCCAGTTAGTACCAAAGCTTTCATGTAACCAACGAAAGCCAGGTTGATGCTCTTTTTCATATACCGCTGACCAAGATTTACCATGATCTTTAAATGCCCAGACTTTTTCCCAGAGTGACTTATTGTTGGTCGTTACCATGCCACCTTCGCCGGCCGTCGTCATGATTTTATCCTGACAAAAAGACCACGCGCCGATATCACCGATACTGCCTACCGGCTTGCCTTTGTAGGTCGCGCCGTGCGCTTGCGCGCAGTCTTCTACCACATAGAGGTCATGCTCATTCGCTAAGGCTAAAATATCGTCCATTTCGCAAGGCCAACCAGCCAGATGTACACACAGAATAGCTTTGGTGTTGCGAGTAATTTTCTGACGTATGGTCTCGGCGCTGATATTTTGAGAGTCAAGCTCTATATCTGCAAAAACAGGCACTAAACCGGCCAAAACAATGGATGAAATAGACGCAATAAACGTGCGTGAGGTAACAATGACTTCGCTGCCTTTTGGCATATCCAGCGCCTGCCATGCTAAATCTAATGCGACGGTCCCATTTGCCACTGCGACCGCATATTCACAATGAGTATAATGCGCAAATGCGTTCTCAAATTCTCTGCACTGCTGCCCCGTCCAGTAATTTACCTTATTAGAGTCAAGGACTGACAACACCGCTGACTTCTCAGCTTCATCGTAGTTCGGCCAAGGGGAAAAAGGTCCGTTTAACATAGTGTTACCTCGCATCATCGAAGATGCTTAATTATTATTATTAATTTTCTTAGCTGGACTACCAGCTACAACCGTGTGGTCAGAAACATTTGAAAGCACAGTGGAGCCGGCTCCCACTATACTGCGTTGGCCAATAGTGCAACCTTGAATAACAGCACTACCGATGCCGATAAAACTTTGCTCATCTACAGTCACATTGCCCGCCAGCCGTGAGCCAGGGGCAACATGCACGAAGTCGCCTAACGCGCAGTCGTGGTCAATACTGGCCGCTGTATTAATAATGCACCCTTGACCTACTTTACTGGCGATATTGACTGTCGCATTGGCGCAAATAAGCGAACCCAAGCCAATTTCACTGTGCCGGCTGACGTGCGCACTTGGGTGTACCAGCGTTGCAAAGGAGCAATGCTGCGCTAGTAATTCGGCCGTTACTTTCGCACGGATGGCATTATTGCCAATAGCCACAAAAAATAACGTATCGCTTGCCACATATTTCGCAGCGTCATCCGCATGCCCTACCACGTTCCAGTGGGCATTCGCTTGCTGCTGCGGGTAGGCTTGATCTAAAAAGCGGATATCGCTAAATCGGCGGCTCACTTCAGCGCAGTCCGCCGCGACTTTGCCATGACCGCTTGCTCCTATAATAATGAGTTTATTGATCATGTTGCTCGCCCCTAGTATTTCCAGAGCCAGTAAATTTGGCCATGGTAACGTGCCCATCTTGTTCTATATCAGCCCTTTGTAAGACCTTAAGAATGGTTAAAAATAGAATTTTAATATCCAGTGCAACACTGCGATTTTGCACGTACCACACATCGAGTGTGAACTTATCTTCCCAAGACAAATTATTACGCCCATTGACCTGTGCCCAACCAGTAATGCCTGGACGCACGTCATGGCGACGCTTTTGCTCTGCATTATAGAGCGGTAAATATTCAACGAGCAGTGGCCGAGGGCCGACCAAACTCATGTCCCCACGAAGTACATTTAGTAATCCGGGGAGCTCATCTAAACTGCTACGGCGCAAAAATCGTCCGAACGACGTTAACCTGACTTCATCGGGTAACAATTGGCCATTCGCATCGGTTTCATTGGTCATGCTGCGAAATTTAATCATATTGAACACACGATCGTTGCGCCCGGGTCGTGGTTGCCTAAAGAACACAGGACCGCCTAAAAGTACACGCACGAGTAAAGCAATGGTCAGAATAACAGGCCAAAGCAGCAGTAAAGCCATGCACACCAGCAGTACATCTAGCAATCGTTTAAGCATTGCGGTCGCCCCGCTCAGGCAATACCACAGGCTCAGTTCTTTGAGACAATACTTGTTGATAAAACTCAGTGATCTGCTTAGCGTTAAGCTGCACATTCATAATATTAGCGACACGAATACTGGCATTTGCAATCAGACTTTTTCGCTCCTCAGGGTGCTCAATGGCCTGTATTATTTTCTGCGCAAGCAGTTCAGGTGCTTTTGCTGGTGCCATATAACCAGTAACGCCATCTTCAACTAAATCAGGAAAGCCACCAACATTTGAAGTCAGCGTTGCTACCCCAGCGTACATTGACTCTACTGCACCGCCGACGTTTTCAGAATGCGAGGGATGAACCGCTAAATCAAATTGCGGATACAGCTTAGGCACATCGTTTCGTAAGCCCATGAATACGCAGCCATCAGGAGCTTGCTGGTGTGCATACTGTTGCACTTGCGTGAAGTATTTGTCAGCACCAGCCCATGGCCCACCAACAAATAGGCATTTCACATTCGGATAACGCTTTCGAACAATGGCGATAGCATCAATTAAGTCTTCATGCCCTTTTAACCCACGTTTTTGCCCAAGGTACGCTTTAGGTCCGTAAAAATAAGCCACCATCCCTACTATAAAGGTATCTTGTGCCAACCCTAATTGAGATGCGAGGTTGTCATTAGCTGGCGAGGTAAATGAAAAATCATCCGCATTTACACCGTAATACGCTAATCCTACCCGTTGTGAATCAATGCCGTATGACTTATATGCATTTTTTGTCCAAAGGCAGGATGCCAACCAATAGTCATCACTATTGGCAGTGGCTAACTCGGCTTGGCGAAAGCCCCAATGCTCAAGGTGCAACGGCCCGGGTACATGAAAAATACGCGGAATAGCGTAGCCTCGAAGCGCTAAACGCATCAGTAGCGTAGTAGCGACAAAGTGACTATGAATGATATTAGGCTTAACCTCCTCGACTATTTGGCGCAGTTTTTTAGCCCTTGCGATATTTTTCCATGGCTGTTTAAGCACTATCGAAGGATCGAATATATGCACCACGACCCCAGCGTCTTTATAACGCCCAACCATCGGTCCCTCTGGTAAAACAAGGTGTACCTCAATACCTAGCTTTACCAACTCGGAAGTTTGGCGTAAGGCCCAACTAGCGCCCACCGCAGTTTTTAATAAATGAAGAACTTTCATGAGTAATTAGACTTTAAATCAAAATATGATTGATAAAAGTCCCCCCGTCTTTTAGCTAATAATTCCATTTCATAACGTCTTGCACGTTCCAAATTCCGCTGAGAAGCTTGAGACATTGATTCTGGCGATGATAGTAATCTTTGAATCTTTTCAGCTAGTTGCGACCAGTTGTTATTTTCAACCAAAGAGGCGTTATCGAGTAACTCGGGGATCCCACCGACATTTGAGGCGATGCAAGGCAAGCCACGAGCCATTGCTTCAATTAAGGCTCTTGGTAAGCCTTCAGTGCGAGATGGCATCACAAAGGCATCTGCATTATCCAAATATTGAATAACGTCGGCATGCCCCACTTCGCCGGCAAAATGTATGAGTTCGCTACATTCGAGCTTTTCCGCCAAAGCTTGCATTTCTTGCAAAAAAATCCCGCCACCTAGCATAGTGACGTTATAGGTCAGCCCCTGCTTTTTAAGATGCGAAATAGCGTGGATGAGAAGGTCGGGCCCTTTGTACATTTGCGAAAAAGAACCCACGAAAACTAACTGTTTTCCTGGAGTATTAAACACCCTAGCTTGGGTGACATAACTAGCAGCTGGTAATTCTATATCCGAACAGCCAACACTCAGAGCACCATTTGATACTGGGTAGCGACGTTGCAAGTATTCCTTCGTCACATAGCAAGCGGCAAGTGAGTTTTTTGCCATATACCTGAGGCCAATGTAGCTAACCCAACCTAAGATTTTGTCTAATGGGCCGTTTGTTATACCAGCATTGAATACGTCAAGAGGGTCACCAACGACTTCTAATGCAAACCCTTGTTTGGCAGCGGTTCCAAAGCTCGCTAACATTGCTGACTGGGAGGGGACTCGATAGATAACAGCTCTTTGAGGGGTGACAACAGCGTTAATTGTCATTCGAATTTTGCGAAAGTTTCTTAGTAACCCGGCAAAACCTACATAGTAGGGTAGCCCTACAAAGGTAACGTCAAGCCCACTGGATAAGTGCCAACTTTGCTGAGGAGCGTCAACATTTTGAATACGTGCAACTACAATCACTTTTTTGAACGTAGCTAAGTATCTCTGCCAAAAATGATATAAAAACGCGCTGCTCGTCCAAACCTTTTGATCAGGTGTTCGATAAAAACGAAACTCACAAGTCACCACTACTTCCATTATTATTATTCTTTTCTTTTGTGGGCTAAAAACATAAAAAACATTGCAAATGCACAGCCAAATATTATCTGCACTGGTACATGAGCGAAACTATTTCTAATCATGATAAATAGCGGCGCCAAGCCAACACCAATCAATATATCAGTTTTAATACTAGAGGGCATATTGTCTAACTTGGCCATCAAACCGCCAAACAAGAAGAATATAATCAGTACCCCTTTTTCGCCAAAATTGAGATAGGCTTCCGCTACGGGTGAAAAGCCGATCGGTCCAGCCACTTTGATGACTTTGACATTTAGAAGCCGATCATCATCTTCAGCTTTTACTCTATCTAATTGCGGAATAACGAGTGCAAGTTGCCTTTCAATAGGCGCCCAGTAACTTGCACCAAGTAATAGATCATCTCCTTTTTCACGCCAGCTAATCACTTCTTGTACGGCCCGTAAACTTGAGCCCATTTCTGCAACAGCGTTTAGAGGATTAAAATCCGCACCTCCTTCATAACTTCCTGAGACACGAGCGTTCTTAACGATACCTGCTGCAACTAAAAATACGACAATCATTGCTAGCAACAAAAAACCATTCATTACACGACCTTTTCTGCCTAACATGCATGCTGTTACGGCACTGGGGAACATGACTTCACCACGTAAGCCCAGTTTGAATGCGAACAAGGCCCATACACCAAAAAAAGCAAAATATAGATAACCAAACGCTTTGTCATGCGCCACTGCCACTAAAACTAAGGCCAAAGATATGAACACATAAATGTAAGTGAAGATAATTCCAACCAGTGGGTTGCTGTCTACCACCCGAAGATAAGCGCCATATGAATATATCGCCCCTGTTGCGATAGCGACGAGAAAAAACAGAACAATAAAAACAACTAATATGCCCCCACCGATATGATACAAACGACGGTTATACTCTTCGTCCCCTGGGCTAACATTTTGCTCAGTTCTAACCACCTTAGAAAACACCATTGCGCCAATGCCAAATCCCAAAAAAGCTAGATTTATCATATGAATAGCATTTTCAGTTTGGTTACTATTGAACCAGAAACTAATTTGATAAAGCGTATCGTGATCGGTAATCAAGTTAACTGAGTTAACTAATATTAAGCCTCCGTGAAAAATGCCAAAGACAATGAAATATATATAGCAAATAGACCATATACCTTTAGGCAAAGTATTTGCCAAAATGATTGACACTAACAACCATGTAAAAGTGGTAAAAGACTCCAACTCGGCCCGAGGTGTTTCAAAAACGTCAATGTACCCAGCGAACACAAACACACTGCCCATAGCGAGAACCCAAATCCCGACTATTTTTTTAATTAATCCCGTATCAAGCGTAGAGTGCATGCAGTTGTTTAACGTTGTTATCTAACTGGAACATACTACTTTTAAAGGTCTGTCGTCCTACCTCGTGATCCACAGGTTGTGACAACAACTGTGTAACCTGCTGCGCCCAGCTCTGATCGCTTTGTGCTAACGGGAAGTAATGCACCACATCAAGCTGCTGCGCGATCTCTAGTACTCCCGGGATGTCTGATGCTAAAACAGGAACACCTAAACTAGCCGCTTCTAATACCGCACCTGGCAATCCCTCCCATTTCGACGGAAAAAGCATTATGTCTGCGTGCTTCATAAATGGTAATACTTGAGCTTTTTCGCCTAAATAAAAAATGCGCTCGTCTACGTTATTCAAAGCACTCATTCTTTGTAGTTGCTGTTTTATCTCTGGGTCTTCTTTTCCTACCAAGACTAGAACGGCGTCATTATTTTTTTGGCAGTATTCGCAAAAAATTTCGACTAACCGAGGATGATTTTTTTGCTCATGCATCCGAGACACATTGATAATAATTTTATTATCAGCGCTGATACCTAAATCATCCTGCCAAAAATTCTCTCGGTGCACGACATTATGCTGCTCAAAGCCGTTATAGATCACTTTAAAACGGCTATCTGCTCTCCAGTCAACATGCCAGAATGCATCTAACGTTGCTTCACATACACCAGCAATATAGTGCGAGAAAGTCAGCAGTAATCTCCTAAGAAGCTTGTCCCTTATACGCCTTAATACACTTGGATTCTCTACATCATGAGTACTTCTAAAATGTGCAACGCGCCTTTTTATTCCGCCTAACCACGAGATAAACAATATAACTCCCGAGACGAGTGAAACATGAGAATGCACAACGTCATACTTTTCCGCTTTTAAAATAGACATGAACTGAAAAAAGAAAGTGAGACTTAAAGGGCAATAGTGAACCTTGCTACCTCGTTCAGTAATTTCTTGGTCAAGTACACCTTTCTGACCACTTAGCACTAGGAACTCGTATTCAACGCCCAGCTTGCGCATTTTTTCTAGCGTAGATAAGGTCCTAAGCTCAGCCCCGCCACGGTTCATAATGCCAAACACGTGCAATACTTTTTTAGTCATGAGTTTTTCCCTTTATTCTCACGTTTCTCCAAAAGAAAAAACCGAACAAAACGCATTCTATGCAGGTAGCGAATACCATTGCTTTTGCCGCCCCTAATGAGCCGTATTCGGGCACCCAAAATAAGCAGGCGACTAATACGCATAGAGTACCAACCGCATAAATATATGTTTGCGTATGAAATTGTTTTAGTGCGTTCATTGCGGTACCAATGAATATATAGATATATCGAATTGCAGCGGCGACCAACACCCAAGTTAGCTCCTCAGATAAAAGAGCTATTTCAGGGTTATAAAATAATTCGAGGAAAAACTCACCAGCAACCAACGCCACGATCACACCAGATACACCGATAGCGGCTCCAATAAGGCACATCTTAAACGTAAGGTTAATGAGTCCTTTCCCGTTTCCTTGCTTCGCTAAAGCGGCAAGTCGAGGTGAGCTCGCTTGCGATACGCTGTGAATGAGAAGGCCTCCCGCAATTAGAAAGTAGCTCACGGCAGCAAACTCCCCTGCAGCCTCTACGCCCGAATATTTCTCTATCACAAAATTGGGTATGTAGACGAATAAAGCACCGACCACAAGAGATAAACTCAGGGTGTAATACTTTTTCAGAATACGTAGCGGGGTGCGCATTGCATATTGCACCGATAAAAGCGAAATCCAATTGGTACTTACGGTTTCGTTTCTTCGTCGAAGGTTTGTGAAAACCACTGTATCGACAACGCTAAATATAACCGTTGTCGCTACCCAACCGCTCACCATTAAAATGGCAGAGTCGCTTAGCAGCGCGATAATTATAACGACGGAGATACTGAGCACTGAGCGCCCACATTGTGAAAAGGTCGCTGTATCGAACCGACCAGTTCGATGGTAATAAGCATAAAATAATTCGCACCAACTATCGCACCATTTATATATTCCGATTAGTAACATTAGCAAAAAGGGCACATTATCAAAAAAGCTAATCCCTAAGAGTATTGAAAGTGTCAAACCGATAGAGCTAAGTAATAACCTAGTGCCTAAATACTGCTCGAGGCTATATTCGTTATCGACATCTACAACTATGAGGGTGCGTAATTTTAGGCTAGACAATAAGAAAACGGGGGAGACGATAGATAGAGCAAGTACAAATTGCCCTAAGAATGCGGCATCATAAACTTTGGCAATCACCACTAACAGCAACCAATTCGTTAGCGAGAACGACAAATTAGCTAAAAGCGTTAGGCTCGAATTTTTTGCCAAACTGGATGACATACGACTACTGATATTTTTCTTCTTATTATTATTTTTCCATCATGCTCGAATAGCTAATTCAAAGCAAATCTACTTAAGTAGTATAGACATGTGCTTATATGTAAGTTTGGTCGCCAACTAAGTGTCGAATATCGATCTCTAAAAGCTGCATTTTACTTTGCTATAGAGCGTAATTTTCGCAGACTTGTAAGGCGTTAAAACCATTCCACGTTAATGAGCTACAGCTTATTAATTGGATTAGTATAAAAGAAAGGTGACCATAAACTTCTTAATCAAATGAGATGACTGTTCGTTCAAACCGCTACTTTTGGTAAACGTTGTTAAAAACGACGTGGTACGCGGTAGATTAACGTTAATTTGATCTACTAGAGGAAACACAGTGAGGCTTACAATATCATGGTATTCGGGTTATTTAGCACTTAAAAATGCGTACTTAACTGTCATCGTTAACTGAAAAATTTAGCTCTCACGTTTCTCGTCAGCAATATTAGCAATCCACTCAACCCAAGAAAGAGTGAAGATGTAGTTGGCGCAGATGCTTCATTGATAGGCAGTAATTTAGGCTGAGCGCTAAGGTTGGGCTCACTCTTGACTAAGAAAAAACCGAAATAGTTGAAATCGCCATTAGCGTACTTGCTTTCATAGTCTGAGCTATAACCCACGTTGAACTCAGTGCTGTAGAGGTTGGCACTACCACTGCCGTTTTTGAATGTGCCGCCCATTCTTAATACATTCTCGCTGTCTGAATATAATCCGTAAGAATATTGCTGATAGCTTCGGTTCACGCCCGATATTGAACCAAATAAACCTTGCCATATTTCTGCGTTATTAAAGCAGACACTCGTATTTGAACACTCTTGTTCAAACTTGTTTCTTTCACCCAACGAACCACTTATGTTGATTGTTGAGAAAGCAGTCACTAGTAACTCTTCAACAATATTAAAGCTTGGCAGCTCCCATCCTTCATAAAGCGAACTAACAGTGTCGTGATGCCTGCCTGCTGTCAGAGTTAAGTCTAACCAAACAATGCCAGTTGATTCATCTTTCACCGCCAACTCGTCACCAGCGTTGAAAGCATCCCATTGAATTAATCCAGCTTGAGCTTGGCCAATAGACAAATAAAGGCAAAGTGCTATTAAGGTGATAGTTTTCATTGGTATTAGACTTTTTTTATTATTGTACAGATATAATACACTTACAAAAAACAGAGGCGTTACTAAACTTTAGTCGTAACTATATGAAATACATATGTATAATATACTAACCGGACGAGTATATTGCATTAAATGCTCTAAATATGTGGGTTATAAAATGAAAAAAGCCGCCTCGAAGGAGACGGCTAGGATGATCAATTTATAAGCATATTCGACGCTTTACTGACCATTTACAGAGGCTATTTTTCTATCGCTTTGAGCGCAGTATTAAGTGCATCAATCAAGGTATCACTTTCGAAGTCAGCAAGGGTACTACCATTAATTGCAATTAACACCTCTTTGACCTCCTCATTCATACCGCAAATATACAGTAATTTACCCGCAGCATGACTATCTGATGCGATAGTGTCCACGGCCATCGCCGCTGATACGTCCATTGCCGGCACTCTAGAGAAGTCGAGTATTAGAACTTCAGACCCAGGTTCGACATGCTGACGAACGTGATGCCCTAAGTCAGCAGCAGCGCCAAAGCTTAATGGGCCAGAGAAGTTGAACACATTGACTCTGCCATGCCCTTCTTCCAGCAACGCTTTTTCTTCTGGCTTGTTAGAAGCTTCAGGCAATGCGCGTAATTCAGTAATTTGAATCTGTGCTATCTGGCGTACATACGCTAGCGCAGCGAGTACAACACCGACCCCAACAGCCGTTATTAGGTCAACAAAGACTGTCAAACCCAGTACTAATATCATTAATGCGAAATCCCAACGCGGACCGTTGTGCGCGCGCTTGATGTAACGCCAATCAATAATATCCAGACCTACTTTCACCAAAATACCTGCTAATACAGCGTGAGGTATATTAGCTGCAAGTGGGCTCAACCCTAGTACCACAGCAAGAAGCACTAGCGCATGTACCATGCCCGATATCTTCGTTTTACCTCCTGAACGTATATTTACTACCGTGCGCATGGTAGCGCCAGCACCTGCAATACCACCAAACAAGCCAGCAATCGTATTACCAATACCTTGGCCAATTAGCTCTTTGCTACTGTCGTGGCGTGTACGCGTCATGTTGTCAGCCACCAAAGACGTCAACAAGCTATCAATCGCGCCTAATACGGCAAGAATAAACGCGGCTTCCAGCACTAGCCAAAAATGGCTTTGCTCAAACACCGGCAGGTGTAAACTAGGAAGCCCGCTTGGTATTGCACCTAGAACTGGTACGCTGGCTACTGCTAAACTCACAAGCGTGCCAATGATCAACGCGGCAAGTGCGCCAGGCAAATACTTACCTAATTTAGCTGGCCAATAATATGCTATAGCCAGTGTAAGGCCACCCAGTGCTAGCGTGACAAAGTTGGTGTTGGCAAGCGCGTGCGGCAAGTATGATAATGCCCCTAATGTGCCACCAGGAGGCTCATGACCAAGTAAACGACCGAACTGTAAAATGATAATGATCGCACCGATACCTGACATGAAACCAGATATCACTGGGTAGGGTACCAAGCGAATATATTGACCTACGCCTAAGAACCCAAATAGCACCTGTAAAACACCGGCCAACATCACCGCGGTAAATATAAGCTCAACATTACCAGACAAGCTTGCAAATAGTCCTGCAAGCACAACAATCATCGGCCCTGTAGGGCCAGAAATTTGTGAAGGTGTACCTCCAAAAGAAACCCACTGCGATAGCGCCGTACAAGCCTGCCAAAGGACCTAATCCTGAAGCAACACCTAGCGCTAAAGCCAACGGTAAAGCAACGATACCGGCGGTGATACCACCCGTTACATCACCTCGTAAATTTGATAAATCGAATTTCATCTATTTAAATATCCTGCAGTTTACTAAAGACCAATGGCCGATTTAAACGCTGTTTCGCTAGCGTAACATTCAACCATAGGCTTGAAGCTTTCTGATTTATTGTCGTAACAGAGGACTTCTCCCGTTTCGATACTATAGACCCACCCGTGAATTTGCACTTCCTTACACGCTAGTCGCCCTGCAACAGAGGGGTGTGTCTTAAGATGTTGTATCTGCAACAAGACGTTTTCTTTGGTGACTTCGTCGAGATGCTCACTGCCCACACTGCCATGCTTGTGTTTAACGACTTCAGTTGCACCACGGCAATGACCCAACCATTCTTTTACATGTGGCAATTCATCTAATGCTTCTGGCGCTAAAGCCCCCTTCATCGCTCCGCAGTCTGTGTGACCACAAATAACAATATGCTCAACGCCCAATGCAGCCACAGCAAATTCAATTGAGGCGGTCATGCCACCAGTTTGATTGCTGTGAGGGGGCACTACATTACCCGCATTTCTGCAGATAAATAAATCCCCGGGACCTGTTTGCGTGACCATGTTCGGGTCAATACGTGAATCAGAGCAAGTAATGAATAAAACTTCTGGATTCTGACTCGTCGCTAGTTTCTGAAAGACTTCTTTGTTTTTTGGAAAAACATCACGTTGAAACTTCGCTACACCTGAGATCACATGATCCATAACCAACTCCTAATGTTAAAATTCGGTAAAACCCGTTATCACAATATATACAGGCCATATTGCCTGATAGCTTTATAGAAAAATATATAGGCTCGTGATAGCCTATTTCTATCAAAGACACATTTGGACATCCTGATTATGCCGAATTCTCATCTACAGCCTTCCTTGAAACAGCTGAAGTACTTTGTCGCAGTCGCCCACACACTGAATTTTAGACGAGCGTCTTATCAATTGCATATCAGTCAACCCACATTGACGAATCAGATCGTTAAGCTCGAAGAAAGTTTAGGGCTAACCCTGTTTGAACGATCACGAAATGGCACTATGCTCTCGCCCGATGGTCGTGAGCTGTTAAATCACGC
Organism: Paraglaciecola sp. T6c; assembly: GCF_000014225.1. Taxonomy (NCBI): domain Bacteria; kingdom Pseudomonadati; phylum Pseudomonadota; class Gammaproteobacteria; order Alteromonadales; family Alteromonadaceae; genus Paraglaciecola; species Paraglaciecola sp. T6c. The sequence goes on from NC_008228.1 coordinate 4,831,382, forward strand.
AGAGCATATTCTGCAAACGATGACAGAGTTCCAAAGTGTTGCTAGAGAGCTCGCTCAAGGTCCCAAAACGACCTTCAAACTAGGCATTCCTCCCACTTTAGGGCCTTATTTATTACCCTTCGTGTTACCGCAATTGCATCAGCTATACGACAAATTAAAATTCTATGTAAGAGAATCAGCCCCTAGCGAATTGCACACAGGTTTATATAAGGGGGATTACGACTTAATTATTTCTCCCCTTGCAGGCATGCCAAACGACTTCATCGTGGAGCCTTTATTTACAGAGCCGCTAAAACTAGTGCTTTCGAGTGAGCACCCCATGAGCAAGGATGTACTTATTGAACCCAAGCATCTGCGAGGACAGAGGATCTTAACGCTTGAAGATAAACATCACTTTCATCATCAGGTATTAGATATTTGCAATGAATTGGGTGCAGAGCTTCAACGTGATTATGAAGGAACCAGTCTAGATACCCTAAGGCAAATGGTGGTTATGGGTATGGGGGCAGCTTTTCTACCGGGTTTGTATGTACACTCAGAAATGCACGTACCTGAATCACTTCACGTATGTGAAATAAAAAACAAGCCTATTTTACGCCAACACGCCCTCGCTTGGCGAAACACTTCACCGTCACGAGTGTTCTTTCGAGAACTTGCTGATCGTTTCAGACGGATCATAAAAGCCCGACTGAGCCACGTGGTTGAGGTTCATACTCTCTGACATACATACTTTCAGACGAGTTGAAAAACGGGCTTTGATGCTTTCTGTACGAAAATCTCGCCCCTCGCGAATTTGATTCCCCGCATCAAGTGATGCTGCAACGCTGATTGCACAGTGCAATTGTTGGAATACAATTGACGCAACGCGGCTGCGCTTGATGAGAAAAACGAGGCTCTGTGGAGCACCGCCCCAACCATTTTAACGACCGACATGGATGTCGGGCTGGACTCAGCTACAGGGAAGTATGACACCTAGGCGTCTACTTCGTTAACAAGCTTTAAAATACGATTTCGACTACAGTTGATTTTTTATAGCGCAGAAACGAAAAAAGCCACCCGATTAGGGTGGCTTCATTCTAAATGGGAGTCTGGGTAAGGCTAGTATCTTTAGTTGCGCAGCAACGTCCAGCCGCACGACACGCCAAGGAAGGCGTGGCTGGGTGATCTTCATCATGGACGTGTCTATACCGTATTTGATACTTCCTTGGAGGTTTATTGCTGATTCGCTTTGCGCGACAGCGCTTAAGGGAAAGGGCTATCCGTTGATGCCGTATCAACCTTGCATTACTTTATTCTGCACATGCAAAAAAGGGCTAACCTTACGGATAGCCCTTTTTCTAAATGGGAGTCTGGCAGTGTGCTACTCTCGCATGGGGGTGAAGGCGGAGGCTTTTGCGAAGCGCAGCTTTGCCCGACCGAACGACACGCCATGGATGGCGTGGCTGGTGCGCAACACCAGGGATGGGTTGTTCTTCAGCTTTCATGCAAAGCACTAGAGTCGAATGCCCTTGATGGGTGAAAACGGGGCTCTCTGGAGCACCGCTCCAGCCGTTTGAACGACCGACATGGATGTCGGGCTGGGCTGAGCTACAGGGAAGTATGACACCTAGGCGTCTAGTTCGTTAACAAGCTTTAAAATGCGATTTCGACTACAGTTGATTTTTCTACAGCGCAGAAACGAAAAAAGCCACCCGATATAGGTGGCTTCATTCTAAATGGGAGTCTGGCAGTGTGCTACTCTCGCATGGGGAAACCCCATACTACCATCGCCGCTAATGCGTTTCACTTCTGAGTTCGAGATGGGATCAGGTGGGGCCGCATCGCTATGGCCGCCAGACATAAACTGTTATCTATCAAGCCGCAGCTTAATAAATCAATATGTAAAAGCTGATGCCGCGCCTATTAAGGTCTGGCTGTAATCATCGCTAAATCTCTTTAGTCTTACTCTTGATTAAATACTTGTCATACATGCAATACTCAAACATTTTATTTAGCTCTAACTTTAGCGAGTAGGTAAATGGTCAGGAAGGTTTCCTTCCGTTTAAGCCATTTAGCACGACTCGTTCGCTAGAACGATATAAAAAGTCATTTGGGCGTTGTATGGTTAAGCCTCACGGGCAATTAGTACAGGTTAGCTTAACGCCTTGCAACGCTTCCACATCCTGCCTATCAACGTCGTAGTCTTCAACAACCCTTTAGGACAGTTAAACTGCCAGGGATGACTCATCTTGGGGCTCGCTTCCCGCTTAGATGCTTTCAGCGGTTATCGATTCCGAACGTAGCTACCGGGCAATGCTTTTGGCAAAACAACCCGAACACCAGCGGTTCGTCCACTCCGGTCCTCTCGTACTAGGAGCAGCTCCCCTCAATCATCCAACGCCCACACCAGATAGGGACCGAACTGTCTCACGACGTTCTAAACCCAGCTCGCGTACCACTTTAAATGGCGAACAGCCATACCCTTGGGACCGACTTCAGCCCCAGGATGTGATGAGCCGACATCGAGGTGCCAAACACCGCCGTCGATATGAACTCTTGGGCGGTATCAGCCTGTTATCCCCGGAGTACCTTTTATCCGTTGAGCGATGGCCCTTCCATACAGAACCACCGGATCACTATGACCTACTTTCGTACCTGCTCGACGTGTCTGTCTCGCAGTTAAGCTGGCTTATGCCATTGCACTAACCTCCTGATGTCCGACCAGGATTAGCCAACCTTCGTGCTCCTCCGTTACTCTTTGGGAGGAGACCGCCCCAGTCAAACTACCCACCAGGCACTGTCCGCATTCCCGATAAGGGAACAACGTTAGAACATCAAACGTACAAGGGTGGTATTTCAAGGTTGACTCCACGCAAACTGGCGTTCACGCTTCAAAGTCTCCCACCTATCCTACACATGTAGGGTCAATGTTCAGTGCCAAGCTATAGTAAAGGTTCACGGGGTCTTTCCGTCTAGGTGCGGGTACACAGCATCTTCACTGCGATTTCAATTTCACTGAGTCTCGGGTGGAGACAGCGTGGCCATGGTTACACCATTCGTGCAGGTCGGAACTTACCCGACAAGGAATTTCGCTACCTTAGGACCGTTATAGTTACGGCCGCCGTTTACCGGGGCTTCGATCAAGAGCTTCGCTTGCGCTAACCCCATCAATTAACCTTCCGGCACCGGGCAGGTGTCACACCGTATACGTCATCTTTCGATTTAGCACAGTGCTGTGTTTTTAATAAACAGTCCCAGCCACCTTTTCACTGCGGCCCCCATTCGCTCAAAGAGCAAGTCTCATCACAAACAGGGGCGTACCTTCTCCCGAAGTTACGGTACGATTTTGCCGAGTTCCTTCACCCGAGTTCTCTCAAGCGCCTTAGTATTCTCTACCTGACCACCTGTGTCGGTTTGGGGTACGGTTCGATATATCATAAGTTTAGAGGCTTTTCCTGGAAGCAGGGTATTTGCAACTTCAATTCCGTAGAATCTCGTCTCGTGTCTCAGGCATGTAGAATCCCGGATTTACCTAAGATTCAACCCTACACACTTTCACATAGACAACCAACGCTATGCTTGCATAACCTTCTCCGTCCCCCCATCACTGATATACCAAGTACGGAAATATTAATCCGTTTCCCATCGACTACGCATTTCTGCCTCGCCTTAGGGGCCGACTTACCCTGCCCTGATTAGCATGGGACAGGAAACCTTGGTCTTCCGGCGTGCGGGTTTTTCACCCGCATTATCGTTACTCATGTCAGCATTCGCACTTGTGATATGTCCAGCAAACCTCTCAGTTCACCTTCAGCCACTTACACAACGCTCCCCTACCACGCAAAGTAAACTTTGCGTCCGCAGCTTCGGTATATTGCTTAGCCCCGTTACATCTTCCGCGCAGGCCGACTCGACTAGTGAGCTATTACGCTTTCTTTAAAGGGTGGCTGCTTCTAAGCCAACCTCCTAGCTGTCTTAGCCTTCCCACATCGTTTCCCACTTAGCAATAATTTTGGGACCTTAGCTGGCGGTCTGGGTTGTTTCCCTCTTCACGACGGACGTTAGCACCCGCCGTGTGTCTCCCGGATAGTACTCACTGGTATTCGGAGTTTGCAAAGGGTTGGTAAGTCGGGATGACCCCCTAGCCTTAACAGTGCTCTACCCCCAGTGGTATTCGTCCGAGGCGCTACCTAAATAGCTTTCGGGGAGAACCAGCTATCTCCCGGTTTGATTGGCCTTTCACCCCCAGCCACAAGTCATCCGCTAACTTTTCAACGTTAGTCGGTTCGGTCCTCCAGTTGATGTTACTCAACCTTCAACCTGCCCATGGCTAGATCACCGGGTTTCGGGTCTATACCTTGCAACTAAAACGCGCAGTTAACACTCGCTTTCGCTACGGCTCCCCTATTCGGTTAACCTTGCTACAAAATATAAGTCGCTGACCCATTATACAAAAGGTACGCAGTCACAGAACAAGTCTGCTCCCACTGCTTGTACGTATACGGTTTCAGGTTCTATTTCACTCCCCTCACAGGGGTTCTTTTCGCCTTTCCCTCACGGTACTAGTTCACTATCGGTCAGTTAGGAGTATTTAGCCTTGGAGGATGGTCCCCCCATGTTCAGTCAAGATAACACGTGTCCCGACCTACTCGATTTCACTTAAAATTCGCGTTCGTGTACAGGGCTATCACCTTGTATCGCTGTGCTTTCCAACACCTTCCACTCGCTTATCATTAGCTTAAGGGCTAATCCCCGTTCGCTCGCCGCTACTAGGGGAATCTCGGTTGATTTCTTTTCCTAAGGGTACTTAGATGTTTCAGTTCCCCTCGTTTGCCTCATACAGCTATGTATTCACTGTATGATACCGCCGAAGCGGTGGGTTTCCCCATTCGGACATTTGTGGATCAAAGCATTTTGTCGGCTCCCCACAACTTTTCGCAGACTTACACGTCCTTCATCGCCTCTAACTGCCTAGGCATCCACCGTATACGCTTAGTCACTTAACCATACAACCCCAAATAACCTTTAATATTTGACGTATAGACGTTACTCATAACCGAAGTTATCAGCGTATCTACTGTGTATGCGTGACAAGTATTCATTTTCAAATCAGATAGAGTAAGCTCTTAAAGAGTTCTCTTAGTTTTGATTACTTTTATCAGCTTTCCATATTGTTAAAGAACAGGTGTTTGCGTTTGCACGCATTCACGTAGGGTTTAAAAAACCCTAATCAATAAATACTGAATCAGTACACATTGATTAAGGCTAATCTTTTCTACTAAAACCGAGTCTCCTATGCCGCTGCAATCTTTTCTAATCAAGGCATGTAGTGAGGACGTTTAGCCTGCTAAACGACGAACTACATAACGCAGAGTAGGAAAGATTTGGTAGGCTTGGGCAGACTTGAACTGCCGACCTCACCCTTATCAGGGGTGCGCTCTAACCAGCTGAGCTACAAGCCTATTATTGCGCAAGCAATTTGGTGGAGCTAAGCAGGATCGAACTGCTGACCTCCTGCGTGCAAGGCAGGCGCTCTCCCAGCTGAGCTATAGCCCCTCTTAAATCGACATCAGTCTTTTTAAAGAGTCTCTCGGTTCTTCTTTACTAACAACAAAACAATCTGTGTGAACACTCAGCCTGATGAGGCCTAACCTAATAGTAAGGAGGTGATCCAACCCCAGGTTCCCCTAGGGTTACCTTGTTACGACTTCACCCCAGTCATGAATCACAAAGTGGTAACCGTCCTCCCGAAGGTTAAACTAGCTACTTCTTTTGCAACCCACTCCCATGGTGTGACGGGCGGTGTGTACAAGGCCCGGGAACGTATTCACCGCAACATTCTGATTTGCGATTACTAGCGATTCCGACTTCATGGAGTCGAGTTGCAGACTCCAATCCGGACTACGACGAGCTTTAAGGGATCCGCTTACTCTCGCAAGTTTGCTTCCCTCTGTACTCGCCATTGTAGCACGTGTGTAGCCCTACTCGTAAGGGCCATGATGACTTGACGTCGTCCCCACCTTCCTCCGGTTTGTCACCGGCAGTCTCCTTAGAGTGCCCAACTTAAGGCTGGCAACTAAGGACAGGGGTTGCGCTCGTTGCGGGACTTAACCCAACATCTCACGACACGAGCTGACGACAGCCATGCAGCACCTGTATCTAGATTCCCGAAGGCACCAATTCATCTCTGAAAAGTTTCTAGTATGTCAAGAGTAGGTAAGGTTCTTCGCGTTGCATCGAATTAAACCACATGCTCCACCGCTTGTGCGGGCCCCCGTCAATTCATTTGAGTTTTAACCTTGCGGCCGTACTCCCCAGGCGGTCTACTTATCGCGTTAGCTTCGCTACTCACGGATTAAATCCACAAACAGCTAGTAGACAGCGTTTACGGTGTGGACTACCAGGGTATCTAATCCTGTTCGCTACCCACACTTTCGCACATGAGCGTCAGTTACTGACCAGGGAGTCGCCTTCGCCACTGATGTTCCTCCAGATATCTACGCATTTCACCGCTACACCTGGAATTCCACTCCCCTCTCCAAAACTCTAGCCTGCCAGTTCTAAATGCAATTCCCAGGTTGAGCCCAGGGCTTTCACATCTAGCTTAACAAACCGCCTGCGTGCGCTTTACGCCCAGTAATTCCGATTAACGCTCGGACCCTCCGTATTACCGCGGCTGCTGGCACGGAGTTAGCCGGTCCTTCTTCTGTTGCTAACGTCACAGCTAACGGGTATTAACCGCCAACCTTTCCTCACAACTGAAAGTGCTTTACAACCCGAAGGCCTTCTTCACACACGCGGCATGGCTGCATCAGGGTTTCCCCCATTGTGCAATATTCCCCACTGCTGCCTCCCGTAGGAGTCTGGACCGTGTCTCAGTTCCAGTGTGGCTGATCTTCCTCTCAGAACAGCTAGAGATCGTCGCCTTGGTGAGCCTTTACCTCACCAACAAGCTAATCTCGCTTAGGCTACTCTTTGCGCGGGAGCCGAAGCCCCCTTTGGTCCGAAGACGTTATGCGGTATTAGCTATCGTTTCCAATAGTTATCCCCCACACAAAGGCATATTCCTAAGTATTACTCACCCGTCCGCCACTCGTCATCTTCTAGCAAGCTAGAAATGTTACCGTTCGACTTGCATGTGTTAGGCCTGCCGCCAGCGTTCAATCTGAGCCATGATCAAACTCTTCAATTAAATATTTATCGAACATGAATTTTTTTTGGTAGACACTCATCAAGTGAGTGCCCACACAGATTGTCTTGTTATTAATTGTTAAAGAACAGTGCTACCGAAGTAGCGTACTTCCTTGGAAGCGGCTTAAGATGCTGTCCGTGGACCCTCTTAAGCGGGAGGCGTATAATACGCTCTCAAGTTTCGATGTCAAGGCGTTTTTTTATTTAATTTTAAATCAATTTTTGACGTGGATCACAAACTGAAAAACCAAACTAAACTGCCTTACATCACGCTGATTAAAGTCTTTATAAAAGGCTTACATCACCTGGTGGAAACCAGTGTCGGTGCAGCTGTTTTAGCGGCTGTCCCGAAGCGAGAGGCGCATTATAGAGATCCCTTTTTTGATCGCAAGTGTTTATTTCAAAAAAATGTTCAACTGCTGATTTAACAAACGAACTGACTAACTTTAGGCCTATATGATGGTATTTAACTCTATATGGATAAATGTAAAGGCTTATTAGTTGGCGATTTTGTAATAAATGGTTAACATAGCTAAGCCTTATATTCTTACAAACACACAATCTTTTAGGTAGATACATGAACTCACCCACTATAATAAATATAATTCTTTCCGTCGTTCTTGCTGTTGCAGGCTATTTACTACTACCTGTCATGGCGGCTAACCTTGATCCTAGCCTCGCGCTAGCTATTGGTTTATTGCTTGGCGGTATTCTCGTCCCCATCATTGGTAGCCAATTTTCTGGTACTTCTTCTGTTGCACAACAGGCCGATGAAGAAAATAGTAAAACTCTATATGTTGGCAACTTGCCTTATCGTGCAAATGAACAAGCTGTTCAACAACATTTTGAATTGCAAGGACAGGTTCACTCCGTTCGTTTGATGAAAGATCGCCGCACAGGTAAACGCAAGGGCTATGGTTTTGTAGAGATGACAGCTGCTGGTGCTGAGAAAGCGATTCAAAACTTGAATGATTCTGAGTTTCAAGAAAGAACGTTGAAAGTACGCATGGCTAAAGACAAAGTCGAAGAATAAGCCACTGCTATAATACGTAGATAATAAAAAAGCCGATGCATGCATCGGCTTTTTTGTGTTTTAACGTAACTGACTATCGATACTTATAGTACTGATACTAATGCAGTGGCTAATGCGTCAACGTTACCTTTACTGATACCTGCAATATTCACCCGGCTTGAATCAACGAAATAAACACTATGTTTATTACGCATCTCTTGAACTTGCTCAGGAGTAATACACAAATAAGAGAACATGCCCTTTTGTTGATTCACAAAACTAAAGTCTCTCTGGGCACCTTTCTCTGTGAGCTTGTCTACCAATAAGCCACGTAGTGTTTTCATTCGCGTGCGCATTGCTTCTACTTCTGTTTGCCATTCTGTGCGCAAAGATTCGTCGCTCAATATGATATCAACTAGTGCCCCACCATATGAAGGTGGCATAGAGTATATACCACGAGCAATTGACTGAATTTGAGTTTGAATCGCTTTACGCGTTTGTGTGTTGGCCGTAATCATCGCAGCTAAACCTACACGCTCTCTATATAAACCGAAGTTTTTAGAACATGAAGCGGCGATTATCACTTCTGGTAAATTTTCGACTAGTAAACGAAGTCCATAAGCATCTTGCTCAAGACCATCGCCGAATCCCTGATAGGCAACATCTACAAATGGGATGAAACCGGTTTTTTGTGCGAGCTCTAATACCGTTTTCCATTGCTCTGGTGTTAAGTCGGCACCCGTTGGGTTATGACAGCATCCATGTAATAACACTACATCACCTGACTTCACTTGCGCTAAAGTTTCGACCATACCGTCAAAATTGATGCTCGCATCCGCTTTATTGAAGTAGGGGTAAGTCTCAATTTTAAGGCCAGCATTACCAATGAGCGGAATATGGTTTGCCCAAGTTGGATCGCTTACCCAAACAGTGAGTTCACTGTCACAGCGTTTGATAAGCTCAGCCAGAATACGCAGTGCACCACAACCACCAGGCGCTTGAACCGCTGCTACGCGATCTTCAAGCATCACCTTGCTGCCCTTGCCTAGTAACAATTGCAGCATACCGTCAATATACCCTGGCACCCCTTGAGGTGTGATATAGGTTTTAGAGTCCTCTTTGGCTAGTAATATCTGCTGAGCCTTTGCTACAGAAGATAAAATAGGTGTATGCCCTTGTTCGTCCTTATAAACGCCTACGCCCAAGTCAATTTTCAGTGGATTAGGGTCCGCTTTATATGCAGTTGATAATCCCAAAATAGGATCGGCGGGTAACTGGGGCAATACTTCAAACATGATGTTCCTCTAAATTTATGTTGGATAGGCTAAACGGCAGACATTATGCCACCGACTGATGATTTTTCGAACTTAAAATACTGCTAATTTATATCGAAATGATAGCTATTTTCAGCAATACATTGAGCCTCATGATTAAAGGTTCGTTCTTGCCATGATACACGCTGCTGCTTATCCACTAAAAGTAGCGTGGATGAACGAGTGCCATACTCTGGGCTTTGTATAAAAATCGAGGATAACTTACGCTCCCACTCAATAGGCACACCGGTTTGCGGCAATATATCATCTTGGGCTTTGGTCTGGTTTTTAAGTAAAGCAAATAAGCTTTCAACTTCTAACGTATGAGGGTTTTGGCAATATTCGGTTAACTGTGCCATGCCATGTAAAGTTTTCGGCCAAGGGGTGTTTAATTTTGCGTTAGATAAGCCGTAAACTCCCGTTGTTAATCTCTCAGATTGAAGCGTATGGTTGTTAAATACATGTAAGTTATTCCAATCACCATATAATAAATTAAAGCCATTATAGTTCTCGGCATCCGCTAACATCTTGGAAAGATAAGCATCGCTTCTAGGGGAGTGTTGCAGATACTGACTAACCAATTCCCCCCTACTCACTGCATTGGCTAGATTACGCTTGGGATCGCGAATATTGGTTAGTGCTGCAAGTTTACCTTGGGTATTAATACCCATCCAAGTGCCACCAGCACGCAGATCTTTTCCAGCTAGAGTGTTCGGCTGCCCTTCCCAAAAGCACGACTCGCGTGTTGGTCGCTCAAAGAACTCATCCCGATTCGCTGCAACAATAAGAGGATAATCAGGGTGCTGATTTACAGCAATAAATAAAATACACATAAAAATATACTACTTGTTTGATGTGCTAATCATTGGCGCTTTGCTCAGCTAGGCCTTCACGTTCGATACGTTCATCAAGTTCCGTAAATAAGGTCCGTGAATTTTCAACGAATGTCGTTACATCTGATGCTGGGCGCAGCTGATAGATAGGTGGCAACATGATACTGTTGTAATCAGGCTTAGCGCTAAAGTCGCTGCTACCTAACATACCTATACTGACCACTGGTACTACTATTACTAAGGTCATCATTGAACCCACGAGATTGCGCCGTGTATTGGTTTGGTGAAAAGCAAAAAACAAAGACAACCAAATAAAACCAAACAACACCAGTGAATACACAATTAGCTCTACCCATATCAATGCTTCAGGCGCATTAAAGTTAAAAGAAAGTAATTTTCCTAACAAATATAAGCCGTAAAATATAAACAATGTAAGCCAGAGAATAGAAAACTGACTCACTACTCTGCTTTCTTTGTTAAAAACCTTGCCCATTACAGCGAAGCCGATAGGCCAAGCACTTAACAAAGCCATTTGCCCCATCTCTTTAGGTAACATGTCAAATACATTGTAGGCTTCAACGCTATTGGTGAACTCAAACACCATGGACAACACTAAATAAGCTAACGTAAGCAAAATCGCCACTGCACTACTGGACAACCAATTCAAACTCTCTTCTAACTGGCTCAATGGTAAAGCGGCTGACACTGGCTGATTCGTATTGACGACTTTTAAGCGTGTACGACCCAGTTTTAAAATATCGTTACCGTGCAGTTTACCGCTCGTCATTGACTGCTTATTTACCAACGTGCCGTTTATCGTTTGGCAATCTTCAAAGAAGATAGATTGATCTTGGCTGTCTTGCGTTATGCGCACATGCTCGGCACTGATATAAGGGTCTTCCAAACGCAAATCACAATGATGATCACGACCCACCAAAATCTCTGACTTATTAAATTTAAAGTATTTTAATGTTTGGTCTTTACGTGAAAGCAACTCAAGCACTATTGCCATGCTATTGCTCCCACAAATTGCTTAGTAAACCGCGTAGCCGATTCCTGACTCACCCCAGCTAGGGTAAAGTGGCTTATCAACCCTTGAGACTCGTGGTTCAATGTGGCTCCTATATATAAAACATCGTACAAATGTGCGAATTCTTTATATGCCCTTAAACATAAAATACTTTTGGTTTTAACATCGTGAGTATTGGCTACAATATCCTGTTTGCATTGATAGTTGCTCACATCATTTTTGCTAGCTTGATTACCCGCACCAGCACCTGAAATGCTGCCACTAAAGAAGTCATAAAAGCGGTGTGCACCAAATTCGCCACTTTCAAGCCATTCAAACTCTATTTCTATACCGCCAGTACGAAGACCGCCATGAAGGAATATTTCTTCATCTAAACTGCATCTATTTTCTACTGACAAATATAACGCTTCTTGATCCGCGCTGTTTGAGTCTCCCCAACAAGAAAGTAATGCGCCTTCTAGGGTAGGTATTTTCGCGCCGCCTAATTCATTTGATTTCCATACACCCCGTTCAAGGCGTTCAAACAAACGTTGTTGATTCACCATTAGCTGAGAGGCAATAACCTTCTTGTAATCGTCTGGCGCTAACGGGGTGAAATCGTCTGCGTCAATTAATGTGTGGATTTTAGTCAAGGGCACTAGAAAGCCGATTTGGTTACCCGCTGTTGCGACATTGACACCAACAACTTGGCCTTCAGGGTTCACAACAGGACCGCCGCTCATGCCTGGGTTAATCGAGCCAGTGAAATGAATACGCTGATAGAAACTGTTCTTTTTAATGCCATTAAAGGTACCTGGTACCACAATCATGCCTAAGTCATGCGGGTTACCAAGTGAGTATATGCTGCTACCCTGCTCGGGTAATGAGGCAGATAATGAGAAGAAACCCGCGCTGCTACTTCCACTTTTGACCTGCACTAACGCAAGATCATTAACCACATCAATGTTAACCAGCGACAAATCACCAACAGAGCCATCAGCAGCGAGATACTCAATACGATATTTTTCAGGAAAATAAACGAATTCAGAGACAACGTGGTAATTCGTTACCAGCACACCTGAGTCATTTATTTGAAACCCAGAGCCAATTGAAGACTTGTTACCTGAACCCAATTCAATAATTCGAATTTGATATAGTGCACTTTGGTAATGGCTAAAAAGATTTTGCGCCGTCTGCTGAGCAAAGCCCATTGCGCTGTATAAGGCCAGCGCGAAAAACATATATCTCAAAATTCTATATTCCTTTTTTATTATATCTTGGAGCCGCAGGAGTGCATAAGTAGGATTGGCACTCGACAATGCCGATGACATGACGGATCATTCATCTAGTGTAAAGTGGTACAGCTAAGAAAGAAATGGCTAGCAAATTAAATACTCCTGAGTTAAGTGAAGATTTACCGCGCATTGGTAACGCCTTTAGTTGTTCGATCGGCAGAGCAACACTTAAACTTATGGGTTGGCAATTTAGTGGTGAATTTCCCAAACACAAAAAGATGATAATCGCCGTGGCTCCACATACTTCGAACTGGGATTTCGTGATCGGAATAGCCGTCGCGTTTACACTAAAGCTTAAAATTACTTTCTTCGCGAAAAGCAGCTTATTTATTCCACCATTTTCGGTGTTACTCCGTCGCTGGGGTGGGCTACCTATAAAGCGCCAAAAAGCACATGGCATGGTAGAACAAATGTCGGAAGAAGCTCGCCAAGCAGATAACATGATTCTGTGCCTCGCCCCTGAAGGGACGCGCGGTAAACGCGAAAATTGGAAAACAGGCTTTTTACACATCGCTTATAAAGCTGACATGCCCGTGTTCTTAGTCGCATTTGATTATAAGAAAAAGCGAATTGAATTAGGCCCTGTGCTAACAATAAGTGAAAATATACCATTAGAACTACAACGCATTTATCAGCATTATCACACTGTGCATGCTAAATTCCCTGATGAAGTAGCGACCAACTTAACGCCCCCAAGCGGAGACAAAGATTGAAAGACAAAGGTTTTACCACCCGTTTAGTACACGCAGATAGAGTAATCAATAAACCGCAAAACGGAGCGGTGCATCAAGCAACAAATAATTCCGTTTTGTTTGCATTTGATAACGCGCAAGACCTAGTCGATGTATTTCAAGGCAAAGCAGCAGGTCACGTATATTCACGCTCATCCTCTGCATCAAGTGTGTCATTGCAAAATATTCTTAATGAATTAGAAGGTGGCGTGGGTGCCATTACCTTTTCTACGGGAATGGCAGCCATCAGTGCAACGTTTTTAAGTTTGCTTCGCGCTGGCGACCACATCATTATGAGCCAATTTTTGTTTGGCAATACCAGCAGCCTTGCCAGCACATTACAAGGACTGGGTATAGAGATCAGCTTCGTTGACGCAACAGATGTGCAAAACGTGATTGCAGCTATAAAGCCAAATACCAAATTAGTGTATGCCGAAACCATAGCCAACCCTGCCACCCAAGTATCTGATTTAAGTGCCATAGGTCAGTTATGTAACGAACAAAAATTGCTGTTTATCGTTGATAACACCATGACGCCTGCCAATATTTTTGATCCCAAAAGCGTCAAGGCTTCACTGACTATCGCTTCATTAACTAAGTATGTATCAGGGCACGCTAATGTGCTGGGCGGTGTCGTTGTCGACACTGGTTTATTCGACTGGAGTGGGTTTAACAACATATTACCTATTTACCGCACAGCGGATACCCAGCAATGGGGACTGACGCAAATTAAGAAACGCGGCCTTAGAGACATGGGGGCAACGTTATCTCCTGATGCGGCCCACAGCATATCCATAGGTCTTGAAACGCTGGCTTTGAGGGTAGAGAGAATTTGCCAAAATGCGCTGCGTCTGGCGACGTACTTACATGGTCATGAACACGTTCAGCACGTTTACTATCCGGGTATAGCGGACCACCCACAACATTATATAGCGCGAGAGCTATTCACAGGTTATGGGGGAATAGTCAGTATCGACCTAGCTGAGCATATCGACCCGCTCGCATTTTTAAATGAGCTTAAGTTAGTGTTGTGCGCAACACATTTAGGGGACACCCGTACTTTAGGTTTACCCGTCGCCCAAACTATTTACTTTGAGAACACTGCCGAGCAAAGAGCCGATATGGGTATTAATGATAATATGCTGCGTTTTTCGATCGGTATTGAAGATGTAGACGATATTGTTGCGGACTTCGAACAAGCCTTTACCGCACTGGTGTAAATCGTCTCAGCTGACTTTATTGGTGAGATGAATAAATGACGAGTTGAACATAGCGACCTTGTTCAACTCGTTTACGGTACTCGGATTTCTAACTAGGGCTGTATACTAAAACTGGTCGTGATCTTAACTTTTCCTTCTAACATCAACATGACTGAGCAGTATTTTTCAGCTGACAGTTGAACGGCACGTTGAATGTGCTTCTCACTTAGGTTTTCGCCACTGACAACATAATGGGCATGAATCTCAGTAAACACTCTTGGGGCTTCATCTGCTCGCTGAGCATCGAGTTGACATTCGCAGCCGGTAATCCCTTGGCGTGATTTTTTAAGAATTTCTACTACATCAATAGATGAGCACGCGCCAACGGCCAATAATACGGCTTCCATAGGGGTCGCCTGACTGCCATCACCGTCCATTTCGATGGTTTTTCCTGTGTCAGTTTCACCAACGAATTTCATATCTGACTGCCAACTAACGGTCGCTTTCATTTTTTACTCCACTGCAAATAACTACTGCTTACATTCTATTTAATTAAGGTGATTTTGCTCTTATCAAGCAATATGCGTTTTTGCTTGTATAAAGCGCCTAGCGCCTTCTTGTATACATTTTTACTGACATTGAAGCGCTTTGATATTTCTTGCGCTGAGCTTTTATCCGTTAAAGTTGATATACCGCCATGGGCCTCGAGATCGTCAATAATTTGTTCTGCCAAATCTTTGCGTGCGCCATCATCGTGAAATTGAAAACACAGATCAATTTTGTTGTCCTCACGGATACGTTTAATAAACCCTTTAGTGCGCTCACCCATACGCAAAGGTTTAAACACTTCATCTTTGAATATCAAACCTAGGTGACTGCCATTTATCACCGCTTTGTATCCCATATCAGTGCGGCCACAAATCAATAAATCGACTTCTTGCTTAGGCGCAAAGTTCTGACCTTCTTCAAATAAAAAGTCACGTAAACGCGTGGAAGCAGCAACCTTCCCTGTTTCATCATCAAAATACACAAATACTACGTAAGACACGCCCTCTGCCATCGGGAAGTCTTGCTCGCTATAGGGCACCAGAATGTCTTTATCGATACCCCAATCTAAAAACGCACCTACATTATTTACACTCACCACCTTTAAGAAGGCGCATTCATCTACTTCAGCCAAAGGTGTTTGCGTGGTGGCGATCAAGCGACTGTCGCTATCGTGATAAATAAAGACGTGGCAGGTATCACCAATCTTACAATCTTCGGCAGCAAACTTAGTGGGGAGCAGAACCTCACCATCGTCTCCACCATCAAGGTAAAATCCGAAGGGTACCTGTTTAATTACGTTTAATGAGTTGAACTTACCAATTTGCAGCATAAAACCTGTCTGTGTTGAGCAATAGAAGCGAACCTTATTGTACCTGATATGAAGGATATTCACGGTAAAAATTCAAATTTGCTAACAAAGTAGCTTAATTCATTATAAAAATTCGTGGCATAATCCGCATTCAACAGCCCTTCTTCCAATGCTATTTTTTTGAGTCTTAACTATGAGCATCGTATTTTTAAATGGGGAATATCTCCCCCAAGAACAAGCTAAAATTTCACCTATGGACCGCGGGTTCTTATTCGGCGACGGCATTTATGAAGTGGTACCTACCTATCAAGGTGAAGCTGTTGGCTTTATGCCTCATATTGAACGTATGCAATCGGGTTTGGCGTCTATCGGCATTCAACTTGATTACACAGTAGAAGACTGGCAAGAAATCATTCATACGTTGATCGCAAAGAACGAGACCGGTAACCGCGGAATTTATCTTCATGTTAGTCGCGGCACTGACACCAAACGAGCTCATGCATATCCGACAGGCGTCGAACCAACGGTATTTGCCTTTTCATTCGAGATACCGCCTGCGCCGACACCAGACAAAGAAGGTGTAAAAGCGTTCAATGTTACCAGCAGTGAAGATTTGCGCTGGAAGCGATGCAATATTAAATCGACCTCGTTACTCGGCAATGTTATGCATTATCAACAAAGCCAAGATCTTGGTATGCAAGAAACCATACTGTTTAATCAACAACAGGAACTTACCGAAGCAAGCTCATGCAACGTATTTATGGTCAAAAATAACGTGATCGCTACTCCCGCTTTGGATAACCAACTGCTACCAGGTGTTACTAGAAAGTTGCTGTTAGCCATTTTACGTGAGCACAGCTCATTTAAGGTTGAAGAACGTGTTATCACGATGGACGAGGTACGTGATGCGGATGAATTATGGCTGACCAGCTCATCCAAAGAAGTGGCTCCTATTGTAACGCTTGATGGTACTCCGGTGGGTAACGGTTCTGTCGGTGATGTATGGTTGCAAGCACAAGCCTTGTTTAGCCAATATAAATATCAATATTAAAGGCCGTTAATGCCACGCCCTATTTCGATTACGGTAGATCTGGATGCTATCCGTCAAAACTTCGCATATGCAAATGCTCTGGGTGTTAACGCCTTGGAAAGTTCCATCAACGACCGTCAGAGCAATACTCTTGCGGTCATCAAAGCTGATGCTTACGGCCACGGCGCAGTAGCAACAGCGCGCGCTCTTAATGGCCAAGCCGCTCTACTTGCGGTATCGAGTATTGAAGAAGCCGTAAGTTTGCGCCAACACCATATAAAGACGCCCATTTTATTGCTTGAAGGCTGCTTTTGTCCTAGTGAATTGAGTGTTGTAAATGAATTAAACCTACAAATTGTTATTCACAACCAAAAGCAAATTGAAGATCTGCTGGCCCAAGTATTAACGAAGCCCATAAAAGTATGGTTGAAAGTTGATACTGGTATGCATCGCCTAGGCATACCTGTCTCAGATGCATTGAAGGCTTATACTCAACTCGCATCCAGTAAGAATGTGTGCTCGGTTATGCTTATGACGCACTTTGCTACATCTGATCACCCCGATCACCCTTTACTGCTGAGTCAAATACAGTCAATACAAAAGCTTGCTGAAAAAGTATCGGCGGAGCCGTCATACGCAGGTTGTAGCTTAGCCAATTCAGCTGCCCTACTTGCTACACCGAAAAGCATCAGCACTTGGAACCGCCCAGGGATCATGCTGTATGGTATTAGTCCCTTCAACCAAAGTGATATCAACGTTCTACCACTCATTCCGGCGATGACTTTTAGCTCAAAAGTGATTGCATTGAGACGCGTCGCAACTGGCGAGTCAGTAGGGTACGGCGCAATATGGACAGCGAAGCGACCAAGCATTATCGCCACTGTGGCGGCAGGTTATGGTGATGGTTACCCTCGAACGGCTAAATCTGGCACCCCTGTTATGGTCAATGGCCAGATAGCGCCGTTAGCGGGTCGTGTTTCGATGGACATGTTGTGCGTTGACGTCACTCAATTAACCGATATAAGTGAAGGCAGCCCAGTCGAGCTTTGGGGCAAGAATATACCGGTTAATGACGTGGCCGCTTGGGCGGATACGTTAGGCTATGAATTAGTCACCCGAATGCCAACGCGCGCCAAACGGGTATTTATTAACGAGTAAATTGAGCGCATATGCTATCGCTCAGCCACAACAACGGCCCTCAGGGGCGCAGGATAGCCTTCAATGGTTTTTGAGTGATCATTCGGGTCAAGAAAATCAACCAAAGATTGACTGTCCATCCACTGCGTTGCGCGCTGCTCTTCTATCGTAGTTTTTGCTAAATCTACCACGCGCACATTTTTAAAGCCCAGTCGTTTCATCCATAAACACAAGGCATCTGTACTAGGCAAAAACCATACGTTGCGCATTTGAGCGTACCTGTCCCCGGCCATCAATACAGTATTTTCATCTCCCTCAACTACAAGTGTCTCGAGAATGAGCTCGCCACCGGGTCGCAACTGATTTTTTAGCTGTTGTAAAAAATCGAGTGGACTTTTTCGGTGATACAGTACCCCCATTGAAAAAACCGTATCAAAGGCATTTTTTTCAGGTAGCTGCTCAACACCTACGGGCAATAAATGAATGCGTGGGTCGGGGTTAAAATGCTTAGTGGCTTGGAACTGCATCAAAAATAACTGAGAAGGGTCCGCGCCCACCACCATTTTGGCGTTTTCTCCTAGCATACGCCACATGTGGTAGCCACTGCCGCAACCAACATCAAGAACATAACGATTTTCTAACGACTGTATATGCGGTTGTACTCTTTCCCATTTCCAGTCGGACCGCCACTCTGTATCAATATGAATACCATGAATATGAAATGGCCCTTTACGCCATGGCATAAACTGCTTAAGTAAGCCTATAATTTGCTTCTGCGTATACTCGTTTATCTCGCTTTGCAGCCCAAATTCAACCCTCTCTTTGAGCTCAATTTCACTAGGATGAGTCTGAGGCAGCTTGCCAAGCAGCTTTACCCACTTGTTGAAATCACCGTGTAGCTGCTCTTTTTGCCAGGTAGAAATTTGCCCGGGAAGAAGCTCTAACCAAGCACTTAGCGGGGAGTCGGCAATTTCTTTATAAAACTGGTTGAACCAAGGGACTGACATGAACGGCGCCTGTAAAGTAAATAAATAAAAAAGTGTTAGCTTTTGATCGCGACAATGGAGGCAAAGTTAAAACACTGAAACCACAATACGACATCGTCAAAACCAGCATTTTGTAGTCTGGTTTGATGCGCCTCAAACGTTTCAGCCCGCAAAATGTTTTCAATTGATTCACGCTTTTGACTTATCTCTAGCTCGCTATAACCATTGCGCCTTTTAAACTCATGATGAAGGTCAATTAGTAACTCATTCCCTTGCTCTGATGCGTGGCGAAGCTTCTCTGAAAGTATGAAAATTCCACCCGGTGCTAAGCCATCGTATATGCTCTGAATAATCTGATCACGCTGAGTGGGGTCGATAAATTGCAATGTGAAGTTCATTACCACACTTGATGCATTTTCGATGTGGATATTTTGTAAATCATCGCAAATCACCTCTATGGGAGTATTCGCTTTATACGCTTTTACGTGCCGGGCACACCGCTGAGCCATAGCTTCAGAGTTATCCACTGCAATGATACTACAGTTATCAGCCACTACGTATTTTGCCGCTGCTAAGCTAACTGCGCCGAGGGAGCAACCGAGATCGTATATATTGGAATTGTTTGTAGCGTAGCGTCCAGCCAATTGCCCAATTGCATCGACGATGGTGTTATAACCCGGCACAGAGCGCTGGATCATATCTGGAAAAACCTCTGCTACGGTATCATCGAAGCGGAAATCACTTACCTGTTGAGGTTGTGAATAAATGGCGTCTTTGCTTGATTGCATGTAATTGATAATGATTGTGGAAAATTAGCGTAATTCTACCCGCAGCCACTAAACCACGCAATTCTCTTGTCTATTTGCACCATGGATTAAGAGGATCGTAAAAATTTTTCTGATATAAACAAACTGCATGAGGTATTTGTTACATCATACTTACGCCTTCTGATAGAATGTGTCACATAAATTGCAGGGAAGTTAATTAATCCCTTCATTAATCAAGACTAAAGTATTAGTCTTGTTACTTAATATTGAATTATTTATTGAAGGCAAATAAATGGCAAAGTTTTTAATTGCAGATGATCATCCGCTATTTCGCGAAGCTTTAGTGGGTGCACTAAGTCCACTGTTTGAAGATATTGAGATTTTGCAATCCGACTCGCTCGACTCTACATTAATGACGCTCCATGAAAACCCAGATATCGATTTAATATTACTCGATCTGCACATGCCTGGATGTGAGAATTTCTATGGTTTAATTCGAGTCACTCAGGATTATCCTGAAATTCCTGTCGCAGTAGTCTCGGCTAGTGACTCTATTGAAGTTGTTTCGTACGTGATGAGCTTCGGCGCAAAAGGTTTTGTACCTAAGTCCAGCCCTACTTTGATGATTGCTGATGCCTTGAAAACAATCATGAGCGGTGAAATTTGGTTAACTGAAGAGTTAAAAGCACAGATTGCCCAAATTGACGGTGAAGAACTCAACTTAGCGCAACGAATTGCAGAATTAACGCCTAAGCAATTTCAGGTGTTAAAGCTAATCCATGATGGTTTATTAAATAAACAAATTGCTCACGAATTAAATGTCACTGAAGCGACCGTTAAAGCGCATATCAGTGCAGTATTTAGAAAACTAGAAGTTAATACTCGAACTCAAGCAGTATTGCTGCTTAAAAAGTTAAATTTAGAAGATTAGTCCCCACCTCTAAATAACGTTAGTCACCTTTAGTGACTAACGTTATCTTGTTCCGAACTTTTATCGCTCCAGCGAGTTATTCACTCTGGTTAGTTCCTGAGAAGTTTAACGGTAAACCATTCAATAGCTTTTGATTAAAACTATGAAAACGTTGAATTGCAGAAATTAAATCTGGTGTGTGAACATCGCCCATTTGATTAATCAATCCATTAATCAAATCGTCATACTGTTCACCGCTTTCAAGCTTTTGCCTCGATTGCTCAAAAACATCCAGCATTTTATCTAGATAATGCGCGACCGGTTTAACCGTCTTATTAGGGTCTCCTCTAGGGTCATCTTCACTGAAATGAGAAACCGATTCATACGCCTGAATAGATTGGGTTTGCTCTTGTCTAGTTAATTGTAAAGCAAAACCGGTTAGCTCTTTTTCATCATATCCCAACTTTAATGCTTGATTGAATGCTGACTCAATATCACCGTTGAAGAATTCATCAGCTAAATCGCTGGCGTCAGCAACCAATGTACCTATCGCCTTTAATTCGTCTTCGTCTAACTCCCCCTGCAAAGTGAAAGACAGTGCATTACTGCTAATGTGCTCATAACGTTGCGTTGAAGTGACTTTAGCTGTCACGTTGTTACTTGCATCATCGCTTTCTTGTACTGAAGATTGCGTTACGCCCTTTTGCTCAGCGCTATCAAGGTTCGGCTCATCAGCCACGTCGTTTTCGGCTATATCTTGTGCATTGTTTACCGATTGAGGTTTCGATGGCTCTACTGGCTGCTGAAACACTTGTTCTTCTTCAACTTTTACCAGCAACTTTTGGTTTAACTCAAAGCTTTCCAAGTCTTCAAAGCGAATGTTAACTTCGTCACCATCCAACGTACGAATACGTAACTCACCCGTGTCACGGCGTTGATAGTTCACTTGATTCTCCAACGAAACGTTAGACGTGCCGACATCGCTCGCTTCTTGAGTTTCTGAGAAAATCGAATCTCTTAGCTTTTGCAATCCCGTATCTATTAATTCTTGGCTTCGGCTAATCCCATTTTTGATGTCATCATTCATCACTCCGGCGAGATCTTTTTCAGCCATGCCAATGCCTTTTAATACCCCCGAACGAGCTTGCTCAAAAAGAGCATTCAAAGCATCGTCGTCAGCGCCTTTTCCTTGAGCATTTTTGATTGCACCACCTACAAAATTCAACACATTGCGAGCGACCTCTTCAAAGTCGAATAAACTTTTATTCGTCTCTTCCTCGTCAGCTTGCTGGGGTACTCTAAGCTGAAGTTTGCTTGCCCCAACCGATACACTGTGGTTCATGGAATTAGTTAATACTTGGCCTGCAAAAAAACTATGAGATGATAATGCGCCGCTCAAGGACGCCTTATCACCCGCCAGTGTGCTTGCTTGCTCAAGACCTGAATCACGCAATTGGTTCTGAAAGCTATTTGCCTCCCCCAAGTGCGCCGGCTTTTCACGCATGAAAGCCTTAATTTCATTAATATTCATTTGTGCCACCTCACTTTCCTCAACTAGGTTATCGGCCGCATGCTGGCTAAATTTAGTACAATTCATCGCAATCAAAAACTAATATTGCACAAGCGCTGAAAACACTTACAATCCCGCGCTCGTTAATAACATCATCTGGAGAATTGCCGTGCGCCCAACCGAAATTAACCCTGCGGACTATGAACAACAACTCGCTCAAAAAGTTAATAGCGTGCAACAGGCTTTCAAAACATTTTCGATGCCAGCATTAGAGGCGTTTTCATCAGCACCTCTGAATTATAGGATGCGTGCGGAATTCAGGATGTGGCACGACGGAGATAACTTAGATCATGTCATGTTTGACCAATCAACAAAGCAAAAGTATGCAGTAAATCAGTTTCCCCCTGCCAGTATCGTTATCAATGAAGTGATGATGAAGTTATTGTCATTAGTAAAAAAGAACGAAGTATTACGTAGAAAGTTATTCCAAATCGATTATCTGAGTACCCTAACCAATGAAATATTAGTCACCTTGGTGTATCACAAACCTTTGGAAGATGAGTGGCTAAAAGAAGCAAAAGCATTGCGCGCATTGTTAAGAGATGAATTTAAAATCGACATAATTGGCCGCGCGAAAAAGCAAAAAGTGCTGTTAGACAAAGATTATGTGATAGAAACGCTACCAGTGAATGACCGACTCTACACGTTTAAGCAAATTGAAAATAGCTTCACGCAACCAAATGCTGGGGTAAACAGCAAAATGCTTGAGTGGGCGTTAGATGTTACTCAAGATTGCCAAGGCGATTTACTCGAATTGTATTGTGGTGCAGGGAATTTCAGTCTTCCTCTGGCACAAAACTTTCGACAAGTATTAGCAACCGAAATATCTAAATCTTCGGTTGCTGCTGCGCAAGATAATATCCGTTTAAACAACATAGAAAACGTGACTATCTTAAGGATGTCGAGCGAAGAATTTGTGCAAGCACTAAACAATGAACGCAGCTTTAGGCGTTTAGAAGGTATCAATTTGCAGGATTACGATTGCCAAACAGTCTTAGTGGATCCCCCACGCTCTGGCCTTGATGACGACACGCTAGACATGATCAAAGAGTATCAAAACATTGTGTATATTTCGTGTAATCCTGAGACACTCAATAATAATTTGGCAGTATTGAGCGAAACACATAATGTAGTTCGATTTGCTCTTTTTGATCAATTTCCATATACACATCATGTGGAATCAGGAGTTTACTTGCAAAAGCGCTAAACGCCGGCGGCCTCTTTCGCCCCATTAGCGATAAATCGCAACTGCAACTTAACGCGCTGAGCCAACACTGCTTGTTGTTCAGCGCCTGAATCCAACGCTTCTGCACCCGCACTAAAAACAAGTTTAACCATAGCTTCTGCTTGTAAGTTCGCATACTGATAGGGCAACCCTGTTGTGCTCATAGTGTAATCTGTTAGCTCAACAATAAAGTGCTGAATTTCCCGTAATACAGCGGCACGAAATGCCAAAGACGTTCCGGTATGCTCACGAAGCAGCAACCGGAAAACATTGCTATGGGCGCAAATGAACTCCATAAACGTATCCACCGACGTGTTTATCACTCCCCCACCTGAGGCAATCCGCAATCGAGCCTGACGCATCAACTGCCTTAAGTTTAAGCCAGCCTCATCGACTAATGTTAAACCAAGCTCGTCAATGTCTTTGAAATGTCGATAAAATGAGGTCGGTGCGATGCCAGCCGCGCGAGCTACTTCACGCAAGCTGATGCTAGACAAACTTCTTTGCTCGTCCAGTAAACTAAAAGCTGCATCTATAATGGTTCGTCTCGTCTTAAGCTTTTGTTCTTGACGACTCACGTTACGCCCCTTTTGAATATTAATTCCTTTATATTATCCATATTTAACGCGAATCAGCACGAAGTAATAAGGTTCAATACAAGAAATAGCTTGCTAAATACGCGTTTGCTAGATAAATTAGCGTACAAGTGTAAGCTGAATAAAGTACTGCTTTTTGTAATGGAAAAACCCCGTTTAATTCTCACTAATGTTTTAGTCTTTGTGATTACTGGACTAGTCGCACTCTTTCTTGTGCCTTACGTTGCTCTAACCCAAGGGTTTGATGGCGCAGAGATCGCTGCGTGTATTATTCTTATTTACTTCTCAGGGATGTCTATCACCGCTGGATACCACAGGCTGTGGGCGCATAAAGCCTATGAAGCGAATACCTTTGTCAGAGTCGTACTGGCTATTGGCGGAGCAATGGCCCTTCAAAACAGCATATTACATTGGGTTTCTGATCACAGGATCCACCACAGGCATGTGGACGACAACGATAAAGACCCGTATTCGGCCAAGCGTGGCTTTTGGTATTCACACATGGGTTGGATGCTTCGCGAATATCAGATACACCGCTATTCTGATTATAGTAATTGTAAAGACCTTCAAAAAGACAAGGTCGTTGTATGGCAGCATAAGTACTACCTTCCCATCATGCTTATTTCTAACTTTGGCATTCCAATGGCATTAGGTTGGTTGAATGGTGATGTGCTTGGTATGGTGTTGCTTGCTGGTTTTTTCCGCCTAGTGGTTGTCCATCATGTGACGTTTTTTATTAATTCTCTTGCCCATATTTGGGGACGTCAACCTTATACAGATAAAAATACAGCCCGCGATAATGACATTTTAGCTTTTTTCACTTTTGGTGAGGGGTACCATAATTACCACCACATATTTGAATATGATTACCGCAATGGCATTAAATGGTGGCAGTTTGATCCAACTAAATGGCTAATACGAGGGCTGTCGTTTATAGGCTGGACCAAAAACTTACGCCGCTGCCCAGAAGAACGTATTGAGAAAGCGAAGATGGCGATGCAATTGCAGCGCGCACAACAGAAGTTATCTGTGCTTCCAAATGCCGATGAGATATTACATAGTTTACAGCAGGAATATGATGCAATCTTGCATAAAATGGGCGAAATGTACGCCACTAAAAAACGCTTAATGGAAATTCGCAAACATAAATTGAAGCGTAATTACGAGAAACTAGAACTAGATTTTAAATACCGCGAACTCAAATACAATTTAGAGTTACGAAAGCAAAAATGGCTGCAGCTGTATCAAGTAAAATATCAAATGGCTTAGTATTCTAAAGCTCCCACAAGGGGGCTTTTTTGTATGATAGATAAAGTGGTTTTATAAGAAGTGGAATAACTGAAGTATTAAAAAATTGACTTAGCCAAACAGTAAGTTAAGGGCTAAAAATAACCGTTCAATGTGAGCTTATCCCTACATTGAACGATTCAGGTATTTGGTTAACCTAGCACAGCCTTATTACTCAGCGACGTTGAGCACTAATAACTCTGACTCAGCTAATGCATCTTTGTGGGCTATGACATTGATACGCATGTCTTTTTCAAAAAATTGGATTGTCGCAATTGCATTGGCATCTTGCACTTGCGTTCTTTGAGTGATGTCTGACTGCATTTCACGAAACTTAACATTTTGTTGAATTTTGCTAGCGATACATGAACCGTCAATAGCAAATGTGGTAGATTCCATGCAGTCAAATAATCTGTTGTTCTGAGTTTCAGCTTGCGCTGATGCCGCACCGAATGCGCTTAAAATGCCAACAATGATAAATGATTTGATTCTTAACATAATGATTTCCTCGATAAATCGCTTAACAAAGCGCTAAGCATCGCAATCCAACGTGGAAACAAATCAACTCTTAAACCACAGGATTATGACAATAATATGACAAAACTGTATTTTTTGGAAGGAATATTAAATCACCGACTTTGACGACGCTAAAAAATGCCAAGTATGCAAAGCACATTTGCCCCTGAGCCCTCGTCCAATCATTCAAGGAAATCAGCGCTCAAAGATACTTATCGTAGGTCAGGCTCCTGGTATCAAAGCACACGAAACGAACAAGCCTTGGAATGATGCTTCGGGCGAACGCTTGAGGAAATGGCTGAATCTAGACGTTCAGCACTTTTACAATCCAGACAATATTGCAATTCTGCCGATGGCATTTTGTTATCCTGGAAAAGCGTCAAGTGGTGACAAGCCGCCGCGTAAAGAATGCGCGCCCCTTTGGCATGAGCGCCTCATAAACTCCATGCAAATCAAACATGTTTTATTGATTGGTCAATATGCTCAAAACTATTACTTACAGGATAAGCGATCGTTGACGGAAAGAGTAAAAGATTGGCAGGCGTACCAACCAAGGTTTTTCGTTTTGCCCCATCCGTCTCCAAGGAATAACATATGGTTGAAGAAAAACCCTTGGTTTGAGCAGCAAGTAGTATCAGCGATGCAGCACGCCATTGCTAAGATTATCTAGTATCTACAGGGATTGTCCTCTTTTGCGTTGCCCTATAAATGTCAGCAATTCACCAAAAGGCATTGGTTTAGCATACATAAAGCCTTGGGCTTCATCACAACCAAGCTTGAGTAAATAGTTGGCTTGCTCTGGCTTTTCAATACCTTCAGCAATCGTCCTCAGACCGAGTTTTGTCCCAAGTGTGACGATGGTTTCAGCAATAAAGGCCGATTTATTGGGGCTTATTTCACTAACAAACGCTCTATCAACTTTCAAGCGATCAAGCGGTAGCTGTTGTAAATAACTCATTGACGAAAAGCCTGTACCAAAATCATCAAGGGCTACCTTAACGCCAAACTCTTTGAGTTCATTCAGTGCTTCAACCACCAATTGGGGTTCATCCATCACAATGCTTTCAGTGATTTCTAACTCTATGCAATCAGGCTCTAAATCATTGTTTATAATTGCTTTTTTAACCAAGTTTATAAACGCAGGATCACGAAATTGAGGCATAGATATATTGACTGCCATGCGCAAGCCTTTGAATCCTGCTTCTGTTAGCAAACGCAGCTTTTCACATGACTCTTGCATAACCCACGCACCAATATCTATGATTAAGCCTGAGTATTCTGCCAGTGGTACAAATACCGCGGGAGAGACGAATCCCCCATCAGAAGAAGGCCAACGAAGTAGCGCTTCCATACCAATGATATCTTGAGTCACTAAGTCAATTTGCGGCTGATACCACAATTGCAATTTTCGCTCAGCGAAGTCTGTACGCAACTGACGGATCATCTCTAAGCGCCACGTCGTTTGCTCTTCCATTTCTGGGGCGTAATACTCAAAATTCGTTTTTAGACTTTTTTTCGCCCTATTTAACGCTATGTTGGCGTGCTTGAGTATATTGATACCCGTATTTTTTTTACCATTAAACCGACAAAAACCAAATGCCGCGCTCAGCGGTAGCATATGGTCGCCAGCCTCAAATGCATTATTAAACAAACCCTGAAGCGTAGCAGGATTGACTTCTCGCTCTGTACCGACAACGGCGAATACGTCCGAGCCGATTCGCCCCAGCGCTGCCGCTGTCGGAAAAGTGGATTCAATACGTTGAGCTAAGGCCAATAAGGTGTCGTTACCAGTATCCTGGCCTAGCCCGTCATTGATATCGGCGAAATGATTAATATCAATCAAAGCAACCACATCATTAGCGTGCTCTGCATCATTACTGATATCGTCTAGGCGGTTAATAAATTCGATTCTATTTGGCAGCTTGGTTAGCCAATCTTTAAACGCGGCAGTGTGTAGTTGATGGAATAAATTAACATTCTCATAACCCACTGAAATACTTGCTAAAAACACCTCGATCAGCTGCTCATAAGCTTCCGATATTTGTCGACCAATTTTTAAGAATACAGCTGCGTCATATTCAGAGCTTTTCAAATAAAGCACGGTGAAGTTATCGCCGTATATGTGATGCTGTTTTTGAAGACACTGATTAACCGATTGCACTATCTTTTCATCGTGCAGATTATCAATTTTTTTATTGATATAACTTGCGAACTCTCCTGCAGCACCCAATACATAGACCGCATTTTCATCTTTATCGATAACGGAACCAGCTCTGGCACATACAACCCCTGAGGAGTCCAAACCAATAAGCGAGCTTATTTGGGTCACCACACCTTCACAAAATCGATTGACTGAGTGCTCTTCAAGTAAATTTGCGGCCGAATGGATGATTTTTTCTAAACCAATACGACTTTGATTGATCGTTAGAATCTGTTGATATGAGCGTAACGAGGCGATAATGGTTGTGACAAGTTTGCTACGCGTTAACTCTGTTTTCGTCTTGTAGTCATTGATGTCGTATTCTTTGATTACACTTTCTTCAGGAGCATAACCCGGTTGCCCTGTACGCAAAATGATTCTGGGCTCTGTCAACTTCAGTTCATTTCGCATAGTTTGGGCCACTTGCAGGCCTGCGTCGTCCGTTTCCATAACGACATCTAGCAAAATAATCGCTAAAGTAGAGCCTAGAGACTGTATAATTTCAAGGGCTTCAGCCTTGGAATAGGCGTGATAAAAGGTCAAGTTTCGGTCATTAAGCACTAAATCAGAAAGGGCCAAACGTGTTACCGAGTGGATTTCCTCATCGTCATCAACCACCAGTATATTCCAGCTTCCTGCGAATTCAGTGTTGTCAGCCGTGTTCTCCTCAGAGAGAAAAATTAGCTCATCATTCTCATATTCCATTGGACACATTTAATTTACATTTCTCTTGAGTTTACCTGACCACTACAGCAGTATTTCTTAAGTTTAGCTAAATCCTGACTAAATCAAAATTAGTTCGCTCAATATATTACCAGACGCCATGCTACTAGGAACAAGCATACTATGGTAAATAATATTTACTAGATAAGATATTTGTATAAATACCCTATGAAAATAGACAACCAACATACACCGTCCCCGGCGCCTATTGAAAAGGTCAAAAGTAAGCCCTCGACTCCGGTGAGCCCTAACGCTGAGACCCCAGACAAGGGGCCTCAAGATGTTAGGGGCACTGCAGCACGGATGACACAATGGTTTGCACAAATTGGTGTATCACTGCCTTATCAAGGTATGCGTGCTAATAGCATAGAAACCAGAGTACAAAGGCGGCAGAAAATAGCAGCCCAACGTAAGCTAAGTAATATAGAAAGTGTGCTCGAAAAGGCGCTAAAATACTGTATTGAGGAAGGGGAGAATGAGCGTCTCGACCCCGATTGGTTTTATAACTTTGCCAATATGGCAGAGGAAATACATTCGCCGGCCATGCAGGAATTATGGGGGAAAATTTTTGCAGTAGAAACAAACCGACCAGGCAGTTTCTCGCTTCGCACACTGCTCATTTTAAAACAATTAACACAAAAAGATGCTCAGACATTTCGCCGCGCAGTCGCTTTGTCGAGCAGACGAAAAGGTGACACAACACCTAAATTACTTACAGGGTTTTATCAGCAGCCTTCCATACTCGCCATGTTTAGGTTGCGCAAAGAGCAACAACTCAATCTTGCGACCTTTGGCCTTAGCTATCCCGATTTGCTCTCTTTGATGGATTTAGGGCTAATACACCAAACTGAAATAGAATCAGGTGAATGGCCAGTTAATTCAGTGGTGGAATGGAGGAGTAATGGCCAAGTTTTCCAATTGAGCGCAAGAAAACCTGGTACCACTTTAAAGTATTATAAGTTTACCACCTCAGGGGCGGAGCTTTTTACTTTGGTGGGAGTTAACAAGCAAGCAAACTATATAGAAGCGTTGAAACATATTTTGCTCAACGCATTTGTCGTCGACTAAATACCGTCACCATCACCAAATTCATGTAGGCCGCACTCACGTTTTAAGCCAAAGAAGCGAGTATCTTTCTCGTCCATTCCTTCTTGCAAGGAGCGCGTAGTGTGCCAATCGCCGATCGAAACATAGCCCTGCTCCCATAACGGATGATAGGGCATGTCATGCTCTTTTAAGTAATAGTGAACATCTTTATTACTCCAATCCAGGATAGGATAGACTTTCACTTGTCGCGTCAACTTTTGCAATATTGATAGCGATTCACGCATTTCCGACTGACTACGACGCAACCCAGCGAACCACGTTTTTACATCTAACTCAGCAAGCGCTTGCTGCATGGGTTGCACTTTATTCAGCTTATTGTACTGCTCAATGCCGTCGGCACCGTTTTCCCACAATTTGCCAAAGCGTGCTTCTTGCCACGCGCCTGACATAGGCGCTCGGTACACTTGCAGGTTGAGGTTCAAACGCTCAGTTAGCTCATCAATAAATTGATAGGTTTCAGGAAATAGGTAGCCTGTATCCGTCAATACCACTGGAATATCAGGAAATTGCTGAGTCAACATATGTAACATTACTGCAGCTTGAGCACCGAAACTTGAAGACAACATAAAAGTTGGTTCCAGATTTTCCAGTGCCCAGGTCACGCGCTGAACCGCACTTTTCGCTTCCAACTGCTGGTTCAGCTCTTCTAACGAAACCTGCGTTAAAATCTTAGGTGTACCGTCGTTTGGCTCGGCATTTTGCGACGACTGCAACGTTACATTACGCATAAAAATCCTCAGCGGAATTCACCACTTCTGCGATAACACCTGTGCGAATAACAAAGTCACCAAATGATTCATCACTTTGAGCTTCTTTTGCCCACTGGCCGATCAATACATCTAGCTCGTCCATGATTTGCTGCTCACCGATGTTCTCTTTGTACATTTTCGGAATTCGTGTGCCCTGACGGTTTCCGCCTAAGTGCAAATTGTATTTGCCCGGCCCTTTACCCACTAAACCGATTTCAGCCAGCATGGAACGTCCACAACCATTCGGGCAGCCAGTAACACGGTAAATTATGCTCTTTTGCGCAATTGCGTGTTTCGCTAATATGCCCTCTAACTGAGTAACGGCTTCAGGCAAATAGCGCTCAGCCTCTGCCATTGCCAAAGGACAAGTAGGCAAAGCAACGCAAGCCATGGAATCTTTGCGCTGAGCTGACAAGTCATCTTCGATCAAACCATGAGCTCTGGCTATTTCTTCCACTTTCGCTTTATTTTGTTCGCTGACGCCCGCCACAATTAGGTTTTGATTAGCGGTTAAACGGAAATCACCGTCGTGTATCTTGGCGATTTCAGCACAGCCTGTTTTCAAAGGCTTACCTGGGTAATCTAAAATTCGGCCATTTTCAATAAATAGGGTCAAATGATGCTTACCGTCAATACCTTCAACCCAACCAATGCGGTCTCCACGCTCAGTAAACTCATATGCCTGACTTTCACCAAACGTTACGCCTGAACGCTTTTCGACTTCGGCTTTAAAGTTTTCTACCCCTACTCGTTCAAGGGTATATTTGGTTTTTGCGTTTTTACGGTTAACTCGGTTACCCCAGTCACGCTGCGTGCTGACAACGGCTTCAGCAATCGCTAAGGTGTCTTCCACTTTAATAAAACCAAAGTCGCTTGCCTTACGGGGGAATGTAGCGTGGTCGCCGTGGGTCATAGCAAGACCACCACCGACTAACACATTAAACCCGACTAACTTTCCGTCTTTAGAAATGGCAATAAAGTTAAGATCGTTAGCGTGCACATCCACATCGTTTAAAGGAGGAATGGCCACCGTTGTCTTAAATTTACGCGGCAAGTAGTTGGCGCCCAAAATCGGTTCATGATCTGTGGTTTCTTTTTTCTCGCCATCAAGCCATATTTCCGCGTAAGCACGCGTTTTAGGCAGTAAATGTTCACTGATTTTAGTGGCCCATTCATAGGCTTCTTGATGCACTGCCGACTCAATAGGATTCGAGGTACACAACACATTTCGATTAACATCACCAGCAGTGGCAATTGAATCAATACCGACTTGGTTAAGCGTTTGATGCATCAATTTGATATTGGGTTTAAGTACACCGTGAAATTGAAATGTTTGGCGCGTCGTTAAACGAATACTGCCGTAGAGTGATTTTTCTTCGGCGAATTTATCAATTGCTAACCATTGCTGAGGCTTAATAATGCCTCCTGGCAAACGCGCACGTAACATGACATTTTGTAATGGCTCAAGCTTTTGCTTAGCGCGTTCGGCGCGCAAGTCACGATCGTCTTGTTGATACATACCGTGAAAACGAATTAACTGGAAATTGTCACCCACAAATGCACCGGTTAAATCATCTTTTAAATCTTCAGCAATAGTGCCACGTAAAAAATTGCTTTCGCCTTTAAGGCGTTCGTTGTCGGCAAGCTTGCCCTCTACAACGAATTTATTGTCTGTCGTCATTAATAAACGTCCTTCTGATAACGTTTTGCTCTGCGCAATGCAGTTAAATATTCTTCGGCAGCTTCAGCACTCTTAGCACCGTGCTTTTGTACGATTTCGACCAGTGCGGCATGCACGTCTTTAGCCATATGATTCGCATCACCGCACACATAAAAATGCGCACCCTGTTCAAGCCATGCAAATACTTCTGCGCCTTGCTCTAATAATCGATGCTGAACATATATTTTATCTTCTTGATCGCGTGAAAACGCCAAGCTGACTTTACTGAGCACGCCGTCTTTTACGAAACGCTGCCACTCTGTTTGATATAAAAAGTCTTGGGTGTAATTTGGGTTGCCAAAGAACAACCAGTTTTTACCCTCAGCTTCTTGCGCCTCACGTTCTTGCATAAATGCTCTAAAAGGGGCTATGCCGGTGCCTGGCCCAACCATGATGACAGGGGTATCTGAACTTTCAGGCAAACGGAAGTTGTCATTCTTTTCAACAAAAACTTGTACTTCACCGCCCTCTTCTAAGCGCTGAGCGAGGTAACTTGACGCGCCGCCCTGATGAATCTGGCCATGTGCATCGTATTCAACTAATGCCACAGTTAAATGCACCTCGTCTTCTACTTCAGCTTGGCTCGAAGCAATAGAATAGAGACGCGGAGTCATACCCCGCAGCATATCAACTAACGCTTGAGCATCTACTTTTGCTGGATATTGGCGCACAATATCAATAATTTGACGTTCGCCTAGGAAAGCCCGCAAGCCTGCTTTGTCTTCGAGTAAGGCATTCAATTCAGGATTATTCGCAATCTCAGCATACGCGGTCACAAATGACGGATAGCTCTGGGTTAACTCACGCTTTTCAATCAGTGCATCACGCAGGGCAATAGCTTCACCGCTTAAGGTAACTTCCGCCTCACCTTCAACGCCAAGCAAGCTAAGCAACTCGTCTACCATGCTAGGGTCATTTTTGAACCAAACACCTAATGCATCACCTGGGCGATATTGAATGCCTGAGTCTTCAAGTGAAATTTCAATGTGCCTGATGTCTTTGACTGAATCACGGCCAGTTACTTTTTGGCTTTCTAACAAACTCGCTGTAAAAGGGTTTTTCTTAGAATACTGAGCCGTGGCCACTGACAGGCTGGGCTTACCAACATGAGGCATGGCTACCACATGTGAATTGCTTTTAGCTTTCAGCTCATCTTGAACTTTATTTAAAACTTGTTCACCCCAGGCTTGCGCAGCGTCATCGTAATCCACATCACAGTCAACGCGATCGGCAATACGCTTGGCACCTAACTCATCAAGCTTTTTGTCAAAGTCTTTGGCGGTCTGGCAGAAAAACTCATAGCTGCTGTCTCCTAGGCCTAAAACTGAGAAGCTCAAATTTGGTAATTTAGGGGCTTTTTTACTTGAAAGAAAATCATGCAACTCAATGGCATCATCTGGCGCATCCCCTTCACCATGGGTGCTAACAATGACCACGATATGTGATTCATTCTTCAGTTGTTTCGCTTTGTAGTCAGCCATATTGACCAACTTGGCTGCAATGCCTGCTGCATCGAGCTTGGCTTTGTAGCCTTGGGCCAATGCCTTAGCGTTACCCGTTTGAGAGCCGTAAAGAATGGTAATGAATTTATCCGCACCCGCTGCCTCGCCAACTGCTGGGTTTGCTTGAGGGATCGTTGTACCGACCTGAGTCTGAGCTAGCCCAGCCAGATAACCACTTAACCAACCTAACTGAGATGGTGTGAGTGACGGCGTCAATTGATTAAGCTGCGCCCATTGGGTATCACTTAATGCAGTAGTAGAACCTAAATTTTGCTGTGTATTTGATGACATAATATCGCTAACCTCGAATGCTATGGCACTAGGTTAGCGATCTATCTTCATAACCGGAAAGAATAAATACTAATTTTTTATTACTTAATGGACTGAGCGAAAAGTCAACAAATCGCTACAGCCAAAATAGTTTAAAAATGTACTTCAACGCCAACAAACGCGCCGCTGAATTCAAAGTCGGTATAAATACCGTCTAAGTCATCTAATTCCATCTTTAACTGGCGATAGCCAAGCTGTACTGTAGCGTCAATAGCGATATTATCGAGCAAACCGTAAGTGATCGCCGCTTGATAATCTGAAATGGTGTTATCGTCGAACGCTAAAAAACTTCCTTCTACATATGCACCCAATCCTGTAAATGGTACACCTACAGCAACGCGAGAATAAAGCATTGGCACAAATCCAGAGAAGTCTTGTGAGGCATTCTGTGTTGCATCACCTTGTTCTTCTACATAAATATCGCCGTCAACATGCTTAGCGTTGATACCTAAGTCAAAACTTATTAGGTCATTATCAAACAACTCATAATAAGCAATGTAATCAGTGCTGATTAAATCAAGTGAAGTATTGACCGTGGTGTTCGCTGAAAACAACTCTGAACCATAGGTCATGCTAGAGGACAGCACGGTTTCCCCATTGGTATCTAGCCCTGTACGTTGTAATTTAATATTTGGTACGAATGGCACAGGGTGCTCAAGCGCAACATAAAAGCTGCTCTTGGTTTCATCTTCAAAATTAAAATCAACGTTATTATTGCTATCAGAAAACCCACCGGTTGTCTCCATATCCCATGCTTGCGCTCCCGCATATACGCCTAAAAGAGTGTCGGCTTGGCTCGAAAAACTTGAAAAGGCCAATACCAGTGCACCAGCACAGAGTGATTTGTTCATTCGTTATCCTTGATTTAGTAGTTCTGAAAGTTCAATTAGAGCAGCATTCGCGCGGGAAATATAGTTCGCCATCACCAACGAGTGATTTGCTAGCATGCCAAAGCCACTGCCATTTAAGATCATGGGGCTGAAAATAGACTCTTGGGTAGATTCAAGCTCACGAATAATCTGCTGGACGCTGACTCGCGCATTCTTCTTGTCTAATACATCTGCGAAATCAACTTCAACCGCTTTTAAAAAATGAATTAATGCCCAACTTGCGCCGCGCGCCTCATAGAAATTGTTGTCTAACTGAAACCAGCTTGTTTGCTCACGCAGTTCTTCAGCAGGGATAGCTCCTGCACTACTGTCACCCGCAAAGCTTGTATCAAGCCTGTCCTGCCCTACGCTGACACTTAATTTTTGTGACAAGTTGCCTAGTCTTTTTTCAACTTGTTTTACCCAATCACGCAAGTTATCGGCGCGCGCATAAAATTGTGCCGTGCCCTGGCGGCTAGTAGATAAACTTGCGCGGTACTGATACAGCTTATCGATAGCATCTTGATATTGAGATTCAGCAGAAGGTAAAAGCCAACTGCGGTGATCAATATTTAGTTTTGGCTGTGCATCGGTCAAAAATGGATTTTCGCTAGATTGTGATTGAGAGCGGCTAATATCTTTACGCATGGATAAAGCCAAGTCTCGCGTCATCTCTAACGCGCCAAACTCCCAACTTGGCATGTTGTCCATAAACAATCCTGGCGGCATAACATCATTGGACAAGTATCCACCAGATTTATTCAACAGGGTCTCTGTTACGGTAATCAAGCTAGTCGTCAAGGTATATCCGGGGACTAGTTTTTCGTTATGTTGCTGGGCGTATTCTTGAGCGGTTTGCTTAGGATCAAACGTGGCAGGTTCAAAGCTCCAATAAATCGCAATGAGCCAAAAAATTAAAAACAGTATTGCTGCAATACTCAGCAACCATTTTGGGGTTAGGTACTTTTGCATGCTCACCTCCTAGTGATGACGATGTTGATTGGGTGATACGACAACTGCATTAAAATTGATCTGTTGACCGTCCTTTGTGATTAACACTAAAGGTACGATTTGCTCTTTTTTCAAAGGCTGCTTCAAGCCGAAGATCATCATGTGTAGGCCTCCGGGCGCAAACTTAACTGTTTTTCCGGCAGGAATAATAACAGCATCTTGTTTCTCCATACGCATGACTTCACCTTGCATAATGTGATTATGCAGTTCTATTTTTTTAGCAATCTCGGCTGAACCACCGACTAAAGATATATCCTGGTCACTGGTATTGGATACGGTAAAATAAGCAGATGTATTAGGTACGCTCGGCGGTAACAATCTTATCGTGGCATCAGAAATTTCTACTTCGGCAAAGGCTGCATTCGCTAAAAAAATCAGAACCATAGCCGTTAATTTTACTATATTCACTGGCATCTACTCTTCCGTTTAAGTGAAAACAGAATTATTCAGTAAATTTCAACAAGATGCTACCCATTCCAGTAGATGGGCTTCCATGTCCCACGTTTATACGGGAAAGATTAACCGAGAATCACGAATAACTATCGTTGCTTTTTTTATCTTTTAGTAACCATATTATGATGATTGCACCTAGCAATATTGGCCAGATACTACTCAAACCTGCAAATATCAGTGCGCCCAATATAGCAAATACGGTGAAGCCAATAGCGGCAACAACACTGAGCGCAACAGCAAATCCAATCATCACTAATACAACCCCCACAATCACTAACAAAATTAACGACGTTACCGGCTCTACAAAATCACTGTCGAGTTGCAGACGAATATCGAGCAAATCTGACGCTGCATATCCAAGGCTGTAAGTTATCAAGATAGCAATTAACACTGCCAGCGCTAGGTTCTTGAGTACATTCATGGGCGTGTAGGCAATAAAAGTACTGCCATACCATATGCAACGGCTGTGGGAACCGGTAGCAACAGCAGGCTCAAAATTGCTGCAATACGTATTGCCCAGCGCGGCTGATCCCAATGTTTTGCTAATCCTGCGCATACACCTGAAATTTTAGCGTGCAATGCATCTCTGTGAAGCCTGTTTATATTTATGTAATCTCTCATGTCATTCTCCAAATTTGAGGTGAGCAACTTTCCGTTTCTGCTTACACCTCTAACTACTCAATCGGTTCTCTGTGCTTATGCGACTTTTTTTCGCAGCTCAGCAAGCTGTTTTTCTATTTCTTCGCTTGCTTCTAATTCAGCTAATTCAGCATTCAGGCTTTTTGTTTCACTGACCAAGTCAAAGGCATCAACTTGCGCTTCTAGGTCATCGATACGGCGCTCGTATTGATCAAACTTCACGATAGCGGTGTCGACTTTGTTGTATGCATCTGAATGTCTTAGCTTTAAGCGTGAACTTTGAGTACGTTGTCTTATCAGTAACGTTTTTTGTTTCGCTTTAGCTTCAATTAGCTTGTCATTTAACTGGCTACTATCACTTTGTAGTTTATTAATAGACTCTTGAACTTCGTTTAGTTGTTCGTGCAGACTATCTAAAGCCTGATCTACTCGCTGTTTTTCACCTAGCGCTGCTCGGGCAAGATCTTCACGCTCTTTTTGTAAAGCGATCTGCGCTTTGTTCTGCCAATTCGCACTTTCAATTTCAAGTTTACTGATACGACGCTCAATCTGCTTCCTATCAGCCAACACCGTCGCGGCAACGGAACGTACCTCAACTAATGTATCCTGCATCTCTAAAATGAGGTGCTTAATCATTTTTTCCGGATCTTCAGCCTTATCCAATAATGCATTAATGTTTGATTGCACGATATCTGACATTCTTGAAAGTAAACCCATAATAAATCTCCACTTGGTTAGGTTTATTGGTTGTACGTGTTATGCAACCAACCGTTATCTATTTACTAGCCTGTTACAAGTGTTGTGCCACATGAAGAATAAGACTTAACCTTATGAAATTTATAGCTTATTTATTCTTGTAACAATCGAGTAGGATCCTACCTTTGATAACAAGTGGTTATTTTGACCAATGAGTTAGTGAGATTAACGATTGTGAAACACGTTATTTTTCTAAAAGAGGGCTATTTAGAGTTTGCAGATTGATATTTTTTGAGCGTATGATAATCATCTACAGCACGATTTTTAAGCAGGAATGCTAATTATTATCATCTATAACCAAGGAAGAACTGTATGACCCACGATGAAATTCAATCACTCATTTTTGCAGCACTTGAACTCACAAATCAATCTCGCGAAGACGACGCGCAAGTCCCCATATCACCCGACACGCCTCTTTTTGGTAAGCAAGGTCACTTGGACTCTATGGGGCTAGTCGCATTGCTCATCGATATAGAAGACATGTTGCTCGACCAAGATATTCAAGTGTCTTTAAGTGACGAACGCGCCATGTCGGCCGCCAATAGTCCTTTTAAAAACGTCAGTTCTCTCGTTGATCATATCGACAAACTTTTATCAGGGAAATAACCCGATGCAACACATACTTGTTACTGGTGCGAGTCGTGGCCTTGGGTTATCAATGGTTGAACATTTATTAGCGCAAGGGAATATCGTATTTGGATGCGCTCGTGGTGAGAGCACTTTTTCACACAAAAATTATCATCACTTTAAAGCGGACGTTTCGAGGGAAGAAGACGTCAGCAACTTATTTATTCAGATAAGAAAGTCATTTAAGTACATCGACGTGTTGATTAATAACGCGGGAGTCGCACGAATGAACGCGTTCGCCCTGACTCCTGTTAAAAATATGCGCGAGACCATAGACGTGAATTATGCGGGTACTTTTATGTGCTGCCAAAAAGCAATCCGTCTACTTAGAAAATCAGCAAACCCTCGTATCGTCAATATGAGTACCGTCGCAGTGCCGATGAACCTAGAGGGAGAAGCGGCTTATGCTGCGTCTAAAAGTGCGGTGGAATCCTTAACACGTGTACTCGCCAAAGAGCTAAGCAGCTTCAATATAACCTGCAACGCAATCGGACCTTCGCCAATAGCCACAGACTTAATACGCGGCGTGGGTGAAGAAAAAATAGCACGCTTAGTCAAGCAACAAGCGATACAGAAAATGGCGCAGCCGGAAGATGTACTCAACTTAATCGACTTTTTCATCAAGCCACAGAGCAAAATGATTACAGGTCAGATCATTTATCTAGGAGGGATATCATGACAGTACAATTTCTATTGGACAAAATGGCA
The DNA here is from genome assembly GCF_000014225.1 of Paraglaciecola sp. T6c. Lineage (NCBI taxonomy): Bacteria > Pseudomonadati > Pseudomonadota > Gammaproteobacteria > Alteromonadales > Alteromonadaceae > Paraglaciecola > Paraglaciecola sp. T6c. The sequence goes on from NC_008228.1 coordinate 4,870,719, forward strand.
GAACTCGAAAACCAACAAGCCGTCGCAGTTGGCAGCAATGTTATTACATATGCAGAGTTACTAACCAAATATCATGCTTGGCTTAAGTGGATAAAAGAAGAACAAATACAGCCCGGAGAAGTCGTTAGTATCAAATCTGACTATAGCGCTGATAGTATTTCTCTGTTTTTGGCATTGACGCATAATCGCAATATTATTGTGCCGCTATCAAATGACTCAAAGGCCCATTTTGATACCTTCTGTGATATCGCTCAAAATCAGTACGATATCATCCTCGGCAATGGCCCTGTTACGTTAGTTAGAACCAATAATCAACCGAACCACGAGCTATACCAGGTTCTGCACAAAAGAAATCAACCCGGTTTAGTATTATTTTCCTCAGGTTCTACGGGAAAAAGCAAAGCAATATTTCACGACTTATCACAGCTCCTCAATAAGTTTACCGTACCGCGGAAAATGATGCGCACACTGGCCTTTTTGCAATTTGACCATATTGGAGGGGTGAATACGTTACTTTATACCTTGGCAAATGGCGGTACGGCAGTGGTGCCTGCTAAACGAACCCCAGAATCCGTGTGTGAAGCCATCGATACTCATCAAGTGGAAGTGTTGCCTACTTCGCCTACCTTTATTAATTTACTGTTGCTCTCTGGCGCGGCAGACGACGCTGACCTTAGCTCACTTAAACTGATTACTTACGGCACTGAAACCATGCCTGACAGTACACTTGCAGCAATTACCGCAAGATTTCCTGAAACGAAGCTACTGCAAACCTATGGTCTGTCCGAAGTCGGTATTCTGCGCTCTAAATCGAGAGATTCGAAATCCCTGTGGGTCAAAGTGGGCGGTGCTGAATTTGAGACCAAAATCCTAGATGGGCGTCTTTGGATAAAATCAGAATCCGCCATGCTAGGCTATCTTAATGCCCCCTCTCCTTTTGATGAAGACGGCTTTTTAGACACTGGCGACCAAGTTGAGCAAGATGGTGAGTGGATAAAAATATTGGGCCGGCAGAGTGAAATCATTAACGTAGGCGGTGAGAAGGTCTATCCCGCCGAAGTCGAAAGTGTCGTTTTGGAAATGGATGGCGTAGAGGACGCCGCCGTGTATTCTATTCCTCACGCGATAACAGGAATGCTCGTCGCTATCGAGGTGAAGCTGAGCACTGAAGAAACATTATCAGAATTTAAAGTCAGAATGCGCAAATATTGCTCTGCTAGCTTACAGCAATACAAAATTCCTAGAAAAATAACTTTAATTGATAACTATACTCACAATGCACGCTTTAAAAGGATGCGTAAACGATCGTAATAATTGATATTCAATGACGATATTACGACCCAACAAGGATATTGACCATGTATAGCACTATCAAATTAATCATAAATCGTATTTGCCAACTTATTGTTTTACCTCTGGCTATCACTTGCTGGTTAGAAACCAAATTAAGCCAGCGTTCTGAAGCCGTTTTTGCGTTTTGGACGCACATCGTTTCAATATTACCTGGACTGCCAGGCGTATTTTTACGAAGAGCATTCTATTCACTGACCTTAGAAAAATGTTCTCTTAATAGTCACATTGGTTTTGGCACTATTTTTGCTCATCGAGGCACCATCGTAGAAGACAATGTCTATACTGGAATTTATTGTTCAATAGGCTCTGCATATTTAAAAAAGAACTGCTTAATCGGCAGTCATGCCAGTTTGTTAAGCGGAAACACCCAACACCAGCGTAACGAAGAAAATGGTGAATGGATGCCATTTTCTAAAGACAACATCAATCGAATAGAAATCGCAGAAAATGTCTGGGTAGGCGCAGGCGCCATTATACTCGCCAATATAGGAAGAGGCTCTTTGGTAGCCGCCGGTGCTGTCGTTAATACCAATGTAAAAGCAAATATTATTGTTGCAGGCAATCCTGCAAGGTTTGTTAAAAGCTTCACCCAGACTTCAACAGTTGAGACCCCCTCTGCGACAGTAGAAAATTCCGTTTTGAATCCATGATGTTAGGAAAGTAAAAGATGAAACGCTGTGATTTTGTAGACTGGATGAAAGCAGTAGGCATGTTCCTCATTGTGTTCGGACACTTTTTTGGCGACCCGTTTAATCAATTTACCCAACCGATCCTGCCTAAACAGTTAGGTGTCGCTATGTTTGTTTTCATCATGGGCTGGGGTTTAGGCAAGGTAACGAAAGACAAATTATCGGTTAGCTACAGTCGCTTATTTCCTATGTTCTTTTGGGGAATTATCATTGCGGTGTTCATTAGTGGAATTAGCCTACTGGCTATAGACAACCCTTCGATAAGTAATTACTCGCCTTTTGTTTTTGGGGTAAATGTCATTTTTGATGGTTTCCCAGCGAACCCGACGACGTGGTTTATTGGCACGTATTTTCATATAATTTTGCTTTGGGCGATTCTTTTTCATCGCATTCACGTCACCCCTCAAATACTTTTTTGTAGCCTGCTGATAGAAATCATTATTCGCAGCTATTTTATCGGTAACGAAACCATTTTTATTGCGTACATGACGGTCCCAAATTGGCTTACGCTATTTTTGCTAGGTATGTATATGTGTCAGCGAAAAGATCAACCTAACTCGAAAGGATTAACAGTGATCGGCGTGATTTGGGCAGTATTTCTGGTTTCATGGGCGCTTGTTTTAAACGAGTTTAACGTGACCCAAAGGTTTCCTTTCAAAAATATCGAAATTATCTCGCATTCAGTAAATGCAGTGCTTACCTCTGTCGCCGTCTCAGTCGTATATCTAGCCAATACCTTATTTAGTATTGCTGTATTCAGTCGTATTAAGGCCGGTCGGATAGTGCGATTCTTCTCGCGTAATACCATTATTGTTTTTATAGGTCATATGCCGCTTTACTTCGTTCTTGAACCTATTGTCCGGCTCGTATTTCCCAGTGGTTGGCCAAAACGATTGTGTATTGTTCTTATCATGTACATCGGACTATCTTGGCTGTCTGAATTACTACACAAATGGATAAAAGTGGACTCTATTAAAAAGTGGGGATGGGAAAAAATAACGCAGTTTGTGCCAAAGCTGGCTAAACCTTAAAATCTCTACAGCGATCAATACTACAAAGAGTGACCGCTGTTTATGCTTGAGCTATTAAGGTTAGAAGGTGTACCTACGTTTTCCTGCAACGATACGATGACGGAAAACAAAATAGCACCCGCGATGTACGCGACAACTGGTGCAAACAAGAGCGTGATAAGAGTGTTATGGTCGAACATAATCATCTCCTTATTCTGCTTGGTTTTTATCTTCTTCATCTACATTTAAATCAGTAATAGTGACTTTGCTTGCATATACAGGCTCATTACTATTAATACTAAACATGTTGCTAGCTGTCAGTACTGCTTCTTGAATACCATACTGAAGTTCAGTTTTAGTTGTCTCTATGGTTTTCACCATCATGCCGCTAACAAATTGCTCTAAGTTCACTTCGGCTGCTGATGCATGTGAGCTAAATGCAAAGGTAGACGTTAAGGCGATCGCTGCGATAGTTGATTTAGTAAACATAATATTTCCTCTTTTCGTTAAATGATTAAGTGTTTTGATTTTTTTGAACACTTTAGTTAAGTCGAGTGAAATATTGCGAGAGTTGTGCCAAGTGCAAAATATTTTATAAGAAATTGATATATAAAGATTAATTTAAAAATCAATGTGATCATGAAAATCAAAATAGGTTAAAAATGCAACAGGTTAGTAAAAACCACCACTTAAGTGGTTAAATTAGCTAACCCTACTATCTTGATACGCTTTAGCGGTGGCGCGCGCTTCTTCAACCGCTGCCAATGCGTTAATAAGTAGTTCTGGGCCGACCTGCAAACCATTCTTACTTTGCCCAGTGCCATGCTGGCTCAAATAACGTCGCCAAATACGCCCCCCAGGTTGACCTTGAAATAAACCCAACATATGACGAGCTATATTCCATGCTCGCGCACCACTTGCCATCTGAGCTTCAACATAAGGCAGCATAGCGTGTACTATCTCTTCTCGGCTTGGTACTGGGCTGTCATCTTGATAAAAAAGCTTGTCCACGTCAGCCAGAATATAAGGATTACTATAGACCTCACGCCCTATCATTACACCGTCAAGCTTCTCTAGATGCATGGTTGCATCATCCAGCGTTTTCACTCCACCATTGATACTAAGGTTTAATTGTGGAAACTCTTCTTTTAGCGCATAAACGCGGTCATACATCAAAGGAGGAATATCACGATTCTCTTTTGGGCTGAGACCTTTCAACCAAGCTTTACGAGCATGCACCGTGAATATGTCGCACCCAGCATCAGCAACAATCTGAATAAAATCGGTTAAGTCTTTGTATTCGTCCATATCATCAATTCCGATACGGGATTTCACCGTAACAGGGATATCGACTTCTTTTTGCATCGCCTGAATACAAGCCGCTACGGTTTCGGGTTCTGCCATCAAGCATGCGCCGAAACGTCCATTTTGTACTCTATCAGATGGACAACCAACATTAATATTGACTTCGTCATAGCCCTGCTCTTGGGCCAGGACGGCACAACGCGCCATATCCACCGGATCAGACCCACCTAACTGCAGTGCAACAGGGTGCTCAGTGTCGTTGAAAGCAAGGTAATCCCCTTTACCAAAGATAATAGCTCCCGTGGTAACCATCTCTGTATATAGCAGGGAATGTTTGGAAATTTGACGCAAAAAATATCGACAATGCTTATCGGTCCAATCAAGCATTGGTGCGACAGAGATAGTGCGGTTGAGGGGTACAGACGGATTATTCACTGAAAACCTTTGATAGTTAAAATTTATTAATAACAACCAGTCACTGGTAATTATCAATATGCCCCTTCGAGACTGAGAGCATAAATAAGCAGCGAATTATAGCATTAGTGCGCGCGTCGATAAACGTCAGGTTGATGATCAGAAAAAGGCCGCTTATTTAACGGCCCTTGATGACGTGAACTAAGTCAGTGTAAATGCTTTTATTTACTTCCAAGCAAACGTTTTAAACGGCTCATCAACGGGTGTATTCGCTACATGGTTAGTGTAGTTACTCATCACTTTTTGCGACAAACCTAGAATGATTTCAAGCAGTTGTCTTTGCCCGTAACCAGCTGCAAAGAAATTTTGTATTACATCATCAGACACTGCACCGCGCTCGCGCACCATAGCTAGCGTTGTATCGTGTAACACTTGTAGTTTTTCGGTTGGCATAGCTTCTCTATTACGCAGTGCTTCTGTTAGCTCAGCTGACACTTTCATTGAATTGGCAATTGCGGTGTGAGCGGGTACACAATAAGTACAATTGTGCTCAACGTTAATCGTTTGCCATACAACCGTTAGCTCTTCAGCGTCGAATGAAGAATCCATGAATAACTTATGAAGCACTTGGTAACCTTCAAGCAATCCTGGCGCTTCGGCCATCACAGCATGCAAGTTAGGGATCATGCCATTGGTCTTTAGTGACTTTTCTAGAATCGACTTACTTTTTTCTGGCGCTGTTTCTACTGTGTGGAAGGTAAAATCTGTCATCGAATGTTCTCCAGATATTAGGATTGATGTGGTGACTTTTCTAAGTCAGTGAAAGCAATGTATATCATCATGAACGATCGTTCAAGTTAAATATGAACGACTGTTCAAAAATAGCTTAACTGTTACGTCCATCCTCGAAATAGCATCATCGAATACTTGTCCTACTTGCTGGCGCTAGTGTTGTTCACCTAAGGTGTTCGAGTCGTAAATATTCAATCAGATTGTGAGTATCCAGTTGTGCTATGGTCGGGTTACTCGGTTCGAACCTAGTTCACATCACTCAATAAATGAGGAGCGTTAATGGAGCATCATTCACCCTGGCACGCCATATTTTATCAGTCGCTGTCAGCGCATGAAAAAATACCAGCGAGTCGCTACTTACAGCTTGCCACGGTTGATAACCAAGGCAACCCACGTTGTCGTACCTTGGTTTTTAGAGGCTTAAACCAAGATAAAAATCAGTTGTATCTGCACACAGATAATCGAAGCGAGAAAATGTCGCAACTTGAGATACAAAAACATGTAGAAGCGTGTTGGTACTTTAGCGAAACCCGAGAACAGTTTCGCTTCAGCGGTCACATAGAGTGTATCGGCCAAAGCGAAAAGTCAGAAACGACGAGCGGTTCGCCAAAAGCCCAGCATTTACGTCTTGCGCATTGGCAAAAGCTGAGTGACGCGCTACGAGAAAGTTATGGGCCAAACTATGATATTGCCCAACCTGATGAGAATTTTGTTTTGCTGATCCTACACATCACCCGAGTGGATTATTTACGCCTTGCTCCCCTGCCTCACTTACGTGTTATTTACCACCTAGACGCTAGCGAAAATTGGCAAGCAGAAGCTGCTGTACCGTAAAAACGACCTGCCAAAGTTGAGCAAGCATGTTTCAAGGGGATTAGTCAAAAAATCAACAATTAATGACAGTTGGTCAAAATAAGTACACAGTAGAGCAGTAGGATAGATTTCTATGGGTTAACGCTGCTCATATAGGGTTACCCAGTTAAATCTATTATCTCTACCTTTAGCGAGGCAAGTGTATGTTGGTATTAAGATTGAACAAATCTGGCCTACCTCAGGCATGGATCACTTTAGAAGAAGCGGCTAAGTACTATACCCAAGATCGCGTTTTATTTGAGTTAGGTGACAGCAAGCGAGTGCTGCGCGGTGGCTGGAATAAGCATGGCCTGCAGAGCCGCTTAACCTTGTCTTCAATTATTGGCTGCGACGGAAAAGTCACCCCTCCTTCCGGTAAGGTACCCCTAAATAATCGCTACTTATTTCGCAGAGACAATAACTTGTGCATGTACTGCGGACAAAAATTTCGTATACCTGAACTCACCCGTGATCACATTATTCCGCGCTCAAAAGGCGGTCGTGACATTTGGACCAATTGCGCTTCAGCCTGTAATCGCTGTAATTGTTTCAAGGCGGATCGTACCCCAGAAGAAGCCGGGCTTTCTCTTATCGCCGTGCCCTTTACACCAAATATATATGAGCGATTCTACCTGATGAACCGACGTATTCTGACCGACCAAATGGCTTTTCTAGGCAGTCACTTTTCAAAAAACCGTGCTTGGGAAACGACAGATAACAGCGAAATAGCGCTTATTTAGCCAGACTTAAGGCACAAATTAAGCAAAATAGTGATACTTCACTATTAGGTTACTTCTACTTTAGTTTACACTACTCCTTTGTTTGATATTGCGTTGGGTTGGAGTAAAGGTTGTGACGTTGTTGTTTGGCAATTTGATGGGTGTTCTGTCGGTTATTTTGTATTTTATCAACACAGTATTTTGGGTTATTCCCATTGTATTACTGTCATTTCTAAAGCTGATCCCAATCAGAATATGGCGCACTGGGCTCTCTTATCTGCTCGATGGCTGTGCCACATCTTGGATCACAATCAACAATGTTAACCAAAACATATTCAGTCGTACCAAAGTCGAAGTGTCCGGTGTTGAAACCCTTACTCGAAATGATTGGTACCTAGTCATAGCGAACCATCAGTCATGGGTGGATATTCTCATTCTGCAAAGGGTATTCAACCGAAAAATCCCGTTTCTTAAATTCTTTTTGAAGCAAGAATTAATCTGGGTACCCTTTCTAGGGATTGCTTGGTGGGCGCTCGATTTCCCCTTTATGCGCCGCTACACCAAATCATTTCTAGCGAAAAACCCTCACCTTAAAGGGAAAGATCTAGAAACCACACAAAAAGCCTGTGAAAAATTTCGCACTAAGCCTGTCAGTATCATGAACTTCGTTGAAGGCACACGCTTCACCCCACAGAAATACCAGCGCCAGTCTCCCTCGTTTCAACATTTATTGAAGCCAAAAGCGGGTGGAATGGCATTTGTGTTAAGCGCTATGGGTAGCCAACTACACAAATTGTTAGACGTCACTATTTACTATCCCCAAGGCATCCCAACGTTTTGGGACTTTGTGAGCGGCAAGGTTAAAACCATTAAGGTTCATGTTTCAGTTACCCCTATAAGCGACTTATTGCAAAGTGACGCGTTCGCACAAGACTATTTTGACAATCCCGCGCAACGCGTCATATTCCAGCGCTGGCTTAACAGTGTGTGGATAGAAAAAGACAAACGAATCGAACAATTATCGACGGAGCAGTAAAGGATGTTTTCTATACTGCGCGGAATGCTTGTTTTTCCGCTTCACCTTAGCCTTCAGCTTATTAATTTGTCTTTCTGGGCGATACTGATCATCTGCTTAGGGCTGCTCAAATTCGTTTTACCATTTGCATTCATATCACGCGCTTTTAATCCTGTGCTCGATTTCATGTTATGCGCCTTTGGCGTTATCAGTGTGCGCCTAATCCGCTTATTCAATCCTGTACAATTCGATGTCCAAATCGACGGAGAGCTAAGTAAAGAGCATTGGTATTTAATGATGCCAAATCACTTAAGTTGGCTAGATATTATCTTACTGGTCGACTTCGCCGCGGACAAAATCCCTGCACCTAAATTTTTCCTGAAGAAAGAGTTAATTTGGTTACCTTTTGTCGGCTTAGGCGCGTGGGCGTTAGACATGCCCTTTATGCAAAGATACAGTCGAGAATTTGTGGAGAAAAACCCGCACCTAAAAGGCAAAGACATTCAAACGACTAAGCGTTCATGTGAGAAATTCAGAAGCTGCCCCACCACTGTGATTAATTTTGTAGAGGGCAGTCGCTTTACTCAACAAAAGCACCTGTACCGAAAAAGTCCTTTCACCCATCTGTTACCGCCAAAAGCCGGAGGGATCGCTTTTACTCTTGCCGCTATGGGGGAGTTATTTACCGGGATTTTAGATGTCACGCTTATGTACCCGGATAATCCCCAAAAGCCCATGCTCGACATGCTTACCGGGCGCCTAGGAAGAGTAATACTTCGCGTAACTGTTGCTCCTGTACAAGCAGACATTATCGGCGACTACTTCAATGACGAAGACTTTAAGCAAGGTTTTCAAACCTGGTTGAATGCACGATGGACGCACAAAGACACACAAATAAACCTGTTATCTGGAGGTAAGTAAGTGGAGAGAAGCGCGCAATTAAGTGAATACATCATTCAAGGTTATCAATATCTTGGCCTCTCTGTGAAAAACGATGGTGCGATATTTGCGATTACCGCAGTCACACTGTTGATGTGCTTAGCTTGGCTCAGTTTCAGATTAGTACGTATAGCCTTAACAGGCCGGTTAACGCGCTTGGTTTTTAACAGCAAAAATACTATTGACGATGAGCTTCACGAACACGGTGTGTTCAGACGTATCGCCCATATCGTCCCAGCCATGGTGATTTACTTATGCAGCAGCATGTTGGTAGAGGATCCCATTCTGTTTTCTGCGTTACAAAAAATCGCTATTATTTATATGCTTATTGCAGCCGTAGCGGCGAGCAGTGCATTACTTAACACAGTTGAAGACATCTACAACGCCTCTGAATTAGCAAAGCGAGCTCCTGTTACCGGTTTTATTCAGGTAGGTAAGTTGTTCGTGGTTATTGTTGCCGGTTTGCTTATTATCTCTAACTTGCTGGATAAGTCACCGCTATTACTGCTTTCCGGTTTAGGTGCTGTCACCGCGATCCTGTTGCTGTTATTTAAAGACACCATTTTAGGCTTTGTAGCGGGTATTCAGATTGCGGCCAACCGCATGGTAAATAACGGAGACTGGGTAGAACTGCCTAAATATGGTGCTGACGGAACGGTTTTACAGGTCGGCCTTACTACAGTAAAGGTACAAAACTGGGACAAGACGATTTCCACCGTCCCGACTTACAGTTTGATAACAGATTCAATGAAGAACTGGCGCGGCATGTCAGAGTCTGCAGGTCGCAGGATCAAACGCTCCATATACATAGACGTAAACAGCATTAAATTTTGCGATCAAGAAATGCTCGACGACTTCCGTAAAATTCGCTACATCAATCAGTATATAGAAAAGAAACGTGCCGAATTAGACGCCTATAATCAAGAGCAAAAAATTGATATTCAAGACTTACTAAACAGCCGCCGTTTAACCAACATAGGTACCTTGCGCGCTTATTTGGTTTCCTACTTACGCCATCACCCTAGCGTTAATCAGGATATGACATTAATGGTGCGTCAATTGCCGCCCACTGAATTAGGCTTACCATTAGAGATATATTGCTTTAGCGCTAACAAAGATTGGATAGCCTACGAAGGTATTCAAGGGGATATATTTGATCATGCCCTGGCGATGCTGCCAGTCTTTGGATTAAGAGCCTATCAGCGTATAAGTGATAGGCCTCACTAAGTTTTCGTGTTTACCTAAGTTGACGTAAGGTATCAATCTACATTGACTGTAGGTAATTAACCTACGGTCAATGCGTATAAGAATAGTAAGAACAACACCACACCAGATACACCGAAAAAACCATATTCAACACGTGATTTCATCACATCACCTTGGTCAACTGGCTGGGCAATAAAGCCCATAATAATGCTGGTAACACCCAATACAAACGCCACCAAACCAAAACCAAACAAGATTGCATCAGTCCAATTACCCATTACTCTTCCTCAAAATAATAAAATCAATCTAAAAGCCCACACCAATAATGGCGGAATTATATACCAAATTACGACAGAAAACATAGGCTGGTGAAATTGCCTAACTATTAGTGTTTTCACTTATAAAATAACAAATGCCAAGCAAGTAAGAGTTCGGTGAATTACATAACTAATTGTTTAAATTAGTATTTTATAAACTGGCGCGGCCTTTGCTGTACCCATGCCAAGAAGGATGCTAATTAATCCATTTAAAAAGCCGAATGTAAATAAAAGGAACAAAGCGATGCGTAATCTTATTTTTTGTACAGCAATGTTGGTTGGTGGTAGTGCGGTTGCTGCAGAGCAACAGTGTGATGTTGAGTTTAACGGTGGTTTACAGTTAGAAAACCAAGTGCTGACATTAACCACTGAGCAAGAAAATACGATAGTCATCGATCACAGCAAGCAGCTTTATGTCAATGGCACGCAAACCCACCTTTCTGACGACCAACAACAACAGTTGGACGAATTTTACGACGGCATTGCATCCGCCGTTCCCATGGCCGCCAATATCGCATCAGATGCTATCGAGCTCGCAAGTTACGCCCTTAACGAGACATTCACCCAGTTACTCGGTGAGAACAACTCCGTTGTAGCGGACATTACCGCACAACTCGACGCGCTAAAGCATGAACTCGACCAAAGCTTTTATGCCGATGATGGTTCAGTACGTTTAAATTCAGCCCACTTTAACGATGGCCAGTTTTTAAGCGAGGGGTTTGAAGAAAAGTTTGAGCAAGCGATAGAAACCATTGTTGCCCACTCGATAGGCCAAATCATGATCACAATTGGCAGTGAGTTAATGTTCAATGGTGGCGATGTCGATGACTTTGAGCAACGCATGGAAAGTTTTGCACACAATATCGAGAACAAGTTTGATAAAGATGGTGGAGCATTAGAAGCTCGCACCGAGATACTTTGTGCTAGTTTAGCCAACATCGACCGCTTGGAAGAAAAACTGCAAAATGAAGTACCGCAACTTGCAGACATGGACGTACTTCAGGTAAGAGGCTACGCAATGTAAATTTACCAAGTTGGTATATATTTCGAGACGAATTCGTATAGGCTAGGCCGCAAAGGCAAACACAAAAACGAAGAACAAAGAGCACTATGAAAATAACCATTTTTGGTGGCGGTTGGTTAGGCCAGCCGCTCGCTGTCGCGCTAAGCAAAAATTCTGCAAATGCCAACGAAACTGCTCCTGAGGTTCAAGTCACCTGTCGCAGCGAAGCATCCATGGCAACCATCCGCGCCCAAGGACTGCAAGCCCGTCAGTTTATTCTAGGCGGCTCTTTACAAGATAAAGCTGCCGGCAGCCCTCTACTGCATAGTGATATAGTCGTAATAAACATTCCTCCTGGGCGCAGAAATCTAGCGAACAATCCACAAGCCAGCGAACAGTTTGTCAGCGACATGTCTGCCCTCATCCGTCAAACCTGCATTGAACAAAGCGCTAAGCTTATTTTCATTAGCACCAGTGCTGTTTACGGCGATGTTGAAGGGGAAATAACGGAAAACAGCCAGCTAAACCCGAGTACTGAATCGGCGCGCGCCCATTGCGCGATAGAGCAATTTATACAACAAAACATACCTCAAGCCGCGACTATATTACGCCTAGCAGGATTGGTTGGCCCAAAACGGCATCCAGCCAAGTTTTTAGCGGGTAAATTAGATTTAAGCGGAGCAAGCCAAGTAGTAAATCTGGTCCATCAGCAGGACGTGATCCACGCTATTGAGCACATCATTAATCGTGAGATATGGGGAGAGATACTGCATCTGTCAGCGCAAGCACACCCCACCCGAAAAGAGTATTACAGCTGGGCTTCAAAGCAGCTAGCGCTAACACCACCGGTGTTTTCAGAGGAACAAAAAGCATGCTCAGGAAAGCGACTCAACCCAGAATATACTCTGCGAAAACTCGATATGCAGCTGAACTATCCTAGTCCTTACGACATGCTATAACACTCGCCAATCGGCGAGTGCTATAGCTTTTAAAGAATGAAATATTGAGTACGTGTTTGGCTGCCTTGCTTAACCGATTAACGCATTGCCAAAATACTTAAGCGCCACGGTATTAATAAAGACCAAGAGTAAAATAACCGGAATAAAGGTACCCAAAGAAAAGTTAACGTATTTTTCGAACCAGCTATTGGCGAATTGTGGCGCACCTAAATCTAACTCAGTGTTCAAGTTACTTTTCTTCCAGCGGTAAATTACAAACAGGCACACTAACAGACCATTAAACGGCAATATCGTGTCGTAGAACACATCAATGATCACATCAAACACAGATTTAGTTTGGCCTGCGTAGGTCAGAAACTCTGTGAAGAAAGTAGAAATACCGAAAGAAGTGGCGGCTGCAATCGACATCACCACAAGTAATCCGCCTAAGATCGCCAGTGACTTTTTACGGCTATAGCCTTTATCTTCCATCAAGGCTGAAACCGGCACTTCAAAAATAGAGACCAAAGACGTAATTGCAGCAAAAAACACTAACAAGAAAAACAAGCTAGCGACAATACTCGCGCCTGCGTAGCCAATAGTGCCTTGTAAGGCCAAGAAGATTTTCGGTAGGAAAGTAAAAATCATGCCCACGGATGAATCGCTTAAACTTTGTGTATCGGTATTGGGATTAAATGAAAACACAGCCGGTAAAATCAATAAACCAGCAATAAACGCCACTGCCGTATCCATTAAAGCAACAAGCTTTGCAGAGCCCGGCACGTCGGCGTGTTTATCAAGATATGAGCCGTACGTCAGCATTATTCCCATCCCCAGCGATAGCGAAAAGAACGCTTGAGATAAAGCAGCACTGACCACAGCAGCATCAATTTTGTTGAAGTCAGGGATAAGGTAGTACTTCACTCCCTCAAATGCGTTGTCTAGGGTTAAAACAAAGATTACCAAGCCAATTAGCATCACAAACAAAGTCGGCATCATTAACTTAGCGGCTTTCTCAATGCCCTGTTTCACCCCACCCTGTAAGATCATGTACACAATAATCAGCACACCGATCATGTAGTAAAACAGCTCGTAGCCGTTAATGAATACCCCGAAGGTGCTAGGGTCAGCCAATACATCAAGGTTACCCAATAGACACTGCACCAAATAGCCGAAAATCCACACCGTGAGTACCAAGTAGAATATGGCAATCATAAAAGGAGTAATCGTGGCTAGCCAGCCTGCTATCTTCCAGTGACGCTGTCCGCCCGATAATACATTGTATGCCCCAAGCGGATCTTTACGGCTAGCTCGGCCTACCGACATCTCGGCTAACATCACAGGTAAACAAATAAATGCGACGAAAATGGCGTACATTAGCAAAAAAGCACCACCACCGTTTTTTGTTGCCGCAACCGGAAAACCAACCATATTTCCGATACCAACTGCAGAGCCTGCAGCCGCGAGAATAAAACCTAAACGAGAGCCAAACTGTTCGCGAGGTGCGCCCATAAAGACATCCTTTATTGTTGTTATATGTTTTTATAATAATGCACGGATGTTAACAGCAGATAATTGAAAAGTCTTCGCTCAGATGTATTCGCAAAACGTCTGAGGTGCACAAAATATTTACAAGTAGGTAATTGCCCTGCTCACCACGGGATCTCTTTGCCGTCCCAATCGATGAAATAAGGGCCTTTATCTGGTTGAACAGTAGATAAATGCATCAACAAGCGAGATACGCTGAATTCGCTGGTGAACAGTTTTTCCGGTCTAACGTTGCTTTGAAAAGGCTTAGATAAGGGCGTGTCGACCGTTCCAGGGTGATAACAGACCAGCGTGACATTTTTTGCACGCCGTTGATATTCTACCTGAGCAGTTTTTATCAACATGTTAAGCGCTGCTTTACTCGCGCGATAACCGTACCAGCCACCTAAGTTATTATCTTTAATACTGCCTACCCGCGCGCTGAAAAAACTCACATCGACAGACAACGGACCTCTAAATAAAGGCAAAAGGTATCGCAGCCACAGTGCAGGAAGCACTGTGTTTGTGGAAAAATACGCACTTAATGTATCGGCTGATAACTCTTCTAATCGTTTCTCTGGGTGCAGGCTAACATCGTTATCACTCACGCCATGTAGCACCCCGCTACAACAAATAACTCTCGTAAACTGCCCTTGTTGTGCAAGACCGTGACAAAAATCAGCCACCACTGACTCTTTGGTGTAATCGAGCTGGATTAATTTGGCGCCTTTCACAAAATGTGAAATATCAGCATCGGGCTTTTGGGTTATCTGACGCGAAACGCCGTACACGGTGTCGTATTTACCTGACGCCAGTAGTTGCCTGAAGACCTCACGACCCAACCCGCCCGACGCACCAATAACCAATGCATTGCATCTTGCTGTCATTTATCTTCGCCTTTACCCTTTAAATCGTCTCTCATAGTTTCCGGAACAGTACAGGTCTCGCACCGCTTCTTACCGGTAAGCAGATAGGAGATAGTGTACCGATGACGGGCAAAGAATGCGTAGAACCCATCAGCAAACCAGCGAATAATCGGCCAGCGCATCCAGCCATACAACCAACCTTTGCCAATCGTATCCCATGCCAGATAAGTTGCATCTAGTCCTGTCACCATTTCGCCATTCATTTTTTGTACATGAATACGCGCATTCAAATCATGCCAGTTTACGTTTGGATAGTCCTTGGAAAAACTCGCCATCTGTATGTCTACAAACTGAATATTATGCCCTTCGTCATAAGCTTTTAGCTTATTCATTTCGGCTAAGCACAAAGGACAAAAGCCATCATAGAAAATACGAATTGCCATGCTCACCTCTACTATTAATAATTACCTGTGGGCTATGTTTTGCCATGCATACGTTCTATTACGCGCGCCGTAAAAAAATAGTTTACTCAGTAGACCTTGAACACGCAGAACAATGTAACCACATTAATGATTAATAAAGATGATCTACAAAATTAAGTGAGATAAGTCATGGCGAACATTCAACAAGCTACATTAGGCGGCGGCTGTTTCTGGTGTTTAGAATCAGCATTTAATACAGTCGAGGGCGTTGAACTGGCAGTCAGTGCCTACGCTGGAGGCCAAAGCCAGAACCCGACCTATGAGTCTGTATGTAGTGGCGAAACCGGCCATGCCGAAGTGGTGCGTGTCAATTTTGATGCTGACAAATTAAGCTATCGTGAAGTGTTAGAAATTTTCTTCGCTTTGCATAACCCTACACAACTAAATCGCCAAGGTAATGATGTGGGTACTCAGTATCGCAGCGCAATTTTCTATCATGATGAGCAACAAAAACAGGCAGCAGAACAAATATTGCAAGAGATTAGCGACGAGAAAATTTGGCCCGACCCAGTTGTGACCGAAGTTATCGAGCTAAATAACTATCACCAAGCAGAAGATTATCATCAAGATTACTTCAGCAATAATCCGCAAAATCAGTATTGCAATATGGTGGTTGCCCCCAAACTCGCGAAATTTAAGAAAACATTCGCCAGCCGCTTAAAAAGCGTTTAGTTGGCTTCCCTGCCTTGGGTAAACCATGCATCTTGAATGGGCAGACTAAACAGTAAAGGCGCCATCTTTTCGAATTTGGCGCTATTTTGGTCACAGCTTATATTGTTTAAATACACCTTCTTCCAAGGGTCATTCACCATCCACAATGTTTCGTCAATGATGGCCAATCCCTCGATTGAACCATTATCCATCGGCTCCCACGGCGGGCATTTTTCGTCAGGCTGCGCCACTGGCGCATAAAAGCCTAGGTCTATGATCAGCGTTTCGAGTTGACCGGCAGGATCGACTAACCAGAGCTGCTCATCGTTTCGCGCTGCAGCAAATAGATATTCCTTGCCTTCGCGCTCATATATCGCCAGTGCATTGATAGGGTGATTACCGTGTTTAAAGAGAGGCAGTTTAACCTGAGTATCTTCGACAGCGATAAACCCCTCTTGCAGCCAAGTTTCGGCAGTAATCCTTGTAGTAAAGATACGTGCCTGACCCGCGGCATCTTTTTCAAGGCCGAAATACAGCTGTCCATCGCGGCTAAGTGCTAAGCCTTCAATGCCGTCATTAGGAAAATTACCCAAATTAAACGAAGTGGCAAACGTTAAAGGTCGAGCATGGGTCATTGTCACTGAGTTATCGTCTTGTACTTCTAGGCGAATAAGCACAAAGGGATATTTCACGGAGCCTGACTCACCATATTGTGCGGCGCATTTCCCACTAAGCCCCTTGTGATCACTCGCATCTTCGGTAATGGTTAAAAACACGCCTGACTCATCAGGAACCGCCACCAGTGCTTCTAAATCAGGATTACCCTGAATATAGGCGGCAAAGCAACTGTCTTTTAAATTGTCACTTAACGAAAACACCATCGTGTCGGGTGCAAGCTGAGCCGTTTCCGGCGAAATAACATGCAATTGCATACGCTGTGATACATCTGCACTTCTATCGCTTAACGAGATGAGTTTGTCATTCCATACCGTTAAGCCAGAAGTTTGCGGATCAAGCATGACGTCCCCATTGACCTCAGTGATCCATTGCCCTTTTACGGTCATGGTTCCACCGGCGATCCCAGCATTTTTACCTAGTACAACAGGCGTCACATCTGGGGCCTGCTGTATTTGATCACAGCCGGCCAACAGCATTATGACCAGGCCCAAAACCATACGCTTAAGCATTATGCACATTCCGAATTCACCGTTTTGCTATGTTTTATAAGTAGATAAAGGGTCTCGGTCAATAGTTCTCATAATAAAAACAAGTGATTGGTTGAAAATCAGCCAACATGCTGATCTCGTTCAATCTGAACTAGCTTTGTCTTTTATGCTCGACACGGCTTCATGATAAATCCATAGTGATAATCACGCCATGGCAAAGTGTATTTAAACAATGGCGCAGTTCCCCAAGAATCAGTACCTGCCACACCACGCTGTTTGTAATCAATATTGATAAACAGGCGATCGTGTTTTGTAAGTTCATGTGGGTGCAAACCGCGCTTGTCGAATTGATCATATTCGTGCACGTCATACCGTTGTGCGCCAAAACCGATTTGCGGTAATCCATCAAAGGTCAAACCTAGTCCATTGTCATTACTGAAGGTCACGCTACGCACATCACTGCGATAACCATTTTCTTGGGGCCGAACATAAGGGAAATACAATTCATCAACCGATTTAGCGTAGCGCCCTACAAAAGCCGAAGTCTTGCGGTCCCAATAGTTTTCGTGCGGGCCGCGTCCAAACCAACTTACTTGGTCGAACTGGCTAGGCATTTGTAGCAAACTTCCTATTCGCGGCAAGGCACTGTGAAATTGATGAGGTGCAGCATAAAGCCAAATATCAAAGGTGACACAGCCATCAGCATCAATGGTGTATTTGCTTAAATAACGGCTTTGTACGTCTGTTAAATAGTGCTCTGTGGAAACCTCAATAGCCTGAATTTGCCCTTGATCATTCTTTAGTGATTGCCAATTAAATGCGCTTAATTCGATATGTTGCCCGCCGTACTGCCAATCTTTGGCTTTCTCAGGAAAGCCTTCACCAAAGTCATTGTCCGTAGGTGCTCGCCAAAATTCAGGGCGGATTGCTTCAAGCAACATTGATTCGTTTTGCAATTGGTAAGCACATAACAGCCCTGTTGCTAAATCAAATTCAATCGAGAAATCATCTCCGCTGCATTGCAGTTGGGCATCAGTTTCATTAGCCCTGAACATATCGTGCTTTGCACAAGCTTCTTTTGTGATGTCTTGTGATTTATGCACAGCTTCAGATAAATGCGTCAACGGGATTTGACTGCGAGCCACAGTAAACCCAGCTGGGATCATATCGCTGCCAAACCGACTAACAAACTCAAAGTTAGCGAAGTACTCAGCACCCGCTGTTGGTTTTACAGCCACACTCAAAGAAAGCTCACGAGTGGATTGTGCTGGAATCTCCAATTCCTCAATCACCCCACTTTCGACAACATGGCCGTTTTCCTCGATGCGCCAATGCAGCGAGACGTCAGATAAATCAGTAAAGTAGCGCTTATTTCTAACGGCAATGGTGTGCTTTTCGAAATCAACCCGCTCAATATTCATGTGCTGATAAACCGCTTGAACTTCAAATGCATGAGGGTTAGGAGTTCTGTCTGCCGCCATCACCCCATTAGCACTGAAGTTACCATCGTGATACATACCCGGCTCTTCCATGTCACCACCGTATCCCCAGTACGGCGTGCCGTCTTCTGACGTCAGTGCAAAGGTTTGGTCTACCCAATCCCATATGAATCCCCCTTGCAAAAGAGGATAGTGCTCAATCACCCGCCAATAATCAGCTAAGTTGCCCATGGAGTTACCCATAGCGTGCTCGTACTCGCATAAAATGAGCGGGCGGGTTTCGCCGAGCTCCGCGTAGTGCTCAAGCACAGGGATGGGCGCATACATCTGGCTATACATATCTGTATGACGACGCAATTGGGCTTGCTCTGACATCACGGGCATGCTGGTTTTGGTTTTCAGCCAATCATATAACGCTTCCATATTCGGCCCATCGCCCGTTTCATTACCGATTGACCAAATAACAATACTCGGGTGATTCTTGTCTCGCTCGTACATATTGGAGACTCGATCAAGATACGCGCCTTTCCAGTTAGGCATGTTACCCATATGGTCTTTAGGCTCGTAAGATATCGCTTGGTTCGCTGCGCCTATGCCATGGGACTCAATATTGGCTTCATCCACCAGATACATTCCATATTCGTCCGCCAGCGCATACCAATAAGGATCATTTGGGTAATGAGAAGTTCGTACCGCATTAATATTAAACTGCTTGAGCAGCTGCATATCTCGGCGCATGGAATCGCGACTTATCACGTGTCCCGTAACAGGGTCGTGATCATGGCGGTTAACCCCTTTGAATAGCACGGGCTGACCGTTGATCAACACATTGCCATTTTTCAACTCACTAGTTCGAAAACCAACGCGGGAGTATATGTACTGCAAAGGTTCACGCTTTTCGTTAAGCAAGGTCAGTTTTAGTTGATATAAGTGCGGTGTTTCGGCGCTCCACTTGGCCACATTTTTTATCTTACCGGTCAAAAGCAAGTCAGTACATTGTGACTCCCAATTCTCTAATGTAACGGTTTGCTCAAAAACGGGAGTTAAATCAGAGTCAAATAAGCGCGCCTGTAACTGATAGTCTTTTCCCGCACTTTCTTGGCCCCCTACATGCGAATGTATATTGACTGCTAATGAAAACTCCCCATGCAGGTATTGGTTATCAAGGGTGCTCAAAGCATGAAAGTCGCGTATGCGTACCTTAGGTGTACTATATACATACACGTCACGCTCAATGCCCGATAAACGCCACATATCTTGTAATTCTAGATAAGTGCCGTCAGACCAGCGGTACACCTCCAGTGCAATCACGTTATCACCCGCTTGCACGTACTGGGTAATATCAAATTCTGCAGGGGTTTTGGAATCTTGTGAGTAACCGACTTTATGGCCATTTACCCAAATATAAAACGCCGATTTCACTGCCCCTAAATAGACGAAAACGTGCTTATCTTGCCAATTATCAGGCAAGGCAAAGTGACGCCGATAAGAGCCTACTGGGTTATTGTCCTCAGGCACATCACCTGCAATCGGGTGCTTAGCGAAATCCACTGCTGTATTGATGTAGTTCGCCGCACCATAGCCCAACAATTGCCAATTACCCGGGACGGCTATTTTATCCCACTGACTGGAGTCAAATTCAGGAGTGTAAAAGTCTAATGGTCGCAAGTTTGGGGCCTTCACCCAATGAAAATCCCACTCACCATTAAGACTCAAATAGTCTTGAGACATAAACGGCGAATCTACGTACCCCTGTGGGTCATCTGAAAAGCCATAAAATGAGCTACGCGCTGGCTCTTTGTTAATGGCGAATACTTCGGGGTTTTGCCAATCAGGCACAGTAGAAGATTGAGGATATGTCATAAAAGCGGCTCCAATATCAAACGCTCAAAAATAGTTACTTAACGGAAATTTAAAAAACTGTGTTATCAGCGCATTCATGGGTATGCCTCAGTAGTTGAAGCTGCGCGTATAGGCATGCCCTAACAAGACATCACCCAACAGAATAAAATCATATTAATACTACATATTAAACATTACATTAACGACCCATTTGCGCAATTAAATCGCCTTGCTCCACATCTTGCTCTAGAAGGTCAAACAGTGAAATACTGCGACTCAGTATTTAGCGAAATTCCTTTGAGGGCGATCAATATGAAATCTAGAATACGCAAGATAACCTCTTTATTCGTCTCCGGCATTGTCCTAGTTTCTTGTCTCAGCGTGTTTACCGCGCAAACCATCGCACAACAACAGTCAGCTAACATTGACCGCATCGCTAGTTTTATGGCTGCTTACAATGAGCATGATATAGATGGCATGCTGTTGAATATGAAAGACGATGTAAAATGGCTGGGTGTGGCTAACAACCAGCTAGTCGTAGAGACAGCAGATAAAAAGCAATTGCAGCAGGCGATGCTGGCGCATTTTGAGGCACAACCAAATGCCCGCTCACGCATTAAGAACAGCATAGAATTAGGTAACACCGTGGCGGTCGTAGAAGAAGCATTTATTGTTCGCGGTGAAATAACAACCTCTCAATGCGCTATGTCTATTTATCAATTAGCCGATGGCTTGATTGCAAGTATCACCTATTATGCAGCGGCTGAGTGTTAAAACGCCCCCAGTTAAAGCAGTAAAGGTGTAGAGCAGTAAAAGTGCATGAAGAAAGTTCATCAAGCCTAGACCATTGCACGGCAAACAAGGACAATAGCGCAACTTAATAGCGGCATTAAAAGGTACCCATGTCAGATACGGCTTTTAAAATTGGTTTATTTTACGGTTCAACTACTTGCTACACCGAAATGGCCGCAGAGAAAATTCAAACCGCGTTTAACCGGTTGTTTGATGCTCATGTAGTGGATATTTTCAATATAAAAGAGGTACCGCTTAGCCAAGCAGAACAGTTCGATGTGCTGATTTTCGGAATTTCCACATGGGATTTTGGGGAACTACAAGAAGACTGGGAATCCTGCTGGCAAGACATCAGTCAACTTAACCTTGAAAACAAAACAGTGGCTTTGTTTGGCCTCGGTGATCAGCTTGGTTATGCCCAGTGGTTCCAAGATGCCCTTGGTATGCTTCACGATGAGCTCATTATACTGGGCTGCAAAATGGTCGGTTATTGGCCAAATGAAGGCTATGAATTCACTGAATCGAAAGGATTAACCGAAGATGGCTCACATTTTGTTGGGTTATCCCTAGATGATGAAAACCAGTACGATAGAACTGAGCAGCGTATCGATAGCTGGGCAGAACAATTACTACTAGAACTGGATAACGACGATCAGTGATCCCCACAGCTGGCCAATCAAGACTGCATCGACCGTATTATCGCAATGGTGATGAACATCGAGGCGGCGCCGACGTCAGCTTCCAAGACATCGTAAAAATCTTCGGTTTTCGCACCGTAAATATTGGCAAATGGGTCACCCCGGAAGAACAGCAAATCGCCGCTAACCTATTTTTTGATGCCTTTTGCGACTTAATGGATATTTTGCAGGTGCCAGAGTCGGTTATTTCATTAAATGGCACCTTGTCATTAGCGTTTGGTACGGGCGGGCGAAAACACAGTTGCGCCCATTATGAGTCCCAAACTAAACGCCTTGCATTAGCCAAAAATGCAGGTGGCGGGTCCTTGGCTCACGAATGGTTTCACGCCTTCGACCATTATATTTGCGACAAACTTTTTGTTGTTTGTCAGCCGCATAATTTCGCCTCAGAACTGTGGTTAGATGATCATGAGATGCATCCCCACCCGCTTAACAAAAAGCTGAGCCTGTGCTTCGAGAGTATTTTTTTATCGCCTGATAAAGAAGAGCCTAATCAATATGTATTGGCCAGCGCCCTAGTGGATAAAGAAATGAAATTGTATTATTTCGCTCGCCCTCAAGAATTAGCGGCGCGAGCATTTGAAGCGATCATCCAAGATCATGGCATACGTAACGCATTCCTAGTGCAAGGCACCAAGAAGAGTCCAGAAGCACTGTTAGGGGTGTACCCTAAGGACCAACATCGTCAAAACGTGCAGGATCATTTCTTAGATTACTTTGTTTATCTCGGTCAAGCGCTAGAGAATAAAAGTACTTAGCAGTCAATGTTATGATTTCCTCAAGCGCTCAAAAAATGCACTAGGTTTGCAAAACATAGCGTTCTACGATACAAATAGTGCGCGTGCCGAAAAATGATCTGCGAGATCCTCAGGTTGATCTGAGTCACTCTTATCTTGGTTTTGGTCGTGGGAATATGTCAATAAAGAGAGCAAACGGTTTGTTGAATAAACAGTTTGTTGTATGAAAAACGCCATTCACCTCTTTTGATTTGTCAGCTGATGAATCTTTAAGGGTGTTTTTTATACCGCTAATGTGAAAAACAATACAATTTCGTTAATACAATTGCATAAATTTATGTAATTAGTGGATGCTCTCAACTAAAAGTGCCTTTATACTAGGCGAATTCAATTTCAACAATTTGGCGACAAGTACAGATGAAAAGAAAGAAGCACGGCTCTTCTGATGACGAAGCAGCAATAGATATGACCCCCATGTTGGACATCGTGTTCATCATGTTGATTTTCTTCATTGTTACCACCTCTTTCGTAAAAGAAAAAGGTTTAGATGTTTTGCGTCCAAAAGACTCAAATTCACCGCCGCCGAAAACGAATGTTAAATCTCTAGCTATCCGCGTTAACGAAGATGGCACTATCATGATGAACAGTCGTGAAGTGGATATCCGCCGTATCGTAGCGAACATTCAAAGCTTCTTAGCTGAGAACAACACAGATTCTGCTGCTGTTCAAGCTCACCCTAAAGCGAAGCACGGTGTTGTAACTGAAGTCATTAACCAAGCTAAAGAAGCTGGCATCGCCAACGTTTCTGTTTTAGTAGGTAAGTAACTTATTCGTTACTAACGACTGCATCAAATACGAAAAAAGCCATCATATGATGGCTTTTTTTATGTCTGTTGCTTTTTAAACTTGCAGTTAATACCAACGCCATTAAACAATTAGCCACTTAGCGAAAATTTAATGGAATTGGTATAAGACCGCTCAGAGCTTACTCGACGTCTAAAGGTTCAGGGGAGAGAATAATCCCTGTGCGGTCGGCATACACATGATCTTCTGGCAGAAACGTCACGCCACCAAAATTCACCGCAACATCAACTTCACCCACGCCTTGGTCGTCAGCACTGACCGGTATCGAGGCGATAGCATGCACACCCACGTTGATCTCTTCTAAATCATCGACCTCGCGCACACTGCCATAACAAATAATACCTTCCCAGCCGTTATCTAAAGCGATTTGCGCTGCGGCAGAATCTATTAACGCTCGGCGCATAGAGCCACCGCCGTCGATTAGCAATACTTTTCCTAGCCCAGGCTTTTCCAGCGCTTTGAGAATAACGCCTTTGTCTTCGAAACATTTGATGGTGGTAATTTCACCTCCAAAAGAAGCGCGGCCACCAAAGCTAACAAACATGGGTTCTACCACATCAACACTGTCAGCAAATAAATCACATAATGCAGACGTATTATATTCCATTGCTAATCCCCTTCAGACGAATTACCACCAGTATACTGCTAGGTAGTGGCAATGCTACCACTAATCAAGCTTTTACACGGTTTTTTGATGAAACCTAGTACGGGAAATTTATTTCATAAACTGTTCTTTAATCTGTCACCTAAGCTTCACACAGAAAAAATAACATCATCAACACTGAATAGAATGCGAGTTGATGGAGTGTCACGATGAAAACACTGACTCAGACAGATACCCAGCTTTTTCATTGGCTTTTTGGACTGACCGCTAAGCGTGACTGTCGCTGGATAATCTGGATGTCTCGCACTGGTGACGGTCACCTGTATCTCATCTTAGGCTTATTCCTTTGGTTATTTGAAGCAGAGCATGGTGCATTGTTTCTATACAGCGCATTACTCGCTTACAGCCTTGAATTGCCAGTGTATTTAATTTTGAAAAAATTCCTACGCCGACAACGTCCCTGCGACTTATTGCAGAATTTCAGCGCCCATATTACCCCATCCGACAAATTCAGCTTACCCTCGGGTCATACAGCAGCCGCATTTTTAATGGCATCGTTGATCGCCAGTTTTTACCCATCCATGCTGATTTTGGTTTATTGCTGGGCGAGCATCATTGGTTTATCTCGCGTGTTATTGGGTGTTCATTATCCCAGTGATATTCTAGCTGGCGCCGCATTAGGCCTAAGCATGTCTTATTTCAGTTTGTCTTTGCTATAAACAGCCCTTACTTGAAAAATTAACTTTGACTAAAGGTTTACCTTAACCAAAACGCATGTCTTAACCTAAGAGAGTACTCACCTTTGAAGATATTGTACGGTGTACAAGGCACCGGTAATGGACACACTACGCGCGCCCGAGTCATGGCAAAAGCCTTCAATCAGCGCAGCGATATTCAAGTCGACTACCTATTTTCTGGTCGAGACAAAGACAAATACTTTGATATGGACGTCTTCGGCGACTTTGCCAGTTATCGCGGCTTAACGTTTGAAACCAAGGGTGGAAAAATCAGTAAGTCTGCGACTTTCAAATCAGCCAAGTTGCGTGAATTACACCAAGACATCAAGAGCATTCGCGCTAGGGATTACGATTTAGTGATCAATGATTTTGAGCCAATTAGCGCTTGGGCGGCCAAACTCAATAACATCCCGTCTATATCTATCAGTCATCAGGCGGCATTCATGCACCCTGTGCCTCAACAGCCAGGCACCCTGTTCGATAAATTCATCACCCGCTACTTTGCCCCCACCGATTTGCACCTAGGTGTGCACTGGTATCATTTTGGCCATCCGATCATGCCGCCTTTCATTGAAGCAGACGACAGCCAATCGCCACCTTCGCGCACCTATCTGGTGTATTTGCCCTTTGAAGAAATAGACGACATTAATGCTTTGCTTGACCCTTTCTCAGAGCATGATTTTATCTGCTTTCACCCTAAAATAGAGCAAGACAAACACCTAGGGAATATTCAGTGGCGTCGCCCATCTAAAGTCGATTTTGTGCGTATTTTACAAAGCTGCTCAGGGGTGATAGCTAACGCGGGTTTCGAACTGGCCAGTGAATGTCTCCATTTCGGCAAGAAACTGTTGATCAAACCTCTTAGCGGTCAATTTGAACAACTATCCAATGCCAAAACCCTAGAACAACTCGGTTTAGCTCAAAGCATGCCGACGCTTGACAGCGACATCGTAGAGGAATGGTTAACTAAGCCTGCTATCGAGCGTATCGCCTACCCGCAAAACCCCGACATTCTTATTGATTGGTTGGTCAAGCGTGACTGGCAAGCCGTTAACACGTTGTGCGAACAACTCTGGAGTAAAGTACGCTTCCCCCAGTCAGTCCTCACTCAGTTAGATAAACTGCCAAAAGCCAGTCGCTAACCTCATAAGACATGGTCGATCACACGGTTTTTTCACAGCAGTGGGGCAGATTAGCCTTGGTTAAAATGAATATAGAATATAACGCTTAAAGCACTGTTAACACGTTGCATTTTACGCTGGGAGTGCCATCATACGCGGCTACACTATCAGTTGAGGCCTGAGATGCGACGTAAAACTACTTTTTTGTTAGCGCTGATAAGCGCGTTTACTCTGTTAACGCTGCAAGGCTGTGGGCAAAAGAAACCCTTGATCCTGCCAGAAAAACCACAACAGAATACGTCATCTCAGACAACCCCTACCCCATCTCAAGATTCCCAAGAAGGTAAGCAGTAATATGGATTTTTTTGGCTACAACAATAAAAAACTCTATGCAGAAGATGTATCGCTGCACGACATAGCCCAAACTCACGGCACCCCATGTTATGTTTATTCAAAAGCGACAATAGAGCGTCACTGGTTAGCATTTGATAAAGCAGCTGGTGCCCACCCACATTTGGTTTGCTATGCAGTGAAAGCCAACTCAAATTTAGGCGTGTTAAGCGTGCTTGCTAAGCTCGGCTCTGGCTTTGATATTGTATCCGGTGGCGAACTTTTACGCGTACTTAAAGCGGGCGGTGACCCAACCAAAGTGGTGTTTTCAGGTGTGGGAAAAACGCCTGAAGAGATTGCATTAGGCTTACAGCACAACATCAAGTGTTTTAATGTCGAATCCCCAGCAGAGCTAGAGCGCATCAGCCAAGTGGCTGTTGCTGAAAACAAAATTGCACCGATTTCAATCCGCGTAAACCCAGATGTTGACGCGAAAACCCATCCATATATTTCTACCGGCTTGAAAGCCAATAAGTTCGGTATTGAGCGTGAGCAAGCAGTAGAAGTGTATCGCCACGCTGCGTCCTTACCGAATCTTGAGATCAAAGGAATAGATTGCCACATAGGCTCGCAATTAACTGAAATTGCGCCCTTTGTTGATGCCCTGGATAAACTGTTGGTTCTTATTGATGAGCTTGCCGAAAATGGCATTACATTGGCGCATTTAGATGTAGGCGGTGGCTTAGGCGTAACGTATAAAGATGAAACGCCTCCTCATCCTGATGAGTACACCCAAGCAATCGCGCAGCGCATGCAAGGGCGTGAAGATTTACAGCTCATCTTTGAACCGGGCCGCGCCATTATGGCCAATGCCGGTGTGCTACTGACCAAGGTTGAGTTCTTAAAACAAGGGGCTGAAAAGAACTTTGCGATTGTTGATGCCGCTATGAATGATTTAATTCGCCCGGCATTATACTCAGCTTGGCAAAGCATCATTCCACTTGATACGTCTTTGACGCGTGACAGTGCGGTTTATGATGTTGTTGGGCCCATTTGCGAGACAGGCGATTTCATTGGAAAAGAGCGTGAATTGGCGATCGATGCGGGCGATTACCTCGCGGTACGCAGCGCGGGTGCTTATGGGTTTGTCATGGCGTCCAATTACAACAGTCGCTGTAAGGCCGCTGAAATCATGGTCGACAAGGACCAGGTAATGGTTGTTCGTGAACGAGAAACCCTTGAAGACTTGTGGCGTGGTGAAAGCGTACTGTAAAAGTATCGCTCCACCTATAGCGTTACCTATTGCACAATAGAATGCACTGTAAGTTGCATCGTCCCTTAGCCAAGACGATGCAAACCCATAGTCAGCCGTGCTTTGAAATGATATAACCATCATTATAGGTACTTGATACAAGGGCGATCGTCGTCTGATTAAGTGATTTTTACGTAAGTGGCAAACATGCAAGTTCAGTTTTCAAAGATGCACGGTTTAGGCAATGACTTTGTCGTTATTGACAACGTAACCCAAAACGTTTTTTTCAGTAAAGAAAAGATTTCCCAGTTGGCGGATCGCAATTTCGGTATCGGCTTCGACCAATTATTGGTCGTAGAGCCTCCGTACGACCCGGAACAAGACTTTCATTATCGTATTTTTAACTCAGACGGCTCTGAGGTTTCCCAGTGCGGCAACGGTGCTCGTTGTTTCGCTCGCTTTGTTAAGATGAAAGGCCTAACCAACCGCAACAAAATCGTGGTAAGCACCAAGGCTGGTCGTATCGTGTTATATCATGAGCGTGACGGGCAAATTACCGTCAACATGGGCGAGCCTATATTTGAACCGGCTAAAATCCCGTTAAAGGCCAACAAGCAAGAAAACATTTATATCATCCGCGAGAATGACCACACCTTCTTTTGCGGCGCAGTTTCCATGGGTAACCCCCATTGTGTATTATTAGTGGATGATGTTGAAACAGCTGATGTAGAAGGCATAGGTAAAACGTTAGTTGCCCACGAACGCTTTCCTGAGGGTGCCAACATCGGCTTTATGCAGATTTTAAACAGCGGTCATATTAAACTTCGTGTTTATGAGCGCGGCGTGGGTGAAACCCTCGCATGTGGTAGCGGCGCGTGTGCAGCCGTCGCCGTAGGGCAAATGCAGAAAAAGTTAAACAAGGAAGTCACTGTCGATTTACCAGGTGGTACCTTGAAAATTCGTTGGCAAGGGCCAGGGTCAATCTTAAAAATGACAGGGACAGCGGAACATGTCTTTGATGGAAATATCACGTTATGAATGAAGCATCTGGTCAGCAAAAAAGTCCATTAGACGACACCTCTTCCTTTGCTGAACCGGATGGGTTAACTGAACAGCAGGTGGCTATCTATCTTGCCAAGCACCCTGAGTTCTTCGTTAAACACCCAGCGTTACTTGAGCAACTGCAATTGCCCCATGCCCAAAAAGGCAGTGTCTCTCTGGTCGAGCGCCAAAGTGAACAGCTACGCCAAAAAGTACGCTTACTCAATTCCAAACTGACTCAGCTGATCAGCATCGCTAAACAAAACGAAGCCATATACCGTATTTATGCAGATCTAAACCTACGCGTATTGAAATGCTCTGACATAAGTTCAGTGCAATATGTGCTCGAAGACGTGATGCAAGAGCAGTTAAACCTTTCATCTGTCGCTTTGAAACCTTACAAGGGTGCCTTTGCATTACCAGAAATTCAGCGCAAATTGTTTGCCGAAAAGCGCTTTAAAGACGAGGCGTTTTTCTTCGGCCGCTTGAGCGAACACGAAAAAAAGCTGTTATTTAATGACCAACAAGCTGAATCTGTTGCCTTATTGCGCTTAGGTGATAATGGCGAGCTGGGTATTTTAGCCATTGGCAGCAACGATCCTGGGCACTTTAACCCTGACATGGACACCTTGCTTATCACTCAGTTACAACAGTTTTTAAGCATTCTACTGCCTAAATTACTGGCTTACTGACATCCTGGCTGACGAATGAGCGAACAGCCAAGTCTGCAACCCTTACTCGGCAAGTACTTTGATTATCTTAAGTACGAACGTAATCTGGCCGCTAAATCCATTGAAAATTATCAGCGTCAACTCGCCAGCATCTGCCAAGCCCTCACCATTACCGCATGGCCAGAGCTAACGGTCGATCATGTGCGCCAAGTGCTGAATCAGGCTCGTCGTCAAGGGTTGAGCCCACGTAGTATCGCCCTTCGACTATCTGCACTACGTGGCTATTGCGCTTATCTGGTTGAGCTCGAAGTGTTATCTAGTAACCCAGCCAAGGCGGTACAAGCGCCTAAACAAGGCAGTCCATTACCTAAACAGCTTAATGTAGATGAAATGCATCAGCTGCTAGACTTCGATGATGACTCTCTCCTTGGGGTTCGAGATAAAGCCATGCTCGAGCTGACCTACAGCTGCGGCTTACGTTTAGCTGAGCTGGCCGATTTAAACCTGAAAAGCCTACAAGACGACGGCCAATTAAGGGTCATTGGTAAAGGCAGTAAAGAGCGCATACTGCCCGTTGGTAAAACGGCGTTAAAATGCCTTGGCGAATGGTTGAAAGTGCGCGGTGTTTTAGCTGACGGTGATGAGCCGGCATTGTTTTTAAGTAAACACAGAAGGCGTATCAGTCATAGGCAAATTGCGAAACGGATGCAGTTGTGGGCCAAGCAGCAGCATTTAGATCAAGATATCAACCCACACAAATTACGCCATTCATTCGCCACCCACATTTTAGAATCAAGCGGTGAT
This sequence comes from Paraglaciecola sp. T6c, assembly GCF_000014225.1. Lineage (NCBI taxonomy): Bacteria > Pseudomonadati > Pseudomonadota > Gammaproteobacteria > Alteromonadales > Alteromonadaceae > Paraglaciecola > Paraglaciecola sp. T6c. The sequence goes on from NC_008228.1 coordinate 4,900,895, forward strand.
TTACGCGGAGTGCAAGAACTACTCGGCCATGCGAATTTATCCACTACGCAAGTGTATACTCATCTGAACTTTCAGCATTTGGCTAGCGTATACGATACAGCGCACCCCAGAGCCAAGCGTCGAAAATAGCATTTCGGCGGATCATTAATGCAAGAAAAGAGGACAGAATCGACAACATGATTTATTACCGTAATATCGGCCAAATTAAGGCCATGACGTTCGATCTCGATGACACCCTTTACGACAATTACCCTTACATCATCCGCGCTGAACACGCCTTGATTGAGTTTTTGGGTAGCTTTGCAGATGACCCATCCCACAGCCATCCAGCCTATTGGCGTGACCATAGACGCGCCACATTAAAACAAAAGCCTGAGCTTCACAGTGACATGGGCATGTTGCGCCGAGAAGTGCTTACCAGCGGCATTCAAGCATTCGGTCACAGCGGCCATGCGCTTAAGAGCGCGGTGGATGAAGCCTTCGACTTTTTCTATTTTGAACGCAGCAATTTTCAAGTGAGTAGTGAAGTCACTGATATTTTGAGCAAGCTAGGGGAGCGCTGGCCGTTAGTCGCTATCACCAATGGCAATGTAAACTTAGAGCAAATCGGTATCGCGGATTACTTTCAAAAGAGCTTTCATGCTAGTTTAGCGTTTCCCATGAAGCCCAACAGCGCTATGTTCGATGCAGCTAAGAAGCTGTTAAACCTGCCCGGTGAATCCATATTGCATGTGGGGGATAACCTAGAAAAGGACGTTTTAGGTGCCAAGAAAGCCGGATTCATGTGTGCCTGGTATGCAGATAATCGCCCGATGTCACTTAATAGCGAAGACGTTACCGTGTTACCGGATATTCAACTGCAACATTTAAGCGAGCTGTGCGATATAAACTAAGCTGTGCCATTTAAACTAAGCTCTGCGTCAACACAATACTCGCTCGATAACGGCAACGCCTCATCAGGCGAGTTGCCGATTAATCTTTTAGCTAAATTAATCTTCTAAAACGTTCTGGCGCATAGTTTGACAGGGGTTTTGGCAACTTGGCTTGCCCACAATTTTAGCTGGCACACCCGCAACCGTAACGTGTGATGGCACATCCGCTAATACCACACTACCAGCGCCGACCTTAGCACCTGGGCCAATTTCAATATTACCTAATATTTTGGCACCCGCGCCTATCATCACCCCATGGCGCACTTTAGGATGCCTGTCGCCAACTTCATTCCCTGTACCGCCAAGGGTCACAGATTGCATAATCGATACGTTATCTTCAATCACCGCCGTTTCACCGACAACGATACCCGTGGCATGATCAAACATCACGCCTTGGCCTATATATGCCGCAGGATGAATATCCACTGACAACACTTCAGAGCTGCGGCTTTGAATAAACAACGCCAATTCATGGCGGCCCATTAACCACAACATATGCGCAAAACGATGCACCTGAATGGCATGAAACCCTTTAAAGTAAAGCAGCACGGTTAAATACGATTTCACCGCAGGGTCGCGCTCAAAGGTTGCTTCAATATCAAACACAGTCGCCTCTACTAACAAGGGCTGGTCGCGATAAGCTTGGTCAAGCATGGTGCGTAAAGCCTTAGCCGACATCACTTTGTCGGATAACTTATTGGACAAAATAAAGCTCAGCGCACCTGCAAAGTCATCTTGCTTTAAAATGCATTCATCTACATAAGTGGCAAGCAAGGGTTCTTTTTCAGTCATCACCTGTGCTTCATTACGAAGCGTTTGCCAAAAATTATTGTCCACGAGTATCCACCTTATGTCTGCATCAGTCGGCAGTGTAATCAGTTGTTATTTTAAAGCCTAATAATGACTAAGAACAAATTCATTAATTGTATAAAAACACAGTATAACTGTTATAATGCGTTCATAATTCTACAGCATTTTTTCCCCCATGGATGTATCTCGACTCTTAGAACAACTCAATGATAAACAACGTGATGCAGTAGCCTCGCCTGCTGCTGACATGCTTATTCTGGCCGGCGCTGGCAGCGGTAAGACCCGAGTGTTGGTGCATCGCATTGCTTGGTTAATGGAAGTAGAAGGCATTGCCCCTTGGGGTATTCTCGCCGTTACTTTTACCAACAAGGCCGCTCGCGAAATGCGCGGGCGTATCGAAGAGTTGCAAGGCAGTGCACTAAGCAATATGTGGATAGGCACCTTTCACGGTATCGCTCACAGACTATTGCGCACCCATTACGCTGAAGCTAAGTTACCCGAAAACTTCCAAATACTCGATTCAGACGACCAATATCGCCTAGTGCGCCGTGTCATCAAGAGTATGAACCTAGATGAAAAGCAATGGGCGCCGAAACACGTTCAGTGGTACATCAATGGCAATAAAGACGAAGGCTTAAGACCTGAGCACATAGATACTCACGGTGACTATAATCAGAAAAAGTTATGTGAAATTTATCAGGTTTACCAGCAAACCTGCGAACGGGCTGGCCTGGTAGATTTCGCCGAGTTATTACTACGCGCCCATCAACTATGGGTAGAAAATCCTGAGCTACTTAAACATTATCAAACCCGCTTTCGCGCAGTGCTTGTGGACGAGTTTCAAGACACTAACAACATCCAATACGCTTGGCTGCGCCTATTAGCCGCACCTACCAACAATATGATTATTGTTGGCGATGACGACCAATCAATTTACGGTTGGCGCGGGGCAAATGTGCAGAATATTCAACACTTCTTGCGTGATTACCCTCAAGCAAAAACCATACGCTTAGAGCAGAACTATCGCTCCACGGGCAATATATTAAAAGCGGCCAATGCCGTCATCGATAATAACCAAGGCCGTTTAGGCAAAGAGTTATGGACCGACGGTGTAGACGGCGAACCTATTTCTTTGTATGCCGGTTTTAACGAGTTAGATGAAGCACGCTTTGCGGTATCGCGCATAAAAGACTGGCAGACCCAAGGTTATGCCCTCAGCGATTGCGCTATTTTGTATCGCAACAACGCCCAATCACGCGTACTTGAAGAAGCGTTATTGCAAGAGTCTGTGGCCTATCGCATATACGGTGGCTTGCGATTTTTCGAGCGTCAGGAAATCCGTGATGCTTTAGGTTATCTGCGTATTATCAACCAACAAATTGACGATGCCGCATTTGAGCGCGTCGTGAATACCCCTACGCGTGGCATTGGTGATAAAACCTTGTCCCAGGTGCGTGAGCAAGCCAAAGAGCATGACTTGTCTATGTGGCAAGCAAGCTTACAGCTACTGCGTGAAAAACGCTTGTCAGGCCGTGCGGCCAATGCGCTACAAGCCTTTGTGGATTTAGTCTTAAAACTGCAAAAAGACACCACGGATTTACCCTTAGAGCAACACGCTGATCACGTCATCAAAAATTCTGGTTTGTACGCCATGTACAAAGCAGAGAAAGGCGAAAAAGCCCAAGCACGTATCGAAAACTTAGAAGAGCTCGTTACCGCGTGTAAGCAATTTGCGCCCCCTGAAGAAGCTGAAAACATGAGCCCCATGTCAGCGTTTCTTGCCCATGCTTCGCTTGAAGCTGGTGACGCCCAGGCCGATAAGCATCAAGACGCCGTGCAGATGATGACCATACACACAGCCAAAGGGCTAGAATTCCCTATGGTATTGTTAGTGGGTGTGGAAGAGGGCATGTTCCCCAGCCAAATGAGCAATGACGAACCCGGCAAAATAGAGGAAGAGCGCCGCCTTTGCTACGTGGGCATGACTCGCGCAATGCAAAAACTCTATCTCACCTACGCTGAAAGTCGTCGTGTTTATGGCCAAGACAAATACCATACGCCATCTCGCTTTATCAAAGAAATACCCACAGAATTTATTGAAGAAGTTCGCCTTCGCACCAAAGCGACAGTGTCACGTCCGATGCAGAGTCGCTTTCAGTCTTCTGCAAGTCATACCGCGTTTGACTCTACGGGCTTTAAACTCGGGGAGCGAGTGACTCATCGTAAATTCGGGGAAGGCACTGTACTTAACTACGAAGGCAGTGGCGAGCACGCCAGAGTGCAGGTGAATTTTGATAATGTTGGCAGTAAATGGTTAGTGCTGTCATTTGCAAAACTAGATAAAATTTAACGCCTTAAGTTTACCCTTTCTGCGAGGTGCTATAAGGTAGCGATACATTTAAGTGCTCCTTAGTATCAGCGGAAAGGTAAAATGGCTTTATGCGCCCAAAAGTCTTGATAATTGACGATAACGAACAAAGCGTAGACGTCATTGCCAGCTTGATACTCAAAGCACAGTTAACCCCAGTTAAAGCGACTAGCCTGACTGCGGCGCAACATATATTCTCGCACTCAGCACCTGAAGATTTTTTATGTGCCATCGTTGATTATCGCCTGCCAGACGCCCCCATCGGTCAAGCGATTGACTTCACCCTAGCCTCATTTTTACCGACCATAGTGACCACCGAATTCTTAGATCCAGAAACCAGAGCCGGTATCCTGAATAAAAACGTCATTGACTACATTCTGAAAGAAAACGAGCAGGTCTATGAGTATTTAAGCGTGTTGCTCAGCCGTTTGCACAAGAATAAGAGTGAAGGTGTATTAGTTGTCGATAACGCAAGAGTCAGCCGTCAGCGCAGCATTTCGCTGTTACAGCGCCACAACTTTATGACTCATGAGGCCACCACCGGCCAACAAGGTCTTGAGGCGCTCACTCGCTACAGCCATATAAAGTTAGTGATTGTTGCTAATAAGTTGCCTGACATGACCGGCATTGCACTGCTCAATGAAATTCGTAAGCGCGCCTCAAAAGACGATATCGCGGTAATAGGCTTGTCAGATCACAGTGACACCGGGGTTTCAGCTCGGTTTATTAAAAGCGGAGCCAACGATTATCTTGCCCAGCCCTATGGCCAAGAAGAATTCTTATGCCGGATCATGCAAAACATCGAATATATCGAAAACATCGAACTGATACGTAGGGCTGCCAATTCTGATTTTCTCACTGGCTTACCGAATCGGCGACACTTCTTCGAACGGGCCGCAGCGGCGACCCAGCTGGTACCGAAATGCCAAACTTTGGCACTCATTGACATCGACCTATTCAAATCAGTGAACGATACCTATGGCCATGATTGCGGTGATTACACCTTACGAGAAATCGCCAAACTGGTTTCATCAACATTTGCGCCGCACATTCCTGCACGCTTTGGCGGCGAAGAGTTTTGTGTGTTTTTACCAAATGTTGATCTGCCCAGCGCTGTACAACTCTTCGAATCGTTTCGTGAGGCATTAGCCCAGCTCACCTTCAAATTTGAAGGCAAAACGTTTCACTGCACTGTGAGTATTGGGCTAACAGCCATCGCTACAGGTGGGGTTAATAGTATGCTGCGAAAAGCCGATGAATACCTCTACCAAGCCAAGGCTGGCGGTCGCAATCAAGTGGTACACGACCCCGTAGAAGAAGTAGTTTAACTTTCCGCTAAGTGGTTAATCATTTATTGGCATTGGTGTTAGGCTGCTTTAACGCTTTTCTGACCTTACGATACTGGCGCAGTGAATCATAACTAAACAAACCCAGTGCCAACCAAACAAAAGCAAACATCACTATTTTGTTGTCATCTAACGGCTCACCGTAGACCACCGCCGCCAATACAAACATCAAACTTGGGCCAATATATTGAAAAAAGCCTAATGTCGAAAACATGATGCGTTTAGCCGCTGCGGTAAAACATAATAAAGGCGCTGTGGTCACGATACCGGCGCAAATCAGGGTAATGTTGAGTGCCATGTCATTGGTCACCATGTTGCTGTATTCACCGGCGAACCAAATCCAATACGCAATCGCAGGAAGCAGTAAAAATACACTTTCAATAAGCAAGCCTGGCAATGAATCCACCGCGACCTGTTTGCGCAATAAACCATAAATACCAAATGTGCCAGCGAGTGCAAGAGCCACCCAAGGTAACTGGCCGTAACCGATGATAAAATACACCACACCTGAGAGCGCTAATCCAACCGCGACTTTTTGCAAACGGCGCAAGCGTTCGCCCAAAAACAAGCGACCAAGAAACACGTTCAACAATGGGTTGATGTAATAGCCTAAACTGGCATCAAGCAGGTGGTTATTGTTAATCGCCCAGATAAAGATAAACCAGTTGGCGGCCAGTAATACCCCTGAAATTAAGAGGACCTGCATCACCTTAGGGTTAAGGATCGCCTGCTTGACTTTGTCCGCTTTGCCGGTAACGACTACAAGCAACGTGAGTACAATCACCGACCAGATAATGCGATGCATCAATATTTCCATCGCTGGCACTTGGCCTAGCAACTTGAAATACATTGGGGCAATTCCCCACATGGTATATGCCGCTATCGCAAATAAGACGCCCGATTTCACCGCTTTATCATTCATTTCAAGCCCCTTTATCTATCAAGCGCAGGAGTGTGAATTAACTGCCCTGTAAAAGCAACGGGCGCTGTTAGGCTTGCCTACGATTTTTTGTATACACTGAAATAATTCATACCAATTCCGGTCTTGTTTTATCAACAAAATCCATAAGGTAACGCAAGTGATAAACAGAAATATTGGGCTATTAAATCAACTTTTTAACCCTACTTTGGTAAAGCGCTCCGTTTTCACGGCATTAATCGTTGGCGCAATATTAAATGTGATCAACCAGTATGATGGCATATTTGGTCAAGCACCCATTCAGTGGGGGAATTTAATCTTAACGTTTATCGTGCCTTACTTTGTCTCGTCTATTTCCGGTATGTTAACCCTACGCCAGTTCGCAAAGCTACACGCCTCAAAACCCACATCAGAGTAACCTCACGTTAAAGTTACGGCTCTGCTCTGACGGTTCTCGTTATCGGCGATGGCCATCGGCTGTGGCTTAAGGCAAGGGTAAGTAAATATTGCAAAAAATCCGCCTAAATCAGCTCATAGTGGGTAATTTTTTGCTGTTTAAGCCAGCGTAGTTGCATTCCATTTACGAGTAAATGCGCACAATCTCATGCACTTTCTTGGCGTGACACACCTTATGCTATAAGGCTTAACGCAATATTCGCTGCAAGACTCGGCTAATGCGCCCGTCGCTCACTCATGCCGCGCCGTCCTTTGGTATACATCCTGCAAAGTAGGTCTACTTGTTTCATTTCCCCACGTGGATCCACTCAACCTCAAGGTGTAAGACAGGACGCAAATGGTCGCTTACTTCAAAAGCAAAACAAAACAGTTCATTGAATCTAAAAACATGTATGCAGTGTTAGTCATGGCTTCATTTTTAGAATCTATTATCGTGCCGATCCCGCTAGAAGCAGTGCTCATTCCATTGATGCAGGCCAAGCGTGAGAAAATTTGGTTGCTGGCAACGCTTGCCACTGTGGGCTGCATCTTCGGGGCGGTTATTGGCTACGGTGTTGGGTATTTCCTTTTCGACCAATTCGCTGAACAAATTGCCAGTTGGTTTTCTGATCCTCAGCAATTAGAGAACGTAAAAGCGCAGATGCAACAGCAGGGCTTCTGGTACGTATTGTCCATCGGTATCATTCCCGTGCCATTTCAGATTGCGATGCTAGCCGCTGGCGCAGTGAAATATCCCATCGGCATGTTTCTGTTAGCCACTTTAATTGCACGGTCGCTACGCTATTTCGGATTAGCCTTGTTAGTGAAGCTAACGGGTAACCACGCTGAGGCGTTGTTTAAAAAATATAAGCTCCCCACAGCCATTGGCTTAACCATATTGGTCGCCGTTATTTGGTGGATAAAACACTAGCAAGGAAAAACACATGTCAGATGACTTAGAGCACGGCGAGCACGATCATGAAGCCCGCATCGTTTCCACCTCAGGAGACCTCTTGTTTAACGAAAGCGCTAAAGAGCGAACCAAAGAGCGTACTCGTGAAAGCCAGGAATATGCTTCCGTCATAGTGAAGCGTGTCGATGAAACGTTCCGCCATCCAGACGACATACTTGAAAAAGCCATCGATGAAGGCGTTGAGCAGTTAGCTCGGCCCGCCATGTCACTATTTATGTCTGCACTGGCCGCTGGCATGATTATTTGTTTCACCGTATTGGCGGTAGGTGTGATGACCACCATAGTGGGCGATCTCTCTACGGGGTTTAACCGTGTTTTGGTTGCCTTGGTCTATCCGCTGGGTTTCGTAATGTGTATTTTAAGCCGTACTCAGCTTTTTACAGAACACACAGCGACAGCTTTCTACCCAATATTGGACAGGCGCATCAAAATTGTTCGTATGTTCCGCTTATGGGGGATTGTTATCGCGGGGAACATGTTGGGCGGTGTAATAAGCGCAGGCTTACTCGCCGTGAGCGATGAAGTGATTCACGCCAGCGAAGGCTACTTCATTATCGCTGAGCATATTTTGTCCTATTCCCCCCTTACACTGTTAACCAGCGCCACCCTTGCTGGTTGGTTAATGGCTTTAGGCGCGTGGACAATACTGTCAACGCATTCCACCACCAGCCAGATATTGTGTATTTATATTGTGACTTTCATCATCGGGCTAGGTGGCTTACATCACTCTATCGCTGGCTCAGTAGAGCTACTCGTGGGCTATTTCACTTCTGATCAATTGTCGTTCCTTGAGATGCTCAAAGCGCTCTCTGTTGTATTGTTAGGCAATGCGATTGGCGGCTCGGTATTCGTTGCATTACTGAACTACAGCCACATACGTAAGCTGAATAAATAATCGCTGAACCGCGACAGTATTCACTGTCGCGGTGACTCTGCCGCCATCACGTAGCACTCACTGTTTTTCACTCACCCTTGGCTAGACTCAGCGTCGCGCTAAGCGCCAGCCACAATAACTGCTTAAGCTGGTTACCACTGTCCCCCAAGCCCAATCTTGCAAGCTTATGCCCAACGGCCAGCCCGCTAATAAAGCGTAATTCGTCATATTATACGCACCATAAGCCGCTGCACCGAGTACCGCACCAGCCGCAAGTACATGACGTCCATGGGCAGTATCTTTGCGCGGTAGAACAACCAAATACACGATGGCCATGCAGTACAGGCTATAAAACACTACCCAAGGCCAAACGTGCACATCTTCTCGCATAAGCCCTTGCATCGCCTGTATGTAGCTATTTTTAGCCACCAAGCCTAGCCATATCGCATCTAATAACAAAAACCCCAGTAACGAACCTATGTACGCCTTAACCGCTTGTTTCATATTTCCTCCTCATTGACCGCAATTATTGACACGCGCTATTCACTCTTTGATTGGTGCTCTTACAAAGCCTTCCGCGTGTTGCCACTGACACCCTCTGCAGTGCGCATAAACCGCTAGCAGCTACCACTTACAGCTATTACGAAATACGCCCAGAATCGATTCATTGCGACATAAAAGCGCGCCAGCAACGCACACCAAAGACACAGAAATAACTACTGCTAACGTGTAACTTTTACCACGTTAAGCTTTATTAAAATACGAGTCTCCCAGATAAATCTTATGATTTTCAATTAATTACAAAGTTAACCCTGTTGGTACAAAGCTCGCAAGGAAGAACATTAAGTAAACGAACAACGAAGCAAAATTAAAAGGAATAAGATAATGAAAATTTTCGAAGCATTGCGTAAAGATCATGACGTTCAACGCGACTTAATGGACAAACTACTTAACACGTCAGGTAAAAGCGACGAACGTATTCATGCATTTAAAGCGCTAAAAGATGCACTAGAGAGTCACGCCTTAGCCGAAGAGCGTTATTTTTATGCGCCCCTGATGGAGTCAGACGACATGGCGGATCAGTCTCGTCATGCCATCGCTGAGCACCATGAAATCGATGAGCTGATCGAGAAACTTGAAGACACAAACATGAGCACCTCAGCATGGTTGGCGCACATGAAAAGTCTTCAGCATTTGGTATTGCACCATTTGGATGACGAAGAGCAGCAGTTCTTCCAAATGGCCGGCAAAGTACTGAATGAAACGCAAAAGAGTCGTTTGGCCAACAGTTACCGCGAAGAAATGCGCGAACAGCAATCTGCCTAGGTAGACATCCGCATTGCGATGGAGCGCGATGCACAGCTGCTCATCCCATCTCATTAACCAATCCTTAAGGAGGACGACAATGAATTCTGAAAAACTCACCCCAGGCGTCACTTTCCCTGAAATTCAGGTATTAGACACCAAAGGCAATATCCAAAGCTTAGTCAGTCCAACAGACGCTGAGCACTGGACTATGGTTGTGGTTTATCGCGGAGTGCACTGCCCAATTTGCAGTAAATACCTCACCCAATTGCAAGAAATGCGCTCTCAATTTCAAGACATTAAAGTTGATATTGTGGCCGTGTCCGCTGATTCAGTTGAGCAACTTAACACCAAGCTTGATGACGTATCGGTCGAATTCCCGGTATATGCAGGTTTAACCAAAGAGCACATGAGCGCACTTGGGTTGTACCTATCACAGCCGACTTCTGAGGCTGAAACCGACCACGACTTCCCTGAGCCTGGCCTATTTGTTGTTAACAGCGACAACAAAGTACAAGTGTTAGAGATTGCCAACAGCCCATTTGTTCGCCCAGACCTGAATATGTTGGTTTCGGGTTTAGGCTACACGCGCAAGAACGACTACCCAATCCGAGGGACTAAATCGTTCTAAATTAGGCCATGTTTATGTGCCAATAACGACCTATGCTACTTTCCTTAAACGCACTTTGCTTTCAACGTAGCAAAGTGCGGGTTTAGGGCGAGTAGCATCTTTGTATCACAGCGCATCTAACCTACAGCCTATGCTAGCGTGGGAATAGTAAGAGGAATCGACACTACGACTTGTCACTGCGAAAATCAGAGCGCATTGCGCAACCATAGCCGGTCGTAGCCATTTATATAGAGGATTAGCATCATGTTTATCGTTAAGTATTATTTAGCAGGTGCGCTGGCTGCACTAGCCTTGGCATACTTCAGCCCAACTCTATTTGTCAGCGTTCCTCTGGTTTGGATAAGCCTATCTCTGCTTGCTGTGGGTGCAGCATACTTATTACAAAAGCCGGCCATTTTTAGAAAGAAGCAAGACGGTTCAATTCCCTTTTATGTGCGCTGGTTATTTATACCCTTTCTCCTTGGCGTTCAGCTCTACAACAGTTGGGCGCGTAAAAACGACAAAGTGCCCGCCATTCAAAAAATAGATGATGATTTATTTTTAGCGTGCCGCTTATTTCCAAGCGATGTTGCTTACCTTCAAGAGCTCAACGTCAAAGCTATTTTAGACGTTACCGCCGAATTTGACGGACTAGATTGGACAGCCACCTCAGAAGACTTAGCCTACTTAAATGTTCCTGTGCTTGACCACCAAAGCCCTTCGGAAGAGGATTTAGTTAGCGCAGTAAACTGGATTGAGAATCATCGTCGCGCGGGACGCGGTGTGGTTGTGCATTGCGCCCTAGGTCGTGGCCGCTCGGTATTAGTAATGGCTGCGTATTTGCTGAGTAAAGACCGCACATTAAGCGTACGCCAAGCCATTGAAAAAATTCAAGATGTGCGAGAAACCGCGCGTCTCAACTCCCACCAGCTTAGGGCGCTTTGCAAAATTTTTGATAAAGGTGTGCTCACGCCCAAAGCCCCAACATGGTTAATTGCAAACCCAGTATCCGGTGCCGGTAAATGGCCCGAGAATCGTGAATTTATCGTACAAAGACTCAGTGCGTCTATGCAGCTAAAAGTGGTAGAAACCTCACCAGACATTAGCGCCTATGACCTAGCGCAACAAGCGATTGAAGCTGGCGCCACGACTGTGATTGCGTGTGGCGGCGACGGTACATTAACCGAGGTCGCATCGGCTGTGGTGAATACTCAAACTCAATTTGCCATTATCCCCATGGGAACGGCAAACGCCTTAGCCCACGCGTTATTTGGCAGTAAAACCAAAGTCATGCCGGTAGAGGTCGCTTGTGAGCATATTGAAAATGGCATAGCGACCAAAATTGATACCGCTAGCTGTAACGATAAACTTGCGTTACTGGTGACCGCCGTCGGCTTTGAACAGAAAATGATTGAAAACGCAGACCGGGAGGAGAAAAACGAAGGCGGCCAAATGGCTTATATCAGAGCCCTGTGGGAAGCCGTTAATGTGAATGAATCTTTGCAGCTCGACGTTACCATCGACGACGCCCCCACACAGCAGATGTCAGTGTGCAGTTTAGTGGTGGCCAATGCTGCGCCATTTACCACAGTATTAGCCCAAGGTGGCGGCGAACCGAATGTGCGAGATGGCTTTTTGGATTTAACCTGGTTACCCGGTGATGCCACATTCGGGGATCATATGTTCAGTTTGTCTGAATTAATTGCCCCGGGCTTATTTAACTCAGTAGAAGAGAAAAGCGTGCGTCACCAGCGCATCACAAAAATTCATATCAAGGGCGCCGGCCCGCTTAACTATGTGATTGACGGTGAAACCTATCAAGACGATGAATTATTCATCGAGGTAAACCCTGCATCACTGAGTATACTTATCGCCCCTGAGCCGTAGCCACCAGTAATAGTCTTGGTTAGGGGGATTAGTAACGAAACGTTCTCGTTCTATTAATTCTTATACCACAGCCCGGGCGCTAAGCTAGGTGCAAGCGCGAGTACAAGTACAAACACAAACTTTCGCGGTAAAGTGAAAAAGGGAAAGCCAGCGCTTTCCCTTTGTCGTTTTGGCTTATCCATTTCCCCTGTCAGAGCAAAGCCCACCGTGCGCATTTTTTACGCTTCAACCAGTAAATGTTGCTACCCATAAATATCACCATTGCCTACACCCCTTATTTTTAAAGGGTTGCGACATTGGCATCAGTATTGAATCAAGCCATACATATAACATTAAGAATGCTGACACTTTATCAGCCAAACCCTTAAAGAGTATGCCTTATGAATATACTGCCTGATTACATTTTACTAAAGCCAACGCTGACATTATGCATGATTTGCCTATGCTTATTTGGCTGTAGTTCAGTCACCCCGACTCAATATCAGGCAGCTATGCAAAACGGAGACGAAGGCTACAGCCATATTCAGTTAAGTGAAAATCAATATCGCGTCGTCTTCAAAGGCAACAAAAATACTGACGAAGAAGAAGCCACCAATTTCGCCCTACTTCACGCCGCTGAGCTCACCAGCGCAAATGGTTACAGCTGGTTCACCATCGTAGACAGCGATACTGACATCGAAACCAAAGACGTCACCCGCGTAGGACCAAGCACAACAAAGCCCACGCAAGGTGAAACCACCTGCGGTTTATTAGGCTGTGCCACGCCTTCTTCACCAAATTATGCCGGCGGCGAAGTGACCACCAAACAAGTGAAAGAAAACATCATGTCGTCGCTGCTTATCACTATGGGCAAAGGCGAGCCTGAAACACCATTAACCGTATTTGACGCCCAGAAGTTAGCCCAAAACCTACGACCGGCTCATTAGAATTACTGCTGCTGCACTGTCTTACATCCACAGTGCGTTCCCTTTGCGAGTACCTTGTGGTACTCGCTTTTTTCTTTTAACCCACCCTAGGATCAACTCATGGAATTCAAAGCGCTCGGCGATTTCTCCTCTTTGATAAATGACAAGCTTCAAAGCTGGTTAGAACAAACCATCGCACACCTACCTAATTTTGTGGTCGCGATTGTGATCACCATAGTGTTCTCAATACTCGCCAGAGTACTCAGTAAAATGCTTAGGAAAGGTTTACACCGAGCATTGGAATCCCGGCAAATCGCCGATCTACTTGCGTCGATATTTAAAGCCATTGTGATGTGTACGGGCTTATTTATTGCGCTGGAGTTTTTAGGTCTTTCCGGCACAGTAACCTCACTTCTAGCCGGTGCAGGCATTGTGGGCTTAGCCATCGGCTTTGCGTTCCAAGACATGACAGAAAACCTGATTGCAGGTATTGCAATGGGAATTAGAAAACCCTTTGAATTAGGCGATGTAGTGCAAGCAGAGGGCGTGTTTGGCAACGTACGCGCCATTAATTTGCGCAACACCATCGTCGAAACCTTTTTTGGCCAAATCGAGGTTATCCCTAACAAAATCTTGTTTCGCAATATACTTACTAACTACTCCACGCTGGGTGTTCGCAGGCTAGAGATCCCGGTTGGCATTTCTTATGGCGACGACCCCGCAGCAGCGGCAAAACTGCTCACTGATAAAATTAACGAATGTGACTTCGTCATTAAAAAAGAAGAAACCGCCGTTTACGTAGAGAGCTTTGGCGATAGCAGCATTAATATGCTGGTGTGGTTTTGGATAGACTACCCAGGCGATACCGGTTTTATGGTGGCACGCCATGAGGCAGTTATTTTGATCAAGAAAACCTTAGAAGAAGCCGACTTCCTTATTCCCTTCCCTATCCGTACTTTGGATTTTGGTGCAAAAGGCGGTGAAAAACTCGATTCAATGCTGGCGAGTCAGCAGAATATGACCAAGGGCAACGCTGCTAACAAAGGTAATGAAGGCAATGAAAACGGCGAAAGTACGCAGACAAATTCAAAGCAACAAAACTTTGATAAAAACGCCTCTTCCAAAGCAGATGCTCCATCCGATAGTGACGGGCAAAGCGCGCAAAATTAAGCGCTAGCCACATACAACGAAAGGCTCTCTATCAATTAAAGGCACGTTAGCATAACGCTAAAGTGCCTTTTTCATTTCAGGGGCGTAAACACGCCTCAGCACGCCGAACACTCTAAAATTTAAGCAGCTAACACTTAAGCAGTAACACCCAAGCGATAAAAGCAAATACACGAGTACTTTATTCAACCATAAATGCAATCTTTACTTGGTATAAAAACAATACCTAAAAATTGATTAACCCTTCGCACTACAGCACGCAACAGTCATTCAAAAAAACTTATAAAGCACTGATTTTAAACAACAAAAAATAAATTCAATATATTTTAGTCTTAACGTAAAAAGCACTGCGACGTGGTATGGGCGTTGCAACATAAATATAGAGAGTAACAAGGTGACGCAAAACTAATTTTGTGGTCACAAAACGTTAATTCAAAAAGGAGTATTCTATGTCTAATCCAAATCATGTTGAAAAAGTTTCCTCTATTATCAAAGTACTAAACGGCGGTATCGAGTTCTATTCAGACGCCACAGAGAAAGTGGAATCTCAGAGTATCAAAACTGTTTTCCAGCAAATGATTAATGACAAGCAAGCTGCCATCACTACCTTGCAGCCCTTCGCCGTAGCTGAAAATGGCGATTACGAAGACGACAGCGCGGTCGCTGTAGATATTAGAAATATGTACACCAAAGTCATCAGCTCACTCACTTCTAACAGTGACCACACATTCGTGAGTCAACTTGAAGAAGTGGAAGACAAAATACTTGCTGAGCTGCGCGAGGCGCTTAAAGAAGACCAACCTGCAGCATGCACCATGGCGCTAAATAAAGTATTAACTGACATGAAGCGTAACCATGATCAGATGCGCGCTTTACAGAAAAGCACCGCTTAAAACATCATCCTTGCTGTTTTAAATTAGCAGCCATAAAAATACCCCAGCATCCTTGATGCTGGGGTATTTTTATGGCTGCTATTTGTGGTCTGCAGTAGTGTGAAAATCCAAATGAAAATTCACGCGACCGTCCACCTGAAAGCGCACCTGAGATCACACTCGAAAGTCCTCACAACTGATCGCCGTTCTGAACCAGCTCTCTCGCCCTGTGGTTAGCTTTCGTCTTAGCCTTTACTTTGGGCATCCACCTTTAACAGTGCCAGCATCAGTTCGCGCTCTTTCGGCGACAGTGAATCCAACGTCTTTTTGATGTTGCTGCGATAGCGTTTCAGCGTGACTTCATCACCCGCGATAGCGGCGTCGAGTGTTTGCTCGTACTTGCTTAACAATGAGCTGAGTTTTGCGGTGTTTTCCATGTTCGCGCTGTGAGCGGTGTACGCTAAGTACATAGCGCCGCACAAGGCGATGAATGTCATTACGTCGAACTTGAATGAGATAAAAGGGGCTTTGGTTTGCTCGGTCATTTTTGTTGTTCCATCGTCAATGATATTTTCAATTTAAGCACTTCAACCTGCTGAGCAGCTTTGCCCAGGGCTTGGCTTTCTTGGTAATATAAATATTGCATGCCTGCAAACATCGCTATCATCAATACCAGCAGTATCAAGTTGTCTGCTATCCATTCTTTTACGAAACCCGTAACCTTATTTTTCATATTTTGGCCTTACAATTCGGTAGTTCTTCATAGGCAATATGATTGCTTTCAATTGATTTACTGATCATCTGCGCGGTCACCGTGCCCAGCACAAAACAGCGGTACTTTTTGCTGCGCTCAAGCTCTAACAAAATTAAGTTACTCTGGCCTTTCTCATTTAAGTTATTTAACAATGCCAGCGTACTTGACGTGTTGTTCAGGTACGTAGCCATGTTGCGCTCTAAGCGTTGCATCAAGGTTTCTTTTGCTACATCCCCTTGGGCCAACTGCAACCAATATGATGGGTCGTCCACGTTTGCAATATATTCCAGCGCCAACGCCTGCCAATCCGGCTGATAAAACAATCGCTGCTCGGCCAGCAGGCCGATGTCGGTGCCTTGCATAAAGTTAGGCATGCGTACTTCTGCCACTTTTTTATCTTCTAAACGCACACCCAAATAAGCGCCCACGTTCATGTCTTGCTTTAAAACGGTGATATTGCTGTTAAACGGCGAAGTCACCTCCCCTAAACCCAACATGTCAGGGGTAAAATCTAAAATGGAATAGGCAAAGTTATCGTAGGCGCGCAGTGAAAATTCACTTGGCTCTGGTAGCGCTATCGGTTGCCCGTTTTCATCACGCGGTCGTTTTTGATGCACCACGCGTGCTACGGCATTGACCACGTCTAAATCTCGATAGGTTTTGAAAATACCATTCTCTAAATCCAGTACATAACCAAAACCAACAGTGAAGGTTTTATCGAAGGTATCCACATCGCTAAATTCATTAGCAAACGCGACCATCATGCCGTGATACGAATTCTCGCCCATCACCGATTTACCCACAGGCATGCCGAACGCAAATACGCCTAGCCCCATGGCTACCACGAAATACACTTTACTGCGCGCCCACAAATACATGCCCAGCTTGATAAACAACAAGAAGATCGCCACCAAGCTTGCCGCTATACTCACCGGCGGGATCACCGCTAATTTCACCGCGTCTTTACCCAGCTGAAACATACTACCACCGGGTGAAAATGCCGCCGTCGCTGCGGTCGATGTCACCATCTGAATAAACGAAATATTGTCTTGGCTATCCAGCCACATCTTCTTGTAACGGCTTTCGGCAATGCTAGGGGTAAAGCTTTCCATGTAATACGGGCCAAGTATTAGTAAAAATAAGTAACGTCACTAAGGGTTTAATGAGGGACTTTGATCACTGCTTTCGATTAGGTGGTGAAGAATTCGCAATATTAGTAAGTGACACAAACGATCACGAGCTGCACACAATTGCCGAACGTATCCGTAGAACGGTTGCACAAACAACGTTTAGGTCAAATGACGTTACAATCAAAGTAACATTCAGTGTAGGTTTTACCTTATCTGCACAAGCGGATAACTCTTGGGGGGAGGCACTAGAAAGAGCCGATCTAGCACTTTATAACTCGAAAGAGACCGGCAGAAATAAAGTGTCCGGTGAAACACAAAGAGCAGTTTTTTACCCTATGGCCTTTGAACACTCACACCTCGCTTAATCTATGCTCTTACTGTCATTACGCCCGTGTATGTCACGATAACGGGCGTTATCGTGAGAGCTTCGTTAACGCGCTGTCGCTAAATGAGCCTTAACCCTAACAAGACCAACATCACCACATTTGCCAACAGGCCAATCAAGAAGAAGTAAGTACGTGGGCTTGGGTTTTTCTCTGTCGAAATAGCATAGTACAACACCATATGCACTAGCCTAGCGGCTAGATACACCCACACACAAATAGCAAATATAGGGCTCTGCACATTAAGAAGAAACGCGAAAAGCACCGTGCCGACAAACAGGGCGCTGTTCTCTAAGGTATTTTGGAATGTACGGTGTGCTCTAAACACAAAACTATCGTGAGATAAGTTTTCATCTATCTTGCCAGGGATCGCATTTGGCTGCTTAGCCTTACTAAACGTCGCGACCGCCCACTGCACTAGTAGCATCACTAAATAGAAGTAAAACGCCGTATAAGACGAATAGGTAAGATCGATCATGGTGACTTTCCCTTTATAGATTTATGAGTATGACAGCAGTCATGTTTGCAAGCTTAGTGCCCAATCTAAGTTATTGATATATAGCTTATTAAAAGGCCTTTATCGAGGTTAAAGTGTAAGCGGTACAGAGTTGTTTATAAGAATTACCAGCGCATCAAATTAACGAGAAACACCCGTTTGAGGCCAGAGACTAATCAAAAGCACAGTGTCGTTATCATGGTTGTCCTCATAATTCTTGTTTTCATTTATCTAATATTTTGAACTCTCCTTGGCTAATAGATTAGGAAAAAACAATTAGTTGTAATATTTATCAAGTCGGCACGCATTGCTTCTATCCAATCGTGTGTAAACATTTCATATTAACCACTCGTATGTTCTTCATAATCGTCACCCATCCAAATTATTCAATAAAATTCACTAGATAATTGGCGAACATACATGCAAGGGCAGATCAAAAGACAAGAGCATCGGCTGCGCCGACTTAAAAGTGATAAATACTGGATTAGGCTTATTATCCTAGTATGATACTGCATAAAATTTCCATTGCTATTTTGAATGACAAAACCAATAAAAATAATTGACCTCTTTGCTGGGCCTGGCGGTCTTGGGGAAGGATTTTCTGCTTATAAAGAAAATGCATCTAACCCTTTCAAAATAGCCATTTCTATAGAAAAAGAAACAAGTGCTCATCGGACCTTAACGCTTCGCGCATTTTATCGACAGTTTGGTGACGACACTCCCGAAGAGTATTATCAGTTTCTACGCGGCGAGTTAGGAAAAAATCCTGAAGACCAACTCTACAAAATAGAACGTTTTGCAAAACAAGTTAGCGCCGCTCAAAAAGAAGCCAGATGCTTTACCCTCGGTGAACACAATAAAGAAATTGATGTTGCTATCGCTGAAGCTATTGGCTCTGATGAGTGCATGCTTATAGGTGGCCCACCTTGTCAGGCATATTCACTAGTTGGTCGTGCCAGGAACCTTGGAATAAAAGACTACAAAGCCGAAGATGACCCTAGGAACTTTTTGTATCTTGAGTACTTAAAGGTAATAGCCAAGTATCAACCTTTAGTCTTTGTGATGGAAAACGTCAAAGGCCTTCTATCTGCAAAGATCAATGGAGAGTCTATTTTCGATAACATGCGAAAAGATCTGCATAACCCCTGTAAAGCGACAAATACTGTGGTACAAAAAGGAAGATCTCGTCACAACTATCGTATTGTATCTCTAGTGTGCCCTTCTCCAGAAAATGGTGTTAAAGCAGGACACGATGAAGTTACAGCTGCAAAAAATTATATAATCAAAACTGAGGATTTCGGCATTCCACAGCGTAGACACCGCGTAATTTTGCTTGGTTTACGAGAAGATATTGCCGATAAGTGGGACAACAGCCTAATTCTATCCCCGACTGCGACTCAAACGTCAACTCAAGACGTTCTTAACGATTTACCAAAACTAAGAAGTGGACTATCCAAAGGAATAAATAACGATGAAAGCTGGGTCGAAACACTTAAAAATTCAAAAGCAAAACTTTCAAAAACATTACAAGATTCGGGACTTGAATCAATAGCCCAACATATAGTAACAACCATTGATAAATTAAATGTGCCCAAGCAAAAACAAGGTAATAACTTTGGCGTTAAGAAAACCAAAGGTTTATCAATTAAAAATAATATAGCCTTAGAAAATTGGTACAAAGATACCAAGCTGGGCGATTATGTAGTCAATCACGAAACCCGCGGACATATCGAAAAAGATCTTCACCGATATATGTTTTGCAGTACGTGGGCATTAGTAG
The DNA here is from genome assembly GCF_000014225.1 of Paraglaciecola sp. T6c. NCBI lineage: Bacteria > Pseudomonadati > Pseudomonadota > Gammaproteobacteria > Alteromonadales > Alteromonadaceae > Paraglaciecola > Paraglaciecola sp. T6c. Next base: position 4,920,841 of record NC_008228.1, read on the forward strand.
CTAAGAAAAATAAATGGGGTAATCCATTCCCAAAATCTAAAGATTATCCTAACTTACTAAAACCTAACCATGAAAACTTTAGTAGTGGAAAGTTTGCAGACCGTTTCAGAGTTCAGCTATCCCACACTCCAGCCACCACAGTAACAAGCCATATTTCCAAAGATGGTCATTACTACATCCATTACGACCCAAGCCAGTGCAGAAGCTTTACAGTAAGAGAAGCGGCCCGCATTCAAACCTTCCCCGACAATTACTTCTTTGTTGGAAACAGGACTCAACAATATGTCCAGGTTGGGAATGCTGTGCCACCTTTTCTAGCCAATAAGATTGCTGATATTGTTTATACATATATTTATAAGCTATGAAGTCATTCTAATTAAACTTTTGGAATCTTTGGTTTTCTATCTAATGTAAAACATGCACTTAAAACAAAAGTAGCTCAATACGGTATTTTTATTTCACTACTTGTTTGAAGGGGAATATATAATTGTAATAAGTTTAAGAATATTAAATTTGGACGTGTAGCTTAGTTCACAATTTAATATTTACAAAAGGCTATTCACGTACTCTTCCTGTACCCCCGTTTTTTCGATAACATACTCCTTCGCACTACCAATGGATACGGCCATCTGAGGATAGAGTTCAATAATTTCACCTTTGTATGCATCAACAATCCATTTAGGCACGGCAGGAGAAAGAAAAAGTTGAATCGGATAACCATCTACGTCAATAGTTCCCTTCGCCAGCTTTCTCACCATAGGCAAGTTGGCTCCCCCCCCAGTCAGAATAACCGGCAGTTTAGAATGTGTATTTTTCTGTCGAATTTTTGTTTTTATCCAAGAGGGATGAATAGATGATAAAACGTGAACAAAAGCTTTACGTAATTCTTGGGAAAAATTCTTTATCGATTTTTCTTGCATAAAATCGCTTAACTTTACTTGCCCAGTAAGACCTCCAAGTATGGAGTAGGTGAGGATATTATCTCTGAACAACCTTTCTTTATAATCTCTTATATCAAGCCGAAGTGAGACTAATACCTCCTTATATTTTTCACTTGTGCGTGATATGCCTGCATCTTTCATTATATAGGCTAATAACGTTTTATCTAATTTATCACCGGCGACAGGAACTCCATATTCTGAACCTTTAACCTCAGTCGCAATAGTATGGTCTTTTTTAGCTTCAGCAAAAATTTCAAACATAGTAAAATCAGTAGTCCCCGCTCCTACATCTACAATCATGCAGACATTTCCTAAAGACGATCCATTGATACCCAAACGGCTGCCCGCAACAGCTAGAGGCTCCTCCAAGAAGCATTCAATATATGGTGAATTCTTATTAATATTCAGTCTCATCCAGTCATACAAATACTTCACGTCTTGAATCCTGAAACCATTCTCCCATTCTTCGCGGAATGATTTACCGAGGACTTCACCTAAAGTGAAAAGTTTAGTAATTTCTTTTATCACCTTGATTCTATGATTGGGCTCGTAACATGGAAGACTTATACGCCGTTGAATTTCACTAATATTTACATCATGTCGGTCACTAGCCGCTTCTCGCACCAAATAAAGTAAGTAACCTAGGTAAAAGGTTAACAGTGCCGCTTTTGATACGTCTGTATCAGTTGGGTTATATATCTTTGATAAAGGTGAATCATCTATTGTGACTCTATTTTCATCGATTAGAAATGATTTAATCGAATCGATTCGAGAGACCCCAAACCCAGCAGCCCTAGCGTCGAGGCTTTTTTCAACTGCAATGGGGCCAAAATAAAGACGGCCGTCTGGGTCAATAAATAACGAAGAATGAACCGGCATTTGCAGTGCGTCTTCTCCTGCATAGATGCCAAGAGGAAGATCAAGGATATTTTCTTCACCATTCTCAACTTTAACCATACAGGCTTTGGAATAGGCAGTGCCAAAATCTAGACCGAGCTTAATATTAGGGAGAAAATTGTCTGGATAAAGTACATCAGTGTCTAAAAGTGCCTCAATTCCCTGCGATGACATCACTTGCTCGACCACGTCACCTGAATCAGATTCGCTTAAAATTGGAGCTTTACTCACTACATCATAAACGGTCTCAACTTCATTTGGCGGTTCAATCTGCCGTGCTAAGTCCACTTGTGCTTGCAGAAGTGGACTTAGCACGGTCTCGGTATGGGGGGACTTAACTTGTTGTGCGTCACCTATTAGCTGCCCTGCAAAGAGTAAAGCATCCCTTTCTTCTTCTGTTATCACTCCGGGTAATGAATACTGTCCTGAGAGCTCGTTTAACAGCAAGCGGTTAATTAAATTTTCAAACAGAATATTGTTCTTTTTGTTATCAGACATTTCGTGTTCCTTGCGCTATATCTAGACTGTTTTTACAATACCTTTCTTAATAACTTGGGTTTTACCGTTTACCACCATCAATACTGCTGGCCTGACGACCACACCATTTCGCTGGTCATCAGAGAAACCTTCGGCCACTTCAAAAAGTTTTCGGTCAACATCAACTTGTTGGCCAAGATTGCCAACTAGACTGATGAATTGTTTACTAGCAAGGCTATATACTAGTCCGCTAACTATTTTCCATTGATTCGAAACATCATTAATAACTGGAATCAAACTAGGATCGAAGAGTTCAAGATCATCCAATGAGCTGTTCAAAGCATTGAAGCTTGCTTTACCTTCATATACACGTAACAGTAAATCCCCAACGCCAGATAACTCACCTTTTTTACACACTTCAAGTTCAGCACTGATAGTCTTCTTTGTGGCTATTTTTTTCCCGCCAGCCTTCAACCATTCAATAATAGCGTCATCAAGAAGCCCAGACTCTGCAATTCGACGACAGTGATCAGCAAACTGCGATTCAGAACTAACGCTATTTTTGAGGCGCATTAACAATTCACCATCAGTAATATTTTGACGGGCCAAAATAAGCAGCGCCTCAGCAATAGTTTTACTCAACTTAAACATTACTTTTTCTTTAATACAGACTTCCCGCCATACAGCATCGTCACACCAAGTCCTGATTCGCTTCAAAGCACTGTAATGCTCATATTCAATTGCCAAGGAAAAACGTTGTCCCACCAGATCAAGTAATAATCCAATAACCTCAGGTACCAGATTTTTGCGTGAGTTAGCTTTAACTTGGTCACGTGAAAAGTGTGAAAAACAACTCCCAACGAAGTCATCAATAACTTTCCCAACGTTCAGGTTACAATCAAATTCATTTTGCTGACAAAGGGTACGTATAGATTTAAGAATTCGGAGAAGTAGCGCCACCACTTTTGACTCATTGAGCTCTTTCTCCTTCAAGAAAATCCGCCCAACTTTGCCTAACTCTGAAAGCATAGTTTCAAAGTTTTCAGCATGCTCAAATATTATGTAAAGAAAAACCAATCGTCCTTTTTCAACTGCTGGTTCAGCCCAAAAATTCTGCATGGCCCATGAGAAAATCCAGTCTGGTGACAACCTTTTGATCATTAAAGCCGCGTAATACCTATCATCACCTTCTTTAAGTTGCTGTATGGCAGGAGCAGCAGGCGCTAGCTTGACTACTTCTGCAATATCAAAAACAGGCTTTTTAAGTGCAGCTTCTATGCGCCCTAATATAGCAATTACTTTTAATTTATCATCACCAAAGGCCAATTCAGACATGCGCGTAAAAAGTGCGTCAAAATCTTCAGGAAAAGACCATTTGAAAACTGACTTATCAATTAATGATTTAGTTATACCAGCGCTCAATGCCTCAATAGAGGTATAAGAATGTAACTCATTTATCATATTCATAGCTTTAAAATCAATTTCATTTGCTCTACTAGTACAGCGGTGACTATAGGAGTAAAAATACTGCCTATTAGTGACCCATTTAAGTTCTCAAAATAACAATTATCTGGATCATACTTTTTAGCCGTAATAATTCCCTATTAGTTTTTATTTAACTAGGGATCAATTTCTTCTGTTAGTTGTTTTTGCACCTCTAACAGGCCTGCCTGCACACTATTTGAACAATCTTCAGGTAATAACCAAATTAACCGTGTCCTTGCTCTACTTCCACCCACATACATCAGCTGGCGCATCTGCTCATCAGCCAGCTCTTCTACCCCGATTAGGATAACGGTGGAGGCTTCAAGGCCTTTGAAACCGTGAATTGTTTCCCAGACAATATCCGTCTTGTTAGCGTCCCGGTATCTTTTCAAGGGGCGGTTCAGCATACCAGGTTCGAAGAGTATATCGGGGATCAGATCTTTGCGGGCGGTAAGGATGGCAATATCAAAGGGCGATTGATCCACTTTGGCGTATTCTCGCAGGGTATCGTTGATATAGCTGCGCAAAAGTTTGATAAAAGTTTTTTGATTAGAGAAATAATCAATAACTGGCGCGGGGCCTTCGACTGTCATTACCTCACAGGAACCTGCCTTGCTGAAGCCATACACATGGATGGCAACAGGGCGCGTGTTACGGCAGTTTTCTACCAACTCTAATGTGGCTCGAGTGTAACGCTCCAACCTATCTAGCGCCTTCTCTTCAAAATTATTGGTATAGAGCGCCTGCGCCCTGTCCATGGCTACCAACCATTTTCCACCTTTGCGAGGCTCATCGGGTGGTGGAGTCAGCCCGTCTTTAAGTAGCAAATCTAAGACATCAAGAAAGGCTTCACTCATCAGATCTTGGCCCTCATCCATAATGATGCGGTCGAACAACGCGGCATCACCGAGGCTATCTATCGCTTCTGCTACTAGATCAAAACAGCGTTGATTAAAATCACCCCAGTCACTGGAGAAGGTAGTGGTTAAGCCTGCCTGATTACGCAAGCCTTTAACCAACTGGTGGTAGTTATCGATGGTCACTGTTGCCATCTCAGGAAACTGAGCGGCCTTGCTCTGTAACAGGCGGGCCAGATTAACGTTGTAACAAACCAGAAGCACCTTCTCACCTTTTACAGCACACTCTTTGGCGAACTCAAAGGCCAGTAGCGTTTTGCCGGTGCCGGCTGCTCCTTCAATAATGGCGCGCGGGGTGGATTTGCTCCTAGTGGCGATCAGTAACTGGCACTGTTTTTCTGTGAGCCTAATTAAGCTCTGTTCTGCCTCACGTGTCGCTTGGCCAAGGCCTGTGTAGCACTCGACGCGGGGGCGCAGTAGCTCTTTCAATTCATCACGGGTAGTGGGCGGCAAGCCGTTTTGCATCTGACGACCATTGCGCAACCTGGGGAACTTTTTGCGGTTGTTATCTTCACGCCAGTATTCGACTAAGGAGTTTGTCCAATCGACCAGCCCTTCAGGAAAGTGTTTCTGATCAAGCAGCATCTCATGGTCGATTTCCGGGTCATCTTCAGGTAGCTCGGGTATACAATGTGGCATTATCACACCCCATCCCCAGGGCAGGCGCTCGGTAAGCTCTTTATGGCCTGCTTTCTTCAGGTACCTTTCGATGGCAAAGTAGGCGTCCATGGTCTGCTTGAATGGGCTTTCGTTTTTTTCCCGATCGGGCTTTCCTCGTTTTTCTTGCACCCATTTTCCGGCTTTATTTCGGTAGTTCTTGCCCCCTTTTACTTCAATCACCAGTACACCTTGATCAGTGATTACCACAAAATCCGCTTCGCCTGACTTTTTGAATTCGTGGTTTTTTAACCGAAGGGAATGCAACACCAACCAGTCATCAGGCGTATGTTTTTTTAGCTGAGTAAAAACTTCCTGTTCGCCATACGGCACTCGCTCATCACCGGCTTCTCCAGGTGTTGGGGGAATCATCTGCGCCATTAATGATTATCTCCGTGAAGGTAGTCATGAAAGAAACCGATCTCTGGGTTATCGGGTGTACCGACCAGCAAAGCTCTATCGAGTAACAGGTTACGTTGCTCACAACTGGTTTCTGACACTAGAGAACAGGCATGGCAGGCGGCCAAGTTAAGCGCATCAACGCCTTGCCCTGCACTTTCAATACACAGGGGATCAGAGGAACACCAGCGGGCATTTTCTAATGATGAGGCCATCATCTTGTCGAGATTCTCAGGCTCACCCTGGCGTACGAGGCCACCCAAAGTACCGTCCGCGCTGCCCGAAGCGGTATACAATAATACGCCGCACCACTGCTCACCTTCACTGCGGCCATAGAACAGACGCTCACGTATCGATGCACTGGAATAACCGCATTCCAGTGAGAGCTGTTTGATTAACAGATGAGATAAGGTGTGGATCATTAGGTAGCCGGGGGCTACTAAGTCCATATCAATGTCTTCGATTCCACGGTCTTCACAGTAGCGTAGATAGTTGGCAACCAACGGGGCGATATGAGTTAGTACCGCTTCGTCAGTTTCCCACTCTGCCAAGCGATCTTTGGAGAGCTCAAAGTAAATACCTTCACCGCGGGTTTCTATAGCCGGGAGCCAGTCTTCAGGGAATTTTGATAAGGGCGCACAGGCTTGACTGTAACTGTCGGCAACAGGTGAGCTCTCTATTCGCTGGAACCCTCGAAGGGCGCGAACCTCTCTAAGGCGATGCACTTTGGCGAGAAGTTCCAGATAGTCCTTCAGTAAATGTGCTTTCTGTAAGTCGTAGTCCTCGACAACTTTATTTTCAAAATCATCCTCTAACTGGTCTTCATCGGAGTCATGAGTGAGCGCCTGCCTCTCACGGTCTTTCTGCTGGGCTTCGGTCAGCTTCTGACCACCTGCCGCTGCATTTTCTAGCAGGATATCCATTGCCATGCCAATCTGGTCACGTTCATAACGGCGAAAACCAGGAATGCCGTTTTGGAACAGATTGATGTACATCTCTCGATCAATGGCTTTACCGTCGGCATGATCCTGCTTGAGGGAATTAAGAATAGGCCTTCCCCTAACAACGATTTCCTGTATCAATTTTGATGATAGCGGCGGTATGGAAATGGCCGATGCCGAAACAGGGAAATAGATGTTGGATGCACCTCGAAGCAATGTCCGCACAGGCCTTTCGCAAGGCTCACATGTCCCATCATCATTTCTAGAGCCCAACCACGGGCGATAGCCTTTACAGCTCCACGCAATGGCATCTTTATTGAATACGCCCTCTAGGCTCCGTGAAGCGCCACAGTCTTTCGCTTTGCATTGAACCACCAAACCTGAAATGCCAGCTTTCTTGCCCTTTGCCTCCAAATAGATTTCGGGGCTCTTGCATGTTGTTTCTCCTGACTGTGAATGAGCCCACCAAGTCCAAGGAAAATCATCAATATGCCCGGGTGAATTACCACTGGCATCCCCATCTCCCGGGTGACACGCGACTACCAACCTAGTTGGCACGCCATAACCATTACAGTCATTAGCACTACACTTGGGAGGCGCGTCGATTTCTTCATCGAAGCGAATGTTGACGTGACCTAAGCGGTGGCATTCATTGCATTCCAACCATTCAGGAAAACGGTAAGCCGGCACGGGCACAGGGTTATCATCGTCTTCGGCAGAGGGAGGCATCAGAAATCGATCAACACCTAACGATGCCGCTAGGGTGGGTTCGGAGACTTCCTGCATTTCATCCACTGGCCAAAGGTGTGTACCAGCCACAATGACCGAATTGGCGATAGCGCCGCCTTTAAAGGTACGTAATTCATAGAGAGAACCCGGCCCATAGGTCGTAACCGTCTGGCTGCGACTAACCTTGCCAATCGGGCCCTTTTTCATTCCGCGGTTAGTCCCACCCTTTTTTCCAAATCTTGGTTTAGCCATAATTATTTTTTGTATATCAGTTCAACGTTAGTGGGCGGTTCAACATCGCGCATGGATGTTGGTGTTTTGATGCGGCCATCATCGGTATACTCGTCTGGACTTTTGAGTAACTCGTACTTATCCAGATCTTCTCGTTTTTTGCGTAGCTCTTTTTTACGTTTCCATGGTAGCTGCCAGTAGACATTATCCTGGCCACCGTCACGAACTCCTTCGGCAAACTCGACCCAGTATTTAATTAATTCTTCCAGATAATCGCGAGTACTATCCTGTTCTGCGCTATCAACAATACCTGCTCGCTCAGTGATGTAATCTGCCAGCTCTTCAACTTGCTGCCTGATCCCTTGCTTGAGGATATTGCCTGCAGAAATATCTTGGCGTAGTTCATCGATCGACTGGCGCACCATCGCAAAAAGCACTGCGTGAAGCGCCCGGTCTCTGGCGCGAGAAGCATAAGGTGTAACACTTGTGGATTCGACATGACGGTAGAACGCCAGATGAAAGGCTTTGAAACGCTCGTAGTGGGAGCGATCTCTCGGCCGGGTCCAGTTATACATAGCGAAGACGATACCTGCACTGTCGGGCTCTCGACCTACCCGGCTGGATGCCTGAATGTACTCAGCAGTATTTTTTGGCTGGCCGTTCACAATCATAGCGTTGAGTCGACCGACATCGACACCCACTGAAATCATATTGGTCGAGAGCACAACATCCACTGCAGGGTTATCGTCATCTTCATCTTTACCCACATTAAGCTGGTCAAGAATTTCCCCAAGCTGCTGCTGATTGAGCTGGCTGGTAAGCTCTCTTTTTTGAGGGAGCTCTCTTACTTTTTGTCCTTTAGATAAAGGGATTGAATCCAGATAACGGGGTACGTCATCCTCGAGTAGTACGAGTGCACCACCTAATTCACGCAAGCTGTTAAAATACATCACCAAGGAATAGAAAGGGTCTTTGCAGTCATCGTCGAGATACATATTTGCCTGAGATATATTACCTGCAAGGCGCGAAAGCGAATGTTTGGGTGAGCGCCCCTGACAGTGAAGCCCAACGTATAATCGGTCCTGGGTGTCATCCACCTGATAGAAAAACGAATCACTCGCGCTGATACCACTGGGCGGAAACTGGGCGAGCTTTCTGTTGAACAGTTTTCTTACATGCTCTTCAGCTCGCCTAATCGTAGCGGTTGAACCAACAATTTTTACCCGTCCCTCTTCCGTCTGCGTCAGGTAATCTATTGCGCCCTCGTAAAGGGACGTTACAGTACCAAGCGCATCGGAGATCAGATGTAGCTCATCCTGAATAATCAGATCGGGCCTGCGTGCACCATCGCCAAAGAGCACTTTCATATCGGGCACCCATGACATCATGGCAAATTTATCCACGGTGCCAATAACGATTGATGGCGGATGTTCGTAAATTTGCTCATCAACAATCAAAATCGGCAGCCCAGAATTAAAATCACAATCGCTATTTGAACAGGGAGTTATCAGCTCCTTCGTACCCTCGCTGATAGTTTGCTGATGCATATGCAGATCGCTCTTACACCAAGGGCACTTCTGAATCGGTAGCGTGGTGCACTGATCATCATCACCCTCACCATCAATAATTTCAGCAGCGCGCTTTAAGTAGTTGGGGGTTGCGGCACCACCAACAAACAGGCCGATGGTAAACGCTTTTTGTATTTCAAATTCAGGGTGCTGCCCACTTTTCACATGCTGCGCACTGACAACATTGGCGGCACAAATCATGGTAGCGGCACGCTCAAATTGTTGAATGGTCAACAAGCGAAGTGTGTAACGGGTAAGTACCGCGGTACCGGCTGCTTCCGCTGGCGTTGCTGCGGTCAAACGACGATAGAAAAGTAACATAGCCGAAAGACCGAGATATGCCTCGGTTTTACCACCACCGGTTGGGAACCAAATGAGATCCAACACATCACGCTCTTCGTGGCCGCGCTCCATCGTTGAAGGCAATGACAGCAGCACAAAGGCCAGCTGAAAAATACGCCAACGCGGCTCTTTATCAGGCCGGGACTGCCGCATACTGGCTGCGATGGTTTCGTTAGCTAGGCAGAAGGCCTGCCAAGCATTACTATTTTTCTCGTCAGCAAGATAGTCGATCCCTACATCAATACGTTTGAACTGGTCCCGACAAATTTGAATATTCTTTCCGGCTACATTAATGACCCTCGCTTTGTCCCTACCAAAGCCTTTAGTGACAACAGGTATTTCATCTTCACGATCATTTATCCACTGACCGTAAACGTCAGTAAGATTTCTTAGCTTTTTAATAATTCCAGCTTTGTTGTTTTGCTTTGAAAGCACATCCAGATTAAGAAATTCTGTGTCATTAAATAAAGGCTTATTGTTACTGTCACTAAAATCAACTGGTAAGTCAGCCGAGGCCTTGGTGACCTTTTGACGGGGTATCCAGATACTTTTAACTTCACTGACAGTGTCAGTGTCTTCGTCCCACTGAGCTGAACAGCCATGACCTACGGCATACTGCTTGGCATTGTGATAGAGCAGCTCATAGAGCCAAAACTCATCATCATCAACTTTGTTACCGGTGTTGACGCGCCCCTTAAACGGCACGCTGTCCTGCGCGCTGAGCTTAACTTCTGGCTGGTAGATAATTCGGCTGTAACGGTTTTCAGGGATGTAATCACGATTATTGATTAATACTATCGTTAGGATTATGGCCTCATCTGTTTCTCGTAGTATTTTACGAACCTCTATTCCGTTATTGCTGTAGATGGTCTCTTTACCATTCGGGGATGCTGCGATGACATTAATCTCACAGCTTTGCCGGTAACCCTTTCGTTGCCAAGCATTCGGGCCATGTTGCTGTCGTTCTTTTTTCCAATTGTAAATTGATTTACGTTCTGCATGACAATTGCAAAAACCAATATATTCACCCCAGGTAAAATCGAGACCAACTGTCTGATCAACTTTTTCGAGCTGGGTTGAAATACCCATGGCGCTCTGCTGAGCGCAGTTAGCCATATTGAGGATACCTTCGGCTGCATCGTCGGCCATGCCGGTGGCGTTGTCCTGATCATCTTCGTCTGGGTCGATCATTTCACCCACAGGCCATAGCATTGCAGTGTGATAGAAATCCCAAGGGTTATCTTCGATGACTTCATCATCAGTACCGGGTCCGACGAAATAGCGATCCACTTCTTCGAGAATTCTTTCTCTCGCTTCCTGATTATTCATTAAACGTTATTCTCCTGTTGCTCTTGAGAGTGGGAAAAAACCTTGTATTAATGGGAACACCATGACGCCGGCTGGGCCAATGTGTCTAGCGAGGATGGGTGATTGAATTGGGTGGACGATGGTTTGGTAATTCAGGCCCCCCCCCAAATTCATCATCGCACCACCATCTCCGTAGGCAGCAACCCACTGGTCGTTTTCTTTTTTAAGTGACATTGCATTTAAATCTTTCTGGAGAGGTCCGCTAACGGCGCAAATTTTAACTGATTTATTGCCTGTAAGCATAAAAAGACAATAATTATGGTCTAGCTCTTTATTACGACTCACGGCCCTAATAATAAACCTGTGATTTTCTTTATAGCAAGATAAGTAGTTCACAAGCGCTTCTTGATCGACGCTTCCATTTTCCAAGATAAATAGCGCTTCCAAATTAAAGTCTTCCACACCTAATATTTGATTAAACTTCGTGCCATTCTGCGAGTAACGATAATGACCACCCCACCCCCTTTTCATATAACCACCGAAAGGCACCTGTTTTTTTGGAAGTAGAGATATACTCTTCTTAGCTCGAGTTATTGCCACATAAAGCACGCGCACTTCTTCGTCCGTAATATTGTTCTGACTTGGCTGGATAGCCACTACATTTTTATATTCGAGGCCTTTGGCTTTATGAACTGTTGAAACGATTAATCCTTTTTCGGACGAATCACCTTTTATTGCAGGGGAAAGATATTTTAGGCGAAAGGCCAACTCGTCAAGGTTAATAACGTTATGCCTCACTAAACGTTCGTTGTTTAGAAAATTATCGAGCTCACTTTCAGAGGGAATTGTGCTTGCCGAAACGTTAGAATGGACACGACTTATAAAATTTTGATAGGTAATTACCTCTTGCTGGTAGTGCATGACCGCTTCACCGATCCATGCCGGCCATGGCCGCCCAATTGCTCCAGCATTAACGGTGCAAGAATTGCCCTGCTCCTGGTGCCAGTTTAGCCACCGGAAAACCTCGCCATTAGAACGGCAGAGTAAGGCATCAACTGACTCGCTATTGAATTTTTCAATCAACTGTTCCTGTGAAATATCAGGAATTAGCTTCACTAAAGCAGAAAATTTATCCTCGGCTGTTATCCCTAAATTATCAAGGATCAATTTTGCGTCAGCGGCCAGTTGTTTCATTTCTGATGTTTCGTAGCGGTGTGATTCTTTTAGCTCAAATTGCTCTAATCCACCACTGAGATGGTCCTGTACTTTTTGTAGGAACTCTGCAGAATCTGTTTGGTTTTCCTTGATTTGGTAATCGTTCAGGGACTGGTGAGGATCCCCTAACAAAGTAACGGAGCCTTTACGAGCGAGAATTCGCTTAACCAACTCAAAAACCATATCGGCACGTACGCCAACCAGATCTTGTATTTCATCAACAAATAAATAACGGGAACGGCCAATACGGTCCGTTACTTGGCTTAACTCTACTGTCTCAAGTTTTTCAGTAAGCAGCTGAATCCTTGCATCATAGGTTTGTCCAGCAATGTCATAGCCACCATCATTTAACAACCAAGTAGCGTAAGCATCAAAGGTTTTTACCTGCACATACCGCAGACTGCTTGGCGCGCCATCCTTAATTGCTTTAGATATACGCTCCCGAACTTCTCCAACTGCTGCACGGGTAAAGCTCAACACCAGTAGTTCCCCAGCATCCACCTCTCGGTAGGATTTGGTGATGGCGTAAACCAGCCTTTCAATTAATGTGTGGGTTTTTCCTGTTCCCGGAGGCGCTAGGACAAGAAAACTTCTATCAAGCCTTGCCTCGATAACGGCCTGCTGCGGGGGTTTATCTTGCTCTTTGAAATCGGCTACAGGTAAGCGACCAACAGATACTTCATCAGGTCTTACATCCTCTAGATCGGCGTCCGGATCCCTTGTGTTATCGACATAGTCGGCCTTTATAGACCATCTGTTATCTTCACCTTTTGTAAAAACATCCTGATAACTGTGAAGGGTCCTAGTCACCAATTGACGGGGTTCATTTAATGATCCTGATAACGATCTGGGTTTTTGATTAGGTGTTTTTTTTAACTCATCTTTAATCCTTTCAACCAAGTCTATATTTTCAACAACTATCGTTACACTTACGTTTTTTTTTGCAGGATAGTCATCCAAAAATTTACTTGTCGTATCAGATTGTTCCTTTTCTATCACCCCCCATTGATTATCAGAATTCTTGTGAAAAATGTTGGTTCTAGAATGGAGAATTGAATTTATCTTTCCTCGATTTTCATTCAAATCTGAAGCAAGCATCCTAGCTTTCACCCATGGATTTGACGCAAGATAAGCAGCAACCTTATCTAAAAGGGACATGAGAGTCTGCTGAGACAGCTTCGTTGAAATATAGAAATCAGACGAGGAATTGAGTCACCATACTTTAGTGACAATTCCTTTATCCGATAAAACGCAAGGTATACTAACTCCAAATCACTTGCCATAAATATTCATATCCATTGAACGTAAATCATTGTTTTTAATATTTTTATACAAATGAGATTACTATTTTTACCAATAAAAGCAAAGTAGTTATTTTTTACCATTGTTTCTTCTCGTGAGCGTAATTTAACAGTGCATTCATATTAAATAAGCGCATAGCAACTAAAAGCCCACGGTCGGCAAAACCGAAGTATTCAGGCGTATATTTAATCAAATTCACTAATTTCTTAATTTTCCCCTACCACTCACGCAATTGCTGCATATCTTTTAAGCGGCCTCTTTGTAGCAGTAGGGCTTCAAATAAATCATCGATAGAATCGTTTTGTGCACTGAGCCCGGGCAATGCGATATTGGCTTCGGCGAAAAAGCGCTGTTTTTGGTTAGAATCGTTTTCGTTTAACCACGCTGATGCCCACCAGTGTTGCATGCGCTCTTTGGCGGCACTGAGTGTTTTTTCCGAGGGTAATTTGTCGCGCTTGTTATTATTAACCTTGCTGTCGCTGGGCACTAGGTTCCATAAATCGTTATTTGGCCAGCGTGAAAAAGGCATGCTGTGATCAATGTCATATTTTCGTTTCAAGGTTTTCGCTGACCATACACATTGCATTTGTTGGGTGCTGGCAAGGGCGTCGAAGCGTTGGCGAACGTCTGTGGTTGATCGTACTGGCTCTTCCCATTTCAAAGCTTGGTAAAGTAAGTGTTGCTTGTCTGACGAACTGAAGTCTTGGTTGCCTTGGTAGCCGGCCATGGTTTTTACCCATTCACTGACTAAAACTGGCTCTATCCAGCAGGCATATCGGCTAAGTGCCAACCACGTGGTTTCAGGTAATGAGAACTCTCCCCACTTAGATAAAGAATCTAAATCTAAGAACAAACTGTCTTTTGCTCTAACGGTTTTTGCGGCGACTTCAAACACCCGAGTATCACTGTTGGGTAGGGTAATGTACTTACCGGGCATGTCTCTTATATTTTGCGTACTGGCCGAAAGTGCTCGGTATAACGCTTTTGCGTCAGCACCGATAAAAACGTTACCAATACGAAAATCGGCGGCGGCTCTGTGAGTCAGTTGCCTCCAGCCGTTGTCTTTTATAAACCCCATATTGGGGCTTTTATTCGGTGTTTGGAATAACCCGTAGTGATCGATTAAATCTTTGTATTGGTGTATCCAATACAAAGCCACCAAGCCCAATGGCAGTATGACTCTGTCACCGTTTGTAGAAGGTTCTCGCCTTAGTACCGCGCCTGCATGACCATCGGCAATTCTTAATAAGACTCTTAACAATGCCAGTTTGTGCGTGGCAGATTTACCGTCATTAATGGCCACATGACGGATAAACGGAAAGGCACCTGTGCCATCGTCTGGCATTTGCAATACAAGGGTTTGCCAGTAAACACCTTCACGACCGAGTTGGTCTTTTTTGTTCTGCGATTCGAGCTTTGAAAACAAGCCTAGGCTTTGTGCGAGTGCCTCTACCTCTTCTACGCTGACGTCGAACATTTTCCTTTCATGCTGCTCTTCGGCTGTCATACCAAATTTCAGCGATATCACTATTTTACCGCCGGGTTTAAGCAAATTGGCTAGTTTTCGTAGTGAGCGACTTCGTTGAGTAACGGGAATGTGCATCCAAACGGCGCTGAGTAAAATGAGGTCAAAGCTAATTTCTAAACGTGTGGTTTTATCTAATGCGGGTAATGCGTCTTGCAGCCAATGAACATTTTGCCCTTGGGTTGTGATTTGCCCTTCTTGCAGCATTTTTAATGCGGGCTCTACAGCATAAACACGGCACTGATTATCACTTTGGTTTTTTTCAGCGAGCAAATTGGCGATATGACTCACGTCTCGGCCTACGCCTGCGCCAACATCAAGAATAGTCGAATGGGGTTTATCTAAAATAGCGGGTAAGTAGTGCGCCCAACTGTTATGCACTTGGTCAAACGACAACGACAAATATTGAGGCGCGATTTCTTGAACTTTATCGTTGTAATAATCGTTAGACACATTAATCCTTGTGACACATCAACTGGCTATTTTCTATGGCAGTGCGAATTTCATAATATCGCTGAGGGTAAAACACTTCAATTTCAGAACAGGCAATTGCTTAAACTTTACGTAACAAAATGTACCCGATGGAAAATTATTTGTCTTTCTAAAATCTGCATAAAGAATGCTAATCTCAGGATTTTCAGTACGTTAAAGGAGTAACAATACTGTGATTCGTACCAGTTCCAATAAATAATTACCCTCTCAGAATTCATCCAGCGAATTTTGAACAAGGCGTCGGTGTGCAGTAATGGTTGTTCCCTTTCAAATACCGAGAACGTAGTACAAAACCCGCTGGGGAATTCCCTTCGGGCGAATTTTAAAAGGACTTACTCTTTGTTGCTTGAACTCGAAAGAGCACCACTATTACTTCATTCAAGCGCCTCGATAAAGTCCTTTTAAATTTTCGCTGAGTGGTTAATTATTTACTGGAATTGGTACCACCTTATGCTTTATTTCTCGATCGGAATATTTTCTGCTTTGGTTTTTGCCGGGTTTTGGTGGCTTTACAAAGACAGGGTGGAACGCCCTGCATCACCGAGCCTCATGTTGCTGCGGGCCGGTACTTATATTCTTGTTTGGCCCGTGCTGTACTGGAAGTGGTTTAAAAGCGAAGACAAAACACGCTTTATCACCCTACCTGAGTTTGTGATGCCCCAGCCAAGACCGGTTGACCCTGACATAGTGAAGAACAGCGCCCGCAATGCCCCACTTGAAGCCCAGAGGGCACATCAAGAATGGCTGACATTTGTAGATGCACTGCCCCAGTGTGGCTCGCATATCATGTACAAGGGTACAGATATTTACGGTGAAAGACTCCATGGGCGCTTTATTTTTGAAACCGCTGATTTGTTACCTGTGCTATTCGATAGGCTAAACCCTAAGCCGGTTTCCTTGGATACCAGTGACAGCGATGACGAGAGCGTTAATCTCAGTGATGAAGACAGTCAGCAAGACAGCAGCGAATCGAGCGATGACGATAACGTCCATGACAGCGATATAACCAGCGCTTGGGTGAACACGCCTCGCCTCCCTAACACCCAAGAACACTATATTCATCGATGGCTGCGCACCTACGACCCCACCCTTTTTGTGTGTAATGTGGTGCCCACTTCTTTTAATCGTTTCGAGTATATCGCCAGTGACATGATTGAAGCAGGTAAAGGGCAAGTGCATTGTAAACGCTGTGTCACCGTTTATGAGGCAAGTGATATAAAAATCAGCGATGGTGGCCAAGGTGGCTGGATATTGGGCGAGCTGCATTGCCCCAAAGATCACTTATTAGCACGGCGCAAAAAGATACATTTTATGCGCGCACGCTCTAGTAAGTGATGAGCTCAGGCTAGCAACACAGCTGAGTACTTAGCGAAATCGACTTTCACTATGATAAAAACAATACCTGTACCGCTTGCCACATCAGATTTATGGACAACACAGATAACACAATTTGCACTAAGCGCTGAAACTTCGCGGCGGGTATTTTGTGTAGCAATTTTAGGCCCAACCATGTGCCTACAGCACCTGCGGCGATCATAGCAACAACCAAGGGCAACCATTGCCAAAATGCGAAGCCTGCCACACCGTAAACGAGTGCTTTTAGGGTGTGTTGCATGGTCATGCTGGATGAGAACGTGGCCGTAAAACGCATTTTGTCGTAGCCCTTGGTATGCAGATAGCTGCCGACTAATGGCCCACTTGCGCCTACAAACATGGATAAAAACGTAGTGATAAGCCCGGCCATTGCTTTGCCAAATGGGCTGGACTCTTTAATGCTGGGCTTTTTGCCCCACAATAGAAATAGCACGAACACGCCTACGACTAACTTCATCCAATCGAGCGGTAAATCACTGACCACAAATGACGCCATCAATGCGCCCAAAAGCCCACCTGCAGCAAAGTACTTCAGCATATTGATGTCAATAAAACGGTAGGTAAGCAACATGCGATTGGCGTTCGAGCCAAGTTGCACCAGCCCATGAACCGGAATAACCGCAGCCATTGGCATAAAAGACGCCATAGCCACCAGCAGCAATAGCCCACCACCTGCTCCCATCGCGGCGGTCAAAAACGAAGTAAAGCCGGCCAACACAATGAGCAAGAGGCTTAGCAAGGGGGTAATCATTTCTACGCTAAAAAAATCCACGGGAGTAACACATGTAAAATAAGAGGAGCAGCATCATACCTTGTTGCTCTGTGCTGGTTCAAACAAGCCGTCGAGATAAGCTTATGAACGCGAAAGAGGTAACGCTTTGTCATTTGATGTGTAGCCATCAAAATCGGTCCTAAACGTGTGCCTTGCAAGCGCAACACTTAGGGCCATGCAATAAGAAATAAAACGACTCTTTGATTTTCATTTATGTTTCGCCTTCATAGTTTCTATATGGATGCCGATAGAAAGAATTGAAATAGCGCGTTCACGAGACATTACTAGCGTTATTGTAAGGTAAAAAAGCTGGGCGTAGTGGATATGCCTTTTTGCGAAGAAAACACCAAGTTTATAAGCAATTTTACCTACTTTATTTTAAGCTAAAACGTTGACGCATACCTGCGCTTTAGTACTGTTACGCTTAAGGCGTTTCATTTTACCCATTTATTGAGCTCACTAATCGCTTTATGAAATTGACTAACGCATCCTACTTACTTATTTGCTTACTGCTGTGCTCAGCGGGTTTCGCTGCGGCTGAAGAAGATAAGCTTCAGTTCACGGGCTTTGCTCGAGCGGTAATGGGCTATCTAGATGACAAAGATGCTGAGTATGTAGGTTATGACAATAGCATCAGCTTTGATCAGCAATCCTTGGTTGGCCTTCAAGCAGATTACACTTTCACTGAGGCGCTATCATTAACTGGCCAGGTAATTGGCCATACGGGTGAGCAGCGATCATCAGGCATAGAGTGGCTTTACCTGACGTACACCCCCACCAAAGCATTACGCATAAAATTAGGTAAACAACGCATCCCATTTTTTAATTACAGTGACAGCCTTGACGTGGGCTTTGCTTATCCTTGGTTAACTTTACCTCAACAGTTTTATGACACCGCTTTCTTTTCAACTTTCGAAGGTGTGCTGGCGAACTATGAATACTCTTATGCTCAGTGGGTTATGAATTTCGAAGGGTACTGGGGGCGTTATGATGACAAAATATATTTAGCAAGTGGTGAAATTGATACCCAAGTGACTGGGTTGTACGGCTTTAACACGAGTGCGGCATATAATGGTTGGACGTTTCGAGCGGCCTACAACGAAGGCAATGCCAACCTCACTCTACCTGGTGCGGCGCAGTTTGTTGAAGTGCTGAATCAATTTGGCTTTACCCAAAGCGCTGAAACCCTCAACCCAGATGGCTTGATACGCTTTTATCAATTAAGTGCCAACTACGAGAACCTAGATTATTTTGTACGCAGTGAAGTAGCGAAAATGGTGGGTGAAAGTGGCCCTGTTCCTGATATCGACAGTTTTTATATTTCTGCTGGCTACAATTTTTATCCTTATACCATTTACATTTCTTACAGTGAACGCGACGTATATTATGACCACCCAGCGAATGAAATTCCGTACGGCATTTCCCCCGATTTAGACGTACTCGCCGCCACATATGAATCTGTGCTTGCGGGCTTTCCTGATGATAAAAGCCAAGGAACAAAAATCGGTCTTCGTTGGGACTTTCGTTACAATGTCGCTTTGAAAGGCGAGATGACTTATGTACATGCTGATAAAGTTAGTAACGACTTTGCGTTAAAAGATTTAGGCAACTTTGATGGCAGCGCAATCTTGTATCAGTTTGGTGTGGAGTGGGTATTTTGATGAGAAAATTCCTCGCTCTATTTGTCACATGCTGGCTGGTGCTAACCCCCTCATTGAAGGCCGCTGAAGCGATTATTGTGGTGGCCAATACCTCAGATAAGTCCTTGCAGCTGAATCGTCTACAAGTACGCAACCTTTTTATGGGTGGCGCTTTACCTTATGACTTAGATGCCATCGCTTTGCCGCCGGAAAACCAAACGCGCGTTTTGTTTAATACCAAGGTGGTAGGCCTTACAGAATCACGTATTCAATCCTATTGGGCACAAATGCGCTTTACCGGACGTAAAAAAGCACCAAGAGAATTTAGCAACGAGCAGTCAATGTTAGAATATCTAATCAATAATGCTGGTGCTGTAGGCTATTTGCCTGAAGGAATATCAGTGCCTAATGAGTTGACCGTTTTGTACACGGTTCGGTAAATTGTCATACGCATATCTAAAAGGAGTAACCCTGATAGATTATTGCGTGCATTATCAATGCAATGCGGGATTGAAAATGATTTAATGGGAAGCGACTTAAAAAACGAACTAAAGCAGTATATTAGTGTTTTCGTTGGCGTTTTTCGTATTTAAAATACCCAAAGTGCAAAACAGTATAAAAATTTTAATGTAAGAGTAACCACCATATGGATCTTGTTGTATTGCGTGCTTTAGTGGTCTGTCTTTCATTCACCCTGAGTACTTCTTTGGCCAACGCAGCCACGCCAAACCCGCTAGAATTTTCTGGTTTTGCCCGAGTGATAATGGGCTACCTGGATGATGAGAATGCTGAGTATGTAGGCTATGACAACAGCCTCAGTATCGACCAGCAATCACTTTTGGGGTTACAAGCAGACTATAGGCTGAGTGAAGAAATAGCATTTACCGGGCAAGTCGTTGGCTATACAGATGATCAGCGCTCCTCAGGATTAGAATGGCTCTACCTCACATACACCCCCAATAGCGCCTTACAAGTTAAACTTGGCCGACAACGCATACCTTTTTTTAATCACAGCGACAGTCTCGATGTGGGCTTTGCTTATCCTTGGTTAACCCTTCCGCAACAAGTTTACGACACGGCTTTCTTCTCTACTTTCGACGGTGTTTTAGCTAATTATCAATTTACCTTGAATGATTGGCAGATTAACTATGAGGGCTATTGGGGTCGGTTTGACGATGAAATACATTTAGATAGCCAGGATTTAGACACCCAAGTGATCGGGCTTTTTGGCGTTAACGCCAGTGTGAGCTATAGAAACTTCAACTTACGTGCTTCGTATGGTCAAGGAGACATCGATATAGAGCAGGACGAGGCTACCCAATTCGCTCAATTACTTCGTCAATTCGGATTTACAAACAATGCTGATTGGTTAAACGCAAATGGGTTGCTGCAATTCTATCAACTCAGCGCTAATTACGAAGATCTAGATTATTTTTTACGCAGTGAAGTCACCAAAATGACTGGCGCTGGGGGGCTGTTCGCTGATATCGATAGCTTTTATATCTCTGCGGGTTATAACTTTTACCCCTATACGGTATATATCTCGTATGGGAGAAAAGACTTACACTTCGAGCATTTAGCCAACGAGATCCCTTTTGGCGTATCACCTGAGCTAGATTTACTGGCAGCAACTTATCTCGGCATTTTAGATCTCTTCCCTGACGATGAGTCTAAGGGAACAAAAATAGGAATTCGATGGGATTGGCAGTATAACGTGGCACTCAAGGCTGAAATGACCTTTGTTGAAGCTAATGACGCCATCAGTAATGACTACGCCGTTAGGGATTTAGGTGGCTTCGACGGTCATGCTGTTCTTTATCAGTTTGGACTAGAGTGGGTATTTTAGTGAAAAAGTATCTTGCTTGCCTTGTCCTATGGTACTTCGTGTTTTCAACGGCTACCCACGCTGCTCAGTCCGTGATGGTAGTAGCAAACACTGGCGACCAATCCATTCAACTTAACCGTCAGCAAGTGCGAAGCTTGTTTATGGGCGGCGTCATACCCTATCAATTAAAAGCGGTGGCGCTACCACCAGAAAATCATACCCGAGTACTATTTAACACTAAGATAATTGGTCTAACTGAATCTCGTATTCAATCCTACTGGGCGCAAATGCGTTTTACGGGACGCAAACGCGCCCCTAGGGAATTTGATAACGAAACCTCGATGCTGCAATTCCTTTTACGCAATGTTGGCGCGACAGGGTACCTACCTGCTGGCATGGATGTTCCGGAACAATTAACGGTAATTTATACTATTCCCTAGCGGTGGTTATTAACTGAGCTTGCAATTGAGTACACCTTTCATATCAAGATGGTACTTTTCCCTTAGTCACTTTATTGAAGCGTCATAAAACCCCGGTCAACTAAAGCTTTATCAAAATTTGCAGTTAATAATGACACAACAATGAATTTGTCATCCTTTTGTATACTAGCTTTTCAAGCAAATTTATTTGATTCTTAACTCGTCTATAGTACTTTGTTTATTAGGTACTTTATTTAACCTTAAATAGTAAAGGTCTTAGTTGAATATGCCCTGGCGATTATGGAATTTTGTATTGGTGTGCGGCTTGGCTTTACTTTGTAACGCCCATCCAATTTACGCGGAGACCTCAGATAAACTGCAATTTTCCGGCTTTGCCAGAGTTGTTTTGGGGTATTTAGATGATAAAGATGCGGAATACCTCAACTACGATAATTCTGTCAGTATTGATAATGAAAGCCTAATCGGGTTGCAAGCCGATTATCAGATGATGGATAGCCTGGCAATAACTGGACAACTGATAGGGCACAGCGGCGAACAAAGAGATTCAGGTATTGAATGGCTATATTTAACTTACGCTCCTACAAATACCCTTAAACTCAAGCTAGGTCGCCAGCGCACTCCCTTTCTAAATTACAGTGATGTCATAGATGTAGGATACGCCTACCCTTGGGCGACATTACCCCAACAAACCTACCCCCGTCACTTTTTTTCCAACTTTGACGGGTTGATGGCAAGCTACGAGATACCTAGCACCTTGTTTGTGATGAACATTGAAGGTTATTGGGGATATTTCAAAGACAAAGTCGTCGTTTCAGAGCGCGAAATGGAAGCAAAAACGACAGGATTTCATGGATTAATTAGCCATATCAGCTTTAAAAACTGGACCCTAAGGGGGTCTTATCACCAAGGTACCACAAGTGTAACGTTAGATGATGTAACGCAATTTAGCGGCTTACTCAATCAACTGGGCTTCAGTCAGAGCGCTGATAGTTTGGCCACAACTGGGGTAACAGAGGTATTTCAATTCAGCGCTAATTACGAAACAGTAGATTACTTTGTTCGAGGAGAGCTGAATCGGATCAAGGCGGACTTCATTTTTGTGCCCGATACAGATGGGTATTTTCTTTCTACTGGGTACAATTACTTTCCGTTTTCATCTTATATTTCGTACTCGAAGAACACCACTGATTACGAGGAACCCGCCAGTGACATTCCGACTGGCCTTAGTCCAATATTAGATGGACTGTCTTATAACTATTTGAATATATTTGAACAGCTACCTGTTAACAGTTCTGAAGCGTATACCCTAGGTACGCGCTGGGATATTCAGCCAGGCTTAGCATTAAAAGGGGAAGTTAGTTTAATAAAAGGAGCTGACAATGAAAGCGCATTTTTTGATATTAAAAATACCGCGTTTGACCGAGAAGCGTTGCTGTATTTAATTGCGTTGGAGTGGGTATTTTGATTAAAATTCTGCTCATTATTGTTGCTTTTATTAGTTTAAGTGGACGTATTTGTTTTGCCAATAACGCGATTACGGTTGTTGCCAACACACAAGACCGGGGCATACTGTTGAGTCGCCATGAAGTGCGTAATTTATTTATGGGTACACCGCTTGGTTATGATTTTATTGCCATAACGTTGCCACCAGAAAACCAAACTCGTGTCATATTCAACACCAAAGTTATCGGCCTAACGGAGTCGCGTATTCAGTCTTATTGGGCACAGATGCGCTTTACTGGTCGTAAAAAGGTTCCCAGAGAAGTCGCTAGCGAACAATTGGTGCTTGAATACCTTCAGAACAATAAAGGGGCTGTGGGTTACCTGCCCGCTAGCTTGACGCTACCGGACGACTTAACCGTCATTTATACTATTCTCTGACACATTCGGGGCTTCATTAGGATACTAACGGATCCCGTGTAGTGAAGAGAGTGAAAACCATATTTGTTGCTAAAACGGAAAAATAGCCGTCTACATCATGAAAAAAAGTATTTCAAATTCATTATTAGCTTGCGGACTAGCCAGCATCAGCAACATCCCTACGGTGCAAGCAGAAGGATTAGATGATCTGGAATTTTCAGGATTTGCGCGAGTCGTTGCGGGCTATCTTGCTGAAGAAAATGCGACCTTTTTAGGCTACGAAAATGAAATCAGTGTAGCTGAACAGTCATTGTTGGGTTTACAGGCTGAATATCAACTCAGCGATAATTTTTCTGCTACCGCTCAAGTAATTGGTCGTACTGGCGACGACGCCAATTCTGGTATCGAATGGTTGTATGTAACGTACACTGCTGACAGCAAAGCATTAAAATTAAAACTAGGACGCCAACGAACACCTGTATTCAGCTATAGCGATTATTTAGATGTTGGTTTTGCTTATAATTGGGTGTCATTGCCACAACAAGTTTATCAACAATTTCTATTTCCAAACTTTGATGGCCTGCATGCCGAGTACGAATATATTGGCGAACACATTTCTCTGGGTCTTGAAGCTTACTTTGGGGAATTAGACCGAGACTTCGTTTATCAAGGTAATTCGTTAAATACTGATGTTGATAACATGCACGGTGTAATCAGCACACTAGGCTACGAAGGTTGGACGTTCCGCGCTTCTTTTCATCAAGGAGACGCTGACGTTACCCAAGAAGAATTATCTGATTTTAGCGATATATTGCGTGGGTTGGGTTTTATACAAAGTGCTGACTCACTCTCAAACGAAGGTTTTACCCGGTTTTACCAACTTAGTGCTTTCTATGAAGATGTGGATTATTTCTTCCGCTCTGAAGCCTCAAGGTTGAGAACTGGATTATTTCTTGCCCCTGATACAAATGGCTATTTCGTTTCAGGCGGAATGAACTTTTATCCATTCTCTGTTTACGCATCATTTGCTCGCGATACCAATAAATACAGCACTGCCATTTCTGAAATTCCTTTCGGGGTGAATCCACAACTTGACCAACTAGCCTATGGCTACCAGCAAATTACCGCTCAGGTTGGAAACAACAGCACGGTAAGCTACAGCATCGGAGGCCGGTGGGATTGGAACGAGAATTTAGCCTTTAAAATGCAAACTACGTTGCTGAAAGAAAGGGACGGTTTCGAAGGAATCTTCGTCGACAGAAACAGTAATTTTGACGGAAAGGCCATGTTCTATCAACTCGCCTTAGAGTGGGTATTTTGATGAGAGCCCTCTTTTTATCTGTCATTCTAACGCTTATCTTTGGCTTTCCCGCCAGAGCTAATTACTCGATCGTAGTGGTTGCCAATACGGAAAATAAGGATATTCAACTGAATCGCCAACAAGTCCGTAACTTATTCATGGGCGGTGCATTGCCTCATAATTTTGAGGCGATCGCATTACCACCAGAAAATCAAACACGTGTGTTATTCAATACCAGAGTGGTTGGCTTAACTGAGTCTCGAATTCAGTCTTACTGGGCTCAGATGCGATTTACTGGGCGTAAAAAAGCCCCTAAAGAAGTTGCCTCTGAAAAAGCGGTCTTGGAGTACATCAAAAGTCACCCAGGCGCCGTTGGGTACTTACCAGCGGGAGTGTCTATACCTGACGAACTAACCGTACTTTACAGCGCACATTAAATATTAAAGGGTAGACAGCAAAAAATTAGACGCTAAGCATTTCAAGTAAGCTTTTGGGTTTGGAAAATAGGTATCCCTGCAATTGATGACAGCCGTTTTCAATTAGAAATTCAGCTTGCTCTCTGGTTTCCACACCCTCGGCGCATATTTTCAAATTCAACTGCTTAGCCATCTCAATGATAGTTTTGGTGACTAAGGTACTGCGCTTCGACATGTTTAAGTTATCCACAAACTGCTTATCTATTTTCAATGTATTCAGCTCGATTTGGGTCAAGTAACCCAATGAAGAATACCCTGCCCCAAAGTCATCCAGCGCAATGGAACAACCCATTTCACGTAGCTGGGTAAGAAAATGGTTTGCGACATCGAAGTTTTCTAAATAGGCAGATTCCGTCACTTCAAATTCAATACTGGCATTGTCAACGTTATACCGGGTGAACATACCACGGATATAATCAACGAGAGCCGTATTTTTGATGTCATGGGCCGACAGATTGATTGACACCACAATCTCATTTTTATGCAATGCATGGACTTGCTGTAGCTCTTGGCAGACCCGTTTAATCACCCACTTTGTAATAGATAAAATTTTGCCGCTTTGCTCGGCAATGGGTATAAATTCGGCTGGAGATACAAACCCCAGTTCATCGCTTTTCCAACGTATCAATGCCTCATAACCGACTATATTTTCGTCTGCGTCCACTTTGCCTTGATAGTGAATGCTGAATTCATTGAACTTAATCGCGTTAGCAATAGAGTTGGCAATCAACAAACGCCGTTTATTGTCCTCCATCATTTCTGGCACAAACACGGTGTGCGTGCTGCGACCGGCTAATTTGGAGCGGTACATGGCGATGTCGGCATTACTGACAAATTCACTGACATTAAAATTTGAATCACTGGCACGAGCAATACCAATGCTTACACCAACTTGCACTTCCCACGATTGAATCTCAAAAGGCATATTGAGCCCGCTGACTAAGCGCTCAGAAATTTCATACAGCTCCAAATCATTGGGCTCGTTGTGCAGTAAAATAAGAAACTCATCCCCGCCTAAGCGAGAGATTAAGTCACCGTCGCGTAAAATGCTTTTGGTCCGACGGCATACTTCCATCAATACTAGGTCACCAATTTCATGCCCAAACGAGTCATTTACTCCCTTAAAACCGTCTAAATCAAAATACATTAAAACTAAGTTTCGCTCATCACGCTTTGCTTTCGCCAACTCTAACCTTAGCGTTTCCATGAAGAATTGGCGATTCGGTAAACCTGTCAAGCCATCAAAATTTGCCAAGCGCTCCATGGCTTTTTGTTGTTCTTTAAGCTGTTCGGTATATTTCGCGTTCTTTTGTGTTTCAGCGTTGATGGTCTCCATCATGCTATTAATATCGCGGCTCAGCTCTGCAACCTCTTGCTTTCCCCGAGTGTCTATTCGCAGTGAATAATCGTGAGTATCTTGAATTCTTTTCGCAACGCGAGAGAGGCGGCTTAATGGGAGAAACAATTGACGCTGAACGAATAATGAGCCAACGATGGCCACAAAGAGCACTAAGAACACGAGTGGTAGTACACGCTTGAGCAGCGTCAATTTACTGCTATATAAGGGACCTGATGAGTCGTTAACGATGAGTAGATGGCCAAGGGGCAGTCGCGCATCCCCCACTAGCTTGAGGGCGATAAGCTCACCGTCTTTCACGTAAACCCCATGGGGTTGAAGCCTAAGCTCGTTGGTGTTTATCGCAGAATCGAGCTCTTCAGGCACAGACATTGAACCAAAATAAACATTAATACGTTGCCAATTTTCATCGAACACAACAGCATATTTTACATTTTCGTAGCGGTCTAACCGTAACAGCGTCGTAGTGACTTCAAAGATATCAGGATCTGAGGCGATAAGAGGCACAAGATCACTGGCCAAATTTTCTGATAGCCCATCAAGATCCGCTCGTGTTGCTTCCAGATATAACTGTTCGTACTCCTCGACGGAGGATGCGACAACGGCAGCACACACTATCACGATCGCTACCACAGTGAGCATGGTCGTTGTGTTCTTGATGGTTCTAAACAGCATCTATCAATCCCTTATTACCGCATTACTACTATTTGTAGTCTGGTGGTCCGCTTCAATTTAACGGCTAAATACTTAAAGCAAAAATTTTGCGTTGAGGACATAAGACCCTTGTGCTCAACTTTAGCTAAATATTAATGATTATTGCAAAGTTTTTATATTAAACAATTGGTTAAGATTTATCCTAAACATTGTAGTCGACTCATCAAAGTCGACACTTGTTAAGTATCAAGTTTCGTACATTCGATAGCAAAATCACTTATAAATTTTGTTTCACTCTCGCAACGAGTACGTCTTCAATTCACGCCTTGAACATCAAAACTGCCTCCCATCGTCCCTCGATCTACGTGATAACACTGAAACAAACGAACATTTAGGCAACATTTTTTACACAACTAACTTATTGAATTATTGAGTTAAGTTACAAATACGGCGCAAATGTGAACATTTTGTAATCAAAAACAATTGACGATGTTAATTTGATCTGGGATTATGCTCACCAGTCGGGCATATACCCAATACAGGCATTTAGAGTAACTTGAGAGCTTATGCTCTGGTTTGTGTTGACGGTTAACGGTTGTATCGACGTTAGATGATTTCGATTTGAGATCTTTGAACCACACATTAATGACTATCACTAGGACACAATGATGTTAAAAAATAGACAAACAACATTCGTTTCGACCGCAGCCAAAAGCGCTATCAACGCATCTAACTCAAAGACCTGTAATAAACGTTCTGCATCCGTATTTAATAAACTTGGAGTCGTTGCAGCAGCGGTTATGGCCGCTTCAATACCTGCGCAAGTTAACGCTGCTACATTTCTTGATGGCTTAGTAGATGTGAACTTTTTAGCGATGCAAAACTATCAAGCGATTCAAGCTAAAGAAGGCGCATTTAGACCAGAAGATGAAGAACAGTCGTCAGGTTTTGGCCGTATTCGAGCCAACTTGATGTTTAAATTTCACATCAACGATTACATCACTGCCGATATCGACATCGCAGAAGAGCCAAATGACTTTGGTAACAATGGTGATCGAGACTTTTCATTCCACAACGATTACGCCGGAATTGAATTTGATGTATTTGGTTTAACGGAATACAAACGTGACAACGCCGACCTGACACTTCGCTTAGGAAACATTGGCGGCTCGCCTTTTCAGTTTAAAGGCTTTCAAGACGGAGCAGACAACCAAGGCAATGCACTTATTGGTAACTGGATGACCGACTACGCTACTGCAGAAAACGGCGCTCAGCTGCGTTACAACGAACGTTTTGATAGCGGTGTGATTCGCGCTTATAACGTGACGGGTCACATTACTACTTCAAGCTTTGGTGAGGCTTTTCAAGAAGATCGCGGTTTTAATTACTTGTTACAAGGTACTCTAGAATTCACTGGCGGCTTCAAAGTCGGTTTGAACTTCTTACAAGCTAATCAGGGCGACCAACTGCGTTTTGAAAATGGTGTTGCCAGCCTTGACGGTCTGACCACTACCAATTATCGCTTTGGTGACGGTGAAAACTACAACTTCTCTGCTTCCCCTAGCAGTGAGCGTGATACTCACGTCGGTATTATGCCTGGCCTTGACCAAACCACCATTCAACTAAACTTAGCTTATCAACCGAATGCAGATACCAGCGTTATTTTGATGGTAGGCCAATCAAGTGATGATTACACCTTTGCTGATACCGAGGGTAATGCAGTTGCTGGTATTACTTATTTCGGTACTGATGGTGTAGCTGACCCCGCGGGTACCACTTTTGATTCAAACCGCGTGATTAAAGGCGAATCATCTGTCGAGTACTGGACGGTAGAAGCACAACATTACGTAATTCCCGGCAAATTCTATGTGGCTGCCCGTTATGGAGAAGCCGAAAACACCTCGGACTTAATTGCCCAAACAGACAACACAGTAGAGCGCTTACAAGTTGCAGCGGGTTACTGGTTCAACGATAAAACCCTATTGAAAGTGGAATACGTTGATCAAGACGAAGGCATTAACTCTGGCGGCCAAATTGGCGCAGGGTTTGACGGTATCACGTCAGAGATCTCAGTTAAGTTTTAAGTTAACGGCTGGCTATCGCTGGCCCTTTGAACTTCACTAGGTATTCAGATGCAAAAAAATGCGAAGAAGATTTAGTGAAACTCCTACCAAAACATAAGGGGAATGCCCGATGTTGAAAAAGATAACCAAAACCACATGTGCGGCGCTTAGCATGAGCGCAGCACTTTCTACAAGCACTGCTCTGTTTATGGCCTCAGCGGTAAATGCTGAAACCATCACCATCGCTACCGTAAACAACGGCGATATGATCACCATGAAAGAGCTGAGCTCAGATTTTGAAGCTAAGCACCCGGACATCGATCTTAAATGGGTCACGCTTGAAGAGAACATTCTGCGCCAACGCGTTACTACAGATGTGGCCACCAAAGGTGGGCAATACGATGTGATGACGATCGGTACGTACGAAGTGCCGATTTGGGGTAAGCAAGGCTGGCTCACTGAGTTAGATGGCTTAGGCCCAAATTACGATGAGGAAGACTTGTTACCCGCAATCAGAAGCGGTTTATCCCTAAATAATAAGCTTTATGCAGCGCCCTTTTACGGTGAAAGCTCTATGGTGATGTACCGCAAAGACTTGCTCGAAAAAGCAGGCCTTGAAATGCCAACCAAGCCAAGCTGGAAGTTTATTCGTCAAGCGGCCAAAGCTATGACAGACGGTGACTCAGGTGTTTATGGTATTTGTTTACGCGGTAAAGCGGGCTGGGGCGAGAACACAGCGCTTATCACGGCCATGTCGAACTCGTTTGGCGCTCGCTGGTTTGATGAAAACTGGAAGCCGCAATTCAATACCCAAGAGTGGAAAGACACCCTGCAATATTATGTTGATGTGATGGAAGAGTCGGGCCCTCCAGGTGCATCGTCAAATGGCTTTAACGAAAACCTCGCGTTATTCCAAACAGGTAAATGTGGTATGTGGATTGATGCCACAGTAGCAGGTGCATTTGTCACTAATAAGAAAGATTCTGAAGTCGCTGACAAAGTCGGGTTTGCTATGGCACCGGACATGGACCTTGGCAAACGCGGGAACTGGCTATGGGCATGGACATTAGCAGTACCGTCAAGCAGCAAAAAAGCCGATGCAGCGCAAAAGTTCATTAGTTGGGCTACGTCAAAAGACTACTCTGCCTTGGTAGCAAAAGAAAAAGGCTGGGCTGCTGTACCTCCAGGCACACGCACCTCATTGTATGAGAACCCTAACTACATGGAAGCTGCCCCTTTTGCTGAAATTACTCTGGCCTCAATCGAATCGGTTGACCCGAAAAACCCTACGGTCAAGCCCGTACCTTATGTAGGTGTGCAGTTTGTCGCCATCCCGGAGTTTCAAGGTATAGGCACCGCAGTTGGTCAGCAATTTTCTGCCGCATTGGCAGGCAAGATGACAGTTGATCAAGCGCTGGCTAACGCTCAACGACTCGTTGAACGCGCCATGCGCAAGGCTCGCTACCCAAAATAGCGTTTTGCTTGGGGTAGGCGCAATGTGCTGTGCTTACCCCCTTTTTAATTCAGTAATGGGACTCAGTTATGGCGACTACACATTCACGTACGCTTGCACAGATCATGCTTTTTCCATCGGTAGTATTGCTACTAGCGTGGATGATAGTACCGCTGTGCATGACCCTGTATTTCTCGTTTTTAGATTACAACCTACTTAGCCCAGGAACAGAGGAATTCATTGGTTTTCTTAACTATGAGTTTTTCCTGACTGATCCGGCTTTCTTTGCATCATTCTTTAACACCCTGCTACTCGTTGGCGGTGTGTTGCTCATCACGATTTGTGGCGGCATCGGCTTGGCAATTTTGTTAGACCAAGCTATTTGGGGCCGAAATTACGTGCGCATTATGGTATTGGCACCATTCTTTGTGATGCCCACGGTGTCAGCTCTAGTATGGAAAAATATGCTCATGAACCCGGTTAACGGGTTGTTTGCTCACTTTGCAACGCTCATTGGCGTTGATCCGGTGGATTTCTTCGCTCAAGTACCTTTGCTATCCATTATTATTATTGTGTCTTGGCAATGGTTGCCCTTCGCGGCGCTGATTTTATTGACCGCCATTCAATCATTAGACAGAGAACAACTAGAAGCGGCCGACCTTGATGGTGCAGGCCCATTCAGTAAGTTCTTTTACATTGTGCTACCCCACCTATCCCGTGCGGTTACCGCAGTGATCTTGATTGAAACCATTTTCTTACTGTCAATTTTCGCCGAAATACTGGTCACTACCAGCGGCGGCCCTGGGTACGAATCAACCAACATTACGTATCTTATTTACACCCAATCCTTGTTGCAGTTTGACGTCGGTGGCGGCTCAGCAGGCGGAATAATCGCCGTTATTATCGCCAATATCGTGGCTATCTTCCTTATGCGCCTCATCGGCAAGAACTTAGAGGGTTAATCATGGCTATTAACAGCAGCGGAAAATCAAAATTTATTTATACCCTACTTGCGTGGACGATAAGCGCAGCGATCTTCTTTCCGATTTTCTGGACACTATTAACCAGCTTTAAAACGGAAGCAGAGGCCATATCGGCTAACCCTAGTTTGTTTATGTTCGACTGGACGCTCGAAAATTACGAGGATGTGTTGGCACGCTCTCCCTATTTCGATCACTTCTGGAATTCAGTGGTTATCTCAGTAGGTTCAAGCTTAATCGGCTTGCTGATCGCCATCCCTGCGGCGTGGTCTATGGCATTTGTACAATCTAAGCGCACCAAGAATCTATTAATGTGGATGCTCTCAACCAAAATGCTGCCCCCTGTAGGTGTGTTGATCCCGATTTATTTGTTGTTCCGTGATTTCGACTTACTGGACACCAAATTGGGCTTGGTCATTGTGATGACCCTGATCAACCTACCGATTATGGTATGGATGCTTTATACCTATTTTCGTGAAATTCCAAACGAAATACTCGAAGCATCACGTATGGACGGCGCCAGTATTAGTGCAGAAATATTCCACGTATTGCTGCCTATCGCACTGCCGGGAATTGCATCAACGTTACTACTTAACGTGATCCTTGCGTGGAACGAAGCATTCTGGACACTGATTTTAACCGCAGCAAACGCAGCGCCACTCACCGCGTTTATTGCCAGCTACTCGAGCCCAGAGGGCTTATTTTACGCCAAACTATCAGCGGCCTCAGCGATGGCAATCGCACCGATATTGATACTTGGTTGGTTTAGCCAAAAACAACTCGTACGCGGATTAACCTTCGGCGCGGTGAAATAGGAGAATTATCATGGGCAGTATTACATTAAAACAAGTGACCAAAAGCTTCGACGAAGTAAATGTTATCAAACCACTGGATTTAGAAATCAGAGACGGCGAGTTTATTGTGTTTGTTGGGCCATCAGGTTGTGGTAAATCGACGTTACTACGCATGATCGCAGGTTTAGAAGACACCACCAGTGGCAATATCGATATTGATGGTCAAGATGCTACAAGCACGCCCCCTGCTAAGCGTGGCCTAGCCATGGTGTTTCAATCTTATGCGTTATACCCACACATGTCGGTTCGCAACAACATCGCGTTTCCTTTAAAACGCGCCAAAGTACCGCCTGCAGAAATCGAACAAAAGATTGCCTCAGCGGCCAAAATATTAAATTTAGGTGATTACCTAGACCGTAAACCAGGTCAACTTTCCGGTGGTCAGCGCCAACGTGTGGCAATTGGTCGCGCCATTGTGCGCCAGCCATCTGCATTCTTGTTTGATGAGCCATTATCAAACCTTGATGCTTCGTTACGAGTCAACATGCGTTTAGAAATTTCAGAGCTGCATAAAAGCCTGAAAACCACCATGATTTACGTGACCCATGATCAGGTTGAAGCCATGACTATGGCTGACAGAATTGCGGTATTTAATGCGGGTATTATCGAACAAGTCGGTACGCCACTAGAGCTTTATCAACATCCGGTGAATCGTTTTGTGGCAGGCTTTATTGGCTCACCAAAAATGAATTTTATTGAGTTGAAGCAAGCCAAGGAAGACGGCGCAACATGTTTAGGCGTTCGCCCTGAGCACTTTCAGATTACAGCAGATGCCGGGATTTGGTCAGGTAAAGTCGGCGTTGTTGAACACTTAGGTTCGGAAACCTTCTTACATGTGCAGGTTGATGGCGTAGGTACATTAACCGTTAAAGCGAATGGAGACTGCCCATTAAGCTATGGTGATGATATTTCACTTAGTGCCGATCAAAGCAAGATACTGCGCTTCAATGACCAAGGGATCACCTTGCCAAACAAGGGAAATCAATAACAGCCATTTCAAACTATATGCGGCTATCGATACACTAGTGCATCGATAGCCAACGGCCGCTAATTACCGGCAAAAGGAAAGGCCGTTATAAGCATCTTTTTTTGGCAAAATTTTTATACGCAGGCAATAACTCAATCCAAGTTTAAATGATATTTGCGTGTATATTCATTTACTTAATGAGCAATTGCTGCAAAATGGGCAGAGCTGCGAGAAGTAGCTGCCCACTAAAAAAAACAGTTAAACAGACGTTAATAGTGAATTAACGACAACGGTAATAATAATGGACGTAAAACAAGCATTGCCCGAATTATCTGACATACAATTGGTTATTTTCGATTGTGATGGCGTATTGATTGATAGTGAAGGGTTAAGTAAGCGCGAACTACTGATTCTACTGAGCAATCTAGGTGTGGATATCACTGATCACTACTTCGAAAGCCATTTTCTTGGGCATAGTTTCGAACACGTCACGGCTAAAATATACCAAGACTTTAATGTCGCTTTGCCTGTTACTTTTCGCCCTGAATATCAAAAAGCATTGATCGCAGCATTTACTGCCGAACTGCAACCGACGTCAGGCTTAACAGGCATACTTGATACCCTAGCGGTACCGCGCTGCATTGCCACGAGTAGTTCACCAACTCGTGTGGGGCATGCCATGTCAGTTACTGGGTTAGGTCGCTACTTTGCACCGCATATTTTCACAGCTTCACAAGTGGAAAACGGCAAACCGGCGCCAGACCTGTTCTTATACGCTGCCAATAAAATGGGTGTTGATGCCCAGCATTGCTTAGTGATTGAAGACTCACCCGCGGGTGTGCAAGCAGCAAAAGCGGCTAACATGCATGTGATCCGGTTTGCTGGCGCCAGTCATATGGAGCCTTGGCGCAGAGCGAAAGCTCCCCTGACCGACGATGTTACCACCATTGCACAGTGGCAGGACCTTTACACACTTGCTCCTGCATTAACTACTCATAAAGAAATCGAGAGGTAACCGTGGTTAAGCTTTCCAACGCCGAAAACAGACGATTAGATGATGCCGCTCGCGCTGGCTGGATGTACTACGTTGCCGGAAATACCCAAGATGAAATAGCTAAAAAGCTAGGGGTATCACGTCAATCGGCCCAGCGCATGGTTGCCTTATCCGTTAGCGAAAAGCTAGTCAAAGTCAGACTCGATCACCCCATTGCTAAGTGCATGGATTTAGCCGATAAAATTGCCAGCCGCTTTGGTTTACAATCCTGCGAAGTGGTGCCGAGCGATCCTAGTGACCCCTCATCAACCGTGGGTTTAGCGCAGGCAGGCGCGAACGAGATTGAACGTCACTTAAAATCTGAACAGCCAAAAACATTGGCCATGGGCACCGGGAGAGTGCTTCGAGCATGCGTTGATGAATTAGCGCCTTTAAATTGTCCCGACCATAGGGTTGTGGCGCTATTGGGTAATATGGCGTCAGATGGTTCTGCCTCCCCTTATGATGTAGTGGTTCGTATGGCTGAGCGAGTGAACGCCAAGCATTATCCCATGCCATTACCTGTATTACCTGAAACCGTTAAAGCAAAAAATCAGTTACATGCCATGCCGCACATCGCGCAAAACATGCAACTGGCTCAACAGGCTGACGTAACCTTTGTTGGCGTAGGCAATTTAGGCGCGAATTCACCGCTACATCTCGATGGTTTTGTGACCCCAAAGGAGTTAGATGAGTTGCAAGCGGGCGGCGCTGTGGGTGAAATGATCAGCTGGGTGTTTGATAAAAACGGCAAATTACTCGACTGCGCTATCAACCAACGTGTGGCGAGTACGCCGCTTATTGTCGGCTCTGACAAATTAGTATTTGCGTTGGCAGCAGGGGAAGAAAAAGTATACTCCATTTTAGGTGCGTTACGCTCAAAGCTAGTGAATTCGCTGATCACTAACGAATATACCGCCGAGCGCTTACTCAGTATCGATTAAAGCTTGGCTTGCCAGCAGCGCTCACAGCTAATAACGCGGACACGAAAAAAGGGACCATTTGGTCCCTTTTTGATGTTTGATACCTTAAAACTAAGGTTGATTACTTCTTTTTGACCACAAACGTCATTGCGTTCACTTCAGGTAAAGTCGGTAATGCCGTCATCGCACCAATTTTGGCGCACACTAAGCCACTGACCTTACCAGCGAATTCGATAAACCCTTTAAATTCGTCTTGATAGAAGTTTTGGCTTTGAGCGCTGTTAGCCATTTGAAACAAAATCGCGCCAATAAACGAGTCACCAGCCCCCGTTGTATCAACCGCGTTGATTTCATACGCCGGCACAATATACTGCTGGCCGTTTTGTGAAATTAGGCAACCCTCTGGGCCAAGAGTAACCAACACTACTTTCACACCTAGGTCATGAAAATGTTGGCAGCCTGCTGCCATATCGTCTTGTTGTGATAATAAAACTAACTCTTCATCACTGACTTTGACCATGTCTGCCAAGGCGAAGTAGGTATTACAGATTTCTCTAAATTCGGCATCACGGCCGCGCCATAAATCCACGCGGTAATTTGGATCGAAACAAATAACATTGCCATTTTTCTTACCTTGCTGAGCTAAGCGTAAATAGCTATCCCCTAGCTCACCGCCCAGCAACGCTGTAGCTGAACCGAGGTGTAATATTGAATCATCTAACAGAGTTTTAATAGTTGAATCATCAAGACTGAGTTGTTCATCAGCACCGCGATTAAACGCAAATTCGCGCTCGCCGTTATCCCCTAATGACACAAACGCCAGAGTCGTGGATGAAGATAAAGAAGCCACTTGGTCAGTATTAACGCCGTACCCTTTTACTTCGTTAATTAAAAACTCACCGAATGGGTCATTGCCTACAGAGCCGACCAAAACAGCATCGCCACCTAACTTCCCAATACAGGCAGCCACATTGGCCGGTGCCCCACCGGATTTTTTCACGTAATTAACGCCGTTCACCAAACCTTTGTTGGTATCTGTACACACAAAATCGATGAGCATTTCACCAATGCAAACTATCTTCATAACTTTCTTCCGTATAAAAATCGTAAAAAATTGATTTGACGAGAAACGTCTTAAGGGACTTCGAACGTGTCGGTATTACACCCTTTTGCATATTAGCTGCACTTGTTTCGCTTAGATAAATTCATTAGCAAAAAATCACCAATGACACTTAACAAAACGTGTTCGTTTTTCGTGGCCTGAACTGACTGTGATTATACCTACAAGCTAAAGCAATTAACATCTTTGCAGCCCTTTGTTTCTGTATAAATCAACATAATTTATATGATAAAAAAACGGGCTAGATTTGAGATAAACTGACCAACTAAAATCGAATATGAATGCATCATGTAATAACCTAACTTTTAGCCGAAGTTAGCTGCATAATATCCAATTTTAATCGATTTTAAGCACATCAACCATATCGACTAAGATTAGCGTAAGCATCACTAAGAGTTGAAGCGGTGACAAAAGAGGCTCTGCCTATTCGAAGACGTAGAATAGGCAGATAAATACGGACAGCGAACTGTGCTAGTGGGTTACACGTCGTGAATTACGCGTTGTGAATTGAACATGGCGGATGATGAGTGAAGACTAAGAATTGCGCGGGAAACTCTTTAACGCCATGTGAGCGACTTCCACTAATTGCTCTTCAGTTGCCCCGCTGCTTGCCTGAATAGCAATGCCATTAATGACGGTACATAAATAACGAGCCAATGCTTCTGAATCTTCATCCTTTGATAAGTCACCTTGGTTTTTGGCCAATTCGAAACGGTCACGTACTTCTGATTCACTTTGTTGACGGCGGCTAATGAGTACTTCCTTGACGCCTGCTGCCGCTTCACTGCATGCCAAAGCGCCTTGTACCATGACACAACCCTGTGGATGAGATGTATCAGACATACTTTGCGCTGCACCTAGCAACATAAACTTAGCGACGTCATAGGCTGTAGCTTGCTCTAAAGCGGGTTTGAAAAAACCACAAGGGCGGCTTTCATAAAATTCGATAGCCTTTAAAAATAGCTGTTCTTTATTGCCGAAGGCAGAATACAAACTGGGTTTGTTGATCCCCATAGCGCTGGTTAAATCAGACAGAGAGGCACCGTCATATCCTTTGGTCCAAAATACGTCTAACGCTTTTTCAAGCGCGGCCTGCATGTCAAAAGCTCTAGGTCTTCCTACAGTGGCGGTACAACTAACAGCACTCATTTTTTAGCTCCTGATGTAAATATGGTCACATAGTAAACAGGTAAGTAACCCTTGTCTACATAGGGTTATATACCCTTTAGTACAATACAAGTAGCCCGCATGATGTGCAGGATTAGGCAAGATTACTGAAGTTTTCGACATTCAGATAACACGTTTGCCTGCGTATTATGTACCGTGTGGTTAGGCACTCTAGTCTACACAAAGTTCAAGTCTCATTGCTTTTCTCAAGTACATGACTGCGCGTTATTCGCGGCCTATAAAAAACTGATATTAAATAGAATCAAAATAACTTACCACTCGGTACAAAAATAGATTGACTAAATACCGTTCATCTATATTCTTACCGACCAGTACATAAATGACAACGTTTATTAAGAACAACATTTTGAACCAGGTTAAATCAAAGGAAATAAATCTTATGAGCACAAAACACGCTTTTAAAAGTTGGCTACTTGGCGGGATCGCCAGCGTTGTGTTGGTTGCTTGTGGCAACCCAGACGAATCAAACCAACCTGCGGCCCCAATTGCACCGCAAGTGAGTGTGGCCCAAGTCGTCAATGAACGTATTACCGAGTGGGACGAATTCACCGGTCGCTTACAAGCACCGCAAACGGTCACCCTAATGCCACGTGTATCTGGTTACATTGAAAACGTATTGTTTGAAGAAGGTGCCGTTGTTGCCAAGGGTGACGTTTTATTTCAAATCGATGCACGCCCTTTTAAAGCCGAAGTTGATCGCTTAAAAGCAGAATTACAAAGTGCAAAAAGCGCGGCGATTCAAGCGCAAAATGATTTCGACCGCGCCAAAACCCTTAGCGAACAACGCGCCGTTTCTATCGAAATATTAGATGGACGCTTAGCACGTAAACAGCAAACTGCTGCCACGGTTGCCTCGGTATCTGCTGCATTAGAACGCGCCGAGTTAGATTTATCTTACACCCAAGTCACTGCGCCAATCGCTGGCCGCGTGTCTTACGCACTCATCACCGAAGGTAACTTTGTCAACGCAGGGCAAAGCCAGCTTACGAGCTTGGTTTCAATGGACAAAATGTACGCCTACTTTGATGTAGACGAGCAAACTTACTTAAAGTACGCCCAATTAGCAGAATCAGGCCAACGCTCTGATACCCGCGATGCAACAGGTAATCCCGTTTACATGGCACTTGCCAACGGTGCGAACTTCTCTCACACCGGCAATATCGATTTTGTTGATAACGCCGTCAACCAGCAGACCGGTACTATTCGTATTCGCGCCACCTTTGCCAATGATGATCATTCTTTACTACCAGGCTTGTTCGCTCGGGTAAAACTGACGGGTAGCAATTCATATCAGGGAATTTTGATCGATGAAAAGGCCATTGGTACCGATCTCAATAGAAAGTTTGTGCTACTCGTCAACCAAGACAACGTATTGGAATACCGCAACGTGGTATTGGGCGAAAAAATCAACGGTTTACGCATAGTGGTTGATGGCTTATCGCCTGCAGACACCATAGTCGTCAACGGTTTACAGCGCGTTCGTCCCAGCATGAAAATTCAACCGAAAATCGTCGATATGACCTCACAAGAAGCCCTGACTGCTTTACGTCAGCAACAGAAATTACTTGACCAAACCAGCAATGAATTGACTGCTCAAGCAGACAATGATTCAGCTGAACGCGGTTAAGGGAGGCAATCATGTTTTCGCAGTTTTTTATACGCCGTCCCATATTTGCGGCCGTTATCTCGCTGATTTTCTTTATCGTAGGGGCCATTTCTGTTTGGCAACTGCCGATAACAGAATATCCGGAAGTGGTTCCCCCGACTGTGGTCGTGACCGCAAACTACCCAGGTGCAAATCCAAAAGTGATTGCCGAAACAGTGGCATCACCTCTTGAGCAGGAGATTAACGGTGTGGAGAACATGTTGTACATGTCTTCTCAGGCCACCTCTGATGGCACTATGACACTCACCATTACATTTGCCATTGGTAGCGATGTAGACTTGGCGCAAACTCAAGTGCAAAGCCGTGTTGAACGTGCCAAGCCGCGTCTTCCTGAGGAGGTACAACGCCTTGGTGTTGTGACCGAAAAATCATCACCAGATTTAACCATGGTGGTGCATTTAACCTCTCCTGATGAACGCTACGACATGTTGTATTTGTCTAACTACGCGGTGCTAAACGTCAAAGACGAGCTCGCTCGCATTAACGGGGTTGGCCAAGTGCGCGTATTCGGTGCCGGCGATTACAGCATGCGTGTATGGCTAGACCCAAATAAAGTGGCTGCATTGGGCTTGTCTCCAGCAAATATTGTGGCGGCTATTCGTGAGCAAAACCAACAAGCTGCTGCTGGGAGCCTAGGTGCTCAGCCTAGTGGCGACAGCGACTTTCAGCTGTTAATTAATGTTAAAGGTCGCTTGACGGATGTAGAAGAATTTGAGGACATCATTGTTAAAGTGGGCGAACAAGGCCAAATTAGCCGCTTAAAGGATGTTGCACGCGTTGAACTTGGCGCATCAACTTATGCCCTTCGTTCTATGCTCGATAATAAAGACGCTGCCGCCATGCCTGTATTTCAAGCATCGGGCTCTAACGCGATCCAAATTTCTGATGATGTACGCAGCAAGATGGCTGAGCTATCTAAGAGCTTCCCTGAAGGTTTGAGTTACGACATCGTTTACGACCCAACCGTATTTGTGCGAGGCTCAATTGAAGCCGTGGTTAAAACCTTGTTCGAAGCCCTACTATTAGTGGTATTGGTTGTGGTGCTGTTCTTACAAACGTGGCGCGCCTCGATCATTCCTTTGGTCGCAGTTCCTGTATCTCTGGTTGGCACCTTTGCCTTCATGCATCTGTTAGGCTTTTCACTTAATGCCTTATCGCTATTTGGCTTGGTACTCGCCATCGGTATTGTAGTAGATGACGCCATCGTGGTGGTTGAAAACGTTGAGCGCAACATCGCAGATGGCTTATCCCCTATCGCTGCAACCCAAAAAGCCATGAAAGAAGTCACTGGCCCTATCGTAGCGACCACCTTGGTTCTAGCGGCAGTATTTATTCCAACGGCATTTATGTCAGGCCTAACGGGGCAGTTTTACAAGCAGTTCGCCCTGACCATTACTATTTCAACCTTTATCTCGGCGATTAACTCGCTAACGCTAAGCCCTGCATTATCAGCCTTATTGCTTAAAAGTCATGACAGCAAGAAAGATGCCCTGACCCGAGGCATGGACAAACTGCTCGGCGGCTGGTTATTTAACCCATTTAACCGCTTATTCACTCGTTTATCAGACGGCTACGGCTGGGTCGTTAAAAAAGTTCTGCGCTTTGGTGTTCTGGTTGGTGTGATTTATATCGGCTTGGTTAGCTTGACCGGTTTGCAATTCGCCACCACGCCTACGGGCTATGTACCCGGCCAAGACAAACAATATCTAGTGGCATTTGCCCAGTTACCTGATGCAGCCTCGCTTGATCGCACAGAAGAAGTCATTAAAGAAATGTCTCGCATTGCGCTTGAGCAACCCGGAGTGGCCAACTCAGTTGCCTTCCCTGGTTTGAGCATTAACGGCTTCACCAACAGCACCAACAGCGGTATCGTTTTTACTCCTCTTGATGACTTTGCGGATCGCACAGACCCGTCATTGTCAGCAGGTGCCATTGCAGCAGCGCTCAATCAGAAATTTGCCGCCATTGAAGATGCATACATTGCTATTTTCCCGCCGCCGCCGGTACAGGGCTTAGGCACCATCGGTGGCTTTAGGCTGCAAATTCAAGATCGCGCCAATTATGGTTATGACGAGCTGTACAAAGTCACCATGCAAGTAATGCAAAAAGCGTGGGCGACGCCTGAACTAGCCGGAGTGTTCTCTAGCTATCAAATCAACGTGCCTCAGCTAGATGTAGACATTGATCGCACCAAGGCTAAGCAGCAGTCTGTTTCGCTTGATGAGCTATTCAC
The DNA here is from genome assembly GCF_000014225.1 of Paraglaciecola sp. T6c. Taxonomy (NCBI): domain Bacteria; kingdom Pseudomonadati; phylum Pseudomonadota; class Gammaproteobacteria; order Alteromonadales; family Alteromonadaceae; genus Paraglaciecola; species Paraglaciecola sp. T6c. The sequence continues at coordinate 4,962,445 of NC_008228.1, forward strand.
TACTTTGCAAGGTTATATGGGCTCGGTATACGCCAATGACTTCAACCAGTTTGGGCGTACTTACCAAGTCAATGTGCAAGCGGATGAGCAATTCAGACAAACGCCTGAGCAAATTGCCCAGCTCAAGGTACGTAACAATAAGGGTGACATGGTACCCATCGGCTCGTTTATTAACGTGAACAATACCGCAGGCCCTGACCGCGTGATGCACTACAACGGCTTTACCACCGCTGAGATTAATGGCGGCGCAGCGCCAGGCTTTAGCTCAGGTGAAGCACAAGCTGCGATTGAAAAAATATTAGCACAAACCTTGCCCAACGGCATGACCTACGAGTGGACAGAATTAACCTATCAACAAATATTGGCGGGCAATGCAGGCATGTATATCTTCCCGTTGATCATCCTGTTGGTATTCATGGTGTTAGCCGCTCAGTACGAGAGCTTAAGCTTACCTTTGGCGATTATTTTGATCATCCCGATGACGTTACTATCAGCGTTAAGCGGCGTACTTATCGCCGGAGGCGACAACAATATATTCACCCAAATTGGCTTTATTGTGCTGGTAGGACTGGCAACCAAAAACGCCATTTTAATTGTTGAGTTCGCCAAAGAATTGCAAGACGAAGGGAGTACCGCTTATGAGGCAATCCTTGAATCTGGCCGCTTACGGTTGCGCCCAATATTGATGACCTCTATCGCATTCATTATGGGGGTAGTGCCAATGGTGTTCTCAAGTGGCGCAGGCTCTGAGATGCGCCAAGCCATGGGCGTTGCTGTGTTCTCAGGCATGATCGGGGTCACCGTGTTTGGTCTACTTCTTACGCCATTATTTTACTACGTGCTCGCTAGAAGAGGCGAGCGTCAATCTAGCAACGCCCTAGTAAACACCGCCAAACAGGAGGCTGACCATGGGTAACATGTTAAAAATAGGCACACTCACAGGGCTTATCTTTGCCCTTAGTGCCTGCGCAGTAGGCCCGGATTATCAGGCGCCTAATAAAGTTAACGATATCGAGCTTACAGGTACGTATGAGCAAGCGGAAAAGCTAACTAACTGGTGGCAAGCCTTCGGTGACGAAGATTTAAATCATTTAATTGATGAAGCGCTTAAAGAAAACCGGACGCTGTTTCAGGCTCAAGCCAACGTGTTGCGTGCATATGCAATATTTCGTGATAGCCAGAACGACTTATTGCCAAAGGGTACGTTAGACGCAGGTTATTCAGCCTCAAAAAACCAGACAATGCTTGAGTCTGACGACGATACTATTTTACGTGGCTACAACACGGGAGCTAACCTCACTTGGGACGTCGATTTGTTTGGCAAGGTGCGACGCGCCGTTGAGGCATCATTGGCCGAAGCGGAACAAGCCGACATTTTATGGCATGACGCCCAATTACAAATTATCAGCCAAGTAGCCGCTAGCTACGGTGACTATCGCGGTGCGCAATTCCGCTTGAAAGTGGCCGAGCAAAACTTAGCGAACTTACGCCAAACCCGCACCATTGTAAAAGCACGTTATCAAGCTGGGTTTGCCTCTGAGTTAGAAATGGCGCGTATTAATGCCCAAGTTTTCGAAGTTGAAGCCACTGTACCGCAAATGCGTACCCTGCTCGCCCGTGCAGATGCGACTTTGTCAGCATTACTGGCTAAAAAGCCCGGTGAGTTAGTGCTGAATGCGCAGCCAGAGTTACCGCAGCTATCGCAACCTGTCGCATTAGTTCCTGGTGAAAACTACCTGCGTTACCGTGCTGATGTGGCAAGCTCTGAGCGCGCATTAGCGGCCAGTACTGCACGCATTGGTGTGGCCACCGCAGATTTGTACCCGAACGTATCGGTCAGCGGCTTCTTGGGCTTTTTGTCTGGCCCGGGCTTAACCTTAGGGGGTGATACTAAAAGCTGGAGCGTCGCCCCTACAATCAGTTGGCAAGCAGCTGATTTGGCTTCGGTCAAGGCGCGTATTCGTCAGGCTAATGCCAGCACTGATATCGCCTTAGCGCAGTTCGAGCAGCAAGTGTTTGATGCCCTAGCCGATATGCAGTTTTCACTGCAAAGCTATAACTTTAGTCGCCAGCAAGAGCAAAGTACGCATCACCAATGGCAGGCAAGTGAAAAGGCCATGACCATAGCACGTCAACGCTTTGAAGCAGGAAGCGGAGAGTTTCTTGAATTATTGGAAGCTCAACGTGATGCCCTACAGAGCAGAGATCAACTTGCCTTGCTTGAACAACAAAGTTTCAATCGGTTAGTCGATGTATACCGTGCATTCGGTGGTGGTATCAGCGTTATTTAAGCGTGAAAACTACAATTGCTGTGAGACAAGTCAACGTAATGACAAAAGCCGGATATGGATCCGGCGTTTATGCGTGCGCTCTGCCTCGCCTGAAACGCGATAGCTTACACGGCTTATTCTTCAACAAAGGTATTTTGCTTGCGGTTTAACGCCCTTAAAAGGCTTGTCAGCAATAGTATTAGCAACGCCAATTGCAAAATATTTTATCGTGTTTCGCAATAACCCCCAGTAAGGGGAAGAACGTGTAAGTAAAGGATGTTAGCGTGAAGCCAATAAGCCAGCACTGGCCGTGGCGAAAATTTCAGTATCGTTCATGGCTTTGCTGACCAACATGGCTCCTTCTAGTAAAGACAAGGTAGCAATCGCTTGGCCCTTAGCGGCTTGCTCGCTCGCGCCGTCTGCTTGCTGGTAAGCTTGGGTTAACCAGGTAATATTTCGCTCGAAGAATCGCTGCGTTTGCGCTTTCACCTTTTCAGGTAGGCCGTCGGTTTCAGCGCCGAGTAAGCCACAAAGGCACATTTTTTTGTCTTCAGTTAGCGCGCACTGAAATTGCTGCAAATACACTTCAATAGGTTTTTTACCCTCAGCAATTAACACTTCTGGCGCACCTAAATGGGTTAAGAAGTTATCTGTATATTGGCGCGCCAATTCAGCGCCTAAATCCGCTTTGGTCGGGAAATGATAATGCACACTTGAGCTTTTAATGCCGATTTCGTCGGCCAATTCACGAAAGCTAAAGTTGTTGTAACCACCGGTTCTTACTTTAGCTTCAGCGGCCTTAAGTAAAAGTTGTTTCTTGCTCATAAGCGCTCCTGTTTGGCATATTATCTATCAGTAGATACATGGGTACAAGTCGCTAAATACTAATTGAGCTGGTGCCGCCCTATCATCTGTTTAGTACCGTTCTGTGGGTATCCCCCTTAAACTCTTCAGAAGCATAGCAGGTTAATCCCATCCACAATAAATTGTAAGCAATTGAATTAATAAGATAAAAACTCTAAACCTAGAGTGTTTCGTGTTTTTTGCAGAGCAAAGTAAACCCTAAAGTCGTTGACAAGAGTTAGCTCAATCACTATAACTACCTACCAGTAGGTAGATTAATGCAATTAATACTACCAAAGTGAATAGCATCAGTCTCACTAGCCCAAGATCACCGAAAGTGATTAAGCCTTTAACAAACTGTACTAAACAACAAAGAGATAGCCATGATCATATATGACGTTGAGAACTTCCCTAACCCGCTTCGCGTACGTATCGCATTAGCTGAGAAAAACGCCCTTGATAGCGTGACTTTTAAACCAGTGGACTTGATGAATGCTGAGCACAGAAGTGCAGCCTTTTTACGCAAAAACCCCTTTGCCGGTGTACCCGTGCTCGAACTAGACGACGGCACTTATCTCTCTGAATCCCCAGCGATCACTGAATACATTGATCATCATTTTGCTGGCCCTTCATTGACCGGTGAAACCCCCAAAGAGCGTGCAGTCATCAGCATGATGCAGCGCCGCGCTGAAACCCAAGTGCTTGACGCTATTGCCACTTACTTTCATCATGCAACCGACGGTTTAGGCCCTGAGTTAGAAACGTATCAAAATAGTGATTGGGGTCAAAAACAACATGCACGCGCAATGGCAGGTTTAGCTTATTTTGACAGTGTATTGGCCGAGCATAGCTATGTAGCGGGTGAGGCATTTACGATGGCCGACATTACCCTGTGGTGTGGCTTGGTATTCGGTAGTTTTTGTGATGTCGCTATTCCTGCTAACTTAACGCACTTGCAAGCATGGCGCGACCGAGTTGCTAAACGCCCGAGTATTGCAGCTTAATACGCCAGAAACGATATGATTGATACATCGATAGGAGCCTATATATGAATATTAATGCCGATTTTAGCCAGCGTGTCGTTGTTCACAGCCAAAAGCAACCTTGGGTAGCATCACCGATGCCAGGGGTTGACCGTAGGCCGCTTGATCGCGTTGGTGATGAAGTCGCTCGGGCAACCACTATAGTGCGCTATGCACCAGGCAGTGAATTTTCGCCTCATGTGCATACCGGCGGCGAAGAATTCATCGTGCTTGAGGGCGTGTTTCAAGATCAGCATGGTGACTTTCCTGCAGGCTCCTATATTCGCAACCCGCCTCAATCGTCACATAAACCTGGCTCTGATGAAGGCTGCGTAATTTTTGTAAAGCTATGGCAATTCAACCCAGATGACAGATTACACGTGAACGTACCTGCCAGAGCAGATGACGCTGCATCATCATTTGAATTTAACCCGCCCGCGACAGGTGTAATAAGTAAAATACTCTATCGTGATGAGTATGAAGTCGTCAGCGTATATGAATTAGCGCCCAACGGTGTGCTTGAGCTTGAAGCCAGCAAAGGCCTTGAGGCCCTAGTGCTTACAGGCGAAATTAGCGAAGGCGGCGACACCCTAGAAAAGCACAGCTGGCTGCGCCTGCCCACAGACAGTCAATTCAAAGCTAAAGCTGGTCAATCCGGCGCAAGGCTATGGATAAAAACCCAGCATCTGCCGTTTGTAGAAGAGCAAATAGCGCGTGTTCAAAACGCTAAATAGTAATGACTGGCAGGTTTGCAGGACCGTTACAGGCTTAAACGGTTGCAGGGTTTTGCAGCTGCAGGGTTGATTGCACGTGTGAGAGAAAATAAAAGAGAAGAAAAGAGTAGGGCTAGAGTGAGCGTGACACCGTCTCTGCCCATTTTGCCCTTTCTGTTAGCGAACTCAGTCTTTCGAAGAACCAAACAGAAAATCTAACCAAATCGCTGCTGTATCGTTGCGATCTTGCTCATGGCGAGCCTTTGCTCTGGAGTCAACACAGGAATCATAGGTTGAATCTAAGGCTCTACCTTTATCAACACCTCGTTTATCAACAACATCCCAACAATCAGCGATATCTTTCGAATCACTCGTAACACTGCAACCCGTAAGCACAACTGAAAGAAGGCTGATTAATAATACATATTTCACGGTTAATCCTTTAAAGCTCATTACAGGCAAAGCAAACGAAAGCGTTATGTTAGTCACTTGCTGTTCACTCGGTTTTTTACTGTTATTTTTTAATTGTCTTTGCAGGAGCAGTGAGTTGTTCCATCGTTATTTTTCCACTCTGAATAGCCGATTTTGTCACATCGACTTCGAATAAGATTGCACTGCCCTTTGCTATGACCAAGGTTAATCCCCCCGCCATAAAATATCGCCTCTTCTACAACTTGTTGTTTGAAAGGAAGCGTTGAGCAACTCCCTAAAGTAAACGATATCAATAAGATGAATAATTTTACTATCTGCATAAACTACCTTGTATGAAAAATGCTTCAATTAGCCGAGGGTTTCTGCCACAAAAATTCGTTGCGATGTATCTGATCCCGCTGTTACACCCTAATTTTGATCTGGCGTATTTTACTTTTGTTGCGCGACTCTTACTGCCTTACTCACGCACTTCTATTAAAACTGGTAACCGACTTGAAGGAGCCGCCATATTCTGATTCAGCGCTTGCATTAGTCGCGTGAACTGAAACGCCAAATGTTGCCCCTCTTCGATTTATGCCATTCATAAAATAGGTATAGCTGATACCCGCTCCATAGATATTATCGTCATGGTAATACACCTCTATTCCTTCGGTCGTCGATGCTCTACTAAAATATGACTCTCGCCCTACCAAGCCAGCATAGACGCCAAAACCATGCTTATTGGAATCGAAGTCAAATAAGTCTGTCTTAATCCAACCTGCTCCAAACCCACAAGTTGAACCGAGACGAGAGCTATACTCGACACAGCCGACAGAAATATATTTCAAATCATTTTCAGACAGTAACGACAGATTGGCCCCGATACCTGTGTACATCGAACCTACACCTATGCCAATTGAAAAGTCTTTATCTTGGGTTTCTTCTGCGAAGCAATTTAACGATAAAAAAGGGAGAAGCAGCGCTAATTTTTTCAAAATATGTCCTTATGTTTTGAGAGTGGTAACGGGAGAAGGACTCCGTTTCATCAAATACAGATATGAATATTTGGAGCTCCTACCTTTCGTTCGATGAGGTGTTTTAGCATGAGATTCACTGCATTGCACAGGTTAAATTAATTACCACCAAAAGACACAGCTACGAGGAACAGTAATCAAGACACCCATAATAAAAATGGTAAATTTTCAGGGCTTAACTAGACTTGGTTGGTGTCTCATTTTTGTCAGGTAGATGGATTATGCCTCAACCTCGAAAAAGCCAAATCAGTTTAATTGATACCCCTTATTATCATTGCGTTTCGCGCTGCGTACGGCAGTCGTTCTTGTGTGGAATAGATAAATACTCTGGCCAGAGTTACGAACATCGCCGAGGCTGGGTTGAAGAGCGTTTGTTGTTTTTATCTACGGTATATTCCATCGATATTTGTGCCTATGCGGTCATGGATAATCACACGCATGTGGTGCTATGTGTGGATAAAACAATGGCTGATAATTGGGATAGCTATGAAGTGTTGAGGCGTTATCATAAGCTGCACAGAGGCACTTTGCTGACTCAGAAATTCATGAACGGCGATACACTGAGCCAAGGAGAGCTAATCACCTTTGATGAAACCGTTGAAACCTATCGACAACGTTTATACGACATGAGCTGGTTTATGCGTGACTTAAATGAGTATGTTGCTCGTGAAGCCAATAAAGAGGATGGCTGCACTGGCCGTTTCTGGGCGGGGCGATTTAAATCTCAGGCCTTATTAGATGAAAGTGCGGTGCTAGCATGCATGGCCTATGTAGATTTAAACCCCATTCGTGCAAAAATGGCAAAAACACCCGAAACGTCAAAGCACACCAGTATCGAAAAACGTGCGCAGGCGATTAAAAATAAACGAGAGCAACCGAGTGCTTTAATGCCGTTTGTAGGTAATCCTCGTGAAAAAATGCCTCGAGGTATGGCTTACTCACTCAAAGACTATTGTGAATTGGTAGACACGACAGGCCGATGCATTCGTGATGATAAGGCCGGTCATATTGATAATACTCACAGTCCTATTCTTCAAAGATTGGGATTAGACGCTGCTCAGTGGTTAACATTAACAACTGAGTTCGAAAAACACTTCTGCTACGCAGCTGGCGCGGAGCAAATGATGAATGCTTTTAAGCGCCACACCCATCATCAACGGCTGCGGGGAATGACTAAAGCGAGAGAGTTGTTGAAGCGCGCATGAACCTGATTTGACCAAATTCTCACGATACGCAACATCTCGTGCCTTTTACATGTCCGTAAAAGACTGTTTTTTTCCTTCTCTATCTTCGCAGTCAAATCTCCCAATAAAGTCCCCAGCCATCCAGGCTAAAAGAGGGGGTGTTTAGCTGTAAGTTAATACTTGCTAGCCAAAAAAACAAAAATGATTTTTGCAGGAATTTAACATGGATGTCCTTGTAAAACTGGCCATTCACGTCCTCAAGTAACCCCATGCTTCGCCGCCACAAGTGCCGCTGTTTAACATGGGTGTCTTTATAAAAACTCTAAGCCGCTCAGTTTTTGATTCAAATATTAGGAAAGCTAATTAATATTTGTAGACCATCATAAACTCTAGACAAAAAAACACCCGCCGAAGCGGGTGTTCTATTTAGCTTTGTAGCACTATTGCTATGCGTTGCCGCCTTGCTCTGTGGTTTTCAGCATATCAACAACGGTTTTTACGTCGTTGGTATTCTCAGCAATCTTGATCGCCAACTGGCGCTCTGCGTCTGTATCAACCGTGCCAGAAAGGGTCACTTCACCCATTTTTGATTCGACTTCAATTTCCAAGCCGCTCACTTCTGATTCAAACATTAAACGGGTTTTTACTACCGTTTCAATTTTCGCATCGTTAAGAGTCTGCATGACTTCGCCGTCTTGCTCTTCATCTAACTCTTGAATAACCGTCAACTGATTATCGACATCGGTTACACCATCAAGTGACATAACGAGCTCTGATGCTAGCGCTTTGTCGACTTCGCGGTCAACTTTACCTGTTAGGGTGACTTTGCCGTTTTTAACATCTGTGTTGATGTCAAACGAGTCAAGGTTGCCATTAAGCATTAATGTGGTTTCGGCTTTACCGTCAATCCAAGCGTCGCCTGCTGTATCTTTCCAAGTATTCTCTGCATTCGCAGCTAGAGAGGCTGTACCAAGTGTGGCGGCTACTAATACTGAAATGATTGAATTTTTCATAAATATCTCCTTTTTAAGATTCGAAGTAATTAATGCCAATTCAATGCCAACCAGTTAGTCCATTGATTTTAAATGACTTTATTCCATCTTAGTCACACTTTCACATCATCACTTGTGAAATTTATTACCAGGGACTTGTAAATAATTCTTTAATAATACTGAGACTTTCTGACCAATTTTACTTGATGATTGGAGGTTGGAGGTTGAAGGTGAAAGTGAAGATTGAGTAAGCGTTAAAACGTAAAATGGCCCTACTGCACACATGAAAACGCCTCTAACTCAAAAGAGGCAGAGGCGTTTTTTATTTTTCGCTGAACGATTAATGATTTACAGGGGCTGGTACAAATCAACCTCAGGTTAAGACTTTCGTGAGCACGTAATAGGTATCTTTACCAGTCTGGTGCGAAATCAGGGTCAACAATACGTTCTTGAGGTTCAATGCCATCGATTTTTTCGATTTCTTCGGCAGTTAACATCATTTGCTTAGCCGTGAGATTGTCACGCATGTGGTTCACATTGGTGGATGAAGGGATCGCCACGATTTTCTTATGACTTAACCACGCTAATGCGACCGCGGATGGTGTTGTATCGTGGGCACTGGCGATGTCATTCAGTATGTCATTTTCCATCACTTTACCCACACCTAAGGGCATGTATGCGGTTACTTGAATGTTGTTGCGTTGGCAGTATGCCACCAGCTCTTTGTTTTGAAAGTTAGGATGTACCTCGATTTGATTGGTCAGAATATGATCTTTACCTAAAATCGACAGGGCTTCATCAAGCTGGCTTTGGGTGAAATTGGACACACCGATATGTCTCGTCAGACCGCGCTCTTTACACGCCTTTAGTTCCTTAAGATATTCTGCCATCGATACCTTGTTGTCCGGTGACGGCCAGTGAACGAGCAGTAAGTCAACATAATCGGTATTGAGCTGAGTCAGACTATTTTGCACGCTCGTTATAAATTTATCGGCACTGAGGTTATCAAACCACACTTTAGTCGTGACGAAGAGCTCACCTCTAGAGATTTTAGAGGCGGAAATAGCATCGCCTACTTCAGCTTCATTTTCATAAGCTTGTGCGGTATCAATATGTCGGTAACCCACATCAAGCGCGTTCTCTACCGCCAGTTTGGCATCATCCCCTTTCAGGCGGTATGTGCCGAATCCTGGAGTCGGTATTGTTGGCGTAGCGAATGTTGATGAATTCATAAATCAGTCCTTCTGTTGGAGCGCTGACTTTGAGCAAGACAACGCGGTGAACATGTGGACTAACCTATTCGAATACCATGCCAAAAAGTAACCAGTTGATATGTATAGAATAAACAAGAAGGGAAGTGAGATAGAGCAGATTAACGTGAAATATTTTCAACGCTATTTGCAGCCGTTACTGACTGCCTGTCACTACGCTTTGCTGATCGTTGCAACGCTTTACTGATCGTTGCAAGACTCTGTTAGCTGCTGTCACTGTCTAGGTGGCGCTTTATATCATCTAGGCGGCGCTTTATATCCAACCAGTCATGCTCAGCTAGTTGTGAGCTGCTCTGTATTTGTTCAATCATAGCGGCCTGTTGGCGAACGAACTGTTTATGCTCGGGGCTACGGCTAAAACGCAAAATACTGCTTAAGCCTTCCAATAAACGAATGGTGACCGCTAGGCTGTCTTTCGAATATTGGCGGATCTGATTAAACGCCGCTTCACCCAACCCAGTGAAAGCCACGGGCTTGCATTGAAGTCGAGTTATGCCGTGGTCGTCTTCGTAGATAGTTGGCGGAAAGGGTTTGTCGGTGAGTGTGCACAGCACAGCGCTAAGCTTGTCTACCACGGTTACAGCTGAATACGGGTCGTTAATGCCAGGTGATAAGGCGCGAACGGCAATCTCAACCAATTGACGGATTGCAAACTCCACGTCCTGTACTGGGGTGCGATGAGAGCCTAAACGCACTAATTCGGTAATCTTGCTAGGTTGGCAAGAAAGCGTAGCACCATTAAAATAAGCGATGGCGATCACAGAGCCTCGCATTACAAAATCCCCTGGCATGTAATGTACGCTCAGCGCCATATCACTGTTTTCACTCAAGGCTCGTAGCTGGTCTATGTCCAAGGTTTGTACATATCCGCTGCTCGTCGATTCAATAGCTTGGCTATTAGGGTAAATCTGGTCGAATTCTGGTGCTGAGTCGACACGCTGTTCTGCAGTCGTATCAGCCTCGTCTGGCTCTTCAATTTTCGGGAATAAGCGTTCAATAATGTCGTTAAGTTCGCGATAGACGTTATCAATGACGTTATCTGCCTGAATTGCGCTAGCTACGTGATGAATGAAATAAATCAACACCCCTACTCCAACGATTGCGAGTAACACGGAGGTAAGAATGCTGATGCCAGGCACGAATTCTTGTTGCTCAAAAGACTTGGTGGCCTGAATAATCAGTAAACAATAAATAAACGTAGACAGGAAGAAGCCCAAAACGCATTGGGTACCCGTGTCCATCATAAAATTACGAATAAGCCGAGGGCCGAACTGTGAAGAAGCTAAGGTCAGCGCCACAACCGTGATGGAAAACGCAATACTAGTGACCGTTATCATGGCGGTAGCTATGGTGGTTAACAAAGCTCGGGCTGATTCGGGAGTGGTCTGATAAAAATCAGCGAGTATATCTAGCTCACTGTCAGCGCCGAAACGATCGAAAGCGAGACCTGCTTGGGATAAGCCAATGGCAATAAGCGCCATAATTGATGGCACAAACCAAAAGCTGGTACGGATGGTTTCCCATAGCGTGATGATCCGTGTGTTCATATGTACTGACATCCAGTGTGTACCTATTTTGATAAGAGATTACTTAGTGCGGACCAGAGCCACCGTTATAAAACTCATGCGACTGCAGGTGCTCTGGCTACACTCAAACGCCAGCGGTTAGTGGTTGTTTGTATTTTTCTTTTTTGCTGCGACCATTGCTGCACCTAAGGCTACGACCACGAAAAGCCCAAATGCGATAAAAAACGTAGTAAGAAAACCGCCGCTCATGGCACCCGACAAAGCAACGATGGCACCGACCGCAATAATTAAAAATACGATAGTGATTTGCATCAACATTTTGCACACTCCTAGGCTGATGTAGCCTGTAGTTGAACAACCTCTGTCGCGCCTTCGCCAATTGAGCTTCACATTTAGGTGTAACGTTCGGTGAGGTCGTTGTATTAGTATAAGCATTAAAAAAGGGGTGCAAGCACCCCTTTCCATTAAATCAATTTGTTCGTCTACCTGAGTAGATTAACAATCGTTGTCTTCAGCGCCTGCGCCTTCTTTTACATCTTCACACGCATCTTCGATTGCGTTGCCTGTGTCAGTCATCATTTCGTCGACTTTCTCACCTGCATTCTCAGCATTGTTGTCATTACACGCTGTCACCAAAGTAAGTGAACTGAAAACCATGGCTAAAAGAGTAAATTTTTTAAGTAAGTTCATAATGAATCTCCGTATCGTTAGTTATAAGTAAATGTGTTTTGTATATCTAGACTTTAGGGCCTTTACCGCGAATAGCGTTTGCTACCAACGATAGTACCAATAGCACTAGAAATACAAAGAAAATGATTTTTGCAATTCCTGCAGCCGTTCCAGCTATACCGCCGAAACCCATTACACCAGCTAAGATTGCGATAATTAAAAACGTTAATGCCCAACCTAACATAGTAATCTCCTTAGTATTCAATACTGTATTCGAATCTGAATGTCGAATCAGTTAATGCGCTAATCGTGCCACACTAATAAAAAACCTTAACCAACTGATTTATAATCACTTTTGAATTAACATTAAAAAAGAAATCATTTGATATGTAACTAAAAGTTGAAATATTTACAATTCGAAAAGGAACAAGTTTCCGAACTTGAACTCGCCTCTGAGGGTTTTATTTGAGGCAGAGTTCGGTCAGCAGCGGAAAGTGATCAGAGCCTATTTCTGGTAAACGCGACAAATTCACCAGCTCAAAGTCTTCGCTGTGAAAAACATGGTCTAAAGGCCAGCGCGCTAAAACATGCTGCGCATGAAATGTGTTAAAGGCCCCTCGACCAATGCGCGGGTCGCACATACCACTTACGCGCAAAAATGCTTGCGTGGTGGGTGACCATGCCACGTCGTTTAGATCTCCGCTGACGATCACTGGTAAAGCATTTTCGCTATCGGTGTTAGCTATTTCCTTAGCTAGGCCAAGTAACTCTCTGTCTCGTTCAGTGGCTTCTTCATTTTCTGTTGGGCTTGGAGGTGCTGGATGCACAAAGTGGCAACGTATTTTCTCGCCGCTTTCTAAAGTCGCAATGCAGTGCACTGAGGGCACGCCTTTTTCTACTCGCTCAGCGGTTTTAATGTCACTCAGAGGCAAGCGGCTAAACACATGCATGCCGTAAAGGTTTTCTAGCGGGAAATTCACCCGATAGGGGTAATCATCATGTAGTGGTGACAAAGCATCTTGCCACCACTGATTAGTTTCAAGCGTGACTAAGATATGTGGCTTTTCTTGATCCACCAGCTTGAGAAGCTTGGGGGCATCATGGTTTGTCATTAATACGTTTGAATTAATGATCTTAATACTGCGCTTCGGGTCCGCAGAGTCATTCATTGGGACCATGGGTTGCACAATTGGCGTGTAGGGCAAAATCCAATGAATTTGATAAGCCAGCGCAACAAAATTCGTCACCAGCATACCAGCCATATATGACAGGTTTTGGTGATAGAAGCCGCCGATCACCAGCAGGTTAATAATCAGCAACACCGCTATTTGTAATCTGGGAAATTCCCAGACGCGTACAATCCAGTGATCACTGGGTAAAAGTGGCAGGAACGTTAGCAGTACTAAAAAACTGGTTGAAATTATCAAGGTTGTAAACATCTTCGCTCTCGGTTTTAGTCATTGGCTATCAGTAGAACCAGGTTGTTTTTAACCTAGACATTCAGGTTGTAGTGTAAGCAAACAGTCGCTTGGGTATATCTTTTTGTGTTGTTGATGCAGGTAGAGACACAACTTTATCAACTTTGATATCAAGTGACTTAATGAATGCATTTTTAATAATAGCCCCTATTGCAGGCCAAAGCGGGGTTTGAATATCATCTATCTTGCCCTCTAAAGGCACACGAGTGGCAATAAGGTCTTTCTTACCGCCCTCAAACAGCTCAGCGATACCGCCAGTGGCGGCCTCAAACAACCACTGAAATGGGTTGTCGCCATCTTTAACTACGTCTTCTTGCCAGTCAAACACCGATAAATCATACACCCCAGCCTTTACGTAGCCGCTAACATCCCCCTGCTTGGAAGCAAACTCCATTGCAAAATCAATTTGCCCTGCTTCTAAGTCAAAGGGGGAATAAAAGCTGATGAGGTGGTCGATGTGTTTAACCGGTAAACGCTGCATTTCCACATCTACATTAAAAGTCGGCTTGGCCGCGTAAGGATCGTAAGAGCCCGAAACCGCTAATGGGCAGACCCCAGCAATTTCTGCATCTAGCGCGAGGTGTGTTACCAATGAGCCAGAACGCTGCTTACTGTTCGTTAAGTTGGTAATTTGGCCGTGTACATCCGTGATTTCGGTCAAGGTCTTGCGCTTAGCACTTATGGTTTCAAACATGAGGCGACCGTCAATAATATCAATCCGGTCAATGGAAAAGGGCACAAGGCGATTTGCTAGTGTTATCCAAGTTTGCTCGTTTTGCACATCTTGATTAATTTTTTCCTCTTGCTGTACATCATCTGCGTAGTAAAACTGGGGTTTTAGAAAAGTCATTTCAGAGACGATGTTGCCGCGAAGCAGCGCAGACCAAAGCACAGAAATATCGAGTTGCTGAATACTAATTAGCGGCTTTTGTAGGTCACCATCCACTAGATTGAGTTCGATGTTTTCAACTTGATACGCGCCGCGGTAGAGTGCGATGTCCACGTCACCCACTTGACCGCTCAGCCCTGGAGTGGTCCTGATGGCATAATTTACTCCTTTTTGTACTGCGTAAGGGGCAACCAGTCTTAGCGCGACCAAGATGACCGCTAAGCTGATTAGGGTTATCGCAGTTTTACGCCGACGATGTGCCATTTTCCGCTCCGAGATACAAAGTAATCACCCGCTGGACGCGGGTGATTAGGATTAATTGGGGTAGAATTTACACACCTAAGGGGCATTTTTACAGCTTGCCTTCTTAGGTTATGTAGATGGTTTAACGTCTAGCGATAATCCAAACCGCATGAATGATACCTGGGATGTAGCCCAACAACGTCAACAGTATGTTCAACCAGAACGCGCCGCCTAGGCCTACTTGAAGGAACACACCTAGAGGTGGTAGTAAAATAGCAATCAGTATTCTTATTAAATCCATAATAACGCTCCTGTTTCATCAATATGCTTGTGGTTAAAAGTAAATAACGTGTACTTAATGATTAAGTAGGCAATTAGCGTTCCTACTTTCTAAAAGTAGCAAATATAAATTGTGTATAGCGCTAATCTTCTTTTTCTTTTAAATCATCTGGGCGAGTATCCGCGACATGGGCCCCTCTGTTACCTTGGGCTTTGTCGTGACCGTGGGTACTGTCTTTTTCAGTCTGATGCTCCATGGCAGCATTAAACTCTGCCCCCAGTAAAATGATATAGGCCGTTAGATAGAACCACATTAACAGGACCACTACACTGCCAAGAGAGCCATACATTTTGTCGTATTGGCCAAACTGCCCAAGATAGAATGAAAACGCGAATGAAAAGGCAACCCACAATGTGCTGGCCAATAAAGACCCGGGGGTGACCCAGCGCCACTTAGCGGTGCTTCGGTGAGGGCCATAGCGATAAAAAGCGGAAAGCGCTAAATTAAATACCAGTGCTAAGAAAGGCCAAGTTAGCCACTGCACCAGTATGCTGGCGTAATGATGCAGGCCCACATACGAGAATAAAATGGGCAAGACCGCAATGGTAAAAAGCGCAGCTACAAGTAACATGACTGCGCTGGCAGTTAATAATACACGCATCACGAGCATCATTAAAAAGCCACGATTTTGGTTCTGCCCATAGGTGATATTGCATGCGGTTACCATCGCTTGGGCGCCCTTACTCGCACTCCACACCGCAAATAGAGTACTGAACACCACCCCCGTACTTAATGCAGTATTTGATTTGCTCATGATGCGTTCAACTTGCTGCGAAATAATTTGCCGACCTTGGTCCGGCACGACCCCTATAAGTTGGTTCAAATGCTGTTGCAGTTCATCCGGCGAGACCAGCAAGCCATATATCGATATAAAAGCCACCAATAATGGAAATACTGCCAGCAAGAAATAGAAACCGACCCCTGCGGCAATCAAAGATAGGTTGTCATCGAGCATTTTTTTCACGGTACGACGTAAAATATCCCACCATCCAGAAAATGGAATTTGACTTGGGCTGGTTGCTGTTTCTCCACGATTAATGCTCACGGGCATATCCTTTAGTTATTTTGTACACTGAAATCGGCGTGGCACCTATCTTGCCTCACACTTAATTCGAACTTCATGCTCTATGCGCATTAGAAACTGTCAGGTGGCATATGCACTTAATTATTCGCTCTTGTAAAAACGCCGTTGTTGTTATGTCATTATTATTGACCTATGCCATATTCGTGCCCGCCGTCTTCGCTCAGGAAAATACAACTGAAGAGCCTCTAATGACGCAGCCGTTGGATGTATGGGCAGATGTCACTCATTTGTGGCACAACGTTGTGATGGCGTTACCTATGCTCACGCTGGGGTTGGTATTCTTTATTATTTGTTATGCCCTCGCGAGGCCCGTATCTACTTTGCTTGTAAGGCCTATCGGATACGTAAGTCAGAGTGAATTGATTAGGCTTGTGACGCGGCGCACTATCAGCCTGCTAATTATTTTACTTGGTCTGTATGTATTCTTAAGATTTGCAGGCTTAAGTGAATTTGCTATCGCGATTGTCAGCGGCACGGGAGTCATGGGCTTAATTCTTGGGTTCGCGTTTCGTGATATCGCGGAGAACTTTATTTCGAGTTTGCTGCTAAGCGTGCAAAAGCCCTTTAAAATTGACGATGTCATTGAGGTACAGGGGCAGTTAGGGATTGTAAAGCAAGTAACAGCAAGGGCGACGACTTTAGTCGACTTCGATGGTAATCACATTCAAATTCCCAATGCGACTATTTATAAAAATATTATACGTAATCTCACTGCCAACCCGAAAATGCGAGGCAAGTTCACTATCGGTATTGGATATGATTCCAGTATTTTGGAGGCTCAACAATTGGCCACAAAGGTGCTTAGCTCGCAACCTACCATTTTACAAGACCCCGAGCCTCAAGTATTGGTAGACGAATTAGGCTCATCTACGGTGAACCTAAAGGTCTATTTTTGGATCGATGCTCAGCAATATAGCCTGCTTAAAGTGTCTTCAATGTTAATGCGCTTAATCATGCGCGAATTTGAAAGAAACAATATCAGTATGCCAGACGATGCGCGTGAGATAATCTTCCCTCAAGGTGTGCCAGTTCATCAAATATCATCACAGGAGAGTGGCTTGACTGATGAACCTCAAGCCTTACGCTCTTTGCCCGTTAACAAAGAAGCCATTGAGCAAGATAGCGATGCCATCGAGCATCAAGATGATTTAAGCAGCGACACCCATGACATACGCGAGCAAGCAAAGCAGGCTCGTGATCCAGAGCAAGGGCAAAACATTCTTTGAGCGAGTCGCGAAATCGCTCGCGCTACTTCTCTTTTTTAAGCCAGTAGCTTTGAGCAAGACCAAGGATCAAAAAGCCTGTCATCAAAGCAATAATGTGTTCATTTATCATCGGGTAAACCACAGCATAAAAACCGCCAAAAGCGAGCAACACATAACCGACAACCGTATTGGCGGTCGCAACATATTGGGTGCGGGTATCGCCGTTGGCAATATCCAGCAAGTAGGTTTTGCGCGCCGTTCTAACTCCTGCGTATCCCACCGAGAGCAAAAAGAATAAACCAACGTTGAGCCAAAGCGAACCCATCTGGTAGCAAAAATAGAACACTCCGCCTGCTACCACACATATCACACTGGCAATACGTATAGTCAGCACTGCACTTTTGTCTGACCATGAACCCCAGACATAGGAAGATAAAAACGCGGCTAATGAGCTGGCCGCGATAAAATAAGGTAGCTGAAAGGTATCGTCTTGACTTGTGGTGATGCTAACGAAGAATGGGGCTATTAAAGCGCTATGCAGTAATAAACAACGGCTAATGATTAAGTGCACTAATGCAGCGTCCCCTTTCAGGGTTTGCAAAAAAGAGTCCCCGCCGCGATCACTTTCTGATTTGACCTCAGCGTTTAACGCCAACGATAAGGGTAGCGTTGCGATAAACAATATGCTGGCGAACCCCACGATAAACAGCAACCAAACTTGTTCAAACTGCTCTTTACCTAGAATGAGTGCCCCGGCGCTGAGCAAAGACAACAAGCCAGAAATTCCGCTGGCTATCCCTACTAATTTGCCCCGGCGACCCTTTTCGATTAACACGCCCTCCATATCTTTCATGGTCAACGAACATAGAGCACGCCCCAGACTGAGTATCACCAACAAAATGAGAATAGCGGAGCCAGCGTAAAAAGCATCTAACATCGCCACTGCCGGCACCATGCCCAGTATCGCCAATGCTTGCACCAACACACCCACACGCCATACGTGTTGGCGTTTAACGTAGCGTTCGATTCGATGCTTTAGCGGCCACTGGGGAATTAGTGAGCCAGATTCTCGAATGGGGACTAACAGAGAAATCATCCAACTCGGTGCACCTATGCTAGTGAGCACCCAAGGTAAGGTAGTTTTAGCGGATATGAGAATATCCGCCAGTTTGGTCATTGTCGATATAACAACCAAGCGCAAAAAGGCATTAACATTGCTGTTCTGACTCAAAGTTGAACCCTTGATAGGCGAATAACAGTAAGCTCAGTATGTTTAGAACCTTTTTTAAGATCAACTACTCTTGGTCAGTCTGCGGTAAGCCTGCCTTGTTATGCCGCTCGTCTTTAGGCTCTTCGTGCACTTTATGCTTTATCATTAGAAATAAAGTCGTACCGATTATGGCCGCTATGACGGAGCCGGCCAAGATACCCAATTTGGCTTGCGCCAATAATTCAGGATGACCAGCAAAGCCCAGTGATGCAATAAATAATGACATAGTAAAGCCCACCCCGGCTAAGCATGCCAGTGCGAAAACATGTCCAAATGCTAACCCATTAGGCAAGCGAGAGAAGCCACTTTTAACAGCTATCCAAGCAAACACACTAATGCCAATCACTTTCCCTAGTACCATAGCGCTGGCAACCCCAATAAAGACCACCGAGTCGAATATTTTGCTGAGGTCATCAGGTAGTGCCACCCCTGCGTTAATAAACGCAAAAATGGGCAGAATGATCAAGCTGACCGGCCGATTTAGCACATGCCCCCAGCGTTGTATTGGTGTGGTTGTCATGGCGGCAATATCTTGAGCTTGCTCTACTAATTCATGCTGATCTTGCTGCTCTAAAATGGATTTATCCTTGCGGTCATTTTTCTCAAAACGATTTAATACACTACGCATATTAGTAGCAAACCAAGTACTTTGCGCGTAGGGCTTTGTAGGGACAGCTAGCGCAGCCAAAATACCTGCTGCGGTTGCATGTACACCTGATTGCAACACAAACCACCACAGCAGAATGCCCCCAACGAGGTAAAAAATAGGCCGACGAAAACCGAGTACATTTAACGCGAACAGGCCGCCTAACGTCAGGCCCGCATACATGAGGGAGGTTAGGTGTATGTTTTCAGTGTAAAACAAGCCAATGACGGCTACTGCGCCCATGTCATCTACAATCGCTAAAGCTGACAAGGTTACCGCTGCCGAGCGCGGTGCTTTACTGCCAAGTAATGCCAGAATGCCCAATGCAAAGGCAGTATCAGTGGCCATGGGTATTCCCCAACCACGCAACGCTTCGTCCACTCCGGTTAGCGCAACCCCAGCGTAAATGCCAGCGGGGAGCAACATACCGCCAATTGCCATGGCGATAACAAGACTTGAGTCACGAAAATCTTTTAGATCCCCCACCAAGCATTCGTATTTGATCTCTAAGCCAAGCAAGAAGAAGAACAACACCATTAAGCCGTCATTCACCCATGTATGCAGGGAATGACTAATGGCAAAATCCCCCAAGGAGATACTAAATGCCATGTGACTTATCTCTTCGTAGCCTTCATGCCACTGTGAGTTTGCAATCACCATGGCGGCAATAGCGGCTAGCAGTAAAGTGATACTGGCAGTCGCTTGGCTTTTAAAAAACTGCTCGAACGAGCAAATGAAGTGATTAAACTTTCGCTCTAAGGGGGCCAGTTCGCGATCTTTGTCTTGAAGCTGATTCATGGTCGTCACTCTTATGTAGGCATAAGCCATAGGTGAGTGTCGTGACCATGCGCATCGCTCAATGAAAACCATACGTGGGTTATCAAATAAACATACAAAAATGGAGTTAACACTTGCGTGTTAACTCCATTGAATAGTCTTAATCGATTGCTGTTTAGCATGCCACGGCACTCAAAATTCAATGAATACCGAGTGACAATGCAGGAACCTAGCCAACCTCAGGTGAGGCACTCAAGGGGCTTATTTCCTAAACCGAAAAGGAAGTTTTTAGGCGCGAACTTGACCAGTGCCACTGACTAAGTATTTCTCAGCCGTCAATGACTCAAGCCCCATTGGCCCATAAGCATGTAACTTAGTCGTTGCTATGCCTATTTCAGCACCAAGCCCTAGCTCACTGCCATCCGAGAAGCGAGAAGATGCATTTACCATGACTACTGACGCATCAACACTGCGCTGAAAACGCTTGGCCGTTATCTCATTAGCAGTACAGATAACCTCTGTGTGGTGGCTGCCGAAGCGGGTAATGTGTTCAAATGCTGCGTCTAAGTCATCGACGATGCCTACCGCAATTTCGAGATCCAGGTATTCTTCACCGAACTCATCATCTTGAATGACCTTGGCGTTATCAAAATAGCTTGCTGCTTGCGCGCTTGCGTTAATTTTGACCTCTTTACTGTGTAAGGCAGCTGCAGCCAATGGTAAGAACTGCTCAGCAATGTCTTTGTGCACAATCAGACCTTCAAGTGCATTACATACGCCTGTGCGATGTGTCTTACCGTTTACCAACAAATCGATGGCAGTTTGTAAATCTGCGTCTTTGTCTATGTAAAGATGACACACACCTTTGAAATGTTGAATAACCGGTATTTTACTGTTGTCGGTCACGTGGCGGATTAAACCTTCACCACCGCGCGGAATAATCACATCGATATAGTCACTTTGCTGCATCAATTCCATCATCAGTTCACGGTCAGGATCAGGTACAACTGTGATAAGTTCAACGGGTAAGCTGTGCTTTTGCAACACATCTTGTAAAATCGCGGCAATGGCTTTGCTACTGCCTAGGGCTTCTTTACCGCCTCGCAAAATAACCCCGTTCCCTGATTTAAAACATAAGGCGCCTGCGTCTGCTGTTACATTTGGACGTGCTTCATAAATCATGCATACCACGCCTAGTGGAATACGCATTTTGCTGATTTTCAAGCCGTTAGGGCGCTCGCCAATGATCCGCTCTTGTCCTGCAGGGTCTGGTAAAGAGACGATGGTTTCAATGCCTGCGGCCATACTTTCTACGCGCTCTTCATTTAAGGTGAGGCGGTCGATCATAGCGGCGCCTAAGCCGTCTTTTTCTGCTTGCGCTAAATCCATCTTGTTGGCCGCGTATATAACGTCTGCGTTAGTACGCAATGCATCCGCCATGTCCTGTAAAACTTGGTTTTTGGTTTTTTCGTCTAATACTGCCAATACTTTTGCCGCTTTCGCTGCCTTTTGTGCTAATTCTTTAATCATGCTTATTGTTTCTCCAATACAGCGATATTCTTTTTCGAGATGATAGGACCTGTTCTATTTTGGAATTCATCGGCAAATTCACGATCATCCTGGTCCGCAATGAAACTCAACAAACAACTGCTGTAGTTCGAACGCGCTTTCGCTATGCGCGTCCCGTCATCTTTTCTCAATAAAATGGTGTCTCCCACTGAGAAATTACCGTTTACTTCGACAATCTCATCACTGGTGAGTTGTTCACCCTCTAATGCAAAAGTGGTGTCAAAGTCGTTATCGACTACCACTTCACCTTGTTCTGACGCGGTATGCGTCATCCAATGCACATTTTCCTGCATGGGTTTGGCGTAAGGCCTAAAATGCGTGCCCGGGTTTTTGCCTTCAAGTAAGGTATTGAAGGTGGTTGCCTTAAATCCATTGACAATGAAGGTGTCGATACCATGAGAAGTGGCTTTTTCAGCTGCTTCGATTTTGGTTTTCATTCCACCTGTTCCCACAGCACTCGTCGCGCCGCCGCCCATGGCAAAAATGCGGCTGTCAATTGTTGTGACTTCAGGTAGTAATACCGCATCATCATGGGTATTGGGGTTTTTGTCATACAATCCGTCGACGTCTGAGCAAATGATAAGTGCATCAGCATCAGCTGAGGCTGCTACCATGGCTGACAAGTTATCGTTGTCGCCCACTTTTAAGTCATCCGTGGTGACGGTGTCGTTTTCGTTAATAATCGGCAGTACACCGTTATTTAAAAGCGTAAACGTTGTCTCACGAATACTCACGTAACGCTCACGGTCACGTAGGTCACCATGGGTTAATAGAATTTGTGCGGTTGGGAAGTCAAACAGTCTGTCCCACGTGGCCATCATTTCAGTTTGACCGGCTGCGGCCATGGCTTTTTTCAAAGCGATATCTACATTGTCCGTTTCGGGGAACAAATGCGAACCTGCTGCCACTGACCCTGATGATACCAGTACAACCTGAACGCCATTGGCTCTTAGGCGCACAATAAATTGCGCGATACTGAGCAAGTAATGACTGCTACACCCTTTACGGTGTGGCGCTATTAGCGCGCTGCCTACTTTTATTACAACGCGTTTCCATTGTGAAAGATCCATTGAATGTTTCCTTAATTTGAATGTTGTTTGGCTAAAACCTGATTGGTTTCGTCGAACATAGCCGCTGTGGCTTTACTTGGTTTTTCACCAAACTGACTCACCAGCCAGATAACAGCAGCACTTACAATAAAGCCTGGGACAATTTCGTACATCACGCTGGAAAGCGTTTGTCCGTTGGGTAGCAGTGGCACATAAATCCAAACCAACACGGTTACAGCACCGGATACGATGCCTGCTACAGCAGCTTTGTGGGTTAAATTTGCTTTGTACAAGCAAAACAACACTAACGGTCCGAATGCGGCGCCAAAGCCGGCCCACGCATTGCTGACCAATGATAAAATACTATTGTTACTATCCAGTGATAGTAACAAGGCGACGATTGCTACACCTGCAACGCCATAGCGTCCCATTTTTACAGTTTGCTCATCGCTGACTTCATTGCCCGCTTTGAGGCGGTAGATGTCTTCGGTCAAAGAACTGGCTGATACCAGCAATTGCGAAGAAATGGTGCTCATGATAGCCGCTAAAATCGCAGCTAATAGGAAGCCACTGATCAACGGGTGAAATAGCAATTCTGAGAAAATGATGAAGATAGTTTCAGGGTCATCCACTGCTAAGTTAAATTTATTAGCATACGCAACGCCAACCAAGCCAGTAGACAGGGCGCCTGTAATAGTGACCGTCATCCAACTCATGCCAATATTACGTGCCGTTTTAACCGCAGGCACCGAGCGAATAGCCATGAATCGCACAATAATATGCGGCTGACCAAAATACCCCAATCCCCACGCTAAACTAGACACCAAACCAAGAGCGGTTATATCACTCATCGACTGAGTGAATGTCGGGATCGACTGATACGCAAAGTCGAGCATTTCGTTACTACTGGTAAAATGTTGGTATGCAACAATGGGCACTAAAGCCAAAGCAACGAACATAATACAGCCCTGAACAAAATCGGTTAGCGATACCGCCAAGAAGCCACCCAGCAGAGTGTAAGACACCACAACGCCTAAGGTAATAAATAGCCCAAGTTGGTAATCTAAACCGAAAGCAGATTCAAATAACTTGCCCCCAGCAACCAAGCCCGCAGAGGTATAGAGAGTGAAAAACATCACAATGATCACCGCAGAAATGATTCGGATACTACTTGTCTTATTGTTGAAGCGCTTGGCGAAAAACTCAGGAATAGTCAGAGCGTCATTAGCAACCTCGGTGTAAACCCGTAATTTCGGGGCAACCAAAATATAGTTAGCCAGCGCGCCGACTAACAAGCCAATAGCAATAAACATGCTATCAAACCCGCTAACGAACATGGCTCCAGGAAGCCCCATAAGCATCCAGCCACTCATGTCTGATGCCCCTGCAGAAAGTGCAGTGACTTGAGGGCTGACTTGGCGGCCACCTAAGATATAGCCAGACATATCACTAGTCGAACGGCGATAAGCGAACACACCTATCCCCAGCATAGCGATAAAATATACTGCTAAAGAAA
Organism: Paraglaciecola sp. T6c; assembly: GCF_000014225.1. NCBI lineage: Bacteria > Pseudomonadati > Pseudomonadota > Gammaproteobacteria > Alteromonadales > Alteromonadaceae > Paraglaciecola > Paraglaciecola sp. T6c. The sequence goes on from NC_008228.1 coordinate 4,986,446, forward strand.
TGTAACTCATATTGTATTAATTAATGGCTTGTGGAAGTTTGGCTTTTTGTGCGAGCGCGAGATTGGTTGTGGGTAGCAAGAACGAGAAGAGAAGCGCAGGTTAATAACCAAAAGCTCGTTTTATGAAAAATAACGTTTATAAATAAAGTGGCAGGTTTAGTAAGCGTACTACCGATCGCTTTAAGCGTATTCATTTTGTCTCCGTGATAAATGATGAGTTGTGCACTGATAATTACAGGTCAATTAATTAGTACACGAAGCATTATGCTCAATTACTGTCCAAAGATCAAATATAAATCCGGATCTAGCTGAGTCAAAAGATAACCCAAGCCCTGAAAAACGTCATAAATTGAGTAAGTTAGATCGCTGCTAGCATAGATACCTTCAACCCTAGAGCAAGATCGGTCCTTTACACTTTTTCACCTGAGAAAAAGTGCTTTAGGTTGCATTCAAGGGAAAATTTGCTAGGGTTCGCCGTTAATGACTAAGCAGGTACCCATAATGAAAAAATACGATGAGTTATTAGTGTCGCTAAGACGCGTAATAAGGGCAATTGACCTTTACTCCAAGAAGCTCAGTAAAGAGTCTGGGTTAACCAGCCCCCAGCTTATCGTCATGCAAGAAATTGCCAATAACGATGACGTTATGGTCAAAGATATTGCTAATCACATTAACCTTAGTTCAGCGACTGTCACTAGCATACTAGACAGACTTGAAGCTCGAGGTTACGTGGTGCGAGAACGTTCACAAATTGATAAGCGCAAAGTAGGTGTACGTTTAACCGAGTCGGGGTCAACTGCGTTTAAAAATGCTCCCACTTTATTGCAAGAGCATTTCATTAATCGCTTCGAGTCGTTAGATGAGTGGGAGCAAACCCAACTAGTATCAACGATGCAACGCATCGCTAAAATGATGGATGCTGAAGCGCTCGACGCCGCACCATTGTTGCAAGTTGGGCAGATTCACACATTGACTGCCACAGTCGAAGCAACGACTACGCAAACTAGCGCCGGTACAAATAAATAACGTTGGCGCTGGTTAGTTCAACTTAGTTAAGTTCGTTGTCTTTCCAGTACTTAGTACCCTTTACCGTCGCCTGTAAAGACAATCCACTCTCCGTTAACTGATAAATAGTGATGTTATCTACGGTCACTTCTCCGCCTTTAGCTACACCTTTATCGCCGGCCTTGGCGGCAGCATCAGCTTGGGCACCAAACGCCCAACCTTCCTCAACAAACCGCGACATGACCGCTTCGTTATGGAAAACAAAAACGGCGCGAAAGTCTTTAACACCAGCGCCTAGACCTAGCCCCACCTCTGCCATTTTCATATAGGTTTTCTGGCCGGTTTGATTGTCCGTTACCACGCCATAACCGCCGCCAAAACTAGCTAGAATAAGATTCACGTTCGCGTTGTCGAATACCGCATAGCCAGGAGCGCTATTTATTTGAGAACGCACACTAGGCTTTAATGCAAACAACTCTGTTAACACCTTATCGTTCATGGTTTGAACAGCCTGACGCTTTTGAGTGACAGTTGCTTGTGTTGTAGTAGAGCAACCACCGACAGATAGAAGTGAAACCGCGGCCACAAGGCCAAAAAGTATTGATTTGTACTGCATAAGTTATCCTTAGGGAGCGAATGTAAATTTCCTTTGCCTCTCTGCAAATACTAAACCATATGGCCTAACTGCATGATATATAAACGTTAATTAAATATAATAAGCAAAGACAGTAGTGAACGTTAGGTCTCTGTTACACGAATCCTGTTAAATCGGTAACTTTGTCATATTCAGTCGGTATAATTTTCCCACAGAATTGACAGATACACAGAGAAGTTAAAATAAGTTAATACAATTCAGAAGCTTAGAGATGGAATGAATTTTGTATCCCATTACCCACCCTATTGTGTAAAAGCCCATAAATAATCAATAACACAGCGGATTTTTTACTCAATCTTGTTTACTTCTAGAGGAATTACAGTTTGCGCTCACATTATTTTTGTAACATGCCCATTGTAGGCGCGGTGCTAAGCGCTGCATTATTCCTCAGTGCTTGTAGCTCTCATTCACCAGAGCAAAGCGAGAACCAAGTTCAAGAAACAAACGAGACCCAAAGTGAGCTGGTTATTAATAGCTCTCATGGTCCACAAACCATCGAGCCTACTGTGGTAAGTTATCCAGCTGATAAGCGTGTTCAGGGGGTTAGTTTTAGCGAGAACGCAGCGTTTGAAGATCCGTTAGAGTTTATCAACCGTCCCATCTTTGCCTTTAATGACAAATTGTTTGAGTACGTTCTAATTCCAGCGGCAAAAGGTTACACAAAGGTCGTTCCCGATCCTGTACGAAATAGTGTGGGCAATTTTTTTAGTAATATACGTGAACCGCTCAACGCGCTGAATCAGCTCTTTCAAGGGGATGTAAGCGACAGTGGTAAGAGCGTTGGTCGCTTTTTGATTAACTCTACCGTCGGCATATTAGGGCTCTTTGACCCAGCGACATCTTGGTTCGAAATTAATGAGAAAGTGTCGACCATCAATGACACATTGGTCAACTATGACGTGGGATACGGCAGTTACTTAGTACTCCCTGTATTAGGCCAATCCGACTTGCGAAACGGCTTTTCTACTATCACTGAATCTGTATTCCATCCCATTCAATATGCTACCGAAAACCCCGAGACTCTATACATCCAAGCATATGGAGGGTTTCACGCATTCGCCCCAGAAGCTCCCACCTACGAGCAGCTACGCAGTGAAACAGACGATCCCTATGTATTCTTCCGTAATTTGTATATGCAAAGCATGCTTCGCGATCAACAGTACCCAGAATTACAAAATGGCGCTGCAGTAGAACCGACTGGCGTAGCGGATGATGCGCCAGCATCACCGCAGGAGTAAGCAAGTAATGAGTGCCTTTTTAGCCAATTTTATTATTCGCCACGCCAAGCTTATTCTTGTTGTTTTTGTATTGGCCGGCACTTTAGCCGCTTGGTCTGCGCAGCAATTTAAAATTGATGCATCTGCCGATACTCTGCTGATAAAAAACAATAAGATGTTCGTTGAGACTCAGGTGGTAAACGAAAGATTCTCTCCTCAAGAATTTATTTTGGTCGCATACAAACCAAAGAATCACGCCTTGTTTAGCCAACAAACGTTTAATGATATCCAACAAATATCCAGTGAGTTTAAAGACTTACCCAGAGTCGGCGGCGTAACTAATATTCTGAATGTTCCTCTTCTTTCACTGTCGAATGAACTGGACCCAAACTTAAAGCCAGAACAGCTTACATGGCAAGCCAATCGTTATTCGCCAGATAGAATGCGACAGGTCTTTACTGATCACCCATTATTTACGGACCTTTTGGTGAATCAAGACCAAACTGCCACCGCCATGCAGATCGTGTTTAAGCCCAACGAAGAGCTACTGGATATACAGAGTCAAATTATTGCGATCCAAAAGGGCATTCTACAGGGCGAGAACACCGAGCTAAGCGAAGAAGACGAGCAGAAAATTGAAGCCTTGAAAGCGAAGGCGCAACCCATTGAAGAACAACTCAAACTCACTCGTCAGCAAGAGATAAAGCAGATCTATCAGATCATAGAACCGTTTAAAGACGACGCCGATCTATTCTTAGGTGGAGCCTATGTACTCGGCCAGCAAATGATTGACATCATACAAAGCGATTTACTGTTATTTGGCAGTGCTATCGGCTTGGCGATATGTCTCATACTGTTTGTATTGTTTAGAAAAATACGTTGGGTTGTTTTGCCACTTCTCTGCTGCGGTTTGAGTGTATTGCTGACCGTCGGGTTATTCGGTGTGTTAGATTTTAGAGCCACAGTCATTTCATCAAACTTTATTGCACTGCAGCTCATACTCACGCTGGCCGTAGTCGTGCATCTCATCGTCGAGTTTAGACAATTAGAAGCAGCAGATACTGAATCGAATCAGCAAGACCTGCTACGTCAAACGTTTATCAATAAATTCAAACCCTGCCTATATGCAGGTATTACCACCAGCGTAGGTTTTGCTTCTTTACTCTTTAGTGGCATTCAGCCCGTAGTGAGTTTTGGCTGGATGATGATAGTAGCAATGGGTGTGTCTATCAGCTCAAGTTTAATCCTGTTTCCTGCGGTACTGGCATCATTTACGCGCAAGGGTGACAGCCACGAAGGCCGCCTGAGTCAGTGGTTGGTATCAGGACTCAGCGCCTTTAGTTTGAAGCGCCCCACTTTCATTGTATTAACCACCCTCGTTATAGGCGGCGGAGCAATTTTTGGGGTGCTAAAATTAGATGTCGAGAACAGCTTCCTAAATTATTTTAAAGAATCCACGCAAGTACGCACGGAGTTGGAGTTTATTGACAAAGAATTCGGTGGGTCAACGCCTTTGGATTTGATTTACACCATCCCTGAAGACGAGCGTCGCGATGATTTGGTCATGAGTGCTAAGACAGTGCAGACCCTACAAAAAATTCAGCATGTGATGCGCCAGTATGAAGCCACTGGCAATATTACCTCAGTGGTTAACTTCACCGAGTTAGCAAAAAAGGTTAATCAGGGCAAGCCACTGACCGAGTACGAGTTAACCGTCATTTACACATTACTGGATGATTCTCTCACCGAGCAGCTGCTTGGCGCCTACTTTAACCCTGAAAATCAACAATTGCGTATTAGCACACGTATTCAAGACAGCACAGAGAACTTTAACCGTGCAGAGTTTTTGCAGACCCTTCGTGACGACTTAGACATGTTAGAAATAGCGCCTGACAGCTACAGCCTGACGAATTTATTTGTACTGTATCAAGACATTTTACAACGGTTGTTTACTTCCCAGATTATGACCCTAGGCTTAGTCTTTGGTGCATTAACACTAGTGCTACTAGTAATATTTCGCTCATTTAAAGTCGCCATTATCGCGGTTATTCCAAACATACTGACGACTTTGGTTATCTTGGGAGTGATGGGATGGCTAGCCATCCCCCTGGACTTAATGACCATCACCATCTCAGCCATTGCTATGGGGATCGCGGTAGATGACACAATCCATTTTGTGCACCGCTACTTAGAAGAGTTGAATAAAGAGTCTAATGACAGCCAGCAGGCCGTTAAAAATACATTTAAGTCTGTCGGTTTTGCATTGATTTATACGACGACGATTATCGCTGTAGGTTTTTCGTTGCTCAGTTTCTCCGACTTTGTGCCAAGCATTCTCTTTGGATTATTAACCTGCTTAGCCATGCTATTGGCGTTTATAACCGATACCACCTTACTGCCCGTGCTACTTAAAAAATTCGTTAAGCCTAAACCAGCTTTGGCAGGCTCTTAATGCTGTTATGGATTAGCTGCAGTGAGTAAAGGCTACTTTGGTGTCGCATTTCTTCACTATTTGGTGCACAAAAAACAAACAGGAAATTGAAAAACCTTTAAAATTCAGCAACTAATATATTTGGCGCAAGGTTTGCTTATATTTCATTTATATATCGCTCTAGTTTGCGGCAGCGAACGTGCCAAGCACTGGCACGATACAAATTGTAGAATTAGCCTGAATGCTAGCTTTGCTATACAGCGCTAATTCACTACCCCTTTCGTTGGGGCCGTGCGTTAAACACACTCGATACTGCTACTATCTGTGGCCCCAACGGATTCACTCACCCAGCTAACCTCGTTTATCGGTAATCACCCAGCGAAAAGCGCAACGGTGAAACACCCGTTAAACCAATACCTACCCTTCAATGCGGCTCCTAATCACAGATCCGTTAACACAGAGCCTTTAGAATAGAGCCCATGAAGCGCCTTGAGCATAAGGCCATTAATGAAGAGTACGTAATTTGTGGTGACGGGCCTGCCATCTGGAGCGCGGCGTATTCGCTCACTACGTGATTTTTTATTGAGGAGTATTAAGAAGTAAGTATTGAGGAGTATAAAGGAGTCGTGTGGAAGCTAAATTGAAAGATATAAGGGCTCTCGGCTAAACTGGAGCTAGTCTTCCACCAAATCGCTTAGCACTTTTTTATTGATGGGTTTTAGAATAAATTTCGTAATATCGGCATCTGCCATACTCTGTGCATCGGGCTCTTCGCCACTCAATAACACCAATTCTAATTGAGGAGATGTTTTATGAATCTCTTTGGCCAAATTTAACCCACTAGCATCTGGCAAATTTAAATCCATCAACACTTTGCTCCAATCATTGCGCTGATTGAATACGTCCATACATTCTTGGCCTGAATGGGCAACATGAACATCTATACCTAAACTTTCTAACAATAGGGCCGTAATATCAGCGGCATCCACATCGTCCTCAACCAGCAAGAAATGTTGCCTTTCGGAACTTTCATCCTGCTGTGAGGCATCGTTGTCATGCGCATCGGTAGTTTCGACTTGAATGGGCTCACTAACCGCTGTCAGGTGTGCATCGAGCACCTTCAGTAACGCATCATGGTTGATTGGTTTTTCAAGAACGTTAGTAAAACCCTGTGAAATTAATTGGTCACGCACACCTTTCATAGTGGCTGCGGTCATGGCCACCACTGGGAAATGGATGCCACTGGAGCGAATTTGCTTGATGGCTTCTGAGCCATTCATCACAGGCATGTGGATATCAATCAAGACCAAGTCGTATGGGTCGCCGTCATTGATTGCATCAGTGACTTTATCTAACGCTTCTAATCCGTTTCGCCCATATTCCACTTTCAGGCCAGAATTTTGCACCATATGCCCTACCAACATGCGAATGTCATTTACATCATCTACGACTAGCACACGCCCCTCGTAATTGAGCGTTTTCACTTCTTTCATCGTTGATGGTTTTGCATCGAAACTCAGTAACTCGTGTGGAGAGCGCTTAGTGTCTCCTGTTTGAATAAAAGCCGTGAAGCAGCTTCCTTCGCCAAAGGTCGAATGCAAGCTAACTTCTCCGCCCATCTTAGCGACTAGCTCATTACATATTGCAAGGCCTAGCCCGCTTCCGCCTTGCCGTCTTGAGACTACATCAGCAACCTGCTCAAATGGTTTAAACACACTATTGAGTTGATTTGCAGGGATACCGATACCGGTATCAGTCACAGAAAAGTGTAAAAATTCACAACCGGGTTTGTCTTCACACCACAGACGTAAGGTGACGCTGCCTTGCTCTGTAAACTTGATGGCATTACTTATCAGGTTAATCAACACTTGGCGAAAACGGGTCGCGTCGGTGGTAATTTTCAATGGTAGAGGGGTATCTGAAATGACGGAAAGGGTCAGACCTTTATCTGTCGCAGGTATATTCATCAGGGCGTAAACATCAGCAATTAAAGCATCTAAATTGACTTCACTGAGATTAAGCTCAAGCTTATCGGCGGCTATTTTCGACAAGTCGAGCATGTTATTAAGCAGGCTTAATAAATGTTTACTGTTGTTCAATACAATCGACAACTCGGACTGAGCAGATTGACCGATTTTAGAGTCCATCAACAATTCGGTGTAACCTAAAATCGACGTTAGCGGCGTACGTAGCTCATGGCTTAAGTGCGCTAAAAATCTGTCTTTAGAGCGGTTTTCGGCTTCTGCTTTTAATCTGTCGACACGTTCTTTTTCAATCTCTCGCCGCGCCAAAGCGTAGCGGATAGCCCGTGCAAAGCGACTACTGCTCAATTCGCTTTTGATAATATAGTCAACCGCGCCTGCATCCAGCGCAGCCATATCTACTTCTTCATCAGCTTGGCCTGTGAGCATAATAATAGGTGACGTAAACCCAGCTTCAATTGCTAGTTTTAACACTGTTAGACCGTTTTCAGCCCCAAGCTGGTAGTCCAACAAACAGATATCGTGCTGATTTTCAGCCATTTTTGCTAACGCATCATGCTGATTTGTGACCCAATCAATTTCAAACTCAAGCGTGCTGAGTTGCTCGATATAATCTCGCGCTAATATGTAATCATCTTCGTCGTCTTCGACGAGTAGTAAGCGAGAGATAGAGTTTGACATGCGTGTTGGCTGACCTTAATTGTTGCTGGTAGGTAATTCTACGAACTCAACCCAATACTTACCTAGCGCACTCATCAGAGCGACCAAGCCTTCAAAGGTGACTGGCTTGGTGATGTAGGAAGCAGCCCCTAAATCGTAGCCTTTCACCATGTCTTCTTCTTGGGCTGACGTGGTTAAAATAACGATAGGAATACTGCGCAAATTTGGATCGAGTTTAATTTGCTCCAGTGCTTCGCGACCATCCATTCGAGGCATGTTCAAATCAAGTAAAATTAACCCTGGTCTTGGGGCGGCGTCAGCTTCGCTGTATTTACCTTCTTTGCGCAAATACTCTAGCAGCTGTACACCGTCTTCCACGCAGTGCAATTCATTTAGTACGCGACTTTCGCGCAAGGCGTCTTGTGCGAGCAGACGATCGTCTTCATCGTCATCTGCCATTAATATTACGATTGGTTTAGCTTTTGTAAAAGGCACTCTACTCTCCCATATATTTGTTAACAACGGCGTCAATCGGCAAGGTGATGGTAAACTCAGCCCCTTCATCGGGACTACTTAGCGCTGTGATGGTACCACCATGACGCTCAACAATGCGGCGACACACCGCCAAACCAATTCCCGTTCCTTTGTACGCTGTGCGACCATGAAGTCGCTGAAAAGGTGAAAATATTTTATCCGCATAGGTTTGCTCAAAACCGATACCATTATCTTTGATCGTCACAATGCAACTTGGCACATCAACATGTTGAAGTTCATCACGCAAGTCTTTTTGCTCAACTGATACAGTGATCACAGGTGCAACGTCCGTTTTGTGAAACTTTAATCCGTTTGATAATACGTTAAGAAACAACTGATACATCTGACTAGGATCTGCACACACTTTTGGTAATGGAGCGACGTCGATTTGCGCATCTGTCTCAGCAATGGCAATTTCTAAGTCGTTTAAGACTTCATCTAGGACACTGTTTAATTCAACCTCAACAAACTCTTTTCCACGTGTGGTAATTCTGGAAAACTCTAGCAGGTCGTTAATTAAAGTCGACATTCGAAAAGCAGCTGTGGTCATTCGCTTAATGTAATCGACACCGCGCTCGTCCAATTGGTCTTTATAAATAGTGGTCAGGCGATCGCTGAAGGCTTGAATTTTTCGCAAAGGCTCTTGTAAGTCATGGGAGGCGACAAACGCAAAATCTTCTAACTCTCGGTTACTTCGGCTGAGTTCCTCTGAGTAGACGGTTAACTCTTGAGTGCGCAGATCGACCTTCTCCTGCAATGACTCATTCTGCTCTTCAAGGTCGTCTTGATAGCGATTGCTAATTCGTAAATTAATGCGAGCCATTAAAAACATGCCGATAACCAACAAACCGCTAGTGATAGCCGATACCCCAAAGTTGACTTTGGCGTCGCGCTGTATTCTTTTTAACTGAGTGTACAGTGCTTGCCTATGCTGATATTCACTGTCGATTAACTGCTGCATAGATTTACGGATTTCACGGTAAAGATCACGCCCTCGGTTGGTCATAATCTGCCTAAGCGCCGACTTCTCTCGATCTTCTAAGGCTAAATCCACTGTGGAGGTGAGCTCTGTGATTTTCTCATTTACGAGTATCAGCAGTTCGTCAATACGCTCTTTTTGCCCCGCTACACCTGATTTGATGTTTTTGACTAACGCAATTTTCTCATCAAGGGTCTGCAATTCAGCATGATAAGGGTTGAGGTATTCTTCATACTCGGTCAATAGATACCCACGCTGGCCTGATTCGGCGACCACTACGGACAAATGCAGGCTTTCGAGGCGTACAATAATATTGCTGGTTTTATCTAGGTCGGTTTGCACGGTAGAAAGCTGATTAACCGTGTTTAATGCAATGGATAGATTTGTCCCTATGATGCCCACCACTATGATGGAAATAATGATCCAAGTCGCAGTGGTATTACCAAATAGGCGTTTAACGTGCATGATCGTCCTTTAAATATGAGCTGTTTGTGCTTTATTCAAAACAGGTGAAAAATTAAGACTCGGCACCTGAGCGTGAATGCTCAGCCAGCTTTTGTAACGCCGCGCTGCTGTCTTGACAAGCGACGAGGATCTTATCCAAGGCAGCAATTGCCTTTTCCTTAGGCAAGTCATTTTCCAACACAAGTTTAACCATTTCAGCTTGCATAGAGATGCGATTCAATGGATTACGCACATCGTGTATCAAAGAGTTTGTTGTGACGGGCTGCGCGCCTTGTGTTGGTTGCATGATTTATCCCTGAGCTTGGTTTTCCCAAGCATTTAAACGGTTATATAAAGTCTTGGTGCTGATGCCAAGCATTTCAGCGGCTAGGGTTTTGTTGCCTTCTACCTTTTCCAATGTCACCCGGATCAGTTCTTTTTCAACATCATCAATCGTTTGCCCAGCGGTAACCTGATTGGTCGACGTTTGGTTTTTAGCAAACGGGGACTCAAAGTTTTTAGGCAAAGTGACTTCTGTACCCGTAGGGTCACTCATGATGAATGCTCTGTGGATAGCGTGGCGTAATTCACGAATGTTACCTGGCCAGCCATACGCTTTTAATTGATCCAACTGTGCATTCTGCCACGCAAAATTTGTGTCATTTTCTGCATTTAATTGCTCGATAAAAGCAGTGGCCAAGAGTGGAATATCCGCCAGACGTTCACGCAGTGGCGGGATCGTGATGGGGAATACAGCTAAGCGGAAGTAAATGTCTTCGCGCAACACCTTGCTTTGGGCAATTTCTTCAACTGTGCGGTTGGTGGCTGAAATCACCCGGCAATCAACTGGCGTGTCTTTTACCGCGCCGACTCGGGTAACGCGTTTACTTTCTAACACGCGCAGCAAGTTAGGTTGCATTTCTAATGGCATTTCCGTTATCTCATCAAGAAACAAAGTACCTTGTTGAGCTTGTTCAAATACACCAATTTTACGCCCTACGGCGCCAGTGAATGAACCTTTCTCATGACCAAATAGCTCGCTACCAATGAGCTCTCGGGATAGTGCGCCACAGTTGGTTGCCACAAGGGGCCCCTCAATGTCACTTGCAGTATGAATAGCGTGGGCGACGACTTCTTTACCGACACCACTTTCGCCCATTAGCATGACATTGGCATTGGTTTTACCCACCCGCTCAATCATTTCATAGAGTTCTTGCATAGGAGCAGACTCGCCCACCAAACAACCAAAGTGCCTAGTGATAGAAGATGATTTGGCTTTTTTCACAGCTTTGGTTTTGCCCGATAACACCAGTTCCAAATCTTCACGCTGTAACGGTTTAACAAGATAGTTAACGTTAGGCCCGCACATGCCGGAAATGATGCTTTTCACCGATGGGTGTCCAGTGATCAAGGTCACAAATGGGACTTTGTCCTGAGTATTTAATTTGTCTATTAAATGCAACGCACTACCGTCTGGTAACATGAAGTCGAGCAATATATGGTCGAAGCGCTGAAACTCGATACAGTTGTAAGCTTCTTCTAAATTGTTAGCTATTTCGACGTCATGGCCTAAAAACTCGATAATATTACTCGCTACGTCGGTAAATTCCTTATCATCATCGACCAATAATATTTGAGACACGTTGATTCCTTCTTGTTGGGTATTTGTAATCCTATCTTTAGCTTTCGTTATTTTTGCAGCCTGATGACCAAATTAATTCGCTAAAGGATTAACAAAAACTGTAGAGTAAACTGATTGCTTACCCTCATGTGTAACTAGCCGTATTTGCTTATTAGGGACTATATCACAGTCATACTTTGTGTATGGGAGGGATCACGAGCCAACTCAGGTTAATTTTACAACTGTTAACCTAAGCAATCCTCAGACCAAATAAGCAGACCTTAACTAATTAAGTGCTATACGATTTTTTTGCTGCCTTGGTTCACCCTCAATCATGGCAATTGAAAGGACAAAAAAAAGCTCATTTGTAAAAAAGAAGGCCTACACTTAGCAGACCTTTAATGATAACAAATTGTTTTTAAACTATTTTTTGGTAATCAACAATGCTGTACGCAATTTGCTCTTACCAAAGGCAGACATGCTGAAAAAGTCTTCCCGCGCAATGGGAATATGCTGACAATCCATCGGTTGCGGGTGCAGATCATCAGGATCTGGGTCGTGTAGGTATAAACAATCTTCATCTATGTGTGTAACTGTTACCCAGTGCGGTATTTTTTTCCCATCTAGCTGATAGGTACTAATTAAACTAATGACCGCAGCCCCTTTAGAGAGCCCTTTTTGCAAGGCTTTCACATCAGGATCGGTATATATCATTTTGATCCCTTGAGCTTCAGCTCGTTGTAAAAATTGCCTATCCACTGCTTGCATGATGTACTTTTTGTGCTCACTGCGCACACCATCAATAAATAATGGCGCCTTGGTATTCACATAAGCCGTTACCTCGAACCCCAAAGAATGTGCGGCTAACGCCAATCCTATTGGATGGCAGCCACCATGACCTGAGGTCATGAAAATCGTTGTTGCTTGACGCCAAATGTCCAACTCTAATGATTGCGACATATCCAATTCGCCATTCAGATTGGCCATAGCCATCATCAAAGACGACGGGCCACAGGTAAACTCCGTAGTTTGCTGATACCAAGGGTACTCAGGCAAGGTTTGCAAAGATAGACTTTGGCGAATCGGTTTTTGCATTCGCAGCGCATCTATCGAGCCTTCATAGTAATTGGCGTACGTTCCAAAACTACGGTAACCCAAGCTTTCGTATAACTTAATCGCACCTATGTTATTCGTTGCTACTTCAAGGCGCATAAACAGTTTATCTTGCTCAAGGGTTTGCTGCTCAAGGGCCAATAGTAGTTTTCTACCCACACCCATACCTTGCGCAGTAATGCTCACTGCAATGGAGTACAAACGTGCCAAGCGCGTGCCTTTACGCATGATCACCAGACCATAAGCCAATACGTTTTCGCCATCCGTTGCGACCATAAAAACTCTGTGGCTGTCAGTCGCCTTAAGCCAATGCATAAACCGGCGCTGGCTCAAACGGTCAGATTGAAAACTGGCATTTTCTAATTCCACCAGCTGGGCAATGTCATTCACACGTGCATTACGAATGCTCACAGTGTTGACACTACTCAGCGTGGGGTTATTGTCCTCAGCCACTGCGTTTTCAGTTGACGATTGTTGCTGTATTTTGTGTCCCAGGGACATCTTATTTGCCTCGTAACTCAAGACGGTTAGCGAATTCTTGCATCACCAACATGTATAGCTCTTTACCTAAGTACAAATCTTCCACTTTCGACTCTAAGCTTGGGTTGTCATTCACTTCAATCACGTAAACCTGATTGTTGACTTGTTTGATGTCTACACCGTATAAACCTTTACCCACAATAGCACTGGCTTTTACCGCTGCATCAAGCACTGGTTTAGGCACTTCAAACGTGGGCAAGGTTTCAAAGTCACCAGAGAAGTGTTTCTTCGAGCTATGGTTGTAAATTTGCCAATGGTTACGCGCCATAAAGTAGCGACAAGCGTAAATTGCTCGGCCGTTTAGCACACCGATACGCCAATCGTAGTCTGTGTACACGAACTCTTGGATCAGCACTAAGGCTGACTGGCGTAACATTTCAACCAACTTAAGTTTTAGCTCAACCAAGTTTTCAACTTTAAACACGCCAATCGAGAACGAGCTTTCAGGAAGTTTTAGCACCATAGGGTAGTTAAACTCAGCTTCTAGCAGCTCACAGGTTTGGTCGCTCGAGTTAGACACAAAACGACTCTTCGGTGACGGCACTTTGTTGTAGCTAAACGCATCATGCAAAAACACTTTGTTGCAGCAACGCAAAATAGAGGTTGCATCATCAATCACTTCTAACCCTTCTTGCTCACCTTTGCGGGCAAGTTGGTAGGTGTGATGGTTTATCGCGGTCGTTTCACGAATAAACAATGCATCGAATTGACTGATCATGGGCCCTTGTTTGGCGGTGATCACCTCTGCATTAATACCTACCTGTTCTGCTGCTTTCACAAAGTTTTGGATTGCCTTGCTGTCGCTAGGCGCGGTTTTCTCTTCTGGGTTTACCAGAATAGCCATGTCCCAACGGAAACGTTTTTTGTTGCTACGGCTACGCCAATACTTCTGAGTAAAATGCTCTAAACGCTCAGCAAATAGCGGCCACAAGTTTGAATCAATCTCACGGATACCCAAGGCTTTTGGCTGTACGCTCAAGCCTTTCTCGTCGCGGCTAAAAGTGAGCCGCAAAATAGGCGCAGGAAAACGTTCAAACACGTGTTTAGCAATACGTTTGTGGCGCTCATTTTGCGACCAGCCGAAAAACACTAAAATTTCTTGGGGTAACTCATCGTCAATATGGGCGTATAAGTCCGTGCTCATATATTTAGGCACTGGGGTCAGCACATTGCTTTGGTCAGTCAGGGATTCACTCAAATCATTAATGGTGTTTACGCTTGGTAACACCTTGTGTTGACGTGCTTCAGCCAACAGAGAGCAGTAGTAACCCTGACTCAAATATTTATCTGTGTCACATAGGTTAATAATACGGGTTTTAGGCTCGCCTACTTTAGGGTAGTCGGCAAGGTACTGGGCGAAATCAATAACGCTCGCGTCCAGCTCGGGGAAGCCTTCGGCATTATCCACCACAACAATCGTTTTAAACATTTTACAGCGCTCCAAATAGCAATTTGACTTGTATTTAGGACACGCCATCAACGTAACAAGCCAAGCAAAATCAATTAGAAAATTAACAGCTCATGCTTGCCACATCAGTAGGATGGTCTGGGCAATGATATTGGAGCGGAATATAGGCTTTACGTAGATTAAATCAACATTTTTTTGCGAAAAAGTGATATTTATTTTTGTGTTAAAATGGGCGTTTAATAACGCCCAAGCATTAATGATAAAAAACGATGCAAATCAGTTGCTTACTCAATCATTTTATACAGAGTAAGATCTTGAAAATCATAGCTAAAATCAATATTAGCATGCACAGGAATAAGCTTCATAAAGGTTATGGCATTGTTTTGGTCACGGTAGAGCTTGGCGTACACATCTGCCTCTAGGCTTCTGTCATCCCAGCGCACCAAAAAATGGTCATTTTCATCACCTTTGTATAACCCACCCACAAGCTTTACCACTCTTTTTGAGCGTAACTGAATACGGCCGTTTTTTTGCTCTAAAAAGAAATCCCCAAGCCAATCATCACGATAAGCACCTAACGCTGCATTTAGGGAGCCGGCAGTCACGGCAACAAGTTGCTGTGCTTTTTGAGCGGTTTTGTTATTCGCCATATAGTTACTTACTGCCTTGTTGTTTGACGGCGATAACTTGGGGGCAAACACTTTTAGCCAATCTGTTTCGTTGTCGCCTAAATAGGGTTTCATTAAGGTATACATGAGTGCACTTCGCCCCGCACTGGATTGCTGGTTCGTCAGCACCACTATGCCCAAATCAAGTTCTGGAAAGAAACTTACGTAGGAATACATACCCGCCAGGCTGCCACTGTGATGCACTCGCAACTTCCCGTCTACGTCATTTAAGCGCCAACCTAAGCCGTAGGCACTAAAGTGACTATGGTTATGGCGCTTATCCGTACTTGAAACCGGCATGATCGTTTTTGGCGACCACATCTGTTGGTGCTGGGTGGTTGAAAACAGTTGTTTTCCATCTGCTGTTTTACCTTGATTGAGCTGCACTTGAGCCCAAATCAGCATGTCTTCTAGACTGCATTGAATACCACCAGCGGCGCCTGATACATTCGGTTTACTGGTATCAACATCACGCACTATGGTCGCTAGTTTATTATCCACCATGCCATGCGGGGTTGCCGCCAATGCTTGCTGCGCTTGAGGAACATGACCCGCGTAGCAATGCTGCATGCCTAGGGGCGCAAAAATACGTTTTTCAATAAATTGCTCCCAAGGCTGGCCACTTGCTGCAGCGACCACTTCACCTGCGACGATATACAGCAAGTTGTCATAGGCGTAGTCAGCGCGAAACTGCCCTGTGGGTTTTAGAAAACGCAGATTATGCACCACTTCTTGGCGGCTAAAACTGGAAGGCTCTGGCCACAGCATTAAATCTCCTGCCCCTAGGCCTAAGCCGCTTCGATGGGTCAGCAAATCCGTAATGCTAAAATGGGCGCTTATCCAAGGGTCATGTAACTGAAAGTCAGGCAGATGCTTTACCACTGGGTCATCCCAGCTTAGTTTGCCCTCATCAACCAATATCGCTAGCGCGGCCGCGGTAAAGGCTTTGGTATTTGAAGCAATTTTAAATAGGCTTTGTGCATCCACAGGCTCATTGCTGTGAATATTCTTCACACCGTAGCTTTGCTCGAGCACCACGTTACCGTTTTTGATCACGCCAACCGCCACACCTGGAATATGTAACCTCTCCATGATTTTGCTGATCTGCATGTCTATTTTTGATGTGTTTACGATCGGCTGATGACGCTCATTTTGCTTCACTTGTGCTCCTGTCGTCGTTGCCCATATCACGCTCCCCAAACACAAACATGAGATAATGAGATTAATGCTGTTGCGACCGCTGAAAATCATAGTGTTGCTTGCCTTAAATGCATGTTAGGGCTTTACCCTTGCGTTTTGTATTTGGGAGCAATGCTTCAGCCTTAGCCTTTGAAGCAAGGCTGCCCAGCGTTTATTTACTGTCTAGAATTGCTTCGTACACCAAACTAATCACACTGCCGTACTTGCCGGTTTCAAACGTTTTACCTGCAAATTCGACATGGCCGCTTTCGTCTTCTTGCACTTTTGAGTGCCGTGCATTGGTGAGCAAGAAAATAGCCAAGTCATATTTGGGGTCAATCACTGATACGGTGCCTGTCCAGCCCGTATGACCATAAGCCTGAGCACTAGCGTAAGGACCGAAATGCCATTTGCTTTGGCCATGGCCTGCTCGGCGCCAGCCAAGTCCATAACTGTCGTTCCGCTCTTCTGGCTTAATAAACTGCTGTAACACTGCTTCATCAAAGATTTGAGTTTTGCCGTAGCCACCACCGTTCAATAACAACTGCCCCAGCACGGCTAAATCGTCTACGGTAGAAAACAACCCAGCATGACCTGCTACACCGCCAAGTGAATAAAAGGCTTTTTCATCATGCACTTCACCCTGCAACACATACTCGCGCATATTATCGAAGTTGACACGACCACCCCGGCTATTGCCTTGTATTTCGGTGGCGGCAAATTCACCTTTTGCTCGGCCCTTTAATAGCGGGTTAAATAAGGTATTGCTCAACCCCAATGGTTGATAAATCTGATGCTCAACGTAGGCATCTAGTCCCATTCCCGTAATACGCTCAACCAACATGCCCAGTAACATATAGTCAGTGTCACTGTATACCGCTTTAACATTGCGCCCCATGGCAAATGGCACACGGTTTAGCAGTAACTGATCCGTTCGCTGTGGGTTCTGGGAATACAAGCTCTTACTGACGCCATTTTCAGGCGTAAAAAACCGCACTTGAGGGGCGTAACCAGCGGTATGGGTGAGTAAATCGCGCACTAAACGCGTTTCTCGCCCGCCACCTTTATAGTCTGGCATGTAGCGCTGAATAGGCGCATTGACGTCTAATTTGCCTGCGCTTACCAGCTTCATCAAGGCCAAGTTGGTAGCAAACATTTTTGTGTTCGAAGCAATATCAAAAAGCGTATCGACCTGCATTTTCTGCGACTCGGGGAGCAACTCTCCTCCATCAGCGTATTGTCGCGCATCACCGTATGCGGTTCGTTTTACGATTTCCCCGTCTTTTACCACCAACAATACCGCACCGGGGAATCCGTTATTGATATCTCGCTGAATAAGTGCATCGACTTGAGCAAAACGATTGTGCTGAGACGTGCTGGTGTCCATTAGGATAGGTGACGGAATAGTCACTTTGAGCTCGCTGCCCTCTGGTAAAATATTCTCTACGCGCAAGGTGTTAGTGCCGTCTTTGGTACGACGCTTCAAGCTGTACTGGTACCGTTCGTTTGGCGCAAAGGGTTGCGCTATATTGAGTTTTTGCCCATTAACGTAGATATCAGCTTGCTCTGCACCTTGACTATTAATCTGAATCTCACCCCGCCCCTGGTACGCTTTAAAACGTTCACGGTCGTTTACCCATTGCCGAGTACTGCGTTCCTGCATGGGGAATACTTCATCCACTTGCCCCTGCTTTATCGCCATCGGCTCTGTTGACTCAGCCACTTGCTCGTCAATGTAGCGGGCCATCAATTTTTTGGCTTTTTTAGGGAAGTATTTATCGAGTAAGGCAAACACAGCGGCGGCGGTTTTACTGTCTGCTTTACCGGTCACTTGCCAGGGTAAGAAGTGCATTTGAAACGCACTGATCACATTGCTTGTTTGTTCATCACGTATGCCCGTTTCCAGCACATTGTAGCCATAGGCACGTAAAGCACTTTGTATTAGACCAATATTCGGTTGGTACTGATTAAAACGCTGCCAATAGGCCTCAAAAGTCTCGTTTTCATACCAAGCACCTATCCCAGCTTGGTACAGCTCAAACCAAGGAAACCTTGGGCCTGGATCGTTTTTACGCGACGGGGCGATATCTGAGTGCCCCACCACTTTAGTAGGCGATATGTCTGGATTACGGGCCAGTATTTGTTGGCTTAAGGCAATTAATAGCTCGATTTGCTTCGGGTCGTAATCGGGAAATACGCATAAGCGGTTCTCGCCGTGCTCAGAGGTTGTATTGGCCTCTTTGTCAAAGTGGCATTCAGGCACATTGACTATTTCGATGCCTATGGATGAATCATTTAATTCGCTGCGCCCTTGCCACACGCTGTTACCAGCATGCCAAGCACGTTTGTCTTCATCTACTAATTTGAGAATTTCTAACGAGTCTTTAGGATAACTGGGATCATTAGATTCAGGGATAAGATAATGAGCACTCAATCCGCCTTCATCCACCAATGCGTGAACCGATTTTTGATAATCAATAGCGGTAAAATGCATCACTAGAAACTTTACCCGATGGCTAAAGTTTTTTGAGGGCATTTCACTAATCGGTAGGGTCGCACAACTGACGATGGCTACCGTTAATAAGCATATCAAGACAGATCGCTGCCAACTCGTAATACGTTTTTTCATAACACTGAGGATATCCCGTTGCCTGTGAATCTTCCAGATCACTATTTATACTCAAAAGCACTCACTTTTGAATAATTAATTACAGATATAATAAATAATTTGAATAATAATTCCATAACTTAATGTACAGATTATCAACACTGCTCAGCAGACACGCAATCCACAGGCTAACCTTGGAAATTTTCTGTATTTCAGCAGATGTGTTTTTCGATCGAGTTAACTTCCTCGATCCAGTAAAGGACTAAAAAGGTAATAAAACATACCTTTAGACCTTAGTGTGCTCCCTATTTACTGGCAGTTTGTGGATTTAAAACACTCTCTTTAAAGATAAATTATTACTAAAAAAGCAACAATAAAGAACATATTATTCTTGACGATATCAAATATTGTTTGTTAAATGCTCAGACAACAATAATAAAAACTACTTAATGAAGGCTTATGAGTCGTCGTCCTCAAATAAAAAAGCACAAGCAACAAATAGGTGAACACATGGCAACACAATCTAGAAATTTCATACAACAACGGATTTACCGTGCCATGCAAGGTGCATGGAACAATCGCGCAACCACTCTCTCAGCTGTACTACTAGCAAGCTCTCTAGCTGGTGCTCCTGCAGCATTAGCACAGCAAGCCGGTGGCATTAAAGGTAAGGTTGAAACGCAAGCGACTGATATTTCGGTAAACGATGTCACTGTCACCGCATCAAGTAACGTGATGCCAAAACCTAGAACGGTTAAAACAAAAGCGGATGGTAGCTATGTTTTACCGGCTCTTAAGCCTGGTAAATACACCCTGACCTTCACCTCTGCTGATGGCACAGTTCGTCAAACCCAAGTCGACGTATTGTTAGACCAAACATCTAACGTTGATGTGGCATTTGAAGCAGCACCTGCTGATAGCACCGAGGTGATTCAAATTATCGGCTCTCGCATCAGCCGCGAAGGAGACTCTTCATTAACTAATTCTTTGGGCGAAGACGTTTTATCTCGCGTACCCATTGGTCAAGACTACCGCTCTTTGCTCGCCATTATTCCTGGTGTGCAGTATTCAGAAAATGCCACTCTTGGCCCTAACTCTGGCGGTTCTGGCCGAGATAACAAATACGGTTATGATGGGGTAGACGTATCATTACCCATGTACGGTAACCTTGCATCTGAACCATCAACCCAAGATATTGCGTTCGTATCAATCGACCGTGGGGGCGCTAAAGCAATCGGCTTTAACCGCGCAGGTGGTTTAGCAATCAACACCTTGTCTAAATCAGGCACTAACGAGTTTCATGCCAGTGTAGAATATCGTATCGAGCCTGCAAGCTTATCCGCCGATCGTGATACAACTGAAGGTACAGATGCGAATTTTGATGAAGACAAAACGTGGATGAGCGCCAATGTTAGCGGCGCATTGATTGAAGATGAATTGTATTTTTATGGTTCATACTTCGGCCCTGAGATAACACGCGATAATAAAGAAACGGCGTATGGACCGACCAAGCAATACGAAAGTGATCGTGATGAATATTTCGGTAAATTAACTTGGGCACCTACCGAAGACTTATTGTTTAACGTCAGCTACAGAACCTCTGATAAAGACGTTGTCGGCGACTCAGTAGGAACCAAGTCTACTGATTCCACTTCAGAAGGTAGCTCGGTATCACAAGACATTTTTACGTTCGACGGTTCATATATTATCGACGACTATACGACGTTAACCTTCCAATACAGTGATTTTAAGAACGAGAACTCTAGCCGCCCTGATACTAATTTCTCAGGTGTTATCCCATCTATTGGTGGCACGCTTGATGTGAATAATCTTGATCAGCAAGGTTCATTTACCGTACCGAACGTTAAAACAGATGAAGGTTTTGATGCAGAAACAGCTCAAGCATTAATCGATACCTATGGTTATACCGATGATGCAGGCGTATTAACGGGTGGCGGTAATATTGGTGGCGCTTCACTTATTAATAATCAAGATTTCTCTCGTAAGAGCTTTGAAGTTGCTCTTGACCACGAAATGGAGCTAGGCAATACCGTTCACAATATTCATATTGGTGGACAGTGGAAAGAAAGCGAAGAAGTGCTCACTCGACTGTCAAATGGTTGGGGTTCAATCAGCTATAACGGCGGGTTGGGTGTAGATACCGACTTTGAAACAGACGAAGCTATCTATTACAGCGCAACAGTATATTCCAACAGTTTAAATGGTGAAGAAAACTTAAATCCGCTAACGTCAACATCAGAAGTCATCAACATTGAAGTGAATGATACCATTGAGCACGGTGACTTCACTTACAACGTTGGTTTCTTGTTTAGCAACGATACTTTGTACGGACAAGGTCTAAGAGAAAACTCAGCGAATGCATCAGGTTACGAAGTCGCTCCTGGCAACAAGTACAAAATGTATGAGCTTGATTTTATGGACATGATCCAACCTAGACTCGGCATCACTTGGGCCTATAACGGTCGCGATACCGTGTTTGCTAACTTCGCGAGTTATAACCCAGATACTACCTCACTAGCCCGCGCGGCCTCATGGGATCGCAACAACCAATCAACCCAAGTAGTTTATTTTGATGCGGACGGTGCGTTTATTGGTAATACCGAAGCAAACGGTTCATCAGGTAAGTTATTCCAAGATGACATGGATGCACGTCGCACGGACGAAATCACTATTGGTATGACGAAATACATATCAAACGAATTCTTCGTTCGCACCCATTTACGTCAGCGCGAGGCCTCACATGCGTGGGAAGATCAGCCTAACAATGCCCGCACTTATGGCGATTACGGCCCGTTTGGTGGCGTACCTGAAAACTTGCGCGATAAAGGCTTGTTTATTCCTGATTTAGCTGAGCAATATTCCAGCATGGGACTATCTGCAAGTGACGGTAGCTATGTTATTGCCGAACTAGATGGCGCTGAAAACACCTACTACGAGTGGAGCATCGAAGGTGATTACACCGGCGACAATTACTACTTGAACGTGTCTTATGTATGGAGCCACTACTACGGTAACTATGACCAAGACGTCACTAGCACAGCGTCTGACGGTAACTTGTTTGTTGGCTCATCTAACTTAGGTGATGGTCGCGGTCGCATGTTGTGGGATGGCAAGTCAGGCACTTTAAATGGTGACCGTCCTCATGTATTAAAAGCATTGGGTTACTACACAACAGATTGGAACGCTGACATCGGTTTTAACTTTGTCTTCCAATCTGGCGATGTTTGGGAAGAGTGGGACGGTGGCGCTTATGGTTATTCAAGCTCTACTATTCGTTACTCTGAACCTGCTGGCAGCCGTCGTGAATCAAGCCATTGGCAGTTAGACTTAAACTACGCCCAAGCCTTCAATATTACCGAAGACTTAGAGCTTCAGTTTAAAGCCGATGTGTTTAACGTTTTCGACAGACAGACGGGTTATAACTATCAACCCATTCTTTCTAGCGCCACCTTTGGTGAGGCACGAAACTTAATTAACCCTCGCCGTGTTCAACTTTCGGTTAGCCTAAACTACTAACCCAGCTTAGCGACTTACCTTAGCGAATACAGGTAGTTGTTTGTTTATCCCCGCTTCTGGCGGGGATTTTTTTATTTTCTTCACGCGTTATTTTATTGCGGTACAACTAAGTACCGCCATATATTTTTATTTTCAGGAGTGAGTCATGGGCTTTAGGCCGTTGCGTTTGTGTTTTGTCGTTTTCTTCGTTATCGCTTGTATTTCATGCACAAGCAAACCATCAATCGATCCTAAAATTGAAGCCTTAGTTGCGCAAAAACTGATGCTCGATATTCGCTATTTCTGTGATGAAAACGAGCTTGATGCAACCACACAGCGCTGCACTACACCTGTCACCACGTTACCCGATGACCTTAAAGAAATGATTGCTGACACAGGTGTAGGCGGCATAATCTTATTTGCCAATAACTTGGTCGACACAGAACAAATGCTTCGCCTGAATCGTGACTTGCAAGCAGCCTCAGCCAGTGGCGGGCACTCTCCACTGCTTATCTCTATCGATCAAGAAGGCGGGCGCGTGGTGCGCATCCCGCAAAATATTAGTACTGCATTTAGCGGCAATATGGCCATTGGTGCCACATACGCCGAACATGGAACACACTTTGCCACGCTTAGCGGTGATGTGATTGCTAAAGAGTTAGCCGTACTGGGTTTTAACGTTAATTTTGCTCCTTCAGTTGATGTAAACGTCAATCCAGAAAACCCTGTGATAAACGTGCGCTCATTCGGGGAAGACCCACAAGTGGTGGCTGAACTGGGATTAGCTCAAATGCAGGCAATGCAACAAAACGGCATTATTGCTGCGCTGAAACACTTTCCTGGGCACGGGGATACCAGCACCGATAGTCACTCGGGCTTACCCTTGGTTGAACATGACTTACACAAAATAAAAGCGGTAGATTTAGCGCCATTTCAATACGCCATTGATAATGGCGATCCGGGCATGATCATGACGGCACATATTCAATACCCAGCCCTTGATAGCTCAACATTTACTGCCACTGACGGCAGCAAGACAATACTACCGGCTACCATGTCTCGGGCAATTTTAACCGACTTGCTCAGAGACCAAATGGGCTTTCGGGGCGTGATCATCACAGATGCGTTAGATATGGCCGCCATCGCCCATTTTTATGAGCCTACCCAAGCGGTATTGCAAACATTCAAGGCGGGTACTGACATCGCACTAATGCCACTGGCTATTCGCACTGCACAGGACATTCCTAAGCTTAAAAAAATGATTGCTGATCTAGCTTATGCCGTTCAAATTGGCGACGTAACGTTAGCTGAAATAGAGACGTCAGTAGCGCGTATTCAAACCTTAAAACACAATTATATTCCGTCTAATACTGCCCAGTTATCCCCAGCCAAAGCACTCGCTCGGGCGCAAAGTATATTGGCTGCGCCTGCTCATCTAAAAATAGAGCAAGACTTAGCGGATAACGCCATTGTGGCGATTAAAAATCAGCAAGCATGGCCGATAAGCCAATCCACTAAGCGCATTCATCTCGTCATGCCAGACAAGAGTAAATGCATGGCCATGACAACTGCACTAACTGATGCACTTAACACATTTGACCCACGGCCTGAACTGACAATGAGCTGTGCCAGCTTAGTGAGCGAGCCAACAGATAACCTTCTTGCCCTACAGCGTGACGCACAATTAGTGATTTACACCGATATTACCCCGCAGCAAAGCTTGGTTGAAATGGGGGGAATGGACGATATTATTGATTGGCGCTCAAGACCGAATAAAGAAGCGCTGGATGCCAAGCTTCTCACCTTACTGAAAGACATTAAACCCCATCAAAAATCGCTTATGGTGAGTATGCGCACCCCTTATGCAGTGACCCAGTACGCAGATTATCTGGATGGCATTTTGGCGACCTTTGCTTATAACACCCAAGTTACTGAGCAATTAGATGAAAACGGAGCAGCCCGTGCCCACTACGAAGGTCCTATTTATCGCGCTTTGGCCAATATTCTGTTCGGTAATCAACAGGCCTCGGGATCGCTGCCAGTTAGCATTGGTAAGATTCAGCATTAACTAAATGAAATTTTCTGCCCTTAGCACTGTCTTGTTGATGGGTTATGGTATTTTATGTGAAACGTGAACTGCGACCGAGCTTAAATAATATTCTTTTAACAGCAGATAAATTGAGGGATGTGTATGGCGTTTAACGATACATTTCGCATCAGCAGCCATGGCGTTATTTTCAATGAAACAGGACAAGTTTTATTGCTAAAGGCCACTTATGGTCATTGTGCTTGGGGTTTACCCGGTGGTGCTCTTGAGCCTGGTGAAACCATTCATCAAGCTTTGTTGCGAGAGTGCCAAGAAGAATTAGGTGTGCAGGTGGAAATTGAGTACCTTTCTGGAGTGTATTTTCATAGTGCATATAACTCTCAGGCCTGCATTTTTAAAGTTCACTTGGGGAAACAGGCCATAAGTCTAAGTGACGAGCACAGTGAATACGGTTATTTTGATCTTAATTCACTGTCAAAAATACAGAAGCAGCGCGTCGAACAATGCGCCGCGTATAACGGTCAAGTGGTCAGTGATGCGTTTTGAACTTTGTGTATCAAAGTCGAAATTTTAGCTAGGCTTTTGATTGCTTAACGCAATGGAATAATGTGCAAAATACAAACAATTTTAAATTATACTACGCTAAAAGAGTTTGAATAAATTATCGATTTATCTTTGCCGAACATCGGCACTAGCGGTAAGCTAATTGCTCATAAATTCACAATTTTTTACGCGTAAATTGTTAAAATTACGGTAAACTAAATAATAAATTATTACTCAGAGTTGCTTAATGTCTACTTTCACAAAAATAAAAGCCATTAAAGATACCCTTTCTAATAGCGAATTAAAGCTCGCTAAATTTGTACTTAGTTCATCAAATGCAGTAAGGGATCTGTCATCTCAAGAACTCGCGAATGTCGTTGGCGTCAGTCAATCTAGTGTGGTGAAATTCGCCCAAAAGCTTGGATACAAAGGGTATCCAGCGTTCAAGCTAGGGGTAATAGACGCATTAAATTCAACTGCGAGTGAGGGCAATCTACACGGTAAAATCACCCTCAATGACAGCTTCAAACAAGTGTCAGAAAAGCTACTTAGCAGCAAAGTCGCAGTATTAACCGAGACTAAAAACCTTAATGAAGAAGCCGCGTTTCACCAAGCTGTGGAATTACTCAAATCAGCTAAGCGCATTTTGATTTGTGGCTTAGGTGGTTCAGCTCTGGTAGGGAAAGACTTCTCCTATAAGCTGCAAAAACTTGGCATGTTAGCCATTGAAGAGCCTGATATGCACGCCCAGTTGGCCTTTGCTGCTACCTTGTCTGAAAACGATTTGGTGTTTGCCATCAGCGAATCCGGCAGTACCCGTGAAATTGTCAATGTAGTGAAACAGGCCAAGCAAAACAGCTGTAAAGTGATCACGGTAACTCGCTATGGCGCAACGCCGGTATCTGATCTTGCAGATATCAAACTATATTCAGTAGCAGAAGAAGAGTCAGCGCGTTTGTCATCGATAATGGCCCGTACTGCTCAAGAGTTTATTATCGACATATTGTTTATTGCGATCACTCAATCATCAAGACAAGGTCGCCAATTACTTGAGAAAACGAACTCAGTGGTCAGTGACTTTAGGCAATCTTCTTAACATTCCACCTTAGTACTCGCTCTTTTGGCGTTAAATAGCCGTAATAAAGGCTGTTTTAACGCTAATCTGCTTTATTGCAAAATTTCTCAGCTTAACTTACTGATGGTATTAGAAATCTTTAGCACCACTAAATTTTCGTACGAATCGGCAGCGCTCAAATTTTAGCCTTTTCGCTCATTTACCCACCTTTAAACGGTCAATTAAAAGTCAATGTAAATAGTTATTAACACTGTTTAACAAAGTTTTTACGATATATTTGTTTGAAATAACAGCTAATGCCCCATACAATTCGCCGCAATCTGCACTTATAGCAGATAGATTCTTTATCTTTCCTATAATTACCTTCTCAGGGACACATATGCATAAAATTACTCAAGCCGTAAAGCTAGCGCTTTTAGGCGGCTCAATAGTTATGACAAACAGCGCGTTGGCACAACAGAGCGACGATGCAGCGAACTCAGTAGAAAAAATCCAAATCACAGGCTCTCGTATTCTTCGTGAAGGCGCTATCGCACCTTCACCTGTGACAGTACTTAGCGGCGAAAGTTTGCTAAATACTGGTGCGATGAATATCGGTGAAGCACTAAATGAGCTACCCGCATTAGCAAGTACTTACTCTTTATCAAACTCAGGTCAATTCATCGGTACCGCCGGTTTGAGCCTTCTTGATTTGCGCGGAATGGGCACTGAACGCACCCTGGTATTGGTCAATGGCAAGCGCCACGTAGCGAGCAGTGCAGGTACCTCTTCGGTTGATACCAACACCATTCCTACCAGCTGGATTGAGCGCGTTGAAATCATCACAGGCGGTGCATCAGCGGTTTACGGTGCAGATGCGGTAACGGGTGTGGTTAACTTTATTCTTAAAGACAAGATTGAAGGCTTACAAGTTAGCGCGACCAAAGGCTATGCTGACAACCACGATTACAGCAACGACAAGTATTCATTCTCTTACGGCACCAACTTCAATGATGATCGCGGTAATATCGCCTTCTCAGTGGAGCACAGCAGCCAAGAAAGCTTGAACGCCCTGGATAACCCATGGACATCTACTTCTTTCCGCAATCTAGCTAACACCGCGCAAAATGATGACAATAGAGATTCTTTAGATGTCCCTGACGATATCTACACACCTAATGCGGGTATCTATGCGTTAAGCAATGCTGGTACCTTTGCCATTGGCGATGATTACTATTCATTTAACCCTAATGGTTCAGTACGCGACGTATACCTAGGTGATAACGTAGACGGCATAGCATGTGAAAACTGTGATTTTATTAATTTGAATCAGTTCAGCGAGCTTCAGCCTGAGTTTGACCGCACCAACTATAACCTTAAATTGAGCTACGACGTAACCGACAACATCCGTGGTTATGTTGAAGGTAAGTACGCACGTACTCGCTCGACTAATGTTGGTCAGCCTGCGTTTTTCTTCTTTGAAAGCGAGGCAGATGCCATCACTATCCAAAACGATAACCCGTATGCAGGAGATGACTTGCTAGCCCTTATGGGTGCAAATAATCTGACTAAAATTACTATCGACCGGATGTTGACTGATGTTGGCCGTCGTACAGAAGATGACGAACGTGAAACCACTGCGTTTGTGGCTGGTCTTGAAGGTTACATCAACGATGATTGGGGTTTTGAAACCTACATCACGCGTGGTGAAACCAAGCTTGAGCGTGCCAACAAGAATAACCTTGTACTGGCCAACTTCTATAATGCTGTAGATGCGGTTGAAGCTGACGACGGCTCAATTGTCTGTCGTGATACGGCAGCTCAAGCAGCAGGCTGTGTGCCATTAAACCTACTAGGTGACGGCGCGCCAAGCGAAGCTGCACGTAACTACGTTAACACCACCTCTGTTGGCAACAGCACCATTACGCAAACTGTTGTCGGCGGCTCAGTCAACAACTCTGGTATATATGAATTACCAGCGGGCTATGTGGGTTTTGCCGCGGGTATTGAATACCGCAAAGAAGAAAGCGAAATTGAAGAGCCAGACAACGCTGAAGGTACGTTCTTCAACGTATTAGGCGAAGATAAAGGCGACTTCGATGTTAAAGAAGCTTACGTAGAGTTTTCAGCGCCTTTGCTAACCGACCTACCAGGTATTCAAGATCTGAACTTTGAAACCGCACTGCGTATTGCTGACTACAGCACTATCGGTAATGCAAAAAGCTGGAAGCTAGGTCTAGACTGGCAAGTGTATGAAGACTTACGCGTTCGAGCGACCCACTCCTCAGCCCTACGCGCACCTAACATCAGTGAACTGTACGGTGAAGCGAGCCAAACGTTTTTCAGTATTGACGATCCTTGTAAAACGTCTGAGCTAGGTCAATTGGCTGACGCTTCAACGCGCACATCAAACTGTGCCGCTTTAGGCGTGCCGGCTGATTTTGATTCAGACTATGACTCAGCCAGAATTGAAGGCGAGCAAGGCGGTAACATTAACCTTCGCGCTGAAGAATCAAAAAGTACTACAGTCGGCGTGGTTTATCAGCCGGCTTACCTTGAAGGTTTTGTGGCCACCGTTGATTACTGGAAAATTGAATTGACTGACGCTATTTCTTCAGTTGATTCGCAAACCATTCTTGATCGCTGCGTTGATAACACGAGCGGCGTCAGCAATGATTACTGCTCGCTTATTACCCGTGATGCAAGTGGTGAAATATCACAAATTAGAAGCTTCTCCCTTAACCTTTCAGGTCAAGATGCATCGGGTGTGGATTTCGAACTTGGCTATGACTTTGATGCGCTTGGCGGTTCATTCAAAACTAACCTAATTGGTACGTACCTGATTGAGCGTAAAGAGTATCCGTTCCAAGAAGATACGTCTGATTTTGTTGAATATGCTGGTACTGCAGGTGAATCAGAGTGGCAAGGTATGTTAAGCATGAGCTACATGGTTGATGCATGGCAAGCTGGTATCAAAACCCGTTATCTAGAGCGTGTGAGCATCTATGACAACCAAGAGCTCGCGGTTAACCCTAACCGTAGCTCCTTGATGGAATATGGCTCGTACGCGATTTCAGATGTCACTGTAGGCTACGCATTTGAAAACGGTATATCACTGACTGTTGGCGTAGACAACGTATTCAACCGTGACCTTCCATTTGGAACGACTGGCACAGGCGAAAAGACTGGTGCATATGAAAACATCGGTCGCTTCGGTTACATAACACTGTCATACGCGATGTAACATCTATATTGATTACTTTCGTTGCAGTTGCTTTTATCAAGGGCGGTTTTAGTAGCCTA
The DNA here is from genome assembly GCF_000014225.1 of Paraglaciecola sp. T6c. Taxonomy (NCBI): domain Bacteria; kingdom Pseudomonadati; phylum Pseudomonadota; class Gammaproteobacteria; order Alteromonadales; family Alteromonadaceae; genus Paraglaciecola; species Paraglaciecola sp. T6c. Next base: position 5,015,953 of record NC_008228.1, read on the forward strand.
AAAGCATTATTCGGTAGAAGCACTACTCGGTACAAACGGTATTGAGTAACGCGAAAGTCACCTAACAAAAAGGCCTCAATTGAGGCCTTTTTTATAAATTCAAACTTAAATATTTACGAACCAAATATCACCACAAGCAAAGCAAACAAAAAACCACCTGCCGCTATTTTCATTCCGTTTTTGAACAACTTCGCTTTTGGCATAAACATCAAAAAAGCGGAGACGACAAAAAACAGCAACACCACACCAAAGGTAATGTTTAAAATAAACAAAGGGCTGTTTGTAGTAGCCTTGTGCAGACTCACAAGTTTGGCTAGTACCTTGGGATAATCTTTTTTAGTGACAACCGCCTCACCCGTGGCTTTTTGATAGGCGCCGTAGTTAAAACGAATTTCTTGTTCATCCTCAGCCTGAATTTTAAACCCTTTCAGATGAAGAGCCTTTTCTAGCGCCTTAGAGCTCAGTTGAGTGTCTAGTTCATGCACCGTGGTGTATTCGTATTTCAGTAAATCTGTGCTACGAAATATGAGCAATATTCCACTGACTGCATACACCGCCATAATACCCGCAAGGAAAAACCCCAACCATCTATGATACTGTCTAAAGGTATTGTGAAACTTTGCTGATGCCATACTGCCCTCTGTTATGTGTGAACGTTATATCGTGCTTTAAGTGAAAAAAGCTGTATTTAACCACAGAGATTTAGATATGTCTGATGTCTTTACCTAAGTTTGCTCTTGAGTCGAGCAGACACGAAGCACAGTTGCTTACTTGAGCGCTAATGAATAAATATATTAAGGGTAGAGCAAGTAGGGCTGACGTTGTTCTTTGAAGTTGGCCAATCCTGCTTGCCAACTTCGTTTAATTTCAGCAGCGCTTTGGCCTGCTTCTATGGCGTTACGCAGTGAATCTGTACCGGCTAACTTATCCATAAAATCAGCTCGCTCAAATAAGTGCATACCACGGCTAGAAAATTGCTGCTGCGCCCCCACCAGCCAGGTTAAATTAAGGCCTCGCTCAGGGCTTTCTTGCAAATCTATCCCCTGTAAAGCCTTACCTTCTAACTTGGGGTGCAGCGCGCTACCAGGGCGCGATTCTGGGCTGAACGCAAATTCGCCTAACTCAATATCGTCAAACCCTAACACCTGAAATGGAAAGTCAGTACCGCGGCCGACACTAATAGGCGTAGCCTCGAAAAAACACAGACTTGGGTATAAACCAATCGCTTGGTCATTGGGTAAATTCGGGCTCGGGGCTACAGGTAGTGAGTAGTGCATATAACGGGAGTAATTAGCGACTGGAATGGCGACCAAATCAAGCGATTGCGCTTGGTTTATCCAGCCTTCGCCTTTGATCATACGTGCGAGTTCAGCTACCGTCATACCATGTAGAACGGGGATAGGATGCATGCCCACAAACGAGCGGTATTTAGGCTCGAGTATTGGCCCATCGACGAAACGCCCATTAGGGTTGGGGCGGTCTAGTACCATAAACTGAATACCGGCCTCTGCTGCGGCTTCCATCATGTAGTGCATCGAACTGATGTAAGTATAAAAACGCACGCCCACGTCTTGAATATCAAATATCACCACATCAAGTTGTTGCAACATTTCCACTGGCGGCTTTTTAAATTTGCCGTAGATAGAAGTGATAGGAATGCCAGTTTTTGCATCTATTTCGCTGCTGACGTGCGCTCCTGCATCATGATCACCACGAAAACCGTGCTCAGGCGCGAAGATTCGCGCGACGTTGACTGACTCATCAAGCAAATAATCCGCTAAGTGCCTGTTGCCCACCATGGAGGTTTGATTTACCACTAAGCCGACACGTTTACCTTTTAGTTGCGGCAGATATGCTTCTGAGCGCTGGGCAGCAACTTTGATGGCCTCAGAACTACCCTTTTCTACCTGAGAAGAAGTTACACATGCACTTAGCAATAAGGTAAATAGCGCTAAGTAGATGAGCTTCATGACTCACCTTGCGACATGGCATGGCGCAAAAAACCCTGCTTCTGAGCAAGTTTTTCGCGAGCCTGTTGCACATCAACACCTGTAAGTATCATTAAAATCGCCACTTTGACTTCTTTATTCGCGTGATCAAGGGCTTCATATGCGGTTTGCTCTTCGCAGTCAGTAGCTTGCATCACAATACGTACCGCTCGTGCATACAACTTTTGATTACTGGCGTTAAGATCCACCATTAGGTTTTGATAAGTCTTACCAATGCGGATCATGCTGGCCGTGCTAAGCATATTTAGTATGAGTTTCTGGGCAGTGCCTGATTTTAAGCGTGTAGAGCCGGTCAGGACTTCAGGACCCACTTGGGCACAAATATCAATATCTGCTATCTGACCGATGACAGAGTTGGGACTGCAATTTACTGCAATAGTTGTTGCTTTACACTGCTTGGCGTACTCTAAACCTGCAGCCACATAAGGCGTACGGCCACTGGCAGCAATACCCACCAATGTATCTTTATCACTAAAATTAAGGGCTTTTAAGTCAGCTACGCCCATTGCTCGGTCATCTTCTGCACCTTCAACGGCGTGTATCACTGCTTTTTCGCCTCCCGCGATCAAGCCGATAACCATCCCCTCTGGCACGCTAAAGGTTGGCATACACTCTACCGCATCGAGTATGCCTAAGCGCCCGCTCGTACCGGCGCCCATATAAACCAAACGACCACCTCGGTTAAAGCTTGATACAATAGCTTCCACTCCAGAGGTAATATCCGCCATTGCTGCGCTCACCGCAGCAGCAACTTTATGATCTTCCTGATTGATTTTTTCTAAAATCGCTAGAGTGGGCAAAGTGTCTATGTCGAGCGTATCTATGTTGCGCCCTTCAGAAGCGATGCTATTTAATTCACTGAGCAAATTTACTTGAGTCATAAATTGATTACGTTCGGTTAGTTAGTGGATGAAGGCGAGCACAATTGCTTTGCCAACAAACAAGCGCCATCAAGAGAGTTTCCCTTACTTGGCACAATTAAATTGCGATAAGTCGCACTTAGCAGTCCTTGGCTCGGTTCAGCCAGACCACCCATGAGCACCAAGGGTAAATCACTTGAGCCGCAGGTACGCTTGATTAATTTTTCGATCATGGTGGCATGGGCAGTGAGTACTTCTAACGCCACCACACACTCTTCTTTTAGGTTGAAAACATGTGGCGCAAGCGCTGCGAAATCAGCTGGTTTCGCCATCGCTAACCATTGCAAGATTGAATGGCGACTGTAACCAATTTGGCTGGCCACAAACAAACTTAACGTGCTTTTTGCTACCCCATTCAAGTCCATTTCCAACAGCAACTTTTGAACCGCTAAGTAGCCAAGTTTCGCACCGCCACCTTCATCACCGATACAAAAGCCCCACCCGCCTATCATCTTTTCGTTGCGGTTATGATCCATACGCATACCAACCGACCCTGTCCCGAGTGCTACAACAGCCACTGGATGGCCAGCATTAGCGCCGTACAAGGAGGTCTTGGCATCAGACACCACACTTAATTTGGCAAATTTGAAGGCTAAATCTCGCTCTAATTTAACCACCAAGGATTTATCCCCGGCACCGGCGACACCAAACACAGCCGATACCTGCTCGGCGCTGCAGTCCGCCTGCTCTAATAATTGCCTGCAAGCATCTGTAATACTGGCTAACGCCAAGGAGTAATCATTACTCAGAGACGTTGCCCCAGCATTCACTTGCCACTGCATTGAGGTTTGTAAGTCAACGAGCCGGGCAACCGTTTTTGTGCCCCCGCCGTCTAAGCCAAGTATGAATTGAATTGAATGGTTCATGCTTCCTGTCCCTGAAATTGCGATTCGCTGCTGCCTTTGCCTGATAAACACACTAGGCTTGCGACCAATGTGGCGATACAAAGTTGCCAAGTAAATCCAATGTGCACTATCCAGTCTTGTGGTAAGTACAGCGTCATAATATAAGGCTGAAATAAAAGCGTCGTCATAAAACCGCAAATGAGCGCCGCTAACACGCTTTGAGGGCTACCGCGCTTAGTGAAGATGGCGGTGAAATACACACCTAATAAGCCACTGTACGAGAACACCATGACACCCAAAGCAAACTGTAAAAGTGGTGTGTCAGTATATTGTTGCCAATAAAAGCATAAGCAGGCCATAGCGCCTAGTGCTGCAGCCACCAACCCCATAGCCACGCGCCCAGCGCTGACAAAATGCATGTCACTGTGGCGATTACCTTTCTTCTTTTGCCAAGGTGCGTAAATATCTTGCACCAACACTGACGCCATAGAATTCAACCCTGAATTAAGTGTCGATAGCGCTGCAGCAATGATGCCAACGGTTACTAACGCTTTCACGCCAGCAGGAATATGATTGAGTACGTAGTACATGAAAATAGTGACTGGCTCACCTTCAAAGGTCGGTAAAACCTCGCCTGCAGCACCGCTATGCATTAAATCTGGGCGCTGGTAATAAACATATAGCAACAAGCCAATAACAATGAAAAGCAGCATGATCGGAATCACCATAACAATGGAATACAGCATGGCTTTACTGCCTTCTTTGGCATTTTTACACGTTAGCACGCGCTGGGTCATGTCTTGGTCAAGACCAAATGCGGCGATATTTAGCAACACAAAACCAGTAAACACTGACCAGATGTTAAACACGCCCGAGGGGCTGAAATCCCAATCAAATTTGAATAACGCCAGCTTCGATGCTTGACCAGCTCCTGGCTCGGCAAGCACCGCCATGATGCTGGACATATCACTGGGGATCGCCGCCAGCAAACAATAAATAACCGCTACCGCTGCCCCCACATACACGCAACACTGAATTACATCACTGTATATCACTGTTTTGATGCCACCATACACTGTGTACATCAGACCTGCGACTGTCAAAATACAAGTTGCAGCCACTACATGTGATGCTTCAATGTCGGCAAATAAAATCATCGATACGGCAATCGCTGCCATGTACAAACGAGCCCCGCTCGCGAATATACGGCCACATAAATACATCAAACCTGCTTGTTTCTTCGCTGTGGGGCCAAAGCGTACTTCAAGCAGTTCGTATACGGTGTACACATTAAATTTATAAAACTTAGGAATAAGAAAAGTGGCAACAAAGAACGCCGCCACAAACGCGCCTAAGTTAGTCGCTAAATAAGACAAATCACCGCGGTAACCCTGGTCGGGGCCGCCTAAAAAAGTGGCTGCAGATTGCGAAGTGGCGAGCACAGATATGGCCACCGCCCATACAGGCATAGTGTTACCACCACGAAAGTAATCTTGGCTGTTTGCTGAGCGGCGATTAAAAAACCAACCTGAGCCCAGTAGCAACAAGCCATAAGCAACAAAAACTAACCAATCTAAACCAGAATACTGTGCGCTCATTAATGCTTACCGTATACGCTTAATGTTATAGAGACGATCCACATAACTGTTTTTCTCCGACAAGCGAAGGGGTAACAAAGGCGTGACGGACACACCGTTTAAGGTGCCTTTGTAGAGCTTTTTATGCTCATCAAAATACGCCAAGCCTTTTACGTCATGGATCACAAACGGCTGGCCCTGTTCATCGCCTAAATAGAGCATCACGTGGCCAGGAATATAAAGTAAGTCACCTATTTCTAAATCTTCAATGGCCGCTAGTTTATCTGCCATAGGAGATTGCTTGGAAAACCGGTTATCAATACCGAAGTCTGTTCCACCCTGATCACCAGAGTTGCGTGGCATTAAAATGCCGAACGAGCGGTAAATTTCTCCCACAAACCCTGTGCAGTCACGGCCGTTATAATCATGCCCCCAACCATAACGTTCACCTAAAAACTTGAAGGCTTGACGAATAACGTTCGCTTTGGTGTATGCCATGTACCCCAAATGCACGTCTTGGCTTCGCCCGATAAGGGCTTTTTGTAAGCTCAACTTCCCTTGCGGTGTACGAGTGGGTAACCAAACCACGTAATTGGCATAAGGGTTTTGGGCGTATAATGCGGTTGGCACTTCATTTTCGCTAACTAAAGGCAAACGTACACTCATGTCCAGTTGTTGCTCAGACACTGCTGGCATGTCAGGCACGTATTGAGTGAACACCTTGGCTCCGGTAATCACAACGAAATCGCTTTCATCTTTAAATTCAGCAACTTGCTGTTTAGTACCAAGGGCAAAATTTTCGACTCTTGTCCAAGCGAGGTAATTAAACCCTTGCACCAATGCCCACTGCTTATCTTTGCTGTAGGTTAGGATCGCAACTGCGTCCCCTGGAAACAAAGCGCTTTCTTGAAAACGGTCAAGGTCCACATCCATCCCTGAGTTCAGCACTCTATCATCGGTTGGAAAGGTACGCAGTGCTGCGCGCTTTACCATTAAGCCAAATCCCACTTTGTGACCATTCGGTGCTGAAGCAAAAGTCATATTGTCTTGATAAAGCTCATAATCTTGAGCACTTAACTGGCGTCCACCAACAAAATAGCGCGCACTTTTGGGCACTTTGCTGATGCTGTGAATTTTCGCTGTGAGTTGTTTGTCAGTAAGTGAATCTGGACTACTGAGGGGATCGCTAACAAAACGGTTATGCTCAATTAACCCTTGGTTATGCGCATTGATCTGTTCTTGGGTCATGACTAGCTGTTCAGGACTTTTTAGCTTCTGCACCCAGTGATCAGGGTGCAACTGAACTTGTGTTACATTCATCACATCAGTTCCCCAGTTCTTTTGCAGGTCTTTGGTAGGATGCTGTAGAGCACTGGCAGGCAATGCAGTCGCACTTAAAGCGCATGCCAGTAACAGCCCGATTGATAAAATACGTTTCATATTGTTCTCCGTTTACGCTGCGCTTAGCCATGCTAACGCTCGCCCTACCAATAAGCCGCCGCCGGTGCCAACTATGTAACCCAACATGGCCATTAACACGCCCACAGGGATTAACGCTCGAGAATAAGCAGCAGCAAGTATAGGAGCAGATGCCACGCCGCCAATATTGGCCAACGATGCGATACCGCAGGTGAATAAATCAAGTTTGAACAGCTTGGCCACCAGTAGCATAAGCCCACCATGTACAGCCAAAATAAATAAGCCAAGCAAGATATATATAGGCGCTTGGGTTAATTCGTTGAAATTAGCACGCGAAGCAATCAAGCCGATAATGAGATACAGCATGAGGGATGATAACTCTTTCCCCCCCCACATTTTGCTGATGGGAGTGATTGCACAAATAACACCCAAAACGGTGACCAACATCACAGTCCATGCGGTTTTAGTAAAAAATTCTGTCACAGGCAAAGCAGCAGCAAGATGTTGACATAGGATGGACACCAACATTGCCCCAGACAGCAAAACCAACATAGAGGTGGTTTTATTGCCTGTGTATTCCTGTTGTTTACTGGCTAAATTGGCACTGACTTCTGCTAAGGCTTTACCATCAGCTTTAGTCCAATGATTGAAGCGATTCGCGAAAGGAACTAACGCCAACAGAAACATGACCCACATGGCGTAATCAATTGAGTCAATTAGCAAGGTGTAACCCATACTGGAATCAGGCACATTAAGCGCCGCTTGCACCGCAGCCATATTACCTGTGCCGCCCATCCAACTGCCGCTTAGCGCCGCTAGCGTTTTCCACGCATCTGGGGCTAAAAAGCCTTTAAATAGCGCAAAACCAATGACAAATGCACAACCAATGCTGATCGCTGCGGCAAAAAATGCCAACAGCATCTTGCCGCCCAAGCGTTTAATTTGACGTAAATCAGCGTCCAGCAACATTAAGAAGATCATAGCCGGAAGAATATTTGCCTTAAGGGAAGAATACGCCTGATTGATCTCTGCTGTTTTACTCCATAAACCCAGCGTAGACATCATCATGACTGTGAAATACAGCAATACGATGGCGGGTAGATAATGGAATAACTTCCAACGGGTTTTCTCTTCTACTAGGGCTAGTCCCCCCGCGATAAAGAGTAAAACACTGATGTATGCAAAGGCAGTCGTGATCATAAAAAAAGTGGTTAGTTTGCAGTAACCAAACAGTACCCAGTTGCAGACTATTTGTAAATAACTATTATAAAATATAGAAAAATAAAGAATAATTTATTATTCTAAATCCACTGTACACTTTATCAACATAAAAGGGGTTCCCATTGAGTAGCTTCATGGCGCAAGAAACGGCGCAAACACCATCTGTTATACGTCAGCAACTCATTCGTAACGCCGAGCAGTGTGAAACACTCGTCAGCCAAATAAAAGCGAGAAAACCCAGTTATGTGTTAATGATTGGCCGTGGTTCATCTGATCACGCAGGTGTTTTCGCTAAATACTTATTAGAAACTGAGCTAGGCATACCCGTTATGGCGTCTGCCCCTTCGGTGTTCGGTATTTACCATAAATCTGTCAATCACCAAAGCGCCTTAGTGATTGCCATTTCCCAGTCTGGCCGCAGCCCTGATATTGTGAATCAAGTGAAATCAGCCAAAGCCAGTGGCGCTATGTGTTTGGCCTTGGTAAACGACGAACAGTCTCCCCTAGCCCAAGCAGCTGATTATGTATTGCCCATGGGGGCGGGGTTAGAGCAATCGGTTGCCGCAACCAAAAGCTACTTAGCCAGTTTGAGTGCATTACTGCAATTATGCGCCTACTGGAATAACAACACCGCGCTACTCGATAGCCTTACTAATCTGCCGGACGCGTTAGAACAGGTACTCGCACAGCCTGCGCAGCTAACGCCTGATTTACTGCACGAGATTCGACATTGCGTCATGTTAGGACGCGGTTTTGGTTACGCTATCAGCCGTGAAATGGCGCTGAAATTAAAAGAAGTTCTGGCGATACACTGTGAAGCTTTCAGCAGCGCCGAGTTTATGCACGGCCCGTCAGCCATGCTTGCCAATCAACTCCATGTCATTGATGTTCAAGTTGAAGATGAAACGACTGACGTGCATAGTAACCAGATACACACCTTCGCCCAACAAGGGGGTCGCGTTGTATCTCTGTCGCACCCTAAGCTTACGCTGCACCCTCGTTGCCTGCCGTTATTGGTGGTATTGCGTTTCTATGTAGACATTGAGCGTATCGCTCAAGCTTATGGTCGAGATCCAGACCGACCTCAGGGCCTTAAAAAAATAACAGAGACCCATTGATATGCAATTTAGATGTGAGCGCTTACTGACCTCAAACGGCTGGTTGAATAACCAAACTGTAATCGTTGAACAAGACACCATCCAAAATATAACAGCAACATCTTCTAATGACGCCCATTTGGCGTTTTACCCCGGTTCAGTGGTACCTGGTTTTATCGATGTACAAGTTAACGGTGGTGGTGGTGTACTGTTTAACCAGTCACCTACCACAGCAGCTTTAGCGCAAATGAGCCTAGCTCATCGCAAATTTGGTACCACAGGGTTAATGCCAACATTGATCACGGATGAACTGCCTGTCATGCAACACGCAGCACAGATTATGGCTGAGGCCATTGACCAACATGTGGCTGGGATCCTTGGGGTGCATTTTGAAGGACCACACTTAAGCAAACCGAAAAAAGGCGTGCATGATGAAGCCTTTATTCGCCCTATCACAGATGATGAATTAGCCCTTTATTTACGCAAAGATTTGGGGAAAGTGATTGTGACACTTGCTCCTGAAAATGTTAGCCCAGACGTGATTACACAATTGTGCCAGCATGGAGTGAAAGTATGCCTAGGCCACTCTAACGCTGATGCAGAAACCGTACTCAAGGCAATTGAGGCCGGCGCAGATGGGTTCACTCACTTATTCAACGCTATGTCAGCCATGCTGTCACGCGCACCTGGCATGGTAGGGGTGGCGCTAAATACACCAGATACCTATGCGGGCTTAATTCTAGATCATTACCACATTGACCCAATTTGCAGTGAAATAGCGATTAAAATCAAAGGGAAAGAAAGAATGATGCTGGTTACCGATGCCATGGGATTAATCGGCACTGACGATGACAGCTTTATGTTCGGTACACAGAAGGTCACGCGCGTTGGCAATAAACTAACCACAGATAACGGTACGCTAGCAGGCTCCCATTTAGACATGCTTAGCGCAATCAAAAATGCGGTGCGCGATTTACATATTCCTCTTGAAGACGCCATCACAATGGCCAGTACCACACCTGCTCATTATCTTGGTTTACAAGACACCCATGGCGTTATTGCCAAAGGCAAAAAAGCGGACTTTGTTGTACTAGATGATGCGCTAAATATCACGGCATTATGCCAATCAGGTCAATTCATTCCACAATCATAAGAATAAGGGACAACCCATGACACTCACTACTTCTGCGCCGCGCTCAAGCGTTATGCCCATGTGCATTATTGCACTGCTGTTTTTCATATTCGGCTTTGTAACTTGGTTAAACGGCGCACTGATCCCTTTTTTACAAGTGGTGTGTCAGCTCTCTGAAACTCAAGCTCTGATGATTGCATCCTGCTTTTACTTTGCTTACGTAGTGATGGCGTTGCCCATGGCTATGATCTTGGAAAAGGTCGGGTATCAGTCATCCATGGTATTAGGGTTAAGCATTATTGCCCTTGGCTTGCTTGGTTTTATCCCTGCAGCGTTACTGCAAGAATTTTGGATCTTCCTGGTGGCGCAGTTCGTTATTGGCAGCGGCTTAACCATCTTACAAACTGCTGCTAACCCTTATGTGGTCAATGTCGGGCCAACCAAAAGTGCTGCTGCGCGCATCGCGATTATGGGGTTACTCAATAAAGGCGCTGGTATATTAGCGCCTATTCTTTTCACCGCATGGGTATTAGGCGGCTTTAGCGACATTAACCTAGCGACTGTCAATCAGCTGCCTGCAGAGCAACAGCAATTGCAAATCGAAAGCATGGCTCATCAATTGATTACGCCATACGTGGGTATGGCCATTGCCTTGCTAGCATTAGCCGGTGGTTTGTCGCGTATTTCGCTGCCCGATTTGGCTTTACTAGAGTCTCCTGTCAATGACGAGTCAGACGCGCTTGAAGATAGCGCTCGTCATCAAACTAAAAGCGTAATTTGGCAATTTCCCCAGCTAGTGCTTGGCGCCATCGCACTGTTCTTTTATGTGGGGGTGGAAGTTATCGCCGGCGACACGATTGGTTTATATGGTGCGAGCATAGGAGTCGCTAACGCCACCACGCTCACGTCATATACCATGGGCTTTATGGTGTTGGGTTACTTTCTTGGCTTGGTGTGTATCCCACGCTTTGTATCACAAGCAAATGCCCTGCGCATCAGTGCCATTGGCGGTTTGGTCATTACCGTTTTATTGCTGTTCTCGTCAAATGAGCAAACCATGCTAGCGCAATTACTTTGGGGATGGACCGGGATCGCCGTGATCCCAAACAGCGTCGCGTTAATTGCCCTACTGGGCTTGGCCAATGCCATGGTGTGGCCAACGCTGTGGCCTTTAGCCCTGGCGGATTTGGGGCGTTTTACCCCAAAAGGCTCTGCGATTTTAATCATGGGTATTGCTGGGGGCGCGCTGATGCCAATTATCTATGGGCAATTGGCTCAAGCGAGTAATAGCCAACAAGCTTATTGGATATTATTGCCAGGGTATTTAATGATAGGTTTTTACGCATTTTATGGTCACAAAATGCGTAGTTGGTCGTAAGTAACGGCGTGTACTAGGAGTCATGCCGCAAAATAGATGGTTAAACGCGGTGTTAAAGCACCGCGCTTTCATCTAGCGTTAATTGTTGCTTGCTTGCATCAAGTGTTGCCATAGCGCCAACAGGTACGGTCGCCATATCTTTAATGTGACCAATCATCACACCACTTAGGACGGGCACATTCAAGTCACCTAAACGGTCCTTTAGAACATGTTCAACGCTAAAGGACGGGCCGCTGCTCGGCTGACAATCGGTACATTTACCAAACACTATACCTACTACCTTGTCCAATCTACCTGCCAGTTTAAGGTGGGTTAGCATACCGTCGATCCGGTAGGGCGCTTCCTCTACGTCTTCTAAGAATAGGATTTTGCCTGCGTAATCTGGCTCATAAGGGCTACCCACTAACTTCACCATAAGCGACAGATTGCCACCAATTAATACGCCCGATGCCTGCCCCTCGGTAACGGTTGTAAGACGGTTGTCTTTCTCGGCTTGACCTTCGGCGGGTTCAAACACCGGCGGTGTGGCCAGTGGCATACTCTTCACAGGATTGAACAACACGCTTTTGAATTCACCTAAGGTGTACTCAGTAAAGCTCTGTTTCGCAATAGGTCCGTGAAAGGTCATGATGCCGCTTCGAGTGTAAATCGCATTAAGCAGCGCAGTGACATCGCTATAACCGAGAAACACCTTGGGGTTTTGGCGGATGAGGTCATAATCTAAATAAGGCAAAATTCGTGGCGAGCCATAGCCACCACGTAAGCAAAAAATAGCGTCTACGGTATTATCAGCAAACATGCTATTTACGTCGTTCGCTCTGTCTTTATCGGTACCCGCTAAATAAGCGGTGCGATCAAACAAATGAGTGGCCGTTTTCACCTTGAAACCAAAAGAGCGAATAATATCCATGGCGAAGTAGATTTCTTGGTCTTCCCAAGTATTGCTGCTTGGAGCAATGAGCCCAATGGTCTGGCCTGCCTTTAAGCGCTTGGGTTTACGAATTTTTACTGAGCGCTCACCAGCATCAGCCACAGATGCGGCACTTACTGATGTAAGCGGAATCAACGCGCTCGCCATCGCAGAAGTAATAAAGGCTTTGAGTAACGTTCGTCGGACTATCATCATATTTCTCGCTTTTTTGTTTAACTTAGCAAATAAGTGACTGAGCAAAAAGAAGTAATTATTACAATTTAAAGAAAAATTAGGAATATTGTAGTCGCGAGTATTTGGTAGATCCCTCCTGTGCAGTATGTAAAGACTACAATTTTCACTCGCTCAAGCGCGTATTTAACCATCAATACCCGCCTAAAAAGCAAAAAATATCAATATGTTATAGGTTATCATCTAAAGTGGCATCTAAGCTGCTTAAAGAGTCGTTTAAACGTCGAATTACAATCATAAGAATGGGGAAACCACCATGAGCGTATCTGAATTACGCCCCAACCAGGACATCGAACCTAGTGCAACCGCATTGACAGCCGGTACGTCCGTTGCCAATAGCGAATTGCGCAAGCAAACCCTAATGGTGGTGGACGATTATCATTCTAATTTACAGGCGATGAATGCGCTGTTTGAATTTCAATACCAAGTTGTTATGTTCGATAACGCAACAGACGCATTAATACACGCCCAGCAAGAGTCAGTAGATTTAATTTTACTGGATTTAGACATGCCCGATATGCACGGCTATGACGCCTGCACTGAATTGAAATCGAACCCGTTAACCGCGCACATCCCGGTCATCTTCGTCACTGCCTCTGACAGCACTGACGATGAAGCCCACGGCCTACTGTTAGGCGCTGTAGATTATATTACCAAGCCGGTTAATTTGACCATTCTGCGTGCCCGGGTACGCAATCATATGGAGCTGGTGTACTACCGTAAGCAATTAGAAATATTATCCAGTGTTGATGGCTTAACGGGCGTGGCAAATCGTCGCCAGTTGGATACAGTATTGTTGCAACACTTTGCATCAACCATCAGATTTGGTCGCTGTATGACCTTAATGATGATCGATATTGATGATTTTAAACCGTACAACGATTTGTACGGCCATATGCAAGGTGATGATTGCTTGAAACGTGTAGCTCAGGCTATCCAATCAGTTCGTCGTAGAGAAACAGATTTCGTCGGTCGCTACGGCGGTGAAGAATTTGCCATGGTGTTGCCTGATACAGACTTAGATGGTGGGCTTGTGATGGCCAATAAGCTGTTACAAACCGTCAGGAGCTTAAATATTGAACATCAAGGGGCAAGTGCAGCCGACAGAGTGACCATCAGCATAGGGTTGACAGTGTTTGAAGCAAAACACGAACAACCGACACAAATGACAGTGGAAGAGCTGATTGAACTAGCCGATAGGCAATTGTACGCGGCCAAACATGCTGGCAAAAATCGTGTGAGCCATTCTCAAATTCCTGAACTTCCAGCCCAATTAAAAAGCGAAAACGATCATGAATAACGACGAAGCAAGCCAAATTCGTAAACACATCCACAATGTCAGGAACCCCCTAAACAGCATCGCTCTGCACGCTGAGTTAGGGAATATGCTACTTGAAGGGCAAGCCAGTAATCAGGAACTGCAAAATGCTTTTTCAGTCATTTTACAGCAATGCCGGGAATGTGACCGAGAGCTAGGAAAAATCCGCAGTTTAGCGGCGCCTGATCGCCCCTAGCGGTAGTGACTAACTATGAACTCGATACACGGAACAACACTTCATCCATTTCCATCCACGCGTCGAATATTTCCTGACAATCATAAATAATGGTGTTAATAGGTTCTTTCACCCTATGCTCGTTCAAAATCCCGCATTCCAACAGTTCAGTGATCGCTGTACTGGCTTCGAGTAATGTCCATCCAAATTGCCCTGAAAGATAAGCAGGAGTAACGATTGGTTGCTCTGAGATGTGCGACAGTAAAGTGGCTGCATGCTGGCTGAGTTGTCTTAGTGTTAGTTTTTTTTGAATGAATGAATTTGCCATTATAAGCCTTTTGCACAAGGTCTCAGTCGTGTTGATACTCCATTGAATAGCCTCATCCCAAAAATCAAAAACCTGCTGCCATTGCCCTTGCATAATAGCACTTGGCGCATCTAAGTAACCATTATGTTGGTGAGCCAAACGAAATAGAAATGGACTGATATATGCCTTTTCATCCCGCATAATTTGACTCAAAAGCGCATCAACTATTGCTCTGTTAAGGCGCCCATTACCATCATTGAATGGATGGATCAGAATAAATTGATTGGATAACATAATGATATCTTCAATGCCTACTTGCTCGATATTGTTAACGTAGTTAATCCAGTCGGTCATTAAATCCGAGACGTTTTCAGGGGGCGGTGGAACGATATGCGCCGTATCGGGTGAGCGCCCTCCTATCCAATTTTGCACATCTCTGAAACGCCCTCCATTGTGATGATGAGGATCAAGTGACTTATGCACTTCACACAAAGTGCCCAGTGTAAGTGGTCTTTTGCGTAATGATTGTAAAGCGCTTCGATACCGTTCGGATTGTAGTGTTACAGATTCAGCCAACTCATCCTTGCGCTTAAAGCCCAAACGCATCAGCGATAGACGCTTTCGAGAGACTAACCTGCCCTGCTTTAGGCTGAACCCCCCAGCTAAATAACGTGACGTAAAACGCTGCAAGTTGCCGACTTGACAATGCGTTTCTAAAAACGTCGATACTAGTGGTGTTGGTAACGCTAATGCACAAGTTTGATTGGCAAGACTTTCAGGCATTAAGCATCGGTAGTTTGCATTATTGCTTGGCCATACTTTTTCGATATACATAATGTGTTCCAGCAAATGAGGGCTGTCGAGACAGCCCTTAAAGGTTGCTCTTTAGAGTGAATAACCTAAAGTTTGGGTTTGAAATCCGAACATCTGATTGTTCGACTCATATCTTCCCCCAGCGCCAAATCCTCCTTTTCCGAAGACTTCAGCTTTTGCCTTTAAGCAGTAGTTTCCATTTACCTTAGTGATGCTATTACTAGCGCTACTGACATTCCACGAGCGGTCAACGGTGACAACTAAACCACTAACTGGAGAAGGCGAGTAGCTACTCGTGATCACTGCATTGCGACTGAAGTCAGGAATGATGTCGGTATTCGTGAAACATTGTTGTACTGACTTAGATTTATAGCACCTAAACAAACAACCCCCTTTGGATAAATCTAAACGTACCTGTTCAAGTCTAAATCCTTTGAAACTTATGAGTTCAGGACGCTGCATACACAATCCGTTATTAATAGAATCGATACAGTTCGAAGAATTGGGAAGAAAACACTTATTCCACTCACCCTGATTTGAACAATAGTTTACGAAGCGGTCGACCATATCTTTCGCAGAGTCACATAAATCTCTTTGGCTAACGTTTCCTTCGTAGAAACTTAACCCCATTGCCTCTTCAATTTGGCCTACTGCGTCTGGGTCAATTCCATTCAAATCTAACATCCAACAACGTCGCTCCAGCTGACTGTCCAACCGTCCCCAAGTCTGTAATATGTCACGGTACTCAGTGTAGTCAGAAAACACGTCAAAATGGCTCGTGCCAGCTAAAGCACTCGGTATAGGGTAATCCCGTTCTGTCGACTCTATATTGACTAAATCTTCATCATTGCTATTGGCAAAACTGGTAAGCACAGTCATATATTCCGTGATGCTATTAAGCCGAAGGAGGTTACCGGAATCTGAACCACCGGTTTGTGTACCAATAATGTCGAATGTATAGCCGTCAAACTCTTGCTCTAAACTACTCGCTTCACTGGAGGTAAAATTGCCATCCGCGCTATAACTTTCCAGCGATGCTTTTAACTCAAGAGTTTTACTCTTTATTTCACTGTAACTACTTTTTTCACTTACCACACGGATCGTAAATAGAATTTTTCTGCCTGTGGTAACTGTATCAATGAATTTGTCCCCACAGAATTTACGAAACTCTTTTGGCTGATTATTCACTAAGTAGTTAACATAAGGAGTAGACATACCTAAAGTGAGGGCTTGTTTTGCTTGATATCGATTTTGTTTATCGATAAACGACGAAACGATAACTGAACTCTCAGTAACCTTGGATGTTTCGCTATATAACGAAGAGCTTCCTGACCCCCCGATAGAAAAACCACCAAACGATATCGAACCGCCTCCTGAACGCTTAACATCTAGTGTTGTCGCGAGAGATTCGTAAGTATCTACTTGGCTGAAGGAGTATTTTTGATCGTTAATATACTGAACGGAATCAAGTTGAGCGGCGCCTGAGAGATCCCAGCATGAATTCCCGTACACCTCACCCTTGAGTGCATCGTAGCCTTTGCTCAGCGCAGCGAGTGCAGTTTCTTGTTCTGTTTGGTTTGTGCTTAAGGCTGAATAGGTTCCTTTGCGAGCTAGTTGAGAATTTGTTCTCACACTTTCTAATGGTTTGGTTACCGCGCCCCCATTATCATAGTTCGCATTAATCGAATAATACTGCGATGTTTTGTACGGGCTACAACCAACGCTATTGCATGCCCTAACCGCATATTTGACGATTTTGTCGGCACCAGGATTTTGGATAGAGCTAAGGTTATTACCAACGGAAACGGTGCTTGACGGTGCCGTCTGGGTTTGGGTTTCACTATCTTGTGGTATCTCATCTTTATATTGTTGACGCAACTCGTAGTGAAAATTAGATCCTCGGCCTGCGTTGCCACCTTGCCACTTTACTTCTACGGAATTACTTCCTTTGGTTCGAAGTACCGCAATACTTTTTGGTACTGATGGCGCGACATCCGGTGGCGGGTCAATTGGTCCCCCACCTCCACAATCCGAATTGGTATCACACTGTATACTGGCTGACACCGATGTTTTTAATTGCCAACCCCATCCTTCTTCAGATCCTGCAGCGGCTTGGTTAAACTCAGCGTCATCCTCATAAAAGCTAGATGTTTCTTGCACTTGGCTCTGGGGAGTTTCGACAGCATATGCATTTCCCACTAAACCTAGACCACTTAATAACAGCACTATTTTATTGTGTTTTAACATTGCGTAACCCTTTTGTTATGCGCGTTTAGGCGCATCAATCAGCTAGTTATTCCGTTAGTTATGCTCGAAAAACTGACACTACTTCGAGCATATTTAGTTACTTACCTCATATTAAGAAGTAAGTTACACTACGTTAGCAAGGGTAAAAAAAAGTTACAATTAAAGGGTTGTTTTTTTACCTAAATTTAATGAAAACGTCATCTTTCAAAAGTCACTAATGAAGGAATCTTGGCTTTGAAGCACCGTCAGCATTTGTCACGATCGAAAATTTTATGGCAGAAAAAACAGAGGGATATGACTATTGATATTGGGGTGAGGGTTGGATAAAGAAGTGTTATGCAGTGTAGTGGCATTATTAGCCTGCGAGAGAACCTCGCAGGCTAATAAATTGAGTTGCTATGCAGCGGCGCTTGTCTCTTGACGGCTTGCGAAGTACTCATCATACGTACCTTGGAAGTTAATCACTTCTCTGTCCTTGATCTCAATAACGCGGGTAGCTAAAGAGGATACAAACTCCCGGTCGTGACTTACGAAAATTAAGGTCCCATCGAATTTTTTAAGCGCCGAATTAAGTGCTTCGATTGCTTCCATATCCATGTGATTCGTTGGCTCATCCATGATCAGTACGTTGATATCAGACATCATCAACTTGCCAAACAATAAGCGGTTTTTCTCACCACCTGAGCACACGTTCACTTTTTTGTTGAAATCATCTGCGCTAAACAATAAGCGACCTAACATTGCTCGAACCGCTAAGTCATCATGCTTAGGAGTGCGCCACTGAGACATCCAATCAAACAAAGTGATATCCATGGCAAAATCTGCCGAGCTGTCTTGTGGGCAATAACCAACAACAGCATTTTCTGACCACTTGATGGTGCCCTCATTCAATTTAAGCTCGTCTACCAAGCAGCGTAGAAAAGTCGTTTTGCCCACGCCGTTTTCACCGGTTATGGCTAATCGAGCGCCAGCTTCTAGGATCAACTCGCCACCACTAAACAATGACTCACCGTCAAAACCGTGACCAAAGTTCTCTAAAATCAAGGCTTGGCGATGTAACTTACGGTGCTGCTTCAACGTGATTGATGGCGTACGGCGACTGGAAGACTTCACCTCATCTAACTGAATTTTTTCTAAACGTTTGGCACGAGAACTGGCCTGTTTGGCTTTTGATGCATTAGCCGAGAAACGCGCAACGAAGCCTTGTAAGTCTTCCATTTCAGCGGTTTTCTTGGCGTTACTGGTTAACAGTTGCTCTTGAATCAAAGATGACGCCTCGATAAAGGCTTCGTAATTTCCCGGGTAAATACGCAACTCACCATAATCGATGTCAGCCATGTGTGTACAAACCGAGTTCAAAAAATGGCGATCGTGAGAAATAATGATCATGGTGCATTTACGCTGATTTAGCACATCAGCCAACCAAGAAATGGTGTAAATATCCAAGTTGTTGGTAGGCTCATCCAATAACAGAATATCTGGGTTTGAAAACAATGCTTGAGCAAGTAGTACTCGTAACTTCCAACCGGGTGCCACTTGGCTCATTAGGCCATAGTGGTAGTGCTCAGCGATACCTGCCTCTAACAGAATGTCACCAGCGCGGGCTTCTGCAGTGTAACCGTCCATCTCAGCGAAATCTGTTTCAAGCTGTGCGACTAACATGCCATCTTCTTCTGACATTTCAGGCTTGGCGTAAATTTCATCTCGTTGCTGTTTAACTTTCCACAAGGCTGAATCGCCCATAATCACAGCATCTACAACACTATATTCTTCAAAAGCGAACTGATTCTGGCTCAAAATACCTAGCTTATCACCAGGAGTAATGGAAATATTGCCAGATGAAGGCACTAAATCCCCACTTAGGATCTTCATAAAAGTCGACTTGCCGCAGCCGTTTGCACCAATAAGGCCGTAACGATTACCGTGACCAAATTTGGCCGAAATGTTTTCAAATAAAGGCTCAGCGCCAAATTGCATGGTGATGTTTGCGGTAGATATCAAAAGAAAATTCCTAGGGATGGTGTCTGTATTTCAAATAAAGAGGGAGTAACATTATTGCCGTTAAGGCTTAGCGGGGCGCACTATAAAGAAACATGGGGAATATGTCGAGGTATGTTGCTTAATTAATCAACAAAAAAGGCGCTTTGTGCGCCTTCATGCATGGTTTGTTCTATCTTGCCCAAACGTCTATATCTGGTTGTTTTCCGCCGAGCGCTAGGTGGAAAACTGCGATAACTGTAAATTAAGATCTTTGGTTCTGCCTGAGAGCAAGCCTGCTTCGTGATCCATGGCAGCGATCTTTGTGAGCTCATCTTGGTTAATAGACTTCAATCTTGTGGCGGCACTTTGAATTGTCTCGCTATTGTGTATTTGTTGCTCACTGGATTCCGTCATCATATTGACCGCTTCCGTCATCTGCAAAATATTATGCTGAACCTGGCTCATTAGGTCGCGAGCTTTTTGTGTTCTAGTGTTAGCAGTTCCACTTAGCGATAGGCAATCAGCCATAGAATCGCTGGACAATTTGGATGAACTCAACAGGTTCTCAACAATGAGGTTTACCTCTTCCGTACTTTTTTTAGTGCGCGAAGCGAGCGTTCTCACTTCATCTGCGACCACAGCAAAACCACGGCCATGCTCCCCAGCCCTTGCGGCTTCAATAGCGGCATTCAATGCCAATAAGTTAGTCTGATCTGCTATCGATTTAATGGTCTCAAGTACTTGTGAAATACTCTGGCAATTATCAGCGAGGTTGCGCACATTCTCATTCGTTTCACTCAGCTTGGTCCCTAGGTTAGTCACGTCTTCTTTCGTTTCATCCACCGTTTGTTCTGCTTCGTGGACATGACTGTGCGCTTCTGTAGATTGCTGTTGCACGCGCTTTGTGTCTTCGTTCATGGTGCGTGAGGATTGAGCCAGTTCAATTGAAGCCGTATCGATATACTGCACTTCAGTCATACTTTTTTGCTTAATCCCATGTAACTCCGTGCTATTTTGGTTGGTGATCACGGAGGTACTATTAATTTGCTCTGCAGCCCCGCGCATACCGGTGATCAGATTGTCGAACATGCTAAGTAAATTATTGAACGCCACCACAGAATCGGCATTGAGTGTTTGATCCGCCCTGACCTTCAAATCAATTGCTGCTCTGTCGCTCATGATTTTTTCGATGCTGCTGGTAAGGGCTGCAGCAGAAAGTGACTCAACTTGATTGTCTTTTGCCATTTTAGCCAGCATCAAGGCTTGCACCAGAGCATAAACAGCATGCACGATAATAAGATAAAACAGCAGACCACCATCCGCTAAAACGTACACCCCCATCCCTTTTGATTGCATCACAAAGAAACTAAGATGGTGCACAACCACCACTAAAATCGCGGTCACGTACAACCGCCAATTTCGGTAGTACGCTAAGAACGAGAGCAGCACAAAGATCCCAAAGTGCATCTCTACTAGCCCATGCATCTGGTGAATATGAAGTGCCGTAAACAGCATTAAGCCAATGGCCACAACATGTTGAGTTAAACGTGACTGAGGCTTTAGGTGAATAAAGGTTAAACATATAACACTCGTCGAGCCGCCAACCAGAATGGCTTCTATCCAGGTTTGATTAAAATTGGCCAAGGCTAAGCTGATGATCGCTAACGCAATGAAGGTAATTTGCATATTTTTGTTTGCGCTAGTGACCCAAGCATAATGACGGTCTGACATGATTGTTCTCCAAAGACTTGTGCTGCTAACACTACTGACAATATTCACACTTTAACGGCAGCAAAAACAGTTCGTTTAAGGTGTAAATTAGTGATTGTGCGCTTCTTAGTTTCGTCGCGCACTATCGCTAACAGCGTTAAGCGCATCTTAGAAACGCCCCCATGAGTGTGCGTTGTAACCTACGTTGAATAAGCGACTTAGATCATAAAGTAAACTCACTCAGTACTTAAGACGTCGTACTTGCGTTCGCACAGTAGCAACCATAGCCATCGCTGACCACAGCGCTTCCCACATGTTTGTTTTCGATAACATTGGTTAAAAACCTATCAACGATGGCCGTGTCAGTTGAGCAAAAGTAACCAGAGGAATAAGGCCCGAAATAACCAAGCTGCCCTTGCTCGTCGAACACCATGATGGCAGGCAATGAGGGCAAAATAATTTCTTTAGGTATGTCATTTACCGATGCATGAACAGAATGATAGGCAGATTTGTTTAAAATGGTATCAATACGATTGACGTGTATATCATTGGAAAAATTACAGCTGCAATCGGCTTGCTGAATATGCACCACCGTTTTAGCTAATGATGGATATTGTGCCTGCATACTTGTCGTTACTGTTGGTGCAAATTCTGCGGACATGGCGGCCAAAGCCAAGGTTTGTGCTGGGTCAAATTCCTTCTGCCTTTGCGCGCTTGAGTATGCCAATCCGCCAAGTGTCAATAAAACCCAAGCGATTAACGCCCCTACTACCACAAGACGTTTAAAGGAGTGTGTTAGCAATGGCATTTAGTTGGTTCCCCATATCACTAAACTAAAAACGTTACTAAGCGGGCTCACAAGCACATTTAAAGCGATGCATTAAGAACGAAAAGCCGACATTTGACGATTTAATGCTTCACTCATGTCATTTAGGACTTGAGCATCTTTATTCATCGATGAAATCGTCTCCAATTCTTTCCTATTACTCTCTTTAAGAGTAAGTGCGGCATGTTGGATCACATCACTGTTGCACGCTTGTTGCTCACAAGACTCGCTCATCTTTGCAACCGAATCAGATACATCTTGGATATTATGCTGAATTTCACTCATGAGCTCGCTGACAGAACCCGTATGCGCAGTGGTGACCTGACTAAGCTCTACGCAATTTGTCATTGATGAACTCGAATCTCTTGATGAGCTTACCAGATTAACGATGATCTCGTTGATCTCTTCTGTGCTCGATTTCGTGCGAGAAGCCAAAGTGCGCACTTCATCAGCTACAACCGCGAAACCTCGACCGTGCTCGCCAGCTCTTGCTGCTTCAATCGCAGCATTCAAAGCAAGCAAGTTAGTTTGATCTGCAATAGATTGAATGGTTTCAAGAACCTTGGAAATGTCTTGGCAATCTGCCGCTAATCTTTGAATAGTTTCACTGGTCTGCTGTAGCTTTGTTCCTAACTGTGTAACGTCTCTATGCGTTATCGCCATGGTTTGTTGAGCTTCATCTGTGTTTGCTTTAGCTCTGTCCGATGCGGCCTTGACCTGCTCATTATTACCATTCATGGCATTCGTTGATTGCATCATGTTCTGTGACGACAATTCTATGTGTTCCACCTCTTGAATACTTTGCTCTTTCGCTTGGCGCAGCGAAGCATTGTATTGGCTATTAGAGGTAGAGTTATGGTCGATTTGGTGCGCCGCTGAACGCACATCATTAATCAACTTATTAAATAGGTTCAATAAATTGTTAAAAGCAGAAACTGAGCTCGCACCCATTTTCTCATCTGCTCTTTTGGTTAAATCAATCGCTTGTTTGTCTTGCATGATAGCTTCAACACTGGAAACCAAAGACGCCGTCCCAAAAGATTCTTTACGATTATCGTTGGCCATCTTGCCAAGCATTGTAGCTTGCAAGATGGCATAAAGCGCATGAACAGCGATTAACCAAAATGCTAAGCCACCCTCAAGCAATATGTATACGGGCAAACCATTCTTTTGTAGAAAAAAGAATGACACATGATGTAAAGCCACGACTGCTATCGCAGTAATATACACGTGCCAGTTTCGGTAGTAGGCTAAAAAGGATAGCAACACGAACACACCAAAATGCATTTCAACTAGGCCATGCATTTGGTGGATCTGCAACGCGCTGTAGAGCATCAAACCCGCCGCAACAATATGCTGTGTTAAGCGAGATTGTGGTTTAAGGCGAATGGCAGTAATCCCTATAAACGTAGTAGATACACCGACAAGTATGGCTTCCCACCAGGTTTGGTTTATCCCTGCAATGGCTAAACTAATGATAAGCAAAGCAACAAAGGTCACCTGGATTCCTTTATTGGCACTGTTTACCCATGGGCGGTCAATGTTGTTCAATGCGCTTCCCCTCTATCAATACATAAATATAAGACGATTACATGTCTCGCGCTTCTTGATGAGAAGCAATAAAAAAAATCGCGACCAAGCAGACACTTAGCCACGATTCACTTCTACTTACTATCGGAAGATTGGACCTAAAGTTTAATAATTAATCCTTGTTGAGGCGGGATATTACCTTCGCATACTTGTCCGTAAGTCTCAGCCAAGCGGCCTAAGCCATTCAGCTCTTTTACTTCAAGCCAGCTTCTACATTTCATCGCAGTTTCTGCCAGAAAACCCATTGTGCGCTGTTCAAAGCCTTGCGGCCCCCAGTCTTTAATGCGTTTTTGAATATGGCCTGGGGCAAAGAAGAATTCACTTCGGTCAGACTCAGCAGCACTTTCTGCTGAGAACTCATCCCAATGGGTCAGGCCTACGTTGATGCAATAAGTAAGATTATCCCCAAGGTGCGCACCCAATGTCGTCAAAATATCCGAACTTCCCGACATATCCACAATCACGGTGGGTTTATTCGCGTCAATGTCGCCTATTTGGTTATAGCTTACGACTTGGTCATATACCCCAACTTTTTGCACAAAAGTCATATTTCCATTCGAGGTTAAACCCACACTATGAGGCGCAGTAGCATCGGCACTCAGTGCATAACCTAGCCCCAAACTGGTTTTACTCGACGCACTGATAACCACCACTTGCTCGGCGCCAAACCAGTTGTTGTCCTGCAAACGATCCCATAAACAAAATGAGGTGATATGCAGAGGAAACAACAACATACGTTCATTATCAAAGTCTGGATTATAGCTTTTTTCACCCCTTAAACGCTTGTAGCTATTGTATCCTGGCGGCAACATTGCGCGGTGCGCTGAGCCATCAACCAAG
The DNA here is from genome assembly GCF_000014225.1 of Paraglaciecola sp. T6c. Taxonomy (NCBI): domain Bacteria; kingdom Pseudomonadati; phylum Pseudomonadota; class Gammaproteobacteria; order Alteromonadales; family Alteromonadaceae; genus Paraglaciecola; species Paraglaciecola sp. T6c. The sequence continues at coordinate 5,040,519 of NC_008228.1, forward strand.
CGCAGCTGAGAAACGTTAACCGGTGTCATCACCACCTGCTGTGCTGGCGGAAAGTAACCAAATAAGCGCTCGCCCACGTCTATGCCTTCGGCCTTAGATTGGGTAACCTGGGCAAATCCCCATACTGGAATGATGCCCCACTGTTTGTCGTTGTTGTCCGCAGGTGGGAAGAACTGCCAATAACCGAGCCTGTCTCCCATCATGGCGTATGTAATATTGTTGGCGGTAAACGAAAAGCTTTCCACTTTAAGTAAAATTTGCCCTTCTTCGACGGTTTCAATGGCCGGGGTTTGCACCAATCGATGGCTCATTAACTGTTTTTGTTTTACCTGAAACTCACTCATTTTATGCTCCTTGAGCAGCCTCAGCTGCTAGATATTGTTGCAGTTTACCCATAGCAGGCATGGCATGTTCACGCAGTCGCCCAAGGATCATCATTTTTTCCGTGTCGGTTTTATCCACATTGCGCACCAGTTGACTAAAGCCATCTAGGCGATTTTTGAGCAACCACGCTTTTAGGTCGTCGTCTTGAGACCAAATATGCTGATTGCGCATAAAGGCCGCCGTCAATCGCACCCAATCCATCACCGTATTTGGCAAAGGCACTACGCCGCAGATATGGTTTTTAGTTTTTTCATCTGGGTACTTGGCGCTGGCTTCAATATGAGCAATAAACGCAGCACTAAAGGCCGGTTGATAAGAGCGTACCGTTTGCGGCGTAATGGTGTTGCCATTAAAAATAGGCTTCACCTCTAAATTTGTAATGGCACTGGCGGAGCAATCCACGTGAATATGTTGCGGGCTGGTTTTTATCTCGCCTTGTTCAAGTTGGATACTGTCTTGCCCTATGTGGGTCACTCTGCCCATACGCACCACATTTTTGATTCGCTTAAGCTCGGCTAATTCCAATTGACTCACTGTGGCGCCGTGAAACATTTTTGGCCAAACATTTTCATCTAATCGCATAAATACATCGCCCTTCTCAAGGCGCGAGAACATATCATCTACCGAAGTAGATTGGGCGATTGCTTCCATTTGAGCCGCTTGCGCGCCAATCGCGTCAGTAAAAAATTCAGGTGTAGGTTGGGTGTTTTTGCGGTCAATCAGCCAAGCGTCTCGTGGCATTATCCATTGAATATCATCTGGGCTAACTTTATTTTCTAGTAACCATAGGCAAGCATCGATACCGGTTTTGCCACCGCCTATGATCACAAACCCTGCTGGCTTATTGGTTATTTTCACCAAATCGTTTATCGGCATAAACTGGGCGCTATCATCCACAGAAAAATTTGGCGTATGGGTACTTGGCACTGACGTTTTCAAATAAGTCGCATCAACCATTTTTTTGTTAATGGTCACCTGGTGCTCATCCCCATTGATAACAGAAACGAACTTGCCGTCGCCTTTGAAGTCAGTCATTGGGAAGTAACTCACCCGCCCTGAAGGCAAGAAGCGCTCGCGCATGATGTTATCGAAATAGGCGCTAACTTCAGCTCCAGTAGCCAGTTCATTTAAGCCTTTGTTTAAGCCTCCTTTATCGATACAACCTTTACTTAACTCCGTCGAGCTGACGCCATAAAACGCGGATGGCTGATGCAAAGTAACGAAAGGATATGCCACGTTCCAGTGGCCGCCAGGCTTGTGATATTTGTCCACTATCATAATGTTGGCGTCAGTCTCGCTAAGTAAAACATCGGCAAAAGCCATGCCTACGGCGCCAGCGCCAACAATTAAATAATCTGTTTCATGGGTGAAGGTCGTCATGCTTATTCCTGTGTTGCTTCGATTAAGGTGTTTGCACACGAGATTCAACACGGGTGCAGTCTTTTTACGTTTCTATCGTTGCCAAAAAATAACGATTGAACATAACAGCGTTATATTAAAGAATAACACCGTTATATTTGTCAAGAGAATGTTAATTGAATATTGCGAAACGTAAAATACTTCAAGCCGCATCAGAATTGTTTTTAGAAGGTGGAATTGCGGCCTTAAGCGTACGCTCAATAGCCAAGCACGCTGGAGTGTCGACCATAGGCATTTACAGCCACTTTCAAGGCAAAGAAGGAATTTTGGATGAACTGTACATCCAAGGTTTTGAGTTAGTGATGCAAGCTATGGATTTCGAGCAACATGACCTATCGCCAAAAGAAGTCATGCGTCGAGGTATTCGTGGTTACTTCGCCATGGCTGAGGCTCACGAAGGTCATTACCGATTGATTTTCGGCGAGAATGACAGCCGCTATACTCCCTCAGAAGAAGCAAAGGCTGTGGCTGAAAAGGCGTTTGGCCAATTGCTAAAAGTGACAGCTCTTTTACTGCCCGATGATGCCAACATGGCCCTTAAACACAAAAACGCCTTAGAAATTTGGGCTTTTGTGCATGGCTACGTCAGTTTAAAGCACCATGCTGTTGCCAGCATTTTCGAAACACCTGATTGGTATGTCATGGCCGAAGATGCTTTATGCATGCACATTGACGCGATCCTAGCCACTCGCACTCATCTATGAGTAACTCGCTGATAAAAAAGCGCTAATTGTAGAGAAAATATGTCATTAGCGCTCTTAAAGTCGATTAACCGGCAAGCTAATCTTGCATATAACCCGGTGGCAGCGCTTTCAATGTGGTGACACCTGAGTCAATCGCGGCCTGCGCGACTGCGGTAGCCACTCGTTGCAACAAACGCGGATCCATTGGCTTAGGAATAATATACTCACGACCAAAGGTTAAACTCGTTAAATTACTGGCGGCCAATACTTCTTGTGGCACCGGCTCGCGCGCAATACTTCGGATCGCTTCAACAGCCGCTATTTTCATTTCATCGTTAATGACCGATGCACGTACATCCAAGGCACCACGAAAAATAAACGGAAAGCACAGCACGTTATTCACCTGATTCGGATAATCTGAGCGCCCTGTAGCCATGATCACATCATCACGCACAGCATGAGCCAACTCTGGTTTTATTTCTGGATCAGGATTTGAGCAAGCAAAAATAACTGGGTTAGGTGCCATCAATGCCAATGCTTCGGGCGGCAACACATCCGGCCCTGAAACACCCACAAATACGTCTGCGCCGTCTAGCGCATCTTCCAAGGTACGCTTGTCAGTATTATTAGCGAATAACTTTTTATGGTGAGTAAGGTTATCGCGTCTGGTATGAATAACGCCTTTGGTATCAAGCATATAAATACGTTCTCGCTTGGCACCACATTTAATCAATAATTCCATGCAGGCAATAGCCGCTGCACCCGCTCCCATACAAACGATGGTAACGTCACAAAGTTCCTTACCTTGTACCTCCAGCGCATTGAGCATTCCTGCTGCGGTCACAATAGCGGTACCGTGTTGATCATCGTGAAATACCGGTACATTGCAGCGCTTAATCAATTCTTGCTCTATTTCAAAACACTCGGGTGCTTTTATATCTTCTAAGTTGATGCCACCGAATGTGTCGGCAATATTCGCCACAGTGTTAATAAAGTCTTCAGTGGTGTTGTGCTTTACTTCTATATCGATGGAATCTAGCCCAGCAAAGCGTTTAAACAATAGCGCTTTACCTTCCATAACCGGTTTCGAAGCCAGTGGGCCTAAATTGCCAAGGCCAAGAATAGCGGTACCGTTTGAAATGACGGCGACCATGTTGCCTTTAGCAGTGTATTTGTATGCCGCATTTGGGTCTGCAGCAATCTCGCGAACAGGTTCAGCGACGCCAGGGCTATAAGCTAAGGCTAAGTCGGTCACAGTTTCCGCGGGCTTTGTTAGCGCAATCGCTATCTTTCCTGGTACTGGCTTAGCATGGTAGTCCAATGCTTGTTGACGAAAATCAGACATCGTGGTCTAGATCCTTAAAGTGTAGGGTTGAATCAGAGTACGTTAGCTTTCTTATGGTCTTATTCCCGACTTACGGTTCCACAATTCGCTTAAGTGAAATCACGTGTCCGAACGGCTTATTATTATTTTAGTGAAAGCCCGTTTAACGTTAACTTATCAGGTATGTATCTACATAGCTGATATGCCTGACTACATCATAAATTAAGCAAGATAGCCAAGGCTAATAACCGTGGTGAATTATGAGTAATACCAATCCGCATTAACAAGTGCCCGCCTCAGAATGCGTCCAGCGGTTTTTGATTAAGGCGTCGCTATGCCGTAATGGTTGTTCCCTTTCAAATAGTGAGAACGCAGAGCAAAAGCCGCTGGGGCATTCCTTTCAGGCGAGTTTTAAAAGGGCTTACACTGCGTTGCATGACTTCGAAAGAGAATAACTATTCATTCAGTCATGCGCCTTGTTTAAGCCCTTTTACACTCTCGCTGAGTGAGCACTTATTAACGTGGAATGGTATACTATTTGTCTCAAGGACTGAGAACGTTATAAGGTTGTCAAATTGCGGGCACAAAAAAAGGCGCTAGAAGCGCCTTTTTCGTCACGTTTTTACGCTTACTTCTTAGTGCTAAGTGCGCTGAAACGTTTGTTGAACTTGTCAACACGACCGCCAGTATCAACGTTACGTTGCTTACCAGTGTAGAAAGGGTGACACGCTGAACATACGTCCAGGTTAAGATCTTTCTTCAAAGTTGAACGAACAACGATAACATTGCCACATGAACAAGTTGCTTTCATGTCTTGGTAGTCTGGATGTATACCTGTTTTCATGGATTACCCCTAAGTAAGGCCGTATCGCTATCCAACCCGAAGTTGAACACCATACGAAAATTAAATTCGATTTATGCGATCAATGCGGCTTGCCGCAAAGAGCCGGGCATATTAATGTAACGCCTTGCCCTGATCAAGCTCTATTGGCGAATATATGGTCAAATAAGCAAACTTCAACCGCCAATTCACTTTAACACCACCAACTTACAAGATGATTAGCCCGTTATGCCCATTATCCGCGTTGCCGTTCCTGTTCCTAAGCGCCAGTTTTTTGAGTACCAACATAGTAGCGCGCTAGAACCAGGTATTCGGGTACGTGTGCCATTTGGGCCGCGCAAACTAATTGGTGTGGTGCTTGAAACCACCGAAGAATCACAATGGCAAAGCGACAAACTCAAAGCCATTCTTGATGTACTCGACGAAACATCCATATTCAGTTCAGTACAACTTAAGCTATGCCAATGGCTCAGCCAGTATTACCAACATCCTATTGGCGACGTATTGCATAGCGCTATGCCTGTTTCCTTACGTAAAGGCGGTTCGAGTCAACCTAAGCCAGTGAGCTTTTTACGTACCACCGACGCAGGCCAACAAAGCGCCCCTGAAAATTTAGGCAAGGCCCGCAAGCAACAGCAACTACTTGCTCAGTTACAACAGGGCGAAGCTAGCTATTCCAGTATTCTTGCTCAATATGCTAGCACCACTGTCAAGGCCCTAGTGCAAAAGACGTTAATTGAGCAGGTTGAGCGCATTCCTTCCCTTGATACCCAATGGCTGGCCCACTTAAATATTGGCGAAAAACCACTTCCGAATGTTGAGCAAGCCATAGCCATTAGCCAAATCACGGCAAAAATAGGTGAATATGCGAGCTTTTTAATTGAAGGGGTGACCGGCAGCGGCAAGACCGAGGTTTACCTGCAAGCAATAGAAAGCGTGCTCACCCAAGGTAAACAGGTACTTATTCTGGTACCAGAGATCGGCTTAACGCCGCAAACCGTTGAGCGCTTTGCCAAACGCTTTAATGTACTTGTGGGCATATTACATTCTAATTTAACCGACAATGAACGTTTACTGGTGTGGCAGCAGAGTCAGGCGGGGCAACTACCAATCATTATTGGCACCCGCTCCGCTATTTTCACGCCAATGAAAAACCCAGGCATGCTGATTGTTGATGAAGAGCATGACTCATCTTACAAACAGCAAGATGGTCTGCGTTACCACGCAAGAGATTTAGCGGTGATGCGCGCCGCGCAAGAAAAAATTCCGCTTATTCTAGGCTCAGCCACGCCCGCGCTTGAATCGTTGAATAATGCGCTAAATGGCAAATACCAACACCTGCTTTTAAATGAGCGCGCAGGCAATGCCTCTCATCCTAAGCAACAAGTGCTGGATATTCGAAATCAGCCATTAGAATTTGGATTAGCGAAAGGCATCATCGAGCGGATTGGCCAACATTTGGCCCAAGAAAGTCAGGTGATGTTGTTTATTAACCGCCGAGGATATGCTCCTGCCCTTGTCTGCCATACCTGCGGCCATGTAGAAGAATGCCCTGGTTGCAACAAGCCTTACACCCTGCACAAACAATTATATAAGTTGCAGTGCCACCATTGCGGCAGCGCCAAAGCAATACCTAAGCGTTGCCAAAGTTGCAACAGTACCGAGCTCAGCGCTATGGGTTTAGGCACAGAGCAACTCGAACAAGGCTTACAAACACTCTTCCCCCAATACACCAGTGTGCGTATCGACAGCGACAGTGCCAGAGGTAAAAATCGCCTAAACGATATGCTGGATAAAATTAACCGTAACGAGTATCAAATATTAATTGGTACGCAGATATTGTCTAAGGGTCACCATTTTCCCAATGTGACCTTAGTGGTAATCCTCGAAGTCGATGGCGCTTTGTTTAGCGCCGATTATCGCGCAGCTGAGCATTTAGCCCAACTAGTGACTCAGCTGGCTGGCCGCGCAGGGCGTGCTGAAAAACCCGGGGAAATGTGGTTGCAAACACATGACCCAAGCCACCCCTTGTTGCAAGATTTGCTCAACAATGGCTATTCGCACTTCGCTCGCTATGCCTTACTTGAACGTGAGCAAGCCATGCTACCGCCACATACTTACCAAGCGTTATTCAGAGCGCAATCAAGCGACCCGCGCTTGGCGAATCAATTGCTTATGGATATTTCCATGCAGTTTAGCTATTCCAAGCATGTACAGTGTATTGGCCCTTTGCCCGCATTAATGGAAAAGCGCCAAGGGAAGTTTCGTATGCAATTGGTGCTAAGCAGTGGTAATCGCGCCGCTTTGCAACATGCCTTAAGTCAAGCCATGCCCAATATTGAACAACTCCCTCTTGCCAGCAAAGTACGCTGGGCGCTGGATGTAGACCCGCAAGATTTTATGTAAATAGCTCCTGGACAAGGTGACGCGGTTCATCTTGTTAATAATATTTCACAGATTAACCAAATTCTGATTGAGGATTAGGCTGAGCAAGGTAAAATCCGCGGTTCTTCTAGCCTTAGTATTCGGATGTAAAGATGGCTCACAAAGATTATGTTGCCCGCGGGCGCAACCCAAAAAAGGCCCCAGAGCCTGAAAAGCGCCCGTTACCATGGGCGCGTATCGTTATTACTTTGGCCCTCGTTTTTGGTTTTGGTTATTTTTTATGGTCAATCAACGATAAGGCTGAAGATCCAGCCAACAAAAAAGACAATGCCCAAGCAAAACAAGTGGACCCACTGCCAGAAGTTCCTAAAGAAGAATGGGAGTTCATCAAAACATTACCCGAATACAGCGTTGAAGTTGAAGTTGAAGAGCAAGCCGCTTCAGACAAGCGCTATTTGATGCAATGTGGCTCATTTAGAAAACAAGGCCAAGCAGAAGAGTTGAAAGCACGCATTGCCTTTCAAGGCTTTGAAGCTCAGGTTCGCCCTAGCGAAGGCAGCTCTGGTCGTTGGTATCGAGTGATTATTGGCCCTTACGAAAGCAAACGCCTAGCTGAAAAACAGCGTCACACCTTACAGCGCGCAAAAATCAATGGCTGTAAAATTTGGTTGTGGAATTTGTAATACTCGCCGACTCACCTTTGCCCCCCTTTGTGAAAATAGCCGCAGTAATAATGCGGCGCTGTTCTGATTTACAGTGTTTACCTCGTTTACGTTTTGACACTTTCTTATTACTTGAAAATTTATGAATCCTCCCCACATCTAACTCAATTGTCGCAGTGCCCCGTCCTATTAAGGAAGCATTGCAGTTAAACCATTGAGGAATTCCTGTGACTACAATCGTATCTGTACGTCGTGGTAACCAAGTTGTTATCGCTGGCGATGGCCAAGTTTCACTTGGCAATACCGTAATGAAAGGCAACGCTAAAAAAGTGCGCCGCCTATATAACAACAAAGTCCTTGCTGGCTTTGCCGGTGGCACCGCTGATGCCTTTACCTTATTTGAGCGCTTCGAATCAAAACTCGAAATACATCAAGGTAATTTAACCCGAGCTGCGGTCGAACTGGCCAAAGATTGGCGAACGGACCGCATGTTACGCAAGCTAGAGGCCCTGCTCGCGGTAGCCGATGAAACCGCATCTTTTATCATCACCGGTAACGGTGACGTTGTTCAGCCTGAAAATGACTTAATCGCCATTGGTTCAGGTGGCCCATTTGCCCAAGCTGCCGCGAGTGCATTGTTAGACAACACAGAACTGTCCGCCGAGGAGATCGCTGAAAAAGCCTTAACCATAGCCGGCAATATCTGTGTGTTTACTAACCATAATCACACCGTAGAAAAAATCGATTATTAACCCAGTGTTTGCGCAAAAAATGCTGCTATTACGCCGTTTAACGGCTGTTTAAGACCAAATTAGATAAGGGTTGAAAGTATGTCAGAAATGACCCCAAGAGAAATCGTCCACGAATTGGACCGCCACATCATTGGCCAGAAAAATGCTAAGCGCGCCGTATCAGTTGCACTGCGTAACCGCTGGCGCCGCATGCAGTTAAGTGGTGATCTTCGCCAAGAAGTCACCCCGAAAAACATCTTGATGATCGGCCCTACCGGTGTGGGTAAAACTGAAATTGCTCGACGCCTAGCCAAGTTAGCTAACGCGCCTTTTATCAAGGTTGAAGCCACTAAATTCACCGAAGTGGGTTACGTGGGCAAAGAAGTTGAAACGATCATTCGTGATTTAGCTGACATCGCCGTGAAAATGGCCAAAGAGCAAGAAACTAAAAAAGTAAAATACCGCGCTGAAGAAGCCGCTGAAGAGCGTATTTTAGACGTGTTATTACCGCCAGCTGAAAATCAGTGGGGCGAAAAAGAGCAGAACGAAGATAAAGGGACGCGCCAAACCTTCCGTAAAAAATTACGCGAGGGTCAACTTGACGACAAGGAAATCGAAATCGATGTTGCTTTGCCTCAAGTCGGCGTAGAGATTATGGCGCCTCCGGGTATGGAAGAAATGACCAATCAACTTCAAGGCATGTTCCAAAACTTATCTGGCTCACAAAAGAAAAAGAAAAAGTTAAAGATCAAAGAAGCCTTCAAGTTATTGATCGAAGAAGAGGCAGCGCGCCTAGTCAACCAAGAAGACTTGAAAGCCAACGCCATTGAATCACTCGAGCAAAACGGCATAGTGTTTATCGATGAGATAGACAAAATCTGTAAGCGCGAAGGCTCTAACAGTGGCGGTGATGTATCACGTGAAGGCGTACAGCGTGACTTGTTACCATTAGTCGAAGGCTCAACCGTGTCGACTAAACACGGCATGGTTAAAACCGACCACATCTTGTTTATTGCTTCGGGTGCATTCCAAATGGCTAAGCCATCAGACTTGATCCCTGAGCTACAAGGTCGCTTACCCATTCGCGTTGAATTAGAAGCCTTAACCGCTGGAGATTTCATTCGCATTTTGACCGAGCCAAATGCTTCGTTGACTGAGCAGTACATCGCTTTGCTCAAGACAGAAGGCGTAGACGTTGATTTCACTCAAGATGGTATTGAGCGCATTGCTCAAGCTGCATGGCAAGTTAATGAACGTACTGAGAATATTGGCGCACGTCGTTTACACACTGTGATGGAGCGTCTGATGGAAGAGATTTCATTTGATGCATCAGAAAAAAGCGGCGAGCAGCTAACGGTTGATGCCAAGTACGTGAACGATCACCTAGAAATGCTGGTGGAAAACGAAGACTTGAGTCGCTTCATTTTATAAGGCCAACTCCATTAAAAACGGAATTTAACGACAGAAAACCAAAAGGGCGAATTCAATGTGCTGTATTCGCCCTTTTTATTTGCGTTGCCCTTAGGTCCAATTTCTGAGAGATAAATTTAGCCTAAACACGCATAGGCTTGCTCAATCAAACTCTGACTGCGCGCATCACCCACTAAATCTGGGCTCATTTGACTGCACACGTAACCGATAGATAAACCGTTGGCTGGATCATGACAGCCAAACGACCCACCCCAACCACTGTGCCCAAAAGTACTCGGTTCTTTGCCATAGGTATTCGCTAACGCATTGACGACTAAGCCCATGGCCCAGTGCACGGGCAAGCCAAGTAAGTCATCCGTTCTTGTGCTGTTTACCTCCGTGGTTTTGGCGAGCGTAGATGAACTAAGGAAACCATTTTCAGGGCGGTAAAGTTCGTACAACCTCGCAATTGACGCAGCGGTTCCATGACCATTAATGGCAGGCAACTCAGCTTGGCGCGCTTGTGAGGTAAGCATGAAATCGGCACGCAATAATGGGTTTGTCATCCCCTTCAATGCATGAGCAGGCATGTTCTTAGGCATATAAGGGGCACGCGTTGGTGGCAGCAAATCCGCAACTCTAGCGTGTTGGCTTTCAGGCAAGCCGATGTGAAAGTCGATATTATTTGGCTGACAGAGCTCTTTATTAAGATACTCCCCCAGCGTAACGCCTGACACTCTTCGAACAATTTCCCCCACTAAAAAACCAAAGGTGACAGCCTGATAACAGGTTCTTGACCCCGGCGGGAAAAATGGCGTTTGGGCGGCAAGTCGCTTGCAGCAATCATCCCAGTCAAGTAAGCCCCCAACCGATATCGGCAGGTCAAAGGCGTTCAAACCACTTTGATGTGATAACACCTGAGCTACGGTCATATCTTGTTTACCGTTTGCTGCAAATTCAGGCCAATATTCAGCTACACGGTCACTGTACTGAAGCTGCCCTTTTTCGACTAAATGCGCGACACATAACGCGGCAACACCCTTGGTCGTAGAGAAAACATTGACTAACGTGTCTTGCTGCCAAGGCGCTGAAGCACCTGATTGGATATAGCTGCCTGCATAGATATCAACCACCGGTGTACCTTGGTGAAACAAAGAAAATCCGGCACCTTGCTCAGGCGTAGCACTTTGCGGATCAAAATTCGCTTTAAAGGCTGCAACCACTGGCTCAAACTTTGGATCCCAACTACCTTGTACTTCAACAAACGACATAATGTTCTCCCACTGATTCGGTCACTACCAGTGGGTAATAACCATACGAATGCTCTGTTTTATCACGGTTAAAAACACAAGTAACATCAGCTTTTTTTATGCCTAATTATTAGCCTCACCTGAATATCGCTGCGCCCATCAAACCGACGACTATTTCGCTTACGCTCCCCCTTTTTTACATGGACACCCATGATAATAAATTTATGTTTTCTTCCTCATGCGCCTTTAAGATAAGGTGTAGAGCACATGAACTAGCACTTAGTTGTTATGGGTGTCTTGATAATTTCTTAGTTGTTATGGGTGTCTCGTTAATTTCGACGAACATTTCGCTTACAACCCCCTCTTTTTATATGGACACCCATGATAATAAATTTATGCTTTCTTCCTCATGCGCCTTTAAAAATAAAGAGAAGAGCACATGAACTAGCGCGTAGTTGTTATGGGTGTCTTGATAATTTTGTGTCTTAATAATTTTCTTAATTTTGGCAGGGGAGCGTCTATATATATCTTGTTAATTTTCGACAGATGCTTTGATACGTATCGAGTTGCTAAGCTACAAACGAGAAAGGTCGATTGCTTGGGCAATCGACCTTTGGCTTCGCGCTCTACTGTTGTCGCCAGTTGCGGTCAGCGGATTAGCGGGCATTGAGTTGCCGCGCTTTCGTTATGATTTTGCCCTTTTTGGATTAACTCGGGGATCTGTTTTTGGGTATCAAGCAAGTTGGCGTTGTTTGGTTCATAGGCCAAAGCCCGACTAATTAATATGTTCGCTTGAGGGGCGCACCCTAACGAAGCCAGCGCGTACGCGTAGTTGTTTAGATAAGGAAGGTTTTCACTAATCTCGAAGTGGTTTTCGGCGTTATTTCCAACGTTAGCATTATCTCTCTTTGCATGGCTGTACTGGTAACCTTGCTGAAACCAATTCACCGCTTTTTTTGGGCTGTCAGCAAGGTAATCATTGGCGAGTAGAAAGTAGTTCAACCAATTCTCAGGCCAAGTCTTAATGGCAGTTTGCAGCGCCTCTCGCCCTGCTTTTTTCTGACCTGTAGCAAGCAAATCTTGCGCGGCTTGAGTGTAATTAAGTGAGCTAAATTGATAGCTCATTTTATCTGGCGGGACAGCGGCTAACAGCCAGTAATCAGCGCGCGCCCACGTGCGCTCAAATGTGGTGAAATTCAGTCGGTGATTTTCAGTTTCACCTGTATGTAAAATCACTTCTTTGGTGTTCAAGTCGTAACCAATCACTAATGCATAATGCCACATAGGCAACAGTGCTACAGAAACGTTTTGCAGCACCACTACAGGCACATCATCACGAATTAAACCCAATAGGGTCTGTAAATTACCTTTTTCAGCATAAGCAAGTAAGCCTTTTTGACGACTCGCCGAGACCATTTCAAGCTGCAAGCTGCCTTCTAATTCAGGAACAAATAGGTTCGGCGCTATCTCATCGGGAGTGCTTTCATCACCGTAATAATTGAACACCTCAGCCAATGTCGTTGGGCCGCAATAGAATGCTTGTTGAGGGTAAAAAGGTACATTTTCGATGAGATGCGTCGCTGCAAAGTCATTTTTCTCAGCAAACAGCTTTTCTGTTTGCGGTGCGTTTTGACAAGCACACAACATACATAAAAGGCTGACAATAATGCCAACCTTAACGTTATGAAACATATAGGTATATCTCGAGTTAAATAAGCTCTAGCTGTTGATGGGGCGAATAAACGGGTACACATCTGTTACGCCGAGTAAATCGAGTAAAGCAACCACGGCAAGAACGGTCACAATAGCCCCTACAATGCCACCAGCTGGCATATTGTTCATTTGCTCGTTCAATGCGTTTAATTCATTTTGTGTCATATGGTTGATACGACTCTTTGCGTCAGCTGTGCTTACACCTAGCGCCTCGAGTTGAGCTTGTACTTCGCTGCTATCAACCATGGATAACACTTGCTGCTTATTGAATTGATAATGGGCTTGATTAAGTACATCGCTTGAGCTGTAAACACCTGCTGAGGCGGTTCCTAACGATATGGTCAAAAATAGGGCGGTTACTAGTGTGATAATTTTAGTCATTAAGTTCTCTTTGTAATTTTGCAGTGAGTTAAGCGTTACGTGGCACTTACCTCTCACTTTGTGAAACTGAACTAGCACATTACAAGTCTTATGCCATCGCTAAAAAATTTTAAAAATAGAGAATTAATTGTTACTTATCAAATGATTAGATTGAAGACAGGTAAAGATGAAAAAGTATCCTGTCGCAAATAACCAACGAAAAAGGGAAAAGCTGCAAACTGAATGTAATAAGTTCACAGCCCGCTAAACTCCCTCTACCCGCCGACCTATAAGCTTACAGCCAGCAATTAACGTTGCTGGCAGGGATAGGTCGTTTTGATTGCTTGGTAAATCTCCTCAGCGACACTTTTCCTCGCATCGATTTTGTTGGGTAAGGCCCCCACTATAGCCATCACTACCTCAGGATCCACATCTGCGTTGGGCAAACAAAATTCAGCTAAATAGGTATCAGCATCAGTAGCCCGTGAGCTGCCCAGTCTCGTGCGAATCGCTCGCTTAGAAAAACTATTCATATCGTTTCCGCGCTCTAGGCCACGCATAATTTGGGCGTCTGTCAGTACAGCACCATGCAGAAACCCCTTAATGAATTGATAACAGGTTGAGTCAACGACTTGAGATAATTCAGACTCGCGCTGGTCTGACTGATGCTTCAGATTCTGGCAGTTTTGCCAGACGCCTAGCTTAGTATTATCGGTCGAAGCCAAAAGCGAATGAGGGATGAGCATACAAGCCAAAGTTAAGAATACGGCACTGTATACGCGTATGCTGAATATGTTAGATATCGCAAATTTACACATAACGTTCTCCTAATTATCGCACTGCCTAGGTACTGTATTGAGTGACCTTATTGAGCGACCTTATTAAATGACCTAATTTGGCAATCTTTAAATAACCTTACCGGTCACTGTCATTAAGCGTCTCTGGCAGCTTCTCGCTCAGCACGCTCTTTTGATTTCGCATTACTTCTGGCCAACAACACAGCGCCCAGCACAGCTGAGACTAACGACCCTAGCAATACCCCTGCTTTCACACTCGTTTGATAAGCCAAACCTTGCTCTTCAAACGCTAAGCTGCCGATAAACAAACTCATGGTAAAACCAATACCGCACAGCAAACTCACGCCATATAACTGCACCCAAGTGGACCCATCAGGTAATTTGGCTAATCCTGTCTTAACCGTTATCCAGCACACACCAAATATCCCTAGTTGCTTACCGACAAATAGCCCCACCGCAATGCCTAAGGTAATGGGGTTTAGCAAATCAGATATGCTTGCACCAAATAGCGATACCCCAGCGTTTGCAAAGGCAAAAATAGGCAGCACCACAAAGCCTACCCACGGATGCAATTTATGCTCTAGGTGCGGCAGCATCGGGTGCCCATCTTCATTCTTAAGTTTAAGAGGGATAAACCACGCCAGCGCGAAACCGGCTAATGTTGCATGAACGCCAGATTTAAGCACTGCAGCCCACACCACTACGCCTATCAAGACATATGCAGCTTGGCGACGTACGTTAAATCTGTTGAGTAAAAATAGCGCTACAAAGCCTGCGCACGCCACGATTAACGATGTGGTTGAAAGATCTTGTGAGTAAAACAAAGCAATAATAACAATTGCCCCGATGTCATCGAATATCGCGACGCTAAGTAAAAACAGCTTTAAGCTCAAAGGCAGAAACTTGCCAAAGATGGTGAATACACCAACAGCAAACGCAATGTCAGTAGCAGATGGAATAGCCCAACCGTTTACAGCGACTGGATCGTCAATGTTGAACCAAACGTAAATGAGTGCAGGAAATACAATTCCCGCTATTGCGGCAACAGCAGGCAAAGTTATTTGTGAAACAGATGATAACTGCCCGCCGAGCACTTCGCGTTTTACTTCTAGGCCGACTAAAAAAAAGAATATCGCCATTAAACCGTCGTTAACCCATAGCAACAGCGGCTTGGCGATTTCGAAGGCTCCAAAACGAATACTGACCGGAATTTCCAGCAGCCCGTTGTAAAAATCATATGCAGGTGAGTTGGCAAGGACCATGGCAATGGCTGCAGCTATCACCAGTAATACGCCACCGGCTGCTTCATGTTGAATTAATTTGCCGAGATAAGACTGCATAATTCCACCCCTCAAACGAAGATAATCTTAATTAATATACGCAGAGGCCTCTGTTAGTTATAGTCGTTTTCATCTTCGTTTCGATCAGGTTTTTCCTGATAACAATTAAGTGAGTTCAGAACGTGAATCAGTTAAATTACCAGCACTTATATTACTTTTACGTCACGGCGACCGAAGGCAGCATCATAAAAGCAGCCAGCGTTCTGCACCTCACACCACAAACCATCAGCGAACAAATTCGTACCCTTGAGGCATACTTCGGTTTTGACTTGTTTGACAGAGTGGGTAAACGCTTACAGCTCAATAGCCAAGGTCAACTCACCTACAATTTTGCTAAAAACATTTTTAGTATGGGTAACGAGTTACTGCTTTCAGTGAGACACCAACAGCAAAACCAACAACACGTGTTGTCCATAGGGGTGACCGATGTGTTGCCTAAAATTCTTGCATTCGAAATGTTTCAACGCAGCTTAACAGTCCATCCGAATGTGCGCCTGGTATGTAAAGAAGGGGATCTAAATAGCCTTACCGCAGAGCTGGCACTGAGTAAAATTGATGGTATTTTATCTGACCAACCATTACTCAATACCAGCAATGTTAAAGCTTATAATCACTTGCTTGCTCGCAGTGGATTAAGCTTTTTTGTTGCTCAGGACCTAGCAGAGAAGTTCGTTGACTTCCCACAGTGTCTAGATAACCAACCCTTCTTATTACCCGGCGATAAATCAGCCCAAAAGCTATCGATACTTGCTTGGTTTGCCAAACACAATATCAATCCACAGATTGCAGCTGAATTTGACGACTGCGCACTAATGAAACTATTTGCTCAACGCGGCTACGGGGTATTTTGTGCACCAACTTCCGTAGAGCATCATATAGAAAAACAATACAAGGTACGGGTGATTGGTCGCACTGATATGATCACGGAACATTTGTATCTGATTTCCCCGGAGCGAAAAGTCACCAACCCTCTATTATCACCGTTAGTCATTAAAGGCGCGGCTCGTTAAAGGCATTGCTCAATGAGGGCACAGCTTAATAAAAGAGCAGCGTCTTAAAGGTATTGCCATTTAGTCATCGGGCGCACAGCGTAAAAATGCTACAGAAACACTCTGTATGTTTTTTGTACAAAAACTGGCTTAACTGGCTAAACCTGCTATCAATTTAATTGAAGGTCATTGATATGCAGGAGGCACCGTCATGTTCCCTTTTAAGCGCAGAATATTCACTTCACCATCCGACTTACCACATTCAACAATGCTGACATGGGAGAGCACCCTATGCTAGATGCTGTCAGCGCCGACGTACTTAACGTGCGAAGTTTGCCGTCAACCACCAGCGCCATCGTCGGACAGCTTACGCGGGGTATGGTGATGGTAACCACCCCGATGCAGCATGGTTGGGTGCAATTTCGTTTCGGTGGCACATTCGGCTTTGTATCAGGTCACTATCTGCAAGCCGTACGCGACTTAACCCGCCTAACGGGCACAGTAAATACACAACTGCTAAACATTCGCCAAGAACCTCATGCAGGCGCAACCGTACTAGCTAGCGTTGCCCTTGGGGCTTCAATTAAAACCTTAGCGGTGGTGGGCGATTGGTTAGAAGTTGAGTTTAATGGGCACCAAGCCTACACGTTCGCAAAACACGTCGATTTGGTGTACGCCGATAACGGCTATTACGCGAGTGTCACTGCCAGTGCATTGAACGTGCGCAGTGCTCCGCATCATCAAGCTAGCATTTTTGGTCAACTCGCTGCTAATAGCCTCGTTTGGGTGGAAGGAGATCAGCAAACTTGGTCGCAAATACGCTTTAATGGCAATCGCGGGTATGTGGCCAGCACCTATTTGCAAGTCGCGCCGGTAGCTGATGATGGCACGCCTGCAAAACAGAATGATCACCAGGATCCACATGACGAATTACTCGATAATGAGCTTCCTACTGCTGCTACAGCCCTAGAGCCGGCAGAACAATTAACCCCAAATCTTATTCTCACGGTGGCTGGTAGCAAAGAGCAACGTGCTGTGGCTGCTACCTGGAATCGCTGGGGTGCGCTGCTAACAACGCTCTGTGCTGAAAAGGATATTGATGTGGCCTGCGCGGTCGCTGTTTTGTGCGTAGAAAGCCGAGGTAAAGGTTTTGAGCAAAACAACAGTGACCGTTTGATTATTCGGTTTGAGAATCATAAATTTTGGAAATATTGGGGCAAGCACCACCCTCAGCAGTATCGTCAGCACTTTTCTTATGATCCGAAAAAAGTCTGGACTAAGCATCAATGGCGAGCAAATCCGAGTGATCCATGGCAGAACTTTCATGGTGTGCAATCAAAAGAGTGGCAGGTATTCGAGTTTGCACGCAGTTTAGATGAAAATGCCGCCATGTTATCGATCAGTATGGGTGCACCGCAAATAATGGGCTTCCATTATGAACGCATAGGTTATCAATCTGTGGTCGAGATGTTCGACGCCTTTTGCCAAGGCATACCCGCGCACATACACGGCTTATTTGAGTTTTTTGACCACATTATGCATCAGCATTTACGCGACCATGCTTTCGAGAACTTTGCAGCCTTATACAACGGGAGCGGTCAAAAAGCCTTATACGGCCGGCTGATAAAAAACCACAACTACGCATTTATAAAATTACACCCGAATGCATAACTCAAGCACCACAAATCACCCCACGGACACACCCGAGGAGCAAGAACATGAACGTATTTTCATTTATCAGTAATTTGTTTGAACCTGCCGTAAAACTAGTTGACGATCTACATACCAGTGATGAAGAACGCTTGCAGTTACAAAGCCAAATTAAAGCCGTTGAAAACGAACTGTTAGCCAAGGTCATAGACTATGAAAATCAATTACTACAAAGCAAGACCGCAATCATCACTGCGGAGTCTACTGGGCAATCTTGGATCCAGCGCAACTGGCGTCCTATCACCATGCTCACGTTTTTAGCTCTAGTGGTACTAGACAGTTTCGGTTGGTTACCCAACCCCTTGGCTGATGAGGCTTGGACATTGTTACAAATAGGCTTAGGTGGTTATGTTGCGGGTCGTTCAGCTGAGAAAATCACCCAGCAATATTTACAAGCCAGACCTGCTGATGGCAAAGCAGCTTCATCGGCAAAGGGTTAGTGAATGCATTAACGAGAGCGACCCTGCTATATTCTGCGGGTCGAGCGTATAAGATATGTTCGCTCTTCACTTAGTGAGTGATGCATTGCGTCCCTTACTGTCACATTTCACATGTTCTGCTTTACCTCTTACTCTCTCTTTTCGCACCACCATGAAGCAAAGATTGATAAGCCCTCTTTTTTAGCACCAATTTAGTGCGAATTCCAAGATGATATGACACTTAGTTGCCCTTCGCCCTGCTCGCTAAGCCCTGCCTTCTGTGCGCTGGTAAAGGCTTTAGATAGGCTCAATTGCTTGCTAAACAGGCAGTTCCGTTAACATGTTGGATATTTTCAAATTTGCTCGTTAAAACA
The DNA here is from genome assembly GCF_000014225.1 of Paraglaciecola sp. T6c. Lineage (NCBI taxonomy): Bacteria > Pseudomonadati > Pseudomonadota > Gammaproteobacteria > Alteromonadales > Alteromonadaceae > Paraglaciecola > Paraglaciecola sp. T6c. The sequence goes on from NC_008228.1 coordinate 5,059,310, forward strand.
GCAGTTTTTGGCGCAGTTATTGTATAGCACAAGTTATATCCAGAAGACGCATAATACTGGTCTCACCGCCGCTGCGCTCACAACCCATTACTTATCAACAAGGAATACCTATGTCGGGTCATGCTTCACGCCTTAACGCTATTACGCAAATCACTAACAGAGCACCAAAAGAGTGCACCGGTACTAAGCCGCTAACAGATATTTGGGCGACAGATGTATTTGGTCTAGCAAAAATGGAAGAAGCCCTGTCGAAAAATGCATTTAAAGCGATTAAAAATACCGTCACGACTGGCGCGCCGCTCGATCCAGCTACCGCGGATGTAGTTGCCTCAGCGATGAAAGTATGGGCTATCAGCAAAGGGGCAAAGTTCTTTTCGCATGTCTTCTACCCTATGACCAACATCACGGCCGAAAAGCATGATGGCTTCATCATTACTAATCCAGAAGGTGCTGCCATAACTGAGTTTACGGGCAGCCTGTTGATTAAGGGGGAGCCTGACGGTTCATCTTTCCCTAATGGTAGTTTACGTATGACCAACGCGGCACGTGGCTATACCGCGTGGGATCCCACCAGCCCCGCTTACATTATGCATACTGCTAATGGCGCGACGTTGATGATCCCTAGCGTATTTATTTCGTGGACTGGGGAAGCACTGGATAAAAAGATCCCATTGTTGCGCTCAAATGCCGCCATGGATAAAGCAGCCCGCAAAGTACTTAGCCTTATGGGCGAAGAAACAATTGCGCCGTTGAACGCTAGCTGTGGTGCAGAGCAAGAATACTTTCTTGTGGATGAGCATTTTGCCAACTTGCGTCCAGATTTGTTACTTGCAGGTCGCAGTTTATTTGGTGCAGCTCCTGCGAAAGGCCAGCAGTTCGATGATCATTACTTTGGTGCTATTCCAGCCCGTGTTCAGGTGTTTATGCAAGCCTTTGAGGACAAGCTTTACCGTTTAGGTATACCGGCTAAAACTCACCATAACGAAGTGGCGCCCGGGCAATTTGAAATAGCGCCTTACTTTGAATCCTCGAACGTGGCCGCTGATCACCAACAATTAATGATGACATTGATGAAAAGCACGGCTAAAGAGCACGGTTTCTTGTGCCTGTTACATGAAAAGCCTTTCGCTGGCGTCAATGGCTCTGGTAAGCACGTAAACTGGTCAGTAGGCAACGCCACCCAAGGCAACTTGCTAGACCCAGGTAGCACACCACACGATAACCTAAACTTCTTGCTGTTCTGTGGCGCGGTTATTCGCGGTGTGCACAAACACGGCGGTTTATTGCGTGCGGTTATTGCTTCGGCATCAAATGACCATCGCTTAGGTGCAAACGAAGCACCACCAGCCATACTTTCTGTGTATTTAGGCGACCAATTAGAAAGCGTATTCAACGACATCAAAGCCGGTAAATTACTTGAAAAAGCCAAAGGCGGTTTGATGGACCTAGGCTTGTCGCAAATATTAAAGTTTGAACGTGACCCCGGGGACCGTAACCGTACCTCTCCTTTCGCCTTTACCGGAAACCGCTTTGAATTCCGCGCGGTAGGCTCGTCTCAGTCAGTTTCTGGGCCACTGGTCGCTATGAATACCATGCTAGCCGATTCATTAGATTGGATAGCTGAAAGGCTTGAGGCTGCACTTGCCAACGGAACAGATAAAACTGCGGCGGTTATTGTGGTGCTAAAAGAACTAATGGAAATGCACGGTAATGTGGTTTTCGGTGGTGACGGCTACAGTGAAGAATGGCATAAAGAAGCGGTAGAAGTTCGCTGCCTCAAAAACCTACCCACCAGTGCCGATGCCCTACCTGAATTTAAAGCGCCAGAAGTGATCGATTTATTTGTTAACACAGGCGTGTTGTCACAGGACGAGTTATTTAGCCGCTTTGAAGTGTACGCTGAGCAATATATTTTATCTCTTGAGGTAGAAGCAAAACTCGTTATTGATATGGCCACCACGCAAATATACCCTGCAGTGACTCAGCACCTAACCCACTTAGCGGATGTCAGCCAAACCTTATCAGGCCTAAGTTTAAGTCTAGAAAACACCGACTTAAACGAAGCGGTAGAACAGGCCAATGGCATGATGAGCGCGGTAAAAGAGCTGAAAGTAGCACTAGCAGAGCATAATTTTGCGAGCACGGAAGAACACATGTCGTTTAGCGCGAAAACCTTGTGCCCATTATTGCTAAAAGTACGTGAACACGCAGATACACTTGAAGGCATGGTAGCTGATGACTTATGGCCGCTGCCTAAGTATCAAGAGATGTTATTTATTAAGTAACCCTGAGCCAAGTTGCGTTCGATGAGACGACTTACATGCTAATGGCTAAGTAAGCTAACAAGTAGATAAGTAAAAAGGAGCCTAGGCTCCTTTTTTATTGCTCGCGCAAGTTCGCCGCAGATCAACGTATTTTGTCACACTTTATTACTTGTCTTTATGCTACTCACCATTATCATGGCGTGACTTTTGTTTATGGAAAATGTTTAATTTTATGTTGGCTTGGCGCGCGTTTATATTCAGCATAGGTATTGCTCTTTTTGCAGCAATAGCAAGCCCTGCCTGCGCCACAGCAAATATCAGTTCTCCACTAAATTTAGTAAGTGATGTTGTATATTCACAGGCAATGTCTGACAGTGACTCTGTGGTAAACGATAGTGCGCTACAGCACAGCTCAACCTTAGGTCAGGCACTATTAGCTGACGTATCGTTTTCCAAACGGTCAAAATCCCCCCAACGGCCTGACAATACCGATGAAGATCGTTTGTCAGGGAGCAAGAAACCGACATTTCAAGTTAGATTTAATCACAATGTCAGCTTACCGCCTTTTGAGCGTCAAGCTGCGAGCGCATTTGGGTCGGTGTTTCAAAACGAGCCAAGTTTTGTATTGGTATACGAATTTTTACCTGAAATTTTAGGCCTAAAACACTTTTTAGCGCCATTAAGCACACACATTTCCGTTCCGTGGTATTTGCGCGCTGATATGTCAAATAGCCACAGTCGCCTTGCAGGCTGGAAAGACAGTAACGCTCAGTATACTGCCGCCATTACCTACCTTAGTTAAATCGTTCTCTCGCCCTTTTACGGGCGTCACTTTCTTATGCTGTTTAAGTGCCGGTGAGTGCTTAAGCAATAGATTTTTGCGTTCGCGTGTCAAAACGCTAACGCCTCCTAGCGGGTTTGCGCTGCAACATCACACAGCCAAGCCTACTGGGTAATTAAGAGAACGAACATGCGAAAAACAACAGCAAAGCCCAAGTACACTTGGCAAATTTTGGTGATTATCGTCACCGTTATCATTTTAGGCTTAAATGCCATTCCGACGTTTTATGGCAATCACAATGCCTTACTCGTCAGTGCAGTTAACCCAACACAGTCATTGCCCAATACGCAAACGTTACGCAAGGCAGTACAACAGCAGAACATCAACGTAGAGCAAATCATCAATAGTGAATCGAGTAGTAAAATCGTTATTGACGGAGACGACGAAGCTTTACTCGTAGCGCAAAGCCAACTTAAAACGACCTTAGGCGACGACTTTCAAGTACGCTTAGGCAGCCAGTCAGCCGCACCAAAATGGTTACAAGGCATGGGAATGTCCCCCATCAAGCTTGGCTTAGATTTAAGCGGCGGCGTGTTATTTGTGCTTGAGGTCGATACTCATAAAGCCGACCAAGAACGTTTAGGCAACGCAAAGGACGAAGCGCTGCAGCTTATCCATGATAAAGGTTTGCGTGGTATGAGCGTGAAGCTAGCCGACTCACAAGAGAAGATTAACCTTCACTTTCTCACTCACCAAGCAAGCCAAGTCAAAAAGGTGGTCAATGAGTTACAACAGCAACTACCCGGCATAACCTATACCGCAAGCGGCGATCGCGATGCCGCGCTGGTATTTTCAGATCAAAGTGTCACTACCTTTCATCATGAAATTATGGCCCAAGCTCTGACCACCCTGCGCGGGCGTATTGAAGAGCTTGGCATCACAGAAGCCGTTACCCAGCGCCAAGGTCAAAACAGAATACGTATTGAGTTACCAGGGGTGAAAGATCCAGAGCAAGCCAAGCGTATTATCGGTGCCACCGCATCGCTGGATTTCTACGAAATGGCCCAAAGCGGCACAGTGGGAGCCAAAACCTTTACTGATGAAAATGGTCGTCGTCTGCGCTTGGCACCTAAACCCATTTTCACTGGCTCAAATATCGAAAATGCGACCTCAGGGCGTGATGAGATGGGTATTGCACTAGTAAACCTAGCGCTTGACGGCATCGGTGGTAAGAAGATGTCTGACTTCTCTAAAGACAATATTGGCAATCCTATGGTCACAATATTCTCTGAATACCATAAAAACAGCGCAGATGAGATGGTCAAAAGCAGCAAGGTCATTAGTGTAGCAACCATTCAAAGTCAGTTAGGCAACCGCTTTAGCATCACCAATTTAGATAGCCCACAAGCGGCTTCCGATCTCGCTTTATTATTGCGTGCAGGCTCACTAGATGCACCTATCACCATAGTGCAGCAACGCACCATTCAAGCGTCGTTAGGACAAGAAAACGTCGGTAATGGCATCATGGCACTCGCTATAGGCTTGGGTTTTACGTTGGTCTTTATGGGCTTGTGGTACCGCAAATTAGGGCTTATCGCCAATACCAGCTTGATTCTTAACTTAGTATGTTTATTAGGCTTAATGGCGCTATTGCCCAATGTTGTACTGACCCTACCCGGCATCGCTGGTTTGGTGCTCACCGTGGGCATGGCGGTCGATACTAACGTGTTGATCTTTGAGCGTATAAAAGAAGAGCGAAAACGCGGGCGGAGTAACTTTTTGGCGATTGAAACGGGCTACAAAGAAGCCTTCGCCACTATTTTAGACGCCAACGTCACCACCATGATCACCGCCCTCATACTGTTGAGTATCGGTTATGGGCCAGTCAAAGGATTTGCGATGACCTTAAGTTTGGGCATTTTAACCAGTATGTTTACCGGCGTATTCGTTGCTCATGTATTGACGTCATTGGTTAAACCGCAAATAGCCATCAAACAAAAGGAGCTAAGATCATGAGCGCAAACACATTGAAAAATGAAACCAGTACGCAAGAAGCGACAAACACAATCAGCCAATCTACGGGAGTCCATTCACCCATGGCCATGTTCAGTAAGGTACGTTTGGCTGGTTTTTATCTCGCCATCTCATTGATGCTGCTTTCGGCTATCGGCTTAGGCTTTAAAGGGCTGAACCTCGGGCTAGATTTCACGGGTGGCTACATGACTGAGTTCACTACCTCGCAAAGTATCAATAAAAAGCAAATGCAAGACCAGCTTGCCACGCATCTAACTGGCGATTTTGAGTTAAACAGTAGTGGGGCAAACACCCAATGGACGATTCGCCAAGCTGATGGTGCCAACCATGTCATCGACAAAGACTGGCTTAACAACTTCGCGGCGCAATCGGGCTATGACATCAGCCCACAAGACTCGGTTTATATTGGCTCACAAGTAGGCTCTGAGCTGATTGATAATGGCGGATTGGCTTTGATCGTCGCTGCAATTGCCATGATGATATATCTAACATGGCGCTTTGAATGGCGCTTAGCCTGTGGCTCGCTCATGGCGTTAGTGCATGATGTACTCGTGGTTTTAGGGTTATTCGCCTGGCTGGGATTACCGTTTGATTTGACGGTATTGGCGGCCGTGCTGGCCATCATTGGTTACTCGCTGAATGACTCTATTGTCATCGGTGATAAGTTACGTGAAGTGATGCGCGCGAAAACCAATATGAGCATGAGTGACATAGTCGATACAGCCGTAAAATCGACCTTAACACGCTCACTAATTACCTCCGGTACTACACTCGCTACCATAGGCGCCATCTGGATATTCGGCGGTCAGCCGCTACAAGGTTTTGCTATTGGGCTGTTCGCTGGCGTGGTATTTGGTACCTTGTCGTCTATTGCTGTATCGGCAACGATCCCTCAGCTTATCGGCTTAAATCCTGAGTTTTATCAGCACAGAGCCCAAGAGTTGTTGCTTAACGATGAACCGTAAACCTAGCTCGTAGAAAAAAGGGTAAATCTAACCGTTAGCCCTTCTGGTTATTAGCGTATAAAAAAGCCCGCTCTTTAGCGGGCTTACGTCACTAATATAAGTCACTTATTGGCTCATAGGCCTAAGAGTACCTGCATTTCCTTTGCGCCAAACATCACAATTTCCACTGCAATTAGAATGATAATGATCCATTCTAAGAACGATGAATGTTGGTGGTTCTGTTCACCCGCAAGCATGTCGAATAATTCATGTATGGTGGCTAACTTTTTGGACAGCAACTCAACCCGTTGATGAATTTCTAAATAGCGTGCGGCCAAATTGTAGGTGCTTTCATACTCTGGGTATTCCCAGAAAAATTCAGGGGTATCAAGCAAACCATAATGCAAAATAATATCGCTTTTGGTACTGAACAACGTACCGCGGATCTTCGCTATATTGCGTCGCGATAATTTGATTTTACCGGTTTTAGCCAACGTTTGCGGAATATGCGCGTGGTCTTGGATTGTTTGTTGTGCCTGACTTTCATATTCGTTTAGCTTTAACGATTGTGCTAACGCATGGCTCACCGCCAAACGCGACAAATGATCATCTTGGGCCAAACTCACGGTATCCTGACTGATACGAGATTCAGGTGCATCTAACACAAAGCGAAAATGCTCTTGGCTAGCGGCAGTTAATAAACCTTCAGCCAAACTTAACCGATGCAATAACGCTAACCGTTCGTCTTCATCCACACCCCAAAATACGGCAATACCGTAGTCAAATAACCACACTTCACCACCAGGTAACGCAATATGCACCGCGTCGCGATAACGCGCGCCGCGCTCTGCATTTAACCAATCTTGTTCAGAACTTAAAATCGACTCTTCATTACCTAAGTAAATGGCTGAAATGCGATTATTACTAAATTTCACAATGTATCCGGTAGGCCCATGGCCAGTAAGAGAAAATCGCGCTAATGTAAGGCCGAATTCAATCCGTGTACAGTGGAATTTTTGTGCAATTTGAAAATATTTTTAAGATGATTTTTTCGTCTGAAAGCCCGCTGTTAAATCGTAGATTTCACACTCATGGAACTCGCTCAACACGCCTTTATTAGAGCGACACAAGCTGCTTTATGCGCTATAAAGTCGGCTCATAAAAAACGCCCCTGTTAGCAAAAATAACAGAGGCGTTGAGAGAGAATTTTCGTTTATCTTTTTAAAAGTGTTTAACGACACCTCAAGCGGATAAAATCGTGACTAGTTAAGCGTAACAAACTCTTCAGCGCTAGTAGGATGAATGGCCACACAGGCATCAAAGTCCGCTTTAGTTGCGCCCATTTTCATCGCCACCCCAAAGCCTTGCAGTATTTCATCCATACCGTAGCCAATACCATGTAAGCCAACGACTTTTTGCTCTTCACCCACACAAATCAGCTTCATGCGCGTCATTTGTCTGTGGCTGGTCACCGCCGTGTACATGGCCGCAAAGCTCGAGTTATACACTTTGACATTATCTTTGCCAAACTCGGCTTCCGCTTCAAGTTCAGTTAAGCCCATTGTACCGATAGCTGGGTGACTGAAGACAACGGTTGGGATCAGAGTGTAATCCATGTGTGCGTCTTTCTGGCCATTAAACAAACGCTCCGAAAGTAAACGACCCGCTTTAACCGCCACAGGTGTAAGTTCTACTTTACCTATGTTATCGCCCACCGCATAAATACCATCAACACTGGTGTTCTGGTATTTATCCACTGCGATATAACCACGTTGATTCACCGTCACTCCGGCTTTGTCTAACCCCATGTTATCGTTTGCTGGTGCACGACCAATAGCCCAAATGACGCTATCCGCTTCGATTTTCTCACCGCACTCGAAAGTTAGCGTTAAGCTGCCATCTTCGTTCTTTTCAAGTTTCTCTGGTATACGATGAGTATGTAGCGTTGGGCCGTCTTGAGCCATTATCTCAACCAAGGTTTCACTTAACATGGTATCAAATGAACGAAGTGGCGCATGCTTGCGCACAACTAGGTGGGTTTCGCTACCAAGAGAATGTAATACACCTGCTAGCTCAACGGCGATATAACCGGCACCTACTACCACAACGCGTTTAGGTTGTTCCGTTAATTCAAAGAAACCATCTGAATCGATGCCTAGCTCTGCACCAGGAATGCTTGGTGTAACAGGGCGACCACCAGTGGCAATAAGGATGTGGTCAGCGGTGTAATGCTTGCCGTCAACTTCTACGGTATTTTTATCCACGAAACGAGCAAAACCATTGATCACCGTGATGTCATTGTTGCCCAACACGCGATCGTAAGAGGCATGGATACGTTTGATATATGCTTCGCGACTGTCTACTAGTTTTTTCCAGTCGAATTTATTCACCGTCACGTCGAAACCGTAATCGGCGGCATAATGATTAATGGCTTCAGCGACCTGAGCACCAAACCACATGGCTTTTTTAGGCACACAACCTACGTTAACGCACGTGCCACCAATATGGCGTGCTTCAATTAACGCTACTTTTTTGCCGTGCTTGGATGCTCGGTTTGCTGAAGCAATACCGCCACTGCCGCCGCCGATACATATATAATCAAAATCTGCCATTTCTACTCATCCTAAATTAACTAGCTGTGACTACACGATATAAGGTTCGTCTGATTAAAGACAAATGAATTTTTTAATCGGGTTAATCGAAAATAATAAACCTGAGCATTATAGACCTATCAAGCAGAGAATAACTTGCAACAAAACTACAGCTGCTCAAATCGCCTATAAACGCATTGATTTTAGCCTAGATCCATACAAACACTTGAATTCGCGTATGAACTGCCTTACTTACTAGTCATTATTCCCTCTACTTGAGAGTTCATTATGTCCCTAAGCCCGTTGCAAGATTTGTCTGGATTACCACGTTTTTCAGAAATTAGTCCCGAGCAAATTCAGCCCGCTGTTAAGCAAGCGATTGAAGATGCTAAACAAACCATAGAAACCTTGCTTGCCCAGCCAACTTACACATGGGACAACTTCGCCGCTAAATTAGAAGACAAAGACGATGAACTTGGTCGCATGTGGTCACCGGTTTCACACATGAATTCAGTGGTCAGCAAGGACGAACTGCGTGAAGCGCACGACGCTTGCTTACCCTTGTTATCTGAATATGGCACTTGGGTTGGTCAGCATAAGGGCTTATACCAAGCCTACCTGCATATTCAAAATAGTGCGGAGTTCGCTGAACTGGATGAGGCAAAACGTAAAGTCATTGAGAACACAGTGCGTGATTTCGAGTTATCGGGCGTCGGCTTAGATGACGAGAAAAAACAGCGTTACGGCGAGATAAAAAGCCGCTTGTCAGATTTATCCTCAACGTTTAGCAACAACGTGATGGACGCTACGCTAGGCTGGCAAAAACACATCACCGATGAAACTGAGTTGGCCGGTTTACCCGAGTCCGCCTTGTCCGCTGCCAAACAACTTGCTGAAAGCAAAGAGTTGGATGGCTGGTTGTTCACCCTTGATATCCCTAGCTATTTACCTGTGATGATGCATGCCGATAACCACCTATTGCGCGAAGAAATGTACCGCGCATTTACGACACGCGCGTCTGACCAAGGGCCAAATGCAGGCCAATGGGATAACGGCCCACTCATCGATGAAACCATGGCATTGCGCCAAGAGCTCGCCAACTTATTAGATTTCTCCAATTACGCAGAACGCTCTTTGGCCACGAAAATGGCAGAATCGACCAGTCAGGTAAAAGGCTTTTTGCAAGACTTAGCGCAGCGCTCACGACCACAAGCCCAACAAGACTTAACCGAACTGGCAGAATTCGCCAAAACCCAATATGACAAGCCTGAGCTACAAGCGTGGGATTTGGCTTATTACAGCGAAAAACTCAAAGAGCAAAAATACGCCATTTCAGATGAAGCCCTGCGTCCGTATTTCCCTGCCCATAAAGCAGTGGATGGCTTATTTGAAGTGGTATCACGTTTATACGGTCTACAAATTAGCGAACGTGATGGTGTAGACACTTGGCACGAAGATGTGCGCTTCTTTGATATCAAAGACGCAAAAGGTGATTTACGCGGCAGCTTTTACTTAGACCTGTACGCTCGCGAACACAAACGTGGCGGAGCCTGGATGGACGAGTGCCAAACGCGTCGCGCCAAACCTGATGGCACAATGCAACTGCCGGTGGCTTATTTAACGTGTAACTTCAGTGGCCCAGTAGGCAACAAGCCTGCGTTATTCACTCACGATGAAGTGATTACCTTATTCCATGAGTTTGGCCACGGCATTCATCACATGTTGACCCAAATCGACGTTGCTGGCGTATCAGGCATCAACGGTGTGGCATGGGATGCGGTTGAGTTACCCAGCCAGTTTTTAGAAAACTGGTGCTGGCAGCCTGAAGCATTGGCGTTTATCTCAAGCCACTATGAAACGGGCGAGCCACTCCCCCAAGACTTGTTGGATAAAATGCTAGCGGCACGTAACTTCCAGTCAGCCATGCAGATGGTGCGTCAATTGGAATTTAGCTTATTTGATTTCAGCTTACACGAGCAATATAACAGTGAGCAGAAAACCTCAGTGCAAGGCTTGTTAGATGACGTACGTAGCAAAGTAGCTGTGGTTATTCCACCTGAGTTTAACCGCTTCCAGAATAGTTTTGGGCATATTTTTGCTGGTGGTTATGCAGCAGGTTATTACAGCTATAAATGGGCTGAGGTGTTGTCATCAGACGCATTTAGTCGATTTGAAGAGGAAGGCATATTTAACCAGCAGGTAGGTCAAGATTTCTTGAACAACATTCTTGAAAAGGGTGGTAGTAAAGAGCCCATGGAATTGTTTGTTGCGTTTAGAGGCCGTGAGCCGAAAGTTGATGCATTATTGCGCCACAGCGGTATTGAAGGGTAAACAAGTAGATTTTTAATGTTAGGAGTCAGGGTGAGCGACAACGTTTTAGCCAATTTGGAACATTATCAGGCCATTTACCAACGTGCCAGCGAACGAAAAGGCGGCCCTGGCGCCGTTGAAAGTTTACTTAGTGACCCCCTTGCCGATAAAGACATCGCCCAATTGGGTGATGATCGTTTCTTAGCTGAATTTAGCAAAAAGGTCTTTCAATCAGGTTTTGTATGGCGAGTGGTACGCAATAAGTGGCCTGAGTTCGAACGTTTGTTTTTCGAATTTAATATCGACAAAGTACTGCTTATGCCGGATGAAATGCTTGAAAAGCGCGCTCAAGATCCAGCCATTATTCGCAACTATAAAAAAGTGCAAACCATTCGCGACAACGCCATCATGATCGACTCTGTTCGCCGTGATCACGACAGTTTTGCGCAGTTTGTCGCTAACTGGCCTGTGGCTGATATCACTGGTCTGTGGGTCTATTTGAAGAAGCATGGCGCTCGCTTAGGTGGCAACACAGGCCCTTACGCGCTGCGTGCATTAGGCAAGGATACTTTTTTGCTGACTCGCGATGTCACGAGTTACTTTAGCCAACGGGATATTATTTCAGGTGGAGTGACATCCAAGCGTAGCCTAAGTGCAATCCAAGCAGCGTTTAATCAGTTACAGGCGCAAAGTGGCCGCTCTATGCAGGCCCTCAGTACGCTTATTGCTATCAGCGTAGGAGACAATTTAGCAGCCTGATCTGCTAGTGTATTAGCGCAAGGCAATAACGCATGTGCCGGTGAATAATCTTTTGCGCCAGTTTAGACGTATAACGCTGTAATTTTTTTAGATTGGCACTGTGAATTTCGATACACTAGCGTCATGAGTTTATTAAGGAATTGACATGAGCGTTAGCGAGCAACACGGGGCTTCAGATACCAGCCACGAGCAAGCCCCAGAATCATCAGAAAAAACCCACTTTGGTTTTCAACAAGTCGATAAGAATGCCAAAGCCTCTATGGTTGCTGAGGTTTTTCAATCGGTCGCCGCGAAATACGACATCATGAACGACGTCATGTCTATGGGTATTCACCGCTTATGGAAACGCTTTACCATAGACTGCAGCGGTGCAAGAGCCGGCCACAAAGTACTCGATTTAGCCGGTGGCACAGGTGACTTAACCGCTAAGTTTTCACGTATTGTAGGCGACAGCGGTGAAGTGGTGTTAGCCGATATCAATGATGCCATGCTACGAGTAGGCCGTGACAAGCTGCGCGACAAAGGCATTGTCAGTAATGTGAAATACGTACAGGCTAACGCCGAAGCCCTGCCCTTTCCTGATAACAGTTTCGATATCATTACTATTGCCTTTGGTCTGCGCAACGTGACCGACAAAGACAAGGCCTTAGCGTCTATGTACCGCGTTTTGAAACCCGGCGGGCGGTTATTGGTGTTGGAGTTTTCAAAACCTACCAGCGAAGTATTGAATAAGGTTTATGATGCCTATTCATTCCATTTACTGCCTAAAATTGGCGAGCTGGTTGCCAAAGACGGTGACAGCTACAAATACTTAGCAGAATCGATTCGCATGCATCCAGAGCAAGATGTGCTGAAAGACATGATGCAAGAAGCCGGTTTTGAGCAAGTGACCTATCACAACCTAACAGGCGGTATTGTTGCTCTGCACCGCGGGTTTAAGTTTTAAATGTTAGTCGGGCAGCTGATAAGCGCGGGCGTTGAGTTAACCCTTAACCAACTTTTGCAGCTCGATCCTGATTGTAAACCTCGCTTAAAAAAGTTAGCGGGCAAACAACTGCAGGTCACTATTAATGAGTTACCTTGGTCTTTACTGTTTACTTTTTCTGAGCAAATTGATGTCAGCGCCTTGCAGCAAGATCAACAGTCAGCACCCGCTGATGCCGCAGCAGATTGCCATATTACTCTTAGTTTAAGCACGCTTAGCGCATTAAGTGACAGCAGTAAAATCAGTCAGCTGATTCAACAAGGAAAGCTAGATTTAGACGGTGATATCGATGTTGCCCAAGGATTTAGCAATCTAATGAAAGAGCTGGATATTGATTGGGAAGAACAGTTATCTAAATACACAGGTGACGTGGTTGCTCATCAAACCTTTAGTAGCGTGAAAGCGTTCTTCAATACGGCTCAACAAGAAGTGGAGAAACTCGCTGACCAGCTCAGCGCGCATTTAACCCAACCTGAAGCCGTCGCGGTGACCGAAATCGAAGTTGCGGATTTTTGTGATCAGGTAAATCACCTACGTAGCGCCAGCGATAGGCTTGAAGCGCGAATCGATCACCTCATTGCCTCACAACAGGATGACCAATAACTCGTGCGGATCCTTCGTTTATACCAAATCAATAAAGTTTTTTTACAACACGGCTTAGATGAACTTATTCCTGACAAGTGGCTGCCTTGGTACGCTAAATTAGGACGCTTCGGCTTTTTCTGGTTGCGTAACAAGCATAAAGATAAATCCCCCGGTGCCCGTATTCGTTTAGCGTTGCAGTCTTTAGGGCCAGTATTTATTAAATTTGGCCAAATGTTGTCTACCCGTAAAGACTTGCTAAGCCAAGACATTGCTAACGAATTGGCCATCCTGCAAGACCAGGTCGAGCCTTTTGACAGCGAGGTAGCTCAGCGAATTATTCGTCATGCGCTTGGCGTCAGCGACCTAAGCGAAGTCTTCAGTGAATTTGAAGAAACACCTTTAGCGTCAGCATCCATCGCCCAAGTGCATGCAGCCAAACTGATTGGTCATAGCGAAGAAGTCGTCGTTAAAGTGATTCGCCCAAATATAGGCTCCGCGATCCATGCTGATATTCAGCTTATGCGCACTTTTGCTAATGCATTACAAAAATTACTGCCAGATGGTAAACGCTTACGCCCGGTTGAAGTTGTCGCAGAATACGAAAAAACGATCATTGGCGAGTTGGACTTACTTAACGAAGCCGCCAATGGCATTCAATTTAAACGTAATTTTGAAGATTCTACCGCGTTATACGTGCCACATATTTACAGTGATTACTGCCATGCAAATGTGATGGTAATGGAACGTATTTATGGCACTCCCATTTCTGATGTTGCCACGTTAGAAGCCCGTGGCACCAATATGAAAAAGCTTGCCGAACGCGGGGTAGAGGTATTTTTCACCCAGGTGTTCAGAGACAGCTTTTTCCATGCTGACATGCACCCCGGCAATATATTTGTCGCCTTGGATAACCCTGACGACCCACAATATATCACCATAGATTACGGTATTGTCGGCACGCTCAATAGCGAAGATAAACGCTACTTAGCGGAAAATTTTATCGCTTTCTTCAATCGCAATTACCGTAAAGTAGCTGAGCTACACGTTGATTCAGGTTGGGTGCCAAGCACCACCAGCATTGATGAATTTGAAGCGTCGATTCGCCGCGTATGCGAGCCCATTTTCCAAAAGCCTCTGGCTGAAATTGAATTCAGTAATGTGCTACTGCAGTTATTTAATACCGCTAGACGCTTCAATATGATTATTCAGCCGCAATTGGTGCTGCTGCAAAAAACCCTGTTGTATATAGAGGGTTTAGGCCGCCAGTTGTACCCGCAATTAGATTTATGGCAAACCGCCAAACCCTTCTTAGAAAATTGGATGCGTGAACAAATTGGCGTAAAAGCCATGTATAACAAGGTTTCAGCGAATTTACCGTTCTGGTCTGAAAAGTTGCCAGAAATTCCCGATTTAGTGTATGACTCTATGCGCCAAATCAAACGCTATCCCGAGCAACAAAAGTTGCAGTTCGAAAAGCAGCAGTGGCAGGTGAAACAGCAACAGCGTAGATTAGTATTTACTATTATTGGAGCAACGTTGTTGGTAGTGTCCAGTGTGATGCCTGTTTACATTCAGCATTGGTGGATACCGGCGAGTATCGCTACATTTGGCGTTTTTAGCTGGTTAATTGCGTGGCGCTGCAGAGTGCCAGAGTAGGCCCTATGAAACTGATAATGAAAGGCACTTTTGGTGTCTTTTTTGCTCTCTGATACGCTCCTTTACGAGTGCCCAAAAAAGCCTTCAACTCGTAGAGCCAAGCCATAAGAGGGCGAGAAATGTTCGTCCCTGCGCAACAAAATAAAAGGTTCGACTTCATAAAACAGCCATTCTCTTAACGTGTTTTGCCGCCAGCGCATGCTCACGTAATGCTCGTTTATCTGATAGTTTGGCTTGCTTAATCCTTCAATGTAGTAGCCGGTGATAATGGCAGTTTTACGATTGAATTGATGCAAGCTTTGCCAGCTGTGGCGCCATAACCAGTCTTTGGTTCGATCCCGGTAATAAAAGTTATTGTCAAAGCGATACAGAGTGTCAGCGTTGGCGCTGTAGTCAAACTTGGTTGAGAAATGGCTGCCGAAACCGTCATCACTGTAATAATAAACAGAACCTTCAACACGCATTAGCGTATCTGTCGCCAGTGAATAATGGTTACGATAACGGCTCTTTACAAAGGTTTGCAGGCCGCGCCCGACGCCAATGCGATGTGAAAATCCACTGTTGGGTCGAGAGCGCCAACTAAGCGCTAGGTTGAGTCGATCTGTATCACCGAAACTATTGTCGCGACCTAAGCGTTCATTGCCCAAACCGGCTTCATCGTCGTAATCTGACAGGACTATATCTAAGCGGTTTTTTAAATTAGGTAAACGTACTCGCACTCGAAAACGATTTTGAAATTGGTCTAACTCTCGCGTACGCGGCTCCCAACCTAAACGAATTCTCGCTTCTGCTTGAGCGACCTCTTGATGCATGACACCGTCGAGAAAAAAGAAATCATCAAACCATATTGCCGTATCTTGCACCGATTGCGCGATATTATTATGCATATCATCGAGCCAAGGATAGACCGGTTCTGGCTCCTCTTTTTGCGCTGTACCTTGCTCATCTTGGGCACTTTGGCAATGAAATGCACTAAACGACATCAGCAAAATCAGGTATTTAAAATTCAATGCCGTACTCCCTGTATTCTAAGGTATTACTGTGCATTGAAATGTTTGCTTAATCAAATCCAGTGACCTTTTTAATTTGCTACGTATAATGGGCTCAAATATTTAAGAGGAGTTTGTTATGTTCGGTATTAGCCCAATGCAGTTAATCATTATTTTAGTGATCGTCGTTTTACTTTTTGGCACTAAAAAACTTCGTAATATGGGCGGAGACTTAGGCTCTGCGGTAAAAGGTTTTAAGAAAGCCGTATCAGATGATGACAAGGACGCAGACTTTAAAGCTGATGAGAAAGTCGAAGATAACAGCAAAGCAAATGACCAGACTGTACAACAGAATGTCAAAAGTGAATCAGACACTAAGGCTAAAAGTGAGTAACGCGAGCATTACCCATGTTTGATATTGGCTTTCTCGAATTACTCGTTATTGGCGTGGTAGCTCTTTTGGTGCTGGGCCCTGAGCGTTTGCCTGGCGCAATTCGCTCGACCATGCGCACTGTGCGCAGTGTTAAAAGCATGGCCACGGGATTTCGGCAAGAAGTGGAACAGCAGTTTAAAATTCACGAATTACACGAAAACCTGAAAAAAGCTGAGCAACAAGGTTTAGAGAATCTATCACCTGAATTGCAAAAATCCGTAGATGAACTGCGAGACGCAGCGAAGTCTGTTCAGAAACCATACGAAAAAAAGTAGTCACGGATGTCAGATCCAAATAGCTTAATTGCCCACCTAATCGAATTACGTGGCAGAGTGTTAAAAGCAGTATTGAGTGTGTTTGTGGTGTTTTTGTGCTTGGTCTATTTCGCCCAAGACCTATACCACTGGCTCGCGACCCCTCTGCTTGACACCTTGCCAGATCAAGCAGAAATGATTGCCACGGACGTTGCATCACCCTTTTTTGCACCGTTTAAACTGACCTTGGTGTTGTCGTTTTTTATCGCAATCCCTGTTGTGCTGTATCAAATTTGGGCCTTTATAGCCCCCGGTTTATACCGTAATGAAAAACGTTTAGTGGCGCCTCTGTTGTTTTCCAGCACCTTGTTGTTCTATTCGGGTATGGCGTTCGCCTATTATGTGGTGTTCCCTCTTGCTTTTGCTTTCTTCACTGGTGTCGCCCCTGAGGGCGTGACAATTAACACTGATATCAGCAGTTATTTAGATTTTGTGTTGAAGATCTTTTTTGCCTTCGGTTTATCGTTTGAAATCCCCGTGGCAATCGTCTTGATGTGCTGGACGGGTGTCAGCACTCCAGATTCATTGCGAGCAAAGCGGCCTTACGTCATTGTCGGTGTGTTTACGTTAGGTATGCTGCTGACTCCGCCTGACATCATTTCGCAAACATTACTGGCGATACCCATGTGGATATTGTTTGAAGTCGGCATTTTAGTCGGCAGCATGTACGTCAAACGCAAAGAACACGCTGACGATGACGAGCACAGCGACGAGCCGACTGAAATGCGAAAAGAAGAACAGACAGAGCAAGAAAAGAAGGAACAGGAACAATCATGAAGAATGTCATTATTGCCATTGGATTACTGCTAAGCAGCATCACCACAGTTCACGCGCAAGATATTGCGAGCCAGTTACAGGCTTGTCGCGCTCAAACAGACAATGCTGTTCGCCTTGCCTGCTACGACAAACTTGCTGTTAAATATGCGGAAAAAAACATCAAGAATGACCTACATGTCACTAAGGTGAGCACACCAAACAGTAACGCCGCAACACCACCTGTCATAACGCCGACTAAGTCACCAGCTACATCTCCTGTAAGCGTTAGCGCAGAGAAACGCGCGCCAACAGATAACTATGCCAGCCGCGAAGATCAAGTCAAGCGCTTTGGTTTGTCGAAGGTGACGGAGCCACAAGAAAAAGTTGAAAAAATAACCTCAGTCATTACATCAGTACAAAAAAATCCTTACGGCAAACTGATCATCACTTTGGAAACAGGCCAAGTTTGGCGCCAGACCAACAGTACATCACTGAGACTAAAACCGGGACAAGAGGTTTATGTTGAAGAAGGGGCGCTGGGTTCTTACTTCTTAGGCAAAGAGTCAAGCAACAAGCGTATTCGAGTGAAGCGGTCAAAGTAACATGCAATGGTTTGACGTTGGCGTAAACGTACCTAGCGATGTCACTACCTTGCCCTCTATGCTTGAGCGCGCAGCTAACGCCAACGTCGCAAAAATAATGCTTACGGGCACCGATATAAGCATCAGCCAACAAGCCTCAGCGCTTGCTAAAGCGCATCCTGGGCAAGTATTTAGCACTGCGGGTATTCACCCTCATTATGCACAGCACGCCGCTATTGATTACCGACAGCAGATCAAAGCCCTTGCTGAGCAACCTCAAGTGTTAGCGATTGGAGAATGCGGCCTTGATTTCAATCGTGATTTCTCACCACGAGATATCCAACTCGCGGTATTTGAAGCGCAGCTTGTTATCGCTTGCGAAACCGGCCTTCCGGTTTTTTTACACGAGCGTGATGCGTTTGACGCCCAGTATAAATTACTACACCAATACCGTAAGCAATTAAGCGGCGCGCTAGTGCATTGTTTTACGGGTAATACTGAGCAAATGCAGGCGTACCTTGAGCTAGGTTGCTATATTGGTATCACGGGTTGGGTGACCGATGAAAAACGTGGCGGTGATTTAAGAGAAGCCGTCAAGCATCTGCCAATAGAGCGCCTCATATTGGAAACTGACGCTCCCTATCTGAAACCTAAAAAACTGGGTAGCGACAAGATCACTGGTGTTAAACAGAATGAACCTTGCTATTTACCCGCTATTGCCAAAGCGCTAACGGCGTTAATGAATACACCGTTAACTGCACTGGCTGACGCTAGTTTGCGCAACAGCCACGACTTACTGGCTATAGGTTAAGCGGTGGCAATAAACACATTATTTCACAGCGTGCTGACTCAACGTGCTGCCATTCAGCTGATGTCAGTTACCTGTATTTTACTTTTTTTGGTCACGGTTTTTTCAATTAAGCTGCAAACACCAGAGTCACTGACGAATAGCCAATTAACTGTTCTCACCGATACTCAACAGCAATACAAAATCAATACACTGCCAGATGCAAACAGCCATCAATGGAAGGCAGTTGATGGTTTTGAGCTTGGCCTGCCCATGTCAGACACGCCCCATTGGCTGAGTTTTACGATTCCCAATTTACGCTCCAATGAACATTGGTTACTTGAGTTGAACAATGGACTTATTGATCACATCTCTGTGTGGTTTATTGAAGAAGGCGAACTTCTCGATCATTATCAAACGGGCGACACTCTGCCATTTGCATCTCGCAGTATGCCCTACGAAACGTTCATGTTTTCCATCCCTAAATTTGATGAAAACTTACGTGTTGTTATGCGACTTAGCAGTGATGGTACGTTACAGGTGCCAATCCATCTTTGGGCCGAGTCTGCGTTTTTAGTATTCAATGGTGAGCACAGCATCCTGATAGGGCTTTTCTTTGGCATCTTGTTCGCCATGGGGATCAGTAACTTGTTTTTCTTCGTGATCAGCCGCCAGCCTGTGTTTTTACTTTATGCAGGTTATGTATTCAGCTTTGCGCTGCTACTCGCTGCGATGCAAGGCATTGGGTACAAGTATATTTGGTCCGACAGCCCATGGATGCAAAAACACAGTGTGTCTATCTGGGCCAATGCCACGGTCTTTTACGCGATCGTATTTACCAATATTCTGTTAGATATCAAAAGTATCAGCCTGCGCTTGCACAAAATTTTAAATGGGTTGGCCATTTTATTTGCTCTGAGCTTAATCGCGGGCTTGTTTATTCCCAAATCATGGTTTTTGGAACCCTTCTTATTTGCACTTTGCGGGATAAGTTTGTTCATATACGCAGTCGGTATTTGGTGTTGGTATAAGCAAGTCCATTTAGCGCGCTTTTACACACTAGCTTGGACATCACTGTTGGTCAGCTCCTTGATTGCCTGTCTTGACCACCTCAATGTGCTGACCCTGTCTATTTCATCTAACTACTTGCTGATGCTAGGTGTCATCATTGAAACTTTCTTATTGGCTCTCATGCTAGCTTTGAGCGTTAATCACCAGCGCCGTCAGTTGTTTAGAGCTCAGCGGGAAGCATTGCGTAAAGAACGAGATATGCGTGCAGTGCAAGACGAAGTGCTCGAGCAGCAAAACAACGCCCAAGAAGAATTGGAGTATAGCGTGCAAGAGCGCACGTTAGAGTTAGAGATAGCCCTTAGGGAGTTATCAGAAATTAACCGCGAACTAGAAGAAAAGAACACGTTAGACGCGTTAACGGGTATTCGTAACCGGCGCTATTTTGATAAGAAATATTTAGCGGAAGTGCGCCGAAGCCGCCGTGAGCGCACCGAACTAGTTGTGGCTATGATTGATATTGATCACTTTAAGCGCGTGAACGATGAGCATGGCCATCTAGTAGGAGATGAATGTATTAAGTTTGTCGCCGAGCGCTTGAAAAAAGCCCTTAAGCGCCCCAGTGATGATGTATGTCGCTATGGGGGAGAAGAGTTCTCTGTCATCTTGCCAAGCACCGATATTAAAGGCGCTCAGGACTTACTCGAGCAGTTAAGGCTAGATATTCAAGACACCCCCGTTTATAGCGCGGGTGTGGTTGTTAATTTAACTGTGAGTATTGGCTTAGCCAGCGCCATCATGGACCCCCAGCAGAGTGAAGATGTGTTAATCGGCTTTGCGGATCAATTACTTTACCAAGCTAAAAATAACGGACGAAATTGCATCGTGGCGCAGCAGCTGCCGACCTCTGAATAGATGTAATTCTCTCGAATTTATTAAGACCTAACCTTACAGGACATCTAACATGGCCGAAATTTATCCTCAAACACGAATGCGCCGTATGCGACGCCACACCTTCACCCGAGACCTCATGGCAGAAAACCAATTAACCGTCAAAGATCTCATTTATCCGGTATTCGTGTTAGAAGGCAATAATCAGCGTGAGGCCATTGAATCAATGCCCGGCGTTGAGCGTTTATCTGTCGATTTGTTGGTCGAAGAAGCAAAAGAGTTACACGCACTGGGCATTCCAGCGCTTGCGCTGTTTCCGGTTACGCCCCTTGAGCGCAAATCAGAATGTGCCAGTGAAGCGTTTAACCCTGATGGTTTAGCCCAGCATGCCGTACGCGCTTTGAAGGCCGCTGTGCCCGATATGGGCATTATCACAGATGTCGCCTTAGACCCATTCACCTCTCACGGGCAAGACGGCCTGCTGAACGACGAGGGTTACGTACTTAACGATGAAACGATAGAGGTACTTATCAAGCAGGCCTTATCCCACGCTCAGGCGGGTGCTGACATTGTTGCCCCATCAGACATGATGGATGGCCGCATCGGTGCTATTCGTCAAGCGCTGGAGAGCCACGGATATATCAACACATGCATCATGGCTTACTCCGCTAAGTATGCGTCCAACTACTACGGCCCATTCCGCGATGCGGTCGGCTCTGCTGGCAATATTAAAGGTGGCAACAAAAAGAGCTACCAAATGGATCCTGCAAATTCCAACGAAGCAGTGCGTGAAATCGCCCTTGATATTGCCGAGGGCGCAGACATGGTTATGGTGAAGCCTGGTATGCCATATTTAGACATAGTGCGTCGTTGTAAAGACGAATTTGCTGTGCCGACTTTTGCTTATCAAGTAAGTGGCGAATACGCCATGCACAAAGCTGCATTCATGCAAGGCTGGTTAGATGAAGAATCTGTGATTATGGAATCTTTGTTAGCCTTTAAACGCGCCGGCGCAGACGGCATTTTGACCTACTTTGCCAAACAAGCAGCGCAAATTTTAGTGCGAGATAAATAGAAATTAGATTTGTGAGGTTTTGATACAAGCGCTGGCAGATTTGCTGGCGTTTTTGTTTGTATAAACAAGTAAAGATGTACGCACATGAGCTTTGCGAGAAACACTGTCAAGAGGAATACTTTCTGATGCGCTGTTGGGAACGTGAGTTAAAAAAATTGGTCAGAAAACTAAGGTAGATCGCGCGTTGAAAATAGCATTACTCGCAGGTGAGGTGCCAACCCATTTTGTGTTGCTGCCACTTCTCATTAGCCAATTCTGCATCGATTAAAGGATGCGCTTTCAACCAGCCTTCGGGGAACACTAAGCGCCAGTCATTTTCTTCTACCTCTAAGCAAAATTGCGGTAGAAGGTTATCTTTACGGCGTATCGACAAAATACAAGCTAGACGCAGCACCCTTACTAGGCTGCGCATAATGCCCCGGGTTTCACTGTGGTTTTGATCGAATACTTCAGGTGATATTTGCTGACGATGATTCAATACCAGCGTTTTTATGCCATCACGTTGTAAATTGGTATACCCCACCATAGGCACGTGACCTAAAATGTAAGCACCGTGCTTGTGATGCAATTTGTATTCAATGTGTAAACCAGTTTCATGCAACATAGCGGCCGCAACCAGCATGGCCTCACCATCGATACCGTCAACGTCAGTTTGCTCACTAAGTTGCTTAAACAACGTCAGGGCGACCTCAGTGACCCGTTCCGCTTGCTCCGAATCAATGTGAAAGTGCTGCATATGCTGATGGATCGTTTGCATACGGCGGTCATTCTGCTGCATGTTTTCCAGCATGCCATAGATAAGACCTTCTCGTAGTGCGCCCCCTGATATCTGCATATCGCGGATAGACAACGATTCGAATAAAGCGATGAGAATGGCTAAGCCACTGGGGAAAATAATCCGCCTGGATTCATCCAAACCATCAATTATTAAGTTGTCGAGCGTCGAGCAATCAATACATTGCTGGCGCAAGTTGTAAAGATAGTCGAGCCTAATGGCATCACTGATCCCTTGGGCAACTAAGATTTCTGTAATCGCTTGAGGTGTACCTGATGCGCCTAAGCACTGCTGCCAGTCAAAGCATACGAACTTATCTGCAACAGCATCGACCATCGCTTTGGCTGCATCAATCGCTGCTGCAAAGTTTTCCTCGCTGAGGACATCACCTGCAAAGTGACGCTCTTTAAACGTCACGCAGCCCATGTTGAGACTAACCAGATGAATGGGGGTCATATCGTTGCCGATAATGATCTCGGTACTCGCGCCACCAATATCAATAACCAAAGAATTACCTTGATTGGCAGAGGTGTATGCCACGCCCAAATAAATTTGCCGTGCTTCTTCTTCACCACTGATAACGCTTAGTGTGTGATCGAGGATTTGTTGGGCTTTTACGGTAAATACGTCAGCATTTTTAGCTAAACGTAACGTGGCGGTTGCCACCACACGAATGTTGTCTCGGGGAATGTCCTGCAGACGCTCTGCGAACGTTTCGAGGCAGCGCCAGCCGCGCTCTAAACTTTCATTGTCAAGCATCATGTTATCGTCTAGCCCTGCGGCTAAACGCACTTTTTGCTTCACTTTACCAATAATTTGTACACTACCCGCTACCACGCGAACTATCACTAAGTGAAAACTATTTGAACCTAAATCAACGGCTGCATATAGCTCTTCGGGGTGATTTTGCGGTAATCGGGTAGATGTAATCATGGCTTCCTGCGGTTACGCGAGCCTGATGATTGGCGCTTCTGAGGGTTGCGACCATTCTGCATTCGCTTTTTATGGCGAGGCTTAGGTGGTGTCACATCTCGAAGTAGTGCATCAGCTTGATATTCTGTTACCGGAATAGCATGCTCAATGTAGGTTTCAATCGCTGGCAAGTTTAACGCGTAACGTTCACAAGCAAAGCTGATTGAGCTACCGCTTTGACCAGCACGACCGGTGCGGCCGATACGATGTACGTAATCTTCAGCATCATCTGGTAAGTCATAGTTAAACACGTGACTAACCATAGGAATGTGCAAGCCTCGAGCGGCCACATCGGTAGCAACCAGTATATCTAGCTTGCCAGACGTGAAATCTTCAAGGATTTTTAAGCGCTTGTTCTGAGGAACATCACCGCTTAATAGACCCACTCGATGACCATCTGCTTGTAGCCAGTCGGCAACTTTCTCACAGCTGTGCTTAGTATTCGCAAAAACAATGGCTTTATCCGGCCATTCTTCTTCCATCAAACTAAGTAGCAAGGCCATTTTATCTTCATCAGAAGGATAAAAGAGCTCTTCTTTGATGCGCGTGCCGGTTTTGCGTTCGGGCTCAACTTGCACGTGAGTGGGGTTATCCATGTGCTCATAAGCTAGCTCTTGTACTCGGTACGACAACGTCGCCGAGAACAACATGCTTAAACGCTCTGTCGGTTTAGGCATGCGATTGAAAAGATAACGAATATCTTTAATAAAGCCTAAATCGAACATACGGTCCGCTTCATCAAGTACAGCGACTTGAATACCGGCTAACGAAAAAATGTTCTGCTTGTAGTAGTCAATGATCCTGCCGGTAGTGCCGATAATAATATCTACACCTTCTTCCAGCTTTTCCCGTTGACTTTGATAACCCTCGCCCCCATAAATCAAACCGAGAGACAAACCAGTGTGTTGACTTAGCAGTTCAGCATCGTTAAAGATCTGAACCGCCAACTCTCTGGTTGGCGCCATAATAATGGCTCTTGGTTGTTTTTTAGTGGGCTGCGGATTACTTAGCAAGTAATGAAAAGTTGCCACCAAGAACGCGATAGTTTTACCGGTTCCGGTTTGCGCTTGACCTGCTATGTCATTCCCTTCTAATAGAGGGGGCAAGCTTAACGCTTGAATGGGCGTGCAGTGACTAAAGTTTGCGGCGGATAACGCCTTAACGACTTGCTCATTGATTGGCAAGTCCGCGAAATGTGTTTCGGTTAAATGAGTTGTTTGCATAGCTTATAGCTTATCAGTGCTTGCATTAAAAAACAGTTTCTATATAACAATCACGATCACGCTGAATTATATCGGCGCTAGAATTAATGACGGAGAAAAGAATGAGCGACAAAATTATCCAGTTATCGGACGATAGTTTCGAGGCAGATGTTATCAATGCTACTGGTCCTGTACTAGTTGACTTCTGGGCGGAATGGTGCGGTCCGTGTAAGATGATTGCGCCAATTTTGCATGAAATTGCTGACGAATTCGACGGCAAGTTAACAGTTGGCAAGCTGAATGTCGATGAAAATAACGAAACACCACCTAAGTATGGTATCCGTGGCATCCCTACTTTGCTTTTATTTAAAGGCGGAAATGTAGCTGCAACTAAAGTCGGCGCACTATCTAAAAGCCAATTAGAAGAGTTTTTGAACGAAAACATCTAATTAAGTGCTGAAAAATTAAGCCCGACCAAATCGGGCTTTTTTATTTCTTGTATACTCTTTGTGCAAAGCTTTGTTCAATGTAATACCTTTTAAACCACTATTTTCACTAGACGTACCGTGATTTTGGTGCTAACTTTTCATTGTTCACACCTGAACAGACCTGTACTTTCGCACCAATCAGAGATTTTTATAAGTAAATACCTTTGAACCATTCAATCAATTTTTGCTGATATGGCAAAACTTTCAAGCATGAAAAGACCCACCAATATGAACCTAACGGAACTCAAGAACAAACCCATCAGTGAGCTGGTTGGACTGGCCGAAAAAATGGGCCTAGAAAACATGGCTCGCGCTCGTAAGCAAGACATTATATTTTCAATTTTGAAAACCCACGCCAAAAGTGGTGAAGATATTTTCGGCGACGGCGTCCTAGAAATACTTCAAGACGGCTTTGGTTTCTTGCGTTCTAACGACGCATCATACTTGGCGGGACCAGATGATATCTACGTATCACCTAGTCAGATACGTCGCTTTAACTTGCGCACCGGCGATACCATTTCAGGTAAAATTCGCCCCCCCAAAGACAGCGAGCGATACTTTGCCCTGTTGAAGATCAGCGAAGTTAACTTTGACCGCCCTGAAAACGCCCGTAACAAAATCTTATTCGAAAACTTAACGCCACTGCATGCCAATGAGCGTTTAGTCATGGAGCGAGGCAACGGCAGTACCGAAGATATTACTGCTCGCGTACTTGATTTAGCCTCTCCAATCGGCCGTGGTCAACGTGGTCTTATCGTTGCACCGCCTAAAGCCGGTAAAACGCTTTTACTACAGAACATCGCCCAATCAATTGCAGCAAATCATCCAGAATGTTTGCTCATGGTATTGTTGATTGATGAGCGCCCAGAAGAAGTGACTGAGATGCAACGCCTTGTACAAGGTGAAGTGGTTGCTTCTACCTTTGATGAGCCTGCGAGTCGTCACGTACAAGTGGCTGAAATGGTAATTGAAAAAGCCAAACGTCTAGTCGAACACAAGAAAGATGTGGTTATCTTACTTGATTCAATCACACGTTTAGCCCGAGCGTACAACACCGTAATCCCATCATCCGGTAAAGTACTTACTGGTGGTGTTGATGCTAACGCATTACACAAGCCTAAGCGTTTCTTTGGTGCTGCGCGTAACATCGAAGAAGGCGGCAGCTTAACCATTATTGCTACTGCGCTTATCGATACTGGCTCTAAAATGGATGAAGTTATCTACGAAGAGTTTAAAGGTACGGGTAACATGGAATTACACCTGAACCGCAAAATTGCGGAAAAGCGTGTTTTCCCAGCGATTGACTACAATCGCTCTGGTACTCGCCGCGAAGAATTACTGACCACCCCAGACGAATTACAAAAGATGTGGATCTTACGTAAAATCGTGCATGAAATGTCAGAAATTGACGCAATTGAATTTTTAATTGGTAAGTTGTCTATGACCAAAACCAATAATGAATTCTTCACTGCGATGCGCAAGCAAAAAAGCTAGCATCACAGCATAATACGTTTTTTAAAATCCGCTGCAGGTTCGCCCGCAGCGGATTTTTGTTTTTACGGTGCTTTATCTTCTGAAAAAAGTAAAAACCGATAAAAAGACACAGAAAGTTGCTCAATTAACGTTCAAGCGGGACTCGTTGTTTGAATTGAGCTACAATCCGTTTCCGAAATTTACTGGTCAGCAATATCTTGTCTATCAGCATGAGATTTCATCTGCTTGTTCAAGTCCGCTGCACCAAATAAAACCGAAATATAGTGGGAGTGAAAATGCCTCAAGTTGCGATTGTTATGGGTTCAAAGTCTGATTGGCCCACCATGGCCCAAGCGGCAAAAATGTTAGATGCCTTAGGCGTAAGTTATCACGCCCAAGTGGTGTCGGCTCATCGCACCCCTGCCCTGTTAACAGAATTTTCAGAAACGGCAGCCGACAAAGGTTACCAAGTGATTATTGGTGGCGCTGGCGGCGCTGCGCACTTACCTGGCATGATAGCCGCGCATACTCACCTGCCGGTATTTGGTGTGCCCGTGCGTTCAAGCCAGCTAAGTGGAGTAGATTCTTTGTACTCAATTGTACAAATGCCCAAAGGCGTTGCTGTAGGTACCTTAGCTATAGGTGAAGCTGGCGCAGCTAACGCCGGCTTACTTGCCGCGCAAGTTGTTGCTTTGCATGATGAAACCGTACGCGATGCGATTATTCAATTCAGACAAAAACAAACGGCTGACGTATTAGCCCAACCCGCACTGGAACTACCTGAATGAACGTGCTGATTTTAGGCTCCGGCCAACTCGCCAGAATGATGGCGCTAACAGGTGTGCCCCTAGGAATTGAAGTACGAGCGGTAGATGTAAGCAACCATAAAGTGGTTAACCCCATAGACAAAAAGGTGATGGATATTCACCTTGAAACGGCTATTGAGGCCGCCGACGCGATTTCTGTTGAGTTCGAGCACATTCCAGAGCCTTTACTTGAACAAGTCAATCGTAGTGGTAAGCTGATGCCAAGTGTTGAAGCCATCGCAGCCGGAGCTGACAGAGTTAAAGAAAAAGCGTTACTCGACAAGCTCAATATCGCCAATTGCCCTTACATGATTGTGGATGACGCGGCTAAGCTCGAACAAGCCGTTGCACAACTAGGCGAAAAGCTGATCATTAAAGCCAGCCGCGACGGCTACGACGGTTACGGTCAATGGCGCTTATCTAGCAAAGAGCAACTGCCTGATATCAAGCAAGCACTGGCCGAGCTTGATTTAAAGAAAGTGCCTTTAGTGGTTGAAAAAATGCTCAGCTTTGAGCGTGAAGTGTCATTAGTTGGCGCACGCGGTAAGAACGGACAGATCGCTCTTTATCCTTTGGTTGAAAACCTACATCATCAAGGCCAGTTGCATACCTGTGTTGCACCTGCACCGGCCATCACCCCTGAATTAGTCACTCAAGCCGAGCAGATTTTTACCGCCCTCGCTAGCGAGCTAAATTACGTTGGCGTACTGGCAGTGGAATTCTTCCAGATGGGTGACACGCTGCTAGTCAATGAAATCGCCCCACGCGTGCATAACTCAGGGCATTGGAGCATGCAAGGTGCCGATACCTGTCAGTTCGAAAATCACCTGCGCGCTATCTGTGAATTACCACTAGGTTCAACCCAAGTGTTGGCACCAAGCGTAATGCTTAACGTAATTGGTTGTGATTTACCGCCAAAAGACATGCTCAGTGTACCTAGAACCCATTTACACGGCTATATGAAAACCCCACGCGCCAAGCGCAAGATGGGCCACATCAATATCACTGGCAATGATTACGCTGAACTGGGCGAAGCGATGCAGAAACTGCAAAAGTGGTTACCGAAAAGCTATTTCCCGACACTGAACAGTGAAGCAGAGCGCCTTTTACAGATAAAATAATAACTTTTGGTTGACAACAAAAGTGGAATCAATAGAATGTCGCCTCGCTCTAGCACATAGCTGCCTAGAGCGGGAATCTAGTGTGCCGACTTAGCTCAGTTGGTAGAGCAACTGACTTGTAATCAGTAGGTCACCAGTTCGACTCCGGTAGTCGGCACCATTTCCCTTCTTTGTACTAAAGTCCCTGTTTGTTTATGCCCTTCGGGCACTAAAATTTTATATTCTATTCGCTACGTTCATTTATGACTTTCAGCCACTAGCACATGCACTCCTTACACTTGAAGGACAGACATAGTGTAAAGAATCCGAAGCTAATCGTTCACCTATCAAAAACTGCGCCCCTAAAATCCACTGGCTCATCCCGGTTTGATCATCTGGCAAGTCCATGGAAAATTGGAGTCAATAGAAAAGATAAAAGCAGCGTCAGCACCTTTAGTACGAAGGCTTCAGTCACGAGAAACAAAAATACACTTATATGTTACTCCATTTCCTTTGAGCCCGCGTATCTGCAATAGGAACGTCAGTCATCACCACTGTCGCTAGTCATATATTTAATACCGTGGAGCCGCCTAAACCCCAACCATTTTTTCGCAACTCGACAACCAAGCTCTGCAATTTCAAAAATAATCAGTAATAATGTGTCGCTACTCTGGTATTTTACCGTCGAGGCCATATATCGCCTTGTTAAGCCATTTGTTAAATACAGTAAATCTGCATAACTTCGCCAAAATAGGGCCGTTACATGATCATTGAAAAAATCGCGAGTGAACTTCAGGTAAAACCCACTCAAGTACAAGCTGCCGTCACCTTGTTAGATGAAGGCTCGAGTGTCCCTTTTATTGCTCGCTATCGTAAAGAGGCCACAAATGGCTTAGATGACATTCAACTCCGTCAGCTTGAGCAGCGTTTGATTTACCTGCGCGATATTAATGACAGACGTAACGTGATCCTCAAAACGATTGATGAGCAAGGCAAGCTTACAGACCAACTTAAGCGCAGTATTTTAAGCTGCGACAACAAGACCGAATTAGAAGATTTATACCTGCCTTACAAACCTAAGCGTCGCACTAAGGGGCAAATAGCCATCGAAGCAGGCTTACAGCCTCTTGCAGACACTTTATTTGCCGACCCGACCTTATCGCCTGAGTCTGAAGCCGCAAAGTTCATTGCTGCAGATAAGGGCGTAGCTGACGAAAAGGCAGCGTTAGAGGGGGCAAAATTCATCTTGATGGAGAAATTTGCTGAAGATGCAGCATTGCTACAAAAAGTGCGCCAGTACTTAATGGAAAACGCTCATATCAAAAGCAGTGTGGTTAAAGGTAAAGAAAAAGAAGCGGCTAAATATTCAGATTACTTTGCGCACAGTGAACGCCTCAGTAAAATACCATCGCACCGCTGCCTAGCCTTGTTTCGCGGCCGAAATGAGAACTTTCTGCAAGTATCAATGGATGCTGATCCGCAAAAAGAAGAATCAGACAAAAGCTCATTCGGTGAACACATCATTGCCCAGCATCTGGGTTTGAATTTTAGTAACCGTGCGGCGGATGCGTGGTTAGCGAGTGTCGTTCAGTGGACATGGAAAGTAAAAATTGCTCTTCACATGGAAACAGAATTGTTTGGTGTGATAAAAGAAAAAGCCGAACAAGAAGCAATTCAGGTGTTTGCTAAAAATTTAAATGACTTGTTGATGGCGGCGCCTGCTGGGGCGAAAACCACCATGGGTCTTGATCCCGGTTTACGTACCGGCGTAAAAGTGGCAATCGTTGATGCCACAGGTAAAGTGCTAGCCACCAGCACCATATTCCCCCATGTGCCGCAAAATTTGTGGGACAAAAGCCTGCGAACGCTAGGTATGCTGTGTAAGCAACACAAGGTGAAGTTAATCAGCATTGGTAACGGCACAGGTTCACGTGAAACAGACAAGCTCGCCGCAGAGGTTATTAAAGCTAACCCCGAACTGGGTTTGAGCAAAATTATGGTCAGTGAAGCAGGCGCATCGGTTTATTCGGCCTCTGAGCTGGCATCAAATGAACTACCCGATATGGATGTGTCGCTTCGCGGCGCTGTATCCATCGCTAGGCGCTTACAAGATCCACTCGCAGAGCTGGTTAAAATTGAACCCAAAGCTATCGGTGTTGGTCAGTACCAACATGACGTAAGCCAAAGTAACTTGGGGCGCTCACTTGACCGTGTTATTGAAGATTGTGTAAACGCCGTTGGCGTGGATTTAAACATGGCTTCGGCCGCGCTATTAAGTCATGTATCAGGCTTAAACCGCACACTTGCCACCAACATCGTAAATTTCAGAGATACCAATGGCGCGTTTAGCAGTCGCAAAGACTTGTTAAAAGTAGAACGCTTAGGGCCAAAAGCCTACGAGCAAGCCGCTGGCTTTTTACGCATAGTAAATGGCACTAACCCGCTTGATGCCTCGGCAGTTCACCCTGAAGCTTACCCTGTGGTCCAAGCCATAGTGAGTAACTCAGGCAGTGCTGTTAATGATTTAATTGGTAACACTGAGCTATTGAAAAAGCTTGAGCCGCAGCAATTTGTGGATGATTCATTCGGGTTGCCCACAGTGACTGATATCATCAGTGAGCTACTTAAGCCAGGCCGAGACCCTCGTCCTGAATTCAAAACCGCCACCTTTAAAGAGGGCGTGTCGTCGCTTAACGATTTAAAAGAAGGCATGATTTTAGAGGGCGTAGTGAGCAACGTCGCTAATTTTGGCGCGTTCGTTGATGTAGGTGTCCACCAAGACGGTTTAGTGCATATCTCGGCTATGACTGACAAATACATTTCTGACCCACGGGAAATCGTCAAAACCGGTGACATTGTTAAGGTCAAGGTAATGGAAGTAGATGTGGCGCGTAAGCGTGTGTCATTCACCATGCGCTTGAATGACGATATCAGCGCCAAGCCGAATCAAAGCCGCGGCAACAGTGACAATAAACCTCGTCAAGGCAACAGGCCAAGTGGTAAGACTCAAAATAAGAAACCCGCACCTGCTTCTGCTAATCAAGCGATGGGCAATGCCTTTGCCGATGCCTTTGCCAAAGCGAAAAAATAGAAAAGGTTAAAAGCGAATACGATAACCGGTGACACCGTTCACCGGTTTTTTTATGTCTATAATAAATACATCCTATTTGCTCGTTAGTCGCCACTTGACTGGGGTAACCTTTACACAGCTTTTACATACCCGACAGAAACTATCAATCCTTCTTTAACGTCATACACACAGAAACGCTTCCCAATAATTGATAACGTGAGTCCACTATGACGATGAAAAAACTACTTCCTTTAACGCTTGTGGTACCTATTGTATTAAGTGCCTGCGCAGGCAAGCCTAAACCGCAACCTAAAGAGCCCGATATGTTCGCTACAAACATCAAAAATACTAACGAGAAAGTGTTTAATTTCAGTATTAGCGCGAACCAAAACTCGGTTAGAAGTAAACCAGAGCGTGGCGGTGCTGGCGGCCCGCCACAGAAGAGAGGTAACAAGAACAAAGCCAAAAGTGACGATCCGAAAGAAAGACGACTCGATGAACTATTTGCCCACCTTGAAACGAAGCTCAGCGAGTCAGGTTATTGCCGTGAGGGCTACACCGAAATAGACACTTACGAATCAAGTAGTCGACTGCATATCCTCGGCATGTGTAACGAAACGGCCACCCCAGAGGATAAACGTAAATTCGCCAATAATTACGGTTATTAATATGAGCGGTGTTTGTGAATTTAATTTATAGGAAGTTTGGTCGATGGCGCTGGTGATAAATACCAGCTTTATTAGGCTGAGAAATTCAAACCATAGCTTTTGGGTTCGCTTACCCCTTGGTAATACCGTTGAACAACACGCTCCGCTACTAAGGTGTTGTCGTCTCTGCTAGCTTGAGTAGCAAATGCATTGCCTGTCTCACTAGCAAAAACGTCACCTCGTTGCTCACTTTTCAAGGTGGCTTTAGCGACTTCAGATGTATCTAGGTCTCGGATTGGCGTACCTTCATCAGTACCGCGTACTATTTCATCTAACTCAGGGCCAAATTCTGATTTAACAGTCGATTTACCTGCCGCATTTACATTTTCACCTTGGGTATCACTCTGTGTATCATTTTGAGCAACAACACCAACACCTTCACTTTTTTCTTCTGCTAGCTCTTTGCGTGCTTCAAACGTTTTTTGGCTGGCTTCAGCCGCTACCCTCAAGTCTTGCGCCGAGGGCTCAGCAGGAGCGAGAGCTGCAGATTTGACTTGCTGCATTTTGCGAATAGTGTCTTCAGGAGAATTCTCAACTGATACATCAATAGACACCTCTCCGCCTGTGGCATAACGCTTGCCGTCCGGTCCGGTTGTATACTCATACTTGGGTGCGCCAGCGTATTGGCCACCTGTGTTGGCATGAGCTTGCTCGTGAGTACGTACTTCAGTATCGCGTTTTTTCAACTCGTCTATTTGGGCTTTTTCTTGCTGCTCTTGCTGGGCTTGTTGTTCTTGTTCAGCGTCTTGTTTACCCGCACTTTCTTGCTGGGCGTTGTCCTGATCAGCATTTTTCTGAATATCCGATGCAGGATCGCCTTGGGATTGCACTTGAGGGCGCTCATATACAAGGGGTTGAGCGGGGCTTTTTACTTTGTCATGATCACTGGCTAATCCCGATTCTGCGGCTGAATTTTCAGACCCAGTCAACGCTGGTACTGTTTCGCGCAGGGTATTATCTCTGCGAGCAGCTTCAGTGTTGATATTGGCGGTAGTAAAAACAACCGCCGTTGGGATAGGCGTTACAATGTTCATTTTATATCTTAATGATACCTATTGGTTAGTGAACCTATGCAAAGGTGTCTAGTAAAGTGCCTATGGTGTCATTAGCTACATCTACTACTTTAGCTGAGGCTTCAACTCCTATCGCACCTGTTTGAAGCTCTATCACGCTACTAGTCAGGTTAGCACTGGATAGGCTGCCCTGTTGTGCATCGCCATTTAAGCTGGCAATCTCTCTGGATGCCTGCGTAACTTGCTCTGTGCCGCGCTGCACGCCCTGTAAACCACTGGCAAAAGCGCCGCTGATGTTGCTGTTATTTGAAATGTCCACACTGAGTACCTCTACTAACCTCTCGTGGTTAATTATTAACCAAAAAATGTCATTTTAACAGCGACTTTTCACCTGAGGGTGTTTTCCATCAGATCAATCAGGAAATCCTCTGTGTGCGATATAAATGGCGCATGTGAAGCATGGGGGAAAATCGTAACACTGTGATTTTTAGCTAAGCTTCGCTGTACATATCCTTGAAGCTTTACAGGCACTAAGCTATCAAGGCGCCCCAACATCCAATGTATCGGCATTTTCAAAGCCGCTATTTGGTCTCTTAAATCAACATGCTCTAAAATATCTAACCCCGCTGTCAGTGCGGCAATATCCGCCTGGGGCGACGCTTCTATACTGTTTTTTATCTTTCTAATATCTGTTTTCGCTGAATCACTGCCCATGGCCTGTATTGCCAAAAAGCGCTCTATGGTTTTGCTCAGGTTTTTCACTAGTTGCTGCGAAAACGCTTGCAGAATATTCGGATCAATCCCCGCCCAATCATTACCTTTTTGGAATTTGGGTGATGTGGCTATTAGTATCAACTGTTTAACGTTCGTAGGCTCAAGTAATGCAACATGTTGAGCAACCAAGCCACCTAACGACCAGCCTGCAAGCACACTGTTCTCAGGGAGCACGTTCGCTACACACTCAGCCAGATTTTTTAAATCGTACGGCTTAGGCATTATTTGATTGTTCTCACCAAAGCCTGGCAAATCAACATAAGTAACGCTGAAATGTTGCTCGAGCTGCTTGGCTATTGGCTGCCAAACACCGCTATTCACTCCCCATCCATGAAGTAGAACGAAATTAGGACCACTGCCTACCGTACGTGTTTTCAAAGTCGTGTGCATATAAATCTACTACCCTTAAGAACTGGTGTGTCAGTGTAGAGATGAAAAAAGTGAAATCAAGTGAATGGCTTAGAAGTGTTCACCCTTAATTGGCTAGGGCTTACAAAAGTCAAAAGCATACAAGCGGCCAAAATAGCACAACAATGTTTGCTGTGCAGGCAAGACAGCGACGCGCTTATTTGTGATTACTGCAGGGATGACTTAACTTTGTTTGAGTGTGAAAAATACGACTACAATTTATTGAATTGGCCCAAAGCGAAACGCGGTTTAAAGCATCTGACGGCAAATAACGTGTTAGCGCTAGCTGATTATCAGTGGCCTCTGTCGCGATTACTCACTAGCTTGAAGTTTTCTAATAAAATCCTGCACGCCAACGCTTTGGCCAAACTTTTTGTTGCACATGCGCTGAACAGCCGCTGCGCAATGCCTCAAGCGCTCATGCCAGTTCCGCTGCACCCGAGGCGCTATCAAGAACGCAAATATAATCAAAGTATCGAGTTAGGGAAACGCATTTCAGCCCTAACCGGCATCCCGTTAGTGACTGATGCGATCACTCGACATAAAGCCACACAAACGCAAACGTCTCTCTCCAGCGCTCAGCGAAAAGCCAATATGAAAAATGCGTTTACACTTCAGCGTCCCCTAAGCTATCAACACATCGCCATATTGGATGACGTGATCACCACAGGCGCTACCGTTGAGGCCGTGCACCAACTGCTAAATAAGCATCATCCAAGTTTACGAGTGGATGTATGGTGTATGTGTCTTACCCTGGAGCATTAATTAAACTGGACAAGAATATTGCGTTGCTCAACAAACGCCTTGTTCCGCGCCAATAACCACGAAAGTTTGGGTTGTCGGTAAACGCAATCACTTTACCTTTTCCAACACTGTGAGCCACGATAGAAGCGCTATTATTAATAAGCTCTTGCAACTCATCAGCAGCGTAACCAGACACGAGGGAGCGTGAAGTGTAACGCCCAACTGTGATAAACGGCGTTTTAGGCGCACGCATCACGACTGTGCTGTTTTTAAATGAAGGTAAATGCGAACGGGGAAAGCCAAAGGTAAGTGGATGACTGGTATCTAATTGCGTCTCAAATACCGCCCCTGCGATACGCTGCTTAGCCGCTAATCGGTCTTTATCTGCGTAGGTTAAGTCTTTCTTGGAAAACGCACGTTTGATTTCATCTTCATTTAAAAACGATGCCTTAAGCCAGTCTTTGTCAGCAAACCATTTTGCCGCTGTTCGCTGGCCTATCATTACTCCACCCGCAGACAACCATTTTTCCAGCGATCTAACTGTTTTCTCGGGTACGTCAGAATAATCTCCGCTAACCCAAATGATGTGACTATAGCGAGAGAGATCAAGACGAGAAAAGCGAGGTAAATCAGTGACAGTGACAGGCATCCCCACCACGGTATCCAAATAATGCCACGCTTCACCCACTTCATATTGTGATGTGCCATCACCGCCAACTAGCAACACTTGAGGGCTCTTGACGGCGAACATTTCACGGCTGCCAATGTCGATACCTTGTGCCGTTAGGCCTGATAAAATGGGCCAAATTTTAATGCTCGTTTCATTTGCACCGTTATTAAGCAATGCCACTAGATTGTCAGGCTGTTTCAGCGCTAATGGGATCAGTACCGAACCCGCGCTAAAACTAATATTACCTTGATCGGTTGCGGCAGCAAAATCAGATCCTGCAATTTTAACTTGCACGCCCTCGCGGAGCAGTTGGCTTAGTAACTTAGGTGCTTTTGAGTCGGCCCAAGAAAACCCATACGCGTATGCGCTCTCAGTATTGACTGGGAGACTGTTTTCCGGCTGATTATTGGGCTCATTGGCAACAGGCATTTTGCGCCACAACTTTCGCTCCACTGGGGAGTATTGAATATTAAATGCAAGAGGCAAGTTCCAGCTTGATACATCGTAAAAACTATTATCATTAAAGCTTTTACGCTCAGAGAAAAGCGATTTCACTAGGCGATATTGAGGCTGGTTTAACGGCACAAAAATACTGCTCAATGGCTGATAAGTCAGATCATCTACGCGCATTTCTTTATTCAGGTAATTAAACCTGATTTGATGTTGCTGCAATATCGACTTGAGGTCAGAAAAGCGGGTTGCATCTTTTGATTCACTAAGAAGATAACCCACCGTTTTATCGTCTTTTATCAGTTCGTTGGTTTGTTCAGTGAATTCTGTTGGGTAAGCCAACAACTCGGCTTTATTGGCCAGTGCTCCCTTGAACGTTGAAAGAGACGTGGTGACTTGATTTTGAATGGTATCAGTGAAATTCAGTTCACCATTGATAGACTCTTGTTTATGTCCACGACTGCTGGCCTGCTCAAATAGAATCCCTATGCTGCCTTGGGCGTCTGGATACGTCGAACCTTTGCCATAATAGAAATCATCGTAGGCTTCTTGAGTGAAATACAGCTGTTTTTTTTCATCCAGCGCAGCTGCATGAAATTTGGCTAACTCGGCTGTCAGTTCGGTATTACGTTTGGGCGTCCAAGGATTATTACGCGACGCGATCCCCGGCTGAAAAAAATAGCTACTATTGGTACCCATCTCATGAAAGTCTGTAAGTACATGGGGGCGCCAGCGCTGAAACTGCGCAATACGCGCCTGTGATTCAGGGTGCGTCAGCAATAACCAGTCGCGGTTTAAATCAAACATATAGTGGTTTGTTCGACCACTCGGCCAAGGCTGCTGATGCTCTCTGTGATTTGAGTCTGCCACTAATTGCTGGCCACGATTGCCATTCGCCCACTGGGCAAATCTTGCTAAGCCATCAGGGTTAATGCTCGGCTCCATGAGTACTACGTTATTTTCAAGCAATTGCTGAACAGCCTCATCTTGCGCTGCCGCTAAATAATAAGCCACCAGCAATGCAGCATTGGCACCGGATGATTCATCACCGTGTACGCTGTAGCCCATCCACAATATGAGAGGATCATCTGAGACCCTTTTTTGCCCGAACGAAGCGAGGTGATTGTTACGAATAGATTCAATATTTTGTTGGTTTTTAGCTGCCGTAAACGTCAGTAACAACAGAGGCCTATTTTCATGGGTTCGGCCGGTTTCCTGCAGTGACACTCGATCAGATTTGTCAGCCAAAATGCGCATGTACTCTACTAGTTGATCATGGCGCACATGCCATTCACCCACAGACGCCCCGAGGACT
The DNA here is from genome assembly GCF_000014225.1 of Paraglaciecola sp. T6c. Taxonomy (NCBI): domain Bacteria; kingdom Pseudomonadati; phylum Pseudomonadota; class Gammaproteobacteria; order Alteromonadales; family Alteromonadaceae; genus Paraglaciecola; species Paraglaciecola sp. T6c. Next base: position 5,097,020 of record NC_008228.1, read on the forward strand.
TGGGAAGGGCTAGGGATGGCATCGTTAAACTGCGTATTGGCGGGTAAATATTCGTTATCGGTGAGCGCTTGCGCCGAAACAGACAAAAAAACAGAACACACAAAACCCCAAAACCAACCGCACTTCATACGTTTACACCTTTTGTTACATCAAAATTAGCCTGAAAGTTATCCTGAAAGGTTCGCATGTTTTAGCTGAAATTGACATAAGTAAACATTATTACTTGAGTGTTTTAGTCAAGTAATTTTGATACAATCTCGATATGTTTCAAATACAGGACCTTTTTTATGATTTCTATTTCAGATACAGCCCAAGCGCACTTTTGTAAATTGCTTGAAAAACAAGAGCCTGACACTAATATTCGGGTTTTTGTCGTTAACCCCGGTACGCCTAGCGCTGAATGTGGTGTTTCCTATTGCCCACCAGACGCCGTGGAATCAACCGACACCACCCTAGAATTTAATGGGTTTGATGCCGTTGTTGATGCAGAAAGTGCTCCTTTTTTAAGCGAAGCAGAAATTGACTTTGTGACTGACCAAATGGGCTCTCAATTAACCTTGAAAGCACCAAACGCCAAAGCGCGTAAAGTTGATGACGATGCCCCACTAGAAGAGCGCATTAATTATATGATTGAAGCAGAGATCAATCCGCAACTTGCCAGCCACGGCGGTAAGGTTATGCTGATGGAGATCACCGAAAAAGGTGAAGCTATACTTCAGTTTGGCGGCGGTTGTAACGGCTGTTCAATGGTTGATGTGACGCTTAAAGATGGTATTGAAAAGCAAATGTTAGCCCAATTTTCTGGCGAGTTAACAGCAGTGAAAGACGCTACCGAACATGAAGCCGGCGAGCACTCTTACTACTAATTAGTCGTTAACATGCTTAAAAAGCAACTGAGTAAATTAGTCGCTGATCCACATAAAAGCTGGGGTCGTTTTAAATACGGCCTCGGCTTTTTTGTTATTGGCGTCATACTGATACTCATTGGCAGTCAAAATTGGGTGTGGCTGCAAATTCCAGGACTGATAGGGCTTGGCATTGGCTGTGTGTTGGCCTTGTATGGCTATATAGGTATTTTGGCCTACCGCATGCAGAATGCGTTTAGTTTATCAAACGCCCACCGCGATAAAGATAAGCAAAGTAACCGCCAAGACTAAGGCCCCGCCCGAGCATTAACAACAACAATGCGACCCACAAAGCATAGTTTTGATATTCTTGCAGTAGCCACCAGCTAGGAAAAAAGAAAAACGTGGCGCTAAGCAACATACTGTTTTGCATTGCCTTTGCTCGTGTTAGCCCCACAAACACGCCGTCCAGTAGGAAACACCAATGACTCACGATGGGCAACAACCAGATGATGAATAGGTACTGCGCAGTGAAGTTTCTAAGTTCTGGCAAATCCGTCAGTATTGCGATGATCTGCTGACCAAATACTACAAAGCTTAAGCTGTAACCGCCAGCCACTACGGATGACCAAAATAAACCGCGCATTACCACGCGATTAATTTCACGGGCGTCTTTTTTTCCTTTAGCTTCACCTGTTAACGCCTCAACAGCGTAAGCAATGCCGTCTAACCCTAGCGCAATCAGTGCAAAAAATTGCATGATAATCGCGTTGCTCGCGGCCGTTAATGGCCCAAATCTGGCCCCTTGAAAAATAACGAACGCCAAGCACAATTGCAGTGCCAAATTACGCACAAAACTATAACCGTTTAGGCTCATCAGCTGCGCCAATGAAGACCACCGCCACAAGCCCCAATGAGGCTTTTGTAAGCCCATTCCTTTTATCGCCACCCAAACGCCAAGTATCAAAATACTGTATTCAGCAGCAACACTTGCTACCGCGACACCCTTAACGCCTGCATCAAACACGAATACCAGTAAGACACTTAACCCAGCATTGAGTAAATTGGCAAATATTTGAATATAAAGTACTTGCTTTGTTTTTTGTTGGCCTATCAACCAGCCAATGATGGCCAGATTGACCAAAGCGGCTGGAGCCCCGGTAATACGCACACTAAAATATTGTTGAATAACATTAAGAAGTTGCGCTTCTGGTTGAGCGAAATGAATTCCTAATGTCAGTAGAGGTGTTTGCGCGGCCCATATTGCCAGACCGATAACCAAAGCTACGCTGCAGCTTTGCCAGAACACTCTACTCTTGTTTTCATTGTTTTGCTCGCCTTTGGCCTGGGCGCTTAAGCCTGTGCTCGACATACGAATAAAGCCACACAACCAATAGGTCTGAGTTAAAATTAGAGAGGCTATTGCTGCGCCAGCCAGATAATGACTACTGCCCATATGACCTAACACAGCAGTATCGACCATACCAATAAGTGGCGTGGTTATATTGCTTAAGATCATTGGTAGCGCTAACAGAATCAGCTGTTTATGGGAGGCCAAGTGCCAAAAACGGTGTTGTTCACGAGCTGGAGATATAGCCAAGAAAAATCTCACTTAATAGATAAAAATAAATACGGGAAAGCAGTTTCTCGTCCGTTATGCACTAAGCATTCAATGTTACACTAGCGCCATTCAAAGCCTCTCAAAGGGAACGTTATGGATCGTATCATTTTTTATGTAATGGTTTGTCTTGGTTTTTGCATCTCAATCAACAGTGCCCGAGCCAGTGACAACGCGGTTATCCTTCTTTATCACCACGTGAGCGAAGATACGCCTGCTTCTACCAGTGTTTCACCCGACACATTTAACGAACATATGACTTATTTGGCTGAAAACTATAATGTTTTACCATTAAAAGACATAGTTACTACGTTACAAAACGAGCAGCCGCTACCTGAAAACGCTATCGCGGTAACCTTTGATGATGGCTTTAACAACATTTATCAAAACGGTCACCCGATACTCGCTAGGCTCAACTTACCGTATACGGTTTTCATCAATCCTGACTTGGTTGGTAAGGTGAATTATCACTTGAGCTGGGAAGACATGCGGGCCATGACTAAACAAGGTGCCAGCTTTGCCAACCATAATTTGCGTCATGAGCATTTACTTAATCGGTTAGCCAATGAGAGTGATGAAGCATGGCTAGCTCGTCGTATCAGCGATATTCAACAAGCCGAAAAATTACTAGAAGATAATTTAAACGTACGAGATAAATTCTTAGCCTATCCTTACGGTGAATACTCCCCTGAACTACAAAAACAGCTTACCCAATTAGGTTACGTGAGCTTTGCTCAGCACTCTGGTGCTATTGCAAGCTTTAGTGATTTTTCAGCGCTTCCGCGCTTTCCGGCAGCCGGTATTTACGCGAATTTGGCACGTCTAAAAGTGAAAATGGCCAGTCTTGCTATGCCAGTACAAAATCCATCGCCAAATACACCACTCGTTAGTGGCGAACCTTTTACCTTCGAATTCAGCGTGCAAAGCGATGATATAAACAACGCACAAATTACCTGCTATTTTCAGGGTGATGCACAGAAAATCACCGTGAACCAGGCATTGATCAGAGTGGACTTTAAACAAAAATTGCCTGCCGGGCGCTCCAGAATAAACTGCACAGCGCCGAGCAAGCGCGCGCCCTCACGTTATTATTGGTACTCAAAACCTTGGTTTATTACCTCAGATAAGGGGCAGTGGTTAGATTAAAGCGTTTTTCTCATATGCAGGTAGGTGCCCAATTTCATTGGGCTGCTATCCACAGTAGAGCGCTCAATGTTAAAGCCAAATTTTTGATAACAATGTATAGCGGGCGCATTGTCTTGCTTAACGTCTAAGGTAAGAAATTGTTTGCCTAACTCATTAGCCTTTTCTGTAAAATGAGTTAGGAGTTCAATGCATAGTCCTTTTCGCTGAAACGCCTTTGCAACACCGATATGCCCGATACACAATTCATCGTCTGCAGGACGAGCAAATACTTGCTGTAATGACTGGCATCGATTCAACACTTCAAGAACATCAGTACCTTGGTAATACTGTGTCATGCTTTCAAGAGTTGCTTGTACATACATTGCCCCCATTTCACGTTGCCATGCACAGCCTATCCCAGCAAGTTGCCCTTGCAACTCTATGACCCAATGATTACCAAAGCCAAATTGGCCATGTTGATGTAAAAAAGCTTGTTTCATGTAACTGCGCGCAAAATATTGATGCTGCAGGGATTGTTGGTTAAATAAAAGGGGAATGGCTTCAGGCGCAGAAGAGATAATCAAGGCTACCGCTTCTTGCGTGTCTTGAGCTGTTGCCTGACGTACGCGAGGCACAGTTATTTGGTTGTCGCTAAGATAGTCATGTCATGCAGAATCCGTTTACTGTCGCTCACTGCAACTTTGCCTGGGGCAAACTCTGGTTTAAAGCGACCCACAACATGACCTTGCGGATTTACCACCACCACAGATGAACTGTGATCCACCAAGTAGTTTTCGTCGTCTGTGCTTTGTGACGTCGAATACATCATGCCCATTGCGCGAACGAAAGGAAACAAATCAGCATGCTCGCCGGTTGCGGCTATAAAGTCAGGTTCAAAAAAATCGATATATTCCGCTAGTCTTTCTGTTGTATCTCGCGCTGGGTCGACCGAAATAAACGCCACCTTGACCGGGTAAGGCCCTTTAATGCGTTGCAACTCAGGATAAATGCTGCTTAAGTCAGCCAGCGTTGTGGGACAAATATCAGGGCAAAAAGTGTAGCCAACGAAAACGAGCGTCCATTGATTTTGCAAGTTTTTATTGGTTAGTGGTTGGCCTTTACTGTCAGTCAAAGAAAAATCAGGCAAGGCTCTCGCCTGCGGGTAAAGCTTAATATACTGCGTTTCATCACTCTTCGGGGGCGCTATAGTCACTGCGATCACAACACCGACAACCAATGCCACTAAGGCGATCAACGCTACATTTAATCTGCTCAAAAAGTAAATCTCATATAATGGTCAACCAGTAAGACCACAAACAGTACCATTAAATGGATAATCGAAAACTTAAACGTTTTCATAGCGGTGTGTTCGTCACTGGCGAATTTTAATTTCCATGCATAATACAAGAAGCCAGCATTTAATGCGCTGGAGCCTAGCAAATATATCGCGCCTGTCATGCCAATCAGATAAGGTAACACGCTAATGAGCGCTAATAGCACCGTGTACAGTAAAATGGATGTTTTAGTAAATTCGATCCCGTGCGTGCATGGCAGCATCGGGATTTTAGCCCGAGCGTAGTCTTTTTCACGGTGAATGGCCAACGCCCAGAAATGTGGGGGGGTCCAAATGAATATGATGAGCACTAAGAGTAATGCATGTGCATGGATATCATTCGTTACCGCCGTCCAACCGAGTAATGGCGGCGCTGCACCAGCTAACCCGCCAATAACAATATTCTGAGGCGTAGCGCGTTTTAAATACATAGTATAAATAAATGCGTACCCCACTAAACTGGCTAACGTTAACAAAGCGGTTAAGCGATTGACCCATAATTCTAAAATAAGGTAGCCCACCACCGTAAGCACGCCTGCAAAAACGAGCGCTCGCTGGGGAGAAACTTTGCCTTTAGGCATCGGGCGATTCGAGGTCCGCGCCATTTGCGCATCAATTTTACGATCAACTACGTGGTTAATAACCGCTGCTGCAGAAGATAAAAAACCAATGCCGGTCAAACCTGCCAAAAGTATTTTCCAACTGATCCAAGTTTCACTCGCCAAACACATCCCTACCAAAGCGGTCAGTAGGAGCAACATTACCACTTTAGGTTTTGTCATCTCATAATAATCACGCCAGTGGAGGCCTGATTTATTTACTATGTTATGAGGTGCAACACCAACAGATTTGCTCATTGGTCTCTCCTATGTTTTGCGATAGAGGGTGTAACTAAGTAACACCAAAATTTGTAGTAGTGTAGCGGCAACGGCATTATGCATAACGGCCACACCGACCGGCAGGCTGAATACCACATTGCTGACACCCAAAATGACCTGAATGCCTAGTACCAATACCATGATAGTGGCAATTTTTTTTAACAATCCAGAGCTTGCTACCCCGTAAATGCGAATAGCCAACCAGCACAGATAAATAAACGTAATTAGCGCGCCAGCCCTGTGCACTATATGCATGGTCATACGCTGGGCATAATCGTGCACCCCGTACTCGTAGTTATCTGCTTCTGGCAAGCTAAAAGCTCCTATAAAATCTAGGCGCTCGTACCAGTTGCTCTCGCAAATTGGCATTTCGGTACAAGCTAGCGCCGCATAATTTGCTGATGTCCAGCCGCCTAATGCTATTTGGCCTATAAGGATGGCGATCCCTATCAAGCCAAACTTTGCTAGACGTCGGGTTTGCTGATCACCACCTGGTATGCGATATGGTAGAAGGCGTAAGTAAAGCAGAAACAACGATGACAACACGGCAAAGCCGCCTAAAAGGTGACCCATAACGACAATAGGTAAAAGGTTAAGGGTGACGGTCCACATACCTAGCATGCCTTGAAATATGACCAGGCACAGCAGGAAAAACGGTAACTTAATAGGTCGATGATAAGCACGCTTTACTATGCTCACCACAAAGATGATCAAGATGAGTAAGCCTAGCGCACTCGCGAAGTAGCGATGGATCATCTCGTTCCACGCTTTTTGGGGCTCTAAAGGTCGTTCAGGAAACGCCAGTTCTGCAGCATTTATCTGCTCTTGCGCTACGGGCACTTTGTAGTGTCCGTAGCAACCTGGCCAATCTGGACATCCCAGCCCTGCATCGGTCAACCGCGTGTATGCACCTAGCACAATCACAGTTATGGCAAGAATAAGGCCTGCCAACACCAATTTCCTCATGAACGACCCTCTAACCAATACGTGATAATTTCAGCAGCTTGCGTAGGTCAGATAAAATGTCACGACTATGCAAAATGGCTTGCTGTTGCTCAACTTGAAGTGGATAACGCAAAATCACGTTATTCAAGGTATCAGCAATGAAAATAGCATCTACCGGCTCACCTTTAAACACATTATTAACACTTTCCGCGTTAGTTTTTAACAACTTAACAGCACTATGCTCATTCAACCGCCTAGCGACACTGACGTCACTATCAGGTGTACTAATGACAGTTGCACGCACTCTGTCATGCTCTTTTCCAAGCGCTGTCCATACTTGCTCAACGCTGTACAAGGCATTCTCACACTCAATACTGCACTGTGAAGGTAAGACGTATACCAGCTGCCACTTGGGCTCAGCAGCTTTGTCTTGAATAGCGCTCATGTCTAATATGGGTGATAGTAACTCCCCTTTGTTAGTCGCTGCTTTATTGAACCAGTTATTATCTAAAGCCAATTTGGCTAACACCACAGGCAAAATAAACACCACAGCGAGTGTGATAATCAAACGTTTGTTACTCGTGTTGTTCATGGGATCCCTTCTTATGTGCAGCGCGAAAACGTGCGCGAAGTGCGAAAAAGTAAACTAAAAAAGCGGCGATGCCTAAACCCATCCACTGCACAGCATAGGCATAATGCTTCTCAGGAGGCATAACCACGGGTTGCCAGTTGCGGATGAAATCATCACTACTGTCCGTTAGCGTTATCACGAAAGGTGGCAACTCTAACTGTATAACTTGCTCTATAAAGTGGATATCGACTTGCTGTATGACCTTAGGCCATATTGCTTCTGGCGTTGCTGTTTCTGTGATCATCGGGTTGTCTGTGGGCTCAACGACTCTCCCTAGTGCGCCCGATAACGTGTTTGGCAAAGTGACTTGTGGTAGATCATTGCGCATTAAGTTACCTGCAATCCAACCAAAATTAATCAGCACGTTTTGAGTCTGCCCCCGTGCTACACCATACACATCAAACCCTGGGCGGCCTTGATGGATACGATTATCGACTAAAAAAATCTTTTGAGGATCAATTGCGCCACTAAAGCTTACCGGCAAATCCTGAATATCCTTATCGATAGTAAGTACCCTCTCGAGTGACAATGACGCGTTACTCGATACATAAGCAATACTTTGCATTCTCTTGGCTTTATCTAATCCTCTGTGCAATTGCCAATTAGCCAGTGCAAACATGATGACAACTGCGCACAAAGTCACTAGTGTAGAAATCATAGGTAATCGCTTAATAAGCCTAAGCATGCCTAATCAACAATAAAAATAACAGCGAGAGGAAAGAACAAAGTGCTCATCAAGATAATCATCGGAATACTACTTATCGTTATGATTTATAACTTATTTAAAGCCATGACTGTAATGCTTAAAAACGAACCAAAACAAGCGAATATGAGCAAATATATTGGAAGACGGGTATTAACCTCGGTGGCTATTGTAGTGGTCATACTTATCGCCATGGCCACTGGTCTTATTGAGCCCAACCCACGTCCTTACTAATATTTTACTTTACACGACGTACCCACAAGCCCGTTTTTAACCTATGAGTACGTCACCTTAATTACAATATATACACGAAGAAAAACAGCATTACCCAAACCACATCAACAAAGTGCCAATACCAGCTACCTGCTTGAAAAGCGAAGTGATTTTCAGGAGTAAAATGCCCTTTAAAGATCCTAAGTAGCATAATAAACAGGATAATTGCGCCCAACGTCACATGCAGTCCGTGAAAGCCGGTCAATAAGAAGAAGGTATTGCCATACACACCCGATTGCAGGGTTAGTCCCATTTCTTGATAAGCATGAATATACTCTTCAACCTGCAACGACATAAAAATCGCACCAAGCAGCACAGTTATACCAAGCATAAGTTTCAAGCGGCCACGTTTATTCTCTTCAAGTGCCACATGCGCAAAATGACAAGTAACGGATGAAATTAATAAGATGACGGTGTTAATCAGAGGTAGGCCATACCAGCCCATGGCTTCTGTTTCTGTGCCGCCAGGGGTTTGCACCAGCGGCCACATTGCTTGAAATGCAGGCCATAACACTTCATTTGTAGCGGCGTTGTTGCCAGAGCCACCTAGCCAAGGTATTGAAATCATTCGAGCGTAAAAAAGCGCACCGAAAAATGCTGCAAAAAACATGACTTCAGAAAAGATAAACCAAGCCATACCTTGTCGATATGAGCGCCCTAATTGATCGCTATATAAGCCACTCATCGACTCATGAATTTGATTTCTAAACCAACCAAACAACATAAATATCAGAGTCGCAAAACCGGCTGTCAGAATATATCCACCGTAACCAGACGTGCCTTTGGTTTGTTCAATCACAAAGTTACCTGCACCAACAGCAATTAAAAATAATGCAATGGCTCCCACTATCGGCCAAGGACTGCTATCCGGAACATAATACTTTTCATAATCTGGCTGAGCCATTATTCGTTCTCCTATTGACCACTATTCATTACAAGATCACCCGCTGTCGCCGTGACGTCATACAGGGTGTATTGCAATGCAAAATAGGTAATGTCTTCAGGTAACTGTGGGTCCACATAAAACCGCATGGGCATAACCGCTGATTCACCTGCTTGCAAAACCTGTTGCTCAAAACAGAAGCATTCTGTTTTGTTTAGAAATAACGCCGCCGTACCAGGTGAAACCGAAGGTACAGCTTGACCGACAACAGGGAGAGCAGTCGGATTTTTAACAGTAAAATTAATTTCATTCATCTGCCCCGGATGAACCCGGACTTGACGTTTTTCTGCTTCAAACTGCCACGCCATGCCGGTATTGGTTCGTGTGATGAAATCGATGGTTATTGTGCGAGACTCATCGATTTCCATGACCTCATAAACCGCCGCGGAGTTAGCCGTTTTACCATTTAACCCAGTTAAGTCACAAAACACATCATAAAGAGGCACTAATGCAAAACCGAAACCAAACATCCCCAATACGATAGCGAGTAATTTAATAACCATCTTGCCATGACTGCTCGGCTTTTCAGCACTGGCAGCATCTGACGTATTAGGCTCCTGCCTGTTGTCTGTCATAGCGAGTGCCAGAACATCCCTGAGTAAGACTGAGCCAGACCCTGCTGAGCGTACTGCGCATTGGTATATTCACCTTTTAATGCGAAATGCTCGGTATCATTGAGAGGAAAATAAGCATCACTTTGCAAGCTATTGCAAAAGCCAAACGCAATTAAGCCGAAAGTAAATGCAACAGAACGCTTCAAAAGTCGCGTCTTGGAAAACCTCTTTTTAGCTAGCAACATAATATGCTCCTGTACCGCCTATTTAATAACAGGCGGAGTTTCGAACGTATGATATGGAGCAGGTGAAGGTATTTCCCATTCTAGACCTTCTGCCCCTTCCCAAACTTGGTCACTTACCGGGTCACCTTGTTTACGGCATGCCTTAATAAGTAACGCCAAGAAAATCAATTGAGATAAACCAAACGCAAATCCACCTAAGCTTATCCATTTATTAAAATCAGCGAACTGCAATGCATAGTCTGGAATACGTCTTGGCATACCGGCCAAGCCAACAAAATGCATCGGGAAGAACAATACATTTACAGAAATCAATGAACACCAGAAATGCCATTTAGCTAACGTAATATCAAACATTTTTCCTGTCCATTTGGGTAGCCAGTAATATACCGCCGCCATAATTGAGAAGATGGCGCCCGTCACTAATACGTAATGGAAATGCGCAACAACAAAGTAAGTATCATGGTATTGGAAATCCACAGGCGTTATCGCCAGCATCAAGCCAGATAAACCACCTATCGTGAACAGCACGATAAACGCTAGAGCAAACAACATAGGTACTTCAAAACTCATGGAGCCTCGCCACATAGTTGCTACCCAATTAAATACTTTCACACCGGTGGGCACAGATATCAGCATAGTGGCTAGCATGAAAAACATCTCAGCAAAGACCGGCATCCCAGTCGTAAACATATGGTGAGCCCAGACGATAAACGACAGCAATGCAATAGATGCCGTGGCGTACACCATAGAGGCATAGCCAAATAAGCGTTTGCGTGCAAAGGTCGGTACTATTTGCGAGATAATGCCAAAGGCGGGCAGTATCATGATGTAAACCTCAGGGTGCCCAAAGAACCAGAAAATATGCTGGAACATCACAGGGTCGCCGCCACCTGCGGCATCGAAGAAGCTAGTACCAAAAAACTTATCTGTTAACACCATAGTCACTGCGCCGGCTAATACAGGCATGACCGCAATAAGCAAAAATGCTGTTATTAACCACGTCCAAACAAAGAGCGGCATTTTCATCCATGTCATCCCTGGGGCGCGCATATTAAAGATCGTCACTATGACGTTAATCGCCCCCATAATGGATGAAATACCCATGATATGTACCGAGAAAACAAACAGAGCAGTACTGTCACCACTGTACGTAGTTGATAGAGGAGCGTAGAACGTCCAGCCAAATGCAGGACCGCCACCTTCCATAAATAACGAAGACAGTAAAATCAAGAACGCAAAGGGTAAGATCCAGAAGCTCCAGTTGTTCATGCGAGGCAAAGCCATGTCTGGCGCGCCAATCATCATAGGCACTAACCAGTTAGCTAGCCCTGTAAAAGCAGGCATAACAGCACCAAACACCATGATCAAGCCATGAACTGTGGTCATTTGATTGAAAAAGTTAGGCTCAACTATCTGCAGGCCCGGCTGAAACAATTCCGCCCGAATGACCATCGCCATCGCGCCGCCGGTTAAGAACATGATAAATGCGAACCAAAGGTACAGCGTGCCTATGTCTTTGTGGTTTGTCGTGTACAACCAGCGCTTAATACCTGAAGGGGGCGCATGATGCTCGTGATGATCGTTTTCGTGATGGATCGTGTCGGTTACTGTGCTCATGATCGTCTCCCTACTGCCCGTTTAATGCAGCGTTAATGTCTTTCGCCTGAACTAGATCACCCGTATCGTTACCCCACGCATTTCGCTCATAGGTAATCACTGCGGCAAGTTCTGACATTGTTAACTGTTTAGCGAAGGCGGCCATTGCGGTACCTGATTTACCGTTAAGCACGATATCAATATGCGCAGCCATATCGTTCAGCGCAATGTCACTCCCTTTTAATGCTGGGAATACCCCTGGCAACCCTTCACCATTAGGCATATGACAGGCTGCACATGCAGAATTGTAAATTTTTTGACCATTGCTCATGAGCTCTTCTTTGCTCATGTTCATTGCTAGTAATCTTTGCTCTTCAGCTTTTGCCTGTTCTTGGATGGCTTGACGCTCGCCTATCCACTTATCATATTCGGCGGGCTCTTTTGCGATAACCACAACCGGCATGAACCCGTGATCCTTTCCGCATAATTCAGCACACTGCCCACGGTAAATACCCGGTTCATTGACCTTAGCCCAAGCATCATTAATAAAACCTGGATTAGCGTCTTGCTTGATTGCGAAGTCTGGTACCCACCAAGAATGAATAACATCGTCTGAGGTAATAAGAAAACGCACACGTTTATCGGTAGGGATCACCAAAGGTTGGTCTACTTCTAAGAGGTAATTAACACCCTTGTCTAATTTACCTGTGATTTCATCGGCTTGAGTTGCCATGCGAGAATAAAATTCGACGTCGTTATCCATGTACTTGTAGTGCCACTTCCATTGTGACCCTGTTACCAACACCGTCACTTCCGGTTCACTGGCATCCTCCATAGCGATCAACGTTTTGGCTGCAGGGATAGCCATTACAATGAGGATAATAAAAGGGATGACGGTCCAAGCGATTTCAACTTTAACACTCTCGTGGAAGTTTGCAGGCTTAGCCCCACGAGATTTACGATGAAATAAAATGGAGTAGAACATAGCGCCAAACACACCAACAGCGATAACCACACATATGATGAACATCAACATATGTAGGTCATATACCTCGGCGCTGATATCAGTCACACCTTTGCGCATGTTTAATTGGTACTGATCTAAGTCGGACACTGAATCTGCAAAAGCGGTGCTGCAATTAAATGCACCTAACATTGCCATAACACTCAACGAAATTTTCTTCACTCGACCCCCTGCTTGTCAAACGCGTAAAATAGTGGTGATAACCATCAAACTCTACGTTCTAATTTATTATTGTAAGGTTCAGCACGCGACAAGTTTTGTTACTGACTTGTTAATCGTGTAACAAGCATTACTCAAAATAGGGGGAGTAGTCCAGTTTTTTTGTATATTTTATATTCAATTGACCAAATTTTAATCAGCCTATCAGTGTGTTACGTTAACAACTCAGTAACAAACACATAGATTAAATGATATGCGAAAAGGCAATATGAGGTAGGTAAGATGGGATGTTTTCATGGAATAAAATAATATTTTCGAACTCCATTGCGAAGCTCGAAAATGATCAATAATGTAACAGCAAACTGCCTGAAAAATGTTCAACTACATCCAGTCAGCATTACGAATAACACCCACAGCGATACCTTCGATATTAAAAGGCTGCGTCGCTAGATCGACTTTAATAGGTTGGAAATCCTCGTTTTCAGCATGTAGTACGACTTGTCGACCTTTTCGCTCAAGCCGTTTAACGGTTACATCTTCATCTACTCGCGCAACTACCACCTGACCATTATGCACATCCGTTGTTTTATGCACGGCCAGTAAATCACCATCCAAAATACCAATGTCTTTCATACTCATGCCGCTAACTCTAAGTAAAAAATCAGCGCTGGGTTTAAATAAACTTGGGTCAACTTTGTAATGCATTTCAACATGCTCTTGAGCCAAAATGGGCTCACCGGCGGCAACACGACCAATAAGCGGCAAACCTTGGTCTTCTAATTGATCTTCTAAAGGCTCAGTGAGCCTGATACCTCTTGACGTGCCGGGCAAGATCTCAATTGCTCCTTTACGAGCCAGAGCCTTGAGGTGTTCTTCAGCCGCATTTGCCGATTTAAAACCAAGGTGCCGTGCTATTTCTGCACGTGTTGGCGGCATGCCTGTTTCTAGCATGGTGGTTTTAATCAGTTGCAAGACTTCTTCTTGTCTGGGAGTTAGTGGACGCATACACAGCCTGTTGTTTCATACAGTTTAACTGTGAGTATATACAGTCGTTGCTAAATCTCAAATTTTTCTTCTTTGTTGTTTATTAAAGGTAATTTTCTATAAGACCTCTGACCTGTAAACTGATTACGCGGGGTGGAAAAGCCGAATAACGTGGTATCCTATACAGGTCTTTCATTATCTAGGTACCACTCTTATGGCATGGCTGCATAAACTGCTGCTGACAATGATATCTGTTCCGCTAAAATGGCTGGTTAAAGTTAATAGCATTCCTACAGATATAGCGACCGAACTTGGGATCGATAACACCAAACCCATTATTTATCTATTGCGCACACACTCGGTCACTGATCAATTTGCTTTAAAAATGTCTACCAATTCCCTAGGCTTGCCTAAGCCCTCCGAGCCGGTGCAAATCGGTGGTAAGGAATTACCCGCATGTTTGTTTTTACAACAACCACGTTCTTTGCTTACTCGAAAAGTGAAGATCACCAAAATTGCAGATGATGTTACTCGTCTGTTCCAGCTCCACAGAGAGCACCCAGAGTTAGACTTGCAAATCGTCCCCGTTTCCATTTTTTGGGGCAGAGCACCCGGCCGAAAGCTATCCGGCTGGTCAGATATTATCGCTAATCAGGTATCTCCAAACTGGTTACGTAAGTTTTTTATTGTGCTGTTTTTAGGTAGAGATAACTTCGTTTGTTACAGCAAGGCTGTATCCTCTCGCACCATGGCAGATTTAAAAGGCAGTGATGAAGAAATAGGCCACAAGCTTATCCGCTTAGCGGGCACGCACTTTCATCGTCGCCGCCAAAATCTCATAGGCCCAATGTTACTCGAACGACAGGAATTATATAACGCAGTATTGGGCGCAGACTCTGTTCGCCAAGCAGTTAGCGACGAAGCGCGCAGCAAGAAGCAGTCAAATCACCAGATACAAGCCAAAGCGAAGAAATATGTCGATGAAATTGCCGCAGATTATCGCGAAGGGTTAGTAAGAATTGGCGACCGCTTACTCACAAAAATATGGAACAAAGTATACAACGGCATTGAAGTAAAACATGCCGATAAAGTCAGGGCGTTAGCGCAAAATGGCCACGAAATTATCTACGTGCCGTGCCATAGAAGCCACATGGACTACCTCCTTTTAACTTATGTCATCTATCACGAAGGCTTAGTTACACCGCATATTGCTGCGGGTATCAATCTCAATTTTTGGCCGATTGGCGGAATTTTACGAAAATGTGGCGCATTCTTCTTACGTCGCAGCTTCGCCGGCAACAAGCTGTATACCGCGGTATTCAGAGAGTATTTAGAGCTACTTTTCAACAAAGGCTATTCCGTGAAGTATTATCCTGAAGGAGGCCGAAGTCGAACAGGTCGCTTACTACCGCCTAAAACAGGTATGTTAGCCATGACCCTTCAGGGACTGATTAAAGGCATTAACCGCCCCGTCAGTATTGTACCTGTGTACATTGGCTACGAGCACGTTATGGAAGTTTCAAGCTATTTGAAAGAGCTCAAAGGAACAGACAAAAAGAAAGAATCTTTTTTTCAGGTGTTCTCCGCGGTACGTAAGCTGAAAAACTACGGAAACGGATTTTTAAATTTCGGTGATCCAATTAATTTAAGCAACTTTCTTGATAGCGAAGTGCCAGATTGGCGTGAAGCACAAAATTTAGAACCCGATAAAAAACCACGTTGGTTAACCCCTGCCGTGAATACCTTAGCCAATGATGTTATGGGCCGAATCAACCAAGCGGCCGCTGTCAGCGGTATGTCACTGTGCGCCATGTGTTTACTTTCCGCTAAGAAGCATGCAATGGCACAGGATGAACTTGAACGCGCCATTGACGACTACCTAGACTTGTTAAAGGCCGCGCCTTACAGTGACTTATCTAGCATCCCTGAGCTTGATGGCAAAGCATTGGTAGAAAATACGTTAAAGCTAAATAAGCTCGAAGTATCCCAAGACAGCTTTGGCACTATCATCTCCCTAAAACGCAAAAATGCGGTGGCATTGACCTATTATCGCAATAATATTTTGCATTTGTTTGCCCTACCTGGCTTAGTCAGCGCCATTGTATTTGCCCACAAAGGCTTGGCAAGGCCGCAAGTCATCTCCCTCGTTGGCCAGCTATATCCTTTGCTGCAGCGCGAGCTGTTTATTTATATGAGCCACGAAGAAGCGATGAATTATACAGATCGCTTACTTAGCACCATGATCGATATAGGTTTGCTGCGCGCTGAAGATGACACGCTGTGCCCGCCCGCTGCCACTAGCAAAGCGTTTTATTCATTCTGGTTGCTGAATCGAAGCATTCAAGAAACCCTGCAACGTTATGCTGCCGTGCTGACTATTCTTAAGAAGGAACAAACCATTGGCCGTGGTCGCTTAGAAAAACAGAGCCGAGAATTTGCAGAGCGTTTAGCGGCGTTACATGGCATTAATTCACCAGAGTTTTTCGACAAAAATGTACTATCTACTTTCATTCATGCCTTGAAAGATAACGAATTAATCAACGCATCTAGCGAAGGGCAGTTGCAGCATTCAGATACCAGCGAAGCACTGCTAGCAAGTGTGGAGGAATTAATTTCGCCTGAGATCACTCAACGACTTCAGCAAATTTAAATCGTGTATCCGCTAATAAGTGAATATTGAGCACATAAAAATGCGCTAGGTGATTAACCGAGCGCATTTTTTTAACCGATAACCGCAAATTATTAGCTGAAAATACCGTTCACGTCTGATAAGAAAAACTTATAGGCGGGATTTTCGGTTTCTTCAGAGTATTGGTAGCCGAGTTGACCTAAGTGTTGCTCAAAATCAGCACGTTCGCTATCAGGGAAATCAAACCCCGCTAGCACTAAACCTTCCGCAGCACCATGGTTACGGTAATGAAACAAAGTAATGTTCCAGCGTTCGCCCAAGGTTTTTAAGAAGGTCATTAGGGCTCCTGGCTGTTCAGGAAACTCAAATGAGAACAAGTGCTCATGAAGTAGAGCAGGGGGGCGACCACCGACCATGTAGCGCACATGCAGTTTTGCCATTTCATTGTCTGACATGTCCAGACAAGGGTAGTCATTTGCACTCAAAGTGGCCATCAACTCAGCAAACTCTTCTTGGCCCCTTCGCAACTTCACACCCACAAAAATATGCGCTTCTTTTTCACTTGAAAAACGATAGTTGAACTCTGTGATGGTTTTACCACCTAGCAGTTCGCAGAAGTGCTTAAACGCGCCTTTTTTCTCAGGGATTTTAACGGCAAATACGGCTTCTTTTTGCTCACCTAATTCACAGCGTTCAGACACATAACGCAAAGTGTGAAAATTAATATTAGCGCCACATAACACGCCACCAAAGACTTTACCCTTAACGTCATTTAGCCTAGCGTATTTACGCATGGCTGCAACAGACAATGCGCCTGCTGGCTCAGCAATCACGCGGGTATCATCGAAAATATCTTTGATTGCCGTGCATAACTCATCATTGTTAACGGTAATGACTTCATCTACGTATTGCTGACACAAGCGAAATGTTTCAGTACCTATGGTTTTCACTGCTACACCGTCTGCAAAAATCCCTACAAAGGGCAAAGGAGTAGGCTCACCAGCCTTTAAAGCAGCTTGTAAACAAGCAGATTCGCTGGACTCTACAGCGACAATTTTGATACTGGGCTTGAGCTGCTTTAAATACACACTCATGCCAGCGGCTAAACCGCCGCCGCCCACTGCGATAAAAACGATATCCAGATTCGGGTTTTGCTCAAGCATTTCCTTGGCAATGGTCCCTTGCCCGGCAATAACGTCTGGGTCGTCAAATGGCGGGATCATGGTATACCCATGCAACGCAGCTAAACGTTTAGACTCTTCACTGGCTTGGTCGAAGCTAGTACCATGAAGCACTACGTTGACGTTAGCACCTCCGAAGTTGCGCACCGCGTCCACTTTAATGTCAGGGGTGGTTTCTGGCATCACAATAGTGGCCTGAATATTCTTGCGAGAGGCACAATAAGCAATACCTTGGGCGTGGTTGCCCGCTGATGCGGTAATGATCCCCGCGTTTAGCGCTTCATCATCTAAGTGACTGATCTTATTATATGCACCACGCAATTTGAACGACTTAACCGGTTGCTGATCTTCTCGCTTAAGCCATACATCATTCCCTAAAACAGCGGAGAATTTGTCTAGATGGACAAACTCGCTGTTTACCGCCACGTCATACACTGGCGACATTAAAACCTTTTTTAAATATTCTTGGGCACTGGTGGTCATTAGTCTTCCAATTTGCTTGCGTCGCGCACAGCACCTTTATCCGCACTTGTTGCTAATAAGGCGTATGCCTTAAGCGCGAGTGACACTTTACGCTCACGGCTGACTGGCTTCCAAGGATTAGCGCTCTGCTCCATTTTCTCTCGTCTGGCTTGAAGCACTTCATCACTAATATCAACACCAATTTTACGCTGGGGGATATCAATGGTCATGCTGTCGCCTTCTTCCACTAAACCGATACCGCCGCCGCTAGCGGCTTCTGGCGAGCAATGGCCAATCGATAAACCAGACGTACCGCCTGAGAAGCGGCCATCTGTGATAAGAGCGCATTTTTTACCTAATCCTTTGGCTTTCAAATAAGTCGTGGGGTACAGCATTTCTTGCATCCCCGGTCCACCTTTAGGGCCTTCGTAACGGATAACAACTATGTCACCAGCAATCACTTCGTCGGCTAAAATAGCTTTCACTGCGTCATCTTGGCTTTCGTAAATACGTGCGCGACCAGTAAATACGTGAATGGACTCATCCACACCGGCTGTTTTTACAATACAACCGTCTTGCGCAATATTGCCGAACAACACGGCCAAGCCACCTTCTTCACTAAATGCATTTGCGCGGCTACGAATACAGCCGTTTTCACGGTCGGTATCGGCGGTAGGGTAACGGCAATCTTGGCTAAATGCTTTTGTGGTTCGGATGCCAGCAGGGCCTGCACGGAAAAACTCGAGGGCATGGGCGTTTTCAGGTTGGGTAATATCCCACTCACTTATGACTTCACCAATAGATTTGCCTAACACATGTGGAGTGTCTTCGTGCAGCAAACCGGCGCGATTCAACTCGGCCAATATGCCAAGCACACCACCCGCACGATGCACATCTTCCATGTGGTATTGAGGGGTAGAAGGCGCAACCTTACATAGGTGCGGTACGTTGCGAGATAAGCGATCAATGTCATCCAAGGTAAAAGGCACTTCACCTTCCACCGCTGCCGCCAATAAATGCAAAATAGTATTGGTTGAACCGCCCATGGCGATATCAAGACTCATGGCATTTTCAAATGCTTTAAAGTTGGCAATGTTCCGCGGTAAAACTGATTCATCGTCTTGCTGATAATAACGGCGACACAACTCAACAATTTGCGTACCCGCTTGTTTGAACAAACCTTCGCGGTCAGCGTGCGTCGCAAGCATTGAACCATTACCTGGTAATGACAAACCAAGCGCTTCCGTTAAGCAGTTCATTGAGTTGGCAGTAAACATACCTGAGCACGAGCCACATGTAGGGCACGCAGAACGCTCAATTTCACCACTTTGCTCGTCGTTCACGTTGTTATCAACACCCGCGACCATGGCATCCACCAAATCCAATTTAATGATTTGATCTGAAAGCTTGGTTTTGCCCGCTTCCATCGGGCCACCAGAAACAAAGATAACCGGAATATTTAGACGCATTGACGCCATTAACATGCCAGGGGTGATTTTGTCGCAGTTAGAAATACAAACAATCGCATCGGCGCAATGCGCGTTAACCATATACTCAACCGAGTCAGCAATGATTTCGCGAGAAGGTAAGCTGTAAAGCATGCCGCTGTGACCCATAGCAATACCGTCATCTACCGCAATCGTATTGAACTCTTTTGCCACTCCACCAGCCGCTTCAATGCTACGCGCCACCAACTGCCCCATATCTTTTAGGTGCACGTGACCCGGTACAAACTGAGTAAATGAGTTAGACACCGCGATAATCGGCTTGCCGAAATCCCCATCTTTCATACCAGTCGCACGCCAAAGCGCGCGAGCGCCGGCCATATTTCTACCTTGGGTTGTGGTTGCTGAACGTAACTTTGGCATTGTCTCTTCTCTCTAACTTAAATAGTGCATTAATAGTGTAAAAATCCGTCGAGGTCGCAGGTGAAACGGTATGCGCGAAAAACCTCGTCCGGTTGTCGAAATTGATATCTCGGAAAATGTTGCCGCTAAAAGCAAAAAACCCCCCGAACTTTCGTGCGGGGGGTTAAAATGGTCTGACGTTAATTCAGATCTATCCCCGCGGAGAACATGTCTCCACCACTGTCACCAAAATAATTACTTTGCTGCACGAGTCGGAATAGAACATTAGATAAATTTCTAATTTAAATTTGGTATATCGTCACTGCCTATATTGGTAACACGAACCCCCACAACGGATCAAGCAATGCTATAGGCTTTTTTTGTGTCCTTTATACACAAACGCTGAGTTTGGCTATTTAGAATTTGTCATTTATCGGTATCATTCAGCCTCAAATAGCAGTGAGAAAAATATGAGTACCTGGTTACATTGGATTGATTTAATGGGCGTGGCTGTTTTTGCCGTCTCTGGCACATTAATGGCGTATAAAAAGCATATGGATGGCTTTGGCGTCGTCGTTTTAGCCTCAGTGACGGCAATTGGTGGCGGCACTCTGCGTGATATTATTTTAGATCTGCCTGTGTTTTGGGTGCAAGATCATAGCTTCTTCTTTGCTATTCTAGGCGCAGCGCTTTGTACCATAATATGGCTACGTATTAGCCATCGCTTCCCCCTGCGATATTTGCAAGTTGCCGACGCCATAGGGTTAGCCTTTTTCAACGTCATGGGCTTACAAAAAGCCCTTAGCTACGGCGCATCCCCTTTTATCGCGATAGCCCTTGGTACCATGACCGCTGTGTTTGGTGGCTTAATTCGTGATGTGATTTGTCGCGAAATTCCATTAGTCTTGAAAGGCGATTTGTATGCAACGGCATGTATCATTGGCGGCGCCACGTACATTGCGGGATCTTATCTCGGCTTATCCACTTATAGCTTCATGATCATGGGCTTTGCGGTAACACTGACCACCCGTTTAGCCGCCATGAAATGGCACTGGCATTTACCTGTATTCAACCCGGAACACATGGAATGAAGCCTTAAGCCGCTTTGTTCGTTATGCTAAGTGGCGCTAACCTGCTCACTTGACTAGCCTTATGGCATTCGAGTTTGACGTGCAAAAGGCCTTGCTTATGTCATTAGCGGTAGTATTTTCAAGAGCGAGTGTCGGCATTGATGCGCCGCTTATCACTGTAGAAGTGCACTTAGCCAACGGGCTGCCTTGTTTTAACTTAGTTGGGTTGCCTGAAGCATCGGTGCGCGAAGCCAAAGATCGCGTGCGTAGCGCCCTGATAAATTCAGGCTTTGAATTTCCTGCTCGTCGTATAACCGTTAACTTGGCCCCCGCAGACTTACCGAAAGAAGGCGGTCGATTCGATCTTGCCATCGCTATCGGTATTATCGCTGCTAGTAATCAACTAAAAGGCGCAAGCCTTGAGGGCATTGAGTTAGTAGGGGAACTTGCACTTTCCGGTGAAATACGCTCCATCAAAGGCGCGCTGCCTTTTACTTATGCATGTTTTAAGGAGGGTCGTACCGCTATATTACCCGCTAAAAATGCGAATGAAGCTGCTCTTATCAGCGGAGCGAAGATAGTCCCTGCATATCAATTACTTGATGTGTTTCACCATTTAGGCAAGCAAAAAACTCTCCCCTTATTTACATCTGACAACATCTTGCAAGAAGCCGAATATAACGTGGATTTACAAGATGTGGTCGGGCAAAGTTCAGCAAAACGTGCCCTAGAAATAGCGGCAGTCGGCGGACACAACTTGTTATTCACTGGCCCACCAGGCACAGGTAAAACGATGTTGGCCAGTCGTTTGATCACTATTTTACCGCCCATGACCGATGAAGAAGCCCTCGCCAGCGCCGCCATTCATTCGATCGTAGGTAAACCGGTTAACCCACAAACGTGGAAACAGCGCGCTTTTCGCCATCCCCACCACACGAGTTCGGCCGTTGCGTTAGTCGGTGGTGGCAGTGTGCCAAGGCCCGGGGAAATATCACTCGCTCATCACGGCGTGTTGTTTTTAGATGAATTACCAGAATTTGATCGCAAAGTGCTTGATGTACTTCGAGAGCCGCTGGAGTCAGGCTCGGTGTCTATTTCACGTGCCGCTAGACAAGCGCAATTTCCGGCTCAGTTTCAGTTAGTCGCAGCGATGAACCCGAGCCCAACGGGCAGCCTTAACGACGGGCGCTGTACTGCTGACCAAATATTGCGTTATTTGAATCGTATTTCGGGACCATTTCTAGATCGCATCGATTTACAAGTTGATGTGCCTAAGCTCAACGGCAATGAGTTCTCTGAGCAAGTTAAGACGCGAGGATGTAGCAGTAAAGAAACCAGAGAGCGAGTCGTATTTGCGCGTAATATTGCCCTTTCGCGCAGCAACAAACCCAACACTATGCTTGGTAGCAAAGAGGTGCAAGAGTACTGTCAGCTTTCAAGTAACGATCAACGTTTTTTGCAAGTTGCCGTTGAAAAATTAGGCTTGTCACTGCGTACCTACCATAGAGTATTAAAGGTATCTCGCACTATCGCAGACCTTGCTAATCAGCCTAACATAACCCGCCAACATCTGGCCGAAGCCCTTAATTACCGAGCCTTTGATCGTATGTTGGCGCAGCTTGCTTACAATTAAATTTTCACTTTATGTGAGTGTTTCTTGTGAATTAAAAATCTTTCAGGTTATGCTTTCTTAACCGAGGCTATTAACAGTCCTTAATCTACCCACTCCATTAAATAATTAGCCACCTAGCAATAATTTATTGGAATTGGTATTAGCTAAAAAATCACCTGGCGCATCAAGGCTCACATTGCATTCATTTTCATTTCGCAAATACACCAGAAGGCTCCACTTGTGGTTGGGCTTAAGTCTCGGCGTATTACTGACAATAATATGCCTCTCAGGGGCGGTGTTAGTATTTTATGTTGAGATAGATACTTGGCTACACCCAGAACTCGAACGTTCGCAACTGGCCACAGATAGCAGTTGGGACAGCGCATTACATACACTCAATAAAACGTATCCGAATAAAAAAGGCCCTTGGCGAATTGAGGTGAGTGACAGCAAAAGAGCAATATCAGCTCGTTATTACAACCCCGTAGAGACTCGTAGTGAAGGGTTTGCCCCCCTAATGGTGTGGTTAAGCAGTGACGGCCTATCAGTGCTTCGCGAAGACTATTGGGGGCACTATTTGGCCACTTGGCTATACAATTTACACTACACGTTGCTCTTTGGTGAAATAGGCACTTTCGTCATAGGCTACATAGGTCTAGCGACATTATTCTTGCTAGTGAGCGGATTAGTTTCATGGTGGCCGAAGCAGGGCCAGTGGCATAGGGCGTTCACATTTAAACGACGACGCTCACGTATCGGTTTGCTTTACGATTGGCACAAAATACTGGGACTCGCGAGTGCCGTTCCCTTGTTACTGCTTGTTGCCACTGGCGTGATGTTATCCCTGCCACAAGAAACAAATAGGGTCCTGGGGCTACTGTTTTCGCCAGTGCAAACAGCCTCTAAACTTAGCGGTATTGCGAATAAGACAATACAGCATACTGTGCCGATTTCTGATGCAATTAACGCAGCGAGACAGGCAAACGTCGCTCAAAATGGCGCTGACCTACGGCAATCACGTCTGGCATGGATCCAAACCCCCGACAACAATTTAAGCGCTCAACAATTCTATACGTTTCGCTTCCAAATACCTGAAGATCCATCTCATCGCTTCCCCAATACATTTGTATACGTGGATGCCCATTCAGGGCAGATCATTAGTACATATTCTGCGTGGAAGCATGGCCCTGCAAATAGCATAAAAGGTTGGTTGCATGCTTTGCACAACGGCAGTGTAGGGGGCTTAGCACTTCGGATTTTGTGGGTAATTTGTGGCTCAATTGTATTCGCTTTATTTAGCTTAGGCTTCACTCGCTGGCGATTGCGCACGAGCAAAAAAGGGTCTTCAACTTTGAAAACGCAATCCCTTCGTTAGCAGTTGAATAGCGCCTGAATAGCAGGCTCACTTTGCCGCTTACTGATGCAACACAAACCAATTTGGTAAGGCTCAATGTCATCCAACCGAATACGGTTTACACGCTGACTTATGGTGGAATTGTCTAACACTATTTCAGGCACAATGCCCAAGCCGCAACCCAGCGCTACCATGCTTACAATCGCTTCATTACCCGCTACCGTTGCGTACACTCGCGGTCGAATACCTTGCTCAGCAAACCAGTGGTGCACAATTCGTTTTGATGGTCCCGAGTCAGGCAGAATGACAGAATGTTCGCGCCAATCCACTTGGCTCAAACGGGTTAGCTGGGTTTCTTTGGGTGCGATAAGCAGTAAAGGCACCTCGCCAAGGGGTAAGAACGTCAGGTCAGGAGGGAAGTCAGGGGTATGAATGGCAATGGCTGCATCCACTTCTTGTTTCATCACCTTACTAGCAGATAGGGCAGGGTCGCCGGTGTTTAACTTTATCTCTACTTGGGGATATTGATGACGAAAGCTATCAAGTAATTTTGGCAAATGGCTTTGACTGGCCGTCACTGAACAAAACAAACTTAATTCGCCTTGAATTTGCTCGTGATCTTGTTGCAGCTCCCATTTGACTTTCTTCCATTCAGACAAGGTTTGCTGTGAAAAGCGCAATAGTTTTGCTCCAGCTGCGGTGAGCTTTACTTTTCGATTGTCCCGCACAAACAGTGGCGTGCCACAGTCATCTTCAAGGCGTTGAATGACACGACTAAGGGTAGAGGGACTGACAAACAACGCTTCAGCAGTTTTGCTGAAGTGCAAGCTACTGGCTAAATGTTGGAATAATTCCAAGCTTCGAATGTCCATCTTAGTCCTTCACAAAAACGTTATTGCAGAATATGAAATATTAAGTTGCAAATATATCATTTTATTCAATAGATGAAATACCCTATTCTCTCAATCACACGAGATCGTCACTGACTTGTTGCACTTACTAGGATTTATAAAAAAATGGCAAATTATTTCAATACATTATCTTTACGTCAGCAACTTGACCAAATTGGTCGTTGCCGATTCATGCAGCGCAGCGAATTTTCAGAAGGCTGTGATTTCCTTAAAGGCAAAAAAATAGTCATCGTAGGTTGTGGCGCTCAAGGTTTAAACCAAGGCCTTAACATGCGAGATTCTGGTTTGGATGTTGCTTATGCGCTTCGTCAAGCCGCTATCGATGAAAAACGCGATTCATTCCAACGTGCAAGCGGTAATGGTTTTACTGTTGGTACGTACAAAGAGCTTATTCCAAGTGCTGATTTGGTTTACAACCTAACGCCTGATAAACAGCATTCAAGCGTTGTTGAAGCTATTATGCCTCTTATGAAAGAAGGTGCTTCATTAGGTTACTCTCACGGTTTTAACATCGTTGAAGAAGGCCAACAAATTCGTTCAGACATCACAGTCGTGATGTGTGCACCAAAATGCCCAGGCACTGAAGTACGTGAAGAATACAAGCGTGGATTCGGTGTTCCGACATTAATTGCGGTTCACCCTGAAAACGATCCTCAGCAACAAGGTTGGGATATCGCTAAAGCACTCGCAAGCGCAACAGGCGGCGATCGTGCAGGCGTACTTGAGTCTTCATTCGTAGCCGAAGTTAAGTCTGACTTAATGGGCGAGCAAACGATCCTTTGTGGTATGCAACAAGCTGCGGCCGTTCTTGGTTACGAGAAAATGGTGGCTGACGGCATCGACCCCGCTTATGCCGGAGCGTTGATTCAGTTTGGCCTAGAAGCCATCACCGAAGCACTTAAAATCGGTGGCGTGACCAACATGATGGATCGCCTCTCGAACCCAGCTAAAATCAAGGCATTTGATTTATCTGAGCAACTTAAAGACATGTTAAAGCCACTATTTGGCAAGCATCAGGACGATATCATCAGCGGTGAATTTTCACGTACTATGATGGAAGATTGGGCCAATGGTGACGCTAACTTATTGAAGTGGCGTGAAGAAACAGGCCAAACAGGTTTTGAAAATGCGCCTGAATACAATGGTAAAATCGATGAGCAAGAATTCTTCGATAACGGTGTATTCATTGTGGCCATGATCAAAGCGGGTGTTGAGTTAGCATTCGACGTTATGGTTGAAGCGGGCATTTTACCTGAGTCTGCTTACTACGAGTCATTGCATGAAACGCCGCTCATTTCTAACACGATCGCCCGTAAGCGCTTGTACGAAATGAATGTCGTTATCTCTGATACTGCAGAATATGGCAACTACCTGTTCGCTAACGCGGCCATTCCTTTATTGGCGGATAAATTAATGCCAAGCATTGGTACAGAGTTAATTGGTAAGCCTTTCGCTGCAGCTAGCAATAGCGTTGACAATAAAACGCTTGTAGCCGTTAACAAAGCCATTCGTGAGCATGGCGTTGAAAGTGTAGGCGATACACTACGCGGTTACATGACTGACATGAAAGCCATAGTTGAAGCGGTGTAACCCTTCTAGTAACGAATAGTAAATTGAACGATTTCTGTCGTTAGGTGCTGTAAAAAGCCCTCTTTGCCCAGCCAATTTGGCTGGGCTTTTTTATGGGTGATATTCTAAAACTCACGTTAAAACAAATTCTTAAAAGGGTGGAAATGCAGGATCAAATTCAGTTTATTGCTAGGATCTGTTACTTATGTGCGACCAATTATTTTACCCGACATAACTAGTTAAACTTTCCAAGAAGAGTTTTCAATAACTGATTTTGTCTCAAACTATGTCCCAATCCTTAAATAAAATAAAAAGAGTGTTACCGAATACATACACCCATTCGGGAGCATTTTTATCTTATAAATCAAAGGTCAAAAATTTAACCATGCCAAATGAGTACAACTTTTTAACAATTTCGGCACTTATCGAATAGCTCTGTAGCAAAAAAGAAACATTAAACGATGACTTATTGCCGACATCCCTTACATAGCGCGATCAGCAACATGGCCCACGTATTGCTTATAGGATGATCCCGAACTCCCTAAGTATGTACCCACTAACACAACAGGAAATCCAATGAGCGAAAGAATCACTAGAATGACTAAAATGGGCGATTGGGTATTTGAAGTAAAAATGGTTAGAGCACTCAAAGTAGCCAACCATGGCGATCCCTATTCAGCTGTAGCTATGCTTACAGCAAATGGCGAGCAGATGTATATTGATACACAGCTTACCAAAGACAATGAAGAACTTTCTAAGAGCGACTTCTTAACCATTTACAAGTTCTGCGAATCATTAGATATGAAATATGTATCTTATGACCGGATGAAAAACGGGGTTCGTAGCTCAAAAGTAATTGAGATAGAACCGGCTAAAATTCAGCGTCCCGCTATTCGTTTAGTTAAGTAAATCTTCAGAACTACCCACCGCTTCAGAAAATCTTAAAATCGTATTATCGACGTATTGCTTTCATTGTTAAGGATAACAATGAGGCACGTTGCATTGCGCCCCACTGCTTTTAACGACTCCCTTATTTACCATTACTCCCTCAAAACTGACTACGACTTAATTCTTACTCATCGGAATAATTTTCAGCTCTACCCGACGATTTTTCTGACGACCAGCTTGAGTAGCATTATCTGCGATAGGAGTGTACTCGCCCATGCCCAAGGTCGAAACGCGTCTGTTATCAACGCCGTTTTGGACTAAATAATTTTTAACGCTGTTTGCTCGTGCCTCAGATAAACGCTGGTTCATGTCATCGGCGCCAGTATTATCAGTATGCCCTTCTACCATCAATGTAGTTTTTTCATACTTGTTTATCACCAAAGCAACATCCTTTAGTACAGGATAAAAGCTACTGTCAACGCTGGCATTTCCAGAACTGAATGTGATGCTGCCAGGCATGTATAGACGTAAAGTATCACCTTCTCTGTATACTTCTACACCGCTGTCGGCAAGCTCCTCACGGAACTCCTCCTCTTGCTTATCCATGTAATTACCAATGGCTGAACCTGCTAGTGCACCTACCGCTGCCCCCCAAACATAACGGCTCTTATCGTTGTCACCAGTGCCTTTACCAATTAACGCACCTACGATAGCGCCGATGCCTGCACCCTTTTGTGTATTCGATGCGCCGCCCATAGAATTCGACGCGCAACCACTTAATACTAGGCCCGATAGTGCTACACCAATAACTAGTTTCTTGTACATCTGACACTCCTTATAAAACGTCTTTGACCTAACTTTGCAACTGCACTTCGCAAGGTAAAATTTATAATGTGAATTATCCAACCTATAGCTGAACGATATATGAATGATTGAGAGAAAGCAGGAACTGTTCCAATGTAACCCCCGCGTATCATCTTTCGCATCTGGGGTTTAAATTGATTGACTATTAGTTGGGTGAAACTAAGTGTTGCTTTGGGGGCGTTCAGCAAACCAGAAAAACAAAGAGGTGATAACCCCGAAGGCTACGAACCCGACGGCGATAGGGGTCATTGTCCTATCTATAAAGCTACCCACAAATACCGCGACAGGAACTGATACCATGCTACTTAACGACCCTATTATCGCTGCCCCAAGACCCGCGGTATCCCCCAGAGGTTGCATTGCCATAGAGTTGAGGTTTCCAAATAAAATACCAATGCAAAAGAACGCGGCAAATAAGATGCTGACTAAGCCATATAGTGGCGGAAGGCCTTGATATATTAGGCACATTGCAAGTAGCAAAGTGGTAAAACCTAACCAACCAAAGACAGCCCAGGTACACAATTTACGCATGCCTAAGCGCATGACTAACGTACCGTTAATAAATGAAGCAAAGCCGATAGAGAAAGCAAGCAAAGCAAAATACAGAGGAAAAAGCTCGCCTGTATCATAAATCACCTGAAAAACGGTTTGAGAGGCACTGATGTACGCCAGAAAACTCCCAAACACGAACCCCATTGCCAAGGTATAAAACATCACCATTTTATTGCTCAAGATATAGCGGCTAGAAATTGAGAGTTGCTTCCAGCTAAAGGGAACGCGTTTATCTTTAGGCAATGTTTCGGGCTGGCGACTAAAATACCAAATACCAGTAAGAAGACCGATCACTAAAAAAGATGAGAATATATGCTGCCAAGAAAACCAAAATAAAATAGCTTGGCCAAAGCTGGGCGCGAGCATGGGCACCAAAATAAACACCATCATGATAAAAGACATCACCCGGGCCATCGCTTCGCCTTTATACTGATCTCGTATAACGGCTAAAGCCGCGATCCGCGGTCCAGACACACCAAAAGCTTGTATTACTCGGCCCACTAAGAGCACGGTCAAAGACTCAGCGAACATACACACAACCGTACCCAAACCAAAAATAATCAGCCCGGTAATGATGGTAAAGCGGCGTCCCTTTGCGTCCGACACGGGGCCGAAATATAATTGGCCAAATGCCATGCCAATGAAAAATAGCGAAACGATTAGGTGCGTATCTTGTGGGTCAGTAATCACCAAATCTAAAGCGATTTGATTCAACGCCGGCAACATGGCATCAATGCTTAAAGCCACCAAAGAAGTCATCAACGCCATCAGAGCCACAAACTCAACTAACCCTAGGGCAGGTTTAACCTTAGCATCAGTAGTAAAGCGGGCGTTGGCCATGAGAATTCCTTTGTTAGACTAAATGATAATTCTATCATCGACTGAAGTGTGACTTGAATGTTTTATCTGCTTTGATGGAAAATTAAGGTAAGAAATAGTGAACAAATTCAGAGGGTGTTGACCTTCATTACACGTGTTGTGCTGATATATCTGCGCCATAAAACGAAAAATCTAATAAGGAATAATGATGCTTTGCGTGCTAGTACGACCACCTGCTTTTGTCACAATAAACAGACGCCCATAATCCTTCTCTGATAAATCATTTGCCTTACCGCCCATGGCGCGAATTAAGTCTGGTACAGTATTGCTGTGCCCAACCACCAGCACACTGCTTTGTTGTGCAATCCGCTCTATCAATTCCTTCGGGTGGCTAGGATCATATGAATTAATCAGTAAACCTTGTTGCTGTGCACTTTGCGTTGCAGTTTGCATGGTGCGCTTATAATTTGTTGAATACACCGAGGTTAATGGCACATAACGAAAATACTCGGCCAATGCGGCTGCCCGCCTATACCCTATGTCAGTTAATGTGGGATCAGCACCGGTTTGCTTTTCAAAATGACGTACAAAATACCAACGCTGTAGTGATTGGCTCTCAACTAGGCCGCTTGCCGCAAAACTTGCATTGACCGTTGCATTTACTGCCATGCTCAGAACCAATGCAATAAATAATGCTAGTCCCAAACGTAGGAATTTGTCTGTTTTGATCATCACGATCCTTGCTTCGCTAAATCTTTAATTCGGCCATTTCTGAGGCTGTATATCCAACTATGAATGCGTATTTTTTGCCCTCGGGTTTGTGCGTCTTTGAAAATATTGCTGCGACGAATATTATTAGCTTGCTCGATGACATTTAATTCACACAATCTCGCCGAACGCTGCTCGTCTGAAAGTGTTGCTAGCTCTTCTTTATGGACTGTCGCGATATCTTTTATGTGCCCAAGCCAGTTATCAATTAGCCCCAATTGTTGGTCTCGTAGTGCAGCGTCAATCCCACCGCAGCCATAATGGCCACACACAATGACATGTTTTACGTTAAGTACTTCAATTGCGTATTGCAGAACCGACAAACAATTGAAGTCGGTGTGCACCACCAAATTCGCCACATTGCGGTGAACGAAGATATCTCCAGGCACCAAGCCTAAAAGCTGATTAGCTGGCACGCGACTGTCGGAACAGCCAATCCAAAGATACTCAGGCGTTTGACGCTTAGAAAGCTTGTCGAAAAAGTCTGGGTCAGCTTCTTTCATACCTTGTGACCAAACTTTGTTGTTCTCAAGCAGCTGTTTTATATCGCTCATACACCCTCGCTGAAACGTTTTATCGGTAACTTACCCATAGCGATAGCATTACCCAAAATGACAAACAGTACCCCAAGCACAGAAGCGAAATACCATTGATACCCTTCGAATAGAGTGGAAACAACCAAGGCCACTATAGGGTACACCAGCGCTACATAGGCAGTTTTGTCAGAACCCATTTGCCGAATCAGTTTCATATATGCGCCAAAAGCTATGACTGAGCCGAAAAGCGTTAAGTAGGTCAATGCCGCGTAATACTGCCAATGACTTGGCAATGTCCACGTTGCGCCGCTTAACAGAGCAAAGGTATAAATACCCAAAGCACCATAACTCATTGCCCAAAAATTCATTTGGATAACAGGCGTACCATAATCAAGAATACGCTCCGATATTACATTGCCAAACCCGGCGAATAAAAATGAAGCCAAAGCTAACGCAATTCCTAAAGCGAGTACCGTATCAGCCTTCACCTGAGAAAACTCAGGATAAAAAATAAAGCCCATGCCTAACATGCCAAACGCAGCTCCAATGACCACTTCCATGCGTATCGGCTTTTTAAGGATGACTCTTCGCAAAACCACATTAATGTAAATCATGCCCGAACTCATCAAAGCCACCAGCGCGCTAATAATGTATTGCTGGCTCAAATACAGCAAACTATATTCTAAGCCATACAAGCACAGTCCTGCAGAAGCCATCTTGATATGTAAGTGAAGGGGTAGGCGCAGCGAAAGGCCTTTTATTACGCAGTACCCCCCTAAAATAGCGGCAGCTAAAGTAAAGCGAATAGCCACAGACAAAACAGGATTAATTTCACCTAATTGAAAGGTAATAGCGATCCACGTTGTACCCCATATCAAAGCAACTGTTGAAAACAAGATTGAATTTGACAACTAGATCCCCTGAATCAGATAGCGTTATACTGGCTGGCGATTCTAACTTTAAACGGACAATAAGTGGCGCAATATGAAAAAAATAATAATAAGTTTTGCGGTTTTACTATTGGTACTGTGTGGCGTTTTATTTTACCGCGCTAGCAGCTTTTTTGAGAATAAACAGTACGTAGTCGATGCGCCTATGATTCCAGTCACTGTTGATGAGCAAGCCGTGTTATCTCGGTTCAGCAAAGCGATTCAGATCCCTACTATTTCCTTTGACGATCGCAGTCAATTTGACCAAGACGCGTTCATTGCCTTTCAAGATTATCTAAAAGAGAATTTCCCACGGGTTCATCAACACGCTGAACTTACAGTCATCAATGATTTCAGTTTGCTTTACCACCTAAAGGGCAGTGACCCAAGCCTAAAACCTGCGCTATTTATGGGCCATATGGATGTAGTACCGGTCGACGAGGCAACAGCAAACCAATGGGAGCAAGCACCATTTAGTGGCAAGGTGGTTGACGGCACCATTTGGGGCCGAGGCACAATAGACGACAAAATCAGTGTGGTAGCCCTGATGGAGTCAATGGAGATGCTGCTTGAACAGAATATTCAGCCTAAACGCAGCATTTACTATGCATTTGGTCACGATGAAGAAGCCGGCGGGAAAGATGGCGCGCGCAAAATTGCTGACTTTCTAGCGACACAAAATGTCGAGTTCGAATTTGTACTAGATGAAGGCGGCGTAGTCACCCAAGATATGCTGCCCGGTGTGACCGAGCCTGTTGCCGTTATTGGTATTGCGGAGAAAGGCTTCGTTAATTTACGTTTGACGGTTAACG
Source organism: Paraglaciecola sp. T6c (assembly GCF_000014225.1). Classification (NCBI taxonomy): domain Bacteria; kingdom Pseudomonadati; phylum Pseudomonadota; class Gammaproteobacteria; order Alteromonadales; family Alteromonadaceae; genus Paraglaciecola; species Paraglaciecola sp. T6c. The sequence goes on from NC_008228.1 coordinate 5,129,679, forward strand.
CGCCAGGAGGGCATTCTTCACAACCTCCTGAACATACCGCTGCCGGTATTCTCGCCCAAGCTATTGTAAAAGTAGAAGCAGCCCCATTTGCTACAGACATGCGCTTTATTCAAGATACCTTTAAGCACATAGGTTTCGCGACCGATTTAGCCACTCGATTGCCTATGTCTAACTTGTGGCTGTTTTCGCCAGCAGTTGAAAGTATGATGCTAAAAAGCCCCAGTTCAGCTGCGAGTATTCGCACCACTACGGCGGTCACTATGCTCAAAGGCAGCTCTAAATCGAATATTTTGCCTACTGAAGCACAAGCAGTGGTGAACTTTAGAATTTTACCCGGCGACACCATAGACAGCGTCACGCAACATATCACTCGCGCCATAGACGACCCCAGAGTCAACATTGAGGCCTTTATGACTAATGAAGCATCACCGGTATCGTCCACCGAAAGCTACGGTTATAAATTGATTGAGCAAACTATTCGTCGCTTAGATCAAAACCTGCTTGTCGCGCCGTATTTAGTCCAAGGCGGAACGGATGCCTCTAATTTCTATGGACTATCGGACAATGTATATCGATTTATGATGGTGCGCCTTAACCCGAAAACCATGAAACGTTTTCACGGAGTAAATGAGCAAATATTGGTTAAAGATTATATCCAAGCGATTCAATTTTATTACGCAATGGTTGAGCAGGCGGCACAAGGCTAACCTGCTTATCCTGTTAAACCATGTGTAATTTAAGACGACTCGTTAGGGTCGTCTTGGCGCAGTTTACCGGCCGCTTGCTCCTCAAGCTTGCGTTTTTCCGCTTCGCTTGTCTCACCCTCTAATCGCTCAGGCTTCGCTCGGCTTGCTTCGTTCACCCGATAGATATTTTCAGCGCTGGATAAATCTTGTTCATTGGTGATCGAAGCAATGGCTTCACGCTTGCGTAAAAACTGGGTAATTTCCCCAACAATGCCTTGTAGCTCTTGGTTGTTCTTGTCCATTTGCATGACATAACGTGGCATTTCCAAGTTTTTAGTACCCGTAGTAGCAAAGGTTGATGTCATGACGCGAGAGGTAATGATCCAAGGTGTAATGGAGCTGCGTACCACGACATTTTCAGAGCGGGTTGAATCATGAATCGACATGCCAGTAGAGACCTTACTTTCGGTAAATGTCCCCTCCGTTTTCATCCACATTAGCAGGCTACTGAATTGCATTTCAGACCAAAATAAATGTGTGCCTCTGGCCAAAATAGTCGCCCCTGCAGAGACGGTTAACCAACTAAACAGCAGAACCAGAAATCCGCTTAGCTGCAAGCCAAATGCTTGCAAAATTACGTCAACCCGAGCTTGGCTTAAGCCGTCCATGTTCATTAGCTGCTGAGCCATAAATTGATACAACTGATATCCATCTTGCACAGTAAAAAAGAATAACAAAGCGCCGACAAATATCATGACTTGCGCGGCAACCGTTGCCAGAAGGCGAAACGCTTTAAACTTCTCGCTAAAGGTTAACTGACTGTACTCTGGCTGCGTTTCAATAAGCAATTTTCCCTTAAAACTGCCCTTGCCTTGGCTTTGCTCTTGTAGCTTAGGATCAAATTCTTGATACATGCGATTGGGAATTTCTTTATAGCGACGATTAGCTAAAACGATGTTTTCAATATTGATAAATATTTCATTCGGATGCACCGACTCTTGCAAATTTTCACGAAATTCACTTACTTCTGTGCTCGGGTTTGCCAGCGCCAAACGCTCACGAATCATGACCCAGGACAAAGCGATAACAGCCAAGACGAGTACGATCAGTAGCAATAAGTTCCACCATGCATCGAACGCTACAACATCGGCTAGTACCTGCTGTACATCCTGAGCTGTGCTGCCATCCAATTGGTTGTAAGCAAAACCGATAGCAATCGGCACCACAATGGCAAACACAAGCAATTTCGCTAGGCTGGCAGCCGTCTTCGCTTGTAACTTGCGCATGTTCGGCGCGGCTAGTGAATGCGATGTGCCTCGCCACTGGGCGATCAAATACACTAGCAACAATACAGATAGAATAGGGGTAATAATGACACCCGCATTACCCACTAAACCAGATACCGACACAAAGTAAGCCGCGCCAAATGCGATTAACCCAACGATGGTGGCACACACTAAACCGCCCAACTCCTGTACAAAATTGCGGATCGGGTAGGGGCTAAATATTAAGCGAGGCAATAGGGTATGAATAAGGCGCGCAATCCAGCCTTCTGGCTCAGTAAAGGTGGCATTTTTTCGCCCCATTAACATGGATTCTAATTCTTGTGCGTCATAGGCCGTTTGTAAGCGTTCACGCTGAGCGTTTTGCTTTTCACTCGAATTATGATTGTAAGCAAGAGAAGTAGGCACGGAGCGCCCAACAAAATACTTAAACAGTTGAAACAAACCTATACCGGCATGCCGCAAGCCCAAGGTAAGAAGTGCTAAACCCAGTAATGCATTCACCCAAGCTAACACCATGTCTGTCTTTAAGTCTTCTGCCACGCCTAAAAGCGCAATGACCCCAAGTACGACAATCGCCACACCACTGACCGCCTTAGCCAAACCTTCAGGTTTAAATGGGTTACTGATCCCTAAGGTATTGGTACCAAAATCATATGCCATTGCAATACATCCTTTTAAATGTTCGTAGTTTTTGTACTATTTTTCAGAAACTTAAAGACTATTGACTGTCGATACAAGTCTTAGTTTCATTAAGACCTATAAAGACGGGTGCCGGGCGCTAAGACGAGAGTCTAATCGCAGCGACAATATAATTGAGACTCAGTTGAAAGAATGAGGTGCTTAATTTGAGACGGTTAACGTGAGGTGGGCATAGAACACAACCACCTCGGATATTAGAATATTAAGATGCTTTGCGCGTAGCAAGTAAAGCTGCATATGCGTCTGCAAACCCTTCAAGTGACAAGGGTAAGGTTAGTTGCTTACTTTTTTCTAACGCGAATGCGACCTTTGCGACTCGACCACCACGCATTTCCGCAAACAAAGTTTTATCGATTTTAATCACGCTTTGACATGCCACAGATGTGCACTGAGACAAGGCAACTTGAATAGCATTGTTATCATCAATCTTAATGCCAACGCCGCTGCTTTTATTCAAATTTGGTGGCATACGTAGCATTAAAACGGGAAAGCTGTTCGACATAGAGAAATTTATGTTGGCACCCAGCAAGACCTTCGTTCCCTCAGGATCCATCGCCACCAACTGACTAACAGAACAATTTCCGTGCTCGCCACACAGTAAACTCCACGAACCAAAATTCTGCTTACTCTGTGCTTGTACCGCACTAGAAATGCTTATGCCGAGAATAAAAAAAGCAAAAATAAAACGCATTACACAACTCCGTTTAGGCAAAAAAAAGAGGAGCCATCGCTCCTCTTTTCAATCGATAAAGTCTTAAGCGCGACGCTTTCTTGCGCGTAAGAATACCAACAAAGATAACGCGAAGATACCAAGTCCAGCAGGTGCAGATACCGCCTGAGGGTCGTCAACGAATTCGGTAATTGCATTTTGGTTCATGTTAATTGTGCCAGCTGCATCAAAGGTCAATGCGGTTACAAATGCATTGGGATCCGTTGGATCTACCATTTCTGAAGTCTCAATACCAAGAATACGGAAACGGTCAACCGCGGTGGTGAAGTCAAACGTTACACCTCCAAGCAAATCTTCCCCAGTATCGTACCAATCCATCAAGGCGGCATCCCACAACCAAAGGTCATAAACATCATCGCCAAAACCAGTAGGTAACATAACCGAGGTAATGCTAGGGCCGCTATTGACGATATAGTCATAACCAACCGCTACATCTGGGTCGATGAAAATCGGTGTTTCAGGCTCGATAATAACGAATTCAAAGTTGTAGTCAGTTGGTGTTTCAGGATTAATTACTGGAATAAGCGGGTTTTCAGCGTTGTCACCCGGTAATTCACCATCACGAATGGCAAATTTCCAAATACCCGCAGTACCTGTGTTGCTGTCAGCTGTATCTAAGTTTACGACTTCACCAGTGCGTGAACCTGGAAGTGTGAAGAAGTTTACGCCATCACCAGCATCATAACCCGCTTGAGCAGGTGTACCACCAAGGCCGTTCTCACCGTCTGATGCATCACCGGTGGTCCAGTTAATGTCTTCATAACGGAACTCCACATCGAAGTTGCCAGCACCAGTGTCAGCACGGTCAATCAGAACTAACTGAAAGGTATTCGTTAGCGAGCTATCTTCATTGAAAAAGCCAACACTGTCCCATGTAATCACCATGGTTTCAGCATTCGGCGAGCCAATAAATACGTCACCACAGTCGTCACAACCTGTGTCTACATCAGCCCAAAAGGGGGCAATCATAGCAATCGTATTTAAATCAGCGGGCATTGGAATATCATCATTTTCGGTTGTGGTAAATGCTGAATTAGTTTGCGCTTGAGGCATCTCAATACAGTCTACTTCACATCCGCCGCCGTCATTGTCATTGTCATTGTCATTGTCATTGTCACCAAAGCGAGTAATGGGAAATTCCTCTGGCGTAAAAGAGCTCACGGCGCCATTGAAGCTAATATTGCCATTATTGTTTACGTAGAAGGAATCGTGAGTACGACCGAAAAAGTTAACGCCCGAGTCAAAACCTAAGCCTTCATAATCGTTGAAGAAAATTTCTCCGCTTGATCCATCATCATTTTTTTCTAGTGCTATTTGGCCAAAACCTGACTCACCTGCACCCTCCCAACCTTCCAGTAACACACTTGCGTTTGCCGAGAGAGAGGAAATACTGGTTGCCATAACACCACTGAGGGTAACGGCCTTTACTAACTTCTTGAAATCAAACATTTATTACATCCTTTTGTTTACACCGAAATCATTCAGAGGTGCGCAAAAGCAATTACTAGACCACAAGATAAAATCTGATGAAAAACATGTAGTTATCATGAATAACGGGAGTTAGTAGATTCGAAATGTAAAATTATTTGACAGTTATCGCAAAATGTGAGGTTAATTAAATACTCTTTGAGCAGGATTTAGGCAACAGGAAAAGCCAAGACGAGTGCTTGGCTTTAGTAACTCATTGACGGTTAATGTAATTTCAGTTTTGGCCCAACAAATTTGCTCACTCTGCGACTCAGCATGGTTAGGGTTGCTTTTAACCATCCATGCACTGCGAACTGGTGCATACTGTAGAGTGAGGTGTACACCAAGCGCGCTAGCTTACCTTCCACAAACATGCTGCTGTTAGACAGGTTACCCATTAAGCTGCCTACTGTGCTGTACTTACTCAAGTGAACAAGCGAACCATAATCACTATATTGATAGTTTTCAAACTCCTTACCTTGGAGTTGATTAACTATATTTTTGTACACTGTCGATGCCATTTGATGAGCAGATTGCGCTCGAGGGGGTACCCAAGTACCGTCTTCTTGCTGAAACGCACAGCAGTCACCTAGCACGTATATGTCTTGGTGGTTCTTAGCCCTTAACTGCGGATCGACCAAAATTTGTTGCGCGCGATTGGTTTCAAACATATCGAGCTCTTTAATCAGATTAGGCGCTTTAACACCTGCTGCCCATACCATTAAATCTGCTTCGATGAGTTCGTCATCAGCAGTGACAAATCCATTTTTCTCAGCCCTTGTCACTTTTGTATCTTCATACAGCTTTACGCCAATTTTTTGTAACGCGTTTTTGGCTGCATAGGCGATGCGCTCCGGCAGTGCTGGCAATATTCTGGGGCCCGCTTCAATGATCGAGATCTCTAGGCGCTGGGCCGACATGGCAGGCATACCATAAGCCCGGGATAAATTTGCAACATGATGTAATTGTGCTGCTAACTCAGTACCCGTTGCGCCAGCTCCGACAATCGATACTCGTAGCATCGATTGTTGAGTATTGGGCTGGTTGACCTTCAGCATTTGGTTGAGCAACGCACGATGAAAACGCTCAGCTTGCTCTAAAGAATCCAAGAAATAGCTGTGCTCTTTCACGCCTGGCGTACCAAAGTCATTACTCACACTTCCAACCGCTAATACGAGTATGTCGTACTCAATACTGCGCTCAGGCAGGATCAGCTGGCCTTCTTCATCATAAAGTGCGTCCAGCGCTATCGATTTATTTTGCTCATCGATACCTTTCAATGTGCCTTGCTGAAATTCATATTTAAGACGACTAGCATGAATGCGATAATCCACTCCATCGGAGTTTTTATCGATAATGCCAGCCGCCACTTCGTGTAAAAGTGGCTTCCAAACATGTGTTCTGACCTTATCGACCAAGACCAGCTCCACAGCTGCGTGCTTACGACAATAGCGGCTTAGTTGAGCAACTAACTCAAGACCACCCGCCCCGCCGCCTACAACGACTATTCGTTTCATAAAAATTACCTTTTAAAGTTGCGATAGAATAGGGTTTAACCTTGCCATGGGCTGAAGACATGAAAAACAGCGAAGAAGATTGGAATAAGCAGCTGGTGGAACAAGCAGCGAAGAATTGGCTAAGGAAAGATACAGAATCATCAGTTGTGATTAAACATCTGATTTTAAATGAATAAAGGGTATCAAAAATGAACAGAGAAGAGGTAAGCAAGTACACACTAACTCTTTGCTGTATGGCGAAAAAATAACTGTTCATCGAAGACGAAATGATGGCGCTCAGAGCGTATATCGGCCGGAAAATGTTGGTGCGCTTAGTGATAACGGCCCAAACAGCGCCCTTATCATTCACAGATAGCCTGACTCGAAAAAAAGTAAGCAGCAGCGGCGCTAACACTTTGTACACAGTAAACTCCAAGTGAAGCAGGGCCCAAGTTGTGAGCCCTGATCATATTTATAAAAAGCGCTAATCTAATAGGCTATTGAAATAGCTACCCGCGTACTTCACCATCACCCAACACAATAAATTTTTGAGTGGTTAGCGACTCAGCGCCCATTGGTCCGTAAGCGTGTAATTTACTTGTCGATATACCAATTTCTGCGCCTAAGCCTAATTCGCCGCCATCCGAGAAACGCGACGAGGCGTTAGCCATCACCACGGCTGAATTCAAAGTACGAATAAACTGCTGTGCTCGGCTGAAGTCTTGTGTGGCAATCACCTCTGTATGCCCTGAACTGTATGTTTCAATATGCTCAATCGCAGTATCAAAATCATCTACTATACGCACTGCGATTTCCATCGCTAAGTACTCAGCATGCCAATCATCTTGTGTAGCAAGAGATGCATTATCGAAATATTGTAGGCTTCGCTCACAGCCGTGAACCTTAACCTTATGCTCGTTAAATAACGCTTTCACCTTCGGCATAAACGTTGGAGCGATATCTTGATGCACTAACAAGGTCTCAAGTGAGTTACATACGCCTGTGCGCTGAGTTTTGCCGTTCTTTAGTAGATTGAGTGCCTTATTTTCATCAGCGGCATCATCCACATATAAATGACACACGCCCTTGTAATGCTGAATCACAGGTATTCTGCTATTTTCGCTTACAAATCTAATCAGACCTTCACCACCCCGTGGAATAATCAAATCAATATCTTCGTTAAGGGTCATCAGTTCATTCATGACTGCGCGGTCAGGATTTGGCACAACAACCACTGCAGCGGGGTCAATTTCGTGCTTCTCTAAGGCGTAACTGATACACGCGGCAAGCGCCAAGTTCGAATGTAGGGCTTCTTTTCCGCCGCGTAATACAACGGCGTTACCGGCTTTTAAGCATAACGCTGCGGCATCAATAGTCACATTCGGGCGAGACTCGTAAATCATAGCGATCACGCCTAAGGGAATACGCATTCGCCCTACTTGAATGCCGCTCGGCATTTGTTGCATATGGTCAATACTGCCCACGGGGTCTGCTTGCGCTGCGATATCAAAAACCGCATTTGCAATACCTTGGATACGCTGCGGCGTCAGTAATAAACGATCAAGCATGGCATCGTCCAAATTGTTATCTCGCCCGGCTGCTAAATCTTTTTCATTGGCTACAATAATGGTTTCAGTTTGGCCCAACATCCGCTCTGCGATGTCTTTTAGCAGTGTTTCTTTTTGAGTGGCAGACAGTTTAGCTACCTGACGCGAGGCAATACGTGCCGCTTTGGCCGCTTGAGCGATTGAAAATTCCATTCTTAAACACCTTTTAAATTGATAACAAACTTCATTGAACCGCGATAGCTAGAGTAAAACCAAATCGTCACGATGAATGGCAACCTCACCCGATGAATAACCTAGAATAGGTTCGATTCTATCGCTTCGTTGCCCCTTTATTTGCTGCAACTCACTATTGCCATATAGGGAAAGGCCTTTCCCTATTATCTGGTCTTTGAACCGAATATCAACCGCTTCACCGGGTTTAAACGCCCCTAAGACACTGGTAATACCTGAAGGAAGCAGCGAAGCGCCTTTATGGATCAGCGCCTTCTGAGCACCCTCATCAATGACTAACGTACCTTTTGAGCGCAACGTATGCCGTAACCACTGATTACGAGCACCGTCTTGGTTTTTCATGGGCAAGAATAACGTTCCCGGCTGCCGCCCTTGAGCAAGTTGCTCAAACACATCTGGATTGCGACCATTGACGATTAACGTTTGAATCCCACTTTTAGCACACTTCTCGGCGGCCTGAATTTTGGTGCGCATGCCTCCAGTACCCACACTTGTACCGGCTCCACCGGCTAAGTCATGAATACTTTGATCAATCTCATGTACCGTCGGAATGAACTTGGCAAGTGGGTTTTGCCTTGGGTCTGCTTCATACAAGCCATCAATATCAGAACAAATAATCAAAGTATCAGCTTGGGCAACTAACGCGGTATAAGCCGCTAAGTTATCATTGTCGCCTACTTTTAATTCATTAATAGCAACCGTGTCGTTTTCATTCACGATTGGTAGCGCATTGTTACGCAGCAGTTCTCGTAACGTGTTTTTGATATTGACGTAGCGAGTGCGATTATGCAGATCATCAGACGTCAGCAAGATTTGTGCGCAGTCGAAATCAAATAAACGCGCCCAATTCGCCATCATATGCGTTTGCCCAATCGCAGCCATCGCCTGCTTTTCAGCGATCGATGGGTGATGTTTATAGCCAATTTTACCGCGTCCAGCTGCAACACTACCTGAAGAGACTAAAATCACCTCTTTCCCCTGAGCGCGGCTGGTCACAATAAATTGCGCTATGGGTAACAAGTATTTACTACTACACGCTTTGCCGTCAGGGGCGATAAGGGCACTACCGACTTTGATAACGGCCCGTTGCCACGAGAGTTGTGACATGAGAAATCCTACCGAGTTAATATGCCTTTAGAGTACGACAAACCCGCCTAGAAACAAGCATTAGTCGTTATAAGCTATGGTCTTTTAGGAAGAAATTATATTTATCAGATAAACCCGCTAAAATACCAATCTCACAATTTGAAGGTAAAAGTCAGCTTATGTGTACAATTTGCTTACAATGTTATTGTGCGCGATTGTTCACGTGTTCAAGATTTGCTGATTTTTTTGTTATATTATCACCTTCGTGTTGGAAAATAATAACGAATTCAATGCAGCTCGAAATACAAAATCAGGGAATCAAATGTTTAATAAAATAGTCACTACAGCGTTAATTTCGCTGTTATCGATCAGTGCTGCGAATGCCGCTATCGAACAAACCAAAGGCGACTTTAAAGATAAGTTCCGCCAGTTAGATGAGTCACTTCCTACGCCAAATGTATACCGAAACGCCGCTGGGCAACCGGGGCATCAATATTGGCAGCAAGCTGTAGACTACAAAATTAAAGTGCATTTAAACGAGGAAAAGCGTCGTTTAGAAGCCAGTGAAAGCATTACTTATAAAAATAACTCGCCTGACACGTTAAGATATTTGTGGCTGCAGTTAGATCAAAATAAATTTAGAAATGACTCCATGTCAGCTATGACGACCACCTTTGGTGGTATAGGCGCTCGTGGTCCTGCTACTCAAGGCGCGACCAACAGTAAGCCTGCACAATTGAGCTTAGCCGCATTGCGACGAGACCAATTCGTGGCCGATCATGAACTTGGCTACGACATCCAAAAAGTCGTTGATTCTACTGGTTCTAAGCTGCACCACGTTATCGTCGGCACGAATATGCGTATCGATTTGGCACAGCCTTTAGCGCCTGGAAAGTCTGTCGATTTTGCGATTGATTTTGCTTACAACATAGTGGAAGAAGATGCCGTATCGGCTCGTTCTGGTTATGAGCACTTCCCTGATGACGAACGTGATGGCGGCAATGATATCTTCTTACTTGCCCAGTGGTTCCCACGCCTACACGCTTATACCGACTATGAAGCATGGACCAACAAAGAGTTTATTGGCCGCGGTGAATTCACTCTCGAGTTTGGTGATTATGATGTTGAAATGACCGTTCCAGCGGATCACATCGTAAGCTCTACAGGTGTGCTACAAAATCCTAAGCAAGTACTTACTTCAACTCAGCGTAAACGTTTGAAAGAAGCTGAAACCGCAAAACGTCCTGTGTTTGTCGTAACCGCTGATGAAGCATTGGAAAATGAAAAGGCCGGTACCAGTAAAGAAAAAACCTGGAAATTCAGTGCTCAAAACGTACGCGACTTCGCATGGGCATCATCACGTAAGTTCATGTGGGATGCCAAAGGTCATCCACAAAAAGGTTCAGAGCAGTCATTAGTCATGGCGATGTCTTTTTATCCTAAAGAAGGCGGCGATTTATGGAAGAAATATTCGACTGAATCAGTAGTGCATACATTAGATGTGTACTCTCGCTTTTCATTTGATTATCCCTACCCGACGGCGCAATCGGTCAATGGTCCTGTCGGTGGCATGGAATACCCCATGATTTCGTTTAACGGCCCGCGTACTGAATTACAGGACGACGGCAGCCGTACCTATTCTCAGGCTGAAAAGCGCTTCTTGATTGGCGTCGTTATTCACGAAGTAGGACATAACTACTTCCCAATGATTGTTAACTCAGATGAGCGTCAATGGTCATGGATGGATGAAGGGTTAAACAGCTTTTTAGATGGCGTTGCTGGTCGCGAATGGGATCCAACAATTCCTTGGGGTGTGGAGCCGCGTGATGTAGTAGGTTACATGAAATCTTCATCTCAGGTGCCTGTGATGACCCAATCTGATAGCGTATTGCACCTTGGCCCTAACGCGTATACCAAACCAGCTGTGGCCCTTAATATATTGCGTGAAACTATTCTTGGTCGTGAGCTATTTGATTTTGCTTTTAAAGAATACGCCCAACGCTGGATGTTTAAGCGCCCAACACCGTCAGACTTTTTCCGCACCATGGAAGAAGCCAGTGGTGTTGATTTAGATTGGTTCTGGCGTGGATGGTTTTACACCACAGATCACGTTGATATCTCCTTGGATAAGATCTCTAAACTGCGTTTAGATACCAAAAATCCAGACATCGATTTTGATCGTCAGCGCCAAGAAGAGTTAGATAAGCCTCTGTCTTTGACCGACGAGCGTAATAAAGCCGAAGGTAAAGAGCTTTGGGTTGACAGATTCTCTGACATTACCGACTTCTACGACGAGAATGATCGCTTCACAGTGACCAACAAAGAACGTAATAAATACAACAAATTCCTAAAAGACCTTGAGCCTTGGGAACGCACAGCATTTGATCGTGCCGTCAAAGAAGACAAAAACTATTACGTGCTTGATTTCTCAAACAAAGGTGGCTTAGTCATGCCAATCATTCTTGAGCTTACCTTTGCCGATGGCAGCAAGGAGAATCAATACATCCCAGCTGAAATCTGGCGTCGAACCCCTAAAGCGGTGAGCAAATTGATCGTGACTGACAAGGACAAAGAATTGGTTAGCGTTTCAGTCGATCCGCGTTGGGAAACCGCCGACGTTGATGTAAGCAATAATGATTACCCTCGTAAGATTATTCCTTCACGTATCGAAGCTTACAAAGCGAAGAAGAGCACTAAGAAAGTGTCTCGCGATATCATGCAAGACATCAAAACTGAGCTCAAAGGCGATGACGAAGACGAGAATGACGACTAGTCATGCCTAAATCGTTCATACGTACCTTAACCGCCTTGTTGCTGATAGCAACAAGTGCGGTTTTTGCACATCAACAGAAAACAGCCATTAGTACCGTTTTGTTTAATCCTCGCACTGAAAACATAGAAGTGATGCATAGGTTTAATCTGCATGACGCAGAGCATGCTGTACGGCATATTTTTGGTAAAAATGCAGACATTATTGGATCAGCGAAAACGCAACAACAATTTAGTGATTACGTGAGCAAGCGCTTTGCTATGAGCAAAGAAAATGGCCAATCGATACCACTTAAATCCGCTGGCTTTGAAATAGAAGGCAAATTCTTCTGGGTGTATCAAGAAACAGCTGAACCCGAGCAATTGGATAACCTAGTGATTAGCCACAACGCGTTGCGTGATCTATGGCCCAGCCAAATCAATACCATCAATGTAGAAGGTAAGGGCGATATTCAAACCCTGACTTTTGAAGATTCTATTGAGCTTTTAAAGGTTGAGTTCGAGCATCATTGATTAAGTCAAACCCATAACATACCAAACACCAATGCCCGAAAGTTCCAACGGGCATTTTTATATCTCACCAAATACATTTCCCGTGTATTCTATAAACAATTACCTACATTCTAAGAGACATCAATGGCAACACTTTCTGGTCAACCAGAAGCAAAAAGAACCGAACCTGCGGTTTGGTTACTTTTCTTAGGCGTTTTATACACGCTCTATTTCACCCAAAGTCTATTGATGCCTCTGGTCGTTACTTCACTTATTGCACTGCTTTTGAGCCCACTTGTCGCTGCGCTACAAGGTTTACATATTCCTCGAACAGTGTCTGCATTTTTACTTGTTTCAACCTTGATAGCGCCTTTTACGTTTCTTGGCGCAGAACTAGCTGAGCCAGCACAAAAATGGGCCAAGTTAGTACCGGAGTTGACCCAACATGTTACCGAGCAACTCGATTCGATCAGTGATGCTATGGAAGGTGAAAACGAAAGTAACCTACCGGCTAAAGCCGATGATGAAGAATTTAGCTTCTTCGGTTTATTCAAAAATAAGGCAGAACAGAGGCCCGTTGAGAAAGATGAAAACGTGATGTCTCAACGCTTAAAGCAAGGGGGGTTAGAGATCATGCTCTCTGTGCTATCAAGTACCCCTTTAATATTGGCTCAGCTAATGACAGGGGTTATTTTAACACTTTTCTTGCTTATTTTTGGCCCTCAACTATTTGAAGCGTTTATCCAGCACTTTCCGAAAATTACCGATAAAGATCAAGCGCGATGCCTAGTGGCGACCATTCAAAAAGAATTATCTCGCTACATAGTGACCGTCAGTATTATCAACGCCGGTCTTGGTCTGAGCACGGCTTTTGTGTTGTACTTAATCGGCATTGAAGATGCGCTTCTTTGGGGGGTATTGGCAGGTCTATTAAACTTTATTCCATATGTAGGTTCACTTATTGGAGCAACCATTTTAACCCTAGCAGGACTGGTTCAGTTTGGCGTGCAGGTGACTGCGCTTATTCCTCCAGCCGTTTACTTTGGGTTAAATCTTATTGAGTCTCAGTTTATTACTCCTACTGTGCTAGGTCGTAATATGCAGCTTAATCCGCTTATCGTTGTCTTGTGGTTGTTGGTCTGGGGTTGGTTGTGGGGTGCAGTCGGCGTTTTGTTAGCAGTACCTTTATTAGTGTGTATAAAGTTAACACTGGACCAATTAAATATCTGGACTCACTGGTTAAAAATCATCGAAGCGAAAAGCCACTAAGCCATTGTAAAAATTGATTCAGATCAATTCTGCCCCTCAGCGATCCGCTAGCATTACGTTATCAAATCATTGAGGGGAAATAATCATGATGGCATTAATATTAACCGATCCGGTTGCTTGGGGCTCAATTCTTGGCATAGGCGTAATCGTGGCGTTGTGTTGTTATTACGCTTACCTTTTCGTGCATAACACTATCGAAAATCGCTAAGCTTAATTATGCTTGGTTATGTATTGAGAACGGCAATACCATAGCGCGTTCAGATTTTGGATTGCCAATCATTTCGTCATAGGGTGACAAGTGAATCAACTCAGCATGATTAACGCAGCAATCACTTAGCGCGTCGCGGATATGCTCCGTGCTTCTAAATGACATTGGCCTATGCGTCGACTTGTCATACACCACGCCTTGCTTGCCTGCTATGGTTAAGCGCAATATATAAAGGCTCATGTCGTGAGACTCAACTGAGGCCACCTCAATGTTAGGTTTGTTTGACATAATGTCTTGCAACATATACTTAAGCATAATGACTCCAGTGAGTATGACCTTCAGCACATGCCAAGATCGTTTTGCAGTTGATGGATTTTTTACTCACATAGGATGAAGTCAGATCATCCAGTAATCGCCATATTTTCTTTTTGCTCAACGATGTTGGTGTATTCTTTTTTTAAGCTCGGCCACATAGCAATACTCAGCACAGTAAAAGATGAAATGCTTAACATTAGCCATAAAGGGATCGGCTGAGTCGCGAGCACACTTATTAACACTACGTATTTTGCTACCTCTAGCCACCAACCTGATACTTTCATCGCCAATACTTCACCTACTGACAGACTGGCGAATATGACCCAAGCAATTACGAGTACCTGTTGCATAAGCGCTAAATGGGTAATATTTAATAAAAATACTAAGCCTATAAAAGTCGTTAGCCCGTGCTGTAACAGTGCATAAGTTTTACGTCGTGTTGAAATGGCTATGTCGAACTTTTTAAAACGCGTTAAATCTACCCGCCCCAGAGGATAATCGCGCTCCATATCAGCGGGGCGCCAGCCAGTTTTACCAAACCATACTTTGAATTTGTCTGACCACGCTTTGGTTCGCCAGCTATCCTTTATGAGTTGCTGATAAACATGGGTGTTGGCATAGATAGGGTTCCAACTGTGTAGCGCTTTGCGGATCCCGTAAATAGGGGGCTCTTCGTCCAATTCATCTTGAAATGAGCCGAACAACCGATCCCATATAATGAAAACTCCCCCGTAATTGCGGTCAATATAGATCTGGTTTTGCGCATGGTGAGCTCGATGATTAGAGGGTGTTACGAATATCCATTCTAACCAGCCTAGCCTACCAATGTGACGTGTGTGCACCCAAAACTGATAAATAAGATTGAGTGAGCCCACGGTAAGCAGTAGCATCGGGTCGACACCGAGAAAGGCTAGGGGTAGGTAAAATATCCAACTTAAAAAACTGCCGCTCGTTTGTCGCAAGGCGGTGGTGAGGTTGTACTCTTCACTAGAGTGGTGCACCACATGAGCGGCCCACAAAATACTCATTTCATGGCCAAATCTGTGATTCCAGTAATAGCAAAAGTCATATAGCACAAATGCAATCAGCCCTAGCCAGATGTTATCTCCCAAGGTGAAAAGCGCATAGTTATCATATAAGACCACGTATAAAGTAAAGGGCACTAAGGCTTTCAAAATTCCGAACATACGGCTCAACACTCCCGCCGTTAAGCTATTAATCGCATCATTAGTCCGGTAGTAATCTGTTTTTCTGAAATACTCAGCCACTAGCTCTAAAGCAATCAATAAAAAGAAAAAGGGTATGGCGTAAATTATATAACTCATTGCATAGCTGCCTAAACGAACTTATTTCGACTAATACCCTCTAAATTAAGGTGTTCGATGCTCGTTAGCAACATTTTATTAACAAAGTTCAACAACGCCATAATTCAAAAGATTATAAGAACAGAGTTTAACAAGGTTGCAGCCTGTCAAATTAATACCCACTCCATTAAATAATTAGCCACTCAGCGAAAATTAATGGAATTGGTATAATTTCAACGAATTGAGATATATAGCCCTTGATAGATTGATCTTTTATCACAACACTATAAGTTAGCCAGTATAAAGCGAAGTGCTCTTGATAAAGTGTAAATGTGCACAGCCACAGTTTCAGGCCAAGTTGATGCCTCTAAAGGAGTTTTTATGAGTGAAGAAGACGTAAAAAATAAATCATTAGTGCCTTATGTAGCGATCGCGGTTGTATTAATCGTAGTGATTGGCGCTGTGCTTTTCTGGCCTGCTGACAAACCAGTTGAGCCTGAGCCTCCGGTTGAAGTGCCTGTTACCACTATTCCTGAAGTTGCTCCATTACCTTTGCCAGAAGAAGAACCTATGGCACAAGAGCCAGAAGAACTGCCTGAGCCAGAAGCAACACCTGAGCCTATCCCTGAGCCGGAGCCACTTGATACCAGCGACGGCGCAGTCAAAACCGAACTATTAAAATTGTCAGATTATGGCGAGCTAGCACGTTTATTGGTGAATGACGACTTGCTACAACGCTTTGTTATTACCACCAACAATTTGGCAGATGAAGAATTACCCGCGAATCATCAGGTATTAAAAAAGCCTGAGCAAACGTTCCGCACTTTTCAACAAGCAGACAAAGAATGGATAGACCCAGCTAGCTACAAGCGTTATACCCCTTATGTTGATGTACTTGAGTCACTTGATCCTGAGTCGTTAGAGCAGCTTTATCAAGAATACAAGCCCGCTATCAACGAGATATTTGCAGAGATCAGCAGTCCTGGGCAGGATTTCGATGACACTCTACTCGATGCCATCGACTTATTACTTGATACGCCAGAAGTGCCTGTTCCTGTCGAGGTTTATACTGACAGTGTCATGTTTAAGTTTAAAGATGAGCGTTTAGAAGCCTTAGCGTCACCCCAAAAACAATTACTGCGCACCGGTCCTGAAAATATGCGCCGTATTAAAGCCAAACTGCGAGAGCTCAAGACCGCTATCGCTGCAGATCAAGAATAGGTTTCAGTCAATATGGACTTAGCAACACTACAAAAACAGCTTGGCGATCAACAAGGCAAGCTGCCACCGGTTGATAAGTGGAACCCAGATTTTTGTGGCGATATGGATCTCGTCATAAAGCACGATGGGAGCTGGTTTTACATGGGTACGCCTATCGGTCGAAAAGCGTTGGTGAAACTGTTTGCTAGTGTGTTGAAAAAAGAGGGTGACCAATACTTTTTGGTCACCCCAGTAGAAAAGCTCGGTATTACAGTAGAAGACGTACCTTACGTGATCACCCAATGGGAACAACAAGGTGATTTACTGGTATTTACGACTCAGACTGAAGAGCAAATAATCGTTAGCGCGCAAAATCCTGTTGAACTCAAACAAGACAGCAAAAATAACCTTGCTTTGCCTTATATCAAGGTAAGGCGCAATTTATGGGCGCGATTGCATCAAAACGTTTACTACCAATTAATTGAACAAGCCGAGCAAGAAGACGACGCCTTATTTATCAGTAGTGGGGATTATCGTTTTTGCCTAGGTAAGCTCTAATTACCCTGCGTTTTTACCCCTTCTAGTTGACTTTTGCTCATTGAAATCATTGTTTTGTAGATGGCTTATCGAAATAACATTTTGTTAACATTTAGTGCCCAGCATCGTTTTGACCTGCCGACCTTATTCCCCTAATCTGAACACTCACTAGCTAAAACGAGAATAATACTATGCGAGTTTCAATGATCAGCGTTGCCTTAGCCGCTTCGCTGATATGCACCCAAGCCCTAGCGGCCACCTATATACAAGCAGGCAAGCTTATCCCCGCCAATTCAGACAGGGTAATGAGTGAAGTGACCGTAGTGGTCGATGGCAATAAGATCAGCAAAATCCATCAAGGCTATATTTCCGGCGGCGAACAAGATGAACTGGTCGATCTTAAAACGCACACCCTTATGCCTGGCTTGATGGATATGCACACCCACGTTACCTCGCAACACAATGGTCCATCGAGTTACATGGAGCGATTTACCCTAAATGAAGCCGACTATGCCATAAAAGGCGTTCAGTACGCCAAGCGTACACTTCTGGCGGGTTTCACCACTATTCGCAACTTAGGCGATGGTTATAACGAGTCGGTAGCCCTACGCAATGCGATCAACAAAGGTGTCGTGGAAGGCCCACGTATTTTTACAGCGGCAAAATCAATTGCCACAACGGGTGGGCATGCTGACCCGACCAACGGTACAGCAAAGAAAATTCAAGGTGACCCAGGCGCCGCTGACGGCGTAATTAATGGCGTAGCAGAGGCACGTAAAGCCGTTCGTCAACGCTATAAAGACGGCGCAGACTTAATCAAAATCACGGCCACTGGCGGGGTTTTATCTGTCGCTAAAAGTGGTCAGAATCCGCAGTTTATGGACGATGAATTAAAGGCTATTGTTGATACTGCTAAAGATTATGGTATGACAATCGCCGTTCATGCGCACGGTAAAGAAGGCATGGAGCGCGCGATTGAAGCAGGTGTGACATCCATCGAGCATGGCACCTACATGGACAAACAAACCTTTAAACTGATGAAAAAGCATCAGACTTACTATGTTCCTACAGTGATGGCTGGTAATTGGGTAGCTGAGAAGGCCAAAATTGATGGTTTCTTTCCAGAGTTAGTACGCCCCAAAGCCGCGACTATAGGGCCTCTGATTCTACAAACGTTGGCTAATGCACATAAAGCCGGGGTTAAAATTGCGTTTGGTACGGATTCAGGTGTATCCGCTCACGGTGATAATGGCTTAGAGTTTGTGCTTATGGTCGAAGCAGGCATGAAACCCATAGAGGCTATTCGAGCTGCAACCTATCATGGCGCAATATTAATCGACCAACTCGATTATTTAGGCACCATAGAAGATGGCAAGTTAGCAGATTTAGTCGCGGTATCAGGTGACCCGCTAGACGATATCAAAAGGATGCAGCAGATCAGCTTTGTGATGAAAAACGGCCAGATATATAAAACACCTGAAGCATAGAAATTGAGAACAATCGGGTTGTGTTGCCTTAATAAGAATATAGCGCGGCACGCTCAACTCGGTGACTTATTTGAATCCCTTAGCGCCACAACACTATTTATCACTTTGGAGCGACACATGAAATTGAGCAAACTAGCATTAACTGTTTTGACTGCCAGCAGTTTTTTATTTGCAGGCTCGGTAATGGCCGATCAGCACCCCCTTAAAGAAAAAGTCCAGGCCGCTATGGCCAGTGACATAAGAAGCACCCAAGAGACCGCACGGGACGATAACCGCAAACCCCTAGAAACCTTAGCGTTCTTTGGATTAAAACCTGATATGCACATTGTCGAGCTTATTCCAGGGGGGGGATGGTACACCAAGATATTAGCCCCAGTGGTTAATGATGAAGGGCAATACTACGCAGCAATAGGCGCAAATCACGTTGGTGACACATTATTTAAAGAGCCTGGATTTGAAAAAGCGAAAGTGACTGCACAAAATGCCCGCTTGTGGCGCGAAGATGGGGCCCGTTTCTATTCTCTTGATGTTGATTCACTCGGTGTAAGCAATATAGATATGGTGCTTACGTTTCGTAATTACCATAATTTTAATGAACAAGGCCGCCGTAAAATGAATGAAGTCGCTTTTGCTGCACTCAAGTCAGGCGGTATCTATGCGGTCGTTGACCATACTGCGCGCCATAACGAGCCAGCGAGTAATGCAAATCGCCGCAGAGTAGACCCAGTGTTAGCCATTCATGAAATTCAGCAGGCAGGCTTTGAGCTGGTGGATGTCAGCGATTTACATTACAGAGAAGATGATGAGCTTAGGTTTGAAGTCGGTGCAAAAAGCGTAACAGGGAATACCGATCGCTGGACGCTAAAATTTAAAAAGCCCTAGTTCAAAAAGACGTAGTGAAAAATTAACTAACTAAAACAATTAGTTAAAAACCGCTATTAACCTTCCTTGAGTACCTATTCTAGGTCACTCAAGAAAGGTTAAATAATTTAACAATAATAATTGATAATCATTCTCATTTGCGTTAATTTGATTTTACGCAATTAACACGAGAATCGATATGTCACAGAACTTTCTATGCCCCAACCACCGCCAGTGGTTAGCAACCAACCCTATGGCCGCACATACTCATCTGCGTGAAACCCAAGACACAGGCCAATACTACCGTGAGCAAGGTGCTTGGCAACAAGCGTTACCTTACCTAGGTTGCGCCTATGAAACCGCTGAAATAGTGATGACCCAAGCTGAAAGGCAAACCTCTTCAAACGTTGTTGATTTCACCGCCACCGCAGTGCTATTGGCCGATACTCTGCAAAAACTAGGAAAAAGGACCCTTAGCTTAGCCGTCTACGAGCAGGCACAAAAACGCCTCAAGCCAGAACTGACCCTAAGTTACCAACAACCTACACTACAGCGTTGTATTATCGATTGTATTAAGTCTTTGGCGTTAGGGGCGGGCTTTCATCAGAAGTTTATGCATTCGCAGCTCAACGAGGAACACGCTCTTCATTAATCTTTATAACGGGTGGATATAACATGCAAACTTATAGCCCTAAGTCACGAGACCAAGAACAGTTCGTGCCCATTCAATTACGGGTAGACGTACTTAAACGCTTGTTGGCTGAGCACAACGTATGCGCTGAAGAACTGCATTGTGATTGTACTCACAGTAAACGCATTTTAATGAATCTATTGTTGCAAGCCGCTGCTGTTTAGAACAGCGGCCCCTATCAAATTAGATCAATTCTGAATAAATATAGAAAGTAAGTACTAACTTTGGTCTTTGCGTATCAAGTAACGATAGGGCTTTGAGTCCACGTCACTGGCAATTAAAGTATGCCCCATAAAGCGACAAAAGCTAGGGATGTCGCGGGTAGTAGAGTGATCGTCGGCACTGATAGCCAACGTCTCCCCAAGTTGCATATTACGTATACTTAACCGCACCATCATCACAGGCTCGGGGCAACGTAAACCAATAGCATCAAGCTGGTGATTAGCATCCCCAAAATTATTGGATGTCACTTCAGATCCCATAATCAACACGGTATTGCTTGATATTTTTCAAATGCTCAGCCAACTCAGGTTGCGCTGAAGCTTGGGTTTGTAAGTACTCGATTAGATCAGCCAGACTAACAATAGACACCACTTTCGTAGCAAAATCTCGCTCAACTTCTTGAATGGCAGACAACTCACCTTGGCCTTTCTCTTGGCGGTCAAGTGCAATCAACACACCCGCTAGACTCGCATCATGGGCAGCGATTAACGCCATCGATTCACGTATAGCCGTGCCCGCTGTAATCACGTCGTCCACTAACATCACTTTGCCAGCTAACGCGCTCCCCACTAAATTTCCACCTTCACCGTGGGTTTTGGCTTCTTTTCGGTTGAAGCAGTAAGGCTTATCAACATCGTGCTTGTCAGCTAATGCTACAGCGGTTGTTGTTGCAATGGGGATCCCTTTGTAAGCAGGGCCGAATAACAAATCGTATTCAATATTCGACGCTTGCAGTGCCTGAGCATAGTACTGACCTAATTTAGCCAAATCACGGCCTGTATTAAACAAACCTGCATTGAAAAAGTACGGGCTTTTACGCCCAGACTTCAAAGTAAATTCACCAAATTTGAGCACACCACGGCCCAAGGCAAATTCAATAAACTCTTTTTGATAATCTAGCATTAATCTACCTATGTATTGAGATGTTGATTGGCCAATTCTTAGTTAAGTGCAGCTTTTTGCTCGTCGAACAATTCACGGATACCGTGTTTTGCCAGCTCTAGCATTTCATGCATTTCTTCAATACTAAAAGGTTCGCCTTCAGCAGTACCTTGTACTTCGATCATTTTACCCGTATCGGTCATCACCACATTCATATCGGTTTCTGCTTCTGAGTCCTCTGTGTATTCCAAGTCAGCAATCGCATTGCCCTTGTATATACCCACAGAAATCGCCGCGATCATGTGCTTCATAGGGTTGGTTTTGATGATCCCTTTGCTGCGCATCCATGTAAGCGCATCAACAAGTGCCACACACGCGCCAGTGATGGATGCAGTGCGTGTACCGCCATCAGCCTGAATGACATCACAATCTACAACTATGGTGTTTTCGCCAAGCAGTTTTAAATCAAGCGCGGCACGTAACGAACGAGCGATTAACCGCTGAATTTCCAATGTCCTACCACCTTGTTTACCACGAGCCGCTTCACGATCTGAACGAGTATGGGTCGCACGTGGCAACATACTGTACTCAGCATTCACCCAGCCTTTACCTTGGCCTTTCATGAAACGGGGCACACCTTCAGTCACAGAGGCGTTGCACAATACTTTCGTGTTGCCGAACTCAATCAATACAGAACCTTCTGCATGACAAGTGAAATTACGGGTAATAGTAACTGGGCGAATTTGGCTTGCGGTTCTGTCGTTCGGGCGCATGGATAACTCCTATAAATAATTTGCGCGCATTATACCGAATTGATGCCGCGGGTTCTTACAAAAATATGGCCAATGTTGCACTTATTCTGCCACTGAAAACGTTTGAAAAAATGTTAGCTATCGCGCATGGGTGTCACAGGGGTATAATACCCATTAGTTTTCACCAAGGAATGAACCTAATGATTTACAGCATGACCGCATTTGCCCGTCGCGAACTTAAAGCACAGTGGGGTACAGCCGTATGGGAAATCCGCTCTGTTAACCAACGTTTTCTTGAAACCTACTTTCGTCTTCCAGAGCAATTCAAAAGCCTAGAGCCCATATTGCGTGAACGTTTTCGTAAACAATTACAGCGCGGAAAAGTAGAATGTGCGTTACGTTTTGTAGCAAACGATGCAGCGGTCGGTAAATTAAGTTTGAATGAAGATTTGGCTCGCCAAGTGATGAACGCAGCTGACTGGGTGCAATCTCATGGTCAATCATCAGGTGTAAACCCATTAGACGTACTGCGCTGGCCTGGTGTTATCGCCGCAGAAGAAACTGATATGGAAGGGATTCAAGCCGATGTCTTAGCTGAATTCGACGCCACGTTAAGTGATTTTATTACGGCCCGCGCCACCGAAGGTACCAACCTTAGAGCGATGATCGAACAGCGTCTTGATGGCATTCAAGTGGAAGTCGATAAAGTGACCCAGCACATGCCTGATGTGCTCAAGTGGCAAAAAGACAAGATTCTTGCCCGCTTTGAAGAGGCTAAGATTGAACTTGATGCCACCCGCGTAGAGCAAGAGATGATCATGCTGGCGCAAAAAGTCGACGTGGCGGAAGAGCTGGACCGCTTAGTATCACATATTGGTGAAACCCGTAAAATTTTAAAAAAAGGCGGCCCTGTAGGTCGTCGGTTAGATTTTATGATGCAAGAGTTTAACCGTGAGTCAAATACACTAGGCTCTAAGTCAATCAATAGCGACATCACCCAATCAGCGGTCGAGTTAAAAGTATTGATTGAGCAAATGCGCGAGCAGATAGCGAATATAGAGTAAACACATACCCATAAATTTATTCAAGCTGAACAGCGCTTAGATTATTGCTTCAGCGGCATTCCCCGCATTGCGCTGTTGGTATATACGGGCAAACATTGAATGCATTCGAAGCGGCCGGCGTGACGCCTGCGATCTCTAGCCAGCCACGTTCAATGCGAACCTTGCTGGTTGAAGTCGGTGCAGGGCTCGGTATAGGCGTGGCACCCTATTGCATTAAACGATTGGTTAGCAATAGTTGTGCTTTCGTTAAAATCAATGAAATCAGCGTACCTATTCCATTCGTTGCTCAGTTTAAGCACTCTCCCATGAATCCAACCGTGTCTAGCTTCGTGAACTTGCTAGCTGAGCGTAAATCTGACATACAAAGGTTAATGTCGCCGCCATAATATGAAAAATAATCGTGTTACTCATTTTCTTACTTCTCGAATACATGCCCGAGCCTGTGTTTCATGTGAAACACAGAAGCTCTTAAACTTCTTACGATCGCACTTCATGTGCTTTACAACCTAACTGCATATATAAGCAGCATTTCCACTAACGCTGAGGTTTAATTACATGGGCGAGTACCCTAGTATGCCGAGCATTCGAGTTAGCCGCTATTTCATCTCAATATCACTATTTAGCCATTTCAGAAGGGTCAAATACATGGCGAATACCATGGATATGAGTGTCGAAAAATTTAACAGTAACTGTAAAAAAAATTGAATGCTGAAATTAACACCTTGATTTTTATCATTTTTAATTATGTGGCTTGCTATATGCTTTTTATTGAGAAGAGATGTAGTACTGAGTATGCCCTAACATGGCATACCTATTTTAACTGATAGATAACTAACTGGTTTAAATGCGCAGATGTCTTGTTTAACACGAAAATTACAGCAGCAGCTTACTCGTTATATCCAACGAAATAGCAATGTATTAGCCGCTAACGATGCAGAGCAAATTCGCAATGTACTTGTGAGTAAAGGCGTATGCCCTTCAGATGTCACAACCGATCAGGTTAAAGTGATTCTGCAGGACGCCCGTAGTAGCTAAATGGCGATAGATTCGTTGAAGTAACGATTGAAGTCTAATTTGAATTCACTGGCCAGCACCGCCTTCTCAACGCGATACTGAGAGTGAAGTAAGTCAATCTCCACGGGTGGCAAATAGTGAGCGCTGCGCACTGAATAAAAAACCTTCACCTGTGGTTTAAGGGGGTTATTCTCATTTTGCTTAATCACAACAGCTATTTTCTCGCTAGAGAGTTTCACTAAACTTCCCACTGGATACACACCAATACATTTTATGAACTGCTCGACTAAGTGTTGATCATACTTTAACGGTGTTTCTTCATGGAGTATTTTCAGTGCTTTTTGCGAAGGCATTCCCGCTTTATAGCAACGATCTGCGGTGATAGCATCGTAGGTATCCACTATGGCTATCATACGACCAAATTTGGTTATTTCATCTCCCCGGGCACCATCTGGGTAACCATAACCGTCGAGTCGCTCATGGTGTTGTGAAATAGTTTCAATCATACGCTCTGGTATACCCATCTCTTCTAACACTCGGATACCGTAATATACGTGATCACGCATAATCACCATTTCTTGGTCAGTCAAACGACCCGGCTTATGTAGGATCTCATCGGGGACTTTGATTTTTCCTATATCATGCAGGAAACCTGACAACGCGAGTTCTTGCACTTCTTCTTCTGGCATTTCTAAGTAATTGGCAAAGTTGGCTAGCAAGATAGCGACGTTTAAGGAATGCTCAAGCAGGTAACTGTCTTTTTCACGAATTTTAGTCATGCACAAAAGGGCATTTGGATTACGGTCAATAGAAGACACCAAATTAGAGGTAAACTCTTTTGGAATGGCTATATCTATAGGCAAGCCCTTGTCAGCCGCCTGTAGCATTCGCCGTTGCAGTATTTTACCTTTCTCGTGAAGCTTTGCCGCCTTACCTATTTCGTCAGCAAACGGAATATCTAGCTCTGAAGGTGGTTCCACATCAGGGGCGGGCTCTTCCTCCTTTACCAGTTGCTTACTCAAATCAATGACAATCGAAACAATACCCTGCTTCTTCATGGCAGTGATCGCCGTATTTGTTGTCACCCGTCCTCTGCTTTTGATTTTCAGGTTGCCATTTTGCTCTGCAATTGAGTCTACATACATGCCGACTTCTAAATCGCTCACCGGGATAGTTTTTAGCACTAAAAATAGATTCCAATTGGGTGAAAAACGCAGGTTGAGAGAAAAATAAACGATTTTACAAATTAGCGCAAATCCAGTGGCAATTCCGGCGTTTAATCGGTGGAGTATTTGCCGATATTTTATTCATGTTTGGGTTTTGATTTGCGTAAAAATCTTACAATTACATTGAAAAACGACCATTCACGAAAAAAAACAAATTAATAACAATTTTTGTTAATGATAAGTTAAATACTGCAGATTGACATATAGTTAACATGACTTTAACGTAATCCAGCGTTTACATCTTGTTGTTTGTGTAAGGCTGTTTGGAACACCAAGGAACGCGACTCTTTTGATGATAATAATAGGGCTCACAAGGTACACGTTATGAACACACATATAAATTTCAAAAAGTCATTGCTGACCAGCAGTATTTCAATGTTGCTAAGTAGTGCAGCGATAATGCCTTCAGTTGCGCAAGGGCAAATAGCACCAGAAGATGTAGAAGTGATACAGGTGACAGGTATTCGTGGCAGCTTATTACGCGCAATGGACATTAAGCGTGATTCTAGTGGCATAGTGGACGCAATTTCAGCAGAGGACATGGGCAAATTCCCTGATTCTAACTTAGCTGAATCATTACAACGTATCACGGGCGTCTCTATTGACCGCGCAAGTGGTGAAGGGTCTCAAGTGACGGTTCGTGGCTTTGGCGCCGCCAACAACTTAATTACCTTAAATGGCCGTCAACTGCCGACCACAACGGGTAGTAGAACGTTCGACTTTGCAAATATAGCGTCTGAAAGTGTATCAGGCGTTGAGGTTTATAAAACTGCTGATGCCAGCGTTACCTCAGGCGGGATAGGCGCAACAATCAACTTATCCACTCACAGACCATTCCATTCTCCCGGCACAAAAGCAACGTTTGGCGCTAAATTAGTGGACGATAAATCTACAGACAAGGGTGATGTCACACCCGAGATCAGCGGTTTGTACTCGCAAACGTTTGCTGATGAAACCGTTGGTATTTCAATATCTGGTAGTTATCAAGAACGCGAAAGCGGCATGCAGCAGTTTTTAGCAGACCAAGGTTATCGCGCGAGTGAATATACGAATACCGGCTGGGGTGGTGTTCCTGCAGGCGCTGAAGGTGGCATAAACCGCCCAACATCCGGCATTTATTCTAATCCTCAACAACCAAGATATGTCTTCGAAGAGCGTCAACGAGAACGCACAAATGGGCAGCTAGTTTTACAATTTAGACCAACCGATAACCTTACTGCCACGTTAGATTACACACTTATTCGCAATGATATTGAAGAGCAACATACAGATGCGTCTGTTTGGTTTAACTATGCTGGGGATCGAAGTGAATCCGTATGGGCTGGAGCACCTAATGCTGTACCTTTGATTTACTCTGAAATATACGAAATCAACAGCGAAGCTGATCTGCAAGATACCTCATTAACTGTTGGCGCTTGGGGCCGAGAAGAAAGCATCGACTCTATCGGACTGAATCTAGACTGGCAGGTCAGTGATGCCTTGCAACTCACACTAGATCACCACAGTTCAGAAGCTGAAATGAGAGCGTCCGATCCGCGTCATGGCACACGTAACAACTTGCAACTCCCCTCTTACACGCGAACCCGAACCGGACTAGACTTGACAGGAGAGTTACCAGGGATTGCTACAGGTAACATAGAAAACTTTAATCCCAACACCATGCGTTTATCGGGCAGTTGGTTTGCCAATGATTTTTACACCTCAGAGATAGACCAAACCCAAGTCAGCGGTAAGTACTTTTTAACTGACGAGGCCAGTATCGACTTCGGTGTATCAGTCAACACCGTCAATAATCGCTACCGCCATACCCAAGTGCAAAGAGCAGATTGGGGCGGTGTAGGTGAAGAAGGGGATTTCGCTGACGTTGACTGGACGGAAGACACAATATTAGACAAATTCAACGCCAACGCTGGGAATTTTGAAGGAACAGCAACCCAAGGCGACTATGACTTATTCAACCGCATTTGGTATGCAGATTTTGATGAAATTGTCAGAGCTGCAGAGTTTGCTGATCCGGTTGCCAACGTAGACACCGTATGGGGTGATTGTTTAGCACCTGAGGGCGCATCTGCTGGCCCTAATGGAGAAGGACATTTTTGTGCTTCAACCGATTGGGATGCCGACACCAACCGCTTTACGGAAGAAGAAACCACAGCAGCATTTGTTCAATTGCACTATGACGGCGAATTAGGGGACATGCCATACGATGCTCACTTAGGCATGCGCTTCGAAAAAACCGATGTTACCTCAACCGCTTCGGCACCGGGTTATAACCGCGTTGAATGGTCAGAAGATACTTCGACTGCGGTTACAGGACTAACAGGCATTGAAACCTTGAGCCAAGAAGCAGATTACTCGCAGTTTTTGCCAAGTTTCAACTTCAATATATCAGTTACAGATGATGTCATAATGCGCGCCGCTGTGGGGAAAACCATATCAAGAGCCGGTTACGGCGCACTGCAAGGGGGTACGACTATCAATACCTCAGGCAGTTTAAGTGGATATTCTGGTACCTCAGGTAATCCGGGGCTTCGACCTTTAGAGTCTATAAACTATGATCTTTCTGCTGAGTGGTATTACGATGAAGGAAGCTATGTTTCTTTAGGCTATTTCAGAAAAGATGTGACCAAATGGATTACCACTGGTACAACCAACTCAACTGTGTTCAATCTTGCTAACCCATTGAATGGTGAAAAATTTGACGCCGCTGTTGCCGCCTTAGGCGCCGGAGCGAGTAACCAACAAATTCGGACGTATATTTTCGAAAATTATGCTGATGACCCTAACGTTACCCCTAATTTTGACGAAAATGGCGAACTAGACGGCGGTATTATTTTGGGTGATCCAGCCACCGATAACACAGTCAACTTTAGAATTAATGTTCCTGTCAATGGCGACACAGAACATACCATTGATGGCATTGAATTTAACGTTCAGCACCTGTTTGGTGAATCTGGCTTTGGCGGTATCGCTAACTACACTATGGTGGATTCAGGTTTAAAATATGATAAATCGTCGTTAGGTGATACCGAATCCTTAGTGGGTTTGAGCGATACAGCCAACTTAGTTTTATTCTATGACAAAGAGGGTTTGCAAGCGCGCATTGCATACAACTGGCGCGACGAGTTTTTAAATGAGCGACGTGTCAATGGGGATTTAACAGCGCCCGTTTTTACTGATACTTATTATCAAATTGACTTTAACTTAAGTTACGAAATAAAACAGCTAAAGGGACTGACCGTATTTTTAGAAGGTATTAACATCACCGATGAATATACCAATGAGTTTGGTCGGGACAGCCAATTGATCTACAAACTCACACAAACTGGTGCCCGATATAACATTGGCGCTCGATACACGTTTTAACTTTCAGGATGTTCGCACTCTGCGAATCGGAAGCCGTCTTATAGTTAAATAATTTTAGCCGCGAACTGTCATGAGTGCCGCGGCTTTTTCGCCAATGACTCGAACCAGGTCATTACAAGGCGCAAAAACATGTCAGCAATTACAATTAAAAAGTGGGGCTTTTATGGCAAACCATGTATTACTCAACAGCGTTGAACACAGCGACCTAAAAATTATCACCACCCGGAGCGAGAAATATGGTGATAATCTTTGGTTTTCGCCCACCTTTGTTGACGAGATACGCAGTGTACAAGCGCATTACCCTATCGTATTTCACAAAGACCAAAACAGTGGCCAGTTCACACCGGTCGCTCTTTTTGGTTTTGAGCAGCAAGAAAATCTATTTTTAGAATCCTCAAAATGGTGTGCAACCTACATCCCCTTGTCTGTTCAACGCATGCCTTTCTTCATTGGTAGACAAGATGTGACGACCGATGGCGGAACTGAGCAGCAACGTGTGATTACCTTAGATATTGATTCTCCACGCGTTAGTAAAACGCAGGGTATCGAGTTGTTTTTAGAATACGGTGGAAATAGTCAATACTTAGAAGACATAGCCGCCATACTTGAAACCTTGCATCATGGCCTGCAAGGCAATGACAACTTTGTAAATGCGCTAACAAGCCTCAATTTATTGGAGCCCATGACACTTGATATCACCTTAGATAATGGCGCTAATCATCAATTAGTGGGTTTCTATACCATTAATGAAGACGCACTCAATTCCCTTAGTTCAGACAACATAGTGCAGTTACATAAAGCTGGGTATTTGCAAGCTGCTTATCTGATTTTAGCCTCGCAAGTGCATTTCAATGATTTAGTGGCCTTGAAAAACAAGCGGGTCGCACAAGAGGAATAATCGGAGAACACTGACGTGCCTTTATCCAACGTGAAGCAGATTACTCAAAAGGTCAAACATCTTGAGGGGATAACGCCTAAGAATATCCCTGAAGCTTTGCTCAACAGCCAACAACCCATTGTACTGAAAGGTTATTGCAACCACTGGCCATTGGTAAAAGCCGCTAAACGTTCTGATGACGCGGCGGCACAACACCTTTTACAGTTCGATAAAGGTGCCTCTTTTCATACTCATTATTTGCCGAGCACCGCCCAAGGGCGAGTGTTCTATAATGCTGCAATGACAGGCTTTAACTTTGAATCAAGCCAACAACGCTTGCCACAAATACTGACAGATATTCTGCACAACGCTCACAATAAAACAGGGCAGTGCGTGTATGTTAGCGCCACCAGCCTTGAGCAAAGTTTGCCTGGTTTACTCGAGCAAATAGACACCTTACCTGAGCTCAACTCCCCACTAGTGAATATTTGGTTGGGTAATGCGTGTCGTATAGCCGCGCATTATGACGTTGCCCAAAACCTAGCATGCTGCGCGGTTGGTAAAAGACGCTTTACCTTGTTTCCTCCTGAGCAATTAGAAAATCTATACGTTGGTCCGTTAGACAAGGCCCCAGGTGGTCAAGCAATTAGTACTGTGGATTTTAATCAGCCCGACTTAGTGAAATATCCAAAATTCGCACTGGCGTTAGAAGCGGCTCAAATGGCTGAATTAGAAGCAGGAGACGCACTTATCCTCCCCAGTATGTGGTGGCACCATGTGCAAGGCTTAAGCGAGTTTAATGTGCTTATTACCCATTGGTGGCGCGACACGCCAGCACAAATGGGTAGACCTATGAATGCCTTGTTATTAGCCATGATGAGTATTCGTGACTTACCTGAGCAGCAGCGAAGTGCGTGGAAAAACCAGTTTGACCATTATGTCTTTAAGCACCATCCAGAGGATTTTTCGCATATCCCAGAGGCAGCCAAAAGCATACTGGCGAGTCCAATGGATGACACAAACATTAGAAAACTGCGCGCTGATCTACAAAATAAACTCAGACGATAATAACGTTAACAAATCGAGTAAAAATTGATGCAACAGGACGCGATAAAGAAAATCGTTATTGCTGGCGGAGGTACAGCCGGCTGGATGTCAGCGGCAGCGCTTGGCAAGCTATTTGGTAAAAATATAGACGTAACACTCGTTGAGTCAGACGCTATCCCCACAGTGGGCGTCGGTGAGGCAACCATACCGACTTTGCACTTGTTCCACGACCTGCTGAAAATTAAAGAATCAGAGTTTATGGCTGCCACCAATGCAACATTTAAGTTGGGTATAAAATTCGATGATTGGTACCAAAAGCCGCAATCCTATATTCATTCTTTTGGTCGATTCAACCATGGCTGCTGGGCGGCTGGTTTTCAACATTTTTGGTTGCGAGGAAAGAGGTTAAACATCGCATCTGAGATAGGTGACTACTGCCCAGAGCATGTAGCCTGCAGAATGGGGAAGTTCGCAACGGCACCGAAACAAGAGCGTAATCATGCTTTTCATCTTGATGCAGGCTTGTATGCCAAATTTTTACGCAATATCGCTCAGCAATGCGGGGTAGAGCGAATTGAAGGCAAAATCGACAACGTTAATCTTGACCACGACAGTGGCTTTATTCAGTCACTTACCCTAGATAATGGACATCAAATCCAGGGTGACCTATTTATCGATTGCACCGGCTTTAGGGGTTTACTGATTGAACAAGCACTGAACACAGGTTACGAAGACTGGAGCCATTGGTTACCTTGCGATAGTGCCGTCGCTGTTCAAACTGAATTGAACGACGAAACGGTTCCATATACGCGCTCGATTGCCCATCAAGCAGGTTGGCAGTGGCAAATACCGCTGCAAACTCGTATGGGTAACGGCATGGTGTTTTGTAGCAAATATATCAGCGACGATGAGGCCAAAACACAATTGTTATCGAATATTCAGGGTGAAACGTTAAATACCCCAAGAGTACTGAAATTTAAGACGGGTGTAAGGCGTAAACTGTGGAATAAGAATTGTGTTGCGATTGGTCTGGCTGGTGGCTTTATTGAGCCGCTCGAGTCCACCAGCATCCATCTTATACAACAAAGCATTATACGTTTAATGCAGTCTTTACCCACCAAGAAAATGGAAGCAGCGCTCAGCGCTCGATTTAATGCATCCATGCGCGAAGAAATCGATAATATTCGTGATTTCATTGTTCTGCACTACCATGCGACCGCACGTAAAGACTCAGCGTTTTGGCGCTATTGTAAAGATATGCCAATACCTGACTCACTGCAGGCTCGAATGGAACAATTTGCCCAAAGCGGCCACGTGTATCAAGGTAATGGTGAGCTATTCGGAGAAGCTTCTTGGTTACAAGTGATGCTAGGACAGGGTATAACACCAAAAGCATATCACCCCATAGCGGATTTAATGCCAGAACAAGAGCTGGCTAAATTCTTAGCCAGCATAAAACAGCAAACTGAGCGACGCGTTAGTCAATTGCCTAATCATTTAGATTTTATCCGTTACTACTGTCAGTAAAAGAGGGCAATGAATATGGGAGGGCCGATTATAAAATCCACCGCAGAACAACCGCGGATAAACCCAGATCATCAGATCCAAGTGATCAGGATAGGACGTCAAAGAACACCTGTGTTGATCATAGATGATTACTTTGACTCTCTCACCAGTGTGCTGGGTCTCGCTCAGCACACTGCACATTTTATCCCCGATGAAGCCACTTACTATCCAGGTGTTCGTAGTAAGTTACCGAAGGAATATGTACTCGCTAGCCTAAAACCTTTGATGAAAGGGCTGTATAATATTTTTGACATCGCCCCTGAATTAACCCCCGCCCCGGTAGACAACTACTTTTCATTAGTCACGAAACAACCTAACCAATTGTTGCCCCAACAAACACTGCCTCATTTCGATACTAACGATCCAAACTCCTTGGCCGTTGTACACTATTTGAATTCAACCGAGCATGGTGGAACCGGTTTCTACCGCCATAATCGCAGTGGTATTGAACGAGTCACCAAGAGCAATGAACAAGCCTATGGAACAGAAGTGACCGGAATTTTGGCCTCGTCCGACACGCGAGAATACTGCACAACGGCCCATCACGCTTATACTTGTATTCATAAGATACCTTATAAGCAAAATAGGCTGCTGCTTTACCCCGGAAATATCTTACACAGCGCACTTATCAATAATAAGGACATTGACGCTGACCCGATGTCAGGCCGCCTTACTGCAAATATGTTTATTAAATTCCATTAGTAAGTGCATACTATCATTTATAAACTTTATTGCTGAAGCTTCCAAAGCATCTCTTCTAA
The DNA here is from genome assembly GCF_000014225.1 of Paraglaciecola sp. T6c. Classification (NCBI taxonomy): domain Bacteria; kingdom Pseudomonadati; phylum Pseudomonadota; class Gammaproteobacteria; order Alteromonadales; family Alteromonadaceae; genus Paraglaciecola; species Paraglaciecola sp. T6c. The sequence goes on from NC_008228.1 coordinate 5,162,838, forward strand.
TGTGGGCTGCCACTGAAAACTGACTAATTTGACTCTGTTGCTTAACACCGCCACATTCTCGTCTTGTAGTAATCCTGTCTGTTTCATGGCTTGCTCTGACCCTTTAGGAAAAGCCAGTTGGCCCGAGGAACGTAACACGCGATACCAAGGCACGTTCATATCAGAGGGAACGTAACCCAGAGATTTACCCACTAGGCGTGCACGGCCTGGCAAACCAGCAAGATCAGCAATCTGCCCATAGCTAGCGACTTTACCGGCGGGAATAGCACAAACTGTTTGCCAAATTTGTTTATAATGGGGATTGTGTGACATGGCATTATTTACCTAAAAGCGAGCGTGGGTAAGACATTATACCAATCCGCATTATTAAGTACCCCCCTCAGAATCCGCCCAGTGTTTTTTATTAAGGCGTCGTAATGGTTGTTCCCTTTCAAATAGTGAGAACGCAGAGCAAAAGCCGCTGGGACATTCCTTTTAGGCGAGCTTTTAAAAGGCTCACACTGCGCTGCATGAGTTCGAAAGAGAGCAACTATTCATTCAGTCATGCGCCGTGTTTACGCCCTTTTACATTATCGCTGAGTAATCACTTAGTAACGTAAAATGGTATTAAACAGACTAATATTCTACTGCGTTATATTACACGTTACCCCATTTAGCTTCGCGAAGCATTGCGTTGTATAGGATTTTAAGAGTGAAAAGAGCCATTTGTCGTCGTTGTGATTACCCTCTGTCCGTATGTATCTGCGATTTATTATGCGAGGTTATTAGTTCACAGCGAATTATCATCCTGCAGCATCCCAGTGAGGCACAGCATGCTAAAAATAGTGCAAAGTTAGTCAAGCTTTGTATCCCCGAGAGTGAGATCTGGTTAGGAGAATCTGCCGAAGACTTTTCACACCTTCAACGAGGTATCAAAACGCGTGGAGGGAAGGTAGCCGTTGTGTACCCTAATGACGACAGCGTAGCGTTGGAATCGCTGACTAAAAAGCAACGGACATCAATCGACACGCTGATCTTGATTGATGCCACATGGCGTAAGGCATACAAGATATGGCAGCTAAATCCGTGGTTAAAGCAATATTCGTCGTGGCATTTTGCTAAGCCCCCTGCAAGTCAATATGTCATTCGTAAAACATCCATTGAAGGCGGTTTATCAACGTTAGAAGCCTTAGCTCATGCGCTTACATTAACCCAAGAGATAGATACAAGTGAGTTGGTAACTACATTTGATGAAATGCAAAATCGCGTTTTTGCCCGTCATACCTCGAAGCACGAAACCTAATAGGGTGATTTGAATCAATGTAACAAGTGCCTATTTTTTGGTCATATCATCAGGAAATACAAGCAAATTGGTAAAAACGCTAACCGTATAATGTGATTGTCGTGCATACTTTACTGTAGTCGTAGATCAGCGACATACTTCGGTTTAGATCACTGGATGTTGCGTTTACAGTTTGCGGATCAAAGCTCAGCTTTCAGAACCGCTTTAGTTAGTTGGTGCTAATGTGAAGTCTGTATTTTTTATCATTTTGTTTTTGTCATTTTTTAGTTTCGAGATTGAGGCACAAGATACCTCAATAACGCAATTCTCCGCATCTGAAATTCAACAACAAGATATTAGTCAACGTCTCACCTACTTGAGCATCGGTCATGCACAGCTGCCAAATTACAGATCTCCTCTAGACGATTGGTTGCTGATGTTTGATAAACACGACATGCACGACGTGTTCAAAGACAGATATGTCACCGCGTTCGAGATTTACAACGACACGCAAAATAGCGAATGGTTTATTCATCCCTATGGCTCTGTTGTAGAGTCAATTCAAGTTTCGGTTTATCAAGACTACAGCCCTGTAGTTACGGCATTGAGCGGGCTAGATCACACTAATGTCTACCCTCTTCACTACGGAAGTAAACTTAAGATCCCCCCAGGACAAAGCGTGACTGTGCTGATGGTGTTTAGCAGTGACTTCTTTTTTGCGCCACTAAAAATAGCATTACAAAGCGAACAGCAAATGCGCGACATAGTCGCAACAGATAATATTGTTTTATTTATCTGCTTCGGTGTGTGCTTGGCATTAGGCATATACAATTTATTTATATTTATTGTTATGCGTGACAATCAGTACCTTTATTACGCACTGTCTACGCTTTTTTATACCAGTAGCTGGGCAGCCGTGTTCGGGGTGTTTGAGTATTTGCACATGTTCAGCGCTAAAGATTGGCTGATGGCCGGGTTTCTCTTGGGTTCTGCTTTTTCGGCTTTCTTTCAGATCGCGTTTTTTCGCTTAAATGTGTCATCTAAACCAGCCATGTACTTATTACTTGTACTTGGTTGTCTATGTTTGTTGTTTTTGCCTTTAGCAATTTACAGTCAAGCGCTGGGCCTTATTATTGTATCGATTATGACCTCTGCGGTTTTAATGACAGGCTTGTTCATTGGCATCATGTCTTGGATCAAGGGTTATCGGCCAGCACGCTATTTCACTATCGCAATACTGTGCGTCATCATCCCGAATATTATCGGAAATTTACTTAATCTGAGAATACTGACAGATATCAGCCTCGATATATATTTGCTAGGTTTTGTTGGCATAGCAGCAGATACCTTGATCCTTGCCTTCGCTTTAGCTGAAAAGATGCGATTAGTAAACTCTAGAAATGCTTTACTCAAGCAACAATTAGAACACAAAGTCAAAATCAGGACCCAAGCCCTAAGCGAAGCTAATCGAAAATTAGCCAAATCTAATCACGAACTCGTTGAAGCTAATTCCGCTAAGGATTATTTCCTAGCTAATATGAGCCATGAGATACGTACCCCTCTCACATCGATCATAGGTTACGCTGACGGGATCCTATTAGGCGATATAGACAAAGCCGAACAAGAGCGCGTAACAAATATTATCTATCAAAATGGAGCGCATTTACTTCGCATCATCAACGACATATTAGATTTGAGTAAAATAGATGCGAATAAACTGGAATTTGACACCCAGCCTTGCCACTTATTTACCTTATTAGGAGAGATTGAATCGGTCGCAGGTAAACGTGCGCGAGACAAGGGCATAGGCTTTCATGTTAATTATGACTTCCCGTTACCAGATAAAATTATCACTGATGCCGTTAGGCTTAAGCAAATATTGTTTAATCTAACCAATAACGCCCTTAAATTCACCCACAGCGGTCATATCACGTTAAATGTAAGTATCGCCAATACCACCTTAATAATTAAGGTAATCGATACAGGTGAAGGGATAAGCCAAAGCGATATGCACAAGTTATTTCATCCTTTTACGCAAGCAGACAGCGTAATAAACCGTCAGGTTGGCGGAACCGGCTTAGGCTTAAGTATTGCCAAACGATTAGCTCAAGGCTTAGGCGGTGATATATCCGCACTTAGCCAACTCAGAAAAGGCAGCACATTCACTGTCAGTATTACGTTAGTCACACCCAAAAACGTACCTTGGCTAAGCACCGTTGGTGAAATTGATATGTCTAATATTCACCAAATTACCCACGAAACAGACGTGCCTAAATTTGGAGCATGCAAAGTACTTCTTGCAGATGATCATCCCAATAATCGAGAGCTTGTTGCCTTGTTACTTAAGCGTATGAATATTAACGTAGTGGAAGTGTCTGATGGCCATCAAGCGCTGCAGGCTATGCACACCGGCCAGTTTGATTTGTTATTGCTGGATATTCATATGCCTGAATTAGACGGCATTGAGACACTTAAAGCGATCCGTGGTTCTGGCAACCAAACACCTGCTATAGCGTTAACCGCCAATACCATGAAACACGAAGTAAACCACTATTTGAGAATAGGATTTACTGATCACTTGGCCAAACCCATTGATAGAGACGTGTTTTTCAGCAAAGTCAGTCGTTATCTAAATCTGGCAAAAGCGGACCAATCAAATATCGACAACGATAAAATGCTGCCACTTGTGCAAGGTTATATTACCGATTTACGAGAAGAACTGGGTGCGATAGAGCAAGCCTGGGGTAAGCGGGATTTAGCCAAAATATCGGCTTCGATACACAAAATTAAGGGCGCGGCGGGCTCGTTCGGCTTAGCTAATATTGGTGATGTCTTCAGCCGAATTGAGACATCAGTTAAAAACAACGACGAAGTCGCCTTACTGACGATGCTTCCTCAAGCGTTAAGGCATGCTTATGCTTGTATTAATTTGCCAAGCGTGAACGTAGCGTTAGCAATAGTCAACTTCAACCATTCATTTCCACTTTATCTAGCCCAGTTACCTTATGCCATAAGCCAATGTGAAAACCAACTTGGGGATATTGCCCAAGCGTTACGTGCAGGGGATGACATCGAGACGATGCAATTAATTAAAAATGCGCAAGAGCTGTTCAATCACTATGCTTTTGAGAAAGGGGCATCTTTGTTAGATGAAATAAGCTCCTCAATCGCACGTAAGGATTATAACTCTGATTATCACATTACCGCACTGCAACAGGTCAGAAGTCTGCTGGAGAGTATCAATAGGGCGCTAAAAAGCCATATTAAGAATATAGAGTAATAGCGTTACTAGCGGACATAAAAAACCCGGCGTATAGCCGGGTTTCACATGAAACATTTCTATCTCAATAACTTGCTCAATTATTTGCGTAGCTTTTGAATCAATCGTAACTGCGCGATGGTTTCGGCAAGCTCTGCAGCAGCTTCTGCATATTCGAAATCAGCACTAGGATTTGCAATATTTTCTTCAAGACGTTTCTTCGCCTCAAGAACGGCTTGCTCATCCAGGTCACCAGCTCGAAGTGCGGTATCTGCAAGTACTGATATATGACCGGGTTGTACTTCAAGTACACCACCAGCAACATAAATCAATTCTTCTTCGCCGTGCTGCTTAACCACATTAACCATTCCAGCTTTGATGGTAGTCAACAAAGGAGCATGACCATACTGAACACCAAGCTCACCTTCACTACCGGTGACTTGGATGCTCTGCACTAATCCAGAAAAAATACTGTCTTCTGCGCTTACCACATCCAGTTGAATTGTCATTGCCATATACCCTCCTAACAAAAAAAGTTAAACGTATCCGTAGATACGCTTACATTTTTTTGGCTTTCTCAGATGCTTCTTCGATTGAACCAACCATGTAGAAAGCTTGTTCAGGAAGGTCGTCAAATTCGCCTTCAAGAATGCCTTTAAAGCCGCTGATCGTATCTTTCAATGATACGTATTTACCAGGTGAACCGGTGAATACTTCAGCAACGAAGAAAGGCTGAGACAAGAAGCGCTGAATTTTACGAGCACGTGATACAGACAATTTATCTTCTTCAGATAACTCGTCCATGCCCAAAATAGCAATGATGTCTTTAAGCTCTTTATAGCGTTGAAGAACCGATTGAACACCACGTGCAGTATCATAATGCTCTTGACCAATAACAAGTGGGTCAAGCTGACGTGAAGTTGAATCAAGTGGATCAACAGCAGGGTAGATACCAAGAGAGGCGATATCACGTGACAATACAACCGTCGCATCTAAGTGAGCGAAGGTAGTTGCAGGTGATGGATCGGTCAAATCATCCGCCGGTACGTATACCGCTTGGATAGACGTGATTGAGCCCGTCTTAGTTGATGCGATACGCTCTTGAAGCACACCCATCTCTTCAGCCAATGTAGGCTGATAACCTACCGCAGATGGCATACGACCTAGCAATGCAGATACTTCAGTACCAGCAAGCGTATAACGGTAGATGTTATCTACGAAGAAAAGTACGTCACGACCTTCGTCACGGAATTTCTCAGCCATGGTTAAACCTGTCAACGCCACGCGTAAACGGTTTCCAGGAGGCTCGTTCATTTGACCGTAAACCAACGATACTTTATCAAGTACGTTAGATTCGTTCATTTCATGATAGAAATCGTTACCTTCACGAGTACGCTCACCAACACCAGCGAATACAGAGTAACCACTGTGCTCGATAGCGATGTTACGGATAAGCTCCATCATGTTTACGGTTTTACCAACACCGGCACCACCGAATAAACCAACTTTACCACCCTTAGCGAACGGACATACCAAGTCGATAACTTTGATGCCTGTTTCAAGTAGTTCAATTGAACTTGATTGATCTTCATAAGTAGGCGCTTCACGGTGAATAGACATACGCTCTTCTTCACCAATAGGGCCTGCTTCGTCGATTGGGTTACCCAATACATCCATGATACGACCAAGAGTAGCCTTACCAACTGGAACCTGAATGGCTTCACCAGTATTGTCTACTGTCAAACCACGGCGCAAGCCATCAGTCGTACCCAATGCGATTGTACGCACTACGCCACCACCAAGTTGTTGCTGCACTTCTAGGGTCAAACCTTGCAGATCACCTTCGGTGATACGCAATGCGTCATATATTTTTGGAACCGAATCTTGTGGAAATTCAATATCCACAACGGCGCCAATGATTTGGACGACCTTACCTTGACTCATGTTAATTCCTCTTAAATTCTAAAACCTTTGCCTACACCGCCGCCGCGCCGCTTACAATCTCACTGATTTCCTGTGTGATCGCTGCTTGACGTGCTTTGTTGTATATCAGTTGTAAGTCATCAATTAAGTCACCAGCGTTATCTGTAGCCGCTTTCATCGCGACCATACGAGCTGCTTGCTCAGACGCAGCATTTTCTACTACGCCTTGATAAACCTGAGATTCAATGTAACGAACCAGTAGCGTATCCAAAATTGGTTTTGGATCGGGTTCGTAGATGTAATCCCAACGGTGCTTTAATGCTTTATCTTCAGATTTAGGCAAAGGTAACAATTGATCGATCAGTGGCTCTTGAGCCATGGTGTTAACAAACTTATTAAACACCAAATACAGGCGGTCGATTTTACCTTCGTTGAAGGCGTTAAGCATAATACGCACTAAACCAATCACGTCTTTCACACTTGGTGCATCACCAAGTCCCGATTCAGCAGCCAACATATTGCCGCCGAAACGATTAAAGAACGCACATGATTTAGAACCTAGAGCTGCAAAATCAACTTCTACACCTTGTTCTTGCCATTTCTTCGCATCTTTCGTGACCTTTTTGAATTCGTTGGTGTTCAAGCCACCACACAAACCACGGTCAGTTGAGATAACGATATAGCCGACACGTTTAACTTCACGGTCTTCTAAATAAGGATGGCGATATTCAAGGTTAGCGTTAGCCAGGTGACCGATCACGTTTCGAATATTCTCAGCGTATGGACGACTTGCAGTCATACGGTCTTGCGCCTTTTTCATTTTAGACGCAGCAACCATCTCCATAGCACTGGTGATTTTCTGAGTATTTTTAATACTCCCGATCTTACCTTTTATCTCTTTACCGCTAGCCATAAATCTATCTCCGATTATTCAACGAATGCACTGCCAGTAAAGGCAGTGCCATTGATTACCAAGTTTGTGTCGCTTTAAATTTCTCTAAAGCTTCAGCTAACGTGGCTTCAATTTCACCGTTGAAATTACCTGTATCATTGATAGTTTTTATCAGCTCTGCGTATTCGCTGTTCATGTACGAGTGCAACGCAGCTTCAAAATCTAAGATTTTGTCTAGCTCAACGTCTTTCAAGTAACCTTTTTCAACAGCGAACAATGAAACAGACATATCAGCCACTGAAAGCGGTGCATATTGGTTCTGTTTCATTAATTCCATAACACGCTCACCATGCTCTAATTGAGCACGAGTCGCTTCGTCAAGGTCAGATGCGAATTGAGAGAAAGCTGCCAATTCACGGTACTGAGCAAGTGCTAGACGGATACCACCACCTAACTTCTTAACGATTTTAGTCTGGGCTGCACCACCAACACGTGATACTGAAATACCGGCGTTAACCGCAGGACGAATACCTGAGTTAAACAAGTCAGTTTCTAAGAAAATCTGACCATCGGTAATTGAGATTACGTTAGTAGGTACGAATGCTGATACATCACCTGCTTGAGTTTCGATAATCGGTAATGCAGTCAAAGAGCCTGTTTTACCTTTTACTTCACCCTTGGTGAAATTCTCTACGTAGTTTTCGTTAACACGTGCAGCACGCTCTAGAAGACGCGAGTGCAAATAGAAAACGTCACCAGGATATGCTTCACGACCCGGCGGACGACGTAGTAATAGTGAAATTTGACGATACGCAACAGCTTGTTTAGATAGGTCATCGTATACGATTAACGCATCTTCACCGCGGTCACGGAAGTATTCACCCATAGTACAACCAGAATAAGGAGCAAGGTATTGCAATGCTGCTGATTCAGAAGCTGATGCTGCAACAACAATGGTATGAGCCATTGCGCCGTGCTCTTCAAGCTTACGTACTACGTTAGCGATAGTTGATGCCTTTTGGCCAACCGCTACGTAAACACATTTAACGCCAGAATCTTTCTGGTTGATGATCGCATCGATGGCCAAAGCAGTTTTACCTGTTTGACGGTCACCGATAACCAATTCACGTTGTCCACGACCTACTGGGATCATGGCATCAACTGATTTATAACCAGTTTGGATTGGTTGATCTACCGATTGACGTTCAATAACGCCAGGGGCAATTTTTTCTACAGGTTCAAAACCATCAGCTTCGATTGCGCCTTTACCATCGATCGGAGCACCAAGTGTGTTTACAACACGACCTAGCAAACCACGACCCACTGGTACTTCAAGGATACGGCCTGATGAAGTCACCTTTGCGCCTTCTTGAAGGTCAGCGTAAGGACCCATAACAACCGCACCTACAGAGTCGCGCTCTAGGTTCAATGCGATAGCGTAGCGATTACCAGGAAGCTCAATCATCTCACCTTGCATTACATCTGCAAGGCCATGAATACGGATAATACCGTCGGTTACACCAACGATAGTTCCTTCGTTACGAGCTTCACTTACTACTTCAAACTGTTCAATTCGCTGTTTGATCAGTTCTGCAATTTCAGTGGAATTCAGTTGCATGCTCTTTTCCCCGTTATGCTTGTAACGCGTCTGTGAGACGGTTTAATTTACTTTTAACCGATCCATCAATCACTGTATCACCGGCTTTTATTTTAACTCCGGCAATCAGGGTAGGGTCGACGCTACAATTCAGCTTAACTTTTCGTGCAAGACGCTTTTCAAGAGCTGCACTGATGTCTGCTTGTTGTTTAGCATTGAGTTCTGTGGCTGATGTAACATCAGCTTCAATCTCTTTGTCGAATTCAGCTTTGAATTCACTAAACAATTCAGCGATATCAGGTAACGCTTGAAGGCGTTTATTTTCAGCCAAAACTTTCACAAAGTTTTGACCATGTTGGTCAAGTTGTTCACCACAGATTTTGTTAAAAATCTCTGCTAGCGACTCAGGAGCAACCGCACCGGACATTAAATTTTTAATATCCGGATTTTGTGCAACTTGCGCTGCAAAAACTAGCATTTCCTGCCAGCCTGCAATGATTTTCTGCTCAACCGCATAATCGAACGCAGCTTTTGCGTAAGGGCGAGCAATCGTTGTCAATTCAGACATAGCTCAAATTCCCCTTATAGCTCGGCGACAAGTTTTTCAACTATGTCACTTTGCGCTGCAGCATCAATTTGACGCTCAAGAATTCTCTCAGCACCGGCAACAGCTAACGCTGCGACTTGCTTACGCAAATCTTCTTTTGCACGGTTACGCTCAGCTTCGATTTCAGCATGACCTTGAGCAATGATATTCTCACGCTCTTGGTGGGCACGTTGCGTTTCTTCATCAACTATTTGAGAACCACGCTTTTTAGCCTGCTCGATAATTCCAGCTGCTTGAGTTTTCGCCTCTTTCAACTGCTCTGTTGCTTTCGCTTGAGCTAGTTCTAGATCTTTTTCACCGCGTTCAGACGCAGCAAGACCATCAGCAATTTTCTTTTGGCGTTCTTCAATCGCGCCCATAATTGGGGGCCATACAAACTTCATGCAGAACCACACGAAGAATATAAATGCTAGAAGTTCGCCAAATAGAGTGGCATTGATATTCAAAACCGCTCCTCCTATATTCGTTATTGTCTAGTTAGGTGCTTAAACAGCAAACTTCGCGCTTTCAACGAACAATAAGAAAAGAGCGATAGCAACACCGATCATTGCGATTGCATCGATAAGACCAGCAACAATGAACATTTTAACTTGTAGTTGAGGCGCTAGCTCAGGTTGACGAGCAGCTGACTCAAGAAATTTACCACCTAGAAGACCGAAACCGATCGCTGGGCCCAATGCGCATAGTCCTATCAAAATACCAACCGCGATATAAAGATTTCCTAAGATTTCCATAGATTTTCACCTTTGTGTTTAAGTTAATGTTAAAAAAATAAAACGTTGTAAAACTAGTGTTCTTCACTCGCTAGGCTTAAATACACGATGGTCAACATCATGAAAATAAACGCCTGTAATGGAATAACTAACAAGTGAAATGCAGCCCATAAGAAGTGAATTGGCAACTGCCACACGCCTAAAGTTCCTGCAATAAGAATAAAGATAAGCTCGCCGGCATATAAGTTACCGAACAAACGAAGTGATAATGACAACGGCTTGGCAATCAAAGATACCAACTCAAGAATAAAGTTGAACCAGTATAACCAAGGCGTATTAAACGGATGAGCATAAAGCTCTTTCATGAAGCCGCCGAAACCTTTGATTTTTACAGAGTAAAAAATCATGAGTGCAAACACGCCTAACGACAATGCGAAAGTCATGTTTACATCAGTGGTTGGTACCACTTTCATGTAAGTATGAGACTGACCAGCAGCAATAACGTCCATCGACTCACCAGCGATTAATGCCGCAGCCGTAGGAAGGAAATCAACTGGAATTAAATCCATCAAGTTCATTAGCAGTACCCATACGAATATGGTTAACGCTAACGGTGCGATTAAGGCACTTTTTCCGTGATAAGTACTTTTAACTGTGTCGTCAACAAACTCAACAATCAGTTCAACACAGGCTTGCCATTTACCCGGCACACCTGCACTTGCTTTTTTCGCAACTGCGCGAAAGCTTAATATAAATACTAATCCGAGTACCACAGACCACGCTAATGTATCGACGTGAAAGGTCCAGAAACCTTCGCCGACCGATGCATTGGTCAAATGGTGCTGAATATAACCACTAATGGTTTGTTCGCCAGCAGATCCTGCCATTTTGCCACCCAAGTATGTAAAGTTAAAAAATCTGTGTTGGTCTCGTTACTATTTAACGCGACCTAAAAATAATATTACTGGCCACTGGCTTACCAAAGTCACTACGTAACTCAACATCAATGGTAGAGGCTGAAGATCTTTCCATTGATATGCCACGATGAATAACACTATGGTGGCGAAAAATTTGAGTTTTGAGCCTTTGTTAAATTGCTGCACAACCAGTTTGTTCTTACTAGCACCGGCGTATCTAAAGGCAAAGTAAGCGAAAATGACGTTTGGGAGTAAACATATAACTCCACCAAACAAGGATGATATTGCCGAGTTTTGTCCGTAAATTACGGCAAAAAATGCACTTAAGGCGATGATAATAGTCATTTGGCAGTAAAAAATATTTTTTGCCAACGCTCGACCTGGTGCGGTTAAACTCGCTATCAACTTATTCCTCTACTTGCTGATACCTTCAAAAGCGCCGAAAGTATACTTATCTGCGACGAATTTACAACTGAAAAGGGTATTTCGACTGCCTATTTGTAACATTACTTTATGTGCAACAAAATTCCGTCTAATTCATCTAAACTGGAGAAATTAATCACGACTTTGCCTTTCCCCTTAGCATTGTGCGCAATTTGTACTGGAGCACCTAAGTTTTGCGACAATTCGTCTTGTAAACGCACCACGTCAGGATCAAGTTTTTTCTCTTCTTTGGGGCTGGCTGGCTCTAGGAATTTGCGAACTAAGTTTTCAGTGTCTCTGACGGTCAAGCCTTTACCTGACACGATATGAGCAGCTTCTAGCTGGGAATCACCTTCTAGGCCAAGTAACGCTCTAGCATGACCCATTTCAATGTCACCGTGCTCCAATAATAATTTAACATCGTCATGCAAATTATTAAGGCGCAATAAGTTCGTTACGGTCGTACGAGATTTGCCGACTGCGGTGGCCACCTCTTGGTGGGTTAATTCAAATTCGCTCATGAGGCGCTCTAATGCTTGAGCTTCTTCCATTGCGTTAAGATCTTCACGCTGAATGTTTTCAATAAGCGCAATAGCAACAGCAGCTTCGTCGGGTACGTCTTTGACCAAGCAAGGCACCGTCTCTAAACCAGCTAACTGCGATGCACGCCAACGACGCTCTCCGGCAATAATTTCAAATTCGTTAATGCCTACCGCGCGCACGATAATAGGTTGAATAATACCCTGTGAGCGAATAGAAGATGCTAATTCTTCCAAGGCATCTGGCGACATGTCTTTACGGGGTTGGTATTTTCCGGGCTTAAGAAACTCAACAGCTAACTGCTGTAATTCGCTGTCATTTTGTTGCGACTGCTGACCTTCCGCATTTCGTGATGCCTGACTTGTCGCCAACAACGCATCTAGCCCTCTTCCTAATCCTCGTTTTTTTGCTGACATGTATTTCTCTATTCGACCCGTATTGATGTTAAGTTAACTAACGTTAGCTATATTTTCTTTTTTACTACGACGCAGTATTTCACCGGCAAGTGCTAAGTACGCTTTTGACCCTGTTGAAGAGCGGTCGTAATACATTGCAGGAGTACCAAAACTTGGGGCTTCCGCTAAACGTACATTGCGCGGAATAACCGTGCGATATACCTGTTCACCAAAATGACGCTTTAATTGCTCGGATACATCGTTAGCAAGGCGATTGCGCGGATCGTACATGGTGCGCAACACCCCTTCAATTGTTAATTCTGGATTTACCACTGAAGCAAGCTTTTTAATGGTATCCATCAATGCGGTTAGCCCTTCAAGCGCATAATATTCGCACTGCATAGGTACTAAAACTGAATCAGCCGCCGCCATAGCGTTAACGGTTAGTTGGTTAAGCGAAGGAGGGCAATCGATAAAAATGAAGTCATAGTAATTGCGTACAGGAGCGAGTGCATTGCGCAACCGCACTTCGCGAGCAAACACTTCCATCAGTTTAATTTCGGCAGCGGTAACGTCTGTGTTAGCGGCAATCAAGTCGTATTTACCTGACGTATCTGAAATAACCACATCCTTGATCGGTTTTTCTTCGATCAATAGTTCATAGCAGGTATTGGGGGCGTCGTATTTATCAACACCGCTACCCATGGTGGCGTTACCTTGTGGATCTAAGTCGATCAATAAGACTTTACGCTTAGTTGCCGCCATTGAAGCAGCCACGTTCACCGCAGTAGTGGTTTTACCTACGCCACCTTTTTGATTGGCTATGGCAATGACTTTTCCCAAAATAGTATTCCAGTGGTTATTTGACGCTATTGAGTGACATTCAGTCAAATAGCGCGATAAAAAAATTATCTGCAGAAGATAATGCTTTTAACGTTAAAAAGAAATGTTCATTTATGACTTAACAATCTTTATCAGATGCCTATCGCCATCCAATTCAGGTACCTGCAACTGAACAATCTCAGTGACGGCAAAGCCCGCAGGCAAATCGTCTATTTCTTGTTGAGGTAATTGCCCTTTAAGTGCGATGAAAGTTCCATCGTTTCCAATCAAGTGCTGGCACCAGTTCAACATGTCATTTAGTGACGCGAACGCTCGGCTTAAAACACCATTGAGCTGATGAGGGCTGACATAATCTTCTACTCTAGATTGAACAGGTTGAATATTATCGAGTTTCAACTCATAAGCAACTTGCTTCATGAATCTAACACGCTTCCCCAGGCTATCAAGCAAGGTAAAATGCGTTTCGGGTAACATGATAGCAAGTGGTATCCCTGGTAAACCAGGGCCTGTTCCCACATCAATGTAGTGGCTTTGAGATAGATGCTGCGCAACAACGATGGAGTCCATGATGTGTTTTAACAACATAGACTCAACGTCTCGTACTGACGTTAGGTTGTAGGTTTTATTCCATTTATCGATCATTTGCACAAAACCAACTAACTGGCTGATCTGATCTTTTGTTACCTGTAGATCAGTGCGCTTGATATGTGTACTAAGTAAACCTGTTAAGTACTCTGTGTTATCTGACATTATGCAGTTTTACGCTCTGTTTTTCTAAGCAAGCCGTGCTTTTTCAAATAGACCAGAAGCAAAGAAATAGCGGCTGGGGTAATACCTGATATACGTGAAGCTAAACCTAATGTTTCAGGTTTGGCGTCGCTTAGCTTCGCCACAACTTCATTTGATAGGCCTGAAATCTGGCTGTAATCGAAATCAAGAGGGATCAAAGTATTTTCATTTTTACGTGATTTTGCGATCTCATCTTGCTGGCGTTCAATATAGCCCGCGTATTTGATCTGTATTTCTACTTGCTCCGCCGCTTTAGGATCGGTGATCCCAGGGCCAAATTCAGTGACGTTCATTAACGTTTCATACGTCATTTCAGGACGACGGATTAAATCTTCTAAGGTATTTTCTTTACTTAATGCATTTTTCAACAATGGATTCAGTGCTTCTGCTGCTGCATGCTTAGGATGTACCCAAGTATCGCGCAGACGCTGGCGTTCAAGCTCGATGGCTTCCAGTTTAATATTGAATGCTTGCCAGCGTTCTTCATCAACTAAACCTAGCTCATGACCCTTGGCCGTTAACCTAATGTCTGCGTTATCTTCACGTAACAACAAGCGGTATTCAGCGCGGCTAGTGAACATGCGATAGGGTTCTTTGGTGCCCATGGTAGCCAGATCGTCGATCAGTACTCCCATGTATGCTTCATCGCGACGTAGGATCAACGGATCCTTACCTTGACACTGTAAAGATGCATTTGCTCCGGCAATTAAACCTTGTGCCCCAGCTTCTTCATAGCCCGTGGTACCGTTGATTTGACCAGCGAAGAACAAGCCTTTAATAAACTTGGTCTCAAGAGTTTGTTTTAGATCTCGCGGATCAAAGAAATCATATTCGATCGCATATCCTGGACGAATAATATGTGCATTTTCGAAACCTTTGATTGAACGAACGAGCTCAAACTGAACATCAAATGGGAGGCTTGTCGATATTCCGTTTGGATATACTTCAATACTGTTCAAGCCTTCAGGTTCTACAAATATCTGATGAGAATCTTTATCTGCAAAGCGATTAATTTTGTCTTCTATCGAAGGACAATAGCGTGGGCCAATTCCCTCTATCACCCCAGTGTACATAGGGGAACGGTCTAGTCCACCACGAATGATATCGTGGGTTTTACTGTTTGTATGGGTGATGTAACACGCAATTTGTCTTGGATGGTCTTCCCTTTTTCCCATAAATGAAAATACAGGAGTAGGGCTGTCACCTAATTGCTCTTGCATCACACTGTAGTCAAGTGTTCTGGCATCCAAACGTGCGGGAGTACCCGTTTTTAAACGTGATACACGAAAAGGTAAAGCACGTAAGCGATCTGCTAACGCAATCGAAGGAGGATCGCCGGCACGGCCTCCTTTGTAATTTTCCATGCCGATGTGAATGGTACCACCTAAAAACGTGCCTACAGTGATTACAACGGATTTCGCACGGAATTTAAGACCCATCTGAGTCACCACACCTGTGACTTGATCGTTTTCCACGATAAGATCATCACAAGATTGTTGGAAAAGAGTGAGGTTGTCCTGATGTTCAACGATATCGCGAATAGCTGATCGATATAAGGATCTATCCGCTTGTGCGCGCGTTGCTCTTACGGCAGGCCCTTTGCTTGAATTCAGTGTTCTGAACTGGATCCCGCCTTTGTCGATAGCTTTAGCCATACTGCCACCTAAAGCATCAATTTCTTTTACAAGGTGACCTTTGCCGATCCCACCAATTGCTGGGTTACATGACATCTGACCTAAAGTTTCAACGTTATGTGTCAGTAACAGGGTTTTTGATCCCATACGCGCAGCAGCAAGGGCCGCTTCAGTGCCTGCGTGACCACCACCAACTACGATTACGTCAAATTGTTGTTGATAAAACATTTAGTACCTCTTCAATCATGTATATCCCAAAAAAGGGGCGCGTATTCTATATGTTATTTTGCTGAAGTGAAATGCTTAAAATTCATTCAGAAGATCGAACCGATCTTGCTTAATCTTTATATGATCTATTTAGATCTTTACTTAATGTTATTATTATTAGTGATCGCTGGATCTGTGTGTAAGCATTATTAATACAATATTATCAGTAGCTTACGTTGAACTTTTCATTGTGATCATTCATTGATCTATTTTGTATAGCTTGGGGGTAAGTAGCGATCTTATCCACAAGTGGATCCGCGCCTATATTTATCAAGTGGATATGTAGTGATTATACAGCAGTTATTCAGTATTTTGTGCACAATAAAGGATAAGGTTTGATCTAACTGTGTATAAAATGTGATCTTCTTCCGTAAGATCAGTCCAGAAACCCTATTCTACATGACCTATACCTTTTAGATCACGATCTTCGATCGAGTTGTGTATAACTGCTGGATCTAAGCAAAAATTAAATTACGATTTTTTTAAAATAAATGGAAAAAAGCGCTAAAAACACTTAATTAAGGCCGCTAGAGCATTTCTCATCTAGAGTTGAGCAAGATATTGGGGCGCAATTTTTCTGAAAATTTTTATAAAAGAGAGTAAATGAGCGGCTAAAAAGATCCTAAAGTAAGATCCAACTAACGAATATCTTGTTTCTGAGGATCCTTTCTTATGAGCATGAGCTTTCCTTTCCGGCTATTTATTGCATTTCTTAATGTTAAAGGTGTCCACTTATACTGTTCGGCATAACCTACGATGATGGTTGAGTGAGGATCATATCGCCTATTTAAGCGTGAAACGCACAGATTAAATACTCGTGAGCGGACATGGTTTATTAAAGAGATGTAACCACTTGTGCCGCATTGACTAGCTTAATTTTATTGGACAAGAGGATAGGGATAGCGCGTGATTATAGGGCCAACTTGGGAGCAGAAATCGAAAGATGGCTTTTACGGTTTTATTTATCGCCAAGAAAACGCCGCTATATGGGTATATCTAGCGACGAATTACTATCCCTTATTTTACTTGATTAGGCTGATAACCGGTGGCTCGATGAGTTTCTACTTGTGAAGGAATAATCTCTTTGCGGCGACTTGGCCCTTCAAAGCGAACCTTGTAGGTATCGTATTCTTTGATTGACTCAAAACAGTAGCTACCTAGGGCTTGTTCGAGTTCAGCCAGGTTATGGTTGGTGATCAGTATGCAGTTTTTATTGTGTGCTAGACGCTGTCTTAGTAAATTCCCCAACCAGCTTTGGGCGTTCTTCTTAAGTGAAGACTCATTGACACACACTTCATCCAATATTAATAAATCGACGTCGAGTAGTTCTTGGTTTATTTCACGAAATTTCTCGCCTACTTTATCTGTCGCACTGTAATCGTATGAGAAGAAGCGCATTTCTAGCAGTGTTGAAAGTTGTCTGTATAAAACGGTGATCTCGTATTGATTGATCAACTCGTGCGCAATAGCACCAGCGGTGTGAGATTTTCCACGGCCATAATC
This sequence comes from Paraglaciecola sp. T6c, assembly GCF_000014225.1. Lineage (NCBI taxonomy): Bacteria > Pseudomonadati > Pseudomonadota > Gammaproteobacteria > Alteromonadales > Alteromonadaceae > Paraglaciecola > Paraglaciecola sp. T6c. The sequence goes on from NC_008228.1 coordinate 5,180,401, forward strand.
CCCATAAAAGATCATCATATGCGAGCCACTTTTGCGCCAAGCGGGATCCTCATGGGCTGCTATAAATGAATGAGCGATACTTATCGCTTCTTTTACATCGTCGCTGTCTTGAATAAGGTTGTCGAAGGTCCACTTAGGATTAAGATCAGATCGTCCATGTAAAGTTTGAATTCGGGCGCGTTTGCCGTCTTTTTGTAGTTGGCGCACGTCACGGTTGGCAAGGGCTTCGTGTTCGAGCCTTACCGTCTTATAATCAGTATAGGTATCAGGAATGTGTTTCCTGCCAAGCGTTTTACCGAGTTGAGCGATTCTGTCTTTCAAACTTAGCATGTTAATTTTCCGCTAATGATCATGAGTTAGAGGTAGTCTTTGCTTTGCTACTGTATTTAGCAACAAGGTTTTTGGCATTTTCATCCGCAACAACGCCTGCTTTGGCCGTGACGATTTGATTACCCACCTTGTGAATAGCCTTGATGTTTTTAGCTAAGCGTTTTTGTTTAACGTTAAATACAAATTTCTGCGTCCACTGAAACTGCGTAAATTGAGTTTGAGGGCGTCCTAACCAGTAGGCTACAAAATCACCCAGTTCGTGGTCAGAGAAGTCACTATCAATGATGCCTACTAGTTTAGCTAAATCTTGATACAAAGTTGCGTTTGGGGTCCAGTTTGCACTCATCTTTTGCCACTGTAAATGGAGCTGGCTGTAATCATCAGGTTTGATCATGAGTAAGGGTAAGGTAAGAATTTTTCCATTAAAACTCTTATTCAAATCAACCTCTTCGACAAAACTGACTAACTCAACATGAAGCAATTCTTTGATTAGGTTATTCACTTGTCGGCCAAGGTTGAATTTACTTTCTTTTGCATTGAGCATGCTTAATAGCGATTTGTAATTTAATGCGGGCGTATTACCTGTTGTTCTATCAACAGTGGGTCTCAAACCCATCAAATATAACACCCTGGCATCGTTGCTCACGGCTTGATTAAGTGCTTTTTGCTCTGCTTCGTTTAACCAGGTGTCCAATTGTTAACCTCTACTGCTTATCCAAGTTTCTAACCACTCCACGGCGGCGTTTTCTGGAATAGGGTGATGAAGTACATCAATATTTAGTGCTGGAGCATCCAATCTTGCACCACTGTTTTTTAATACTTGTTCCATTTTGGCTGCGCCATAACAAAAAGTGTCATAGCTACTGTCTCCCAATCCAATGACGATAAAAGATACATCGCTGACGTCTGTGGTTTCTATTTGCTTTGCGAAGCGCTGAATATTGTCTGGTAAATCACCTGCTCCATGAGTAGAGGTACAAATAATCCAAATAGCTGAATGAGAAATATCAGGTAAGTCGGGAGTCAAATGTACATTCGAAGCTAGTTGATGTTTACTCAATGTTTCCTGTAACGCTTCTGCAACGTATTCGCTGGCACCGAGCATGCTGCCGACAATTATTTCAAAATCTACCATTATTCTCTCTCGTTATTGACTGAACTCATTGTACCTTGCATAGATTGGCGCGACTACGTATTAACTCAAGGCATAAAAGAGATAGGCTGAAAAATACAACCAAGTTAAGTAAATTTAACCTAGTGTTTGCCATTAATCACTTCGTGACTAAGTTAATGATTAATCTGAGTGTTTTTTCAACATGATATGTCAAACAATAATAACGAGCCACGCTAGTCAGTGTGTCTCGATATAAAGTGGTTAGCTAGTACCGGCATGTAGATTAGAGCGTGCTAAAAGTTATTTACCTATGCAGAAAGATGAGAATATCTTGCCTAGCAAGTCATCAGAACTGAATTCACCGGTTATTTCACTCAAATATGCTTGGGCTAGGCGCAGTTCTTCAGCTAACAACTCACCCGCTAGGTTGTCTTCTAATTGCTGCTTACCTAATAATAAATGCTCTTCTGCTCGCTCAATAGCATCAATATGGCGCCGCCTTGCGATGAATTGACCTTCATTTGATGAATGAAAACCCATGCATTCCTTAAGGTGCTCTGCCAGTACCTCTATGCCTTGTTTGTGACTCGCTGAGAGTTGGAAAACCGGATAGTCATCGTATTGTACCTTCCCAACATTTTCACCAGAGAGATCCGCTTTGTTACGAATAACGGTTAGCCCCATATTTTTCGGTAAGCGGCGCATAAATTCTGGCCAAATTTTATATGGGTCGTTTTCATGGGTTTCGGTACTGTCTAACATGAACAAAACACGATCTGCTTGCTCAATTTCCTGCCAAGCGCGTTCAATGCCAATGCGTTCTACTTCATCTGAGCTGTCTCTAAGGCCAGCAGTGTCGATAATATGCAGTGGCATGCCATCAATGTGGATGTGCTCTTTCAACACGTCACGTGTGGTGCCTGCTATTGCGGTAACAATTGCTGCGTCACGCCCCGCTAAAGCATTCAATAAACTCGATTTGCCTGCATTGGGTCGACCAGCAATAACAACGCGCATACCTTCTCGCAGCAAACTGCCTTGTCGGGCTTGGCTTTTTACTGAGCTTAATTGTTTCGTTATTGCCTTAAGGTCATTTTGTACTTTGCCGTCACTAAGAAAGTCGATTTCTTCGTCAGGGAAATCAATTGCTGCTTCAACGTATATACGCAAATGCGTTAGCAACTCAACAAGCGAGTTAATTTGTGTTGAAAATTCGCCCTGTAAAGAACGTAGAGCCCCTCGAGCGGCTTGCTCTGAACTGGCATCAATTAAATCCGCTATGGCTTCAGCTTGGGCTAAATCTAGTTTGTCGTTTAAATAGGCGCGTTCACTAAATTCACCTGGCCTTGCTAAACGCACATTAGGAACATGTAGAGTTGCTTTGATGAGCATATCCAAAACAACTTGGCCACCATGGCCTTGTAGTTCTAAAACATCCTCGCCAGTAAAGGAGTGGGGCGCTTTAAAGAATAACGCTATACCTTGGTCAAGCGGTTCGCCGGTATTGGACTTAAATGGTACGTATTGGGCATTACGAATGAGTGGTACATGCCCAATTATTTGCTCGGCGACTTTTGCTGCTAGCGAGCCTGATACGCGCACTATTCCAACCCCGCCACGCCCACTTGCGGTTGCTTGGGCGACGATGGTGTCTTGGTCTGGAGTATTTTGCTCAACTGTCACGGTATTGCCTAATCTCGAAAATTGGTAAATTGTAAGGGTTGCTCTAGGTCACTGCTTTTCGCTAACGCCATGACTTGCTGTAAATCATCACGTTTTTTACCCGTGACACGCACTTGATCGCCCTGTATCGAAGCTTGCACTTTAATCTTGGCGTCTTTTATCATCTTGATCAGCTTTTTGGCCACAGGCTGTTCAATGCCTTCTTTAAACGCGATAGCCTGTTTGTATATCTTACCTATGTGCTGAACGTCTTTTTCTTCAAAGGCTGCTGTATCTACGCCGCGTTTTACACAAGTGCCGCGCAAGATATCGAGCATTTGTTTTAACTGAAAATCACTATCACAAGACATAGTAACGATGTTTTCTTTAAGCTCGAAACTGGCTTCTACGCCACGAAAGTCAAAACGGGTGGAAAGCTCGCGGTTAGCGTTTTCGACGGCGTTTCTCACTTCTTCTAATTTAATTTCTGACACAATATCAAATGAGGGCATGTTGATTTCCTATTGATTAAATGAACACATTGTAATGCTAGGTGTGAATATAAAAAAGCCCGCCTACATAGTTGTGTAAGGCGGGCTATTTGCTTATAGAGAGTGGCGACTTACTTGGTTTTTAAACCGCGCTTCTCCATTGATGCATAAATGATTTTCGCCTGTATAAGGGTAATGATGTTACTGATTAACCAATATAGCACTAGACCTGCTGGGAATATAAAGAAGAACAAACTCATAGCCACAGGCATAAATTGCATTATTTTCTGCTGCATTGGGTCTGTCATCGTCATAGGTTGCAGCTTCTGTAGAAGGTACATACTAAGGCCAGTTAATATCGGTAGGACAAAGTAAGGGTCTTTAACAGACAAATCAGTGATCCAGAAAATGAAGTTAGCGTGACGTAATTCAACACTTTCTAACAACACCCAATACAAGGCTAAAAAGATAGGCATTTGTAAAAGAAGAGGGAAGCAACCACCCATAGGGTTTACCTTGTCTTTCTTGTACATTTCCATCATGGCTTGCTGCATCTTCTGCTTGTCGTCGCCATAACGTTCTTTCAACGCGTCCATTTTGGGTTTCAAGGCACGCATTTTCGCCATCGATTCATACTGTGCTTTCGTTAGTGGGTACATAGCACCTTTAACGACGATAGTGATGAGGATGATAGAGAAACCCCAGTTACCAATTAAGCTGTGAATAAACTGCAAGAAGGCGAAGAGATATTTAGAAATCCACCACAGAAATCCGTAATCAACCGTTAAATCTAAGCCGCGCGCGATTTTTTCTAAGGTATCTTGGTCTTTAGGACCAAGGTAAAGTGAGCTTTGAATATCAACGCTTTGACCTGGCTCTATATCTACAGATTGACCAATAAAACCGATAATCGCATTACCGTTCTGGGTCATTTTACTGTAGAGGCTATTAGTTTGGTCCTGTGGTGGTACCCACGCTGAAACAAAATAATGCTCAATCATTGCTGTCCAACCAGCAGGAGTAACTTGATTCAGGTTTTTGTCTTGCATGTCATCAAAGGAGTACTTCTCGTAACGCTCGTCTTCAGTGGAGAATGCGCCACCGCGATAAGTTGGCATAAACATGCTGCCGCCTTGATCCGCTGTACTTTGCTTTAACTGTCCGAACTGTTTAACACTTTTTACATCTGAAGAGGTATTCTCAACGTGATAATTTACTTTCACTTCGTGACTGTTTTTACTGAATATAAATTCTTTAGTCACGAGTAAACCGGATTTAGCTGTATACGTTAGAGGGACTGTCAGCGAGTCACCTTCCATAACGAAACTATCTTGGCTTACAGAATAAGTAGGTCGTGAGCCTTTATCTATTCCATTGGTACCGACCAATCCACTTTGAGCCACAAAAATCGTTGGGCCGCTTGGGCGAAGTAAGCTATACGTACCCTGTGAACCTTGTTCAAGTGGGTATTTAAGCAAGTTTGCTGAAATAACATCACCACCTACGGTATTGATGCTTAGTTGTAACGTGTCGGTAGTCACAGATATGACCTTACCAACTACGCTTTGAGTTGGTAGCGCACTTTTATTCGTTGGCGTAGCAATAGGTACATCGCCATTACTATTTGGGGCATCGCTCCCCGTTGTTTGTTGACTTTCTACTGGCTGGGCAGGTTGAGGACCATAATCCACTTGCCATTGTTGCCATAAAAGAAAGCTGACCATGGCAAGGCCAATTAATAAAAAGCTGCGTTGGGATTCCATAAAATACTCTATATTAACTACATTATTAATTTAAGCCGTTTTGCCTAGGCGACGACCTTCATTCGATTATAAATTTGCCCGTAATCTCTATACGGGGCAAATTCAAATATTTTAGTGCTTGTTTTGCTTCTTCTTGTCGGGCACCAGATCGATTCCACCAGAATGCAGCGGATGGCATTTTAGTATGCGTTTGATACTTAACCAACCACCAATTATGATTCCGTGTTGTTTTATTGCTTCAATTGCATAGTAAGAACAAGTTGGATGAAATCGACAGTTTTGCCCCAGCATGGGTGAAAGCCATAGCTGGTATAGTCTAATCAAACCTATTGGGATTTTTCGCAGCGCTTGGCTAACTTTTTCCATAACTTACTTAAAACTAGGAATAGTTCCTGATTCGAGAGCTTATCAAGCCCACTTTTACCAACCACTACTATATCAATGTTAGGTAAGCTTTGCTGATGATTGCGAAAACTTTCACGCACAATGCGTTTAATACGATTGCGATCGTGTGCTTTTTTGACACGTTTTTTAGCGACAGTTATTCCTAGTCTGGGATTAGGACTATCATTGTGACGAGCAAGTAATGTTAAGTTTGGGGATACGGCAGGAGTGGCATTTTTGAAAACAAATTCAAAGTGGGTGGGAGTTAAAAGTCTCAACTCCCGAGAAAATGAATTTTCACCCACTTTAAATGATTAAGCTGTTAAACGAGCACGGCCTTTAGCACGACGATTGGCAATAACCTTGCGGCCATTTTTAGTCGCCATACGGGCACGAAAACCGTGTGAACGCTTACGCTTTAAGTTACTTGGTTGAAAAGTTCTTTTCATGACCTAGTTCCGCTACATAAGGTTAAAAACAAATGAACACTTGCATGCTCAAAAAGGACGCTGAATTCTAGAGATCCGCCTAACGTTTGTCAATGAGTTATCGAGATCATTGTGTAATTAATGATCATCTAGCGTTTTTGATGGTCTTTGGGTAACTCGTCTATGCGTAGCTATTTTATCCACAGTTATTATTATTATTTGGGTTTGGGAGTGTTTTCTGGCTCGATTTTTGATTATATATTTAACTGTTCTGACTTTTGCAATGCGAGCCTGAAATAATAATATATATATAAAACAAAATCTTATTGTTTTTTTAAAGAATATTTAAGCGATGCTGAAAAGGTTATTTTACTTATGCACAGTTTAGAGTGATAATTAACACCTGTTTTGCAAAGAATGCTGAATAATTAAT